>DVKB01000001.1 GCA_018716305.1 Candidatus Scatomonas merdigallinarum
TCCTCCGGAAACTGGTTAAAGCCCAGCACGCTTACATGGACGCATTTCTTCAGTTTGTCGTAGCTTTCTCCCTTTTTCAGCTGCCCGGTATAAATCCTGCAGAGATAGAACAGAACCCTCTCCTTCCAGTAGCCGTACGCCATCATCTGCATCTCCAGATTCATACGGCTGCCGGCTGCGGAAAAAGGCCTTCGTACCCCTGCATTCTCTGCACTCATTGTAAGATGCCGGCGTCAAAAGGTCAAGGCTTTCCCCTGGTCTGCCAAACGCTTTTCAATTTTAATAAATGGGTATCCGCGGCGATCTGCCGCAAAGAAACATAGAACTGCTGTTCAGATACAGAATACCACATTCTGTGCCCGGATACAATCATCATTTGCCGTAAAAAATCAAACAGTCGGTACAGCGCGCAAAAAAGAGGCAATCCCCTGGAGAATCCGGATTCTGAAATGTCAGGATTCTCCAGGGGGATTGCCTCTTATCCTTCTCTTGATTTTCTTTTAAGACACCGGTTTGTACTCGCTGTGGCAGACATACTCACTGTTTACCAGATTGCCGCTGGCATCGTAATAATCCCGGTAAGTATCGTACACCATATCACCTGTCTGCTCTACCCGGCAGTCTACGGTGAGATCGCTCTCCTTGGTGCCGATGATCTGTACTGTGATCACGTTGTTTTCAAAGCTCAAAGAGAGCTTGATGGGATAGGCGTGATTGTTTTTAAAGCGGAAATCCGGCTGATCCCAGTACACTGTAGCGTCCATGCCCCGGGGTACATAATTGACAATCATGGAATGATTCTGCCGCTGCACCACTTCCAGATCCGTATACAGCAGAGCAGAGAATATGGTGGAGGATACCTGGCAGACTCCGCCGCCGGGCTCCTGGACTACTTCTCCGTCCTGATAAACGTTCGCCATCTGGAAGCCCTGCTCCGGGGATGTCTCCCCGATGATCCCGTTGTAGGAAAAGGTTTCCCCCGGCAGAAGAATAATGCCGTTGCACATATTCACAGCCAGACTGATATTGGTCTTTTTCCCGCTGTCACCCGTCACGGAAGACTGGTAGGTTCCCAGAACATCCTTGAACAGATTGGCGTTCAGGGCCTCGGTGGTGATGCTGGGCTGCGTAATGGTCAGAGGCACCGTCACATCCGTGCCTTCCGCGGCGGCGTCATAAGCCGCCTGGGCCTGGGACGCGTCCAGGGAAAGACCTGTAGCGCTGGCGGTCACCGCGTAGTTATTGGCTGCGTCCAGTGAAGCGTTGACCGGATCTTTATAAATGCTGTCAGCGATCTGCTGGAAATCCGGAGTCTGCGGCTGCTGCTCCCTTGTAGGGCAGTCAATTTTTTCCTCCAGATTATGATTCTCCAGAGCTTCCTGCACCGCTGCGCGCAGCTGTTCCGGGTCAGGAGCCACACCGCTGGTACCTTTATGAATAATCAGTTCCGTATCCGTCGCTTCCCAGGTGGACTCCACAGCGCTGCCGTAATCCAGTATGCCGGAATCCGCGATAGCCTGATCCAGGGCCTCGCCGCTGTCCACAGTGGGAATTACCTCCAGATTTTTTCCGCCGCCTCCCAGCCGTGTCCGAAGCCAGTCCAGTCCTCTGGTGATCCATGACCCATGCCCGGTCTCATACGCTGCCCGGATTTCGTCTGAGGCATCCATCTTCAGGACAGAATAGATCGGAATCTGGAAATCCTGCCCCTCCAGGGTTACGGTGACAGCCGCGTCCTGATAGTCTTCCACAAACTTCTGCTGGACAGCTTCTTCCGCCTCTTCTATAGTCAGGCCCTTCAGCCCCACGCCGTTGACAGATGTATTTTCCCAGATCCCCTGATCCTGCGCCACCTGACAGAGAACCAGATACGCCGCTGCCAGAAGAACCACGATACCTGCCGCGATCAGAATAATCAGGCGTTTTTTTGTTTTACCCGTTTCTTTATTACTCCCTTTGTCACTCATCTCATTACTTCCTCGCTGTTTCTGTTCCTGCGTTATTAAGCAACCAAATGTATTCTATAGGTGTAGTAATAAAAAGTCAAGCCCTTCCGCGTGATTTCATGAAGCTTTCACGAAAAAATCATATAGTCGCCCATTCACCTTCCGGCGGCATACAGGGCTGTCAGCCCAGATGCCAGATATCCCGGTTGTACTCGGCGATGGTGCGGTCTGAAGAGAAAAATCCCGCTTTGGCAATGTTCACCAGAGCCTTCTCATTCCAGGCGTCCCGGTTCTCGTAATCCCTGTAAACCTGATCTCTTACTTTGATGTATTCCTCCAGATCCAGCAGCGTCATAAACCAGTCTTTGGACACCAGCTCGTGGTGCAGCCTCTCCAGGCATACCGGGTCTCCCAGACGCATCACCTCCTCGCTGATGATAAAGTCCACCAGTTCCCGGATCTGCGGGTCATTTTCATAGTAACGGCGGGGATTGTATCCCTTTTCATCGTAAAGCCGGATGACTTCCGCCGGCTTTTTGCCGAAAATATAAATATTATCCTCCCCTACCAGATCCCGAATTTCCACATTGGCTCCGTCCTCTGTGCCCAGAGTCACCGCTCCGTTCAGCATAAATTTCATATTTCCGGTGCCGGAGGCTTCCTTGGAGGCCAGGGAGATCTGCTGCGAAATATCCGCCGCCGGAATCAGTTTGGAAGCCCTGGTCACATTGTAATTTTCCACCATAGCTACCCGGAACCAGGGGCTTACCTCCGGATCTGCCTCCAGCAGCTGCTGCAGACAGAGGATCAGATGGATGATATCCTTGGCGATGGTGTAGGCGGGAGCCGCCTTGCCTCCGAAAAGCACAGTAACCGGTCTCTGCGGTTTTTTTCCGTTTTTGATTTCCAGGTATTTATGGATCACATACAGGGCGTTCAGCTGCTGCCGCTTGTACTCGTGGAGCCGCTTGATCTGAATATCAAAAATAGAATCCGGAGAAACCGACAGATTCTGTGTTTCATACAGGTAACGGCACAGTTTCTTTTTGTTGTCCCGTTTGATTTTCTCCAGCTGATCCAGAACCTTTTTATCTTTCCGGTATTCCAGCAGACGCTCCAGCTGGGAGGAATCCTTCCATACGTCTTTTCCCGCCAGTCTCTCCACCAGGGCGGCCAGCTGGGGATTGCAGTATTTCAGCCAGCGGCGGAAGGTAATGCCGTTGGTCTTATTGTTAAATTTTTCCGGATAAATATCATAGAAAGGCTTCAGCTCGGAATTTTTCAGGATTTCCGTGTGAAGGGCCGCCACTCCGTTGACAGAAAATCCGTAATGGATATCCATATGAGCCATATGGACTCTCTGGGTCTCGTCAATGATCTGCACCCTGGGATCCGAATACCTGGCCTTTACTCTGGCATCCAATTCCCGGATGATTGGCAGCAGATGGGGTACCACCTGTTCCAGATAGGAGATCTGCCATTTTTCCAGAGCCTCCGCCAGGATCGTATGGTTGGTGTAAGCGCAGGTCTTTTCCACCACCCGGATGGCTTCATCCATGGTGAAGCCCCTCTCCTGAAGCAGACGGATCAATTCCGGAATGACCAGAGAAGGATGCGTGTCATTGATCTGGATCACCACATAGTCGTTGAGGCGATGGAGATCCAGGCCTTTCTCCTGGCATTCTTTCAGGATCAGCTGGGCGGCGTTGCTGACCATAAAATACTGCTGATAAATTCTAAGGAGCTGTCCCTGCACATCGCTGTCGTCCGGATACAGAAACAGCGTCAGGTTTTTGCGGATATTTTCCTTCTGGAAATTGATATTCTCATTCCCAACCATGGTCTCGTCCACAGTATCCAGGTCGAACAGATGCAGGCGGTTGCAGCCGTTCTCATAGCCTGGCACCACAATATCATACAGCTCGGACCGCAGGGTAAAATGTTTAAAGGGCACCCGGAAAGACTCCGGCTGTTTCTCCAGCCAGCTTCTCTGGGATATCCAGGGGTTTTTCACTTCCTTTTGTTTGTTGTGGAAAAATTCCTGGCGGAACAGCCCAAAATGGTAATTCAGGCCTACCCCGTCTCCGGGCAGTCCCAGGGTGGCGATGGAATCCAGGAAGCAGGCTGCCAGCCTTCCCAGGCCTCCATTTCCCAGGGACGGCTCCAGCTCCATCTCCTCGATCTCGGAGAGGCTGATCTTGTGTTTTTCCAGCGTTTCCTCCACCTGGCCGTACAGCCCCAGGTTAATGAGATTGTTGGACAGCAGTTTTCCAATCAGAAATTCCGCCGAAATATAGTACAGTTTTTTCTTTCCCTGGATCCTGGGACGGCTGTTCAGTTCTTCTTTTGTAATCTCCATCAAAGCGTCAAAGATCTCTATCTTTGTACAGTTGTCGATGCCCCGGCCAAACCGTTCCTTCAGCAAACGCTCTAATCTTTCTTCCATGATTAAATCCTCCTTACTGATATTGGGAAGTGGATTCCCGAACTATAAGATTTCCTTCAAAAATCATTTCTTCCCGGATTTCCTTTTTCTCTATTCTGCGAAACAGCTGACTCACTGTGGCGCGGCCGATCTCCTTGGCCGGCTGCTCCAGGGTGGTCAGGCTGGGAATATAATATTTTCCCGCGTCCAGACCGTCAAAGCCCGCCACGGAACACTCTTCCGGGATCCGGATCCCGGCGTCCTTCAAAGCTCTGCAGGCTCCCAGGGCCAAAGTATCCGAGGTGGCGTACAGGGCGGAAAATTCTTTCCTCCTCTCCAGCAGTCTCCGGGTCATCCGGTAGCCGGAGGCAAAATTATATTTATCTCTGCCGGGTTCCATGCAGACCACCAGCTCTCTCTCATAGGGAATCCCGTGGCTGGCCAGAGCGGTCCGGTACCCGTCAAACCGCAACCGCCCGATGCTCTCATCATCCGGAGCCGCCGTGAGAATCGCGATCTTACTGTGTCCCAGCCGGCAAAGGTAATCTACCATACGGAAGCTTTCCTTTTCATTGTCCACGGAAATACTCCCTCCCCCGCAGGACGGAAGGCCGCTTCTTCTCTGGCTGGTACTCATGACAAACGGCACGGTGAGCCGCCGGAGGCTTTCCTGGGGATGGTCAAATTTACCGCCCAGAAAGATAATTCCCTGCAGCTTCTTTTCCTTTACCAGTTCCAGAGCCAGATCCACCTCATCCTCATTTTCCTCCACCCGCTGCAGAATGCAGGAATATTTTCTGTCATGGATTTCTTTCTCTATGACATCGATAATGTCCTGAAAAAACATGTTGTCCATGCCTTTCACCAGCAGGGCTACCGCCCGGGATTCCAGACGTTTCAGATTTCTGGCACTGTTGTTGGGCACGTAGCCGGACCGGGCAATCACCTCCAGGATTTTTTCTCTGGTTTTCTGATTGATATCCCTGTGTCCGTTCATCGCCCGTGAAACCGTGCTGACGCTGACCCCGCATTCCTTGGCTATGTCTTTGATTGTGACCGCGTCCAAAGCAAATATGCGCCTCCCTTCTCAGAGTCTCCCGTACAGTTTCGTCATATTCCGTATCTTTTCCGCCAGTTCATCGGTGCATTCTTCCGGAAGCATCCGCCATTTCCAGTTTTTTCCCAGGGTAGAAGGCTCATTGAAACGGGCTTCCGTACCCAGGCCCAGATAATCCTGCATGGGTACCACCGCCAGATCCGCCACGCTGCTGTGAGCCATGCGGATGAAATCCCAGGGAATCTCCTCCGGCAGGCTCCTGGCGTTATTCATATAGCGGACGGAAAATTCCCGGTCAGACCGGCTCATGGCCTGGTACCAGCCGGCCAGGGTGTCGTTGTCATGGGTTCCTGTGTAGACCACGCAGTTGTGACGGTAATTGTGGGGCAGGTAATCACTGTCCTCTCTGGAATCAAAGGCAAACTCCAGCACCTTCATGCCCGGATATCCGCTGTCCCGCAGAAGCCGGTGCACATTCTCCGTGAGAAATCCCAGATCCTCGGCAATAATGGGCAGATCTCCCAGCTTCTGCTTCAGGGTCTGGAAGAATCGGATTCCCGGCCCCGGCTCCCAGTGCCCGAACTCCGCGGTCTTGTCTCCGTAAGGAATGGAATAATAGGATTCAAAGCCCCGGAAATGATCGATCCGCACCACATCATACAGCCTGAAACAGTACTGGATCCGTTTCATCCACCAGGCATACTCTGTCTCCTCATGGTAGGGCCAGCGGTAAAGCGGATTTCCCCAGAGCTGGCCCGTAGCCGCAAAAGCGTCCGGCGGACAGCCCGCCACCGCCAGCGGTTCCCCCTCCTCACTGAACTGGAACAGTTCCGGATTGGCCCAGGCATCCGCGCTGTCCAGGGCCACATAGATGGGAATATCCCCGATGACGCGGATCCCCCGGTCATTGGCATACTGTTTCAGCTTTTTCCACTGCCGGTCAAAGCAGTACTGCTGGAACCGGTAAAATCGGATTTCCTCCTCCAGTTCCGCCGCAGCTTGTTCCAGTGCCTCCGGATGCCGCTTTTTCAGCGCTTCCGGCCATTTCAGCCAGGAATTCTGCGCCTGCGAGCCCTTGACGGCCATGTACAGGCAATAGTCTTCCAGCCAGAAAGCGTTTTCTTCGCCGAATCTCCGGTACCCCTCATCTTCCTGAAATCTGGAAAACGCTTTCCTCAGAACTTTAAAACGTGTCTCATAAACGCGGCCGTAATCTACCGATCGGGGATTTTCCCCGCAGTCCGCCTCCCGGCACTCCTCCTCTGTCAGAAGCCCTTCCTCTTTCAGTGTGTCCAGATCGATATAATAGGGATTCCCGGCAAAAGTAGAAAAAGACTGATAGGGAGAATCCCCGTAGCCCGTAGGCCCAAGAGGCAGGATCTGCCAGTTCTTCTGGCCCGCCTTTGCCAGCCAGTCCACGAATTCATAGGCTTTTCCGGAAAAACCGCCGATCCCATACCCCTGGGGCAGGGCGGATATCGGAAGTAAAATGCCGCTCTCTCTCATGATTGTTCTCCTTCATCGCGTATTGTCGGAAACGTTATCGGTAACGTTTCCGGTCATCTTCAACATATCACATTCTTTTCAAAAGATCAATATCCTTGCGCAAAAAAGAGGCTGTCTCCAGCCTCTTTTTGTATTTCTATTTTGCCTGATTTAAGTCCCCGGGAAAACGGATCTCAATCCTGGTGCCCGCCCCCGGGGTACTGTCCACCTGGATTTTTCCATGATGGAGAAGCGCTCCGTGCTTTACAATGGAAAGGCCCAGTCCTGTGCCTCCTGTTTCCTTGGAATGGCTCTTGTCCACCCGGTAAAATCTTTCAAAAATTCTCTCCTGATCCTCCGGAGCGATGCCGATGCCGGTATCTTCCACCGCCAGCACCGGATCTCCCTGGTCCACCTTCAGGCTCAGTTTTACGCTGCCGCCCTTTTTATTGTACTTGATGGCGTTATCGCAGAGGTTGTAAACCATCTCATAGAGAACCTGACGCACTCCATCCATGGGACACGTTTCCCCCTCAAAGGTAAACTGAATTCCCCTGTCTTTGGCGCACATATCCAGATGTTTTTTTACCTCTCCGCAGATCTCGCGCAGATCTGTGGTCTCTGTGGGCATGCTTCCGTCCGCCTCATCCAGCCGTGACAGACGGATGATATCCTCCACCAGATTGGACAGACGGCTGGCCTCCGCGTGAATCCGTCCGGCAAAGTTGCTGATATCCTCCTGACGCACCATGCCGTGCTCAATGATTTCCGCGTAGCCGGAAATAGACATCAGCGGGGTTTTCAGCTCATGGGACACATTGGCGGAAAATTCCCGGCGGATTTTTTCCGCCTCCTGCTTCTCCGTCACATCCAGAACCAGAATTACAGCTCCGGAAATTGCTTCAGACACCCGGACAGGATTGGCCAGGAGCTGATAGTACCGGTCTCCCAGTTCCAGAAGCTTCTCGCTTTCCTTGCCGGCCAGAGCCTCCTCCAGAGCCTCCTTCAGCACCTGATTGCGGTTGACGGTAATGATATCATGATTGACGCACTCTTCCTGAGTTACCCCGAACAGCCTCTGCGCGGACCGGTTAATGGCCAGCACAGCCGTCCGGTTGGTGACGATCAGCCCGTCCTTCATGTTTTCCGTAATCGCCATGTATTCTTCCTGATTCTGCTGCAGCTTTTCCATCTGATCCTCAATCTGCCGGTTCTGCCGGCTGATCCGCCCCAGCAGAGGACTGATCTCCTCGTAGGTATTTCCGTTTTCCGCCGGATGCTCCAGATCCAGCTGATTGATGGGTTTTACAATACGATTGGTCATCCTTCCCGCGAAAATCAGGGAGACAATCACCAACGCCGCGATGAGAGCCGCGGCGATTCCCAGCCCTGAAAATACCGTAGCCCACACGCTGTCCGCTGTATTGGACACCCGGATAACCATGCCGTTGTCCAGCCGCAGAGCGTAATAATACGTACTTTCCGAAAAGGTAGCGGAAGAGCGGCTGTCCGATCCCTCGCCGGTCTCCAGCGCCTCCTGAAACTCCTTACGCTGCCCGTGATTCTCCATCTGATCCGCGGACTCCTCGGACTCAAACACCACAGTGCCGTCCTCATCGATCAGGGTAATGCGGCTGTCGGAAATTCCCGCGATGGCGGGGGTCAGAAATTCTGTTCCGGCCTGATCCAGGGAGGCTTTCAGATATTCACACTCGTCCTCCACCGCTGTGCGCATTTCCTCATAGGTCCGGTTGTACATAACCAGACTCATGGCCAGAAATGTCAGCACGATAGCAATCACTGTCAGCAGCGCTGTATTTTTGAAAATTCGTTTTCTCACAGTCGTTACCCTCCGATCCGGTAGCCAACGCCCCGGACTGTTTCTATAAGTTCACCGCAGCCTCCCAGTTTCTGCCTTAAGGTACGGATATGGACATCCACGGTTCTGGTCTCTCCGTCAAAATCATATCCCCAGACATGGCCCAGCAGTCTGTCTCTGGACAGCACGATCCCTTGATTCTCCATAAGGTATTTTAATAATTCAAATTCCTTTAAGGTAAGCGTGACTTTTCTGCCGGCTGCCAGCACCTGATGCTGCTGCACTAATACCTGAAGCTCCCCGATCTGCAGGGTAGCGTTCTCCTTGTCTTCTTTGCCGGTTCTGCGGAGCACCGCTCTGACCCGGGCAATAAATTCCATCATGCCGAAGGGCTTGGTAATATAATCGTCCGCGCCGCAGTTCAGGCCTTTGACCTTATCATACTCCGCCCCCTTGGCTGTCACCATGATTACCGGAATATCTCTGGTCACCTCAGAACTTTTCAGTTTCTGAAGAATCGCAAGACCGTCCTCCTCCGGAAGCATGATGTCAAGCAGAATCAGAGAGGCGGGATGCTCTGACAGAGCCTTAAAGAGCTGACTGCCCGTCTCCACTCCCTTGGCGGACAGACCGCTGGATTCCAGGGTATATACGATCAGCTCTCTGATATTCCTCTCATCTTCAACACAATAAATCATTCTGTTTCCTCTCCTCTGTGGTGGCCTGTAATGGAAAATTCCACCCACTCCGCGATATTGGTGGCATGGTCGCCGATTCTCTCGAAATACTTGGCGATCATCAGGATATCCATGGTCTGCTCCACGGACGCTACTCCTTTGCCGATGCCGTGAGCCAGTTCGTCACGGATCAGGTCAAACAGCCGGTCTACATCATCGTCATCCGCGATCACCTGCTGGGCGATCGCCAGATCCTGTTTTACATAGGCATCAATGCTGGCAGTTACCATTTTTGAGGCTGCCTGGGCCATCTCGCCGATCTGCACCGTCTGGGCCGGAGCTCTCAGATCCCCGGCTGTGCGGACAATCTCGGCGATATCCGAAGCCTGATCCCCGATCCGCTCCATATCCGTGATCATTTTCAGCGCCGCGGAAACTTTCCGCAGATCAGAAGCCACCGGCTGCTGCTGCAGCAGCAGTTTCAGGCAGAGAGTTTCGATCTCTCTCTCTTTCAGGTCAATGGCCGCGTCCTGGCCGATGATCTTGGAGGCCGCCTCCATATCTCCGCTCATGAGAGCCTGAAAACTTTCTCCGATCACATGCTCGCAGAGAGCCCCCATCTCAATAAGTTCTGTATGCAGTTCTTCCATCTGTCTGTCAAAACGATTTCTCATATCAGCCAAACCTCCCGGAGATGTAGTCTTCAGTTCTCTTATCCCTGGGCATAGAGAACAGTTCTTCCGTCTTGTTCTGCTCGATCACCTCGCCCAGCAGGAAAAATACCGTATTATCCGAAACACGGGCCGCCTGCTGCATGTTGTGGGTAACCATCACAATAGTATAATCCTTTTTCAGTTCCTGCACAAGATCTTCGATCTTGGAAGTAGAAATGGGATCCAGGGCAGAGGTGGACTCGTCCATAAGCAGCACTTCCGGCTGCACGGCCAGGGCTCTGGCAATACAGAGTCTCTGCTGCTGCCCGCCGGACATTCCCAGGGCGCTGGTTTTCAGCCTGTCCTTTACCTCATCCCAGATGGCCGCCTGGCGCAGGGATCTCTCCACGATCTCGTCCAGTTTTACCTTGGAATGAACGCCGTGGGTCTTGGGGCCGTAGGCCACATTGTCATAAATGCTCATGGGGAAGGGATTCGCCTTCTGGAACACCATGCCCACTCTCTTTCTCAGCATGTTCACGTCGGTATTTTTGGCGTAGATATCCATGTCGTCCAGCAGGATCTTTCCGGTGATTTTGCATCCCTCCACCAGGTCGTTCATACGGTTCAGGGACTTCAGAAGAGTGGATTTTCCACAGCCGGAGGGACCGATGAAAGCGGTGATCTCTTTTTCGTGAATCTGAATGTTTACATCTTTCAGCGCATGGAAATCTCCGTAATGGAGGTTCATGTTTTCAATCGTCATCTTATCCATCTTATTTATCCTTTCGTTATCTTCTTGGCAAAGAAGCTGGAAACTGCGTTGATCAGAAGCACCATGACCAGCAGGATCACGGCTGTGGCAAAGGCTTTGTCCATATAGAGTCCCTCAGAGGAAAGCACATACATGTGGACAGCCAGTGTTCTTCCGGAATCCATGGGGGCCGCGTACTGGGCCACAGAACCGGCCGTGTACAGCAGAGCTGCCGTCTCTCCCACGATACGTCCCGTGGCCAGAATGATTCCGGAGAGGATTCCCGGCATAGCCGCGGGAAGCACGATCTTAAAAATCGTTCTCAGTTTGCCGGCGCCCAGTCCGAAGCTGGCTTCCCGGTAAGATACCGGCACAGATTTCAGCGCCTCCTCGGAGGTACGCATAATCAGGGGAAGTACCATGATAGCCAGGGTCAAAGCTCCCGAAATCATGGAATATCCCAGTTTCAGGGCAATGGTAAAAAACAGCATACCGAACAGGCCATATACTATAGAAGGAATACCGGAAAGCGTTTCTGCGGTGATCCGGATGATTCCCACCACTTTTCCTGTATTGTTGGTATACTCTACCAGGAAAATAGCGGCACAGATACCGATAGGCACAGCGATCAGCAGAGCGATGACCGTCATCTCCAGGGTATTGACAATCGCCGGGATCACAGAAGCGTTTTCTGTGGTGTATTTCAGGGAAAACAGATCCGGCGTGATATTTCCCACTCCCCGGATCAGCACAAAGCCTACCAGGAATACCAGGATCGCTACGGAAAGCACCGCCGCCGCCCAGGTCAGCACTGTCATTACCAGTGAGAAAGCGCTTTTCTTATAGGGAATGGCGGCAGCGGCCCGGGGCTCCTGCCCTGCCTGTATGTTAGATTTAGAATTATTTGGATTACTCATGAGCGGCCCTCCTGTTCAGCAGTGACAGACAAAGGTTGATGATCAGGATAAACACGAACAGCACCACACCGGTGGCAATCAGAGACTCTCTGTGAAGTCCTGACGCGTATCCCATCTCCAGCACGATATTGGAAGTCATGGTCCGGACGCCGGCCAGAAGCCCGCTGGGCATGGCCGTCTGATTTCCGGCGATCATGATCACGGCCATGGTTTCTCCGATAGCACGGCCGATACCCAGAACCGTTCCTGCCATAATACCGGATTTGGCAGCGGGAACGACGGTAAAAAATACACTTTTGGAGTGGGAGGCGCCCAGTGCCAGAGCTCCTTCGTAATAACTTCTCGGCACGCTCTTCAGGGCGGGTTCGATGACTCCCACCACAGTGGGAAGGATCATAATGGCCAGCATCAGAGAGGCCGTCAGCATGGTCTTTCCGCTGGCAAGATGGAACACATCCTGAACCAGGGGTACCAGAACTACCAGACCAAAGAAGCCGTAAACAACAGAAGGAACTCCTGCCATAAGGTTAATTCCCGCTTTCAGGGGGCCGTACAGCTTTTTGGGGCAGTAGTACGCCATAAACACGGAGGTGAGAATGGCAATGGGAACACCTACGATAATGGCACCGGCCGTTACATAAATACTTCCCAGAATGAAGGGCAGGATTCCGTACAGATCATTACTGGGCCTCCAGGTATCTCCGATCAGGAAGTCCAGAAATCCGATCTCCTTCATAGCGGGAATACCATTGGCAAACAGGAAAATGCAGATCAGCGCGACGGCCAGGACTGACACACAGGCAGCCACCAGGAACACAATCCGCATAGCGCTTTCCTTAAAACTTGATTTTGCTTTCATAGCAGTTCTCCTCGGATTTGTTAAAGGAATGTAAAGTACTGTCTCCATAAAACAGGGGACAGGCTAAGCTCTGTCCCCTGCGGGGTGACTGCCGCATATTCTATCAGTCACGATGTACTTCTGTTTTCGGTTCAGTGTATGTCAGATTAAATTTCGGACCAGTCGGTTACTTCACCGGTGTAGATCTGCATCACCTGCTCGCTGGTCAGCTCATCAATGGGGCTGTCCGGGCTTACGATTACGGCGATGCCATCTGTAGCGATTACAGTTGCCTCCACACCCTGGCTCAGCTCGTCGTCATTGACCGCGCGGGAAGCCATTCCGATATCGCATACGCCGTCGATGGCATTGGTGATGCCGGTGGTGGAGTCAGACTGCTGTACCTGTACGTCTACATCTCCGTTGATAGCTTCATAAGCCTCTGCCAGCTTTTCCATAACCGGTGTTACGGAAGAGGAGCCTGCTACGGTAACTGTGCCGGAACCCGCGGCGCCTGCGAATGCCTCGGCGGCGTCATCTCCGATGTAGCCTTCCTCGTTGATTACTTCCTGGCCCTCAGCGCTCATGATATAGTCAATAAAGTTCTGGGCAGCCTCGCTGACACCCTCAGTCTTAGTTACGATATTGAAGGGACGGCTTACTTTGTAGGAACCATCTTTTACAGTCTCTACACTGGCCTCGGCTCCGTCAATTTTAACAGCCTTTACAGTCTCATCCAGAGAGCCCAGAGAGATGTAACCGATAGCCGCTTTATTGCCTGCCACGGTAGTCATCATAACGGAGGTGCTGTTGGTAATCTCAGCAGTGGGAATGGTCATGTCCACTTTCTCGCCGGACTCATCTTTCTGCTCGATGCCGAACAGCTCTACAAAAGCTCCTCTGGTACCGGAACCGTCCTCACGGGATACTACCACGATGGGGCCTTCCGCTCCTGCGGTCTCGCCGCCTTCTTTCTCAGCTTCGGGAGCCTCTGTTGCTTCCGCGCTGCTTCCGTTGTTGGTGTCCGCGTTGTCATCGCTGTTTCCGCATCCGGCCAGCATCATAGATGCTGCCATAGCCGCTGTCATCATGATTGCCACTACTTTTTTCTTCATAAATAATTTTCTCCTGTTCTTTTTGTTGTTGGTTTTTTACAATTGGATTTTACATGAAATATAGTAACAGCCCAATGTAAAATGCAAAACGCGGGCTATGTTAAATTCCTGTAAAATCACGAAAGACTTTTGTAAAATCCGTTTGTCAGAAAACTTCTGCCCCTTCTCTGTCCGAAGGGCTTTGCCCATAACAAAAAGAGGACATCCAGAACTCTGGACATCCTCTAGGATTCCCCCTTACCCGCGAATCATTCGCAAAAACTTTTTACTGGGGAAATTTCTTTTTCAGATACACAAACAGGATAATCATACCCCCGATAACCACTACCAGCTCAATGATCGCCGTGATCTGAGACGGGACGAGAAACATCATCAGGGAACATAAGGCAAGCACCAGCAGAAAAATCCCGATGGCGAACTGATACTTTCTCTCCTCCTCCGCGGTTCTGCCGCTTTTTCTGTCTCTCAGTTCCCTGGAGGTAAAGGCTCTCAGGACGCCGTCCCCTTTCCCCAGAAAGAACACTACGGACAAAACTCCGCAGATCACCAGAAATATCATGTCAAAGGTTGGTCCAAACATATCTTTTACCCCGCGTTCTTCTTTAGTGGTTTCCTGTGGGAAACTCCTGTACTATCATACCAGATTTTTCCCGCTTTGTCTATGAAACTTCTGTAGCTTCTTCCTCTTCCACGGGAACTTTAAATTCCGCGGTAAAGCGGTCGTAACATTCCTCACAGAGATCAAAGTGGTGGCTCATGGTATCTTTCCCGGAAAAATATCCCCAGTCCACATCCACGGAACAGATTCCTTCTTTTACAATCCCCTGCTCCACCAGCATTTTTTTCCCGCAGCAGTTGCAGACCGCCGTCTCCAGTTCCCCTGTGCTTTTGTTATATTTTCTCATACGCAGCCTCCCCGTTTCATGCTCTCCTGTATTTTTCTCCGCCGAATCCGCCCTGGGCCTCTCCGGTCTTTGACATGTCTCCTACAGTATAATACAGGGCCGCCCGGGATTCCAGTGGGAAGTACGGGCAGTTCTGGAAAGGCCTGCTATTTTCTGCTCATGAGAACCGCGTCCTCTCTGGGTTCTTCATAATAATCCCTGCGCAGGCCGTCTTTCTGAAAGCCCAGCTTTTCATAGAGCTCTATGGCCGCCTGATTGCCGGCCCGGACTTCCAGGTAAAGCTTTGTCACTCCGGCCTCCCCCGCCCGCCGGATCAGTTCCCGGACCAGCAGAGTGCCCACCCCCTGCCTTCTCCTGTTTGAGGCTACCGAAACATTGGTGATGTCTCCCTCATCCGGCACCAGGACAGCCCCGCAGTAGCCGGCGATCTCCCCATCTTCCTCCGCCGCCAGGAACAGAGTATCCTGCCGGATCAGGAAACTGAAAAATCCGTTTTCCGTCCAGGGGACGGAGAAATTCTCCCTTTCGATAGCCATCACCTGATCCAGATCCTCCAGAGTCATTTCTCTTACTGTCATTCCCTGTCCTCTCCTCTCTCTGCTCTTTCCCGTTCCGCCCGTTCCCGTTCTGCCTGGGAAAGCCGCAGGTACTCCGGCTTATGTTCCGCGGCGGTCTCGGTTCTGCCTTCCAGGAAATACCTCTCTCCCAGGGCCGCCACCGCTCCGGCTCTCTGCCGGTTTACATGGGCGGGGGCCATGGTCCAGGACACCTGCAGCAATTCTTTCAACTGATCCCGGTAGACCGATGCTCCGTCTCCCAGAAGGATCACCGGTTCTCCCAGTGCATTGAGCCGCGCGGCGGTCTCCTCCACTGCCTCTGCCCGCTGGGGCAGAACCGTTATAAAATCATCGCCCCGGAACCGGTAAATCCCGGTATAGACCTGAGACCGGCGGGCATCCATCATAGGGCAGATCACTCCTGCAGCCCCGTAGAGATTGAAAGCCAGGGCGTCTGCGGTAGGAACAGCGATCAGAGGTTTTCCCAGGGCCAGCCCCAGACCTTTGGCGGTAGCGGATCCGATCCGCAGCCCGGTGAAAGATCCCGGGCCGCCGGCCACCGCAATGGCGTCCAGGGTATTCAGATCCAGTTCAATCATCCGGGATATCTCATCAATCATAGGCAGCAGGGTCTGGGAATGTGTTTTCTTATAATTTACCGTATATTCCGCTGTCAGGATTCCGTTTTCCGTCACGGCCGCGGAAGCGGTGAGCCCTGAACTGTCAATGGCCAGTATCTTCATGCTCTTCCTCCATTCCTTCTATTATAATAGTTCTGTAATCGAATCCTTTTTCCAGCTGTTTTTCTATGGTGATCCGGATCACTTTCTCCGGAAGCAGTTCCCGGATCTTCTCCGCCCATTCTATCAGACAGACTCCCTCCCCGAAAAAGTAATCGTCGTATCCGATCTCTTCCATTTCCTCCGGATCCTCAATCCGGTATACATCGAAATGATAAAGGGGCAGTCTGCCGTCCCGGTACTCCTGTACAATAGTAAAGGTAGGGCTGTTTACCGGCTCCCGGATGCCCAGGCCCCGGGCCAGGCCTTTGGTAAACACCGTCTTCCCCACGCCCAGATCCCCGTCCAGGGTGTAGATCTGCCCCGGTCCGGCCTTTTCTCCTATTTTTCTTCCCAGCTCAAAGGTGTCCTTCTCGCTGAAGCTTTCTATTTGCATACACGTTCTCCTGTCTGTCCATATTTTCTCTGTGGTACACTGAGGGTATCTTAGCACAACGGTCGTGGACCTGCAAGGAAAGATTGCGCTTTTGCCGGCCAGGGCTTATAATGAGACTGGCCTGTCACAGACAGTCCAATCTGTACAGAAAGGAATTTTTACTATGTCAAATCCAGTTGTAACCATCACTATGGAAGACGGCTCCGTCATGAAAGCGGAACTTTATCCGGAAATCGCTCCCAACACGGTCCGCAACTTTATCTCTCTGATCCGGAAGGGCTTCTACAACGGCCTGACCTTTCACCGGGTCATTCCCGGATTTATGATTCAGGGCGGATGTCCCCAAGGCACAGGCACAGGCGGTCCCGGCTACTCCATTAAAGGAGAATTCGCCCAGAACGGCGTAAAAAACGACCTGAAGCACACAGAGGGCGTTCTCTCCATGGCCCGGGCCATGCATCCGGACTCCGCCGGAAGCCAGTTTTTTATTATGCACAAAAACGCGCCCCATCTGGACGGAGCTTACGCGGCTTTCGGAAAAATCACGGAGGGAATGGATGTGGTGGATCGAATCGCCAATACACCCACCGATTTCCGTGACTGCCCGAAAACTCCCCAGATAATTCAGTCCATGACCGTTGACACCCTGGGTGAGACTTATGAAGAGCCGGAGACCTGCTAAGGTTCAGAACAGCTTTACTTCTCCGTCTATAATCCCATAATAGGACTCCCCCTTTTCCTCCAGGACGGCTTTTCCTCCGGTGGCTTCGGTGAGAGCTTTTAACAGATCCCGTTCCTCCGCTTTCGGAAGAATCACTTCCAGAAGCACCCGGTCTGTGTATTCAGATCCCAGGAGCGGGATCTTTCTCTGTCCCAGAATATACTGGATTTTTCCCAGATCTGTATAGTCCCCCCGGATCTCCAGCCGGACTCCATGGCGCTTTTCCAGGATAACGCAGGATTTCAGCGCTTCCTGTACCGCCCTGGAGTAGGCCCGCACCAGACCGCCGGTGCCCAGCAGCGTACCTCCGAAGTAACGGGTCACCACCACCGCCGTGTTGTACAGGTCCTCCCCCAGCAGCACATCCAGCATAGGCCGCCCCGCGGTTCCGGAAGGCTCTCCGTCATCCGCGGCCCGGACCCATTCCCGCCGTTCCCCGGCCACAAAAGCAAAACAGTTATGGGTAGCGTCCCAGTATTTTTTCCGCATTTCCTCCAGAAAGGCAAAGGCCTCCTCCTCAGACTCCACCGGCCGCACAGTTCCGATGAAGCGGGACTTTTTTTCAACGATCTCGGCTTCTCCGCCTCTGTAAACCGTCTTAAAGCACTCCAGCATTTTCATCACCTCATAGATTCTTGTGATACCATCATGCCACAGAATCCGCAAAATGTGAACTTTTATTTTTACCTTTATTTAAAACCAAAATTTTGGTATACTAACAGAGAACTGACGCCGGGGCCAAGGCCCCAACCGTTTTTAAAGGAGGATGCAGGATGAATCTCGGTCTTAAGGGAGTTCAGCGCAAGGAAGAAGAGCTGGTCTCTCCCTCCGTCAAGACAAAAAGAAAGGTGGGCGTATCCGCCCTACGGGTATTTTTTTACGGCCTTCTGGCAGTCTTTACCATTGTTCTCTGCGGGGGAATCGGCGCCTATCGGGGGATTATCGACAGCGCGCCGGATATTTCCGATGTAAATATCATGCCCATGGGTTATGCCACCTTTGTATATGACAGCGACGGCAATCAGCTGCAGAAACTGACTTCCGCCGAGGGAAACCGGATTTCCGTCTCCCTGAAGGATATTCCGGAGCACATGCAGCATGCCATTGTGGCTATCGAGGATTCCCGTTTCTACGAACACAACGGGGTAGATCCGCAAGGGATGCTCCGGGCCATCGCGGTGGCGGTGAGCACCGGCTTTCAGCGGACAGAGGGCGCCAGCACCATTACCCAGCAGCTGCTGAAAAACAATGTGTTCACCGACTGGACGCAGGAGAGTACCATAGAATCCATCAAACGCAAGATCCAGGAGCAGTATCTGGCGGTGCGCCTGGAAAAGGCTCTGACCGCCGATGGGGCAAACGCCAAGGACGTGATTCTGGAAAATTATCTGAACACAGTCAATTTCGGAGCGGGAGCCTACGGCGTACAGACCGCCTCCCAGACCTATTTCGGCAAGGACTGCAAGGATCTGACCCTTTCCGAATGCGCGGTGCTGGCGGCTATCCCACAGAATCCCACCCGCTGGAATCCCCTGAACCATCCGGAATGGAACGCCGAGCGCCGGGAAACGGTGCTGGATTACATGCTGGACCAGGGATACATCACCCGGGAAGAGCATGCGGAGGCCATGGCGGATGATGTCTATGTACGGATTCAGGAGCACGCGGAAAGCCAGGATTCCGCGGCAGCTCCCTACTCCTATTTTATTGACGAGCTTATCAGCCAGGTTCGCAATGACCTGATGGAGCAGGCCGGGTACACGGAGGTTCAGGCCAACAACGCCATCTACAGCGGCGGTCTGCGGATCTACAGCACCCAGGATCCTGATATTCAGCAGGTGATGGATGAGGAATTCCAGAACGAAGCCAACTATCCGGAGGATATTCAGATCGGCCTGGACTGGGCTCTCACCGTGGATCACGCAGACGGCACCCGGCAGAATTACAGCCGGGAAATGCTTCAGCTGTATTTCCGGGATATCTATCCCTCCTTTGATCTTCTCTTTGATTCTCAGGAGGAAGCCCAGAATTTTATTGATGAATACAAAAAAGCGGTGGTGGGCCCCGGGGATACCATTGTGGCAGAGCGCAGCAGCTTTACTCCCCAGCCCCAGGCAGCCATGACGGTCATCGACCAGAAAACCGGCTATGTAAAAGGTATTGTGGGAGGCCGCGGAGTCAAAACCGCCAGCCTCACCCTGAACCGGGCCACGGATACCTGCGATCAGCCTGGATCCACCTTCAAGATCCTGTCCACCTACGGACCGGCCCTGGACACCGGCGCCATTACGCTGGCCACTCATATTCAGGACGAGCCCTATAATTACTCCGACGGCACGCCCCTGCACAATTCCGACAACCTCTATCACGGGGATGTAACCGTCCGCACGGCTATTATCAACTCCTACAACATCCCGGCGGTCAAGGTACTGACGGAGATTACGCCCCAGGCCGGATTTAATTATCTTCTGCGCCTCGGGTTTACCAGCCTTATCAACGATACTGCCTGGGATGTGATCCAGCCTCTGGCCCTGGGCGGCATCACCAACGGCGTCAGCAATCTGGAGCTCACCGCCGCCTACGCGGCCATCGCCAACGGGGGGATCTATGTAGAGCCGGTCTTCTACACCAAAGTCACAGATCAGGAGGGAAACGTCCTGCTGGAAAACACGCCCAAAGAAACCCGGGTCTTCAAGGAAAGCACCGCCTTTCTCCTTACCAGCGCCATGGAAGACGTGGTGAAGGAGGGTACGGGAGTTCCCTTCCAGCTTGAGGGCATGACCGTGGCGGGCAAAACCGGTACCACCTCTTCTTTTATGGATCTGGTGTTCGCAGGGTTTACGCCTCACTATACGGCAGCCATCTGGGCCGGATACGATGTAAACGCGGAACTTCCGCCGGAAGACCGATCCTTCCACCAAAGACTCTGGACCAATGTCATGAACCGGATCCATGAGGACCTGCCGGACGAGGAATTTGAACAGCCTTCCACGGTAGAGCGGGTGACCATCTGCAGCGAATCGGGATTGCTGGCCGGCACCGGATGCTCCCGGACCACGGAGTATTTTGATCTGTCGGATGTGCCCACCAAACGGTGCACGGAGCATGTTCCCGTTATCATCCCCACTCCCACGCCCCGGCCCACGGTAACTCAGACACCTTCCCAGTCTCCTGACGACACCCGGGAAGAGTCCCAGGAGGAACCGGAAGACCATGAGCAGGAAGAAGAAAGGGAGGAACCGGAAGACGAACAGGATTCCCGGCATCCGGACCGTGAAGATTAATATTTTCTCATTTACCAAAAAGAGTGCCCCGGTCTGCATCTCAGACCCAGGCACTCTTTTTATGTTTTCATTCTGATTTTTAATCCAGCGCCATTCTGGCTGCCCCGTAGATTCCGGCTTCATTTCCAAGTTCCGCCAGAACAAGGGGGGTATCTTTGCAGGCGGGGAATGCGTAGCGCCGGTAATACTTCTCCAGCACATCCAGCAAAGGCTGTCCGGCTTTGGAAACCCCTCCGCCGATGACAAACCGTTCCGGATCTGTCACACAGGCGATAATCCCCATGGCCCTTCCCAGATATCCCGCGAACTCCTCTACAATCTCCGCCGCGGCGGCATCGCCGGCCGCGTAGGCGTCAAACACTGCCTTGGCGGAAAGCTTTCCCCTCCGCAGCAAAGTATCCTTTTCGGACTTTTCCAGATACCGCCGGGCCAGACGGACCAGTCCTGTGGCAGACGCCATCTGCTCCAGACAGCCCTGGTTTCCGCAGTTGCAGTGCTCTGTCTCTTCCGGCTCCATAGCCGCGTGTCCGATCTCCCCGGCGGCTCCGTGAGCGCCGGCCACAATCTTTCCATCTACGATCACGCCGCCGCCTACTCCGGTTCCCAGGGTGACCATAACCAGACTGGAAGCGCCCTTTCCTCCGCCGGCCCACATCTCTCCCAGAGCCGCCACGTTGGCATCGTTGCCGGCGCGGACTTTCATGCCCAGCATCTCTCTCATCTCTCCGGCTACATCTTTAAAACCCCAATGGAGATTTACCGCCCCGCTGATCTCCCCCTTTTGGTTCACCGGTCCCGGAACTCCGATCCCCAGGCCAAGGATCTGATCCGGCTGGATCCCTCTTTCACGGATCTTTGCCTGTACGGATTCCGCCACATCCGGCAGGATACGGCTTCCCTGGTTTTCCGTGCGCGTGGGGATCTCCCAGGTATCCAGCAGTTTCCCTTCCGCGGTAAAAAGTCCGCACTTGACGGTAGTGCCCCCTACATCGATTCCAAACACAACCTGCGCTTTCATTTATAACAGTCCCTCCCTTTTCTTGGCCAGGTTCGCCTGTACTCTCTTGTACAGTTCCTGGGCCGCATTGTACCCCATCTTTTTCTGACGGTGGTTGACCGCAGCCGTCTCCACAATAATAGCCAGATTCCGTCCGGGACGGATGGGCAGGGAGTGGCAGACCACTTTGTTGCCCAGAAACTCGGTGTATTCATCCTCCAGACCCAGACGGTCATATTCCTTGTCCCGGTCCCACTCCTCCAGCTGAATTACCATGTCAATGGAATGGGTGTTCTCCACACTCTCCACGCCGAAAAGAGTCTTTACATCGATGATGCCGATTCCTCTCAGCTCAATAAAATGCCGGGTAATATCCGGGGCGGATCCTACCAGAGTGGCGTCGCTGACTTTGCTGATCTCCACCACATCGTCCGTCACCAGACGGTGTCCTCTCTTGATGAGTTCCAGAGCCGCCTCGCTTTTTCCGATGCCGCTCTCGCCCATAATCAGAACGCCCTCGCCGAATACGTCTACCAGAACGCCGTGGACGGAGATGGTGGGGGCCAGCTGCACATTCATCCAGCGGATGATTTCCGCCATAAAGGCCGAAGTGCTCTTATCGGTACACAGAGTGGGAACGCCATACTTTTTGGACAGCTCCAGCAGCTCTTCCCCCGGCTGCGTCAGAGTGGTAAAGATCACACAGGGGATCTCCCGGGAAACAAAGGCTTCGTAAGCGGCCTTTCTCTGCTCCAGATCCAGATGCTCCAGATAGGTAAATTCCACATAGCCGATAATCTGAACCCGCTCGTTGGCAAAATGCTCAAAGTAACCGGTCAGCTGCAGGGCGGGACGGTTGATTTCCGGCGTGGTGATCCGGCACTCTTCCAGATCTATCTCCGGCGTCAGATTTCTCAGATTCATTGCTTCCACTAATTTCGATAATTTCAGATATTTCGTTTGCATGTTTATCTCCTTCTCGGCGTTTTCTTCGTTCCCCGATATTTTATTCATCATACCATATCAAAGCGCCTACTTCAACCAGAGTGCTTTTCCTGCCGATGAAAAAAATCATAGACAGAACGGGCCGCCCGCTCATTCATGGAGGGCAGGGCCTTCAGCTCCTCCACCTCCGCCTTCCGTATTTCTTCCAGGCTCTGATAGCGGCGCATCAGCTCCTTTCTCCGCCCGGGACCGATGCCCGGAATATCGTCCAGAACAGAGTGAACCTGGCCCTTGCTCCGCAGCAGTCTGTGGTATTCGATGGCAAAGCGGTGTGCTTCATCCTGTATCCTGGTAATCAGATGGAATCCTTCGGAATTGCGGTCAATGGGAAGTTCCCGGTTCCGGAAGTACAGTCCCCTGGTTCTGTGTTTATCGTCTTTTACCATACCGCAGACCTGAATGGAAAGCCCCAGCTTTTCCAGAACAGAAAGGGCGATATTTACCTGGCCTTTTCCCCCGTCCATAAGGATCAGATCCGGCAGCTTCTCAAAGCCTGTGTCCTCGGCAATCCCCCGCTGGAATCTGCGGCTTAAAACCTCTTCCATACTGGCGTAATCGTTGGGGCCTTCCACGGTCTGAATCCGGAATTTGCGGTAGTCCGCCCGCTTGGGTTTCCCCTTCTCATAGACTACCATGGAGCCTACCGATTGGAATCCGCTGATGTTGGAGATATCGTAGGCTTCGATCCGCTCCGGCGGCTCTATGCCCAGCCACCCTCCAATCTCTTTTACGGCCCCGATGGTTCGGCCTTCCTCCCGCTTCAGCCGCTCCCGGTCCTGGCTGAGGACGATCTCCGCGTTTCTTTGGGCCAGCTCCACCAGTTTTTCTTTGGTTCCTTTTTTGGGCACCCGGATGTGGACTTTCTGCCCCCTCTTGGCTGTCAGCCATTCCTCCAGAATTTCCTGTTCCTCCACCTCCTCCGAAATCATCAGCTCCCGGGGAATAAAGGGCGTTCCCGCGTAAAACTGTTTGATGAAGCTCAGAAGGACGTCCCTGCGCTCTTCCCCGGCAGCCGCCCGGAGATAGAAATGTTCCCTGCCGATCAGCTTGCCGTCCCGGATAAAAAATACCTGAGCCACCGCGTCCTCCCGGTCCAGGGCCAGAGCCGCCACATCCTTGTCCTCTCCATCCCCGCTGGTGATTTTCTGATGTTCTCCGATCCGGCGCACGCTGTCCATGAGATCCCGGTATTCCGCAGCCTCCTCATACTTTAATTCTTCCGCGGCGCGGTTCATTTTATCCGACAGGTCCTGCAGGACTTCCCGGAAGTTTCCGTTTAAAAAACCCAGAGCCTGATCCACCTGTTTCCGGTAATCCTCCCGGCTGATCCATCCCTGGCAGGGGGCCTTGCACTGGTGCAGATGGTAGTACAGACAGGGACGGTCCTTTCCGGTTTCCGCCGGCAGCCTGCGGCTGCAGGAGCGGAGATGATACAGCTTGCGGATCAGTTCAATGGTTTCTTTCACCGCGGCCGCGCTGGTGTAGGGTCCGAAATATTTGGATTTATCCTTTTTCATGGTTCGGGAAAAAAGAACCCGGGGATACTCCTCCTGGAGCGTCACCCGGATGAAAGGATATGCTTTATCGTCCTTCAGCATGGTGTTATACTTGGGACGGTACTCTTTGATCAGATTACACTCCAGGACCAGGGCTTCCAGTTCCGAGTCTGTGACAATGTACTCAAATCTGGCGATCTGAGGCACCATGCTCTCAATCTTCAGCCCTTTATTCCGGCTGCTCTGAAAATACTGGCGCACCCGGTTTTTCAGGCTGACCGCCTTTCCCACATAAATAATCTCATCCCTGGCGTCATGCATCAGGTAAACTCCCGGTTTTCCCGGGAGTTTTTTCAATTCTTCTTCAATATTAAATGCCATGTTCAGCCTTCCTCCGAAGCGGGAGAAGTTTCATTCTGAACCTGATGAAAAATCTCCATAAATTCCTTTCCTGTAATGGTCTCTCTCTGAATCAGGAAACCCGCGATCCGATCCAGGGCCTTTCTGTTTTCTGTCAGCAGCCGCCTGGCCTCCTCATAGGCTTCTTTCAGCTTCTTCATGACCTCATGGTCGATCTCTGTGGCGGTGGCGTCCCCGCAGTTCAGATAGATCCGGCCTTCCAGATACTGATCCTCCTGCTCCGCCAGTCCCATCAGTCCGAATTTTTCCGACATGCCGTACTGGGTAATCATGGCCCGGACAATTTTTGTGGCCCGCTCAATGTCATTGGAGGCCCCGGTGGTCACATTGTCAAAGACCAGTTCCTCCGCGGCCCGGCCGGCCAGCAGGCCCACCACCATGGCATCCAGTTCTTTTTTGGTGTTCAGATATTTCTCCTCCTCCGGCACCTGCATTACATAGCCCAGGGCTCCCATGGTCCGGGGCACAATCGTAATTTTCTGCACCGGCTCCGCATCCTTCTGCAGGGCGCTGACCAGAGCGTGCCCCACTTCATGATAGGACACGATCTTTCTCTCCTCCTGGCTCAGAATCCGGTCTTTTTTCTCCTTTCCCATGAGGACGATCTCCACCGCCTCAAAAAGATCTTTCTGGGACACAGCGGTCCGTCCGTGCTTTACCGCCAGGATCGCCGCTTCATTAATCATATTGGCCAGATCAGAGCCCACGGCTCCGGAAGTAGCCAGGGCGATGGCGTCAAAATCCACCGTCTCGTCCAGAAGCACTTTCTTGGCGTGCACTTTCAGAATATTCACCCGTCCTTTCAGATCCGGACGGTCCACAATGATCCGCCGGTCAAACCGGCCCGGGCGCAAAAGCGCCGGATCCAGGATTTCCGGACGGTTGGTGGCAGCCAGAATCAGAAGTCCTTTGGAGCTGTCGAAGCCGTCCATTTCCGCCAGCAGCTGATTCAGGGTCTGCTCTCTCTCATCGTTGCCTCCGTAATGGGTGTCCCGGGTTTTTCCGATAGCATCGATCTCATCGATAAAGATAATGCAGGGGGCGCTTTTCTTGGCCTCCTCAAAAAGGTCCCGGACTCTGGAAGCTCCCACGCCCACAAACATCTCCACAAACTCAGAACCGGAAAGAGAGAAAAAGGGCACATGCGCCTCTCCCGCCACTGCCTTTGCCAGCAGGGTCTTTCCGGTTCCCGGAGGTCCCACCAGCAGCGCGCCTTTTGGCAGCTTAGCGCCGATTTTGGTATAATTCTCCGGATTATGGAGAAAATCCACTACCTCCTGAAGGGATTCCTTGGCCTCGTCCTGACCGGCTACATCCTGAAAAGTAATCCCCGTTTCCTGCTGCACATAGGAACGGGCTTTGCTTTTTCCCACTCCCATGAGGCCGCCGCTTTTATTCATATAACGCATTATCAGGCTGAAGCCCACCACCACCAGAAGCAGCGGCACGACAATACTCATGAGGGCTGACACAATGGAAGCTGTCAGATCCGCCTCCTTTTTAGACAGCTCGATATCCCTGTCTCCCACCAGCTCCAGCAGGGCGTTCTCGTCCCCCACCATATTTACCTCATAGCGGATGGGATCGCCGTTCTTATCTTTTTTTACGGATGTTACCTTCAATTTGTCAGAATCCACTACAATTTTTTCTATTCTGTTATCCTCCACCATGCCGACAAATTCATCATAGGTAATCTTTTCCGCTGAAGCCTGGCCGGTCAGACCGTGCAGGGCGCCAAACAGAATCAGCAGGATCAGAAGACAGACAATGACGGCAATAAAAAAGTTTCTTTTTCTGCCTTTCTGGGGATCCTGATTTTCCTTCTGGTTATTGGGCTGCTGCTCCATGTACTGCAATTCCTCCTGTTATTCTTATCAAAATCTGAAATCTCTCATTCCGTTTTGGATCTTCTCCAGATTCTCCTCCAGAATCTCCCGGGTTCTCTCTCTGGGCACTCTGGGGATCTCCCGGCGGATCAGCGCTTCCCCGGCGGCTTTGGTTTCCGGGGACGCATAGTCCTCCAGATACTCCTGAAGGGTCATCAGGGCGTTGGGATGGCAGCAGTTCAGTATCTGCTGATTCTTGCACAGGCTCATAAACCGGTCTCCCGTTCTTCCCTCCCGGTAGCAGGCCGTACAGAATGACGGAATATAGTCCATGCCGATGAGCCAGCGCACCACCTCGTCCAGGGTCCGGTTATCACTGACGTCAAACTGGGCGGAATTCTCTTCTTCCGGTTCCGGCTCATAATACCCGCCCACACTGGTTCTGGATCCGCCGCTGATCTGAGAAATTCCGTAGCGGATCACCTTTTCCCGGCAGGCCTTGGTCTCTCTGGTAGAAATAATCATTCCCGTGTAGGGAACGGCCACCCGGATGCAGGCGATGATTTTTCCGAAAATTTCATCGTCAATGCCATTATCAAAGGCGGAGGGATCAATATCATCCGCCCGCTTGATCCGGGGTACACTGATGGTATGGGGCCCCACCCCGAAAGCCGCCTCCAGATGCTCGGCGTGCATCAGCAGGCCGGCAAACTCGTAGCGGTACATCTCAAGGCCGAAGAGGACTCCCAGCCCTACATCGTCAATGCCTCCCTCCATGGCCCGGTCCATGGCCTCCGTATGGTAGCAGTAGTCATGCTTGGGCCCTGTGGGATGCAGCTTTTCGTAACTCTCTTTATGGTAGGTTTCCTGGAACAGAATGTAGGTTCCAATGCCCGCCTCTTTCAGTTTCCGGTAATTTTCCACCGTGGTGGCGGCGATATTCACATTCACCCGGCGGATCGCGCCGTTCTTATGTTTGATGCTGTATATGGTCTTAATGCTGTCCAGAATGTACTCGATGGGATTGTTTTTTGGATCCTCCCCGGACTCAATCGCCAGCCGCTTGTGCCCCATATCCTGCAGGGCGATGACTTCCCTCCGGATTTCCTCCTGGGTGAGTTTTTTCCGGGCAATGTGATGATTTTTCTGATGATAGGGACAGTACACGCAGCCGTTGACGCAGTAATTGGACAGATACAGCGGCGCGAAGATCACAATCCGGTTTCCATAAAAATCCTTTTTGATCTGCTCCGCCAGCCGGTAAATTTCCTGATTCAGCTCCGGAATCTCACAGGCCAGCAGCACCGATGCCTCCCGGTGGCTTAAACCCTTTCTCAGAGCCGCCTTTTCCAGAATCCGGCGGATCAGCGCCTCGTTGTTTTTATTTTTATCCGCGTACTCCAACGTATCCAGGATCTCCTGGTGGTCAATAAACTCGTCCGCGTGTCCTGACTTGGGATCATACATGTTTACTCCTCCTTCCGGCAGCGAGGGCTGTGCTCCTGAAAGTCCCCCCGGGACTCCGAAAGGGTATAGCCGATCTGCCCCATCATATTCTCCAGTTCTTTTCTGCCCTCTGCCGCCTCCTGGCCGGCACAGAGCTTGTGGTCGTACAGTTCATATTTTTCCCGCTGCCCCGGCATGCCCAAATTGGGCATGACCACGTTGGCGCCTGCCAGGATCCCCAGCTTTCTTCCCTCCGGATGGAGGGTGGAGAGCGCCGTGGTAGCCGGCAGCAGCACATCGGGATACAGCAGCCTTAAAACAGACAGCAGCCGCAGGGTCCAGGTAAGAGAGCCGTTTTTCTGATCCGCGAAGGGCGTGCCGTGATGGACCAGATAGGGGCCGATACCGATCATCTCCGGCCGCAGGCGCCGGATAAACTCCAGATCTTCCCACAGAGTCTCCAGAGTCTGGCCGGGAGAGCCGATCATCATGCCGGTGCCCGTCTGATAACCCAGTTCTTTCAGATCCCGCAGACAGCGCATCCGGTTCTCCAAAGACATCTCCGGGGGATGCAGCTGACGGTAATGGCGGGGGTCCGCCGTCTCGTGGCGGAGCAGATACCGGTCTGCCCCTGCCCTGCGGAATCTCTTATAGGATTCCCGGGACTTTTCGCCCAGCGAAAGGGTGACCGCGCACCCGGGATACCTCTCCCGGATGGCCGCCACCGTATCTTCCACCCACGGATCATCCTGAAGAGGATCCTCCCCTCCCTGCAGGACGAAGGTACGGAATCCCAGACGGTACCCGTTACAGCAGCAGGCAAGAATTTCCTCCCGGCTCATACGGTACCTTTCCGCCTCTTTATTCCCCCGGCGGATGCCGCAGTAATAACAATTATTCTTACATATATTACTGATCTCAATGAGTCCCCGCAGATAAATCTTCCTGCCGAAACGTTCCGCCGAACAAGCTCTGGCCGCCTGGAACAGTGTCTGCTCCTCCTCCGGGGAAATATCGCCCATCAGCAGAAAAAAATCCTGCCGCTTCAGTTCCCCGCAGGCAGACAGACGACGGATTATATCCCGTATTTTTCCGTCCTCCCGGAAGATCATTTATGCTCCTCACCCCGGATCTTTGTCTCCAGCAGATTCCGGTTCCGGGGAAACATTTCATAAAAAACATCTGTCGCCGCTCTGGTAAAAATCTCCAGTTCCTCCGCCATTCCCATTTCCCGGGGAATTTCGTAGGCCACCGTATAGACCTCTCTGGCCATTTTGCTCAGCAGCGAATTCTTGTTCATTTTTCCAAGTCCCAGAATCATGGAGGAATAGGCCTTGTCATCCTGGCAGATGGTAAGATACAATTCCGTCATATTGTGCAGTTCCTGGTACAGGGCCTCCTGGCCCTCCTGGCCGTACTGCTCTGCCAGGGCAAAATTCCAGTCTTTCAGTATCTTCTCTCTCTCCCTTTGGCGCTTCTTTTCCCCAAACAGGCCTCTGGTAGTGGTTCTGGTATAGGCCAGAGTCATCCAGCCTCTGATAAAACGGTCCACCTGCAGTTTGTCCCGCTTGTTCTCCTCATACCGCTCTTCCAGCAGTTTTTTCCGGACTTCCTTGTCCGGGCCCATTCCCTCCTGGGCAATGGCCTGCTCCAGGATCTCCTGCCGTTTTTCCCGTTCCAGTTCCCGGTAATATTTTGTCACCCAGTCTCTTTCTTCCATGTATACCTCCTGCTTCTATCTGCCCGGCCCCCCGGCCCGCAGTTTTTTACTGTACCGCGTTGAATCTCCTCTATTCTATCACAGAAGAGAATTCCGCACAACGACAAAAGCAGGCCAGCGGCGCCTTTGCCGCCGGCCTGCTCTCTATAGGGGAGGATAAGTATTTCCTTTATCTTTGGTATTCCATTGGAAAAGGTTCCAATGAACATTTACAGTATGCCCGCCTCCGCGGGTACTATACATCTTTTAAATCTTTTTTCTGTCAGATGAAAAAGAACCCTCCCCTGCCGCAGCAGCAGCACAGCAGTTCAAGGGCGCAGCAGCTGCAGCATGCCCGGCTGACATTATTTCCCTCGCAGTCCGCGCCGCCGTAGCCATAGCCCCGTCCCATATGGGAATACCAGTCCCCGTTTCCTGAGAGCTGCTGCAGCAGTTTCTGATATTCCAGATTCTCCGGCTCCAGATCCACAGCCATCTGGGCGTCCTCCACAGCGTTTACGTTGTTGCCAAGCCCCGCATTGGCAATGGCGTGCATATAATACCAGAGTCCGTTCCGATCCTGCATCCCGTTGAGAATATTCATAGCCTCGGCGAATCTCTGGTTATTGATATAGTTGGCCGCGGCCTGCATCTTGGGATCGTTGGTGTAAGCCCGGTAGCCGCCGTAGGCGGAATTTCCGTAGCCGCTGTAGCCGCCGCCCGCCGACGCGCTTCCGGCGGTTCCATGCTCCTTTTCATCCATGATCTGCTTGTAGGCCTGCTGAACCTGTTTGAATTTTTCCTCCGCCTGAGCTTTATTCGGGTTGTTGATATTGGCGTCCGGATGATATTTCCGGCTCAGTGTCCTGTATGCTTTTTTTATTTCCTCAGCGCTGGCATTTCGGGAAACTCCCAGCACTTCATATGGATCCTGCATTGATTATCTGTTCTCCTCGCGCTTACTTATGCCTGCGGCCGCCCGGGAATCCTTTTTCCCGCGCAGCAGGCCATACTTTGTCCAAATACCAGAATACAATATATTCCTTAAAATGTCCACATTTTCTATAATAGGAAGCAGTTCAAAATACTCCGCGGCGGAAGCTGCCATCATTTTCAAAATCCTCCCTGCCTTCTCCTCATAATCCGGCCGGCCCGCAAGAAACAGAAATGGATTGTAGTTTCCATTATCCCGATCTTTGTCCGCGTCTTCATAGGCGTCCATGAGATAAATGAATTTTCCCAGATAAAAACCGATTTTTCTCAGTTCCTGACTCCACTCGTCCTCCCGGGGGACAAAAATCTCAGCCATTAACTTTCCGGTAAGGCCTGACGCCAGATCAATATCCGGGGAGCCCGCCTCCTCTGTCTGATGCAGTTCTCTCAAATATCTTCGAATCGCTTTGACCTGGCGGGGGTATCCGGCAGCCGCTTTCAGATACGCCTTCCGCAGCAGCCTGGCTGCCCGGTAGCTGAGCAACTTTCTCTCGTCCTGCCAGTCATCCATCAGATTGTGATACACCAGCAGCACATTCATATCCGCCGCGTATCTGGTATAGGGATTGCGGATACAGGGCCGTTTCGCGGAAGGGTGCAGAACACAGAAGTGCTTCTCCTCCCTCTCCGGTTTCTCATAAAGGCCGCTGAGCAGCACAGCCAGAAATGTCATATCATAGGTCAGGGTCATTCTGGCCCGCTCCCCGTAATGCTCCTTCAGCTCCCGGCAGATGCCGCAGTAGTACCCCCGGTATCTGTCAAAGTCTTTCATTTTTAATTCTTCCCGGTTGATGGTGATGTATCCGAACATACGCTTTTTCTTTTATGTCCTCCTGATAAATTCCGTATGGCACCTGGGACAGTGAATGGAAATTTTCCCTTTTCCTCTGGGCACTCTCACCTTCTGCCCGCAGGCAGGACACTGAAAATAGCAGTGGGTGCTGTCTTTCCGGCTGCGTCCGCCCCGGCCCAGGATCCGGTCTTTCAGGGACAGAAACTTTTCATTTTCCTCCCAGCGCTTTGTATGATTTCTGGAAAACATCCGTATGTATCCCCACACCAGCAGCGCCAGGGCAATGGTGTCCAGGATCATGCCGCCGAAGAAAAAAGACAGAATAATCAGCGCCAGGGCGGCAAACAAAAGAAAACGGCCCAGCTGATCCATCCCGTAGCGCCCCTGCATAAAATTCTCCAGCTTATCTCTGAATCTGTTCATATATTTCCTGACCTTTCCGGTTGATTCCGCCGCCCTCCGGCGGCGTTAGTCTTACTTTATCCCTTTTGACCGAGAAAAGCAATTCCCCGGCCTATTAATTTTTTCTAAAGAATTGTAAAAATCCCCCGGATCCTCTATAATGTTCCATGTCGGGATTCCGTCCTCCGGAATCCGGGACACCATACAGTTTTCTATGAATCATCAGTCAAAGGAGTTTTACGTATGAAAAAAGCGAAACGGATTCTCGCGCTGATCGGCGTCCTTCTGCTGCTTGGCATGTACGGTTCCACCATGGTGTTCGCCCTGATGAAAAGTCCCGCGGCCAAGGGGCTGCTGATGGGTTCCATCTACTGCACCATCGCGGTTCCCGTGCTGCTGTACGCCATGACCCTGATCACCCGCCGTCTGAAGGACAAAAATCAGGATCTCCGCAGAGAACAGGAACAGCGGGAAAAGGAGGAAGAAGATGACAGCGCTCAATAAAACGGAAAACTGCATCGACACCGTCATTTTCGATATCGGACGGGTACTGGTAGATTTTCAGCCGGATATCCCCCTGAACCGCCATGTTCCGGATCCCGGACTGCGCAGCCGGCTGAAAGCGGCGGTTTACAGCAACCCGGCCTGGTCTGAGGCGGACCGGGGAATTCTGCCGGAGGAGGAGATCATCGCCCGCTTTGTGGCGGCAGACCCCTCCCTGGAAAAAGAAATCCGGGCGGCCTATGACTGGTCCTGGGAAACCATCCGTCTCTTTCCCTACACAGAGGACTGGATCCGCTCCCTGAAAAGCCGCGGCTTCCGGGTGTTCTGCCTGTCCAATTATTCCCGGCGTCTCCGGGAGACTACCGACCGGGAGCTTCGCTTTCTCTCTCTGGTGGACGGCGTTCTTTTTTCCTATGCCTGCGGCCTGATCAAACCCGATCCGGAAATTTACCGGCTGCTTTTCAAAACTTTTGATATCCGGCCGGAACGGGCCGTGTTTCTGGACGATAACCGGGACAATATCCTGGCGGCCGAAAGGGAGGGGCTTCATGCCATCCTTTTCACCGATTACAGCCAGGCGTCGGAACAGCTGGAAGCAATTCTTTCAGGCGAACCGGCAGCCTGCCAGCCCGGTCCGGAAAAAAGAGGAAGGTCTTTTTAAGAGACCTTCCCTTTTTTTCTTGCCCATCATTTCAGCTGGATCCGGTAGAGACCCTCTTCCGTAACCAGCAGAAACCTGCTTCGTCCGATCCCGGACATCTGTTGGATCATCACACCGTTCAATTCTCCCCGGAACTTCTCTACCCCCGCCTGGCTGTACACGCAGAACCCGGTGCGGTTATAGAGAAGGATCTGGCCGGACTGTATTTCTATCCCCTGGTATCCGTAATCCAGTTCCTTCTGAAACAGAAGCTCTCCGTCTTTTCCGTACAGTTCCAGGATAAATCCGGAGCTGCCCTGTCCGTTCTCCAGCACCAGGCCGATGTGGGAGGCGTCATGGAAGATGCTGACAATCTCCTGCTCCACCGTGATTTTCTTTTGTTCTTCCGGAATCTGTCCTCCGCCGAACAGAGTAAATCCATCTTCCCGGAATGCCGCGCAGGTATCCTCGTCCAGGTACACCACCTCGGGGATCAGCAGATTGTCATAGGAAAAACTGCTTACCTGGTTGTCCACCTGAATCTGCCCCGCGCTTCCGAAATTATAGAAATTTAACTCTGTCTTCGGTCTGCCGTCTTCATACTTCAGGAAGGATACCGCCATCAGAAGTCCGTCTTCAGACAGCCCGATATCCAGGGGATACCCGGTGGAATCCATCGCTGTCTTAAAGGAAGCGATGACCTCCCCCTGGGGATCGTAATACCGGATCCAGGTGTCGGAGCTGTCCTCCAGAATCGCCGCTGTGGCACCCTGGGCAGCTGTCTCTGCTTTCAGAATCGGCATATCTGTGGAAAAGGAACCGATCTGTCCCTCCCTGCCGCAGATCACCACAGAGGTTCCGTTCTTGTCATACAGAACCACCGTACTTCCGCAGCGGGCCAGGGCCGGCGCCTGCATGGAATAGCTGACGTTCCAGAGTACGGAGCCGTCCTCCCCGATAAGCCTGGCGTTTTCCGTGCCGTATCTGAGCACGTCCCCCTCAATCCCGCAGTACTGAAAAGCACCGGTATTTCCCCCTTCCAGTTCTGTGATCTCATACGTTTTAAATCTGCTGTTTTTGATCAGATGGGCGGCAATCAGCAGCAGAGCCAGGATCACTGCTACCACAAGGGCGCACCGGATCCAGCGGTTTTTCATCAGAGCCCTCAGATGCCGGCCGGCGTTCCCCTGTCTTTCTTCCTCTATGATTTCTGTTTCCCTCTGTATTCCCTTCATTCTTCTGTTCCCCTTTATAGATCCTCCTCTCCCCGCCGGAGGACTGTCCTGTGTTTCTGTTTCTTAAGCATACCATATTTTTCATGATTGGGGGAGTACTATTTTCTGTCCCGGATAGATGACCGCATCCGGATCCAGCTGATTGAGACTGCAGATCTCATCCAGTCTCCCCAGATCTCCGTAATGCTCCCGGCAGATTTTGGAAAGAGTGTCCCCCTTTTTCACCGTATACTCTCTGACAGATGCCTGGGGCGCGGAAGATGTCTCCGCCGCGGGAGTGACAGAAGGCGTCCCCGGCTCCGGAGTCTCAATGGGTTCTTCCCCAGGCGCCGGGGTTTCCCCGGAGGGTTTCTCCAACTCCGGGGTCTCCGTTACAGCCAGAATCGAATCCCCCGCCGCGGATACGGAGGCAGGGTCTGGCTCTGTGACCGATTCCCGGCCTGTAATCCGATTGAAAAAAGCCCCGATCCGTTCCCCTGCCTCCGTGTAGGAAAGCGCCAGGATCAGCGTGGCCGCGGCCACGCTGGCTGTCAGCCCGTAAAACGCGGAATGCCTTCCCCTCTGCTCTTTCTTTCTCTCCTCCTGTTTTTCGCCTACCCGGCGCCGGAAATCCGCCACCGCTCTGTCTTTCCCAGGCCCGGGTTCTTCTACAGACTGATTTGCGTTCCCATCGATCATATAGCCCTGCATGGCGTCATTTTTCTCGTAATAGACGTAAAAACCGCTTTCCCGTTTCAGCCGTCCGCTGTCATAAGTAAAAAACGCTTCTTCTTTTTCTGTGGGTTCCATCAGGAACAGAACTTTATCGTTCCCGCCGAAATGATTCAGATGTGCTCTTAAGATAACTTCGTTTATCTCCATAGAAAATTCCGGAAGATTCAAAAACCACCCCAGGATCTCCTGTCCTTTAAAATACTGTTCTGTGGTTTCATGGACCTGTTCCCAGATCCGCTCTGTAAAACTCACATGTTCCGGCGAGACTTCCATCCCCCCGATCACCATAGCGCTGCGGATAAACAGATACGCCGCTCCGTCCAGCCAGTTGTGCTGTCCCAGCAGGATTCCGGCGCTCCCCCGCTCCCGGTTTTCATCTTCCTGCCTCCTGAGAAAGGTGTAGGCGTAATCTTCCAGGTAAATTCTGCGGTTTCCCTTTGCCTCTCCGATCTGTCGGATATTCCGGGGAATCTGAAAAAAGCTTTCATTGCCTCTGGCTTCCTTCTTCTCCTCCTTATAGACAATCTCAATCATAAATAAACCCTCACCCCTTTTTTGCCTCTGCTCAGAACCCGCTCCCCGCGGATTCCGGCCGGGGATCCGGCAGAGCCCTGTCCGGCCCAGGAGCCCTCCGGATCTCTGTCCACCTATGGTAGCACATAACAACTGAAAAATTTATCGGTTTTTGCACACGGTTCCGGGATTTTCTGCGACATTTTCCGGGACTGCGCATGAAACCGCCCCTTCCGGAATATCCTTATAAGGAAATGTTCCGGAGAAAGGCAGGTTTGCGCATGTTTGGAAAATCGGGAAACAGAACGCTTTACATCGACGCCCAGAGCCCTGCCGCCAGCGAACTTCTGGCCCGGCGGCTGCAGCGCTGCATCCGGTCCGCGGGCAGGAACTGGCGGGAGCTGGTCTTTTTGTGCATCGGCAGCGACAGCATCACCGGCGACAGCCTGGGGCCCCTGGTGGGCGGAGAACTCTTCCGCCAAAGGCAGCCCGGCTTTTTTGTGTATGGTACGCCGGAACAGCCGGTGCACGCCATGAATCTCAGCGAACAGCTGGCGGACCTGTCCCTCTGGCACCCCAGGGCCCTGGTAGTGGCCGTGGACGCCTCCCTGGGAAACCCCAGGCATCAGCAGCATATTTCCGTAGGAAAGGGCTCCATCCGGCCCGGCGCGGGAGCCGGAAAAGTCCTGCCGGATGTGGGAGACATCTTCATCACAGGGATTGTCAGCAGTTTTGAAAAAAATTCCCACCGGGAACTGCAGGCCGTAGACTTTTCCGATATTCTGCGGCTGTCGGACACTATCTCCCGGGGAATCCTGTCCGCCTGGGAAAAACTCCTGAAAAGCAGAAAAAGCTGCCTGCCCGAAGGCAGCAGCTTTTCCTGGCTGTAAAGCGGGTCAGTCGCCGAACACCGCTCTGTAATCATTCTGGAACTTGATAATGCCGGCATCAGTCAGCGGATGCTTGCACATCTGCACCAGAACCTTATAGGGAACAGTGGCGATATCCGCGCCGGCCAAAGCGCATTCTGTCACATGCAGGACATTGCGGATGCTGGCCGCGATGATCTTGGTCTCAATATCTCCCGCCATCTGGAAGGCCTGAACAATATCACTGATCAGAGCGGCTCCGTTCTCATTGATGTCATCCAGTCTGCCCAGGAAGGGTGAAACATAGGTGGCTCCTGCCCTGGCTGCCAGAAGCGCCTGGTTCACCGAAAAGACCAGGGTCACGTTGGTCTTGATCCCCTCGCCGGAAAGTACCTTGACTGCTTTCAGCCCTTCCACGGTCATAGGAATTTTCACGATCATGTTCTTGTGAATCTTGGCGATCTCCCTGCCTTCCGCGATCATGCCCTCCGCCTCTGTGGTGGTCGCTTTCACCTCTCCGCTGATGGGCCCGTCCACGATAGAGGTAATCTCCCGAATCACTTCTCCGAAATCCCGTCCCTCCTTGGCGATCAGCGACGGATTGGTGGTCACCCCGCAGATGACTCCCATTTCATTGGCTTTCCGGATATCCTCCACGTTAGCGCTGTCAATAAAGAATTTCATTTTTTAACCCTCCCTTTTATTGTTATAACTCTACGCGACCCTCCAGGGCGCGCAGAAGAGTTACCTCGTCAATATACTCCAGATCCCCTCCCACCGGAACGCCGCTGGCGATCCTGGTGACCCGGATCCCCGTAGGTTTAATCAGCTTGCTGATATACATCGCTGTGGTCTCGCCCTCCAGGCTGGAATTGGTGGCAATGATAACCTCCTCCACCTCTCCCTGGAGACGCCGCATCAGTTCTTTCAGCTTTATGTCATCCGGCCCGATGCCCAGCATAGGGGAGATGGCCCCGTGAAGAACATGATAGACGCCGTCGTACTTTCCTGTTTTTTCATAGGCTGCCAGATCTCTGGAATTTTCCACCACCATAATCTTTCCCTGATTCCGGGAAGGATTGCTGCAGATGGGACAGATCTCCTGATCCGTCAGGGTGCAGCAAATGCCGCAGTAGCGCACATGCTCTTTTGCCTCCTGAATGGCGCCGGACAGAGCCGCCACCTGCTCCCGGGGCATGTTGACAATGTGAAACGCCAGTCTCTGGGCGGATTTCGGTCCGATTCCCGGGAGCCTTCCCAGCTCTTCAATCAGTTTGCTGATATGACTCGAATAATATTCCATCAGAACGGAAGTCCTCCTCCCAGTCCGCCCAGACCGCCGGTCAGTTTGGACATAGCAGAGACAGACTCCTCATCCACTTTCCGCATGGCTTCGTTTACCGCCGCCATAATCAGATCTTCCAGCATTTCCACATCCTCCGGATCCACTGCCTCCGGATCAATGTGAACCTTCACCACTTCCCTTTTTCCTGTGACGGTCACTTCCACCGCGCCGCCGCCTGCAGCAGCCGTAAATTCCTTCTCCTCCAGCGCCTTCTGGTTTTCCTCCATCTGGCGCTGCATGCGCTGGGCCTGTTTCATCAGATTATTCATGTTTCCGGGCATTCCCCCCGGAAAACCGCCTTTTCTTGCCATATTGACTTATCCTCCTTATTCTTCTTCCTCTTCCGGCAGATCTTCTACCTCCACCGGCATATGGACAGCTTCCCGGATCATTTCCTCCAGGGGAATCTCCGCCAGATGCCTTCCTCCCGCTGTCTGGGGCGGCAGAATTTCAATCTCCACGTCCCGGCCCGCGGTCTCCCGGATGGCCCGGCGGATCTCCTGGATCTTTTCCGGGCGGTTCACATACATATGGGCAGTTTTGTCGGAAAACATCAGAAATAATTTTGCCTCGCCGGTATTTCCGTCATACCGGGGAACTGCGCTCTGCAGATATATTTTTAAAGGAGGCATAGTCCTTCCCACGATTATCTTCCATTTTGCCCGGATCTCTTTGAGATCCTCCGGAGCGGCTTTTAAAACCTGTTCCTGAACCGGCTCTTTTGCGGGTTCTTCCGGTTCCGGGTATCCTGCGGGCTGAGCCGCGGCCGCCGGCAGGCCTTTTTCTATTTTTTCTTCCAGCTGCCGTACCCGCTCCAGAACAGAATCCAGTCCCGTCTCCATCTGCGGACGGCAGAGACGGATCAGCGCGATCTCCGTCAGCACCCTTTTCTGAGCGGAATACCGCAGCTGTCCGGACAGCTCCGAAAAAACACGGATATAGCGCATCAGCGTCTCCTCGTCTGCCATAGCGCTTTCTTCCCTGAGCCGCTGAAGAGTTTCCCCGGAGACATCCAGCACATCTTCCAGATCCTCCGAAGTTTTTACCAGCAGAAGATTGCGCATATACCAGGTAAAATCACTGACCAGCTGGCCCATTTCTTTTCCCGCCGCCGTCAGCTTCTCCAGCTGGCGGATGCTTCCCGCCACATTGGAGGCCATAATGTTTCGGAGAAGGCGGCTGAACTCCTCTGTATCCACAGTTCCCAGCACATCCAGAACCTTATCATAGGTCAGGGTCTCGCCCATATAAAAGGCAATGCACTGATCCAGCAGGCTTAAAGCGTCCCTCATGGAACCGTCCGCCTTTCGGGCTACATACCGCAGGGCTTTTTCTTCCGCCTCCACGCCTTCCCGCTCCATGAGATCCTTCAGCCGGGCAGAAATTGTGTCAATGGTGATCCTGCGGAAATCATATCTCTGACATCTGGAAAGGATGGTCACGGGAATTTTATTCGCCTCCGTGGTAGCCAGAATAAAAATCACATATTCCGGCGGCTCCTCCAGGGTCTTCAGCAGGGCGTTGAAAGCCCCGGTGGAAAGCATATGAACCTCGTCAATGATATAGACCTTATAGCGGCCCTGGGTGGGGCGGTAGGATACTTCTTCCCGGATCTCGCGGATGTTGTCCACACCGTTGTTGGAAGCCGCGTCAATTTCTATGACATTGGTGGATCTTCCGGCCTGGATAGCCTGACAGGAAGGGCAGGCATTGCAGGGACTTCCGTCCACAGGATGTTCGCAGTTGACTGCCTTTGCCAGAATTTTCGCCACCGTAGTCTTACCTGTCCCGCGGGTTCCGCAGAACAGGTAAGCATGGCCGATACGTCCGGCTTTCATCTGATTTTTCAGGGTAGTCACAATGTGATCCTGGCCCTTCACATCCTCAAAGGCGGAGGGCCGGAATTTCCGATACAGAGCAGTATAACTCATGAAGTCACTCCTGTTTCAGCGTAGTTGCTCATTTGTCTCCAAAACTGATGCCCATTCTCTTGGCATCCATTACTTCCTGGCAGTCCGGCTTTACCATCTTCAGTTTTCCGGCGCACTCTTCCAGAGGAATCTTCTTTACTTTTCCATTGACAATTCCCACCATATAGCCGTACTGCTCTTCCATAATCAGCTTGGCGGCCTCGGATCCGATTCTGGTGGAAAGCACACGGTCATAGGGGCAGGGGCTTCCGCCTCTCTGGGTATGTCCGGGAACCGTAACCCGCAGCTCCATACCGGTCTGCTGCTCAATATCCTCCGCGATCTTGTAGGAAATGGAGGGATATTTGCTGGCAATGGCCTCTATCTTTTTCTTCTGCTCTTTTTTAGGAAGAGCAGCGATCTCCTTGGAAATCGCCCCCTCCGCCACAGCCAGAATGGTAAATCCGCTTCCTCTGGCAGCCCGGCTGTTGATGGCGTCCACCACCACGTTAATGTCGTAGGGGATCTCGGGAATCAGGATCACATCCGCTCCTCCGGCAATACCCGCGTAGAGGGTCAGCCATCCCACCTTGTGTCCCATAACCTCCACAATAAAGACACGGTTGTGGGAAGAAGCTGTGGTGTGAATGCAGTCGATGGCATCCGTGGCGATATTGACCGCGCTGTAGAAGCCAAAGGTCATGTCGGTTCCGTAAATGTCATTGTCTATGGTCTTGGGCAGATGAAGGATATTCAGTCCCTCTTCCCGCAGAAGATTGGCCGTTTTCTGGGTTCCGTTTCCTCCCAGGATTACCAGACAGTCCAGGCGCAGTTTATAATACGTCTGCTTCATGGCCTCCACCTTGTCCAGCCCTTTTTCATCCGGAACGCGCATCAGTTTAAAGGGCTGACGAGAGGTACCCAGAATCGTGCCTCCTCTGGTGAGGATCCCGGAAAAATCTTTGGAGGACAGCATTCTGTAATCCCCGTAGATCAGTCCCTTGTATCCGTTCATAAATCCGTACACTTCCAGCTCATCCAGGTTGTGGGATAACCCCTTTACAACACCGCGCATGGTTGCATTCAAAGCCTGACAGTCGCCGCCGCTGGTTAACAATCCAATTCTTTTCATTTGACGCCTCCATCCTTTTTCCTATAAATTTGCCTTCATTATAGCCTATTTTTTTACAATTCACAAGGTCTTTTCCGTTGACTTTTCCACTCAGACAGGTTATACTTTTAAGGTCCGCGCAGCCGGGGAGATAGCGGTGCCCTGTACCTGCAATCCGCTACAGCAGGGGTGATGCCGAACCGAGGACTTCTTTACTGCGCAGCTGCCTCTGGCAAGTGACGCTGACGTCCGGGTCTTACGCAACGGGAATCCATGAACCGTGTCAGGGCAGGAATGCAGCAGCACTAAGTGGAACCTTCCGTGTGCCGTGAGGGTGCCTGGGCCGAGTTAACTGCCAAAGTAACGTGTGTGGTGAGAGTTCGAAGGGAGGCGCGCGGACATCGCGTATAAAATTTTACTCTCTGGGCAGATCAACCACTGTATAGTCATGTCCGGTATCCGGCAGGAATTTTTCCAGGATATCGGACATTTTTATTTTCAGACTGCTGGTATTGACACAGGGATGGCAGCCCAGATACTCCGCTTCCAGGGTCTCCCGGTCTATAAGCAGCCGCACCTGCCGGTCTGTATCGTTCATCAGCCCCATAACGCTTACAGCGCCGGGGGCGATCCGCAGATATTTTTCCATAAATTCCGGTCCGGCAAAAGAAAGTCTCGCCGACTGAATCTGCTTTGAGAGATCTTTCGTGCGAAACTTCTTATGGTCCGGCATCAAAAGCAGATAAAAACTGGTCTTCTGAGCGTTGCACAGAAAGAGATTCTTGCACATGGATACCCCAAGGAAGCTGTCGATCTCCTGACAGCCCTCCATGGTCATCACCGCCTCATGATCCGCCCTCTCATAGGCAATACCCAGGCGGTCCAACCGGTCATAGACCGCCGTTTCCCGGTCCGGTCTCCCCTCACAGGATTCCGGACGTCCGCTGTATACTTTTATTTCCATGGCCCTTCTCCCTTACAGCACCAGACTGGGAGCCGCGTATACCCGTGCCTTTAATTCATTATCCAGCATGTAAAGGCTTTTGGGATCCGAACCGAAAAGCTCCATTTTCGTAATCAGGTCATTGGCGTTGGTCTCCTCTTCCCCCTGCTCCTTCACAAACCAGTCCAGGAACTGGGTAGTGCGGAAATCTCTGACTTCCTGGGCCGCCGCGTAAATATTGTGGATCAGGCCGGTAACATACTCTTCATGGCGCAGCCCTGCTTCCAGCGGGTCTTTCAGGTTCTCCATGGGCACAGAGGGTTTGTCCACCGCCTCCAGCACCGGACGCACGTTATTATTGTGGAGATACTGATAAAAGAGCATCGCGTGGTCTCTCTCCTCCTGGGCCTGCACCTGGTACCAGTTGGCAAATCCGTCCAGTCCCTTGTCTTTATAAAAGCTGGAGAAATCCAGGTATAAATAGGCAGAATAAAATTCTTTGTTGATCTGCTGATTTAATAATTCCACTACTTTTTTATCCAACATAAAATCCTCGCTTTCTGCCGGTAGTGCCGGCGTCAAAATTGATAATAATTTTCATTCTTATTATACAAAAAGACAGCCGGACGGTCAATGACCGGCCAGCCACTTTTTTACTTCTTCCAGAGATTCCATTTTACGCAGGTACAGACCCTCCACCGGCCCCGTATCTTTCTGCAGATCCGGGATCAGGATCACCGGCGCTCCCGCGCTGTGGGCGGAGCGGACCCCGTTCCAGGAATCCTCCAGCACCAGCACCTCCGCCGGATCCAGGCGCAGCATAGCGCAGGCTTTCAGATAGATCTCCGGATCCGGTTTCGCCACCTGCACCTGATCCCCGGCCAGCACAAATCGGAAATATCCCAGCACTCCGGTGCGCTCCAGATAATTCAGAGCATGGGCGCGGCTGGAACCGGTGGCCACCATCATGGGGATCCCCTCTTCTTTCAGATACGCCAGCAGGCTTTTCAGACCCTTCTGCACCGGAACCCCCTCCCGGTCCGCGTATCCCCGCACCTTTTCACGGTAGGCATCCTGAAACCTTTCATAAGGGAAACCTTCCCCGTAAACCCCCAGAAAATATTGTTCCCGGGAAGCCCGGTTCATTCCCATGGTCTGAAAAATATGGTATCCCAGAGGCTCATAGCCCAGCTCAGGCCCCACCTCGTCCCAGGAGCGCTGAATCATCTGCTCGCTGGCGAACATCAGTCCGTCCATATCAAAAATTACTGCCTTCGGCCATTTTCTGTCCATGGTGTCCTCCTCAGCTGAGACCATTCCGCCGCCGGAAAATTTTGTAGACCGCCTGGATCAGTTCTTCGTCCTCCAGCCCTTCGTAGCGGGCTTCCTCCTCATCCAGATCTTCGCTCACCACCCGCAGGATATGAACCAGCTCCTCCTCTCCGGCCTCTGCCGGATACAGCACCGCGTATTCCTCTCCCTGATACTCCACCAGATCCAAAAGCTCAAATTCCGTCTCCTGCCCGCTTTCGTCCGTCAGAACAATTCTGTCCTCTTCCATCCTGTATTCCTCCCTCTGCTCTGATTTTTCTCTTTCCCCGCATGGAAATTTCTGTTACTATGATACCAGCCGCACAGAATCTGTCAATGTCTGAATGGAGGATTTTATGAAACAAATTCTTGCTGTGTATTTACTTCTTATAAATCTGACAGGATTTTTCTGTTTTTTCTCGGATAAACGCCGGGCCAGAAATCATGCCTTCCGCATTTCCGAAAAAACGCTGTTTCTCACAGCTCTTCTGGGAGGCGGAGCCGGCTGCCTGGTTTCCATGTATCTGTTCCGCCATAAAACCCGGCACCTGCGCTTTGTCCTGGGAATCCCTCTGCTGACAGTCCTGTGGATCTGGATCTGCCTGCGGATTTTCCCCCTGCTGTAACTCTCTTCTGGTTCTAAAACTGCCGGAGAATCTCCAGCACCTGTTCCTCGTAGTTTCCTTCCAGTTCCCGGGTTCTGCCTACATTGGCCACATTGGTCTCCACGCCGCAGGGGCCGTCCCCGTCCGCGTATTCCCAGATGTGGTAGGACAGCCCCCGGTACTCAAAATCAATGCTGCCGCAGCCCTCCTCCTCGGTGTAGTCAAAAGAAATATGCTTCTCTCTCAGCAGATCCTGTATTTTTTCCAGACGCATCGATGGATTCCTCCTGATAAATTTTTCTATATCCTATCATATTTGTCCAAAAAGCGCCAGTTTTCCCGGGAAGAACCGGAGGCAGCGTTGTTCTGCCTATTCCCGCTCCATCTTTTATTACCGCAACATAAGGTTTCTTCTAATGATAGAAATCAACATTTCCAATATAGCCAGCAGCACCGTATATGGGATAATCTTCCTTTTTATTCATAATATCTGATTGTTTCAAGTTTGACGAACCTTTTTCACAAACATCTTCAAGCCTTACTTTCATCTTCCGCCCCCACAAATACGAATTGCACAATTTCTATGCAATGAATTTTTGATGGGATGTTTTTACATTGATCTGATTCACAATGGCATAGTGCTTATGACAAGCTTGTCATAAGCTCTATTATGACAAGCAAGTATTTATGGAAAGAAAAAAGCTCTTGCCTGTATAACTACGGATTTTTATATAGCTTTTCTTTACATAATAATCGATACTTTCTGATGTAACTGACAATACGTCACATATCAGAA
>DVKB01000002.1 GCA_018716305.1 Candidatus Scatomonas merdigallinarum
CGCCCTAATATGAGCATAAAAGTGGGATGCATATCCCACGATATGCGAATATTGGGTAGGATTGTGGGAGTGCGCAGCACGGAACAATCCGCAGGCATCATAGTTGGGGGCTTTTGACCCCAACATCATAATTATTAATAATTCAGGCGAATTGTATTGGGGATCTGCACGAGCGCAGCCGGTATGCCTGCTTGCCGCCTGTCTCGTAGGATACAGATTTCAGGAAATTTTAAAAGAAACAGGATTTTCTGAGGCAGGAGATAAAAAACACTTGCAAAATACCCTATAGGGGTATATAATGCAGTCAGAAAAATCAAGCGAGGTAGCGCTTATGGAAGAAAAAAAAGAATGCTGTGTGCATGAGAACAAGGTCCGCTCGGAAAAGGAGTATAAAGACCTGATCAACCGGTTAAACCGCATTGAGGGGCAGGTCCGGGGGGTCCGGAAAATGGTGGAGAACAGCGCCTACTGTCCGGAGATCCTGATCCAGGTATCCGCCATCAACGCGGCCCTCAACAGTTTCAATAAAGTCCTGCTGTCCAACCACATCCGCACCTGCGTGGCGGAGGACATCCGGGAAGGCCGGGACGAAACCATAGATGAGCTGGTGCGGACCCTGCAGAAACTAATGAAGTGATGCCAAGGGTCAAAAGGTCATGCGTGCCATGCTTTGCATGGCAAAGCATGACATTGGGACCCGCAAAACATGAGAAAGAAGCCCGAACAGGGCGGATTTCGAATGTTTTGAGGATTTCGGGAGCACGAAGTGCGGAGAAATCCGTGGCATCACTCGAAAAAGCAAGGGTCAAAAGGTCATGCGTGCCATGCTTTGCATGGCAAAGCATGGCATTGGGACCCGCAAAAGATGAAAGGAGGAAACCGTCATGGAACAATATAATGTTACCGGCATGAGCTGCGCGGCCTGCAGTGCCCGGGTGGAAAAGGCCGTCTCCAAGGTGCCGGGTGTGACCTCCTGCTCCGTGAGCCTTCTCACCAATTCCATGGGTGTGGAGGGTACGGCAGCCGCTTCGGAAATCATCGCGGCGGTGGAGGAGGCCGGATACGGCGCGTCGGTAAAAGGCGCAAAGACGGAAAACAGGGAAGCCTCCCGGGGGGCGGAGGAAGATATGCTGAAGGATAAGGAAACCCCGAAGCTGCGAAGGAGACTTATTGCTTCCCTGTGTTTTCTGATTCCCCTCATGTATTTTTCTATGGGACATATGATGTGGGGATGGCCGGTGCCGGAATTTTTCGCGGACAACCACATGGCCATGGGAATCCTGCAGCTGCTGCTGACTACCATTGTCATGGTGATTAATCAGAAATTCTTTATCAGCGGCTTCCGGGGTCTGATTCACCGGGCCCCCAACATGGATACCCTGGTGGCCCTGGGCTCCGGAGCCTCTTACGGATACAGCCTTTACGCTCTGTTTGCCATGTCAGACGCCCTTACCCGGGGAGACATGGAAGGGGTCATGTCCTTCCTGCACGAGTTTTATTTTGAGTCGGCAGCCATGATCCTGACTCTGATCACCGTGGGCAAGATGCTGGAAGCCCGCTCCAAGGGCAAGACCACAGACGCCCTGAAGAGCCTGATGAAGCTGGCGCCTAAGACGGCCACGATCCTGCGGAACGGCCAGGAAGCGGAAGTGTCCATTGACCAGGTCCGGAAGGGGGATGTGTTTGTGGTGCGCCCCGGAGAGAACATCCCGGTGGACGGCACGGTGCTGGAAGGAGTCAGCGCGGTGAACGAATCCGCCCTGACCGGTGAGAGCATTCCTGTGGATAAGAATCCCGGAGATCCGGTTTCCGCCGCTACGGTGAACCAGTCCGGTTTTCTGAAATGCGAAGCTACCCGGGTAGGAGAGGATACCACCCTTTCCCAGATCATCCAGATGGTCAGCGACGCGGCGGCCACCAAGGCGCCTATCGCCAAGATCGCGGACCGGGTATCCGGCGTGTTTGTGCCGGCGGTGATCGCCATTGCGGCAGTGACCATTCTGGTATGGCTGCTGACGGGACAGACCATCGGCTTTGCCCTGGCACGGGGAATCTCCGTGCTGGTGATCAGCTGCCCCTGCGCCCTGGGCCTGGCCACGCCGGTGGCCATTATGGTGGGCAACGGCATGGGAGCCAGGCACGGCATTATGTTTAAGACAGCCGTTTCCCTGGAGGAAACAGGAAAAGCAGAGATCGTAGCCCTGGATAAGACGGGCACCATTACCAGCGGGGAACCGAGAGTGACAGACATTGTTCCGGCGGAAGGGATCAGCCGGGAAGAATTGCTGACTCTGGCTTACGCCCTGGAACGGAAAAGCGAGCATCCCCTGGCCCGGGCTATTCTGGCCGAGGCAGAAGCCAGAGGGCTGGAGGCCGGCCAGGAGGCGGAGGAATTCCAGGCTCTGCCCGGAAACGGATTATCCGCTCTGTGGATGGGGCAGAGGCTTACGGGAGGAAATTTGAAATTCATCAGCGGCATCGCGAAGATCCCGGAGGAGATCCGGACAAAAGCGGAAGCCCTGGCAGAAGACGGCAAGACCCCTCTGTTCTTCACCCGTGACGGGCAGCTGGCAGGCATTATCGCCGTGGCGGATGTGATTAAGGAGGACAGTCCCCGGGCAGTGAAAGAACTGCAGAATATGGGCATCCATGTAGTGATGCTCACCGGAGATAATGAGCGGACGGCCAGGGCCATCGGCCGCCAGGCGGGAGTGGACGAAGTGATCGCCGGAGTTCTGCCGGAGGGCAAGGAAAGCGTCATCCGGGAGCTGAAGAAAAAAGGAAAAGTGGCCATGGTGGGAGACGGCATCAACGATGCCCCGGCCCTGACCCGGGCGGACATGGGCATCGCCATCGGGGCAGGCACGGATATTGCCATCGACGCCGCGGACGTAGTGCTGATGAAGAGCCGCTTAAGCGACGTGCCGGCGGCCATCCGCATGAGCCGGGCCACCCTGCGGAACATTCACGAGAATCTGTTCTGGGCCTTCTTCTATAATGTGATCGGCATTCCCCTGGCGGCAGGGATCTGGATCCCGCTGTTCGGCTGGGAGCTGAACCCCATGTTCGGGGCGGCGGCCATGAGCCTGTCCAGCTTCTGCGTGGTCACCAACGCGCTGCGTCTCAACTGGTTCAAAATGTATGATGCCAGTAAAGATAAAAAAATCAAAACAAAACATTATCAGAAACAGGAGGAAACAACCATGAAGAAAACCATGAAAATCGAAGGAATGATGTGCGGACACTGCGAGGCCAGAGTCAAAAAATGCCTGGAGGCCCTGGAGGGAGTCAGCCTGGCGGAAGTCAGCCATGAGGCCGGAACCGCGGTAGTTACCCTGGACAAGGATGTGGCCGATGAGGTGCTGAAAAAGGCAGTAGAAGATCAGGATTACAAAGTACTGGAGATCCGGTAACAGACATTTGCGTCCCGGGAGCACAAAGCGCGGACCAGCGTGTACTGCCCCGGGTGCCGGAACTGAAAAAATAGATAGGAGAATCCATATGTTAAAAGGCAGTATGGCGGATCTGTACCAATCTCGGTATGGACAGGAAACCGATGAAGTATTAGAATATTTTTACCAGCTTTTCTGCCGGGCTTTTCCCGAGTATACCATTCGGCGGGGCGTTCCGGCTTCAGCCTTTGGGGGAGAATCCTGGTGCGCTCCCGTGGACTTTCTGTTTTCCATCAACAACAGAAATGTTCTGGCAGTCTGCATCTGTGACCGAAACAAGTGGGTAAATAAACCATTCCGGGGAACAGAATATGCCGTACAGAGAGCGGGATTCCAGTATATGCGGTTTATCCGGCAGTTCAGCAATAAACCCGATTATGTCCTTGCAAGAGTAGGAGAAGCCCTGCGCCGGGCCATACAGTAAGCGGGTCTTAAACATTACGTGAAAAGCAGAATAAGAAAGAACGCGAAGCACCTGCGGCGGGCAAAGCATCCTCCTCAAAACGGCTGTGCAGGTAGCCGGAGGGTGTACGGTCTGGTAACATCCGGATGCCGGATGTTAAAGGCATTTCTTTCTTATTCTGTTTTTTTAAAAATCCGGGGCGGAAGGCCCTGCGCGGACGTATTCCCCAGGAGCCATGCCCTAATTTTTTTATAGAGGAGAGAACCTATGGGTTTCCTGGAAGAACTCACGGAGGATTCGCTCTGGCAGGAATTTCTGGAAAGAAAGAAGGAGCAGAAGAGTCTGTCTCCCAGAGAGGAACAAGAACTGGCGGACTATGTGAAAAGCCGCAGATATAAAAAGCAGGCGGAGGAAATCCGCAGAGGGGCAGCGTTCCCGATTCCGGAAAAACATCGGATCAGTAAAACCGGAACGGACAAAAAGCGTACGGTCTATGAGTTCCCCGGGGATTTCGGATATCTGCTGAAGATGGCCGCCTGGAGGCTGTACCGGTATGACGGAATCTTTGCAGATAATCTTTGGTCTTTCCGCAGCGGAAAAACCGTGCGTCAGGGAATCCGCCATTTGCTGAACGGCTGCGCAGGTCACAAGTGGTACAGCTGCAAAGTGGATATTCACAATTACTTTAATTCTATCCCTGTACACCGGCTTCTGCCTATGTTGGAGAATATTTTCGGAAAGGATGCGGAGGAGACGGCCTTCTGCCGCCGGCTGCTTCTGGATCCCCGGGCGGTTTTTGGCGGAAAGATTGTTTGTGAGGAAAAAGGGGCCATGGCGGGGATGCCGCTGTCCGCTTTTTTTGCCAATGTATATCTGATGGAACTGGACGCCTGGTTTGAAGAGAGAAAGATTTTGTATGCCAGATATTCCGACGACATCATTGTGTTCGCGGAAAGGGAGGAACAGATCCGGGAATACCGGGAGCGGATTACTAAGTTTATCCGGGAATCCGGTCTGACTTTTAATCCGGAGAAAGTAGAGGAGACAGCGCCGGGGGAACCCTGGTGTTTTCTGGGGGTTAAGGTCCGGGGCAGTGAAGTGGATGTAGCTCCGATTTCGGTTAAGAAAATAAAAAAGAAGATGAAGCGGAAGGCAGACGCGCTGGTACGGTGGAAGAAACGTAAGGGCGCCTCGGGAGAGCGGGCGGCCCGGGCTTTTATCCGCTGTTTCAACCGGAAGTTTTTCGAGAATCCGGTTCACAGCGAACTGACCTGGTGCCGTTGGTATTTTCCGCTGATCACAACCGACAAAAGTCTACGGGTCATTGACCACTACATGCAGGACTGCGTCCGCTATGTATTCCTCGGCCGGCATTCTAAAGCCGGATACAATCTGCGGTATGAAACCATGAAGGAGTACGGCTACCGTCCGCTGACGGCGGCCTATTATGAGTTGCCCGGCAAATGAGCATGAGGCATGGATTGCTCCGCACTCCAAAAGGGTATGCCTGTCTCATATTATGAAAGGAGGGGAACTCTTGAAAATTGAGCTGGTAAAAGGAGATATTTTTTTTATCTCCTGTGATGCCATTGTGAACCCCACAGATGTAAAGTTGTCCGGCAGCGGCGGTTTGGACCGGGAGCTCCGCCGCCGGGCCGGAGAAGAGGTGGACCGGCAGTGCGCCGGTCTCCGAAAAGAGATGAAGCCCGGAGGGACGGTGGTTACCTCCGGAGGCTTTCTGCCGGTGCGCTGGATCCTGCATACGGCGGCGCCGGACTGCGGCAGGGAAACAGGGGAGAGTTATGAGCTGCTGAAAAAATGCTGGATGGATCTGCTTCTGGCAGCCGCAAAGCAGAAGGGGATCCGGCACCTGGCGGTCCCTCTGGTGGGTACCGGTTCCGGGGGCTATACCCTGCACAGTCCCTGGTACGGGGACAGTCTGTGCAGCCGGACTGCCGCGGCGGTTTTTTCCGCCATCGCGGAATTTCCCTGCTGCTACCCGTACGCGCGGATGCCGGAAAAGATCACCCTGGTCTGTTCCTCGGAAGAAAAATATCAGTCCATGGAAAGGGCCAGAAAATGGATCTTCGGAAAAGGACTCAGCAAGAGAGAGCGGATCTGCGGATCTCTGTTAGGAGGAGCTATCGGGGACGCCCTGGGTTATCCGGTGGAGTTTCAGGACGCCGGACATTCCTGGATTCATGAGTATATCCCGGATCCGAAAACCGGCATGGCGCTGATCTCCGATGATACACAGATGACGCTGTTTACCGCCTGCGGCGTGCTGTGGGGATACAGCCGGTCCTGCATGAAAGGCATCGGAGGGGATATCTGGCATTATATCGGCTTTGCCTACGACGACTGGCTGAAAACCCAGAATCCTGACGGCCGGAAGCAGAAAATGCCTGTCAGCTGGATCCGGAATATCCCGCAGCTGAATGCGCGCCGGGCGCCGGGAAATACCTGTCTGTCCGCTCTTGAGGCAGGGGGAGGCAGCATCGAAAAACCGATAAATAACAGCAAGGGGTGCGGAGGCATCATGCGGATCGCCCCGGTCGCCCTGTATGGCGGGGCCCATCATCACTGGGATAAAAAATATAACGCCAGAGCCTGCGCGGAAACAGCCGCCCTGACTCATGGGCATCCGTTGGGATGGCTTCCAGCGGCTGCTCTGGGAAATATCCTGTACGATATCATGCAGAATTTTTCTCTGGCCTATGCCATCGAGGATACTCTTCTTCTGCTGCGGGAAATGTACGGGGAATATCCCGAAACCCGGAGACTGACAGAGCGGATCAAATTGGCGATGTCCCTGGCCGCCATGGACGGGTACACCAGCTCCGTGAACCTTATGGCGGAGTTTGAAGTGACGGAGCGGCTGGGGAAAGGCTGGACGGGGGAAGAAGCTCTGGCGGTGGGCCTTTTTTCCGCGGCAGCCTGTCTGGGAAGAGGATTTGACCAGTGCGTGTGGAACGCCGTAGGGCATGAGGGGGATTCGGACTCCACGGCTTCCATTGCCGGACAGATCTGGGGCGCTTATATGGGAGAGGGCTCTTTGCATGATAAATGGCTGAAGAATCTGGAACTTAAGGAAGTAATCCGCGAAATCGCCGACGACCTGACCAATGACTGCCGGATGAGTGAGTACGGAACGTATTATGACGCGGCCTGGGTCAGAAAATATCTTTCCGGAGAAGACGGCAGCCATCTTCCGGGTCCGGGGGAAGATGCGCCCCATGTTTTTGTGCAGCGGCCCTGGGAGGAGAAAATAGATGCGAAAGAAAAAGAAAGCAGCGGCTGCAAGGTGGATTTCCGCCTGCTTCCGAATCCGGCGGAAAAAACCCTGGAGATCTTAAGCAATACAGGACCCAATCCCTGGATGGGCAGAGTCCGGCGGAGATGGGATGAGTGGGGAAATCCCATAGAAATGGAGTTTGTAACTTCCTATGCTGCCCGGAATTTTCAGGAGAGAGTGGTTCGGCAGATCAGGGAGGATCCTGCACTCAGAAGCATATTGGAATGATCCGGAAGCAGCTGATTTTATGGATCAGATGAAAAGAATATCAGAATTCCTGTAAATTCTGGTTGTAGTTTTTTCAGTCTGTGCTATAATGAAGTGCAATAGAACAGATGCAAAATAGGACCTCATGCGTCAAGTGTTCAACGGATGGGGAGTTGCCGTGAAACGAAAAGCTCGTCTTACGATGTGAGGTCCGCACCCGTTGCAATCAAGTAGATGAAAACACCTTGTATTGTGAATAGGGATACAGGGTGTTTTTTCGTTTATCCGGAAAGCAGCGGTACAATGGAGGAAAAAAGATGGATGAGAAAAAAATCGAGGAAGCGGTACGGCTGTTTCTGGAGGGGATCGGCGAGGATGTGAACCGGGAGGGGCTTCTGGAGACTCCGGCCCGGGTGGCCAGGATGTGCCGGCAGATCTACGGGGGACTGGCCCGGGACCCGGAGGAACTTCTGAAAAAGCAGTTTGTATCCCAAAGCAGCCAGATGGTGGTGGAAAAGGACATCACCTTTTATTCTACCTGTGAGCATCATCTGCTGCCCTTCTGGGGGAAAGCCCACGTAGCCTATCTGCCGGAGGGCAAGGTGGCGGGACTCAGCAAGCTGGCCCGTACGGTGGAGGTCTACGCCCGCCGTCCCCAGATCCAGGAAAACCTTACGGCGCAGATCGCGGACGCTCTGGAGAAATACCTGAGCCCCAAAGGGGTAATGGTCATGCTGGAGGCGGAGCACATGTGCATGTCCATGCGGGGGGTGCAGAAGCCGGGGACCAGAACCGTGACCACCGCGGTCCGGGGAGCCTTCGCGGAAGATTTCCAGCTGCAGCAGACCTTTTTCCAGATGGTGAAAGCATGAAGCGGGTGAATCGGATCTGGGAGCACCCCCTGTACCGGGAGGCCTATGTCAGGATCCAGGAGCTGGAACAGGACCGGGAGTTCTGCGGCCATTCCGCGGAGCATTTTCTGGCGGTGGCCCGGCTTATGCGGATCTATGATCTCCAGGAGGATACGGGACTTTCCAAAGAAAGTATTTACGCGGCCGCGCTGCTTCACGATATCGGGCGGCATCTCCAGTATCTGGAGGGAACGCCCCATCAGGAGGCCAGCGCCGCCCTGGCGGCAGAGATTCTGCCGGCCTGCGGCTTTCAAGAACTAGAGACGAAAGAGATCCTGGAGGCCATCCGGGGCCACCGCTCTCCGGAGATCCGGCAGGAAAAAAGCCTCCGTGGGTATCTGTACCGGGCGGACAAGGCTTCCAGGAACTGCCTGGCCTGTCCGGCGGAGCCGGCCTGCGACTGGCCAAAAGAAAAAAAGAATCTGGAGATCACAGATTAGACGGGAGAACAGGCAGCATGAGAATCGGAACACAGGAATTTGATACCAAAAACCAGACCTACGTTATGGGAATCCTCAATGTGACGCCGGATTCCTTCTCTGACGGGGGAAGATACAATCAGCTGGACGCGGCTCTGTTTCACGCGGAAGCCATGCTGCAGGAAGGAGCCTCCATTCTGGATGTGGGCGGAGAGTCTACCAGACCCGGCTATGCCCCTGTGCCGGCGGAGGAGGAGATCCGGAGAGTTGTGCCGGTGATCCGGGCGCTGACCCGGCGGTTTAAGGCGCCGGTCTCTGTGGATACCTGGAAAAGCTCTGTGGCGGAGGCGGCGGTACAGGCGGGGGCCAGCATGATCAATGATATCTGGGGCCTGAAAGGAGATCCAAAGATGGCCCGGGTGGCCGCAGAGAGCGGAGCCGCCTGCTGTCTGATGCACAACCGGAAAGAAGCAGTGTATGAGGATTTTATGAGAGAGGTGGCCGCGGATCTCATGGCTTCGGTGGAGACCGCCCGGGAAGCGGGAGTGAGGGATGACCGGATTATCCTGGATCCCGGCGTAGGGTTTGCCAAAAGCTATGCCCAGAATCTGGAGGTGATCGCCCGCCTGGAGGAATTGGCCTGTCTGGGATTTCCGGTGCTGCTGGGAACATCCAGAAAATCGGTCATCGGTAAGACCCTGGACCTTCCGGCGGATCAGCGGCTGGAGGGCACTCTGGTGACCACGGTTTACGCGGTGCAGAAGGGCTGCGCTTTTGTGCGGGTACACGATGTAAAAGAAAATCTGCGGGCCATTCAGATGACGAAGGCCCTGATGAGGGGGTAGATCATGGATCGGATCAAAATTCAGGAACTGGAAGTGTTTGCCAACCACGGGGTGTATCCGGAGGAAAACGCCCTGGGACAGAAGTTTGTCATTTCGGCGGATCTGTACACAGACACCCGCCCTGCGGGGAAAAGCGATGATCTGGAGCGGTCCGTCAACTATGGAGAGGTGTGCCGGCGGATCAAAGAATATGTGGAAGGCCATACCTGGAAGCTGTTGGAGAGCGTGGCGGAGCATCTGGCCTTTGAAATCCTGACCGCCTGGCCAAGGATCCGGAAGATCCGTCTGGAGATCCGGAAACCCTGGGCTCCGGTGCGCCTCCCCCTGAAAACCGTGGCGGTAGAGATCCGGCGGCAGTGGCATCAGGCAGCCGTCGCTCTGGGATCCAACCTGGGAGATAAGAGGGCGCATCTGCAGCGGGCGGTGGAGCTTCTGAAGGAAACGGAAGGCTGCCTTGTGACGGCGGTCTCGGATTTTATTACCACAGCCCCCTACGGCTATGTGGAGCAGGATGATTTCCTGAATGGCTGTCTGCTCCTGGATACCCTGCTGACCCCGGAAGAACTGCTGGACCGCCTCCATGAGATCGAGCAGGAGGAAAAGCGGGAGCGGCTGATCCACTGGGGGCCCCGGACACTGGATCTGGATATTATTTTCTACGATGATCTGGTGCTGGATACGGATACCCTGCATATTCCCCATGTGGAAATGCACAAAAGAGATTTTGTGCTGAAGCCCCTGGCGCAGATCGCCCCCTGGATGCGGCATCCGCTGAACGGAAAAACCGTGGCGCAGATGCTGGAGGAGCTGGAGAATTTTAGTTAATGGTTGACACCGCCGGGCCCGGATGCTATTATATATTTGTGCATAAATTTCATATCAATCATGCAAGTGCACCCCGCGGTTCGCGGCGGTGAAAAGGGAATCGGGTGAGAGGCCCGAGCGATCCGGTCACTGTAATCAGGGAGCAAGACGCAGAAAACCATTGTATGTCCGCACATATGAGAAGGAGCGTTGCGCGATAATCTGAGAGCCAGGAAACCTGCTTGGATGATATAAGGTTGAAGCTTCCGAGCAAAGCTTTCCATCTATCCATCCGATATGGAATGCCTGATAAGAGTATTCACTCAGCCGGGAACCTTCGAGCGGGATTTATGTATCGTTTAAACGGCAGGGTGAAATACTTCGGCTGTCAGAGAAGCTGTTTTATACCGCGTCATGATTCCTCCGCAAAGAATTGACGGTCTGGTTTTCCGCTTGACAGCAGGATCGGGAGCCGAAGGGATTTCCCCCACAAGTTCATAAAAAGTCATTTTAGTCTCCTGTGATCGGGAGATTTTTTTATTCTATCATACAAGGAGGCCCCATGAAACTGATTCATCTCTCCGACCTGCACCTGGGAAAGCGGGTCAACGAATTTTCTATGTTGGAGGACCAGGCCTTCATTCTGCAGGAAATCCTGCGGATCATAGACGAAGAACAGCCCCAGGCAGTGCTGCTGGCCGGGGATATCTACGATAAATCCGTACCCTCCGGGGAGGCGGTGCAGCTTTTTGACGGGTTTCTCTGGGAACTGTCCTCCCGGAAACTGCAGGTTTTTGTCATCAGCGGCAATCACGATTCCCCGGAGCGGCTGTCCTTCGGGGGGCGGCTCATGGAGGGAAGCGGCATTCATCTGTCGCCGGTGTACAGCGGAAAGGTGGAACCGGTGGTCCTGGAGGATGCATACGGCCCGGTGAATGTTTATCTGCTGCCGTTCCTGAAGCCGGCCCATGTGCGCCGGTATTTTCCGGAGGAGGAGATCGGCACCTACACAGAGGCCCTGGGGAAAGCGGTGGAGGCCCTGGAGATCCATAAGGAGCAGAGAAATGTGTTGGTGACCCACCAGTTTGTCACCGGGGCTTCCCGGTCGGATTCGGAAGAAATTTCCGTGGGAGGCTCCGACAACGTGGACGCCTCGGTGTTTGACGATTTTGACTATGTGGCCTTGGGCCACATCCACGGCCCCCAGAATATCGGGTCCCCCAGGATCCGCTACTGCGGCACCCCTCTGAAGTATTCCTTCTCTGAGGTGGGACAGCAGAAATCCGTGACGGTGGCGGAGCTGAAGGAAAAGGGGACTCTGGAGGTGACTGCCCGGCCCTTAACTCCTCTGCGGGATCTGCGGGAGATCCGGGGCTCCTACCTGGAGGTTACGGCGAAAAGCTTTTATGAGGGCCGGAACCGGGAGGATTACCTTCATATTACCCTGACGGATGAGGAGGACGTCCCCGACGGGGCGGCAAAGCTGCGGGTGATCTATCCCAATCTCATGCGGCTGGATTACGACAACGCCAGGACCAGATCCCGGAATCTTCCGGAGGGCGCGGAAGAGCCGGCGGCAAAACCGCCCCTGGAACTGTTTGAAGAATTTTATGAACGGCAGAACAATCAGCCTATGACGGAGGAGCAGATCCGCTTTTCCAGGGAACTGATGGAAACCATATGGGAGGATAAGATATGAGACCGCTGAAACTGACCCTTTCCGCTTTCGGCCCCTATGCCGGGCGGACCGAACTGCAGATGGAACAGCTGGGCTCCGCGGGCCTGTATCTGATCAGCGGGGACACAGGAGCCGGAAAGACCACTCTTTTTGACGCCATCACCTTTGCCCTCTACGGGGAGGCCAGCGGCTCCAGCCGGGAGCCGGGCATGTTCCGCTCCAAATACGCCGGGCCGGAGACTCCCACAGAGGTGGAATTGATCTTTTCCTACGGCGGCAAGGTGTATCAGATACGGCGGAATCCGGAGTATCTCCGTCCCGCCAGGCGGGGCGGCGGCCAGACCCTTCAGAGGGCGGAGGCGGAACTGACGCTGCCGGATGGGCGTCTGGTGACCAGGGTCCGGGAGGTGAACCAGGCGGTGAAGGAGATCATCGGCCTGGATTATCAGCAGTTTTCCCAGATCGCCATGATCGCCCAGGGAGATTTTCTGAAGCTGCTGCTGGCGGACACCCGGGAGCGCCAGGGGATCTTCCGGGACATTTTTCACACCGGCCCCTATCAGGTGTTCCAGGAAAAGCTGAAAGGGGAAGCCGGGAAGCTGCGGACGGAGTGCGACAGAGCCAGAAGCAGCGTGGCCCAGTATATCCAGGGGATCCAGTGCCAAAAGGACAGTCCCCTGGCTTCCCGGGCGGAGCAGGCCAGATCCGGGGAACTGCCTGCCGCGGAGGTACAGGAACTTTTTTCTGAGCTTCTGCAGGAGGACGAAGAAGGCCGGAAAGCCCTGGAGGCGGAAACCGGGAAGCTGGATCGGGAACTGGAGGAGGTCCATGCCCTTCTGGCCCAGGCGGAAGAGCGGAAAAAAGCGGAGATCCGCCTTCAGGAGACTGAGAAATCCAGAAAATCTGTTTGTGAGAAGCTGGCTCTGGCTGAGCAGATGGTGGAGGAAGAAGAGAAGAAAAAGCCTCTGCGGGAAGAGCTGTCCCGAAAGGCTGCTGTTCTGCGGGGAGAGCTTCCCCGGTATGAGGAACTGGAGGAGCAGAGAAAGGTATGCCAGCAGCAGGAGCAGGAAGCAGAGGAGGCCGCCGGTAAGCAGCGGCAGGCGGAGGTGGAGCTGGAGAAACAGATCCGGGAGCTGCAGGAGAGGAAGGAAGAGCAGGCCTCCCTGGAGCAGTCCGGGGAACGGGCCGGACAGCTGAAACTGGAACGGCAGCAGGCGGAAAACCGGAAAAGGCAGCTGAGGGATCTTGCGGAACAGGTCCGGCAGAGAAATACTCTGAAAGACGCTTTGGAACAGGCGGGCCGGGAGGCGGAGCAGCTCCGCCGGAACTGCCTGGAGCTGGACCGGCAGCGGGAGCAGCTGACAGCAGAGGCAGAAACTCTGGGGAAGGAGTTCCAGTCTCTGGAAGACGCGGCCGGAGAAAAAGAAAAACTTTCCGGGGAGAGAACCAGGCTGGAGCGGGAGTTGGGAGAACTTGGACGTCTCAGGGACGCTTTGGATGAGTACGGGATTTCCCGGGAGAAACTGGAAGCCGCTCGTGCCGCCTACCGCAGGGCGGCGGAGCGCGCGGAAGAGGCAGGGCAGGTATACCGCAGCCGAAACCGGGCCTTTCTGGACGAGCAGGCGGGGATCCTGGCGGAAACCCTGGCAGAGGGAGAGCCCTGCCCTGTCTGCGGCTCCAGAGAGCACCCCGCCCCGGCGGAAAAATCCCTGGAGGCCCCGGCGGAAGTCCAGGTGGAGGAGGCCAGAGCGGCCTTTGAAAAGGCGCAGGAGCTGGCGGAAAAGGCCAGCCGCCAGGCGGGAGAACTGAAAGGCAGTGTGCTGGCCCAGGAAGAAACCCTGCTGGAGCAGATGAAGCCTTACGGGGAACCGTCTGCCCCGGAACAGGCCGGGGAGCAGCTGAAGGCAGCGGAAGAAATCCGGCGGAAATCCCTGACCCGTCTGGAAACTGCGGAGAAAGAAAACCGGGAAAAACTTGCCCGGCGGGAACAGCTGCGGCGGAAGCTGCAGGAGCAGGAACAGAGGAGGGAAAAACGGGAGAAAGAAAAAGAAGGAGCCTCCCGGCGGCTTCAGGAAGCGGAAGGCCGGAAGAAAAATCTGGAGGGCCAGCTGGAAGGGCAGGAAGACAGCCTGGACAGAGGCTTTCGGGAACTGGGAGCCCATCTTTCCCCGGAGGACGCGGAAGAGTTTCTGGCGGAAGAAAGCCGGAGGGCGGACCGGGAACTGGCGCGGCTTGGGCAGCTTCTTCAGGAGGAAGAGACGAAGCTTGCCAGAAAAAAAGAACTGAGCATCCGGATTCCGGAAAAAGAGCGGGAAAAAGAGAAGACGGAGCAGCAGATCAGCCAGTGGAAGCAGAAAAGGGCAGAGGCGGAAAGCAGGAGCCGGGGAGCCGGGGAGCAGGCGGAGCGGCTGAAAGCCGGACTGACCCGGGAGAGCCGGGAGCAGGCGGAACAGCAGATCCGGAGCTTACAGGCAGAAGGGCAGACTCTGGAGAAGGCGCTGGAAGAGGCGAAAGAAAATCGGGACACAGCCGCCAGGAATCTGTCCGCCCTGGAGGGACGGATCCGCCAGCTGAAGGAACTTCTGGAACAGAGCGGGGAGATCGACGGATCTGTTCAGGAGAATCGGAAAGCCCTTCTGACAGAGCAGAGGGAGGAGCTTCTGAGAGAGCAGAAAGTTCTTCATGCCAGGACCACCGCCAACCGGCAGGCGCTGGAACATATGGAACAGCGGTCCGCGGAACTGCGGAAGCTGGAGGAGAAGTGGGCCTTCGTCCAGTCTCTTTCCAATACCGCCAACGGGAACCTTGCCGGCAAAGAAAAGATCATGCTGGAGACCTATATCCAGATGACTTATTTTGACCGGATCATCCGCCGGGCCAATTTAAGGTTCCTGGTCATGTCCGGGGGACAGTATGAACTGAAACGGCGAAGGGAGGCCTCCGGCAGCAGATGCCAGAGCGGTCTGGAGCTGGACGTCATTGACCACTACAACGGCACGGAGCGCAGCGTCCGCACCCTTTCCGGAGGAGAATCCTTTCAGGCCTCCCTGTCTCTGGCATTGGGGCTCTCCGATGAGGTTCAGTCCTCCGCCGGGGGCATCCGGCTGGATACCATGTTCGTGGACGAGGGCTTCGGCTCTCTGGACGAGGAATCCCTGCAGCAGGCGGTCCGGGCGCTGTCTTCCCTGACAGAGGGGAACCGGCTGGTAGGCATCATCTCCCATGTGGGAGAACTGAAAGAAAAGATCGACCGGCAGATCCTGGTGAAAAAAGACCGGGAGGGGGGCAGCCGGGTAGAGATCCTGGTGTAAGGAGCATTCCCCAAACAGGGAAGGCGCCGGAGGATTCTGCGGCGCCTTCCTCAGAAAAAACTGCGGGTGACGCTGGGAAAACCGGAGGTTCTGTGCTATAATTTCATGAAGAACGGGAGAAACAGTACAGCATATCTGTAAAATACAGGATACGGGAGGATTTTTTATGAGTACAAGAACAGAGAAGACCCAGGAGCTGCACAGCAAAGGCTACAACTGCGCCCAGGCGGTGGCCTGTGCCTACTGTGATCTGGTGGGAGTCAGTGAGGATGAGATTTTCCGCATGACGGAAGGCTACGGGCTCGGTATGGGCTGTATGGAGGGGATCTGCGGAGCGGTATCCGGCGCGGCGGCCCTTGCGGGTATGAAGAATAGCCTTGGCTGTGAAAATCCCATCAGCAAAAAGGCAACGTATCAGCTGTCCGGGGAAATTCTGAAAAGATTCCGGGAGAAGAACGGTTCGGTGATCTGCCGGGAGCTAAAGGGCGTGGATACAGGAAAAGCCCTTCGGTCCTGCAGCGGCTGCATCCGCGACGCGGCGGAGCTGGCGGAAGAAATCCTGTTTTCGGACGCGGAGAATCCTCCGGAAAAACCTTGACAAACCCCGGAATCCTTACTATGATAAGTTCAGTTTAAAGGCGATGAAAAAGAGGAGTACGCGGGGATCCGCGTGTGAAGTAAGGTGGTACCGCGAGACATTCGCCCTTTGCGCAGACGCGCAGAGGGCGTTTCTGATTTCAGGAGGCGGACATGCGATGCAGCCATTGCGGGCGGGAAAATCCCCCCGGAGCTAAATTTTGTGACCGGTGCGGCTCGGATCTGAGGATCCGGCCTCCGGAGGAGGCAGAGAGCAGGATCCGAAAAAAACGGATCCGATGGATTCCTTTGTTGGGGATTTTTGCCGCGGCGGCGGCAATCCTGCTGGCGGTTCTGGTGATCCGGCCGGGACAGAGGGGGCAGGATGGGAATACGCTGGGGACAGAAAAAACGGAGTCCGCCAAAACCCGGGGGCCGTCTCAGGAACCGAAGCCGTCATCTACGGAAACTCCCGCCCGGACGCCGGCTGCCACGGAGGCTGAGGAGCCTGTTCCCACCGCCGCTCCCGCAGAGACGCCGAAGCCCACGGAGGAGCCCGAACCCACGGCGCTCCCCAACGAGACGCCGGAGCCGGAAGCAGAGCCTATGAGTTCCGAAGAACTGGAGGCGGAGATCCAGGAGATCCGGGATCTCTATTACGGGATCCAGTATGATCTGGACAGTCTCAGCCCGGAGAGTCCCGGGGCGGGACTTACCGCGTACCGGAACGAAAAGGGGCAGCTCCGCAAGATTTCCGCAAAGAAGGGAGCTTACGGGGACAGCCTTTCCGGCACCTACAGCGCGGAGTATTATTACGAGACCGATCCGGAGACCGGAACGCCCCGGTGCCGGCTTGTCTTTGTGTTCGGGGCAGGGGAGGAATACCGGATCTATCTGACGGAAGACTTCCGCTGCCTCCGCTATATCGGACCGGACGGGGTTACCGTGGATTATCCCGTTCCGGAGGCCTCCCTGGACCAGGTGACAGAAATGTATCCCTTCTGCTTATATGCCCGGGAGGCAGTAAGCTGAGGACAAAGATTCAGATAAAAATGAGGTGCCCGGCAAACGGGCAGGAGACATGGATCGTTCCGCGCAGGAACAAGAAATCATCAGAAGAGAGGATTTTCAGAATGAAGAAAGAACTTGCCAAGACGTATGACCCCAAGGGACTGGAGGACAGACTGTATCAGAAATGGCTGGACAAGGGATATTTCCACGCCAGGGTAAACCCGGACAAAAAGCCCTTTACCATTGTCATGCCGCCGCCCAATGTCACCGGGCAGCTGCACATGGGCCACGCCCTGGACAATACCATGCAGGATATTCTGATCCGGTATAAGAGAATGCAGGGCTATGAAGCTCTGTGGCAGCCCGGCACGGACCACGCGGCCATTGCCACGGAGGTAAAGGTCACCAATATGCTGAAGGATCAGGGCATCGACAAGCACGAGATCGGCCGGGAGGAGTTCCTGAAGTACGCCTGGAAGTGGAAAGAGGAGTACGGCAGCCGCATCATCAACCAGCTGCACAAGCTGGGAGCTTCCGCCGACTGGGAGCGGGAGCGGTTCACCATGGACGAGGGCTGTTCCAGGGCCGTGGAGGAAGTATTTGTCAAGCTGTACGAAAAAGGCTGGATCTACAAAGGCAGCCGTATCATCAACTGGTGCCCCAAGTGTCAGACTTCTCTGTCTGACGCGGAGGTAGAGCACGAGGATCAGAACGGTTTCTTCTGGCATATCAATTACCCCATCGTGGGGGAGGAAGGCCGTTTTGTGGAGATCGCCACCACCCGTCCGGAGACCATGCTGGGAGATACGGCGGTGGCTGTAAATCCCGAAGATGAGCGGTACAAGGATCTCATCGGCAAGACTCTGAAGCTGCCCCTGACAGACCGGGAGATCCCGGTGATCGCCGACGAGTACGTGGATAAGGAGTTCGGGACCGGCTGCGTGAAGATCACCCCGGCCCACGACCCCAACGATTTTGAGGTGGGGAAACGCCACAGCCTGCCGGAGATCAATATCATGAACGACGACGCCACCATGAACGAGCTCTGCGGCAAGTACGCCGGCATGGACCGCTATGAGGCCAGAAAAGCCATGGTGGAGGACCTGAAGGCCCAGGGACTGCTGGTGAAGGTGGTGCCCCACACCCATGCTGTGGGTACCCATGACCGCTGCCATACCACCGTGGAGCCCATGATCAAGCCCCAGTGGTTCGTGCGCATGAAGGAAATGGCCCGGGCCGCCATGGATGTGCTGTCCACGGAGGATCTGAATTTTGTGCCGGAGAGGTTTGACAAGATCTACATGCACTGGCTGGAGAATATCAAGGACTGGTGTATTTCCCGGCAGCTCTGGTGGGGACACCGGATCCCGGCCTGGTACTGCGATGAATGCGGCGAGGTCGTGGTGAAAAAAGGCGGCGCGCCGGAAAAATGCCCCAAGTGCGGCTGCACTCATCTGACCCAGGACGAGGACACGCTGGACACCTGGTTTTCCTCCGCTCTGTGGCCCTTCTCCACCCTGGGATGGCCGGACAAAACTCCGGAACTGGATTATTTTTATCCCACCAGCGTGCTGGTGACCGGATACGATATCATTTTCTTCTGGGTGATCCGCATGGTATTTTCCGGCCTGGAGCAGACGGGGAAATCTCCCTTTAAGCATGTGCTGATCCACGGACTGGTGCGGGATTCCCAGGGACGGAAGATGAGTAAATCCCTGGGCAACGGCATTGATCCCCTGGAGGTCATCGACAAGTACGGGGCGGACGCCCTGCGGCTGACCCTTATGACCGGAAATGCTCCGGGAAATGACATGCGCTTCTACTGGGAGCGGGTGGAGTCCAGCCGGAACTTTGCCAACAAAGTGTGGAACGCTTCCCGGTTTATCCTCATGAACCTGGACGCCGCCAAGGTGCCGGAGACCGTGGAGCCGGAAAACCTGACCGGGGCCGATCGGTGGATCCTCAGCAAGGTAAACCGCCTGGCCAGCGAAGTTACGGAGAATATGGAAAAATTCGAGCTGGGCATCGCGGTGCAGAAGGTCTACGATTTTATCTGGGAGGAATTCTGCGACTGGTACATCGAGATGGTGAAGCCCAGGCTCTACGGGGAAGGAGACAGCACCAAGGCGGCGGCCCTCTGGACTTTGAAAAAGGTTTTAAGCAGCGCCCTGAAAATGCTCCATCCCTTTATGCCCTTTATCACCGAGGAGATCTACTGTACTCTGAACCCGGAGGAGGAGTCCATCATGATCGCTTCCTGGCCGGAGTACCGGGAAGACTGGAACTTCGCCAAAGAGGAAGCGGAGGTGGAGATGATGAAGGAGGCAGTCCGGGGGATCCGGGCGGTGCGTACCCAGCTGAACGTGCCCCCCAGCAAGAAGGCCAGCGTCTATGTGGTTTCCGCTGAGGCGGGGATCCGTGAGACCTTCTCCCGCAGCAGGGTTTTCTTCGCCACCCTGGCCCACGCCGGCGAGGTCCACATCCAGGAGGATAAGACCGGCATCGGGGAGGACGCCGTATCCGCGGTGATCCCCGGAGCGTCCATCTATATCCCCTTTGCGGAGCTGGTGGATCTGGAGAAAGAACTGGAGCGCCTGAGCAAAGAGCAGCAGCGGCTGCGGAAAGAGATCGCCCGCTCCAACGGAATGCTGAACAACGAGAAATTTGTCAGCAAGGCCCCGGCCGCCAAGGTGCAGGAGGAGAGGGATAAACTGGAAAACTATGCCAACATGCTGAAACAGGTGGAGGAGCGGCTGGCCCAGCTCAGAAAATAAATGAAAAAAATCAGGATCGACAGGACAAAGTTCATACGGATCTGCAACAGGTTCTCAGTGCCTCTCCAGGCGCTGGGATCCTTTCTGCTGTATTTTGTGATTGAGGCTATCTCCAGGCATTCGCTGTATAAGGCCTGGTATTTTATGACCGCCAGGCCGGTGATTTTTCTGTATAATGCCTTCCTGATCTTTGTTACCACCACAGTGGTCTATCTGTTCCGGAGACGGATTTTTGCCAGAGTGCTGGTCTTCAGCTTCTGGCTGCTGCTGGGCATTGTCAATGGAGTGGTGCTTTTAAACCGGGTGACTCCTTTTACAGGGCCGGATCTTCAGCTGCTCTCGGATATGGGAAAAATTATCGGGAAATATATTTCCGGAGCGGAGCTGGCGGGAATTATCGCCGCCCTGGCGGCCTTCGCGGGCTTTCTGATCTGGTTCTGGTTTAAGGCGCCGAAATATCGGGAAAAGCGGAACTGGCTGGCGGATACGATTACCATAGGAGCCAGTGTGATCCTGTTCGCCCTTGCCACCCACGGGGCTCTGAGCCAGCGGGTTCTCTCCACCTATTTCGGGAATATCGCCTCTGCCTACGAGGATTACGGATTTCCCTACTGTCTCAGCGTGACCCTCTTTGATACGGGGATTCCCGAACCCAACGACTATTCTCCGGAGCTGGTGGAAAACATTGTGGAGAGCGAGGAATCTCTGGAGGAGGACAGCGGACAGCGGCCCAATTTTATTTTTCTGCAGCTGGAATCTTTTTTTGACCCGGAACTGGTGAACTATCTGAATCTGTCCCAGGATCCCATTCCATATTTCCGGCAGCTGAAAGAGGATTATACCTCCGGATATTTCCGGGTTCCGGCAGTGGGAGCGGGAACCATCAATACGGAATTTGAATCCATCACCGGCATGAGCCTGCGGTATTTCGGGCCGGGAGAATATCCCTACAAGACGGTACTGTCGGAACAGACCTGTGAGAGCGTTCCCTATGTGCTGAAGGATCTGGGATATTCCACCCATGTGATCCACAACAATGAGGCCACCTTTTATGACCGGGAAAAGGTGTATCCCATGCTGGGCTTTGACACCTTTACTTCCAAGGAATATATGAAGGATTCCTCGGACACCAATCCCACGGGCTGGATGAGAGACCGGGTGCTGACCGGGGAGATTCTGAAATGTCTGGATTCCACAGAAGAGAGGGATTATATTTATACGGTGTCTGTGCAGGGGCACGGAGATTACCCGGAAGAGCCGGTGCTGAGAAATCCGGAAATCCAGGTGACCGGCGCCGAGAGAAAAGGAAAAAACAATTACGCCTGGGAGTACTACTGCAATCAGATCCACGAGATGGATGAATTTCTGCGGGAACTGACGGAAGCCCTGGAAGACTATCCGGAGCCGGTAATTCTGGTTATGTACGGAGACCATCTGCCCACCATGGGGCTGAAGGCGGTGGATCTGGAGAACCGCTATCTGTTTCAGACGGAGTACGTGATCTGGGACAATATGGATCTGCCGGTGGAGGACGGCAATCTCTCCGCCTATCAGATCGGAGCCAAGGTTCTGGATATGGCGGGCATTCATGAGGGAACCATGATCCGCTACCATCAGGCCAGAAGGCGGAGCAAAAATTATCAGAGAGATCTGGAAGTTCTGCAGTATGATATTCTCTACGGAGAACAGTATGTTTACGGCGGCGAAAATCCCTGGAAACCGGTAAATATGAAGATGGGGACGGAGCCGGTGGTTCTGAACTCTGTCCAGAAGGCCTCGGAGGATATCTATTATTTCCGGGGAGAAGGTTTTACGGCTTTCAGCCGGGTAGAGCTGGACGGAGAACTGCGGGAAGATACGGTTTACGTAGGAACGGACATGCTTATGCTTCAGGGCGTCAGCCTGAAAGAAGGGGAGCAGGTGCGGATTGCCCAGGTGGCTGACGGGCAGGAAAATCTGGTGCTTTCCCGGTCAAAGGGAATCCGTTACAGAGAAAAAGAGGAAGATCAGCCGTAGGATTTGTCGAATGATTTTTTGAAAAAGGTATGGACTTATTCAGAGGCCATATTATAATGAGGATGAGGATTAAGAGAGTGAATTACGAAGAAGCGGTTAATTATATAGAAGAGATACCTAAGTTTACAAAAAAGACCGCCCTGGATCATACCAGGCGCCTGCTGGATCTTCTGGATCATCCGGAACGGGATCTGAAGATCATCCATGTGGCGGGAACCAACGGAAAAGGAAGCGTCTGCTCCTTTTTAAATTCCATGCTCATGGAGGGAGGATACCGGTGCGGCTTGTTTACCTCGCCTCATCTGGTAAAAATCAATGAGAGATATCTGATCAACGGGCAGATGGCGGATGACGAAACCTTTCTGAAAGCCTTTCAGAGGGTGATGGAAGCGGTGAAAACCGCCATGGCTCAGGGAGATACGCATCCCACCTATTTTGAAACCCTTCTGCTCATGGGACTGCTGATTTTCCGGGATGCCCGGGTGGATTATCTGATTCTGGAGACGGGGATGGGAGGCAGGCTGGACGCCACCAATGTGGTGGAACGGCCGCTGGCCTGCATCATCACCTCCATCAGCTTGGATCACACGGAATATCTGGGGGATACCATTGAAAAAATCGCAGGGGAAAAGGCCGGAATTATAAAGCCGAAGATCCCGGTTATCTATGACGGGCACTGCCGGGAGGCGGCCGCTGTGATCCGCCGCCGGGCACAGGAACTGGACAGCCCGGCCTACGGCCTGACAGAGGACATGTACACAATGGAAAAAGCGGACCGCCGGGGACTTCGCTTTCAGTTCCGGTATGGTCAGGAGCCTGCAGAAACCCTGGAGATCTCTTCTATTGCGGAGTATCAGATGATGAATGCTTCCCTGGCGTATTTCACCATGAAGAAACTGATGCCGGTTCACGGGATCCCGAAAGACGCGCTGGTGCGGGGCATCCGCAGGGCCAGCTGGCCCTGCCGCATGGAGACGGTCATGGACGGGGTGATTATCGACGGTGCTCACAACGAGGACGGAGTAGCTCAGTTTATCCGCACGGCAGCGCATTTTAAAAAGGAGAATGAGATCACAATACTCTTTTCCGCGGTGTCGGATAAACGGTATCCGGACATGATCCGGGAGATTGCGGAGGGAATTCATCCCCAGAGGGTGATCGTGACGGAGATCGCAGGGGACCGCCGGGTGTCCGCGGAGGAACTGAAGGAATTGTTCCGCAAAGCCGGGTGCCGGGATGTGCGGTCGGAGGTTCCGGCGGGAGCAGCTTTTGATACCGCCTGCCGCCTGAAAGGAGAGGGAATGCTGTTTTGCGTTGGCTCTCTGTACCTGGCAGGCGAACTGAAGGATTGGATTGCAAAGGAGACGGAAACGTGCTGAATTACGAGGAAGAACTGAAAAAGTTCAAACCCTGTCTGGATGTGGATGAGGTGGAGGACGCTATCTACAGCAGGGATCTTACGGATGTCATCGATATCCTGAAGGAAATGCAGAGAAGCAAGAGTGAACCCCAGGAGCCGGCAAAGGAGTGACGCTATGAATTGTATGTACTGCGGCGCGCAGGTAAACCGGGGGGACGCGGTCTGTCCCGGATGCGGCGCTGATGTCAGTGTGCAGAGAAAGGCCCTCAGCTTGTCCGTCAGATATTACAATCAAGGGCTGGATAAAGCGGAGATCCGGGATCTGTCCGGCGCCATAGACCTGCTGCGCAGAAGCCTGAAATTTAACAAACTCAATATAGAGGCCAGAAATCTTCTGGGCCTGGTGTATTTCGAAACGGGAGAAGCGGTATCCGCTCTCAGCGAATGGATTATCAGCAAAAATATTAAGCCGGACAGCAATGTGGCGGTGGAATACATTCGAAAGGTTCAGGCGGAGCCGGCCCGGCTGGACACCATTAACCAGACCATTCAGAAATACAATATCGCTCTGAAATGCTGCCGGGAGGGGAACGAGGATGTGGCCGCGGTGCAGCTGAAAAAGATCCTGTCCCAGAATCCCAAGCTGATCAAGGCGTACCATCTTCTGGCGCTGATCTATATCCACCATGAGGAGTATGAGAAGGCGAGAAAAATCCTGAAAAAGGCAGCCAGGATCGATAAGACAAATTCTACCACCCTGCGTTTCCTGAAGGAAGTGGATGAACAGACCGGGACGGTCACCAGCCTGGAAGGACGCCGCAGAGGATTCCGCCGGGAGTCCGGCCATGAAGAAAAAAGCCGGGAGATTTATATTCCGGACGGGGATGTGGTGGTACAGCCCGCCTCCTTTCGGGAATCTTCCATGTTTACTGGAATTGTCAATATAGTGCTGGGAATTGTGGTAGGAGTGCTGGTTACCTGGTTTATGGCGGTACCCTCTGTCAGGAGGGATGTAAACCGCGAAGCGGATGAAAAGATTGTGGAGTACAGCAATATTATGGCCAGCCAGGAGACAAAGATCAACGATCTGCAGACCAGACTGGAGGCGGCGGAGGAGACGGCTGAATCCGCCCAGCAGCAGATCCAGCAGGCAGGGCAGGCCTCCGAGTCCTATGAAAATCTTCTGAAAGCCTACAATGCTTACCAGAATGATGATTACAGCGAAGCCGCCTCCGCGCTGAGCGGAATTGATACAGAATCGCTTTCCGCGGATGCCAGGGCCGTCTACGACAGCATTTATGAGGATGTGCAGGGGCTGGTGTTCGATCAGCTTTCCAGTGAAGGCATGGACGCTATGAACAGCGGAGACTACCAGGAAGCCATTGACCTGCTCAGCCAGGCGGTGGAGATCAACGATGAAGATTATCCCACTCTCAGCTCCCTGGCAAATGCCTACCGGCTCAGCGGGGATGATGAGAACGCGATCCGGATTTTTCAGGAGATCATAAAGAAATTTCCGGACAGCAGAAGAGCGACTGTGGCGCAGAATGCCATCAATCAGATCCGGCAGAGCGGAGAATAATTTCACAGCGGCTGACTATACAGAGAGAAACCTCCAGGAAGGGGATGCGTATTTGCGCGTCCCCTTTTTTTCGTGAGTGCGGTCTAAAAATAGCGGGAAAGGAAGAAAAGAGATGGAAGAATGGATGGAAGTAACAGGAAACATGCTGAAGATCAGAGCTCCGGAAGAGCTGGATCACCACAGCGCGGAAAATATCCGCAGAGAGTCGGATGAGATCCTTGCCAGGAACAATATCCGGCAGATTGTGTTTGATTTTCAGAAAACAGTGTTTATGGACAGCTCCGGCATTGGGGTAATTATGGGGCGGTACCGGAATATCCGGCTGACCGGAGGAACGGTAAAGGCTGTCCATGTGGGGGAACAGGTGGAGAGGATCCTGCGGGTTTCCGGCATCCACAAAGTCATAGAAATAGAAAAAGATCCTGCCGGAAAACGGCGGGACAGAGAATAGGGGGGTACAAACCATGGAAAACACCAATGAAATGATGCTTGAATTTGACAGCCGCTCCTGCAACGAGGGATTTGCCAGAGTGGCGGTGGCGGCCTTCTGTACGCAGCTGAATCCTACCCTGGAAGAGGTGGCGGATATTAAGACGGCAGTCTCTGAGGCTATCACCAACGCGGTTATCCACGGATATGAAAATCAGGTGCGGAAAATACGGATTGAATGCCGGATCGTGGGGCAGGATCTGTATGTGACGGTGATCGATCACGGAAAAGGGATTCCGGACGTCAGAAAGGCCATGGAACCTCTGTACACCACCAAGCCGGAACTGGACCGCTCCGGCATGGGATTTGCATTCATGGAGGCTTTTATGGATGAAATCGCGGTAGCTTCCCAGCCGGGGGAAGGGACAGAGGTACATATGAAAAAAAGGATCGGCTGCGGCAGCAGGCCCTTTGCCTGAGGGAAGCCTATGGAAGAGGCGCGGATTCTGCTGGAACGGGCACACCAGGGGGATAAAGCAGCCAGAGATGAGATGGTAAAGAAAAATACCGGACTGGTCTGGAGCATCGTCAAACGATTCCTGAACCGGGGCGCGGAGGCGGAAGATCTGTTTCAGATCGGCAGCATCGGCCTGCTGAAGGCCATTGACAAATTCGATCTGGATTTCCAGGTGCGTTTTTCCACCTACGCGGTTCCCATGATCTCCGGGGAGATCCGCAGATTTCTCCGGGACGACGGGCTTTTGAAGGTCAGCCGAAGTCTGAAAGAAACCGCAGTCAGAGGATACGCGGTCCGGGAAGCGCTGGAGAGAAAACTGGGGAGAGAGCCTGCCCTGAAGGAGATCGCCGCGGAACTGAAAATTTCTCCGGAGGAGCTGGCTATGGCCCTGGAATCCAAAGCGGAGGTGGAATCTTTGCAGAAGGTAATCTACCAGGGGGAGGGGAATGAGATTTCCCTTATGGACAGGCTTCGGGAAAAAACAGACGCGGGAGAACAGGTCCTGAACCGGCTGATGCTGGAGGAGCTGCTGGAGAGCCTTCCCAAGGAGGAGAGAAGACTTCTGTATCTGCGGTATTTTCAGGAGGAGACCCAGAGCAGGATCGCGGAAAGGATGGGAATTTCCCAGGTGCAGGTTTCCAGACTGGAAAAGAAGATTCTGCAGAAGCTGAAAAAGAAGGCGGAGAGCCGGTAGTATATTTTCCGGAGACCGGGCCATACTAAGGCTAAAACAGGCAGAAGGGATGAGACAGAATGAAGAAAAGGACAGCCTGGCTCCTGACAGCCCTGGCTGCGGCCGCTCTCATTGCCTTCCTTGGCGCGTACTTCTTTTTTCGGTACGCGGGGGAAAAAGACAGGCCGGCGCAGGGCGTTCTGGTTCTGGAGCAGGCGGAAGAGAGGCAGGCGGCATGAGCGGAACCCTGTATATACAGACAGACAAAAATGTAAAAGTACACAAAGAAAAAATTTTGCTGGGGGAGATCGCGGATCTGAGCTGTTCGGACAGAAATGTCCTGGCAAGATGCCAGTCCAGAACGGTGGCAACGCTTCCCCGGGAAAAGTACGGGCGTTACGCTATGACCGCCATGGATCTGGTCAGAGCCGTGGAAAAAACAGAGGAAAACCTGGAGGTCGTCCATCTGGGAGAGCCGGAATTTATCATTGACTATGAAGATCCCGGTGGAAAGAGCCGGTTTTTAGCCGGAGTCAAGACGGCCCTGGTGAGTCTGGTGACTTTTTTCGGAACGGCGTTTTCTATTATGACCTTCAACACGGATGTGGATATTCACGGCCTGTTTTCCAATCTTCACCGGATGTTTACCGGTCAGGCTTCCGGAGGGTTTACCATTCTGGAAATCATGTACTCCGTGGGGATCGGCGTGGGGGTAGTGGTTTTCTTCAACCATTTCGGCCGCATGAAGATCAGCGATGATCCCACTCCTATGGAGGTGCAGATGCGGATCTATGAAAATCAGGTGGATGACACGGTGTTGGAAAAAGAACGGCGGAAGGAGACAACAGGCGAATGACCGCGCAGTTTCTTATGGGCCTTATCGGGTTTGGCGGCGGCGTGGTGGCGGCCAGCGGCGCGGCAGCCCTGGTGATCGGTCTGGGGATTATCCCCCGGTACGCGGGAATCAGCCGGACTCCGGGGCGGATCCTGTGGTATGAAGACTGTGCCATGCTGGGAATCCTGCTGGGAAATCTGACAGTGCTCTGGCAGGGGGAAATACCCTTGGGGAACGTCGGCCTGGCTGTATTTGGAATCTTCGCGGGGATTTTTCTGGGAAGCTGGATTATCGCTTTGGGAGAAGTGGTGGACGTATTCGCGATCCTGGCCAGAAGGCTGAAACTGCATCACAGCTTTCCCTGGGTAATCGCCGCCATAGCGGCGGGGAAATTTCTGGGCTCCCTTCTGTATTTCAGCAAAGGATGGTATTAGATATGGAATGTATCAAAAAGGAAGAAGAAACCAGGAAAGAGTATGAACAGTATGTGGAGCAGGTGACGCCCAGGCAGAATCTTCCCCTGCATATGACGCGGGCTTTTTTTGTGGGCGGCCTGATCTGCCTGCTGGGGCAGTTTATTCTCAATTACTGCGCTCACAGAGGAATTTCACAAAAGGACGCGGCGGCCTGGTGTTCGCTGATCCTGATCGTCCTGAGCGCTCTGCTGACGGGGCTGAATCTGTACCAGAGGCTGGTCACCTTCGGAGGAGCCGGAGCTCTGGTGCCTATTACGGGGTTTGCCAATTCCGTGGCGGCTCCGGCCATTGAGTACAAAAAGGAAGGCCAGGTTTTCGGCGTGGGGGCAAAAATTTTTACCATCGCGGGTCCGGTAATCCTGTACGGGATCTTTACCAGCTGGATTCTGGGCATTTTGTACTGCCTCCTGGGCATGGCGGGGATCCGCTGGGGATAAAAAATTTCTTTGCTGTTTCTTTACCGGATTCGTGCTATATATATAGGGGGACGCGCAGGGGGCATGGGCCTGCCTCCCCGGGGAGAACTATGAAAAAAATTATAAAAAGTCTGAGTTCAACGGTATTTGTGCTGTCGGCGGCGTTTCTGGTCAGTCTGCTTTTTCAGAAAACGTTTCAGACCCGGGCACTGATACCGATGATTTTTGTTTTGGCGGTTTTTTTGATCGCGCTGCTGACTCAGGGATATTTTTGGGGGATTCTGGCCTCTCTGGCCGGGGTGCTGGCGGTAAATTTCGCCTTTACCTTTCCCTACTTCGAGTTTAATTTTTCGATTCCGGAAAATGTGCTGTCGGCGGCGGTTATGCTGATTGTAGCCGTACTCACCGGCATGCTGACCACCAAGATCAAGCAGCAGGAAAAAATCCGGGCGGAAAGCGATCGGGAAAAAATGCGGGCCAATCTGCTGCGGGCAGTTTCCCACGATCTGCGGACGCCCCTGACGTCCATTTACGGGTCCTGCTCCGCTATTCTTGAAAATTACGGAAAACTCCGGGAAGGTCAGCAGCTGAAGCTGCTGCGGGAAATGCGGGAGGATGCCCAGTGGCTGATCCGCATGGTGGAGAATCTGCTGTCGGTAACCAGAATCGACAGCCGGAAGGTGGAAGTCATCAAAACTCCCACTGTGCTGGAGGAACTCATTGACACCGTGATGGTCCGGTTCCAGAAAATGTATCCGGAACAGAGGGTTCAGGTGGAGATTCCCGAGGAATTTATCAGCATCCCCATGGATCCGGTACTGATCGAGCAGGTGCTGATCAATATTCTGGAGAACGCGGTTTTTCACGCGGAGGGAATGACGGAATTGAATCTGAGGGTCAGCGTCCGGGGAAAGCAGGCGGTGTTTGAGGTGGAGGACAACGGCTGCGGGATCCCCAGAGAAAGGCTTGACAAAATTTTTACAGGATTTTTTGAAAAAAAGGGTTTGCCCTCTGATGGGAGAAAGAGTAATATGGGTATTGGTTTATCTGTATGCGCGGCCATCATCCAGGCTCATGGGGGAACCATTGAGGCCGGAAACAGAGAAGGCGGCGGCGCGGTATTTCGTTTTTTCCTGGAAAGGGAGGTGACGGATGACGAGCAGCAATAAATATAAAATTCTGGTCATCGAGGATGAAGCCAATATCCGCAGCTTTGTGGAAACGATCCTTGAGACCAACGGCTACCAGGTTTTTACGGCGGGCAGCTGCCGGCAGGGAATGTTGATGTATTCTTCCTATTGTCCGGATCTGATTATTCTGGATCTGGGACTGCCGGACGCGGACGGTCTGGAGTTCATCCGCTATGCGAGAAAGTCCGGAGCGGTGCCTATTCTGGTGCTTTCCGCCAGAACTTCGGAAAAGGATAAGGTATCGGCCCTGGATCTGGGCGCCAACGATTACATAACCAAGCCCTTCGGCACAGCGGAACTGATGGCCAGAGTCAGGGCGGCCCTCAGAAACAGCCGGCACAGTTCCGAGATGGGGGCGGTTCCGGGAGGGATCTTTCAGGTCAGAGATCTGGTCATCGACTATGACCGCCGGCAGGTAACGGTGGCGGGAAAAGAGATCAATCTGACGCAGACAGAGTACAACATAGTGACCCTGCTCTCGGAGCAGGCAGGTAAAGTACTTACGTATTCCCAGATTATCTGCGCTGTCTGGGGAGGCACGGATTCCGGAAGCGTTAAAAAGCTTCAGGTCAACATGGCAAACATCCGCAAAAAGCTGGGCACCCGGCCCGGGGACAGAAAGTATATCTCCAATGAACTGGGAGTCGGCTACCGGATGCTGGCGGACGAAGAATGACAGAAAGGTCTGCCGGATGGAGAATCCGGGATCCGCGCGCAGAAAAAATAAACTAAGAGGTAATCATCATGCTGAGAAGTATTAAGCGGCTTTCGCCCGCCAGGATCATCGCTCTGGGATTTGCCCTGGTGATCTTTATCGGTTCCATTCTTTTGATTCTGCCCTGCAGCGTCCAGGAGGGAGTGACGGTAAGATACATAGACTCCCTGTATACGTCCACCAGCGCTGTGTGCGTAACCGGACTGATCGCCATCGACGCGGGAAATACCTTTACTCCTCTGGGACAGTTTTTCCTGGGAATGCTGATCCAGATCGGCGGCCTGGGAGTGACGGCCATGGGAACCGGCATCATTATTGCCATGCGAAAGAAGCTGAATTTCAAGGGCCGCACCCTGGTGCAGGAGGCCATGAACCTGGATTCCAGAGAGGGAATCGTAAAATTCGTAAAAAGCATTTTTATCACCACCGGCATTTTTGAACTGACCGGAGCGGTTTTAAGCTTTATCGTCTTTGTGAAAGACTATCCGCCGCTGAAAGCAGCCGGCATCAGCCTGTTCCATTCCGTGGCGGCGTTCAACAACTCGGGGTTTGATATTCTGGGAGATTTCCAGAATCTGATCCCCTACCGGGATAATGTGCTGCTGAACGTAGTCACCTGCGGCCTGATTGTTTTCGGCGGTATCGGTTTCCTGGTGATCCGGGAGCTGTGGATGAAAAAATTCCGCTGGCGAAAGCTGTCCATGCATGCCAAGATCGTAATTTCCATGAGCATCGTCCTGATCGTGGCAGGAGGCGTGCTGATCAAGGCAACAGAAGATGTAACCTGGATGGGCGCGTTTTTCCACAGTGTATCCGCCAGAACGGCAGGATTTTCCACCTATCCCCTGGGAACCTTCAGCACCTCCGGCCTTCTGATCCTGATTGTGCTGATGTTTATCGGAGCTTCTCCGGGATCTACGGGAGGCGGTATCAAGACCAGTACCTTCTTTGTACTGATCCAGAGCATTAAAGCCATGGCCACCAACAAATCCGAGAAGGCTTTCCATTACAGTCTGCCGGTCAATGCGTTCCGAAAGGCGGCGGTTATTACACTGCTTGCTCTGGGAGTGGTGGTAACAGGCACGTACCTGATGTCTGTCATGGAGCCCCACCTCTCGCTGGTGGATATGCTGTTTGAGGTGACCAGCGCTTTCGGCACCGTCGGTCTCTCCACAGGCATTACGCCGGATCTCTGTGACGGCAGTAAATTGTTATCAATTCTGATTATGTATATCGGGCGGCTGGGACCGCTGACCATCGCGTCCATCTGGCATTTCTCCAGAGGGGAACGCACAAGCTATCCGGAAGGAAATGTGGCCATCGGCTAAAGGAGGAGAAAATGAGCGTATTTCACAATCGGAAAAACACAAAAATGTCTTACGGAATCGTGGGGCTGGGAAGGTTCGGCTATGCCCTGGCTATGGAACTGTCCCGGGCGGACGTGGATCTGCTGATCTTGGACAGTGATGAGGAAAAGGTGCGGGAACTGAGAGATATCACAGAAAACGCCCTGGTGATTAAGAATCTGGATAAAAAATCTCTGGCGGAAACCGGTATCCAGAACTGCGATGTGGCAGTAGTCTGCATCGGAGAGCATATTGAAACCTCAATTTTGACGACGCTGCATCTGGTGAGCCTCGGAGTCCCCAAGGTAGTGGCCAAGGCCACCAGCGCGGAACACGGAGAGATCCTGGAGAAGCTGGGAGCGGAGGTGGTTTACCCGGAGCGGGATATGGCCATCCGCCTGGCCAACCGCCTGGAAACCGCCAGGGTTCTGGACTATATTCAGCTCAGCGAGAAGATCAATATTTCAAAGCTCCAGATTCCGGAGCAGCTCATCGGAAAATCCGTGCTGGATATGGATCTCCGTGCCCGCTTCGGTCTGAATATTATCGCTGTGGAGAACAGCGGAGAAGTGCTGGAGCATGTGAAACCGGACTATATTTTCCAGAAAAATGATGTGCTTCTGGTGTCCGGCAGCCGGGACGGTCTGGCCCGGCTGTCCGAGTGGCTGGAGAGCCACAGTTAAAACAGGGGCTCCAGCAGAACGTCCACAAGACCGCCGCAGACCATGCCCTCATCTTCGGCGTCCCGGCCGGTCATGTCGGCGTGATAGAGCACAGGGGACGGATGTTCTTCTGTCATCATCCGGAGGGCTTTCTGGAAAATATCCGCTTCCAGACAGCCGCCTCCGATGGTGCCCACACACCGTCCGTCCCGGTAAACCAGCATTTTGGTCCCCGCCTCTCTGGGGGCGGAGCCTTTCCTGGCCGCAATGGTGGCCAGGACTTTTTTTGTCTCGGTTTCGGACGTATCCAGGATCCCTTTCAGGATTTCTCTGGTAAAGCCGCCTCTTCGGCGGTTTTTATTTTTTTCCTGAATGATCTCCGCCATAATCGAAATGCCGATCTCCTCCGGGGTCTCCGCGCCGATGGGAAGGCCGATAGGAGTGTGTACCGTTTCCAGCACCCTGGGGTCTGTGCCGGATTCCCGCAGAGCCTCTTTTACTTTGGCGGTCCTGCCCCGGCTGCCGATCATGCCGATGTAGGCGTGGGGCTTTTCCGCGATGAGGCCCAGGCAGGTCTGATCGTACCGGTGCCCCCGGGTAACAATGACAAAAAAGGTATCCGCGTCCCCGGGGATCTTTGCCAGACCCTCCTCAAAGGATTCGCAGAGGACCCGATCCGCCCCGGCTCTCCGGGCATTGTCCGCGAATTTGGGACGGTCCTCCAGGACGGTCACGGAACAGCCGATCATGCGGGCCATGCGGATCACCGGGATGGAGACATGGCCGCCGCCGCAGATCACCAGCTTCTGTTCTCTGGCGGGAAATTCGCAGAGGACCCGGCAGCCGCCCAGGGTATGGATCCCGGTGGCGTCCAGGGAAGAAAGGTCTTCCTCCAGATGGGAGAAAAACCCTCCGCTTTGGGATTCCCATTGAAGAGCTCCATCGGTATACAATGCTTTTTCGCCGGCCTTCTCTCCCTCCAGCAGGGTCAGCACCACCGTCTTTCGGTTGGGATTGCAGTCCGCGATCTGTCTGTATAATTCCATCATCATCGAATCTCCTCCTGGTTTTTATTCTTGTTTGATCAGCACTCCGCTGCCGTGAAGATCCGGCAGGGGAAGGACGGTCAGTCTGTGTTCCCGGCAGAATTCCCGGACCGCCTCTCCTGCTCCGGGAAACTGGGAATTGTTGTAATCATGGATCAGGATCATGCCTCCCGGTACCAGCAGAGGCCAGAAGATCTTCAGTCCCTGGCGGACGGGTTCATAGAGGTCCGGGTCCAGGCTCACCAGTGCCATAGTCGGCAGGGGATCCTGCAGCGCTGCCAGGGAATCCGGAAAACGTCCCGGGCAGAATACAGCCTGTTCCGGGTAAGGCAGCCGGGAACGGACCAGCTCCAGGCTGGTATCCTGAAAGGTCATAGGACTTTTCTGCCCCGGATGCCTTTGTCTCTCCATGCATGTGTCCTCTTCCGGAAATCCTTTGAAAGTATCAAAGAGGTACAGCTTCTTTTCCGGCAGCAGCCGGTTCATCTCCCGGGCGAACTCTCCCTGATATACCCCCAGCTCCGCCATTTCCCCCGGCAGCTTCCGGGACCGTATTTCCTGTGCCAGCATCCGCAGGCAGGCTCTCCGGAGATCCATGGAATCGCAGAACTCCGTAAGGCTGCGGATGTCCCCGGAAAACCCCATGGCTTCCAGGCGCTGCCGGATCTGGGCGGCGGCTTCACGATTGCGGACGGCGATCCAGACCAGGTCCGGCTGATGCCGGGGGATCTCCTCCGGGGGGATCACCGGAACATTTTCCCGGAAGGTATGCTGCAGGGCGGGATCGCTGTCAGCGAAGGCCAGCAGACGGGCATCCGCCGGAAGCCAGTTTTTTACTGTGCGGCCTCCCTGGCCGCAGCCCCAGATGATTACGTTCATGGTGTTTTCCTCTCCATTCTGCCCGCAAAAATGCGGATTTTTTATCTGTAAATCATTGTAATATATTCGGCAGTTCCTGTCACTTGCTTTTTGCTCATCGGATCAACACTCCGCCGGGGAGTTCTTAAGAAAAACACCGGGCATGTTGTTTTGACAACATACCGAGAGGATGTGCTGTTCTATAATAAAACCATACAGGGAGGTGTGAATATGATTTTAGAAGGATGTCAGAGCAAATCGAAAGAGATATCTATTGAAGAACGAATCTGTCCTCAGTGCGGCCATGAGATCGAAATTTTTTCTGTGGACACAGAGGCGGCCTGCGAACACTGCGGTTTTGTGATCTATAACGATAAATTAAGCTGCGTGCAGTGGTGCAAATACGCCAGGCAGTGCGTGGGGGATCGGATGTATGAGGATATGATGGAAATTGCCAGAAGAAATATAGAGAAAAGAGGGAAGAGCGCATGAAGAGAAAAATCATCCGGATCGATGAAGAAGCATGCAATGGCTGCGGCCTCTGCGCCTCGGCCTGCCATGAAGGAGCCATCGGTATAGTCGGCGGCAAGGCAAGGCTTCTGAGAGAGGACTACTGCGATGGTCTGGGGGACTGCCTGCCGGCTTGCCCGGCAGGAGCGATTACCTTTGAAGAGCGGGAGGCGGCTGCCTATGACGCGGAAGCAGTGAGGCAGAAGAAAGAACAGCAGAACGCCCGGACGGCTGGGGAGGCCTGCTCCCGGCTGGGCCAGTGGCCGGTGCAGATCAAGCTGGTGCCGGTAAAGGCGCCGTATTTTGACAGAGCCCGTCTTCTGATCGCGGCAGACTGCACAGCCTACGCCTACGGGGCCTTTCATGAGGAATTTATGAAAGACAGGATCACCCTCATAGGCTGTCCCAAGCTGGACGGCGTGGATTACTCGGTAAAACTAACGGAAATCCTGAAACACAATGAGATCCAAAGCATCTGTCTGGTCCGCATGGAAGTGCCCTGCTGCGGCGGGCTGGAGTATGCGGTACGGAAAGCCCTGGAAAACAGCGGAAAACAGATCCCCTGGAAGGTAAAGATCCTTTCCACGGAAGGGAAGATCACAGAAGCATAAACAGCAGAAAAGGGACCGATGCAAAATAGAGAAATCTATGGAGCAGCGGTTCCCTTTTTATACAAAATAGACCAGGGGATGCCGCTCAAACTGCTGCAGACATCACACCTCTGGCGGGATACAGGCAAATTTCTGGGTTTTTCTCAGCCTTACAGCAGAAAAATTCAGGGGAGTACGGGCGCAATACTTGATTTCTGTTTCCTTACGGTAGTCTGAGCCATGCCCCTACGGGCGCAATACCTGATTCCTGTTTCCTTACGGTAGTCTGATCTGTGCCCCTACGGGCGCAATTGCTGTTTTCTGCTTCCTTACGGTAGTCTGATTTGTGCCTGTACGGGCACAATACTTGCTTCCTAGTTTCTTACGGTAGTAGATAATTACCTACAGAGTTCTTATTCACTGTAAAAGATTCTGCCGCACGAATTTGCTATGCGCTATGCTCCCTTCCAGGTAGTGCGACAGTCCCTTTCCTATTACGTTACGATTCACAGCTACCTCGCCTACATGCGCACTCATCGCGCTTACAAGCAGGTGCTTTTTTGCAAGCACAATGCATCTGTGGTCAAGTCTGAAATGGCTGTGAATAGGAAATATTATTCTCAAAATAGTATAAATAAAAATAGAAAATTGATTGACTGATTTACAGAAAATACACTATACTTAGGGTACAAGATTCAGAAAAATTGTGCGTGAACTATGAATGTGTGCCGCAGGGATCCTCATCCGGGCCTTTGCCCATCAGGTCCTTCAGGCGGCGCATGCCGGTGTCCGAGAGGAAGACCAGCTCGCTGGGTTTTCCGTTCATATCTTCTCCCCGGAGCCGGAGAAAATTAGCTGTTTCACAGTAGTCCACAGGCAGAGTTCTGCGATAGGTTTCTCCTGTGGTCTCATCCGTTACCTCAACGGTGATCTGGCTGGCGCGGATTTCATTTGGCTGCATGGAACGACTCCTTTCCGGAACTTTCCCGTTTCCCTGTATGCGGATGTTTTCGGTTTCTGATATTGGATAGGCATCATAGTTGGGGGCTTTGGACCTCAACATCTTAACAGCATTGTATCAGAAGCAGTCCCGTTTGACCAGATGCCTGGGCAGTAATTAAGGCAGATGCCTTAATATAAAAGGATTTGCCCGACAAAAGGGCATGAGACACGGATTGCTCCGCGCTGCGTGCTCCCGCAATCCTGTCTCATAAAATTATCGCGGCGGAGAGAGCCGCAGAACACAAAAAAGGAAGTGAACAGGATAGGAGGTTGAAGGATGGTAAAGAAAGTTCTGATCATCAACGGAGTTGAGAGAACGATCGTGGTGGAGGGCACCGAGTCCCTGGCGGAGATTCTCCGGGACCGGCTGCTGCTCACAGGATGCAAGATCGGCTGCGGGGCCGGACACTGCGGCGCCTGCAACGTGATCATGGACGGAAAAGTGACCCGCTCCTGCATCACCAAGATTTCCAAAGTACCGGATTACGCCAGGATCGAGACCATCGAGGGTATCGGAACCCTGGAGGATCTTCATCCCCTGCAGGCTGCCTGGGTAGCCCACGGCTGCGCCCAGTGCGGATTCTGCTCACCGGGATTCATCATGAGCGCCAAGGTTCTTCTGGAAAACAATCCCTCTCCCACCAGGGAGGAGGTCAGAGACTGGTTCAACAAAACCCGGAATCTCTGCCGCTGTACCGGCTACAAGCCCCTGATCGACGCGGTTATGGATGCCGCCAGAGTGCTTCGGGGCGAGATCACCAAGGAAGATCTGATGTTCCAGCCCACGGACAATAAGATCCTGGGGACCACGTACGCGAGACCTTCCGCAGTGGCCAAGGTAACGGGAGCCTGGGATTTCGGAGCGGACGAGATCAAGAAGCTGCCGGAGAACACCCTGCAGATCGCCCTGGTGCAGGCGGAAGTTTCCCATGCGCTGATTAAAGGCATCGACACCTCTGAGGCGGAGAAGATGCCAGGCGTAGAGCGGATCATTACTTACAAGGATGTGCCCGGCAAAAACCGGATCACCGGACTGATTACCTTCCCCACCAATAAGGGAGACGGATGGGACCGGCCGATCCTCTGCGATGAAAAGGTATTCCAGTACGGCGACGCCATCGCCATGGTATGCGCGGACACGGTGGCCCATGCCAAGGAGGCCGCCAAGCACGTGAAGGTGGATCTGGAGATCCTGCCGGCCTATATGTCGGCTCCCGAGGCTATGGCCCCGGACGCCATGGAGATCCATCCCGGCACACCCAATATTTATTACGAAACCAACTGTATTAAGGGAGAGGACACGGCGCCCATTATGGAGAGCGCTCCCAATGTGGTGGAGGTAGACGCCTACTGTTCCCGCCAGCCCCATATGCCCATTGAGCCGGATGTGGCTTATGCCTATATCGATGAAGAAGGAAGGGTGACCATCCACTCCAAATCCATCGGTATCCATCTGCATCACGCCATGATCTGCGCCGGCATCGGTGTGGAGCCCGAAAAGCTGCGTCTGGTCCAGCTTCACGCAGGCGGAACCTTCGGTTACAAATTCTCGCCCACCATCGAGGCTCTGGTAGGCGTGGCCGCTCTGGTCACCGGACGGCCGGTAGCCCTGAATTTTGATATGTACCAGATGATCACCTATACCGGCAAGAGAAGCCCCGGCTTCATGCACATTAAGCTGGCGGCGGATGAGAAGGGCAAGATCCTGGCCCTGGAAGGCGACAACTTTATTGATCACGGCCCCTATTCCGAGTTCGGCGACCTGCTGACCATGCGCCTCAGCCAGTTCGTGGGAGCCGGTGTGGATATCCCCAATATCCGCAATAAATCCCGCACGGTCTGCACCAACCACGCCTACGGCGCGGCATTCCGGGGCTACGGAGCGCCCCAGTCCTTTATGGGCGGAGATATCGCCATGGACGTAATGGCAGCCAAGATGGGCATTGATCCCTTTGAATTCCGGGCCATGAACTGCTACAAGGAATCCGCGGGATCCACTACACCCAACGGCTGCAAGCCGGATGTATACTGCCTGGAGGATCTGTTTGATCTGGCAAGGCCCTATTATCACAAGAATCAGGAGTACGTGGAAAGCCTGAATCGGGATCAGAGCGAGGGCGGAAAATACAAATACGGCGTGGGCGTGTCCCTGGGTATTTACGGCTGCGGCCTGGACGGTGTAGATTCCTCCGAGGCCTGGGCGGAACTCAATGAGGACGGCACGGTCACCATCTACGATTCCTGGGAAGATCACGGACAGGGCGCGGATATCGGAACTCTGACCCATGCCCATGAGACTCTGCGCCAGGCGGGCATTACCCCGGATCAGATCAAGCTGGTGATGAACGATACCGGCAAGACCCCCAACTCCGGACCTGCCGGCGGTTCCCGTTCCAATGTTATGACCGGAAACGCAGTGCGGGTAGCCTGCGAGATGCTGATCAACGCCATGAGAAAACCCGATGGTACTTACCGTACCTGGCAGGAGATGGTGGATGAAAAGCTTCCTCTGAAATATGAGGGCAAATGGGTAGCCACCGCCTGCTCCGACTGCGATCAGGAAACGGCTCAGGGCAATCCCTTCTCCGTATACATGTACTGCATCAACCTGCCGGTGGTGCAGGTCAATATGGAGACCGGAAAAGTAAAGGTTGTGAAATTTACCATGGTATCTGACTTTGGTACCATTATCAACAAGTCGGTGGTGGACGGACAGGTTATGGGCGCTATTGCCCAGGGCATCGGCCTGGCGCTGACCGAGGACTTCGAGGATCTGAAGAAGCATACCAGCCTGCTGAAATGCGGTATTTCTTATCCCAACGACATTCCGGATGATATCGAACTGGTATACCAGGAGAATCATCCACGTCCCCTGGGACCCTACGGCGCCGCAGGCTGCGGCGAAGGACCTCTGGCGGCACCGCATCCCGCCATCCTGAACGCCATCTACAATGCCACCGGAGCCCGGATCACCAGAGTGCCGGCTCTGCCTGAAGTGGTTAAGGAAGCGCTGGCAGCGCTGTAAAAGGAAAATCTCAGAAAAGAGCCAGGGCGGAAGGCCCTGGCATCTTTTCCAGATAATTTATCCTTAAAATGGATAAACGGAGAAAATCTATGGAAAAAAAAGAAGAAGTTTATCTGGGAAAACATTACCGGATGAAACAGGCCTTCGGCCAGGAGGAGCTGCATCAGCGGGAAGCGGTCTGCACCCGGGAGGAGCCGCCGGGGTGCCAGGCGGCCTGTCCTCTGCACCTGGATATGCGGGCGGTCTGCGGCCATGAGGCCAGAGGGGATTTTAAAAAGGCGGCGGCGGTGATCCGCCAGACGACTCCTTTTCTCTATCTGCTGGCCAGGACCTGCTCCGCTCCCTGTCAGAAGGCCTGCACCCTGTCCCGGCTGGGAGAGGGAGTGCGGGTACGGGATCTGGAACTTGCCTGCGCTCTGTACGGAGGCCCTGCCGGAGGAAGCCGGTTTCTGATCCCCAGAAAGAATAAAAAGGTATTGGTGGCCGGGGATGGGATTTTTGCCCTGGCCTGCTGCCGGGAACTGGGAAAGAAGGGGTATGAGGTTCACTGGCATACGGCCTGCGCTTCTTTCCAGGCCCCCCTTCTGGAGCTGGGCCTGTCCCCGGAAGAGGCGGCGGCGGATCTGTCGGAATTTTCTACTCTGCGGATCACCCGGGAAGCGGCGGAGAAATTTTTCGGAGAAACCCTGGAGGACTGGAGCCGCCGGGCGGACGCCTTCTGCGTGTCCCCGGAGCTTGTGTTTGGCAGACTGCCGGAAAACGGATTTACCGGACCGGCGGGAAAGGAAACGGTCTGGATCCTGGCGGCCGCCCGGTACGCGGCCATGCAGGCGGACCGCTATCTTCAGGGGGCTTCCCCGGAGGGGCTGGAGGAACCAAAGGTATACGAAAGCCGCCTCCATGTGACCCTGGACGGAATTACAGGCAGCAGAGCGGTCACCGGACAGGGAGCGCTGACCCGGGAGATGGCGGCGGAGGAAGCCGCCCGCTGTATCCAGTGTCAGTGTCTGGAGTGCGTCAAGGGCTGTGTCTACCTGCAGGAATTTAAGCGGAATCCCCGGGGAGCCATCCGGGAGATCTACAATAACCTTTCCATTGTTATGGGAAATCATATGGCCAACGGGCTGATCAACGCCTGTGACGAGTGCGGCCAGTGCAAAGCGGCCTGCCCGGAAGGCTTTGACTATCCGGACGTATGCCGCATCGCCCGGAGGACTATGGTGGAGACGGGGAAAATGCCCCCCTCGGCCCATGAATTTGCTCTGCTGGACCAGGAATTTTCCAACGGAGAAGCCTTTCTGGCAAGACCCCAGCCGGGGTATGAAACCTGCCGGTACCTGTTTTTTCCCGGCTGCCAGGCTGCGGCCGTATCTCCCCGGACGGTGGAGATCACCTACCGGCGCCTCCGGGAGGAACTGGAGGGAGGGACGGGATTGCTGCTGGGCTGCTGCGGAGCAATTTCCCGCTGGGCGGCCAGAGAGGAGCTGCTGCAGGAGGCTCTGGAGAAGATCCGGGCTGCCTGGGAATCTATGGGAAGACCGGAGATTCTTTGCGCCTGCCCCACTTGTCTGAAAAATCTCCGGGAGCTGACCAGCCTGCCGGCGCGTGGGGTCTGGGAGGTCCTGCTGGAGCTGGGAACAGAGCCGGTGACGGATCAGAGGGTCAGCATCCATGACGCCTGCGGAGCCAGGGAGGATGGAGAGATCCGGGCCCAGATCCGCAGATTCGCGGAAGCCCTGGGCTGCCGGGTGGAAGAGATGCCCTTTGCCGGGGAACTGTCCCCCTGCTGCGGGTACGGCGGTCTGGTCCGGTACGCCAATCCCAGGATGGCGGAAAAGAAAGCCGTCTTCGCCTCCGGCCGGTCGGAGCACAGGATCCTGACTTACTGCATGGCCTGCCGGGATCAGTTCCAGAGGGCCGGAAAGGATTCCATCCATATTCTGGAGCTGGCCTGCCAGGTGGAGCCGGGGCCGGTGCCGGATCTTTCCCTGCGCCGGGCCAACCGGCTGAAGCTGAAAGAAAAACTGCAGAGAGAACTGTGGAAGGAAGAGGGGAGGATGGAAGAGATGCTGCCGGTAATCTATATGGAGGGGGCCAGAGAAGAAATGGATCAGCGCATGATCCTGGAGAGCGATGTAAACGCGGTGCTGAAGGCCTACGAAAGCTCCGGAGAGGCTGTGGAGGATCCGGAAAAGGGCTGGCTGGCGGCCTCCCTGCGGCTGGGAAATGTGACCTTCTGGGTGAAATTTACGGATACAGAGGGCTGCTACCGGGTATACGGCGCCTACAGCCACCGGATGACAGTGGAATAAGGAGGAAAAGATGGCGGAAAAAACCTATTATTCCATGGATCCCATGGGAAAACTGAAATGCCACAAATGCAAAGTGGATCTGGTCCGGGGCCGGGCGGCCTTCAGCTATCTGGGGAACGCCTTTCCGGTGGAGCTTCCGGTCTGCCCTCAATGCGGTTACATTTACGTGCCGGAAGAGCTGGCGCTGGGAAAGGTCCTTACGGTAGAGCGCAGCCTGGAGGATAAATGATCGGGGGACATCCCGGGGGCAGAGAACTGACGGAACGGCTTCTGTCCCTGGGCGGCCTGCTCCCTTTTCCCGGAGCGAAGGCATTGGATCTGGGAGCCGGGGAAGGGATCTCCGCGGAGTATCTGCGGCGTTTGGGATTTTGGACGGCGGCCATTGACCGGGAATCGGAAAACGGCAGCACAGCGCAGGGAGATATGCGGGAGCTGCCCTTTTCCCGGGAAACTTTTGATCTCTGCCTGGCGGAGTGCAGTCTTTCCTGCTGCGGGGATGGAGAGGCGGCCCTGGGGGAAGCCTGGCGGGTGCTGAAGTCCGGCGGGATCCTGCTGGTTTCCGATGTGTTTTTTGGAAAAACCGGAGCCCCCTCGCTTTCTATGGGGGCGCCGCTGACCCGGGAGCGCTGGGAGGAGGTTTTTCGCCGGACCGGATTTCTTCTGAAACAGTGGGAGGACGCCACGGAACTCTGGAAGGAGTTTTTTCTGGAAAGTCTCTGGAACGGAAACGCCCGTGCGGATTGTCTGGAACTATATCGGAAAGGCGGATCCGCCGGCTGCGGCTATTTTCTGGCTGTACTGGAGAAAGGAGGAACCCATGGACTTATTTGACCGAATGCTGGAACTGTCAGGACAGGGGTATTTCTGCGCCCAGATCCTGATGATCCTGGCTCTGGAATCTGAGGGAAAAGAAGATCCGGATCTGATCCGGGCGGTGGGGGGCTTAAACGGCGGCCTGGGATTTTCCGGCCGCACCTGCGGAGCCTTGACAGGGGGATGCTGTCTTCTGGGCTATTTTCTGGGAAAAGGGGAGCCGGAAGAGCTGGAGGATCCGGATGCCCAGGCACTGACCGCCAGTCTGGCGGACTGGTTTGAGGATACCTTTTCCCAGCAGTTCGGCGGCTGCAGCTGCCGGGAGATCCTGGAAGGAGATCCCGGGAATAAAATGCGCCGGTGCCCGGAGATCGTGGAGGCGGTCTATCTGAAATGCGGGGAATTGCTTCAGGAAAAGGGGATCCCCCTATGAAAGCGGCGGGATTGATTGCGGCGGCAGGGCTTTCCAGCCGTATGGAAGATTTTAAGCCGCTTATGGAACTGAACGGGTTTCCCATGATCGCTATGACGGTCCGGAGCATGCGGAACGCCGGCATCCGGAATATCACCGTGGTCACCGGCTTTCGGGGAGAGGAAGTGAGAAAGGTTCTGGACCCTCTGGGGGTTTCCATCGTGGAAAATCCCCGCTACCGGGAGACGGATATGCTGGCCTCCGTAAAGCTGGGGCTGTCCTCCATGGATACAGGAAACGGAGTGTTCTTTCTGCCCGGGGACGTGCCCCTGACGGAGCCTGAGACCTTCCGGAAGCTGTGGAACATACGGGAAGAAAGGGCTGGTAAGGTAAGCGCCCTGATCCCTATGAACGGAGAAAAGCAGATCCATCCCCCCTATCTTTCTCCGGAGGGCTGTGCCGGAGTCCTGGGTTACAAAGGGGATTTTGGGCTGAAAGGGGCCATGGATGCCCAGGATCCCCTGCGGGTGAATGTGTGGGATCAGGGGGCCGGCCAGGACGCAGATGTTCCCGGGGATTTCCGGGCCATGGAGCAGTATGCAAAAGCCCATCGGGGCGTTTCTGAGAGGATCTGCGAAAAACTCTACGGGGAAGTATCCCTGCCGGAGCATATCCGGGCCCACTGCCGGGCGGTGGGGGAGCTGGCGGCGCATATGGCGGAAAAACTGGTGGAAGCCGGAGCTTACCTGGACATTGAACTCTGCCGCAGCGGCGGCTGTCTTCATGATCTGCTGCGCCTATCCCCGCACCATGAGGCGGCGGCGGAAACTTTTCTGGAGGAAAAGGGCTACCTGGCTCTGGCACGGGTCGTGGGAGCCCACAAAGGATTTCCGGAAGAACCGGAAACTCTCTGCCGGGAGGAGGTCCTGGTGTGTCTGGCAGATAAAAGCATCCTGGAAACCAGCCGGGTGTCCTTTGAGGAACGGTACCGGAAAGCCCTGGAAAAGAAACCGGTAAAGGAGCGGATCCTGCGGGATATCCGGACATGCCGCCGGCTGGCGGAAGAATACGAGGTGATGACCGGTGAAAAATTATGAGCGGAAAATTTACCTGAATAATGCAGCCACCTCCTGGCCTAAGCCGGCCTGTGTGGGGGAGGCAATGGGGGAAGCGGTAAAAGCTCTGCCCGGCTCCGGAGGCCGGGGAGGGATCGAGGAGTTTGATATCTTTCAGGCAGTCCGGGAAGAACTGGCAGAATGGCTGGGAATTTCCTGTCCGGAACGGATTGCTTTGGGATGTAATTCTACCTGGGGACTGAATCAGGGGATTTTCGGCTTCCCTTTGCGCCCGGGTGATACGGTGCTCACCACCCGGGCGGAGCACAACGCGGTGCTGCGGCCCCTGTACCGGCTGGAACAGCAGGGTATTCAGGTGATCTATCTGGACGTAGACAGGACGGGGAGAGTGAGCCCGGAGGCCTGGGAAAAGGCTCTGGACCGGTTTCGCCCGAGACTCTGTGTCCTGATCCACGCCTCCAACGTGACGGGGGCGGTCAACGACGCCCCCAGGCTGACGGCGGCAGCCCACAGATACGGAGCAGCACTGCTGCTGGACCTTTCCCAGAGCCTGGGATGGCTGCCGGTGGAACTGGAAGATTGGGAGGTGGATCTGGCTGTATTCACAGGACACAAATATCTTTTGGGACCCCAGGGGACCGGCGGCATCTACGTGCGGCCGGGGCTGGAACTGAAGCCGTATTTTCTGGGAGGCACCGGCGTGCAGAGCGACCGGAGGGAAATGCCGGAGGAAATGCCCATTCATCTGGAAGCGGGAACTGGAAACGAGCCCTCCTATCACGGGCTGCTGGCGGCTCTTCGCTGGAGCCGGGAACATCCCCGGGAGCAGGAGGCCGGAGAGGCGCTGCTCCGGTATCTGAAAGAGGGGCTGAAGCGGCTGGGCTGCCTTGTCATAGAGCCGGAGCCCCCGGTAACCCCGGTGGTATCCTTTGGGATCCCCGGCATATCTCCCGGAGAAGCAGGAGATATTCTGGCCGGCAGCTATGATATCATCTGCCGTACCGGCCTTCACTGCGCGCCGGCGATTATGGAAAATCTGGAAATGCCAGGAGGAACCATCCGTCTGAGTCTGTCCCGGTTTACCTGCCGGGAAGAACTGGATACGGTGCTGGAAGCGGTGGAAGCTATAGTGGAAAGCATGAGGGAAGGGGCATGAAATTTCAGTGCAAAAAGGTGGAAAACTGTTTCGCCCAGGCCAGAACCTATGAATATCAGCTGCCTGTTACCGGGGAAGAGCTGGCACGGCGGCTTCCGGGATTTCAGGTAACGGAAAACCACCGGTTCCGGCGGCCGGTATTTTCCGCGAAAAAAGGGGATCTGGAGGTCAAGGGGATCCTGGCGGCCCACGTGGTAAAGGTTAATTACACGGCAGCACACTGGGAGCAGGAAAAAAAAGAGATGGAACAGTGGCTGGAGGAACAGGAAGAATGAACAGAGAGGAGCCGCCGGAAATGAAAAAAGCAGCTTTGGATCAGTGGGTCCGGGAACAGGAGAACTGCGGAGAGCTGGGGCAAAGAGAGATCCGGCAGATCCAGCTGCAAAAGCTCAACGCTCTGCTGAAGCGGGAAAAGGGCCGCCAGGGGTTTTACCGGAACCTGCCGGAACATCTGGCTTCCCTGGAGCAGCTGCCGGAACTGCCCCTGACTGCGGAGGAAGATCTGAAGCGATCCGGAAACGGAATGGTGCTGGTAAGCCAGTCCGCCGTGGAACGGGTGCGGACCCAGGAAACCTCCGGCACCACCGGGCCGGCGAAGCGGGTCTTTTATACCGCCGGGGACAATGAGCGCACGGTCTCCTTTTTTGCCGCCGGCCTTTCGGAACTCATACATCCCGGAAGCAGAACTATGATTTGCATGCCTTTTTCCGGAGACCGGGGATTGGGGGAACTGATCGCCGAGGCAGTGACCCGCCTGGGTGCGGAGCCTCTGCCGGGAGGCTGGGACAGAACTTTTGGAGCATTCCTGGATCTCCTGGAAAAGGAACAGCCGGATACCTTTGTGGGGCCTCCGGTGCTGCTGCTGTCTCTGCTGCGGCTGCAGCCGGAGAGCAGCCTCAAAAGAGCCCTGGTCAGCGGGGACGCCTGTCCGGCGGGGGTAATGTCGGAGATCGAAAAGCTGCTGGATTCCCGGCTGTATCCTCACTACGGTTCCCGGGAGATGGGCCTGGGGGGAGCAGTTACCTGTCCGGCTTTTGCAGGCATGCATCTGCGGGAAAACGATATCCTGGCGGAGATCCTGGATGAAGAGGGACGCCCCCTGCCGCCGGGGGAATGGGGAGAACTGGTGATCACAACTCTGGAGGCGGAGGCTATGCCGCTGATCCGTTACCGCACCGGAGACAGAACCCGTTTCCTGCCGGATCCCTGTCCCTGCGGCAGCAGCCTGGCAAGGCTGGACGCTGTCCATAGAAAGGGTACGGAATCCAGGATGGAGGATCTGGACGATCTGCTGTTCCGGCATCCGGAAGTGGTGGATTACCAGGCGTTTCTGGAAAAGGATCGTCTGCGGATCCGGGGGTTTGTAACCGGAGAGATAGAAAATCTGCCGGAACACTGGAGGGGAACAGCCCTGGATTACCAGTGGAAACAGATTTCCAGGGAGGACCGTCCCTGCTGCCGGGGCAAGCGGGGGATCCGGACGGAAAGATAAAAGGAGCGGAACATGAATCGGTTTTATTATATTGCCAGAGTGCGGATCAAGAGAAAAGAAGATCAGGGGAAAGAATACTTCGGCCGGGGCGTGGCGGATCTGCTCCACGGGGTGGACGAATTTCATTCTCTGAACCTGGCGGCGCAGCACATGGGCATGGCCTACAGCAAAGCCTGGCGGATTGTGAAACAGGCGGAAGAGGCGCTGGGGCTGCAGCTGCTGTTCCGTATGCGGAAAAACGGGTCCCGGCTTACTGCCGAGGGCAGGACCATGCTGGAAGCGTACGAGGAGGCGGAACAGGCAGCCTGGGAAGCAGCGGACGCGGTGATGGAGAAATATTTCGGAGGTGGGGCGGATGGAAAAGATCCGGGAAACACTGCTCCGGCATAAAGGGGCGCTGGTGACGGATTTTGACGGAACATTGACTCTTTCCGGAAGTTCCCTTCATGCAGCCGTAAAAGTGCTGGGGCCGGATTCCGGCCTGGCCAGAGGGCGGGATCTTTTGTATCACACCCTTGGAAAGCCGCTTTTTGAGGAAGCCCTGAAAGGAAACGTAAACAGTTCCCTGAAAAAGCAGGCGGAACTCTGGTGGGAAAAGCAGCTGGAGCTGTACGTGACGGAACAGGTTTCGGAAGAGATTTTGGCCAGGGCGGCTGCCCTGCTTGAGCCAAGGACAGAAATCCTGGAATTGCTGCGCTTCTGTCTGGAGAAGGAAATACCGGTCTGGATCGTTTCCGCCGGCCTGGAGAATGTGATCCGCTTCTGGCTGGGGCAGCAGGAGATCCCGGATGAGAAGATCCGGATCCTGGCCAACCGGATCCGGTACGGAGAGGAAAAACCCGCGGGGCAGGTGCCCGTCATTACTGCCTGGAATAAAAAAGAACGGTTTTTTCAGCAGGCGGGAAGGTCGGCGGACCGATACCTGGTGTTTCTGGGAGATCAGAAGGAAGATCTGTACTGGAGAGAGGAAAACGCGGAAAGCTTTCTGCTGAGAGAGAAAAGCGCCTGAGCCGTAATGTGCCCGGGCGCTTTTGGAAGATTGTCTGACTAAATGATTGCATCCAGGCGCGGAATATGATATTCTGTAGATGGACGATCGTTCCATTTTCTTTGCGGCATTTCGCCGCGGATACCCATTTTTTAAAATTGAAGAGCGCGGGAGCAGAGCGGAGGAAAGCCTTGACCTTTTCATGCCGGCATCATACAATAATTTTAGAGAATGTATGGGCTCTAAGGTCCTTTCTGTCCTGGGTCTGCCGGCGCGGAAAGGAGCCGTGTATGGAAGAAATCAAGGTTCGGGAAACCGGCAGCCAGAGAGAAGAGGAGAAACAGAATCAGGAGTTTATCATGCTCCCCACTGTGGATTTCTGTTTCAAGGAACTGATGAAAAACCCCAGGGTCCGCCGGGGATTCATTGCCGCGCTTCTGAAGAAGGAGCCGGAAGAGGTGGAGGAGACAGAGGTCCTGCCCGGAGAACAGTCCGGGGAATACGAGGATGAGAAGCTGGGAATCCTGGATGTGCTGATCCGTTTTCGGGACGGCAGCCGTATGAATCTGGAGATGCAGATGATGGCGTACGGTTACTGGAAGGAGAGGGTTCTGTTCTATCTCTGCAGGATTTATACCGGGCAGCTGAAAAAGGGAGAAAGCTACGACAAACTGAAGAAATGCGTCCATGTAAGCGTGCTGGGCTTTAACCAGTTTCCGGAGGA
>DVKB01000031.1 GCA_018716305.1 Candidatus Scatomonas merdigallinarum
TCCGGTATGCCCAAAGATCAGCTTTTGAGATTATATCGTCATTCATATCTATTGGTATCACCTCCGTTGCTTGAGACTATCTTATCAAACGCGGAGATGTATTTGAAGATACAGATGATTACCTACTTACGTTTTGACGCTCATGACCGGGTAAACTACGCGGCACTGTCCACCAGCCTGGAGATCAAGGAGGAGAAAAAAGTGATCCAGGTAGAACTGGAACTGGACGACACCATGTGTACAGTCATGGATTATTTTGAGATCTTTCTTCAGAGAATGCTCATGTGCAAGCGGGCGGCGGAGGTGCTGGGCTGCCGGTTCAAGCTGCTGGCCAACGGAAGCAAGCTCTGCTGAAGAGAGGCGGATCCGGAAGGCGCCGGGATCTGAAAAAAATTTCTGTTTTGCTTTTTCGCGGATTTTCGGTATACTGAATATATCAAAGGACGGATCTCTCCGGTGCCGGAGAAAGGCGAAAGAAGGATGTTATGCAGAACAGAGAAATTTTAGAGACGGTTCCCCTGCTTCGAGAGCTGGAGGAGAGTACCCGGGAGTACCTGGCCCGCCAGGGAAGAATCCGGCTCTGCGGCCGGGGGCAGCTGATCTACCGGGCTAAGGAGCCGGTGGAACGGGTCTGTTTTCAGCTGGAGGGGAAATCCATGCTGTACAGCGTGACCCACAGCGGAAACCGGAAGATCATTTTTATTCTGGGTTTCGGGGAATTATTGAACGACCATGTGCTCAACGAGCACGAGACCTCTCTTTTCTGCGAGGCGGTGGAGGTGGGGCAAGTGCTGGAATTTCCGGTTTCCGTCTTTACGGAGGCTATGAAGAAGGATTTTTTGCTGACCCGTCGGATTCTGGCCGCCCAGGAACGGAAAATCTGGAGGCTGGGCCATCAGCTGAAAAATACGATGGGCAGTATTTATCTGGAGAGAAAGCTGGCGGCCAAGCTCTGGAAGCTGTCCCGGGATTTCGGAGTTCCCGGAAAGCGTGGGCTGGAAATAGACATTCATATGACGGTTACCTTTCTGGCGGATCTTCTGGGGGCTCCCAGGGAAACCACTTCCCGGGTCTGCAAGACTCTGGCGGAACACGGGCTGATCCGCATGGAAAAGAAACGGATCTGCATCCCGGACCGGGAGCGGATGGCCCGGTTCTACAAAACCGGCAGATATGAATAGCTGATTTTACAGGATTCTGTGAGAAATCTCACAGAATCCTTTTTTGCTTGCGTTTAAACTGAAACTAAGAGAAAAATGGCATCCCCAGGATGCCGGGAGGAGAAGCTATGGGTTATTGTTTAACGAAGCCGGAGGCGGAGACCCTGTTTCAGAAGCTGCTGCAAAGCTATGAGGTCTACGCCCCTGTGAGAAAAGCGGGAGAAGGCTGTTTCTCAGACACGGATGTGATCCGCTATGACAGGATCCGGTCACTGGAGGAGATCGTCTGGGATCAGAAGTCGGATTATTCCTTTAAGGAGGTCCTGCTGCCGGTCAACGAGACGCTGTTTTATTTTACGGAGGAGCAGACCGCTGTGCCAAAAGGGCCGGAAAAGGAGCTTCTTATTTTCCTGCGGTCCTGCGACCTGCATGCGGTCAGGAGGCTGGATGAAATGTATCTGAACAACGGAGCCGGAGATTTCTACTACGCCAGAAGACGGGAGCGGACCAGATTCGCGCTTATGGGCTGCCCGTACACCTGTGATTCCGGTTTCTGCGTCAGCATGGGAACCAGCCGGGCGGATCAGTATGATCTCTATCTGAAGGTGGAAGGCGGACAGGTGTACGCGGACTGCCGGGATTCCAGGCTGGAGGAATACTGGAAAGAGGCGGGCGGAGCAGAAATGCCGGTCTCTCCGGAGTACGCCGGGGAGAACCGGGAAAAGGTCGCCCTGCCGAAAAAACTTTCTAACGAGAGTTTCACAAAAGAAATCTGGGAGGAATACGGGGCTCGCTGCATCGGCTGCGGCCGCTGCAATTTTGTCTGCCCCACCTGTACCTGCTTTACCATGCAGGATATTTTTTACCGGGACAACCCCAAGGCGGGAGAACGCCGGAGAGTCTGGGCTTCCTGCCAGGTGGACGGGTACACGGACATTGCCGGGGGTATTTCCTTCCGCAAAAAGCAGGGAGACCGGTTCCGCTTTAAGGTCATGCACAAAATTTACGACTACGAAAAGCGATTTGGCTATCCCATGTGTGTGGGCTGCGGCCGCTGCGACAATATCTGTCCGGAATATATTTCCTATTCCAACTGTGTAAACCGTCTGGCAAAGGAGGAAGAAGAGGCATGAAAAACGAATATATCCCTCAGTTATCAGAGATCCGGCAGGTTATCAGACACACAAATCTGGAATACACCTTCCGCATGGCCTGGGAAGGCCCTGTAAAGCCGGGCCAGTTTTTTGAACTTTCCCTGCCGAAATACGGGGAAGCCCCTATTTCGGTCAGCGGCATCGGGAAGGGGACCGTGGATTTTACCATCCGCCGGGTGGGAAAGGTTACGGATGAGATTTTTGAAAATTATGCGGGAGACAGTCTGTACCTGCGGGGCCCCTACGGAAACGGCTTTGACCTGGACAATTACCGGGGGAAAGAACTGACGGTTATCGCAGGGGGAACCGGACTTTCCCCTGTGAAAGGGGTAGTGGATTATTTTGCCGGACATCCGGAAGAATGCAGAAGCTGCACTCTGATCGCGGGTTTTAAATCCCCGGCAGATGTGCTGTTCCGGGAGGATTTCGCCTTCTGGAAGGACAGGATCCGGGTAATTCAGACAGTGGACAGCGCTCCGGAGGGCTATGAAGGCCCGGTAGGCATGGTGACAAAATATGTGCCCGGACTGACGTTTGAAAATCCGGAGAACGCCGCCTTTATCTGCGTGGGACCTCCCGTGATGATCAAATTTACTGTCCAGGAAATTCTCAAGCTGGGGATCCGGGAAGAACAGATCTGGATTTCCCATGAGAGAAAGATGTGCTGCGGCCTGGGCAAATGCGGCCACTGCCGGATCGGCAGCACCTACGTATGCCTGGACGGGCCGGTATTCAATTACACGGAAGGAAAAAATCTGGTGGATTAGGAGAAGAGCATATGGGAAAAGATTTTAATACGAAAAAATTAAAGAAAAACGCCTTCCGGGTTTCCAAAGAAAGAGGAATGGGGGCTTCCAGAATCCGGGTGCCGGGAGGGTATCTGAAAGCGGAGATCCTGGGCATGGTTCAGGAGATTTCCCAGACCTACGGCAACGGCATCGTCCATCTGACTACCCGCCAGGGATTTGAGATCGAGGGCATCCGCCTGGAGGATATGGAAGAGATCAACCGGAAGCTGCAGCCCATTATCGAACTGCTGGAGATCAACCAGACGGAGCCGGGCACCGGATATCCCGCCTCCGGAACCAGAAATATCAGCGCCTGCATCGGCAATAATGTCTGCCCCTTCGCCAACTATAATACGGCGGAGCTGGCCAGGCGCATTGAGAAGGAGATCTTCCCCAACGACCTGCATTTTAAAGTAGCCTGCACCGGCTGTTCCAACGACTGCGCCAAGGCCCGGATGCATGATTTCGGAATTATCGGCATGACCATGCCTCAGTACGATCCGGCCCGCTGCGTCAGCTGCCAGGCCTGCGTCAAAGGATGCAGAACCCTTTCTGTGGACGCCCTGCGGATGGAAAACTACAAGATCATCCGGGATACGGAAAAATGCGTCGGCTGCGGCGTCTGCGTTACTAAGTGCCCCACCAGGGCTCTGACCCGCAGCAAAAAGAAATATTACAAGCTGGCCATCATGGGCCGTACCGGCAAGAAAAATCCCCGGCTGGGAAAAGATTTCCTGGTGTGGGCCGACGCGGATAATATTGTTAAGATCATCCTCAACACTTACAGGTTTGTAAAGGAATACATTTCTCCGGACGCCCCGGGAGGCAAAGAACACATCGGCTACATTATTGACCGGGTAGGGTTTGAGGAATATAAAAAATGGGCTCTGGAAGGGGTGGAGCTGATGCCGGAGACTCTTATAAATGACTGTATCTACTGGGATGGACTTCATTTTGATAATAAAGGAAAATAAGATCCGGCGGCGGAGAGGACGTTGCTTTTTCTGAAGTTTTCTGTATACTGGTGATAGAAGGATCAACAGAAAAGGATGAGTGCCATGGAAGAAAAAACAGAAAAGAAGATCCGGGTGCGCCGGTATACAGAAAAAGATCTGCCGGAGATGATCCGGATCTGGAATGAGGTGGTGGAAGAAGGCATCGCCTTTCCCCAGGAGGAATGCCTGGACCGGGAGACGGGAAAAGATTTTTTTGACGCACAGACATACTGCGGCGTGGCGGAAGATGAGAAGGGCAGAGTTCTGGGGCTTTATATCCTGCATCCCAACAACGTGGGCCGCTGCGGTCATATTTCCAACGCCAGCTACGCGGTGGCATCGGAACAGAGAGGGCGGCACATCGGTGAGAAGCTGGTGCGGGACTGCATCCGTCAGGCCGGGCTTCACGGATTCCGGGTGCTGCAGTTCAACGCGGTGGTGGCCTCCAATATTCATGCCCGGCATCTGTATGAGAAACTGGGATTTCGTCAGCTGGGGGTCATTCCCGGAGGATTTCGGATGAAAGACGGATCCTATGAGGATATCTGTCCCTACTGCCGGGAAGTTTAGAAAAGATGGGATCCAATAAGCGAACTGCCGTTTCAGGGAAAGCACAGGAGGCTTTTTTCTGAAACGGCAGTTTTTTAATTGTCTGCGGATTCCGCAGCCGTTTTTTCTGATATCTTTTTTCGCTTCAGATACCAGGCGCTGATCACAGAGACAATGGGAACCGTCAGGATTACGCCCATGGTGGAGGCGATGCCCTGAATGATTTCGATGCCGATGGAATACATGTTGGTGATCTGTCTGGCGGAGTAGCCGTAAGCGTACATAAACACCAGCGTGTTGACGGAACTTCCGGTAAAGGCAAGGATCAGAGTGTTGGACATGGTTCCCATCATATCTTTTCCCACTCGGATTCCGGAAGTAAAAAGCTCTTTTCGGCTGAGGGTCGGGTTCCGGTAGTGGATCTCACTGATGGTGGAGGATACGGACATAGCCACATCCATGACCGCTCCCAGGGTAGAGATCAGAATCCCGGCGTAAAGCAGTTCCCCAATGCGGATCTCGGTCATCTGTCCCACATATTCCAGCTGCTCGATATCTGAGACGTTATAGCCGGAAATTCCGGTCATCATGCCGAAAATTACCGCCAGCACCGCAGAAATGCCGACACCGGCGACGGTGCCGGTCATGGCGGTTACACTCTTGCCGGACAGACCGCCGATGAGGTACATGGTGACAAAGGTGGTCAGTACCGCCACCAGCACTGCGGAAAAAATAGGTGAGATCCCCCGGTAAATCATAGGCAGGAACAGGAATACAATGCATACAAAGGTAAAGACCAGAGCTACGGCAGAACGGAATCCCTGTTTTCCTCCGATGACGCACAAAGTAATCAGAAAGAGAAGAACAATGGCATACAGTATCCATGTACGGTCCTGGCTGTACACAGTAACATAGAGAGAGTCATCACTTTCGTTGACCTCCGCGATGACTCTCATCCCTGCTTCACAGTGGGCTCCGTAGAGATAGCTGGAAGAGCTCACTGCTTCTACTATATTACCTTTGAATTTTCCGCTTAAAAGTTCCAGAGAAACAATCTGATTGCCGATCTGATTCCCGGATTCCGTCTTGTTATCCTTCAGAATCTCCACTACCCGGGCTTTTTCAAAGGTTTTGCCCTCGCTGGAGTAGAGACCGATGCGGTCAATGTCGTTGAACCGGATCAGGAACAAGGCGAACAGGACTGTGATCAGCAGAATGATCAGATGCCTCCGGTATTTCCGGAGAAAGGCCATTTAGCCTCTTTTTCTCCTGGCATAGATGATGGTTCCGCTCAAAGCTGCTGCCAGGATCAGAGCTGCTGCCGGAATTGCCGCGTTTGTATCATCTCCGGTGTTTACCGGTTTTACGGCGCTGGGTTTTTCGTTCACACCAGGGGCTTTGATTGTTGTTCCCTGTCCGGAGCCGCTCTGAGTGGGAACTGCCGTCACAGTGGGAGTGACAGTGGTATCCGGAGAAGTGGGCACGGGACTTTCTGTGGGATCTGCGGAAGGAGTCTGAGTGGGAACTGATTCCAGAGCGTCCATGGCGCTCTTCAGAGCACTGTAGGCGTTGGTCAGTTCGCTGGTATCAGCTTCCGCTTTGCTGTCGGCGGTTCTGGCCGCCTCCAAAGCCTGCTGCAGGATGCTGAAGCTCTCAGCGGTATAGGACTTGCTGTTCAGAGCCTCTGCCTCCTGGATCAGAGCGGCCAGCTGGCTGTGATCCGCGGATTTTACGATCATAAATTGTGTATCGATGGCTTCATCGGTATCGGTGCGATAGGTGTTCAGGGTCAGAGTGGTCTCAGTTATATCGATGATGGAATAGGTGGGCACATCCTGCTGCCATCTGTTGGCAATATAGGTCTGCTGTCTGGGAACCAGATCGTAATATTTACTTCCGGAAGAAGAACCTGCAGTCAGGTACATGATTCCCTGGGGATTTACAGCCACTTCCTGGCTGTCCGTAAGCTCTTCTACCGCGTCGGCATCCATAACAGAGTACAGGTACTCCAGATATTTCTGTTCCGCGGGATCATCGGTGTCGTCCTGGATGTTGGCAGGAGCTACAAATCTGCCTTCCGGATTTTCGCCGGCATCCAGATCCCGATCCAGCATCTCGTCGAACTCATCATCGGTATATTCATAAGTACTCTGTCCGCCCTTCAGAAGTTTGCTTCTGGAGTAGGCGTGGTCATGTCCCGTAAGAACGATATCCACATCGTTGGCCTCAAAAATGGGAACCAGGCTGTAACGCAGGTTGGTGATCTCCGGTTCATTGGAATGCTCCGCGGAACCGTAGATATCCTGATGCAGAGTTACAATCCTCCACTTGCAGTCTTCGTTGTTGGCTACGGTTTCTTCAATAAACTGTTTATGCTCGCTGACATTGGTGTCCTGGGTGTTGAGGATCATAAACAGAACATCCCCGTAAGTGAAATAATAATCGCCGCCCACATAGCCGTTGTCTCCCAGACTGCTCAGATTGGCAGTGTTGAAGTGATAGGTGTAGTTGGCGTTGTCTGCGTCATGGTTTCCTACGGTGGTGGCTGCCGGCACATATTTCAGCAAATCCGGACTTAAATAGCCGGCATACTCTGTCTCGCTGATGGTGCCATCCTCCACCTTTTTCGCATTGGTCTGAATCTGGTCTCCGGAAGAAAGGATAAAGCTGGCGCTGTTCCCGGTCTTTGCGTAGGCCCGGTTCAGAGTGTAGTTCCAGTTAAAGGAATCGTTGCGCACCGCCTCGGACTGAGCAGTGAGAAAGGTAGGTTTCTGAATATCCTCCGGTGTTTTGGCTTTTTCCTCATTGGAAGAGCCGATCTGGGGATCGCCCACAAAGATAAAGCTGAAATCGCTGGTATCATCATCTGTGGTAAAGGAAGCAATTTCTTTTCCGGATATCTGGTAATAATAGGTAATTCCGGGCTGCAGGTCTTTCAGAGTAACTTTGTTGCTGGTATAGCCTGTCTGCGCGGCAGTCTGTGCCGGTTTTACGCTCGTGCCGTCACTTAAGTCGGCATCGGTTCCATAGATAAATTCTGCAGCTTCTCCGTTTTTGCTGTACCAGGCAAAATTCATCTGTGTCTCATCAGCTCCCGGAGACATGGAAACCTGAGTCCAGTCATTTTTGATGGTTTCCCATTCCTCACACCAGGCTTCCCAGGCTCCATCCTGGGCTGCTTCTGTCTGGCTGGCATCTGTCATTCCGTCCGGCGCCGCGTCTGCCAGAGCGCTGACAGGCTGGCACAGCAGGGCGGCCGCCAGGATCAGCACGGCTGCTTTCTTTCGTTTCATTGCTGTTTTTCCTCCTCATAAATCTGTTGACTGCGGGTTAACCGAAGCAATTATAGCACCGGCGGAGGAAAGTACAGCGGAATTTACTAAGGCTTAACAAATTTTCACCCGGAATTTACAAAAATACCGCGCAGGCCTAACAAAGGGCTGTTATCGGGGCTACTGCTGATAATAGCTGAGGAAATCTCCGATCTTTGTCATGGCGTCTTTCAGAACTTCGATTCTGGGCAGATAAACAATGCGGAAATGATCCGGCTGCTTCCAGTTAAAGCCGCCGCCGTGGATGATGAGGATTTTTTTATCCCGCAGCAGATCCAGGGCGAACTGTTCATCGTTGGTGATGTTAAATTTGTTTACATCGATCCGTGGAAAGATGTAAAAAGCCGCTTTGGGCTTCACCGCGCTGAGACCGGGAATGTCGTTGATGGCATTGTAGATATATTCCCGCTGTTCATAGATCCGGCCGCCGGGAACAATGTAGCCCTCCACGCTCTGATGGCCGCCCAAAGCCGTCTGCACAATGGACTGGGCCGGCACGTTGGAGCAGAGGCGCATGTTGGACAGCATATTTAATCCCTCAATATAATCTCTGGCCATGTTTTTGTTTCCGCTTAAAATCATCCAGCCGATGCGGAAGCCGGCGATCATGTGGGATTTGGACAGGCCGCTGTAGGTAACGCAGAACAGGTCCGGAGCCAGGGAGGCGATGGATACGTGCTTTTCCCCGTCCATGACCAGACGGTCGTAAATTTCATCGGAAAAAATCATCAGCTGATGTTCCCTGGCGATTTTCACGATCTCCAGCAGGACTTCCCTGGGATACAGAGCTCCCGTGGGGTTGTTGGGATTGATGAGAACAATGGCTTTGGTGCGGTCCGTGATTTTGCCGCGGATGTCGTCCATATCCGGGTACCAGTCAGACTGTTCATCGCAGACATAATGCACTACTTTGCCGCCGGCCAGGGTGGCGCAGGCGGTCCACAGAGGATAATCCGGGGAGGGGATCAGGATCTCATCTCCGTCGTCCAGCAGGGCGGACATGGAGATGTTGATGAGCTCGCTGACCCCGTTGCCGGTATAGATATCTTCCATATTCACATTTGGAATTTGTTTGATCTGGGCGTACTGCATAATGGCTTTCCTGGCGGAAAACAGGCCTCTGGCGTCAGAGTAGCCCTCGCAGTCCGTGAGCTGGCGGCGCATATCGTAGATCACTTCGTCTGGTGTGCGGAAGCCGAAGGGAGCGGGATTGCCGATGTTCAGCTTCAGCACAGAAGTGCCGTCCGCCTCCATGCGGGCGGCCTCGTCCACCACAGGTCCTCTCACGTCGTATAATACATTGTCCAGTTTGCTTGATTTTTTAAATGTTCGCATGGCTCTTCCTCCTGAAGATTCTGATTTATCATTCTGATATATGTCTGACGCAGATGAATAATCCGCCGGTTCTTCCCTGCCTTCCAGCCACGCTGGGCTGACCTGCAGGGCCTTGGCCAGAAAATGGAGCATGCCGCTCCTGGGGATGGTTTTGCCGCTGACGTACTGGCTCATATGGCTTTTTCCCAGTTTAACGCCTGCCTGTTCCGCCTCCCGGATCAGATCTACCTGTTTCAGCCCCCGCTGTTCCATGGCAGCTTTCAGACGGTCCGCAAAGGTCTCTTTCAACTTGTCGCCTCCTGATTCTCCGAAACATTAAGTTCAAAAACACTGTGGAGATTATAGCATATCCGACAGAAAAGTTCAATAACAAAATAAAAAGTTCAAAACAAAGAGGAAAAGTTCAATTTTGAAGAAAGGGATAGGATCCGGAAGAACACGGCAGGAATGGACAAAATCTGCCCGCCGTTTCAGAGTAAAATTGTAGCCTTTTGTACAATTACAGGCCGGGCGCCGTATGGTACTATATTTTCAAAGACAACTGTACAGGCAGACACTATGCCGGAATGCCGGCGGAAGGGTGGTTGAAAGCGTATGAAAATGATTATTACAGGAGGTTTTCTGGGAGCGGGAAAAACAAGTCTGGTACTGCAGATGGCAAGATATCTGGCAGGAGAAAACCCGGAACACAAAGCCAAAGTGGTAATTCTGGAAAATGAGATCGGAGAGGTCAGCATCGATGACAAAGTACTGGAAAACGGCGGATTTGAGGTGGAAACCATGTTTTCCGGCTGTGTTTGCTGCACCATGGCGGGAGAACTGGTGACCAATGTGTATCAGATCGTAAACCGGCTGGATCCGGAATGGATCATTATGGAAGCCACCGGAGTGGCTTATCCCCTCAATATTAAAGAAAATCTGGAACAGTCTGTTCCCATGGAGTCCTGCAGAATCTTCTGCGTGGCGGACGCAAAGCGATGGATGCGGCTGAGAAGGATGCTGGAAGCGTTTATGAGAGATCAGCTGGACTGCGCCGACGCAGTGTTTATCAACAAGATCGACGCGGTGGATGAAGCGGCGGCGGAACAGGTGGCGGAGTCTGTGAAAAGCTTTAATCCGGAAGCAAAATGTTTCCGGGTATCCGCCGCCCGGGGCATCGACCGGGCTGTCTGGGAAGAAGTTTTCGCGAAATAACAGGAGGACAGGAGTATGAGTGAAATGGAAAATCAGAAATTGCGCCGTGAGGAACATCAGGAGGCCTGGGGCTGTCAGAAAGAGGATCATCATGGTCACGGCCATTCCCACCGCCATGGGCATGGCGGGGAAGAACACTGCTGCCATGAAGGCCAGGATCATCATGAGCACCATCACGAGCCGGACAAAATCCCTTCCGTCAGCGTGTACACTCATGAGATTGCCACAGTGGGATCCGTAAAATGCAGAATTCCCGGAACCTATGAGAAGGCTTTGGAAAAACTGAAGGACTGTATGAAGAAAACCGCGGAGGCGGTGGAGGAAGCGGAAGGGCTCATCGGCCATGTGAAAGCTTTTGCCCGGGAGGAGGCCAGAACCTGCATGATCTCCATCACGGATGGAGAGGACATGCAGTGCAGGCCGGGATCCGGACAGGGAATCTATGTGGAATCCGCCAATATTGTATTCGGGGTGACGCCGGAGGAACTGGAAGCGATTCTGAAAAGAACTTTCGCGGAGTTCCTGCAGGACCGATAGACACCGGAGCTTCAGGAAGCGGCCAGCATCTTTCTCACATCCGGCACTGCGGTCAGCACCGGATAGAGTACAAGAGAGAGAACCAGGCCGCTGCCCCCCTGGATCAGGTTGGCGGGGACGCTGGCCAGGGCGCCCGCGGCCCCGTAGAGAAAGGACTCGCATAAGAAATATCCTCCGGCAACCAGCAGGATATCCGCGATTCCGCCCAGGATGACTCCCAGACAGCGGTGTTTTCCCCTGGCGTTTACTTTCCGGTAGAGTACGGCGGACAGAAAGGCAATAAGACCTTTTATAACCAGAGTGATGGGAACATAGAAGAAATAGCCGCCCAGCAGATCGGCCAGAGCGGAACCCACGCCTCCGGCGAGAAAACCGCAGGCAGGCCCCAGAATGATGCCGGACAGGATTACAATGGCGTCACCCGGATGAATGTAGCCGCCGGTGCCGGGGGTAGGGATACGGATGGCCATGGTGGCCGCGCAGGCCAGAGCCGCGAACAAGGCAGTCATTACAATTTTTTTAACACCTGATTTCATAAAAAAACCTCCTCGTATGCTGTTTGTGTAAGAAGACGAAGCGCTCCGATTTCTTTGTCTGTTTATTATACCTGGAAATGGCATGGCTGAAATATCCACTTTCGCAAAAAATAACCAGACCAATTTTGAGGAATATTTTTTGGGACGGCAGCCATACTAATAACGTCAACAGACAAATATAAATTGTCAGGAGGAATGTCATATGGCAAAGAATTACAGCAGCGATGCTTACAGCAAGAACAGAACCGGCAGCGAGGACGAAATGCGCACTGCGGCAGAGACCGGAAAGAACAGCAGAAACTGTGGAAATAAGAAAAATTCCGCCAAAAGTACAACTTCTAAAAATACTCACAAAGACGAGATGGACAGATACTGATTCCGCAGTCTGTTTCTGAGGCAGAAAGCCCAAAAGGCCGGCGCAGATACATCCCCCAAAAAGGTCGGAGGTTCCGCGCCGGCTTTTTGACGCTTTTAAGTTTTAAAATCATATACTAATAAAAAAGTGAAGAAGGGATTGCTTTGACAGGCCTTGAGGTGATTGCGGCCGACAGGATTGACAGCTGGGCGGGAAAGCCGGGCGTGGTTTTAATAGATCTGCGGACAGAGGAGGAGTTTCGGAAAGGACATATCCAGGGAGCAGTGAATCTGCCCTACGAGGAACTGGAAGAAGGCAGGCGCCCTTCCCGGGGGAAAATTCTGGTTCTGTACTGTGAGAGGGGGGCCGCCAGTCTTGCCATGGGACGAGAACTGGCGGAGGAGGGGTATCAGGTGAAAAGTGTTGCCGGTGGGCTGCGGGCCTACCGGGGCAGCCTGCTGACCCGGAGAAATTGAAATCGCGCAGGGAAATCCGCTTAGGGCGGATTTCCTTTTGCGCGAATTTCCCTATACCATGGAAGAAAAAAATATGCTATGATGGTTGCGCTGTAAGAGGATACATACAAAAAGAGAGAGGTACAGAAATGAAATATATGATTGCGTCGGATATTCACGGTTCCGCCTTTTACTGCCGGAAGATGCTGGAAGCTTTTGAAGAAGAGAGGGCGGACCGTCTGGTGCTGCTGGGGGATCTGCTCTACCATGGCCCCCGAAATGATCTGCCCCGGGAGTACGCTCCCAAGGAAGTGATTCCGCTTTTAAACGGAGTAAAGGAAAAGCTTCTCTGTATCCGGGGCAACTGCGACGCGGAAGTAGACCAGATGGTTCTGGAATTCCCCATTCTGGCAGATTATGCCCTGCTGGAGCTGGAGGGACGGACTGTTTATCTGAGCCACGGCCATATATACCATGAGGGAAACCTGCCGCCGCTGATGCCCGGGGACGCGTTTTTATACGGGCATACCCATGTGCCGCGGGCGGAAGAGAAAGATGGCGTTGTTTTTCTGAATCCCGGTTCCGTATCCCTGCCCAAGGAAGGAAATCCCCCGACTTACGGAATCCTGGAACACGGCTGTTTCAGCGTCCGGACCTTTGAGGGAGCGGCCCTTCGTAAGCTGCGGCTGTAAACGAGAGAGAAAAGGAGCGAGCATGGAACTGTTTGAATTGACAGCCCCCTGCCATTTCGGCCTGGAGGCAGTGTTAAAAAGAGAGATCCTGGATCTGGGATATGAGATTCTGCAGGTGGAGGACGGAAGAGTCACTTTTTCCGGTGACGCGGAGGCAGTGGCTTACGCCAACCTGTTTCTGCGGACGGCGGACCGGATTCTGCTGAAGGTGGGCCGGTTTGAGGCGAGAACCTTTGAGGAACTGTTTGAGAGAACCAAAGATCTGCCCTGGGAGCGGTACATTCCAAAGAACGGAAAGTTCTGGGTGGCAAAAGCCAATTCCATCCGCAGTAAACTGTTCAGTCCTTCCGATATCCAGTCCATTATGAAAAAAGCCATGGTAGAGCGGCTGAAAAGCCGGTATCATCTGGAATGGTTTCCGGAGGACGGGGAGGCCTTCCCGATCCGGGTGTCCATTGTCAAAGACCAGGTTCTGGTGGGGCTGGATACCACAGGAATCCCTCTTCACAAGAGAGGATACCGGGTGATGACTTCCAAAGCCCCTATTTCTGAGACCCTGGCAGCGGCCCTGCTGATGCTGACGCCATGGAAGGGAGATCGGATCCTGGTGGATCCTTTCTGCGGCAGCGGCACATTTCCCATTGAAGCGGCCCTGATGGCGGCCAATATGGCTCCGGGGCTCAGGCGGAGTTTCCAGGCGGAAAGCTGGGAACATATCGTGCCGGGAACCTGCTGGCAAAACGCCAGGGAAGACGGGGAAAGCCTGATTGACCGCCGGGCGGAGACGGATATCCAGGGCTTCGATATAGACGGCGCTGTGATCCGAGGGGCCAGAGAAAATGCCCGGGCCGCGGGAGTGGAAAAGCTGATTCATTTTCAGCAGAGGCCGGCGGCAGAACTGTCCCATCCCGGGAAGTATGGATTCCTGGTAACTAATCCTCCTTACGGGGAACGGCTGGAAGACAAAGAACGGCTGCCGGAGCTGTACCGTACGCTGGGAGAACGTTTCGCGGCCCTGGATACCTGGTCTCTGTATGTGATTACCGGCTATGAGGAGGCGGAGCGTTTTCTGGGACGCAAAGCCGCAAAAAACAGGAAAATCTACAACGGCATGCTGAAAACTTATTTTTACCAGTATCCCGGCCCCAGGCCGCCCCGGCAGACAGCTGTCCGGCCGAAAGAATAATTGTCATTCCGCAAATTTTTGTGTATAATAGGGCTTATGAAAAAGGTGGGGATAAGATGTACAGAATCATATTTGCGACCGGCAATGCCGGAAAGATGAAAGAGATCCGGGAAATTCTCTCCGATCTGGGAGCGGAGATCCTGTCTATGAAGGAGGCCGGCATCCGGGCGGATATTGTGGAGGATGGGAACACCTTTGAAGAGAATGCCCTGATTAAAGCCAAAGCGGTGGCCGCCCTGCTTCCGGAGGGAAGCAATACGGCAGTGCTGGCGGATGATTCCGGTCTGGAGATCGATTATTTGGACGGAGAACCGGGCATTTATTCCGCCCGGTATATGGGAGAGGATACCTCTTACCGGATTAAGAATGCCAACCTGATCCAGCGGCTGGCGGGAGTGCCGGTGGAGAAGCGCACTGCCAGGTTTGTCTGCGCCATTGCGGCCGCCTTTCCCGATGGGAGCACGGTGATCCGCAGAGGGGTCATCGAGGGGAAGATCGGTTATGAGGAACGGGGGGAAAACGGATTTGGATACGATCCGATTTTTTATCTGCCGGATATGAGCCGCACAACGGCGGAACTGTCACCGGAGGAGAAGAATTCCATCAGCCACAGGGGCAGAGCCCTGCAGGCGGTGAAAGAGGATTTAGCGGAGAGGATGAAAGCATGAGAGTTTTGGTTGTGAGCGACACCCACGGACATCTGGAAAACCTGGAGCGGGCTCTGGAGGAGACCGGGCCGGTAGACGCTCTGATGCACTGCGGAGATATAGAGGGGCAGGAAGAGCGGATCCGCAGGATGATCGACGGCCCCTGCTATATGGTGGCGGGCAATAATGACTGGGGCACAGAACTTCGCAGAGAGCTGGTGTTTACCCTGGATGACTATCGGATCTTTGTAACCCACGGAACTGCTTACGGAGTTTCCCTGGGTACAGAGAGAATTTTGGACGAAGCTTTAAGCCGGGGGGTTCAGATCGCCGCTTTCGGCCACACGCACCGCCCTGTGGTGGAACAGTACAACAATCTGTATCTCATCAATCCCGGCTCTCTCTGCTATCCACGGCAGCTGGGAAGAAAGCCATCCTACATTATGATGGAGTTTGACAGGGATCACGAAGTGCATTTTAAAATCTGCTATTTGGAAGGCTGAAGCTGCTGTATTACATTTGTTTCAGACTTGAAAGCGGACGCGCCGCGCTCACACAAAAACTACTCCCGCGGCCGGTGAAAAATGTAAAAAATAGTAGTTGACAATGTGAGAGACATGTTATATACTATACCTTGCGTCAAGTCCTAGTGCGCTTGCAGAAAGCGCCGCAGGGTATAGGATCGGGGTGTGGCTCAGTTTGGCTAGAGCGCCTGGTTTGGGACCAGGAGGCCGCAGGTTCGAATCCTGTCACCCCGATATTGCGCAGGTGTAGTTCAATGGTAGAACACCAGCCTTCCAAGCTGGATACGTGGGTTCGATTCCCATCACCTGCTTTGTGCCGGCAGGTACATGTGTGTTTGTAGCTCAGTTGGATAGAGCAACGGCCTTCTAAGCCGTGGGTCGGGGGTTCGAATCCCTCCAAGCACGTTTTCGCTGTCAAGCGGAAAAATATGGTGGGTATAGCGCAGCTGGTTAGCGCGCCAGATTGTGGCTCTGGAGGCCAAGGGTTCGAATCCCTTTATCCACCCTGCCGCGAGGCGAATTTTTGGGCTATCGCCAAGCGGTAAGGCACAGCACTTTGACTGCTGCATACGCTGGTTCGAATCCAGCTAGCCCAGCTAATTGCGGAGCATTAGCTCAGGCGGTAGAGCACTTGACTTTTAATCAAGTTGTCCGGGGTTCGAATCCCCGATGCTTCACGAATGACAACAGCGGAAACCTTCCGGACAGACAGGTTTCCGCTGTTTTAGGTTTTATGCGGCTATGGCGGAATTGGCAGACGCGGCGGGTTTAGGTCCCGTTGGGAAACCGTGCAGGTTCGAGTCCTGTTAGCCGCAGACTATATACGGCGTCCTTCCATATTTTTCCGCTGCGTAATAGAAGTGAGTACAGGAAAAAACAGTTGTGTTTTATATATCAGTTTGCTATACTATAACTGTCATTATACCGAAAGGTGCCAAATTCTTCTGAAACGGTGTTCTGTTTCAAAATCCCTCTATTTTGATTTCGTCAACCTAAAAAGCTCCGGTTACAATTTCTCAGATGATCGACAGCAGCAGGAAGACCGGAGGAAAAGTAAGTCTTGAAAAGAGGTAGAAAATGATGCGTGAAAAATATGAATCTCTGCCATTAAGCGAACTGCGCCAGGTGGCAAAAGCCAGAGGGCTGAAGGGTATTTCAACTCTCCGCAAGGATGAACTGGTAAACCGCATGGTCCAGGAAGATGAAAAGGAAAAGAATGACCAGGCGGACAAAGAAGATGCCGCTTCAGCGGAACGGCCGGTTCAGCGTTATGAACGGCGGGAGCGGACGGACTATCAGGAACGGCATGAGAAAACAGAAAAAAATGATAATGGGAGGAACCGCTCCGGAAACGAGGGGGACGACCATCCGAAAACGGACTTTCAGGCTCTGGACAGCGGTCAGGAGGCCAGCGGGATTCTGGAGGTTCTGGCGGACGGCTATGGATTTATTCGTTCCGATAACTTCCTTCCCGGAGAGAACGACGTCTATGTATCGCCCTCCCAGATCCGCAGATTCGGGTTGAAAACCGGGGATATTCTCCGTGGAAATACCCGGGTCAAATCCCAGAACGAAAAATTTTCCGCTCTGCTGTATGTAAAGAGCATCAACGGGGTATCGCCTTCAGAGAGTTCCAGAAGATGCAATTTTGAGGACATGACCCCCATTTTTCCCAATGAGAGAATCCATCTGGAGCGTCCGGGGGGAAGTCTTGCCATGCGGATTGTGGATCTGGTAAGCCCTATCGGCAAGGGGCAGAGAGGTATGATTGTCTCACCGCCCAAGGCCGGCAAGACGACACTGCTGAAGGACGCGGCAAAATCCATTCTGCGCAACAACCCGGAGATGCATCTGATTATTCTGCTGATCGATGAGCGTCCGGAGGAAGTGACAGATATAAAAGAGACGGTGCAGGGGCCCAATGTGGAGGTGATTTACTCTACCTTTGACGAGCTGCCGGAACACCATAAACGGGTATCGGAGATGGTCATTGAGAGAGCCAAACGTCTGGTGGAGAATAAGCGGGATGTGGTGATCTTCATTGACAGTATTACCCGTCTGGCCAGGGCGTATAACCAGGTGGTTCCGCCCAGCGGCAGAACCCTGTCCGGAGGTTTGGACCCGGCAGCCCTCCATATGCCCAAACGGTTTTTCGGGGCGGCCAGGAACATGCGGGAGGGCGGCAGCCTGACGATTCTGGCTACAGCTTTGGTGGATACCGGCAGCAAAATGGACGATGTGGTTTATGAGGAATTCAAGGGAACCGGCAACATGGAACTGGTCCTGGACCGGAAACTGCAGGAGCGCCGGGTATTTCCGGCCATTGATATCGCCAAGTCCGGAACCAGGAGAGAAGATCTGCTGCTGACGGACGAAGAGCAGGAGGCGGTAAATTCCATGCGAAAGGCTCTCAACGGCATGAAATCCGAGGAAGCGGCAGAGAATATTCTCAATATGTTCGCGCACACAAAAAATAACAGAGATCTGGTGCAGATGGTCCGGAAACAGCGATTCAGTCTGTAGCCACAGAAGACGGCGCCGGCCTGCGGAGTTTTTCTGCATGCCGGCGCGGCCTGTTATGGGGAGAGTCAGATGGACGGAAAAATATTGATTACGTTTTTTACCACCACCCAGGCTATGCGGATGGAGGATTGCTGCCGGAAGGCCAAAATCCGGGGAAGGCTGATCCCGGTGCCGGGCAGAATCTCTGCAGGCTGCGGCGTGGGATGGATGGCGGAAAATCAGGAGCAGGAGAAACTAGAGGGTTTCATGAGAGAACAGGGATTGGCCTGGCAGGGAATTCACGATCTGGATGGCATGCTCAGAAGGCAGGAGGGAGGAAAAGATGGAAAGCAGGACAAACAGATTCTGTCAGAACGGCGGATGCACCGCTAAACTGGGGCAGGCGGCACTGAAAAGGGTATTGGAGAAGCTGCCCCGGATGGAAAATGAAAATCTTCTGGTGGGATACAGCCATGGGGACGACGGAGCGGTCTATCGGCTTTCAGAGGATCTGGCGGTGATCCATACCCTGGATTTTTTTCCGCCGGTGGTGGAAGATCCCAGGCTTTTCGGGCAGATTGCCGCCGCCAATGCCCTCAGCGACATATACGCCATGGGAGGAGATGTGACTACAGCGCTTAACATTGTCTGTTTTCCGGAAACCATGGATTTGAATATTCTCGGTGAGATCCTGGCGGGGGGCAGCGAGAAGGTCCGGGAATCGGGAGGAATCCTGGCCGGGGGACATTCTATTGCCGATGAAGGCATCAAATACGGACTTTCCGTGTGCGGAACCGTCTCCCCGGCGCGGATGTTTCAGAATCATACCTGCAGGGAAGGGGATGCTCTGCTGCTGACCAAACCTCTGGGAGTGGGGATTGTCTGCGCCGCCAGCCGGCTGCAGGCGGCTTCCGGGGATTCCTTTGATCTGGCTGTCACTTCCATGCGGACCCTGAACCGGAAGGCCTCTGAGATCCTGCGGAAATACCAGGTGCATGCCTGTACGGATGTAACTGGTTTTGGGCTGCTGGGACATCTGGGAGAAATGGTGGAGGAACATCACACAGCAGTGCTGGAGCAGAATCAGATCCCTTATATTCCCAAGTGCGAAGAGTACGCGGAAGAATTTTATCTCACAGCGGCGGGGCAGAGGAACCGCAATCATATGCAGGAGCGGGTGGAGTTCGGCGGCGCGCCTTTCTATATGGAGGAACTGCTTTTTGACCCGCAGACTTCCGGAGGGCTGCTGGCCTGCCTGGATCCGGAGGAGGCAGAGAAGGCTTTGGAGGAGATCGAAAATCTGGGACTGCCCTGCGGGATCATCGGAACCATTGAGAAAAAGAGAGAAAAAAGTATTTATGTGAGGTGAAAGAGATGATTGTTTTGGACGAGCGGGGAAAAGCCTGCCCCCTTCCTGTGGTGGAGACGAAAAAAGCCCTGGAGACAGCCGCCTCAGGGGAAACGGCCCGGGTGCTGGTAGACAATGAGATTGCGGTGCAGAATCTCAGGAAACTGGCGGATCACAAGGGATGGAGCTTCTGCTGGGAAAAGCGGGGAGGCGGAGACTTCCAGGCGTGGATTACCCGGGAAGCCGGAGAATCGCTTTCTGAGGAAAAACAAAGAGAGACTGAAGAGCCGGAATGTCCGGACTGCCGGACTGAGGGAATCCGCCCAGGGCTGACGGCGGTGATCTCCTCTGAAGCCATGGGACAGGGGGATGACAGGCTGGGAAAAATTCTCATGAAATCCTTTCTGTTTGCATTGACGCAGCAGGATATCCTGCCGGAGACAGTGCTGCTCTACAACGGCGGCGCTTTTTTGTCCTGTGAGGGATCCGAATCCCTGGAGGATCTGAAAAAACTGGAAGAACTGGGAGTGGAGATTTTAACCTGCGGCACCTGCCTGGATTTTTACGGGCTGAAGGAAAAACTGGCTGTGGGCGGGATTTCCAACATGTATGAGATTGTGGAGAAACAGTGCCGGGCCCATACGATTCTCCGGCCGTAAGGAGTACCTATGAAAAGAAAGGAACAGCTGATCCTGGTTCGAGGCGGAGGAGACATTGCCAGCGGAACCATTTATAAACTGCTGCAGTGCGGCTATTCGGTGCTGGTGCTGGAGACGGAGATGCCCTCTGCCATCCGCAGGTACGCGGCCTTTTCCGAGGCGGTTTACGACGGGGTCAGCCGGGTGGAGGACAAAACCTGCAGGCTGGCGGGAAATTTCCGGGAAGCCAGAAAAATCATGGAAACCGGGGAGGCGGCCATGCTGGTGGATCCGGACTGCCGGGTGCTGAAAGAGGCGTGTCCCTTTGCCCTGGTGGACGCCATTCTTGCCAAGAAAAATCTGGGGACCAGCCGGGAAATGGCGCCAAAGACCATTGCCCTGGGACCGGGATTTCAGGCGGGAAGAGATGCAGATCTGGTCATCGAGACCATGCGGGGCCATCAGCTTGGCCGGGTGATCCATGAGGGATCTGCTCTGCCGGACACCGGAGTGCCGGGGCTGATCCAAGGATACGGGGCGGAGCGGGTGATCCATGCCCCGGCGGCAGGCCGGATGGAAAATCTTAGAAAGATCGGGGACATTGTTAAAAAAGGAGAGCCCATTGCCCGAATCCTGGGAGCGGCGGGAGAGGTCACAGAAGTTCCGGCTTCTCTGGACGGCCTGCTGCGGGGCCTGATCCGGGACGGCTATCCGGTGACGGAAGGGTTTAAAATCGCGGACATCGATCCGCGGCAGGAAGAATATGACAACTGTTTTACCATTTCCGACAAGGCCCGCTGCATTGCGGGCGGAGTGCTGGAGGGGATTTTATTTCTGGAGGAGCGGGAGGAAAAGAGATGATTTATCTGGACAGCGCTGCCACCAGTTTTTACCGGCCTCCTGAGGTGGCGGAGGCGGTGGTCCGGGCCATGAAGTCCATGGGAAACAGCGGTCGAGGAGTTCATGGAGCTTCCCTGCGGACTGCCAGAACCATTTACCGCGCCCGCTGCCTGCTGGCGGAGCTGTTTCACGGGGACGGCCCGGAACAGACAGCCTTTACGGCCAATTCTACGGAAAGTCTGAATCTTGCGGTAAAGGGACTGCTGAGTCCGGGCGATAGGGCAGTCACCACTGTGCTGGAGCACAACAGTGTTCTGCGGCCTCTCTATGAGATGGAGCAGCGGGGCGTGAAACTGGAAATCATCGGCTGCGGCCAAGAGGGTGTTTTGGATTACCAGGCCATGGAACAGGCCATTGTCCCGGGAGTCCGGGCGGTGTTCTGCACCCATGCTTCCAATGTAACGGGAAATCCAGTGGATATCCGCCGGATCGGAAGGCAATGCCGGAAACAGGGAGTACTCTTCTGTGTAGACGCCTCCCAGACCGCAGGGCGCTTTGCCATTGATATGGAGAGAGACTGCATTGACGTGCTGTGTTTTACCGGACACAAAAGTCTGCTGGGGCCTCAGGGCACCGGAGGAATCTGCGTCCGCAGGGGAATCGCCGTACGTCCTCTGGTTACCGGCGGAACCGGAATCCGCACCTTTGACCGGCAGCAGCCCCGGGAGATGCCTGAGGCCCTGGAAGCGGGAACCCTCAACGGCCATGGAATCGCGGGATTGGAGGCGGGACTTCGGTACATTCTGGAGCAGGGACCGGAACAGCTCCTGAAGCGGGAGAGAAAGCTGGCAGACCTGTTTCTGGAAGAGACAGCGGACATTCCGGGCATCCGCTTTTACGGGGATCTGCGGGATCCGAACCGGGCGCCTGTTGTGTCACTGAATCTGGGAGAGAGGGATTCTGCTGAGATCAGCGGCCGGCTGTGGGCGGAGTATGAGATCTCCACCAGAAGCGGCGGACACTGCGCGCCTCTTATGCATGAAGCCCTGGGCACCAGGGAGCAGGGGACGGTGCGGTTCAGCTTTTCTCACTACAATACGGAACAGGAGATCCGGGAGGCGGCAGGAGCCCTCCGGGAGATCGGGGAAACATGAAAAAAACAGAGATATGGTCTTTCATCGGGGCAGGGGGAAAAAGTACCCTGATTCTGCTGACCGGGGCGGAAAAAGCCAGACAGGGAAAAAGAGTTCTGGTGACTGCCACCACCCATACGGCTTTTACAACAGAAGATCTGGAAAGGGCCGGAGGCATTCTCCTTCTGGGAGGAGACGGAACTCTGGCGGCGGCCGCTCTGGAGAGGTATGGCCTTGCTGCCGCGGTCAGGGAAGCGGACATGGAGCCGGGCAGACAGCAGGGGCTTTCGGAGGGGGAGCTGGAAAAAGCCATGAGGGCAGCGAACCTGGTGCTGGTGGAAGCGGACGGATCCCGGCGCCGCCCCTTCAAAGCACCGGCGGAATATGAGCCTGCGGTTCACCCGGCCAGCAGCCGGATTCTGCTGATCGCGGGGCTGACGGCCCTGGACGCTCCCATAAGGGAGAACTGCCACAGGACAGAGGAAATTATTCGTTTGACGGGCCGGAACCGGGACCAGATCCTGCGGACGGAAGATATGGCCGCGGTGATCCGGGAGGGATATCTGGAGAAATGCAGCCGTCTGTGGCCGGGGGTTCCGGTGACTGTAATTTTGAATCAGGCGGATACCCGGGAACTGCGGGAAAAGGGCATGGAGGTTCAGAAGCTGCTGGGCGAAAGCACGGCGGAAGTGTATCTGTTTTCCGCGAGAACATTCTGGAAGGGGAAAGAACGATGGAATATGAACTGATCCTGCTGGCGGCAGGCTTCAGCCGCAGATTCGGGGAAAACAAGCTTCTGTATCCGGTGGAAGGAGTCCCCATGTACCTGCGGGCCGCAAAGCTGCTGCTGAGACTGAAAAGACAGAGGCAGGATATCCGGGCAATCCGGGCAGTTACCAGATACCCGGAGATCCGAAGAGAGCTGCGGCGCAGAGGAATCCCCACAGTAATGAATGAATACAGCGAGAGAGGAATTTCCTCTTCCCTGAGGGAGGGACTGAGGGCAGCTCTGGCGGGAGAAGAACCCCGGAGGATTCCGGGAAAAAGAGCTTTTTGTTTCTTTATGGGGGATCAGCCCTATCTCAGGGAGGACACAGTATCCGGATTGCTGGATCGGTACCCCTTCTGCGGAAAAGGCATGGCCCGGCTCTGCTTCCGGGGACAGCCGGGCAATCCGGCGGTGTTCGGGGAGGTGTATGTGCCGGAACTGCTGGCCCTTACCGGCGACCAGGGAGGCCGCCGGGTGATGAAGGCTCATCCGGAGGATGTCTGGGAAATGGAGATCGAAAACGGTTTTGAACTGTTGGATCTGGATGTGCCGCCGGTCCGGGCGGGATCACGGATTCAGTCTCCAGATGGAGACATTTAAGTAGCCTGCGAAGGTGATCCACAGCAGATAGGGAATCTGCAGCAGGGCGGCGGTCCGGTCCAGGGCGCGGAAGCTTAAAATCATGGCCAGAACCAGTCCCCAAAGGAGCAGAAGCCAGAGAAAAGCCGCGAGAAACGCTCCGGCGTTGAAGAAAATCAGGCTCCATACAAAACTTACAGCCAGCTGGATGCCCCAGAGAATCAGCGCCTGTCTGACTTCCGCGGCGCCGGTCTGATAGATCCTGGCGGCGCCGATGCCCATAAGCAGGTACAGCACCGTCCATACAATGGGAAAGAGGATGCCGGGAGGAGTCAGGGGCGGCTTTTGAAGCAGTTCATAGGTTTTCATGCTGCCGGAGGTAAGCGCTCCGGAAATCACTTCCGTGAAAATAGCAATTCCGATAAATAGGACGTAAGATACCCAGGTTTTCATATAAGGCCTCCGTAAAACGTTTCTTTCTGTTTAGCATACGGGAAAGTCAGCGCTTTATGCATGAAGGCCTTTTTTTATTTCAGAATTTTGCGCGGTCATCACTTTGTAGACCAATAACCGCTTTGGAGTATTCTTTTTAAGCCTTTCGAAGCCGGAAGGAAAATTTTACAATAAATAAAAAATACGGAGGGATGATCGCATGAAAAACAACAAAAATATTATTGTTTTCATCACAGTTCTGCTGTTCCTGGGAATGTTCATAGGAAACTACGGGAATTATCAGCTGTCCGCCGTGCCGGGAAGCGTATATCAGGCATATAGTCTGACAGATATGCAGTTCTCCAGCATTATGACAGCTCCCATGTTCCCCTCGATTTTCCTGAGCATTGTCATAGGAATCCTGGTAGACCGTTTCGGAATCTCCAAAATGGTCTCAATCTGCTTTATTGTGGCGGCAGCCGGATTTGTGGTCCGGGTATTTGCCGCGGATTACATGTCCATGTTCATCGCCATGGCTATGACGGGAGTGGGCTGCATGATCCTCAACGCCAATCTGGCCAAAATCGTCTCGGCGCTATATCCCATGGAAAAAGTGGGAACAGTGGTGGGGATATTGATGGCCGGTTCTACCGGCTCCATGGCGGTAGCCTATGCCACCACCGCCCTGTTCCCCACTCTGGAACTTGCTTTCTGGACAGCGGCGGCGGTCAGCATCGCGGTAGCGGTTCTGTGGCTGCTGGTGGTGCGGGAGAAACATTTCACCGGAAGCGGAGCCATGCAGGCCGGGGAGACTGTGCCGGTAGGAAAAGCGCTGGGCACCTGTCTGAAAAGCCGGAATATCTGGCTGGCCGGAATTTCTCTCATGTTCCTGCTGGGAGGAGCTACGGTTATCTCTAATTTCCAGGTAACGGCTCTGACGGGTCTGAAAGGTTATTCAGAAGCATTCGCGGGAACTTTCGGCACTGTGCTGATGATCGGTTCCATTATTGGTTCCATTTTTATCCCGGTTCTGGTAGGAAAGCTGGGACGGAAGGTTCCGGTTATGCTGCTGCTCTGCGGTCTGATTGCCTCTGCCTGCATGGTGGGAATCATCACTTTGCCGGCTGCCGGAATCTATGTGACCAGTTTCCTGAATGGAGCTCTGCGCAGCGGTATCATTGCGGTTATGATGTCTCTGCCGGTTATGTTCCCGGAGATCGGGCCCAAATATGCCGGCACTGCCGGAGGACTGGCCGTGACCCTGGAGCTTTTGGGAGCGGTGATTATTCCCACCTATATTATTGTTCCCCTGGGCGGCGGAAACGTGTCCAATTACTTTTATCTAGGATGCGGATGCATGGTGATCGCCAGCCTCATCTGCTTTGTTATGGCTAAGACCTGCGGCGTATACGCAAAAAATAAAAATTGAAAAGGAGAGAAAACGTATGCTGAACGCAAGAGATAATTTTCTGGAAACCCTGCATCACGGAAAACCGGATGCCTTTGTAAACGAGTGGGAACCCTTCGGCTTTGTGTTTGACCCGCTGATGGGAGTAACCTTGATTGCTCAGCCGGGAAAATATGTGGTAGACGGCTGGGGAACCACCATCTACATGGGCGAAGATGAGCCGGGTGCTATGCCCATTGTGCGGGATGACAATAAAGCGATTCCCGATATTACAGAGTGGAAAAAATATATCAAGTCCCCGGATATTAAACAAAAACTGGACTGGACGGCGGCAAAAGAGCAGGCGGAGGCTATCCACAAAGAGAATAAGCTGACGGTCTCTCTGATGGCTACCGGTCTGTTTGAACAGTCTCATTATCTTATGGGATTTGAAGATACTCTGATGAATTTCCTGCTGGAGCCGGAAGCCATGGAAGAGCTGCTGGACTACATCACCGATTACAAACTGACCTATGCTCAGATTTTGGTGGAAAATCTGCATCCGGACGTGGTGCTGTTCCACGATGACTGGGGTTCCAAGACCAGCCTTTTCATGTCCCCGGAAGTGTGGAGAGAGATGCTGAAACCCCGGTACCAGAAAATCTACGGCTATCTCAAGAGCCAGGGAGTGATTATCATCCACCACGCGGACAGTTTCTGCCAGCCCATTGCCAAGGACATGGTGGATATCCAGATGGATGTGTGGCAGGGAGTTCTGCCTCAGAATGATATCCCGGCCATTCAGAAAGAGACGGAGGGCAAGCTGATCCTTATGGGAGGTCTGGACGCTTCTATTATGGATCTGAAGGACTACAGCGAGGATGTGATCCGCGGGGAAGTGGCCAGAGCATGCAGAGAATACGCCCCCGGCGGAAGCTTTATTCCCTGCCTGACCTACGGCGGAGAGGGAAGTATCTTCGCGGGGGTCAATGATATCATCATGGACGAAATCCGAAACCAGAACAAGCTTTATTTTAAGTAAAAATTCCGGATCCGGAAAGCTCAAGAATTTTATAAGACAGCATCAAATACAGACGGGTGTCCGCGTTTTCCAGGCGGATGCCCGTCAATTTTTTGATGCGGTTCAGGCGTTTCATCATGGAGGTGCGGTGAATATTCAAAAGTTCCGCGCTTTGAGTAACATTGCAGCCGGTTCGAAGATGGACCTGCAGAGTGCGGTACAGATCCCCGTCTTTTTCAGTATCATAGTTTTGGAGAATCCGCAGAGCGGGGGAACAAACCTGCAGGGGACCAAAAGGGGCGGCGCAGTGTTCCAGCAGATAGATATAAGCATAATCCTCAAAACGGTAATGCCAGAAATGCGGGGCGTATTTGTCTCCCAGCCGCAGGGCTTCTCTTGTCTGGTTTAAATAGAGCGAAAAATCTTCCCGCCCGCAGAAGGAATTGCTGTCCCCTGCTTTTGCCACATGTTCCCTTAAAAAAACAGCCATTTTTTCTTGAAACACGTAGTCCTCCCCTGAAATCAAGGCCAGATTCCAGACGCAGACAAAATCCTGATCCAGCCGCAGAACACAGGAGTGAGGAAACAGGCTCTGGAGACTGCTGCTGAAATATTTTTCCGCTTCCTCCAGAGGAAAACGGTCATAACAGCGGATCACGCTTAATGCGTAGGTGTCTTCCAGGGACCATTGATGCTGCAGCAGGACCTGAGGATCCACATCCCGGTTTCCTTCCAGAAGACAGCGGACGGTAGCCTGAAATTCCCGGCTTTTCATGTGCAGTCCCCGGGAGGAGGGTTCTGATTCAATCATGGTTTTCAGAGCCACGGCCATGCGGGAAAACAGAATTTCCTGCGGATCCCTATAGGATTCCTCCTCAATACTTCCCAGAATGCGGGCAAAAAACTGTCCGTCCCGGAACAGATTATAACAGAGCAGGGTCTTTTGCTCATTCTGAAGATAAAAGTGGAAAACATCCTTCTGATCCATACATTTCTTAAAGTCTTCTGTCCAAATGATTTCCTCCAGATCGGCAAGTTCCAGCCCGTCTCCGGAAAACTTCTGAGAATACAGAGAGTTTTTTGCCACGAAATGAAACTGACTGTCAATGATGGTGAGAGGCATGTGAAGAATAGGTGTAGACAGTTCCAGCAGGCGGGAGAGTTCCATCCCCTCCGCAAAAGAAAGGGCAAAATTCCACCTTTCATATTCGGAATACAATTCCTGGATCAGGTTGTAAAAGGCCGGGCTGCTGAGGCAGGAGTTTATGTACAGTCCGTTTTGGGGCGGAAGATCCCCATCGGCGGGATAGTCGGGAATACATACGGCAGTCACCGGCTGATTCAGGGACTGAAACTGCCGGGCTGTCATCAGATACAAAGTTTCCGGTTCCAGCCGGGCCTGGGGATCATACATGCGCCAGGAGGTAAAGCGGCAATTTCCCGCGTTCCGCATTCTGACCTTGCGGATGCCGTGAAAACATAACTGATATTGGAGATAAGAAAGATGCACAGGGGTGGCTCCTTTCAGTTTTTTTAAATTATACATGGAAGCGGCGGTCTTGTAAATCAGCGGGAGAAAAGATATAATCCTGAGGGAGGAAAAGAGAATGGAAATCCAAGTATATCATACCCTGCCGGAAGCGGCCAGGCAGATCCGGCAGGAGGTTTTTGTAGAGGAACAGCACTTTCAGGAGGAATTTGACGGGATCGATGGCCGGGCCCTGCATCTGATTCTTTATCAGGATGGGGTTGCCGCGGGCACCTGCCGGGTTTTTCAGGGAAGGGAGCCGGGCGAGTATCTGGTGGGGAGGATTGCGGTGCGGAAGTCTTTCCGGGGACAGAATCTGGGAGCTGCTCTCCTGGAGGCAGCAGAGCAGGAGATATGGAAAGCAGGCGGCAGCAGCGTCCGGCTGCACGCCCAGCAGAGAGCGTCGGGGTTTTATGAGAAACAGGGGTACGAGCCCTACGGACCGGTGGAGTACGAAGAGTACTGTCCCCATATCTGGATGAAAAAGAAACTTTTATAGAAAAGAGTAAATGCAGGCGGTTCTGCCATGGAAAGATGGCGGAACCGCCGAATTTTATGCGGAGAATTTAACAATTCATTTATAAATGATCCGCATTTATGAAAAAATAAAGCAGTATCCTGACGGGGAACCGTAAGGATGATTCTTGCAGAAAGGAATTTCAGATATGGAAAAGAAAAAAATACTGCTGCTGCTCAGCAAGTTTTCGGATTTTAAATCAAGAGCCATCGGATTTCTGACGGGATTTTATTTCACCCACGCCTCCATCGGGCTGGGAGAGGACAAAAATACTTTTTACAGTTTTGTGGATAAGGGTTTTATCGTGGAAAAGATTTCCCGCTATGTACGGCCGGACAAAACCTCCGCCCCCTGCGAACTGTATGAGGCGGAAGTATCCGATGAGGTATACGAGGAGGTCAAAGACACGCTGTCCGGATTTGTGAAAAGAAAAGCCAGCCTTCACTATTCGCTGCCGGGACTGCTTCTGAGCCTGCTGCATATTCCCCACAAAAGCCGCCGCCGCTTTTTCTGCTCCCAGTTTGTGGCGGAGGTGCTGGGAAAATGCAGGGCCGCCCGGCTGAAGAAAAGCAGTTCTCTGTACTTTCCCAGAGATTTAAGAAAGATGCCGGAGATGCGGATGATATTTCGGGGAAACATGAAGGGCATGTTGGATCAGTTTCACCCGGAACTTGCTGTTTCATAATTCATTAACAACTGAATAAAGGCTGTTAAATGCCGGCAGGGTATGATGGCCGGGAAAGGAGAAAAGAACCATGAGCAATCTTGTGATCACTGTGGAGTCCGGCTCGGACCTGACCGAGGAAATGGCCCGGCAGTACGGGATTTTTATCGTGCCCATGTATGTGCAGTTCAAAGATGAGACCAGGGCGGACGGCAGCTTTCCGGCCTCCGATGTCTGCCGTTATTTTAAAGAGACGGGAAAGGTCCCCAAGACCAGCGGCAGTTCCCCGGAGGACTACAGAAAAGTATTCGATGAGATCCACCGCAAGTGGCCGGAAAAGAAGATTTTGCACCTGGCCTATTCGGCGGTGACTACCTGCAGCTATCAGAGCGCGCAGATCGCCGCGGAGGGCTGGGATTATGTGGCCTGCCTGGACACGAAGCATGTATCGGCAGGGCTGACGGCGGCGGTGACTGCCGTGGCCCGCAGGCTTCAGGAAAAAGAGGAGTGGGAACTGCGGGAGGCGGTCCGGGAGGCGGAAAAAATTACCGGCAGGGTGCGCATGTGTTTTCTGCCCGATCATCTTACCTACCTCCGGGCAGGGGGACGCTGCGGCAATCTTACAGCTCTTTGCGGCAACCTGCTGCAGATCCATCCCCGGATCGAGCTGCTGGAGGGCTATCTGAAGGCTACAAAAAAATATCGGGGTTCCATGAAAAAGCTGGTTCCCAGGCTGATCCGGGATTATTCCGCCCAGGAGGAACTGGAACGGAGCGAGATCTGGCTTCTGCATACGGTGGAATTTCCGGAGGAGATCCGGCAGGCGGCCACGGAAACGGCCCGGGAAGAGGGCTTCCGGACCATTCACTGGATGGAGGCAAAAGGGGTCATCACCGTCCACGGAGGACCGGGCGCTTTTGCTATGGCCGGCTATGCTTCCGGGGTACACAGATCCTAGACAGGGCTGGAAAATCCCCCGGGATTTGTGTATAGTAGGGGGCAGAAGGGAGAAAGGGATATGCTGAAAATACTTGTAGTGGAAGACGATGAAAAACTGAATCAGATTATCTGTACGTATCTGGCCCGTAACCAGTATCAGCCCACGGGCTGCTTCAATGCCGAAGAGGCCTACGATGCCTTAAGCGCCGGGGATTACAGCCTGATTATCTCTGATATTATGATGCCGAAGATCAACGGCTTTGAATTCGTGCAGACCGTCCGGGAGACCAACCCGGAGATCCCCATTCTGTTTGTGACGGCTCTGGACGATATGCCCTCCAAGATCAAGGGCTTCCATTCCGGGGTGGACGACTACATGGTGAAGCCCATTGAGATGGATGAATTGATTCTTCGGGTGGAGGCGCTGCTTCGGAGAGCAAAGATAGAAAGTGAAAAGAAGCTGGAGATCGGCGAACTGGAGCTGGTGCGGGACGAGATGACCGCCTATCTGAAGGGGGAGGAGATTTCCCTGCTGCCCCGGGAGTTCAGCGTACTGTACAAGCTGCTGTCCCATCCCCGGAAGGTCTTTACCAGAAGCGAGCTGCTGAATGAGTACTGGGATATGGACAATGATTCCGGCCTGCGGACCGTGGACGTCTATGTGGCGCGGCTGCGGAATAAACTGGCGGCCTGTAAAGATTTTGAGATCGTGACGGTTCACGGCTTCGGATATAAGGCGGTGCTGAAATGAAAAGAAATCCGGTAGATAAACTGATCACCTCCCGATATGAGGACAAGAGAATCAACGCGCCTCTGATTTCCTGGAAGGTCTATCTGATCCTGCTGGGAATTGAGGTGTGCATTATGGCCATCCACACGGCCACGGTTACCATATGGATGAATAAGATTCCTGAGCAGTTCCCCATCCTGCTGGTGGTGGTGTTTTACTATATGCTTCTTTCCTCTCTGGTGCTCGCCCTGTTGTTCGGGGTGCTGAAGCGGTATGTTTTCGGCAAACCTCTGAAGCGGATTGCCGCGGCGGCCAGGAAAGTCGCAGCCGGAGAATTCTCCGTGCGCATTGATCCCATTCGCCGGGACGGAAAGAAAGATGAAGTGGAAGTGCTGATTGATGATTTCAATACAATGGCCAGGGAACTGGAGAGCATTGAGATGCTGAAAAATGATTTTATTTCCAATGTCTCCCATGAGATCAAAACGCCCTTGTCCGTGATCCAGAGTTACGCGGGGCTGATGAAGGATCCGGGCCTTTCCCGGCAGGAACGGGAACAGTACGCCGACACCGTGATCCGCACCACCCGGAAATTAAATCATCTGGTGGTTAATGTGCTGCGGCTGTCTAAATTGCAGATCCAGGACGCAGCGCCGGAGACTTCCGTGTACCAGCTGGGGGAGCAGATCCGCCAGTGCGCCCTGGGCTTTATGGATCAGTGGGAAGCAAAGGGGATCCGGCTGCGGATGGATGTGGAGGACGTGGCCGTGCGGACGGACCGCTCCCTTATGGAACTGGTCTGGAACAATCTGCTGTCCAACGCGGTGAAATTTACCGGGGAGGGCGGAAGCATCTGTGTAAGATCCAGAGTGCGGGAGGAGCGGGTAAAGGTGGAAATCCGGGATACAGGATGCGGGATTCCCCGGGAAGCACTGTCCCGGATCTTTGATAAATTTTACCAGGGGGACACTTCCCACGCCACCGAGGGCAACGGTCTGGGCCTGGCCCTGGTGAAGCGGATCCTGGATCTGGTTTCCGGAGAAATCCGGGTGGAGAGTCATCCGGGAGAGGGATCCGTGTTTACGGTGATCCTCCCCCTGGGCATATAAAAAATTCAGTCGGTGGTCTGCCGCCGGATCAGTTCCGGGGGAATGATTTTATGGACCGGTTCCTTCAGTGGCTCCGGTCTTCTTTTTTTGCGCTCTTCCATCATGGAGGACAAAAGCTCCATGGCCGTCCCTGCTATGACGGAGATCTGCTGTCCCACGGTGCTGGTGGGGATCACGGCCTCCCGGGAAATGGGAGAGTTGTCAAAGCCTAAGAGCCGGTAGGACTCCGGCAGTTTTCCGTACTTCTGAAACAGAAGATTCAAAAGTACATTGGTATGGGTATCGTTGGGCATAAAAATGCCTTTTTTTTCGTTGGGATATTTCTGTTCCAGAGTTTCCAGGAGCTTCAGGATCCCCGCCCGGTTTTCCTCAAAGGTATTTCCCAGATCTGTCAGGATCAGGTCGTAGGGCAGATGAAATTTTTCACAGGTATCCACGAAGCCGCGGATACGGCCGGAGGCAGGAGCGGTATCCGGCAGATCCGCGTTCACATGGATCAGGATGCCGCAGCTGCTTTCCTTCAGCAGGCTGGCGGCCTGGACGCCCCCCAGATAGTTATCTGTATTTACACTGCAGATATACTGATCCTCCCGCTCAATGCCCACCACGGGAATGCCGCAGGCGGCCAGCTCGCTCGAGGGGATGGTGGGACTTAAGACGATCATGCCCTCGATGTTGTAGGCCAGGAGTTCCTTAATGTATTTCCGCTCCACATCAGCCTTGGAATTTCCGGCGAAGACCAGGAATTTGTAGCCGTAGGTCTCATAGGTGGAAAGAATCTGATTTAACATTTCCGAGTAAAAATGCATGTAGAGGTTGGGAATCAGGATTCCCACGAATTCCGTCTTACCGCTGGCCAGGATGCGGCCGATCTTGTTCTCCTTATAGTCCAGATCTACCAGAGCCTGAGCGATTTTCTGCTGATTTTCCAGAGTCAGAGAATCCGGGTCGTTGAAATACCGGGAAATGGTGGTCTTGGAAAAATTTGTATAGGCGGCGATATCCGCGAAGGTCACTTTTTTTTTCGTCATTGCTGTCGTTCCTTTCTGTGTCTTTATGATACCAGATTCCCATGGGAAAATTCAATAAAATAACCGGTTATGGAATCGGTTTTGTGAAACCTGTACAGAATTCGGGAAGGCAAACTGGGACATGTGCTGAAAAAGAAATTTACTATTGAAAGCAGGCAGGGCAGGGAGTATGATAAGCATAAAGGAACCGGTTACTTAACCGGTAACGAAAACGGTTTCGAAACAAGAGAAAAAGGAGGAGAGAACATGAAAAAACCATGGATATGCCTGGCCGGAATCTTCCTTGCCGCCGCCTGCCTGTCCGGATGCCAGCAGAAGGATCCGAAGCCGGGTGATGTAGCGGGCTACGATCCGGGGGAAGAGTACCTGTCTATCTGGGTCCACTCCATTGAGGACACGGAGGAGGGCCAGGCCTACAGGGAATCTGTGGAGAGCTTTAACGAAGCCTTTGACGGAAAGTATTTCGCGGATATCGAGTTTGTTCCCAGAAATGACAGCGGCGGCGGATATTCGGATAAGGTCAACGCCTCTGTCATGTCCGGGGGCCTGCCGGATGTGCTGACTGTGGACGGCCCCAATGTATCCGCCTACGCGGCCAACGGGATCATCCAGCTGCTGGGCCTGGAGGAGTACCGGTACAGGAAACCGAAAAACCTTTCCGGCGGCCAGCGGCAGAGGGTCGCCCTGGGCCGGGCCATTGTGAAAAACCAGAAGGTGTTCCTTATGGACGAGCCCCTGTCCAACCTGGACGCCAAGCTCCGGGTCAGCATGCGGACAGAGATCAGCAAGCTCCACCGCCAGCTGGGCGCCACCACCATCTACGTGACCCACGACCAGGTGGAGGCCATGACCATGGCGGACCGGATCGTTATCATGAAAGACGGAGTGATCCAGCAGGTAGGAAAGCCCATGGAACTCTACGACCATCCGAAGAACCAGTTTGTAGCCGGTTTTATCGGATCTCCCCAGATGAATTTCTTCGATGTAAAAGTGGAGGGAAATCTGGCGAAATTCAAAGATGGAAACACCCTGGCTCTTTCCGAGGCTACTGTGAATAAGTTAAAAGGCCGTCAGGGAGAGATGATCCTGGGCATCCGGGGAGAGGACATCAAGCTGGATGAGCAGAATCTGGGCCTGAACCAGGAAAATCATATGTCCGCAGTAATCACGGACACGGAAGTTATGGGAAATGAAAATAACCTGTACTTTGAATTCGGAGGCGCCCAGGCGGTGGCCAGAGTATCCAAATATGAGGTCAGTCAGATCGGAGATACCATTGATTTCGTATTCATGCCGTCAAAAATACATTTCTTTGACAAAGACACAGGAGTAAACTACACGGAGGAAGCATGAAAACACAGAAACTGCATCTGAAAGCCCCGGACAACTGGGTCAACGACCCCAACGGGTTCATCTATTATAAAGGATATTACCATCTGTTTTACCAGTATTTTCCCTATGGTCCCCGTTGGGGGACCATGCACTGGGGCCATGCGGTCAGCCGGGATCTGGTAAACTGGGAGCACAAGGGGCTGGCCCTGTACCCCAGCCGCAGAGAGGATCAGAACGGCTGCTTTTCCGGAAGCGCCGTGGAATACCAGGGAAAGCTGTACCTGGCGTACACGGGAGTCCGCTACGAGGCGGTGAACCCGGAGGATCCCCATACCTGCCTGGAGGATCAGTTTGAGTCCGCCCAGCTGATGATCTCCTCGGAGGACGGATTTCACTTTGACAATCAGAAGGATAAAGAAGTGATCATCCCGCCCATTACCATCCCGGAGATCGGAGACCGGACCCACACCCGGGATCCCAAGATCTGGAGAGGCCGGGACGCCTGGTATCTGGTGCTGGGAAGCACCACGGAAGAACGCTTCGGGGAAGTCCTTTTTTACCGCAGCCGGGACCTGCACACCTGGTCTTACGTGAACAAGGCCTGGAAAGGACCGGAGTACGGATGGATGTGGGAGTGCCCGGACTATTTTGAGACGGAGGGAGGAAAAGTGCTGCTGATCTCCGCCATGAATCTGCTGGACAACCGGGAGAAAGAAAAAAACCAGACCATCTGTTTCCCGGTGGAATTTGAAGAGGAATCCTGCCGCATGGAGATCCCGGATCAGTACCAGTTCCTGGATTACGGCATGGATCTCTACGCCCCTCAGACCAATCTGGATCAGGAGGGACGCCGGGTGATGATGGCCTGGGTGCGGATGCCCCAGGTGACGGAGGAGGGCTGGATCGGCATGTTCTGCTCCCCCCGGGTGGTGGAAGTGCGGGAGGGACATATCTGTTTCCGCATGCATCCCCATATCCGGCAGGCCTACAGCAGAGAGATCCCGGATCCCTCCCGGGCTTCGGAGGGCGGATATATGGCGTCCTTTGCTCTGGAAGAAGGAGAAGAGGCGGATCTGGGAGGCTTCCGCGTCCGCCGGGAAAAAGGCAGGATCCGCACAGACCGGACCGGTGTCTACCCTTCCTTTGAGGGGGCCCATCTGATCTCGGAAACGCCGGAGATCACCGGTAAGACCCACCTGGAGGTACTGGTAGACCGGCACCTGATCGAAGTCTATGTGAATGATGGAGAATATGTAATCAGCAATGCCGTTTACGGTCTGGGCAGCGGGATCTCCTACAGGGGCCCGGAGCAGATCCGGCTGTACACCACAGAAAATTAAGACAGGAAGCAGCCGCGGTCTCCCAGGAGTTATATATTTTGTCCGTAGTTGTCCAGCTCCTGCTGCTCCCTTCCGGTACACAGCCGGATCAGATAGATCACGGCCAATACGCCAAGGATTATGCCGATGGGCAAGTAGGCGGCGGTATAGGTATGACAGCCTGGCAGGAGCCGGAAAACTGTGGGCACATAAGGGCAAAGCAGATTCGCGCCATAGATCGATATGGTATACAGGCCCATCATAAGTCCCATGCGGCAGGCAGGGGTATTTTGCGAAACCCGAAGCTGGTAATAGGTGGGAATAAGGGACATACCCACATTCAGCAGCGCCATCCCCAGAAACAGCATGCCGGCGCCGGGGGCAAGGTACAAAAAGAAGTAAATCAGCGCAAAGGAAAAAGCGGATGCCAGAGGAATATATTTTTTGAATTTTCCATAGACAACAGGAAAAATCAAGGTAACAACAATGCAGATTATTTTTCCCGAGGATTGGCTGAAGCCCACCAGCATGGAATTCCCGATGCCATTCTCTGCAACGTAAAAACTGGAGCAGATGGAGCAGACGAAGGCAAGAACGCTGAAAATAAGGTACATAGCGATGGCACGGATATGACGCATCAAAATTCCCGTGAGAAGCGCTGCCAGGATTGCCGCAATAGCGCTGGCGCCGGTCAGGAACATGTTGGAAGCTACCACGGAAGTGCCGGGAAAATCCGCCAGAATGGCGCTGATTATGGGATAGATCACACTGTCTGAGTAAGCGCCGTAACCCGCGAAGCATATGGCCACTGCGGCCAGGATCTGCTGTTTTTTACTATATCCCTTTCCTTTCATTTTTCTCCCTCCTGACAAAACGGTGTCATGCATGCTGTAAAGGGCGGCGGGTCATTTTTTTGACCTTGCCCGGACCTTTTCCATAAGTGCGTCAATCGCCTGCTGTTTCCCGGGAGACAGTGGATGCCGCGGCCCCTTTTCAATGATCGCCAGCGCAGCCTCCGCCAGATCCTGTTCCAGGGAAACTCCTTCTCCCAGCTTTCTGGGCGCCAGCTTGTCCGGTGTCCAGAAACTGTACAAGTGTTCCATAGTATGTTCTTCCATGAGATAGGTACCGCCGGGACCTACTTCGTCGATGAGATCCTCAGCCAGAGTGTCCTGATCCACCGGGAATCCCTTTACCAGAGTCTCCAGATAACCGATGACTTCATTGGCAAAGATCAGGTCGCTGGGACGCAGCAGCATTCCTTCCTCATAGCAGCCCAGGCCGTAACACATATTGATGCCGGAAAGCATAACACTGTAATACTGGATGGCCTTTTCAAAGGCTGACAGAGGACCGAAATCTCCGTTGCCGGTATTGGCCATGTTGCAGCAGAAGGGAAGTCCCATATAGCGCCAGACCTCCGCTGTGGCGCAATTCGCCGTAATCATTTCCGGGCGGGAGTGATTGAGCTTCATGGTGCGAAAATCCACATTGTTGCGGAAGCAGGCGGCAATGATGGGGGCACCCTTATTTACCAGCTGGCTGATAACCACGGCAGGGAGGAGGTCCGCAATGCCGGCGGCCAGGGTACCCGCCATAGTGGCCGGGCTGGTGAGACCAAATTCGGTTCCGGGGATGTAGACGACCGGAAGTCCCCGTTCCGCACAGTAGATCAACTGGCTGACGCCGTGGTCTGAATGGCGCAGGGCGTCCAGGGGACAAACGAGATTGATGGTAAAGGGACGAATCCGCAGTGTCTCCGCGCCCCCGGCGACAGCCTTGAACATTTCGTACTGCGCTTCCAGATTTTCCATGCTGCTGGCAAAATACCAGAAGGGTTTGCGGGTATTTTGCAGCAGGGTGCAGACTTCTTCCACATCCGCATAGGTCTGATCCACATCGTTCAGGGTACAGATGTCGCTGTTCCAAGAAATGTTGTCCAGGGCGTCCAAAAGGATCGCGCATTCCTCCAGATCCTTTTTGGTGGAGCTTCTTCTTTCACCTGTGCGCAGATCCAGGATATCGCAGGTGCTGGTGACAGGCCCGAAATGGAAAGAGTTTGGGTCCAGACGGAAGGCAAAATTTCCCTCTCTGTCATAGAGTGTGATGGATTTGGGAGCTGTTTCCACAGCCCATCTGGTCAGTGTTTCCGGAATCCATACGTGTTCCCCATCCACCACGCAGCCGGCCTCCTTTAATAAGGTCAGCGCTTTCTGGTTTTGTACGATGCAGCCTGTACGGGCCAGAATCCGGTATGCGGCTCCGGCAATCTCGGCACATTGCGCTTCAGTGAGAATCTGATATTTTACAGACTGCTGCAGGGTATAATTGACTTTCATGGTTTATCGGTCTCCTTTCTCGTGGGTATTCAGGGGCGCATTCCTCAGGCGCCAAAACGTTTCCTTTCCCGGAGGGCCACAAAGATATCAAGGACAGTGATGAGGATAAAGCCGATGGCGCCCACATACCAGGTGGGAGTCACCAGATCGGTGTGCATCAGCTGCATCAGCCAGGTGGCGAAATAGGTGCAGAGAAAGCTGCCCAGGCCGTACACAGCGGTGGTGATAGAAGACACGTCATCTGCTCTGGAGGCTGGGACAATAGAAAACCCATGGCCATAGTTATAGGATATCAGCACTTTGTAAGTGAGCCCGCAGATGGTACCGATCACCAGCGCCGTGGCCTGGCCGGGGAACCAGATCAGCAGCAGCAGAGTGATCCCCGCGATGGCATAGCTGAGGATCATTCCCATCAGGGATTGAGCGGCATTGTAAAATCCAGTAATTTTGTTTCTGTCCTGGGCATTTTCGTACAGATCCGCGATGTAGGCGATGCCCACGGCATTTATGACGCCCTCGCCGATGCCTACGAGAGTTCTTGTGAAGCAGATATACAGGGGATCATCTGCTGCTGCGCCGAAGATGGCGCCAATGCTGAAGATGACAGCGGCCGCGATGAAGACCGTCTTCTTGTTAAACCTTCTCGTCAGGAGAGGGGTGATCAGAGAAGCGGCGACCAGTACCAGCATGGGGCCGGAAACGATGTAGTTGACGGCGCTCGTATGGTCCGGATAGTAGCCATAGATCATGCCGATGACCGGAGTAATGGCCAGGTCTGCCATGACGGCCAGGGTGGAGAAAAAGATGGCGACAATGGACAGGGTTCGTTTGGTTTTACTGATTGTTTTTGTCATAATCACAGCTCCTTTGTGATGCTTTTTGAAGAATTTATTCCTGACTGCAGCGGATTCTGGAATACCGATACACTTCATCGGTAAAAACAGGACTCAGACGCGGCGCGTAGTAGTTATCCATCATGACGGGATATCCAAAGCTGATGCATTTATCTACGTATGCCCGGGCGGCTTTAATATGTTCCTCTTCCGGGGCGTTGAGATCTGCCGGAGCATTGGCAGGCGGGAAATGCATCAGAATGCGGTCGCCGTACTGCGGCACTACTTTGTCATAATCCAAAAGCGGCTGACATTCCAGCATTTCAAATCCTGCGTCTATATATACAGGCAGCAGGGGATCTACCTTGCCGCAGCTGTGACATTCTGTGCGCATGCCTTTGCTGTGGACATAATCATTCACCTTTTTCATATAAGGTACGATCATTTCGTACAGCCGGTCCGGACTGAAAAAGATGCCCCGCTGATGTCCCCAGTCATCGTGGAGACAGACGGCGTCGATTTTCCGGCCAAAGACCTCCAGGTATTTGTCAATGAGCAGGATGTAGAGATCCGAAAGTTTGTCATACAGGGCCTTAATAGCGTCCTCCTGATCTTCGTCGATCATGGCCACCGCGGCCCCTTCGAAATCCATAAAGGAGATCAGGCGTTCATAAAAACCTGTGCAGATGACGATTTCCCACATATCTTTTTCACGCATGAGGGTGTCAGACCGTTTCCTGCAACCCTCCCAATCCCAACTGTCTATCACCTCTTTTGTGGGGAAAACCACCTTCTGAGGCCAGTCGTTGGCATCTGTCAGCAGAGGGTTGCCCGGACGGGTCGTGGAACCTCCCACCACAGGCACATATTCCCACTCCACACCGAACATATCCTTGCCGCCCAGCTGTTCTGCCGGGAGTTTGGCGTCAGATACATTTCCTTTTGCCGGATTGTCCGGTACGCATTGGGGAAACAGATAGCCGATATCAAAGGTGGAGGGGAGCCACAGGGGCTTTTTGCTGTCCAGGGCGCGAAACATATTTTCCTTCGGGGTGATAGGAGTTGACAGTTCTGTCAATTCACAGCCAAAAAGAAACCGCTTCTGCCCGTGGAGAAGTTCGTTTTCGTGAAATTCATATGGATTCATAAGTCTGCCTCCTTGTAAATGGGGATTTTTTCTGATGCAATAAGTATAAAACCGCAGATGCCGGAAGAAAATAGTGAATAAATATCAGAATACAGTGGGAAAAACGAGGAAAAATACAACAAAGAAATGCGGAAAAGCGGAGATATCATAGTGCATATTTGATATATATAGACAAAAATGACAATCATGAATACGGTAAGTACAAGAAACCGTCAAACATGGGAAAGAAGCTTTTGGCGGATAGTCAAAAATGTTATAATATATAGCGAAAAACCGACAGTATTGACAGAATCATTCATACTGGAGAAGATATATAGAGGAGGATTTCTGATATGTTGTTAAATCTGGCTATGATAAAAGATAAACTGCCGTCATCCCGTATCCTTCAGTCAAGGGTCAGAAAGGAGCATCCCCGGAATCTGAAACAGATCCGGTTTTATGAGAAGGATCAGGATCTGAACCCGGATATTCTATATCTGGCATCCGCGGAGGATCTCCCCGTGACGCCGGAGACCGGGCAAATCTCCCTTTTGTGTCTGGGCTATCTGCCGGCGGGATATGTCAATCAGGATGGCGTGGAATTTCTCTGCTTTCGAAGTTCTGAGCCGGGACAGTCTCTCTTTCAGGAGGTTTTGGATATTTTCTGCTATTATGAATCCTTTGACAGCCGGATCAAGGATATGATTATAGCCGGCAGGCAGATGAGGGATTTTCAGGAGATTGCTCTGGAGATCTTTGATACGCCGGTAACGGTCTATGGGACTTATGAAAAGGTGCTGATGATGGCCTACGATCCAAACCGAACGGAAAATCTGGAATATTATCAGAAAAATCAGGATGGCTATATGGAGGAAGAAGAAAAAAGCGTACTCTACGCCAGTAAAGATTTTATTGACACCTTCTCTGTCAGAGGTCCGGCTTTTTCCAGCATGGAACTGTATAGGACTCAGATCATATATTATAATATTTTTTTGCAGGACAATTATCTGGGCAGACTGATTATTGAAAATACATACAGGGAATTTCGAGAGGGCGATTATGCCCTGGCTGCATGGTTCGGGGAATATATGCGGATCCTGATGAACCGCAACAGAGCTTTTCGGTTTCCGGCTTCTCTGGAGTTTGAACAGATGATCTTTGATCTTTCTCTGTCCCGGGGAAAATATTGAGAGGAATATGATGCCACGCTTGCGAAGGCGGGATGGAAACCGGAAGATCGCTATGTCTGCATTGCCATTACGGTGAACAATGATCCGGTGGGAGATGCGGTTCTGCAGGACGGAGCCCATTATCTGGTGGAATTTTTTGACAGCCAGTATATATTTCTGCATCAGGGATATCTGGTGCAGATCCTGAACATCGACCGATCTTCCTATTCCTATGAGGAGATGCTGCGGCGGATGAAAATCTTTTTGTCCAATAATGCCCTGGAGGCGGGAACCAGTACCATTTTCCATGATTTCCGGGAACTGCAGGTGCATGTAGGGCAGTCCATGATGATGGCGGACTATGCCCTGCGTGACCGGCAAAAAAAGCTATATGAATTTGACGAAAACGTATTGCCGATGATGCTGTCGTTTTTCCGGGAAAAGGGAGAAACGGACATCTACAAAATTCGTTATCTGCAAAATCTATACCACTATGATCTGGCAAATAATACGGAGCTGGTGAAAACATTACAATGCTATCTGCAGCAGAATCTGAATATATCAGAGACCAGCCAGGCCCTTTATATTGCCCGCACCACTTGTCTGTATCGGATCCGGCGGATTCAGGAGATCACCCATTTGAATCTGGAGGATCCGGAGACAAATCTGTATCTGCGGCTGATTCTGCAGTTGGAGCAGGGGCATTGAAGTACGGTGACATAGAAAACATCTGTGGGCTCCGGAAAGCCTGTTTGAAGAAATTCAATTTACCTGTACAGGGATGATGGCCGCAGAAAATTAAGACAGGAAAGGGGATTTTTTATGCAGTACATCAGTCATTATGAATCGCCGCTGGGCAGGATCCTTCTGGCGGCGGACGAGGAAGGCCTTACCGGCCTGTGGTTTGAAGGACAGAAATATTTCGCCCGTTCGCTGCGGAACGAACAGGAGGAAAAGGAAATTCCCCTGTTTGAAAGAGCAAAGCGCTGGCTGGATCTTTACTTTTCCGGAACAGAGCCGGATCTTTCCGTGCCTTTGCATTTTCTTGGCACCGATTTCCAGAAAAAGGTCTGGGAGATCCTCTGCGCCATCCCCTACGGGCATACTATGACTTACGGGGAGATCGCCGGGCATCTGGCGGCGGAAAAAGGATCGTCCCCCATGTCGGCCCGGGCGGTAGGCGGCGCGGTGGGCCGCAATCCCATCTCGATCCTGGTGCCCTGTCATCGGGTGGTGGGAGCCTCCGGCAGTCTCACCGGCTATGCCGGGGGCCTGGATCGAAAAGTAAAATTATTGACACTGGAGAGAACGGATATGCAGGGACTTTTTATCCCCAAGAAGGGAACCGCTTTATGAAAACGGAGGAAAGAATGTTATGACGGAATATTATAATGTAGAGAGAATCTGGGAGGACGACTTCGGATGCGAGGAGCGCCCGGCAGAGTATGAGCCTCAGGTGATCGTAGTCCTGAAGGACGCTGCCGGAAAGGAACATTCCCTGAAACAGGCGGACGCCTGGCTGTATCAGCAGGAGATCCGGGAAGGGGACGCAGTGTACCTGGAGGAGGGAAGACTGCGGAAGAGAGGATAAACAATACATGGCGCGGGAAAAGGCTGTCCGCAATAGAAACGTCCTTCGTCCCTGTCCGCGGGATCCCCGGGGAACAGAAGAAAGCTTCTTCATATGAACGATCAGGAATAATATAGCAAACATGGGTAGAAAACGCAAAAAAAAATTGTCTGAAACACTTGCAATATTTGATGAAATTCTTCATAATGTTACATAGCAAATCAAAGGAGGATAAGTTATGTTTTGCAAAAAATGTGGGGCGGAGATTGCGGACAATGCGGCTTTCTGCCCGAAATGCGGAGAAAGGGTAAATCAGGTCCCCCCTGCAGGGAACCCCTATCCCAATCAGAACTACCAGCAGCCCTATGGAGGGAATCCCTATGGATACAATAACGGATACCATCGTCCTGCCAGTTCCGGCAGAGCGCCGGGCATGATTGCGCTGATTGTCGCCGGCATTCTTGTGCTGATTGGCGGAATCGCCGTTCTGGGTACGGACATGAAGGCAATGTCCTATGTGAAATATCTGGGCGGAGGCATCGCAGGGGCGCTTGTGTTTGAAATCATTCTTGGCATTGTCATGATCGTTGCGGGTATCTGCTCGCTGATTTTCTGCAACAAAAAAGAAAAGGGCAATATGGTATTTGCCCTGGGTGTCATTGTTGTGGTCATGAGAATTATTGACTGGATTCTGGCTTCCGCGCTTTTCGGCGGCTATATCAGTGTAATAACTGCCGGCGGAGTCATTCTCGGCCTGATCTGTCCGGCGCTGATCGCGGTGGGAGGATACCTGAACAAGAAGGCCTGAGATAGACGGCTGATGTTTCTTAAATAGTAAAAAGAAGAATATCCCTGTTGTCAGAATATGGCGGCAGGGATTTTTCATATCTGCCGGACTGCACAGTTTCTTTTAAGGGAGTAGGCCGGCTGACTGTTAAAAACCGGGCCGGGATTCGCCGGCGAATCTTGAATTTAGTACTTGCATTATAACGCAAACAGCGTTACAACAAGTGCATCAGGAGGTAATGTGTTATGAACAGATTTTCAGAAAAAGACTGGAAGTTATTCCGCAGTAAGCTTTCTGACTGGCAGGAAGCATATATGGACAGATTGAACAGAGAGTACATAAAACTATTGTCGGGAAAGGGAAATGCTTCGGACAAGTTCTGGGCGCTGGAGAAGCGGATCCGAGAGGATAAACAAGACTGCGGCGTACAGTGTGAGATGAGCAGATCGACTCAGTTTTATGTTATGGCATCATTGCTGAGAGAAGGGGCGATCACATTTGATGATCTGGAAGAATTCAGCGATGATTGAATAATTCGCAAACCCCCATCTGAGATGGGGGAACAGGCGAAGCCGTAGCGTTGCATAAGGTACCATAGGAAAAACCTCCCATGCTATAATGTTGTGGGTTCGCAGCCATAACATCAGACATAG
>DVKB01000032.1 GCA_018716305.1 Candidatus Scatomonas merdigallinarum
TTGCGTCAAACCATTTGAAAAGGAAAAACCCCGGAAACCGCGTAGTTCCGGGGTTTTTGACCACTTTTGATAAAGTTTAGCGCTTGCTGAACTGCGGAGCGCGACGGGCAGCCTTGAGGCCGTACTTCTTACGCTCTTTCATTCTCGGATCACGGGTCAGATATCCGGCTGCTTTCAGGGTGGGACGATACTCAGCGTCTGCCTGCAACAGGGCACGGGAAATGCCGTGACGGATCGCTCCGGCCTGGCCGGTGAAACCGCCGCCCCGCACATTTACCAGTACGTCAAATTTGTCAAGGGTATCGGTTGCGTTCAGAGGCTGACGCACGATCACCTTCAGAGTCTCCAGTCCGAAGTACTCATCAATATCTCTTTTATTAATCATGATCTTGCCGGTTCCCGGGGTCAGATATACTCTCGCGATAGATTTTTTTCTTCTTCCAGTTCCATAATATCTTGCAGTAGCCAATGTCTCTTACCTCCTCATTCAAAATGTTAATACTTCCGGTTTCTGAGCCGCATGGGGATGCTCCGCGCCGGCGTATACATGAAGCTTGGTCAACATTGCTCTTCCCAGCGGTCCCTTGGGAAGCATTCCCTTGACTGCCAGTTCGATAACTCTCTCCGGCTTCTTTGCCAGAAGCTCTCTGAGGGTGGACTCTTTCATTCCGCCTACATACTCGGAATGTCTGTAATAGATCTTCTGATCCAGCTTTTTGCCGGTTACTTTGATCTTCTCAGCGTTTACGACGATTACGTAATCGCCTGTATCTACATGAGGAGTAAACTCAGGTTTGTTTTTACCTCTCAGAACTTTTGCCACTTCCGAAGCCAGACGTCCCAGAGTACAATCCGTGGCATCAACTACATACCATTTCTTCTCGATCTTATCCGGATTAGCCATAAATGTATTCATGGATAGAACCTCCTGTAAAAATAACAAATAATGTGAAGTTATGTCGGACCGTGAGATCCGCTTCTGCGCCTCCGCCACTGTCCGTATGGCTTCACGCGCAGTCTCAAACATCTTCACCGGGGCTTTGGCTTGGATGTTCATTCTTCGGCACACCCCTGGGTTTTCTGCATTTGGGAGATACAAAAAAACGCAGTCTGATCCTGTGCCACACTGAGATATTATATTATACGCTTCCGTGTGTGTCAACCATTTTCTGCGGAATTTTCCCACTCCGGATAACGGATCTCAAGCAGGGTCAGGCCGCAGGCCCTGGCCGTGGCTCCCGCCAGGCTCCGGTCTTTTTTTTCCAGTATTTCCAGAACCCGCTCCGGAGGGTAATCCCCCTTTCCTATCTCCATGAGAGTCCCCACAATGATCCGCACCATATTGTAGAGAAAGCCGTTTCCGGTAATGCGAAAGTGAATCATGTCTTCTTCTTTCCAGAGCTTTGTCTCATAAATCGTCCGCTCTGTATTTTCCGCGGAAAGATGAGAGGAGGCAAATCCACGGAAATCATGGGTGCCCTCCAGGTATTCTGCTCCCCGCCGCATTTTTTCCAGATCCAGGGGGCCGTACCAGAACAGGCTGTCCAGCCTTCGCAAAGGATCCGGAAAGGTTCGGTTCAGAATTTTATATTCATAGGTTTTAACGGTGCTGGTAAACCGGGGATGGAAGTCCGCGGATACCTCCTGGGACTTCTGGACCCGGATATCTTCCGGCAGATACGTATTCAGGGCGAATGCTATCCTGGAAGCGGGCATCCGGGATTCTGTATCGAAAACCGCTACATTTCCTCTGGCGTGTACGCCGGTATCCGTGCGGCTGGCGCCGATGGTCCGGGTCTGTACACCCAGCAGTTCTGTCAGGGCCTTATTCAAAACCTCCTGCACAGTAATACCGTTGGGCTGTACCTGCCAGCCGCAGTACTGGGTGCCGTCGTAGGCAACGGTCAGTTTGATCCGTCTCATAAGCCGCCTCCTACCATCCCAGCAAAACCCGCAGCAGAATAGCCGCCGCCAGATACAGGCCCAAAATAAAATAGGCAATACCGTCCCGTCTCTGATAGCGGAGCGGCTTCATCTGAGTTCTGCCCTCTCCTCCGTGATAGCATCTGGCCTCCATGGCCAGAGCCAGGTCGTTGGCACGGCGGAAGGCGGACACAAACAGCGGTACCAGCAGAGGCACCATAGCTTTTACCTTTTTAATGAGATTTCCGCTCTCAAAATCGGCTCCTCTGGCCATCTGGGCCTTCATGATCTTGTCTGTCTCCTCCAGCAGAATCGGAATAAATCGCAGGGCAATGGACATCATCATGGCGATCTCGTGAACCGGCACACGGATTTTTTTCAGGGGCCGCATCAGTTTTTCCAGCGCGTCCGTCAGCTTGGTAGGAGTGGTGGTCAGAGTCATCAGAGATGCGCCCAGAATCAGAAAAATCAGGCGGATCCCCATCTTTCCCGCCAAAATCAGGCCTTCCTCAGTTACCCGCAGGATCCCGAACTGCCACAGCACCTCCCCCGGGGTCAGCAGTACGTTAAACAGCATGGTAATGATCAGCAGGACCACTATAGCTTTCAGTCCTCTGACCATAAAGGAAAGCGGCACCTTTGACAGCAGGATCATGGCGATCAGAAAGGCGGATCCCAGAATATATCCCCAGTTATCAAAAATAAACAGGGATACAATATACACAATGGTGCCTATAAATTTTACTCTCGGGTCCAGTCTGTGCAGAACGGATTCCGCGGGATAGTACTGGCCTATTGTAATATCTCTTATCATCTTTTCTCTGTCCTATCTGCCCAGCGCCTTCAGGATGGAGTCTCTGGCCTCTTCCACCGTCATGGCAGTTACATCCACATTCAGTCCCCTCTCCGCGAGAGCATGCATGATATACGTCATCTGAGGCGCCGCAAGTCCGATTTTTTCCAGTTCCTTGTAATGGGAGAACACTTCCCTGGGAGTTCCGTCATATTTTTTCTGTCCCCGGGACATGACAATGAGCCGTTCTACATATCTTGCCACATCTTCCATACTGTGTGACACCAGAATGACTGTGATCCCCCGGGTGTCGTGAAGATATCTCACCCGGTCCAGAATTTCATCCCGGCCTTTGGGATCCAGCCCGGCCGTGGGCTCGTCCAGTACAATCACATCCGGATTCATAGCCAGCACGCCGGCAATAGCTACCCTTCGCTTCTGTCCTCCCGACAGATCGAAGGGAGATTTCTCATACAGTTCTTCGGGAATTTCCACCTGGGTCAAAGCCTCTTTCGCCCTCTCCCGGCATTCATCCGGGGTCAGCCCCTGGTTTTTAGGCCCGAAGCACACATCTCCTATCACGGTGGTTTCAAACAGCTGATGCTCCGGATACTGAAAAACCAGTCCCACATGAAAGCGCAGATTCCGCAGAGAATATCCCTCCTGCCAGATATCTTCCCCGTTGTAAAGAACCCGGCCGGAAGTGGGCTGCATCAGGCCGTTAAAATGCTGAATCAGCGTAGATTTTCCGCTGCCTGTATGGCCGATGATCCCCACAAACTGTCCCTGAGGGATTTCCAGGGATACATGATCCAGAGCATGCATCTCATAGGCAGTTCCCGGGCTGTAAGTATAGGTAACATCTTCTAATTGAATCGACATATCTCATCCACCAGTTCTTCTATCGTAAGGATGCCTTCCGGAATGGGAAGGCCTTTCTTTCTCAGTTCGTAGGCCAGCAGAGTTACCTGCGGTACATCCAGCCGCAGTTCCTTCAGCTTCTCCACCCGGGAAAAAATCTCCCGGGGAGTTCCCTGCATCACAAGCCGTCCCTCGTCCATGACAAATACTTTGTCGGAGTAGATGACTTCTTCCATGTAGTGGGTAATGAGGATCACCGTGACGCCCTCCGCCTGGTTCAGTTCCCTTACTGCCTTCAGCACTTCTTTGCGGCCGTTGGGATCCAGCATAGCAGTGGGTTCATCCAAAATAATACACTTGGGTTTCATGGCCATCACCCCCGCGATGGCTACCCGCTGTTTCTGGCCTCCGGACAGCTTATTGGGAGATTGTTTCCGGTAGGCCACCATCCCCGTAGCCTGCAGGCTTTCATCTACTCTTCTCCAGATTTCATCCGTAGGCACACCCAGATTCTCCGGGCCGAACCCCACGTCCTCCTCCACCACAGTGGCGATGATCTGATTGTCCGGATTCTGGAACACCATGCCGGCTTCCTGGCGGATCTTCCAGATATCATCGCTCTGTGCCGTGTCCATATGATCCACCCACATGGTTCCCTCCGTGGGGACCAGCAAAGCGTTCATATGCTTGGCCAGGGTAGATTTCCCGCTGCCGTTGTGGCCCAGCACAGTAATAAACTGCCCCGCCTGGATATCCAGATCCACATCCTCTACCGCATGAACAATCTCCGGATCTTTTCCTTCTTCTTCATATTCGTAATAGTCATATCCCAGCTTCCTGGCTTTGATAATGCCCATCTATTCTTCTTCCTCCATGAGTCCCCGGATCAGTTCCCAGATCTCCTCCCGGCCCTGCTTGGTGGCTGCGGAGAAGGGAATCATAACCGTATCCTTCTCTGCCTCCAGGGTCTCCCGGATCAGCTTCAGCTGCTTCTGGATCTGGCTTCTCTTGATCTTGTCCAGCTTGGTGGCAATAATCACCGGCCGGTAGCCCTGCTCCAGAATCCAGTGGTACATCATCCGGTCGTTGGCGGAGGGAGCATGGCGGATGTCAATGAGCAGGAACACACATTTCAGATTCTGAGAGGTGTGCAGGTAGCGCTCGATCATCTTTCCCCACTGAGCCTTGATCTCCTCCGGCGCGGCGGCGTATCCGTACCCCGGCAGATCCACCAGGTACAGTTCCTCATTGACCCGGTAGAAATTAATGGTTCTGGTCTTTCCCGGCTGAGAGCTGGTGCGGGCCAGGGCCTTCCGGTTTACCAGGCCGTTAATGAGTGAAGATTTTCCCACGTTGGATTTTCCCGCGAAAGCCACTTCCGGTCTTCCTGTGTCCGGAAGTCTGCTGGTAACGCCGCACACAATATCCAGGGATACCTGTCTGATAACCATGTCTGCCTCCTGTCCGTTTCCCCGGACCGTCTTCAAAACGGCCGGTTATTTCTCTGCCGGCTCCTCCCTGGGAACCAGCGCTGTTTTCAGCACCTCTTCCATACTTTCCGCAAAAAGAATTTCCAGACCCTCTGTGATCTCCTGATCCATCTCCTGCACATCCGGTTTATTTTTTCCGGGAACCAGTACAGTTTTAATCCCGGCTTTTTTTGCGGCCAGCAGCTTTTCTTTCAGGCCGCCGATGGGCAGAATCCTGCCTCTCAGAGTGATCTCGCCGGTCATGGCCACATCTGCCCGGACCGGAACTTTGGTAATCGCGGAAATCATAGCGGTAGCCATGGTAATTCCCGCGGAAGGTCCGTCCTTGGGTACGGCTCCCTCCGGGATATGTATGTGAATGTCATGTTTTTTGAAAAACTCTTCCTTAATCCCGTATTTCTTGGCCACGGAGCGGATGTAGCTGATTCCAGCCTCCGCGGACTCTTTCATGACATCTCCCAGCTGTCCGGTAAGCTTGAACCCTCCTCTGCCCGGCATAATATTGACCTCGATCTGCAGCGTATCGCCGCCTACGCTGGTCCAGGCCAGTCCCCGGACAATTCCCACCTCCGGCTGGGGATTCTTCATCTGGAAGTTGTATCGCTTCCTTCCCAGATATTCTTCCAGATTTTTCTGGGTTACATTCACCTTTTCCTCATGCTGCTCCAGAATCTTCAGAGCGGCTCTCCGGCAGATCTGCCCGATCTTCCGCTCCAGGCTTCGGACCCCTGCCTCTTTGGTATATCCGCTGATAATTTCTCCCAATGCCTTGTCAGAAATAGTCAGCTGCTCCGGCTTCAGGCCGTTAGCCTTCAGCTGCTTGGGGACCAGATGCTCCTTGGCGATGTGCATTTTCTCATTTTCTGTGTAGCTGCTGATCTCGATGAGTTCCATCCGATCCAGCAGCGGTCTGGGAATGGTCTGCACGTCGTTGGCGGTGGCGATAAACAGCACCTCGGACAGGTCAATGGGAAGCTCCACGTAATGGTCGGTAAATTTATTATTCTGTTCAGAATCCAGCACTTCCAGAAGGGCGGAAGCCGTATCTCCCTTATAATCACTGCTGACCTTGTCGATCTCGTCCAGCAGCATCAGAGGATTCTTGACTCCCGCCTGGCGGAGGCTCTGGGCGATCCGGCCGGGCATGGCTCCCACATAGGTCCGCCTGTGTCCCCGGATCTCTGCCTCATCCCGAACGCCGCCCAGGCAAATGCGGATATATTTTTTATTCAGTGCTTTTGCCACAGAGCGCGCAATGGATGTCTTTCCGGTTCCCGGAGGGCCTACCAGACAGAGAATGGGACTGTCTCCCTTTTTGGTCAGAGTCCTTACTGCCAGATACTCCAGAATCCGCTCTTTTACCTTTTCCAGTCCGTAATGATCTGCCTCCAGAATCCTTCTGGCTTTGGAAAGATCTTTATTGTCCCGGGACATCTTATCCCATGGAAGCCCCAGCAGCACCTCCAGATAACCCCGGATCACTCCGCTCTCGGAAGGGTTATTGGAAGCATTCTGCAGCCTGCGGATCTCCTCCCGGATCTTCTCCTTTACCTCTTTGGAAGCCTGCAGTTTCTCTGTTTTAGCCTTAAACTCCTGGATCTCTGTCTGGGAATTGTCCTCTCCCAGCTCTTCACGGATCAGTTTCAGCTGTTCCCGCAGAATATATTCTTTCTGATTTTTATCTATTCTGGCTTTGATCTGATTTTGGAGTTCCTCCCGGATTTTCAAAATCTCCACTTCATTGCCCAGGATCACGCTTAAGGTCTCGCACCGCTCCCGGATTTCCAGGGCGTCCAGGACTTTCTGGCGCTGCTCGCAGGTCATGGGAAGATTAATGGCGATCTGATCCGCCAGCTTTTCCACATCGCTGATCTCCAGAATCTGCATCATCAGCTCCCGGCTGATCTTCTGGCTTTCCTGGCAGTAGAGAGCGAATACCTCTTTCAGATTTCTGCTTATGGCTTCCGCCTCGTTGTCCGTCAGGGGCTGTCCGGAATCGTTCTCACAGAGCGCCACCTCCGCCTCCAGAAAATCTGTTCTCGGTTCAAAACTTACCAGCTCTCCCCGCTCCTGTCCCTCTACCAGGACTCTCAGAACTCCTTTAGGAAGTTTTACCACCTGTTTGACCACCGCGATGGTTCCCACTTTGTACACATCTTCCAGGCCGGGCTCTTCTTTCTCCGGATCCTTCTGGGTCACCAGAAAGATTTTTTGGTCATGGAGCATGGCTTCTTCCACCGCCCGGACAGATCTGACCCGGCTGATGTCAAAATGCACGATCATATCCGGCAGAATGGCAGTGCCCCGCAAAGCTACGGCGGGAAGCAAAACAATCAGGTCACTCATGTATTCTCTCTCCTCACGCGGTCTCCGGCCGGCCGGCTCTGCTGGCCCTGGTTCTGGCTCTTCTGGGAATGGGAGCCGGATCCCCATGCACCAGCACAGGCGGTTCTTTGCCTTCCACCGCTTCCTTTGTAATATGGCACTCTTTAATGGTACTGTCAGACGGGGATTCAAACATAACGTCCATCATGGATTTTTCCATGATCGCCCGCAGACCTCTGGCCCCCGTCTTTCTGGCCAGAGATTCTCTGGCGATCTCCCGCAGAGCGTCATCGTCAAAGCTTAGGTTTACGCCGTCCAGTTCAAAAATCTTCTTGTACTGCTTCACCAGAGAGTTTTTTGGCTCCTTCAGAATCCGGATCAGCGCCTCCTCGTCCAGGGCATCCAGGGATACCACCACCGGCACACGGCCGATAAACTCCGGAATCATGCCGAATTTGATAAAATCCTCCGGCATAACCTGGCGGAGCAGTTCGCCTACGTTCTGATCTTTCTGGTGCCCCAGATCCGCGTTGAATCCGATGGATTTTGTATCCTTGCGGGTTTCAATGATCTTATCCAGCCCTTCAAAGGCTCCTCCGCAGATAAAAAGAATATTGGTGGTATTGATCTGCAGAAATTCCTGGTGGGGATGCTTCCTGCCTCCCTGAGGCGGCACGCTGGCCACGGTCCCTTCCAGGATCTTCAGAAGAGCCTGCTGCACGCCCTCCCCGGAAACATCCCGGGTAATAGAGGCGTTCTCCGACTTGCGGGTAATCTTATCAATCTCATCGATATAGATGATTCCGTGTTCCGCCCGCTCCATATCGTAATCTGCCGCCTGGATCAGCTTCAGCAGAATATTTTCCACATCTTCTCCCACGTAACCGGCCTCAGTCAGAGCGGTAGCGTCGGCAATGGCGAAAGGTACATTCAGAAGCTTTGCCAGGGTCTGGGCCAGCAGAGTTTTTCCTGAGCCGGTAGGACCCAGCATCAGGATATTGCTTTTCTGCAGTTCCACCTCCGAGGTGTCCCCGGCCAGCACTCTTTTGTAGTGATTGTAGACCGCCACAGAAAGCACTTTCTTGGCCTCGTCCTGCCCAATCACATACTCGTCCAGAAACTCTTTGATCTCCCTGGGTTTCATGAGATTGATCTCTCCGTCGGCCTCCTGGACTTCATCCGCAAATTCCTCTTCCATGATCTCTGAACAGATGCTTACGCATTCATCGCAGATGTAGACCCCATCGGGCCCGGCGATCAGCTTTCTTACCTGATCCTCCGTCTTTCCGCAGAAAGAACATTTAATTCTGGGCTCGCTGCCTTTTATTGCCATTTCTATCTCAATTCCTTTCTCAATTTCTAACTTCCGGGATCTTTTTTCCTGATCCCGCACTGGCAAAAAGGTGTCTCAAAAGCAAAGTCATTTCTTCTTTGTGCTTTTGAAACACCTTCATCCGCCGGTTACCGTTTCGTGATTACATTGTCGATCAGACCATATGCCTTTGCTTCTTCCGCAGACATATAGTTATCTCTCTCTGTATCAATCTCGATTCTTTCCAGAGGCTGCCCTGTGTTGGCCGCCAGGATCTCATTCAGCTTTTTCTTTGTGCGCAGAATATGTTCCGCCACGATCTTGATCTCCGTGGCCTGTCCCTGGGCGCCGCCGGAAGGCTGATGGATCATGATTTCCGCATTGGGCAGAGCCATTCTCTTGCCCTTGGCGCCGCCGGAGAGAAGAAACGCTCCCATACTGGCCGCCATGCCGATGCAGATCGTGGAAACATCACATTTGATATACTGCATGGTATCATAGATAGCCATGCCTGCCGTGACAGATCCTCCCGGGCTGTTGATATACAGATGAATATCCTTTCCGGGATCTTCTGACTCCAGAAACAGAAGCTGCGCCACGATCAGACTGGCGGAGACATCGTTGACCTCCTCACCCAGAAAAATGATCCTGTCCTTTAAAAGCCGGGAATAAATATCGTAGCTTCTCTCCCCCCGGCTGGTCTGCTCAATGACGTAAGGTACTAAACTCATTGCACGGCCTCCCTTTCCATATGTCGCAGCTGAGGATTATTCCGCTGCCTGATCCTCTTCTTTTTCTTCTGTCTCTACCGCGTTGTCCGCCAGGAAAGTGACTGCCTCCTGCACGGCCAGATCTTCTCTCATCTGATCTTTCTCCGCGTCTCCCAGGATTTCTTTCAGCTTATCCTTTTCCATGCCGTACATCTTGGCCATCTTTTCAAACTCTTCTTCCAGTCTCTCATCGGAAATCTGGATGTTTTCCACCTGAGCTACCTTCTCCAGCACCAGACGGGTCTGGATCTGTTTCAGGGCCTGGGGCTTCATCTGCTCCTGCAGAGCCGCGGCGTTCTGTCCGGTATACTGCATATACTGCTCCATGGACATGCCCTGGGCGCTGAGTCTTCTGGCGAAATTATCCACCATCTGCGCTGCCTGGGTATCCAGCATGGCGTCCGGAATCTCCATCTGGGCATTTGCTACCGCCTTGTCCACGGCGGCATTCTCTTTTTCTCTCTTCGCCTCGTCCTCTTTCTTTTTCTTCAGATCTTCGCGAAGACTGTTCTTGTACTCTTCCAGAGTGTCGAACTCGGAAACATCCTTGGCGAAATCATCGTCCAGCTCCGGCAGCTCTTTGGTCTCAATCTTGTGTACGGTGCATTTAAATACTGCCGCTTTTCCCTTCAGTTCTTCGGAATTGTAGTCTTCCGGGAAAGTAACGTGAACATCCACCACGTCCTCCGCCTTTGCTCCTACCAGCTGATCTTCAAAGCCGGGAATAAAAGTGCCGGATCCCAGAGTCAGAGGATAATCCTTTCCGCTTCCGCCCTGGAAGGTCTCTCCGTCCACAGTTCCCTCAAAGTCGATGGTAACGATATCGCCCTTCTCTGCAGCGCGGTCCTCCACGGTAATTGTACGGGAATTTTTCTCCTGCTCTTTCTTCAGCTCTGCCTCGACCTCCTCATCGGTCACTTCCGTATGGGACACAGGCACAGCCACGCCCTTGTACTCGCCCAGGGTTACATCCGGCTTTACAGCCACCTCAGCGGTAAAGATAAAGGGTTTGCCCTTCTCGATCTGCTCTACATGGATCTCCGGCCGGGATACGATATCCAGCTTGCTCTCCTCGGCAGCCTGAGAATAGGCCTGGGGAATCAGCGCATTGGCAGCGTCCTCATAGAAGACCCCTGCGCCGTACATTTTTTCAATCATAGCTCTCGGCACTTTTCCTTTGCGGAATCCGGGAATGCTGATATTCTTTTTCTGCTTGAGATAGGCGCTCTGCAACGCTTTCTCCAGCTCCTCAGCGGAAACTTCAATGGTGAGTTTCGCCATGTTCTTCTCCAAGTTTTCAACTTGAACGCTCATTGTAAATCTTCCTCCTTTATATATGGAAAGTATTTTTTCTCATAAAGATATAGTCCGCCCGTGACAGCCATTAGAGAAGTATAGCATAAACTATTTTAAAACGCAAGACGAACTGGAAGATTCCTTTCAGCATCCCCGCAAGCTTATGCCTCCTGTTCCGGTCCGATCAGCCCGCGTACACAATCTGCTCTTTGATCTCCAGGGCTTTCTCCTGTCCATCCAGCAGGCGGACCAGCTCCAGACCGAAATCAATGGCCGCGCCTACTCCCTTGGCAGTGGTAATATTGCCGTCGCTGACCGTGGGAACATTCTGCACCTGGGCTCCGGTGAGCTTCTCTTCCATGCCGGGATAGCACACGGCTTTTCTTCCCTGCAGGAAGCCCAGAGCGCCCAGCACGGAGGGAGCCGCGCAGATAGCCGCGATCCGTTTGCCTTCCTGATATTTTACTTTCAGCATAGAAGTCAGAGCCGCGCACTCTCCCAGATGCAGGGTTCCCGGCATTCCTCCCGGGAGCAGAAATACATCCCCGTCGTTTCCGTCTACATTCTCCAGAAGGGCATCGGCAGCCAGACGGATGCCGTTGGCTCCGGTCACCAGTTCCTTTCCTGTAATAGATACGGTGCAGACCGTGTGGCCGGCTCTGCGAAGGATATCCACCGGTGTCATCGCCTCTACCTCTTCGCATCCGTCTGCCAGAAAAACATAGATTTTTGCCATTTTTTTATACCTCCCGCTGTATATTTGTCGTGTTTTCCGTTTACAGCCCATAGTATACAACATTTCTCCTTTTTTTCCAATACCAACCCGCCGGAACCCGCAGGTTTACAGGGCCCGCGCCCTGTTGCGGTGGACAATTCCTTCTTTTCTGTGTTAAAATACAGGTAAGAAAAGGATACAAATCTTATCTGTACCTTCCGCCGAAAGGGGGTGATTTCCCATGGAGATCGAGAGAAAATATCTGCTGCACAGGCTTCCGGAAAAGCTGGAGCAGTATCCCCGCCTGCGCATTGAACAGGGCTATCTGTGCACGGCGCCGGTAGTGCGCATCCGCAGGCAGGACGATACGTATTATCTGACCTATAAAGGCAGCGGCCTGATGATCCGGGAGGAGTACAATCTTCCCCTGACGGAAGCGTCCTATGCGCACCTGCGTGAAAAAATCGACGGAATTCTGCTTTCCAAAACCCGATATCTGCTTCCGCTGAAAGGGAATCTGACTGCTGAACTGGATGTATTTGACGCTCCCTATGAGGGACTCTGGCTGGTGGAGGTGGAATTTCCCGATCAGCAGTCAGCAGAACAGTTCGTTCCTCCGGAATGGTTTGGAGAAGATGTCACATTTTCCGCGAAATATCACAACAGCACCTTGAGTCTGCCTTCTTCATCCGCTTCCTGATTTTCAGGTTCCGACAAATTGCAACAAAGTGTTTTGCTATTGATTGATGCTGGATTGTTTATTTTTTCCTGGTTTGCGTTTAAACTGAAACCATACAGTTTCCATATGTGCAAGGAGAGAATATTATGAATTATTCACATCTCAACGAGTTACGGCTGTTAGGCCTGACCATTGCCTATTACCGCCGTGCCAAAGGCATGACACAGGCAGAACTGGCGGAGGCAGTACATATCAGCCGTACCCATATGAGCAATATTGAAGCGCCCAACAGCCGCACTTCCATTTCCCTGAACCGGCTGTTTGACATTGCGGACGCTCTGGATATACAGGTAAAAGATCTGCTGGACTTTCAGGGTAAAGACCTTTAATAAATGAGATGAATCCCCTTGGAAAGAGACATGCGTTGTCCCGGTTTCCAGGGGGATTTTTCTGTTTCCAGGCTTTCAAAATTTTTACAATTCCCGCGCTTTTCTTACGCAGGCTTTGGAAGCTTCCATCACCGCGCTGCGGAATCCTTTTTCCTCCAGAACCCGCACAGCCTCCATGGTGGTGCCTCCCGGAGAGCAGACCATATCCTTCAGTTCTCCCGGATGTTTTCCCGTCTCCAGCACCATTTTGGCGCTGCCCAGCACTGACTGGGCCGCGAACTCATAGGCCTGTGCTCTGGGCATGCCGTCTGCCACTGCCGCGTCCGCCAAAGCTTCAATGAACAGAAACACATAGGCCGGAGAACTGCCGCTGGCTCCCACTACCACATCGATCAGGGGTTCCGGAACCACCTCTGTTTTTCCGAAGCTTTGAAAAATTTTCTCCACCGTCTCCAGCTCCGCCCCGGTCACAAAGGAATTGGGACAGAGCGCTGTCATGCCCTCTCCCACCAGAGCCGGGGTATTTGGCATGGTCCGCACCAGCTTCGTGGGCTTTCCAAAGGTGGAGTCCAGCCACTGCAGGGTCTTCCCCGGAGCCAGCGTCACTACCATGGTTTCCGGCTTTACAGCCTCTGTGATCTCCTGAATGACCTCCTCCATATACACCGGCTTCACCGCCAGAATCAGCACGTCCGCAAAAGCCGCCGCCTCTGAATTATTCTCCGCCGCCAGGATTCCGATTTCCTCCCGGATCTTTTTTCTGGTAGCTTCTGTTCTGGCGGAGGCCATGATCTGTCCCGCCGGCACCAGATTCTGTTTCCTGATGCCCCCGATGATGGCCCGGGCCATATTTCCGCATCCGATAAATCCTATTTTCATTTGCAAATTCCGCCTTCCGCTGTGATTTCAGCCGCCGGCATACGCCGGCGCTGCTTCTATTATAAAATTCTTTTTTTGGCTGCGCAAGCGTCAGACAGGCTTTCCGGTATTTTTCTCAAAACAGGTCCGGTACCAAAGCAAAAACATGTAAATAGTCCAGATTTTTCTGCCGGAATCCTCCTTTCTTCTGTAATGCCGGTCCAGCAGGCGGAGAATTTCCGGAATCCGAAAAAATTCCCGGGCGGCAGGGCCTGTAAACTCTTCCCGCACCATTCTGTAATATTGTTCTTCCCGAAGCCAGGTTCGGATGGGCACCGGAAATCCCAGCTTGGGTTTTTCCGCTGTCGTTTGGGACAGTCGGCGCTCCGCCGCCGCCCGCATCGCATATTTTGTGGCCGCGTCCGTGACCTTCCATTTTTTCGGTATAGAGGCCGCTGCCCGGAACACTTCCAGATCCAGAAAGGGAACCCGCAGTTCCAGAGAATGCGCCATGCTCATGCGGTCCGCCTTTAGAAGAATGTCTCCCACCATCCACAAATTCAGATCCAGGTACTGCATCCTGGTCACATCGTCCAGTCCGGCGGATCTCCGATAATAAGGCCTGCACAGTTTCCAGGGATCCTCCGCCAGTTCCGGATCCCGGAGAATCTTCTGTTTTTCCTGCCGGGTAAACATAGAAGCGTTGCCGATAAAGCTTTCCTCCAAAGGCCGCCCTGCCCGGATCAGAAAATCACGGCCCGGCAGATCCGGCAGAAAACCCGCGGCCCGCCCCAGAAATTTTCTCAAACCGGAGGGCAAAAGCCTCTGATAGCCGGCATTGGAGTCCGGCATGTGGTAGATCCGGTATCCTCCGAACAGTTCGTCCGCCCCCTCCCCGGAAAGCACCACTTTTACCTGCCGGCTGGCCAGTTCCGAGACAAAATAAAGAGCTACGCAGGCTGGGTCCGCCAGAGGCTGGTCCATATAATACTGAACCGCCGGCAGGGACTCAAAAAATTCATCTCCGCTGATGATTCTGGCTGTATGCTCCAGATTTTTTTCCGCGGCTGTTTTCTGTGCCCAGTCGATCTCATTGCAGCGGCTGTCCTCCGCAAACCCCACTGTAAAAGCTTTCTGCCCGGAAAAATAGGACGCCGCCCAGCTGGAATCCACCCCGCTGGACAGAAAGCAGCCCACCTCCACATCGCTGACCCGGTGCGCCTTTACGGAATCCTCAAAGGCAGCCTCGATCCGGTCCGCCGCCTCGGTCAGCGGCATGGCTTCATCCGGGCAGAAAACAGGCTCCCAGTATCGGCGGATATGCAGCGTACCGTTCCGGTATCTCATACAGTGGGCGGGGGGCAGACAGAAAATACCGCGATAAAAAGTCTCCGGCGGAACCGGATACTGAAAAGAGAGATAGCGTTCCAGGGTTCTTTCATTCAGCTGCCTCTGAAATCCCGAGAACTCCAGAAGGCTCTTGATCTCTGAGCCGTAGACAAAATGCCCGCCGCACTCCATGTAATGCAGCGGCTTAATGCCGAAAAAATCCCGGGCAAGAAACAGCCCTTTCTCCCTCCGGTCATAGATGCAGAAGGCAAACATCCCCCGAAGTCTCCGGAGCATGTTCTCTCCCCACTCTTCGTAGGCGTGGACCAGCACCTCTGAATCTGATTCTGTATAAAAAAAATGACCGCGGGCAAGAAGAATTTTCCGCAGTTCTCTGTAGTTGTAAATTTCCCCGTTAAAGGTCAGCACCAGCGACCTGTCCTCATTATATACCGGCTGATTTCCGGACTGCAGATCGATGATGGCCAGCCGGCGGAATCCCATATGGATCCCCGGCTCCTCGAAATATCCGCTGCTGTCCGGCCCCCGGTGAGCCATTCGGTCCGCCATCCTTCGGATCTGCGCTCTGTCGCAGCCCGTATCTCCGATATAACCGCAAATTCCACACATAAGCCGATTCCCTCCGGGCCTTCTGAATTTCTGATACAAGCTTAGTATATGAAACCTGCGCCGTCAAATACGCCCGGATATTAAAAATCCTGAAATTTTATCTGTGATCCCCGGCACCATGGCGGAAGTTCCGTCTCCAGCACAATTTTCTGCCCGGTAAAGGGCTGCGCAAAGCGCAGTTTCCAGGCATGAAGCAGCGCGCCCTTTCCCCGGGGATCCGTCCCGTACAGCGGATCTCCCTCCAGGGGGCAGCCCAGATATGCCATGTGGACCCGGATCTGATGGGTGCGTCCCTGTTCCAGTTTCAGCTGAAGGAGGGCTTTTTTCCTCCCCTTTTTCTCCCAAACCCTCAGCACCCGGTAATGGGTTCTGGCAGCTTTTCCCTTGGGGGATACCTGCATTTTCATCAGCTCCCCTGGAATCCTCTGAATGGGAGCGTCCACTGTTCCCTCCGCCGGTTCCGGGCAGCCTTCCGCCAGGGCCAGATACGTTTTTTCCAGGTTGCCATCTCCCCGCTGCCTGGCCAGAATGCCGGCTGCCTCCCGGTTTTTAGCAAACAGCAGAATCCCTGACGTATCCTTGTCCAGACGCCCCAGCAGGCGGATCATTCCTCCGGTTCCCTGTTCCCTCAGATAGGCCGCCGCCAGGTTGGAGAGAGTATCTCTCCAATGTCCATGAGAGGGGTGGCAGACCATGCCCGCCGGCTTTTCCACCGCCAGCAGATCCCGGTCTTCGTAAAGGATTTTCAGCTTTCCGATGCCAGAGCAGGCTTCCACCTTTCCGGCCTTTTCCCCGCCTGTTTCCAGCCTGACCTCCAGAAGGTCCCCGGTATGCAATGTCTGTGTCACCCGCTGCCGAAGGCCGTTGAGCCGGATCCCTTCTTCCCGGAATTTCAGGCGGCTGATCTGCTTCCGGGACAGACCCAGACCAATCCGCAGGAATCTTTCCACACTCTGCCCCGCGGCTTCTTCCGCCACATGAATTTTTAAAACCTGATCCTCCATACTCTATCCTCTGCCCTGCAAAACTTTTCCGATTTTTCCTGATTATACCCTTTTCCCCGTCCTGAGGCAATCTCTTCTGACCATTTTCCCACGGCTGCATATACTGATAGAGTAGGAAAGCAGGAGGTCTGATATGGCAAAAAAGGTATGCGCGCTGGTCTGCGCCGCCCTCCTCTGCTGCGGCGTTCTGGCTGGATGCGGCGGAGAGGGCACATCAGAAAAAGAAGCTTCTGTCCCGGCCACAGAAACCGAACTCATCCCTGTTACTCTCAATGAAGTGGCACATTCTATTTTTTACGCTCCTATGTACGTGGCTGTTGAAGAAGGATACTTTGAGGAGGAAGGCATTGATCTGACTCTGGTCAACGGTTTTGGAGCTGACAAGGTGCTCACAGCTCTGATCTCCGGGGAAGCGGATATCGGATTCATGGGGCCGGAATCCTCCGTGTACGCTTATCTGGAAGGAGCCACCGACGTAGTTGTCAACTTTGCCCAGCTGACCCAGCGAGCGGGAAATTTCCTTGTGGGCCGGGAGCCGGAAGAGGATTTTCAGTGGGAAGACCTGAAAGGAAAGTACGTGCTGGGAGGCCGGAAAGGCGGCATGCCCCAGATGGTGTTTGAATACGTGCTGAAACAGAACGGCATTGATCCCGGAAAAGATCTGGAGATCAACCAGGGCATCGACTTCGGTTCCACGGCCGCGGCTTTCTCCGGTGGGCAGGGGGATTATACCGTTGAATTCGAGCCCTCCGCCACCGCTCTGGAAGAGCAGGGGGACGGCTATGTCATCGCCTCCCTGGGCGAAGATTCCGGCTACGTGCCCTACACCGCCTTCAGCGCCAGATCCAGCTATATGAAAGAACATCCGGAAGTCATCCAGGCTTTTACAGATGCCTTGCAGAAGGGTATGGACTTTGTACAGGCGCACACTCCGGAAGAAATCGCGGAGACCATTGCTCCCCAATTTCCCGAGACCGATCTCTCCACCATCACCACCATTGTGACCCGCTACTATGAGCAGGACACCTGGAAAGCGGATCTGGTTTTTGAGGAAGAAAGCTTTGAACTGCTGCAGGATATTCTGGAGGACGCCGGGGAACTGACGAAACGGGCTCCCTATGAAAAACTGGTGGATACTTCCTATGCGGAAAAAGCGGCGGAACAGACAGGACAGTCTTAACGCGCAAAGCCGGAAAATGATAAAAGGACTCCGCGGAAAAGCAGCGTACCTGACGGGTCCGCTGCTTTTCCCTGCATACATATTCTACTTCTCCCGGCACACCTGGAAGATGTAAAACTTCAGATAATAGGATTCCTCCGCCGCCCAAAGAATGGGATGGTCCGGCGCCTGAGTGCGGTACTCCACCTGGCGCAGCCGCCGGTGGACATTGTGGGCCGCCTGATTAATGGTCTTTGTAAAAAGCTCATACGTCATAAAATGGGAGCAGGAGCAGGTAGCCAGAAATCCCCCGTCCCGGACCAGCTTCATGGCCCGCAGGTTGATCTCCCGGTAGCCTTTGACAGCATTCTTCACTGAATTCCTGGACTTGGTAAAGGCCGGAGGATCCAGGATGATCACGTCAAAGGTCTCTCCTTCCTTTTCCAGCTCCGGCAGCAGTTCAAAGACATCGGCGCAGAGGAATTTCACCCGGTCTGTGACCCTATTGAGAGCGGCGTTTTTCTCCGCCTGGCGAACCCCAAGTTCCGAAGCGTCCACTCCCAGCACACTGGACGCCCCGCCTTTGGCCGCGTTCAGAGCGAAGGAGCCCGTATGGGTAAAACAGTCCAGGACCTTTGCCCCCGGGCAGAGCTTCTGGATGGCCAGACGGTTATATTTCTGATCCAGGAAAAATCCCGTCTTCTGCCCGTCCTTTACATCTACCAGGTAGCGAACCCCGTTTTCTTCGATCTCCACGTCGGTGTCAAAAGGTTCTCCGATGAATCCCTTGCAGAGTTCCATCCCCTCCTGCCGCCGCACTTTGGCATCGCTGCGCTCATAGACGCCCCGGATGACAACACCGTCCTCCTCCAGGATCTCCCTCAGCAGTTTTACGACAGTATCTTTCATGCGGTCAATGCCAAGCGCCAGAGACTGCACCACCAGCACATCCGAAAACTTGTCAATAACCAGCCCCGGCAGAAAATCCGCCTCCCCGAAAACCAGGCGGCAGCTGCCGGTATCCACTACCTTTTTCCGATATTCCCAGGCATCTGTCAGCCGTTGACGGAGGAATTCCTCATTTATCTCCTGGTCTTTGTTCCGGGTCATCATGCGGATGCGGATCTTGGAATGATCGTTGATGAAGCCCTTTCCCAGGGAATATCCGTCAAAATCCCTTACCTCCAGGATATCTCCGTTTTCATAGCTTCCCTCCAGGAAAGCAATCTCATTGTCAAAAATCCAGGGGCCGCCTGCCTTCAGCATCCGCCCCTCCCCTTTTTTCAGCACTGCCGCAGCCTGCGCCATCTCTTTTGTTCCTCCTATACTCCTTCGTAGTCAAAGGCCGGGATAAAACTTTCCCCGGCGGTCTCTCCCTCCTGGATAAATCCCTGCTCCACCCCCAGATCCACGGCGTAATCCACCAGGGAGTTATACTCCCGCTTCGTCACCTTCCTGCAGAGCTCCGGATATGTTTCCCTCAGTTCCGGGAAGGGGGTATACTGGTTCATGAGACTTATGTACACCCGGCTGCCGTATGTCCCGTACACGTAGCGTACCACCTCTTTGGCCTGCTCTACATTTCCGGGAAGCAGCAGGTGCCGCACAATGACTCCTTTTTTCATAAGCCCTGCCTGGTCAAATTCCGGTTCCGGACACTGGCGGACCATTTCCTCCAGGGCGCCTTTGGCCTTCTCCGGATAGTCCGGGGCATGGGAATACCGCCGCGCCGTCTGACTGTCCATATATTTGAAATCAGTCAGATAGATGTCCACATACCCATCCAGAAGTTTCAGGGCTTCCGGTTTTTCGTACCCCCCGCAGTTGAAAACAACGGGCAGCTCCAGGCCCCCCTCCTCCGCCAGATCCAGGGCCTCCCGAATCTGCGGGATATAATGGGTAGGAGTCACCAGGTTGATATTTCTCGCCCCTTTTCCCTGAAGTTCCAGAAAAATCTCCCCCAGACGCTCCGCGGAAATCTCTTTGCCGGCCCGTCCATCTGAGATGGCACGGTTCTGGCAGTACACGCAGTGCAATGGGCAGCCGGAAAAAAATACAGTCCCGGATCCCTCTGTCCCGGAAATGCAGGGTTCCTCCCACAGATGCAGAGCCGCCCTGGACACCTTCAGAAGGGCGCTGACTCCGCAGCGCCCTTTTCCGCCGGAAAGCCGCCTGCTGCCGCAGTCTCTGGGGCAGAGTCTGCAGGGCTCCAGCCAGTCTTCCCATTCTGATTTCTGAATCTTTTTTCTCTGTCTACTTCTGCTTTGTCTCTTTTCCAAGTCTCTTCTCCAGGGCCTCCACAACGGTTTTCAGTACTTTCAGGCGGGCATAGTATTTGCTGTTGCCTTCCACTACAATCCAGGGAGCTTTGGCTGTGGACGTCTTCATAATCATCTCATTGACTGCCGGCTCATATTCATCCCATTTTGCCCGGTTCCGCCAGTCTTCCTCCGTGATCTTCCAGGATTTTTCCGGGTTCTCCTGTCTGGCCCGGAAACGGCGCTCCTGCTCATCCTTGTCGATCTGGATCCAGAACTTAAGGACGATGACTCCCGCCTCCGTCAGCTGCTCCTCCATCTCATTGATCTCCCGGTAGGCCCTCTGCCACTCCGCCCGGGTACAGAAACCCTCAACCCGTTCCACCATAACCCGACCGTACCAGGTCCGGTCAAAAATGGCGATATGTCCGGCCTGGGGCATCTTAGTCCAGAATCTCCAGAGATAATGATGGGCCTTCTCGTAATCATTGGGGGAGGCCGTGGGAACCACCTCGTAGCCCCTGGGATCCATGCACTCGGTGAGACGCTTAATGGCTCCTCCCTTGCCGGCCGCGTCCCAGCCCTCAAAGCCCAGTACCATGGGGATCTTGGCCTGATAAATCCGACTCTGGAGCAGGGCCAGCTTTTTCTGGTATTCCTTCAGGGTTTCTTTATACTTATCTTTTTTCACATCCTTGGAAAGATCCGCCTTTGCCAGGGGCGAAGAAGAGCCGGAAGGAGGCGCGGTCTGAATATAGGGCTCCGCCTGCTTTTCTCTCTCTGTCTCCTGCTGAATCCGGCTGCGGAGAGAGCGGACCAGACAGTCCAGAATCCGGGCTGCCGCATAGCCGTCGTCCTCCGCTTCCACCACATGCCAGGGAGCATACTCTGTATCCGTGTTGACCAGCATCTCGTCACAGATGGAAAAGTACTCATCATACTGCTTATTATGCTTCCAGTCCTCTCTGGTCACTCTCCATTTGGTTTCCGGGGAGCTTTCCAGCTTTTCAAACCGGCGCTTCTGCTCCCCTTTGGAAATGTGGAGGAAAAACTTAATAATCAGCATTCCATCCACGGTCAGCATCCTCTCAAAGGAGTTGATCTCATTAAAGGCGCAGACCACCTGCTCCCGGGTCATATTCCGGTCTACCCGCTCCCGCATGACTCTGGTATACCAGCTTCTGTCAAAAATGTACATTCTTCCCCTGGAAGGAATCTTATTCCAGAACCTCCACATATAGGGATGCAGTTCCTCCTCCTGGGTCGCTTTCTGAATAGAATGCACCTTAAATCCCCGGGGATCCAGCGGCTGGATCATCCGGTTAATCAGCCGTCCCTTTCCGGAAGCCCCCCAGCCTTCAAAAACCACCATCACCGGAATTTTTAACTCCCGGGCCTGTCTCTGAAGCGCCGCCACCTCCGTGTCCAGCTTCTCCAGCAGTTCCTTTCCCTCTTTCTTTTTCAATGTTTTCGACAAGTCAATATTCTCCAGCATGGGTACACCCTCCCTTCACCTTTCTGTTGTAGACAGTGTACCACAATTCACCGGAAAATCCTATCTTTTTCAGAAAATTTATTCCTGCAGCGAGGGGTTCGCCCCCAGCAGCACCGGCACTTCCTGATCTGCCTGCAGTTCCTCCGGGGTGACCCGGCAGTCCACCGCCAGGATCTTTACACCCGCGGCAGCGGCCCTGCGCAGAGCCTCCCCGAAGGCCGGATGGGCGGCATCGTTGGGTTCCACCCCCAGAACGCCCTTCATCTGGATCACAAACAGCAGATATGCCTCATACCCTTCCTCCATGCAGCGGATCAGTTCCTCCACATGGCGGACACCCCTCTGCGTGGGGGCGTCGGGAAACCGGGTCATGCCCTGATCCTCCAGGGTCACTCCCTTGACTTCCAGAAAAGCCCGGCGTTCTCCCGCCTCCGCGTAAAAGTCAAATCGAGACGCCCCAAACCGCACCTCCCTGCGAATGAGAGTTCCCTTTGGAAACAGATTGCCTTTGCGCAGCCACTCCTCCGCCACACAGTTGGGAGCCTGAGAATCCATGTTAATCAGCCGGTTCCCTTTTTTGACACAGATCAGATCGCAGGGAGTTTTTCTGGCGGGATTCTCCGCCATCTGCACCCAGACTTCTGTTCCGGGAACCAAAAGCTCCCGGCAGCGCCCGGTATTTTTTACATGACAGACGGTAAAACCGTCCCGCTGCCCCTCCAGCCGCACATGGGCGATAAACCGGTTAGGCCGCTGCAGAAAAATTCCTTTTTTCATTTTCTCGTACCGCACGGTCTTCTCACTCCTGCTTCCATTTTTCCAGACTAAGAACCGTCAAAGCTTCTCCCCGAATCTGAAATTTTACATCAAAGCCGCCAAACGGCAGGCCGTAGATCCGGTCCTCATCCCGCTGATATCCCGGCCGCGCATCGTGAGCCAGAACCTCCAGCAGGGCTTTCCGGCTTTTTTCCGGAACCTGTTCCAGCAGTTCTTCCGGAAAATCCACCTGCAGCAGAGGCTCCTCCAGCCGGTCTGTAAAGCCCCCGGCAGCTTCCGGATGACAGTCCCCCTGGGGCAGGTAGGGCTTTATATCAAAGATCGGCGTACCGTCCATGAGATCCGCCCCGGAAACCAAAAGGATCTCCCCGTACTCCGGATGTTTTTCGATGCCCAGCAGCCTCACAGAGGACAGGCCGATGGCGTTGGGCCGGAATGGAGAGCGGCTGGCGAAGACTCCCACCCGGCGGTTTCCCCCCAGACGGGGCGGCCGCACCGTAGAAGACCAATCTTCGCGGACGGCTTCCGAAAATTCCCAGATCAGCCAGATATGGGAAAACTCTTCCAGCCCCCGCAGGGCCTCCGGCTTCCGGTATTCCGGTTCAAAGACCACCTCCGCCGTCAGCTCCGGTATCAGGCCGCTCTGCCTGGGAATTCCGAATTTCGTGTGGAAATCGCTGTGAATTCTGGCGATCACTTTCAATGTATATTCCTCCATACGCTCCTCCTTGCGCGCTGTCCTTTGCATAATCCTTCCGCCCCGAGGCCATACTGTAAAAAAGGCCGTTGGGAAGGAGCCGTTTCATGCGTCATCCGAAAAACAGCAAAAAAATTTTTGCCGATCTTGCCCTGGAAGCCGCCGGCGCCATGCTGGCCGCCCTGGGTATTGTCAATTTCGCGGTTCCCGCCGGATTTCCCATGGTGGGAATCAGCGGCATTTCCCTGATCTTTCACCGTCTTTTCGGCACTCCCGTGGGAGCCGTAACCCTGCTTCTGAATCTGCCCATCGCGGTTTTCTGCTTCCGCTTTCTGGGCCGCGGATTTTTTCTTCGCTCCCTGCGGACCCTGCTCCTTGCGTCCTTCCTGATGGACGGCGTCGCCCCTCTGCTTCCCCTGTATAGGGGAGATAAAATCCTGGCCGCCCTCTGCGCCGGAGTTCTCACCGGCCTGGGCTACGGCCTGATTTACGCCAGAGGCTCCTCCACCGGCGGCGCGGATTTTATTGTACTTTCCATAAAAAAGCTGCGCCCGCATCTTTCCCTGGGAAAAATCACCTTTCTGATGGACCTGCTGGTGGTGTCCGCCGGAGCCCTGCTGGTGTCCCGAAGCCTGGACCGTCTGATCTGCGGTATTCTGGTGAGTTTCCTGCTGTCCCGGGTCATGGACAAAGTCCTGTCCGGCGTCAGCGCCGGAAAACTGGGCCTTATTATCACCGAACAGCCGCGGGCAGTGGCAGAAAAAATAGACGCCCTGATCGGGCGCGGCTGTACCTTTCTCAAGGCGGAAGGCAGTTACTCCCGCAGGGAGAAGCCCATTGTCCTCTGTGCCTGCAGCAGCAGACAGATGTTCCGGATCCGGGATGCTCTCAAAGAGACGGAGCCTTCCGCCTTTGTGATTATTCTGGATTCCAATGAAGTGGTGGGGAAAGGATTTTCCGGAAGATAATCCTTTTATCCTTCCACCCCGTTTTTTCCGCAGATGTCCTCCAGGCAGCACTGCCCGCAATGAGGTTTCGTCCGGGCGGTGCACACGTCCCGCCCGTGATACACCAGCCGATGGCAGAAATCGCTGCCCTCCTTTGGGGGAATAATCTTCCAGAGGGCCATCTCTACCTTTTTCGGCTCTTTGATGCCGTCCACCAGTCCAATACGGTTGCAGAGCCGGATACAGTGGGTGTCCGTGACAATGGCCGGCTTTCCGAATACATCCCCCATAATCAGGTTGGCGCTTTTTCTTCCCACGCCGGGCAGCTTCAGCAGCGCGTCAAAATCCTCCGGTACCTTTCCTCCGTACTGCTCCTTCAGGATCTTCATACAGCCGCTGATGTCCCGCGCTTTGCTGCGTCCCAGGCCGCAGGGCCTGACAATCGCCTCGATCTCTTCCACATCCGCCTCCGCCAGAGCGTCCACGGTGGGGTATCTGGCATACAGATCCTGCACCACTACATTTACCCTGGCGTCCGTGCACTGGGCCGCCAGCCGTACGCTCACCAGCAGTTTCCATGCCTCATTGTAATCCAGGGTGCACCCCGCGTCGGGATATTCTTCTTTCAGCCTCCGGATCACCTCCAGGGCCAGTTCTTCCTTCGTCATCTATTCCGTCTCCATTCTCACTTCTGTATGTTCCATGACTCTTTCGCACCAGGCCAGAATATCGGCATATACCTGATCCTTATCCAGTTCATTGAGGATCTCATGCCGGTCCTCCGGATACAGCACGCAGGTCAGATCCAGGATCCCCGCCTTTCGCAGCTGTTTTTCCACTTTCTTCACGCCTTTCCCCAGATCCCCCACCGGGTCCTGCGCCCCGGACAGAAGGATGATTGGCAGATCTTTCGGGATTTTCCGGACAAATTTTTCCTGATTGTCGTAATGTACGGCCTCCAGCACGCTGCGGAAGCCGTTGAGGGTAAACCGGAACCGGCACCGGGGGTCCTCGTAGTACCGGCGCACGATCTCCGTATCCCGGGTAAGCCAGCTGTTCTCCGGATGGCTGCCGTCCATATCAAACTTATGATAAGCGCCGGAAAAGAAGGCCCGTTCCATCAGGGCGCTCCGGTGCCTCCAGCCCCGGGCTTTTGCCAGAGCCTCGGCCAGGGCCATGCCGAAGAGCACGATGCCGTCCGGAACCGATCCGGTGCCCAGGATCAGGGCTCCCGCCAGCCCCTCCCCGTGAACGGTAAGATACTGCCGCAGCAGGTAGGAGCCCATGCTGTGTCCCAGCATAAAGTAGGGCAGATCCGGATTGTGTTTCTGTGCTATGATCCGCAGCCGGTGCATATCCGCCGTCAGGCAGCCGCTTCCGTTTTTTTCAGCGATATAGCCCAGATCCTCCCGGTCACAGAGAGATTTTCCGTGGCCCAGATGGTCATGTCCCGCCACCAGAAATCCATGCTTTGTCATAAACTCCGCGAATTCTTCGTACCGCTCAATAAACTCCATCATCCCGTGGGCGATCTGCAGGACTGCCCGCGGCTTCCCGGATTCCGGCAGCCAGACCACACTGTGGATCTCTGTCTGCCCGTCGCTGGATGGAAAATTAAACTCTTTCTTTTCCGCCATCTCTGACCTCCGCCGTCTTCTTTTTTACAAATTATAGTTTAAAATCTCAAAAACGGCAAGAAAAGATTGTCCGGTTCACTCTTGTCCTTCTCTTTTAAACCGTATCTCTACAAATTTCAGCATACCGCTTTCAAATCTGCTCCGCAGAAGAAGCCGTCTCCCCAGAGGCAGTATTCCCGGACACAGATACTTCCGGGGAAGTCCCCGGATGGTCTCAATGGTTTCAAACCGGCTGCTCCAGGGCCGGAACAGGGCTTTTGCGCAGTCCACCGCGAAATGCATGTCCGCCCCGGTATTTCCTGTTTTTCTCACGGTTTTCCGGGCCTGTCTCAAAGCTTTGGAACTCTGGCAGTCAAAGCAGATCCCTCCTCCGGGAAACCGCTCCGCCAGGGCGCGGAACAGATTCCTTACCTGTTCCGGCTGGAAATAGTAAAAAGCCCCTCCGCTGACCACAAACAGTCCCCTCCCCGCCTCCAGCTGATCCATCCAGGACACATCCGCCCCGTTCCCGGCCAGGGAATACTCTCTCTGCCGGCAGGGCAGCAGCTTTTCCCTGAGATTAATGACCTCCGGCAGATCCAGATTGACCCAACGGCAGCGGCCATTGTCGGCCTTTGAAAAAGAAGCGTCCAGGCCGCAGCCCAGATTCACCACCACCGCCTCCGGATACTGCCGCAGATACCGCCGTGCCGCCCATACCAGCATGTCCTGCCGCAGCGCGTAAAGGACGCAGTCCGCGTCCGCCAGCCGCCTCAGGGATTCTGTTTTCTCTGCCGGCATAAGAGCCGCGATTCGTTCCGCCTCCGGATCCCGGAACAAGCCGGGGTATCTTTCACCGCAGCGGGCTCGGGCCAGCAGCGGCAGAAGCAGCGTATCCGCCGCAGGGTCATTCAAACAATTTCGGAACGTTTCCATAAAAATCTCCTCACATGGGTTCAAAACTTCTCTGACAGCATACCACAAAACTTCCGGTCTGACAGCCCCAACGGGCACAATCCGGACGGAACAGTGTGTTCATCCCTTTCTTCTCTTTTTCCCCCGGATCCGGCAAAGTGTTTGGTCTTTTTGTCAGGATTTATTTTATCATTGCCTGCCAGGTTTTCTCCTGCTATTCTCCTGTCAAAAGAAACACAAAAAAGTAAAGGAGGTTTTGTTTTATGCAGAAACGTACTTCAGCCAAATGGCTCATGCTGCTGCTGATGCTGGCCGCGTTTTCGGTGACATTTATGACCCGTTTTGTCTGGTCTCCGGTCAGCGGAACGGTGCAGGAACTTCTGGGGCTTTCCAACACAGCGGCAGGCGCCTTCATGTCCGCGTTTTTTATCGGATATGTTATCACCCAGATTCCCGGAGGAGTCCTGGCAGACCGCCTGGGAGTGAAATTTGTCCTGTCCGCCGGAGTGCTGGTCACAGGTCTCGCCTCTGTGGGCATGTCTTTTATCACCACCTACACCCAGGGCTTTGTGGTGCGGATCATTACCGGCCTGGGCGCCGGTGTGGTTATGGCCTGCTGCACCAAAGTCATCAGCGAATACTTTGAACAGAAAGACCGAGGCATCGCCTTCGGCATCCTGCTGGTTGGCCCTACCCTGGGTCTGACCATCGCCAACAAACTGGGGGCCTATCTTCTGACTTCCTACAACTGGCAGACCGCATTCCGGATCACCGGATACATTGCCATCGCCATTGCCGTCCTGATCTTTGTGGCTGTAAGAAATGCCCGGAAAGCCGGCTCCGCGGAAAAGGTCACTTTGCTCAGCGGTATTAAGGCCGTGTTTACCACCCGGAATCTGCTGGTGATCTGTCTGGCCGGTTTCTTCTACATGTTCCTGAATCTGGGAGTTTCCACCTGGGCCAACTCCTATCTGGCCAACATCGGATTTGACACCGTCACTGCCGCTTCCGTCATGTCCATCTACAGCATCGGCGGCATCATCGGTTCCCTGCTCACCGGTTTTATTGTTAAAAAATTTAACCTCAGCACGAAATTTTATCTTATCGGAGTCTATATCGCTCTGATTATCACCACTTTGCTGTTCGGTTTCCAGACCAATCTGACTGTGCTGAACATCGTGGGATTTATCTATGGCTTTGTCACCTACCTGCCCAACGCCCACCTGAACGCTCAGATCACCAAATACGCTCCGGAAGGCATGTCCGCTTCCGTTATGGGCGTGCAGAACTGCATTTTCCAGCTGGCCTCCATTATCTCTCCGGCTCTGGTCGGCTGGACTGTAGACGCCACCGGAGCCTTCCAGACCTGCTGGTTTACTCTGGCTATTGTGGTGGCCGTGGGAATCCTATTCCTGTTTATGATAAAAGAAGAAAGGGGAAAATAATATGCTGACGCCAAAAGAAAATCTGCTGGAAACTCTGAAAAAAGATGGAAAACCGGAATGTCTCTGCAATTCCTATACGATGTTCCGGGGTATTCCCGGAGATCCCGTATTCAAGTACATCCGGGGAAACCGGGTGAGGGGAACCAACTCCTATGATCCCTGGGGCACGTACATTCTGTTCCCGGACGACGCTCCCGCGGCTGTGCCGCTGGTGACGCCGGAAAATCAGGTCATCAAAGATGTAGCTGAGTGGAAAAAATATGTAAAAATTCCGGATCTGGCCGCCCACTGCTCTCAGGGCTGGGAGGACGCCATAGCCGCCAGGGATGCCATTGACCAGGACAAATATCTCACCATGACCGTCATGGGCACCGGAATTTTCGAGCAGCTTCACATGCTGATGACCTTTGAAGACACCCTCACAAACTTCCTGCTGGAGCCGGAAGCCATGCATGAACTCATCGACGCCATCTGCGAGTACCGGCTTACTTACATGAAGCTCATCGTAGAGCATCTCCATCCGGACTGCATCGTCTCCCACGATGACTGGGGCTCAAAAACCAGCCTCTTCTTCTCCCCGGAAACCTGGAGAGAATTCTTCAAAGAGCCTTACAGAAAACTGTATGACTACCTCCACGCCAACCATGTAATCGTCATGCATCACGGAGATTCTTTCTGCGAACCCATTGTGGAAGACATGGCGGAGATCGGCATTGATATCTGGCAGGGAGTCCTTCCCACCAACAATATCCAGGCTATCTCCGAGAAAGTCGGAGACCGGATGCTGCTTATGGGCGGCATTGACTCTGTCATTGACCGGGCGGACGCCACGGAGGAGGAGATCCGCCGGGAGACCCGCAGAGCCTGCGATGCCTACGGAAATCTGAAGGGATTCTGGCCCGGCATGACCTACGGCGGACCCGGAACCATCTATCCCCAGGTGGAAGAAATCATCATTGACGAGATCAACCGTTACAATACTGAACATTACGGCGCGGCAATCTTCTGATTTCCACAGGCGCCTCACGGAAGGACAGGTTCAGGCAGGATCCTGTCCTTCCGCATGCTCCAGAATATACAGGGAAAGTCTCAGGTACAGATTCAGCCGGGGATCCTCCAGCTTTTCCGGATCCATATGGGTCAGTTCCCGAATCTTTTTCAGCCGGTAAAACAGGGTGCTGCGTCCCATGTACAGTTCTTTGGCTGTTTTTACCGTATTTCTCTCATTTTCTATATAAGCCCGCATTACCTGGTAATAATCTGTTCCCTCCCTTCTGTCCATTTCCCGGAGTCTCATCAGTTTTTCCGAACAGAACATCACCGGATCCATCACCTTTCCGGCTGATTCAATGAGATAATCCAGCGCCGTCTCCTCAAAATACCGGGACCAGATATGGGACTGCCGCCTGCGGCAGCTTCTAAGAGCCGCCCCGGCCTGAAGATAATAATCCCGGAGCCTGGAAAGATCCGCAAACCGATGGCTGATTCCGGCCCGGTACAGTCCTTCTCTGAGAATATAAGCCAGATCCGAGGTATAATTTTTGTTCATAGCAACATTGATCAGCAGGAACATCTGCCGCCGCAGCCACAAAGCCTTGCTCCCGGCGATCCTGGCCTCCGCCTCGCTGCAAAGGCTGGTGGCATTGACAAACTCAGACTCTCCGGGATCCATGTCCACACACACGCACACATACTCGTTCTCCTCGCCCCAGCCCAGGAGCCGCACCAGCTTTTCCATTTTCCCCCGCTCCACGGTCTCTCCCCGGAGGAGTTTCAGGATGGCCTCATCCAGCATTTCGTTGTAAGTATGATTTTCATAGTCCGGCCGTTTCAGACACTGCTGAATCATATCCGCCAAATATTCCGCCGCGGCCAGCTGCCCGGGCTTCAGGGGGGAATCCAGCTCGCAGATCACCAGACGGCCGTTGTATTTTCCATGATTATCCCAGAAGTTTACATAGATATCCCGGTATCCCCTCAGAGACCCGGGATAAACCCTGGCTCCCCGGGTCTTCAGAGTTTCCAGATACTCCCGATTGGTCTTAAACTCATTGATATATTCCATAGGCAGGATGGTATAGCCGGAGTGGGGCTCTATCTCCCACTGCACCATCTCCCGGCGGGAGACCGGACAGGACACACAGTAAAAATGAGCGTCATGGACAAACAGGGGATTATGAAAATATTCATAACTGACCATGCACATGGCGTCGATGCTTCCGCTGCTGATGCAAATTTCCCGCAGCCGGTCGGACCATTCCCGGGTTTTTTCAAAAGTTTTCAGGCAAATCTCTTCAATCCGGTCGAAGTCTTCTTCTGAAGAAATTTCCAGAATAGAACTGGCCCCTCTCAGAAAAAGCGCCGGAACCTGACCCATGACAATGAGATTGGCCCTCTTCCCCGGCGCCAGTTCTTCCGGAAGCTCTCCTCTGCGGCACAGGTACGCATATTTTTCTTCCAGACTGTCCTGGCCCCGGTACCGCCGCAGACCCGTCAGCCGTCCTCTCTCATCTGCTCCCCGGTGAAACAGGAAATGAATCCCCTGATCCTCCAGTTCATCCGCCAGGTTCTGCATGGTCAACCGGAAAACAAAATCTTTATGTCCTTTCTGAGTATGTGGTTTCAAGCAGATCTCCTCCCCTTTTTTATCTTCTGTTATTCTGTGATGCCAGGGCCAAAAGGCCTAATATGAGCATAAAAGTGGGATGAATATCCCACGATATGCGAATATTGGGCGCGCCATAAAGTCATGCTTGCCTGCGCCAGCGCAGCCCACATGACCTTTTGTCGCTTGTCTCATTCTATCACACATTTTCGTCAGATTCTTGGATTTTTCCTTCCCAATTTCCTTAATTTTAATGATTACAAAGTCCACGAAAATATTTATAATTCGTTTATAAAAATCAGATATTTTTTACAAAAGGAGGTAAAATCTATGCCAAAAATTCCGTTTTCAGAAAAAGAGTTAAATGTTGTGGGCTCTTACACCCTGCCCGGCGTGTACGGCATGCCGGCCGTAACCCGGCCCAGGTATGACTATCCTATCACTCCCAAAGAGAATATGGAACTGATGATGAGCGGTAAACTTCCCGTATGGATTCCCAACCAGTGGAGAGACAATAATATCATCTGCCCTTATGTAGTTCCGGATTTTTACGCCCGCTCTTTCGGCGGCACCGACTGGTTCGGTATTGAATGGCAGTACGAACCCCTTTCCCAGGCCGCCATGGTCAAGCCGGGAACCCGCCGTCTGTCCGATATTACCCGCTGGAAAGAAGAGATTGTCTTTCCGGACATTCAGGCTATCGATTGGGAAAAAGATGTCCGGGATAATTTCTCCATGCTCCCCAATGACCGCTTTACCTATTTTGTAATCCAGAACGGCATCTTCGAACGGATCGCCGATCTGACCAGCTTCGAAGATACCTTTCTGTATCTGCTGACAGAACAGGAGGCTCTCTGTGAATTTCTGGACGCGCTGGTAGACTGGCACATTGAATTTATGAAAGTGGCAAAAAAATACTACTATGCGGACATGATCCTCTGGCATGATGACATGGGGTCTCAGAAGGCTCCCTTCTTCTCTCCGGATCTGTTCCGCGAAATTTATCTGCCCCGGTATAAAAAGATTACCAAAGCCTGCCATGACGAGGGCATGTACATCGCTCTTCACTCCTGCGGCAATGTAGGACTGCAGATTCCCAATTTTGTAGAGGCCGGTTTTGACGCCTGGGAAGGCCAGGATTCCGCCAACGACAGGGACGCTGTCATGGAAGAGTATGGAGACCGGCTGGGACAGGTAGGAAATTTCATCATTGAGGGAGATCTGACCGATGAGCAGGCTATAGAAGAGATCCACAAACTGGTGGAGGGCCGGGCGCGCAGCGGACACTTTGCCTGCCGTTTCAGCGACAGCCGTCCCAACAAGGGGCCCGCGGATCTGGAGGCAGAACTGTATCGCTACAGCCGCATCTTTTACTCAAAATAAAAGCAGGAAATTTTGAGAATGTTTCAAGAGGGAGGTAAATTATGTCAGCAACTGTTAGTGTTATATTTGCCGTGGCCATGCTGGTCCTTCTGGTATGGGCTATCATGAAAAAACTGCAGCCCGTCATGGTACTTTGGGTCATCGGCACCATTGCCCTGATTATTGTGGGCGTTGTAAATCACGGGGGTATTGCCGAAGCATCCAGCGGCAGCGCTGTCCTGGACGCCTTTGAATATTTTAAAGAATGTATGGGAAGCCAGTTTGCCGGAACCGCGCTTCTGATCATGTCTGTCATGGGCTATGTAGGTTACATGAATTATCTGAAAGCAGGAGATCTGTTTGCCGTTTATGTGGCCCGTCCTCTGCAGAAGCTGAAAGCGAAATACCTGGTGGTAGGCCTGATCGTATTTCTGGACTGGATCTTCGTCATGGTTCTCCCCTCCGGAATCGCCACCATCGCTCTGCTCTTCGGAACTCTGTATCCGGTCATGATCTATCTGGGAGTCAACACCCTGACCGCCGGCTGCGCTATCGTAATCGGCGTGGGCGTTTTCGCCACTCCCGCCAATTTCTTCCCGGCACAGGTTCTGCAGGATCTGCAAATGGATATCAGCCTGGCGGAAGCTTTCGTAAAATATATGCTGCCTATCGCTCTGATTATGGAGGTGTTTTTTGTTCTCGCCTATGTGCTCCAATCCCGCCGGATGGACAAAAAACTGGCCGCTAAAGAACAGAAGGCGGAAGAAGTCCAGATCCCGGATCCCAAATCCTTTGGGCTTCCCTGGTACTACGCTCTGCTTCCCCTGATTCCCTTTGTGGCCATTATCGGATTCAGCAGCCTGTTCTTTGACAACATTACCATCAGCGTAGTGGCGGCCAATCTGCTCTCTTTCGCCATCGCGTTCATCGTCCATATGATTTCGTCCAAAAAACCGGTGAAAGAGACATTTAACGAGGGCTTCCAGTTTTTCCAGAGCATTGGCGACTCTGTGGGGCCTGTAGCCATGATCATCATTGCGGGAACCTTTTTCGCCGGCGCTTTGGAGGCCACCGGAGGCATGAATGTCATCATCGACGCACTGATTCATAAAGCTTCTATGCCGATTTCACTGTTTATTGTATTTGCCTCGGTACTTGCCGCCCTCATGTACGCCGCCACCGGTTCCCCTATGCTGGGCCTTTACTCTATCGGCCCCCTGCTGGCTCAGGCGGTGCTGGATTCCGGCTCAGACCTGGCAGTGCCTGCCCTGCTGATCTTTACTATTTCCTCCAACATTCTGGGCGCCGCCATCTCGCCGATTTCCGCGGCAAATATGTTCGCGGCGGGATTCCTGAAGTGTCAGGTTACCGATGTAATCAAGCGCTGCGCTATGCCTTCTGTGGTAGCCTTTCTGGTTTCGGTCATTGCAACTTTCATTATTTTCTGATTTCAGCCGGCCGGAAGAGCCTTTTATCTTCCGGCCGGCCGCGACAGCGAGGGAACACAAATGAAAAAGAACTCCATCAGTATCTTCATCAGTTTTTCTATCATGGTAATCGGAACGCTGCTGCCTTCCATAGGCCCCGTATCCGACAGAGGAGTCAGCGCCATCGCTTTGGTTCTGGCCATGGTTCTTCTGCTGGCTGCCCAGGCGCTTCCCATCGGCGTCATGTGTTTTCTCTGCATTTTAGCGCAGCCTCTTATGGGAATCACGGAATCTCTCTCCGAGTCCGCTTCCTACTGGGCAAACTACCTGTTCTTTTTCGTGATTATGGCTTTTAATATAGGGCTGGCCTTTTCCAATACCACCCTTCCCCGCCGGGTACTGCTCTTTATGCTGGAACACGTCAAAAAAGACGCGCGGGGGCCTGTTCTTGCCATCTGGCTGACTACCGCCCTGCTTTCCGGCATCATTGCCAACTTTGCCGTTATCGCTTTGATGCTGGCTTTCGCCTGGGAATATCTTTCCCTCTTCGATGATCCGGTAAAAAAGAAAAAAACAGGACGCTGCCTGCTTCTGGGAATGTGCGCTTCCACGGAGCTGGGAGGAAATATCACTCCTCTGGGAAGCAGCATCAATATCATGGTGATTAATTTTCTCAATGACTGCGGATTTTCTATCTCCTACGCGAAATGGATCGGCATTTCCCTGCCCCTGTTTGTAATCCTGTTCTTCCTGATGACACGGATCCTCTTTCGGATGTGTCCTCCGGAAGCCTTAAGCCAGCCCAAAATTCAGGAATGCATCGCGGCGAATCAAACCTTGCGGCCCCTGAGCGCCAAAGAGAAAAAACTCCTGGCAATCGTATCGGTCATGATGGTTCTGCTTCTGATCTCCCCTTTTATCCCGGAGCTGAAATCAGAACTCATTATTGTGGCAGCCGGCATTCTTCTGATGCTGCCCGGCATTGAGGTTGTAAAGTATGACCAGCTGGCCAAAAGCGAAGCCTTTACGCAGACCATTTACATCTGCTGCTTTATCGGCCTGGCGGGAATCTTGAGTTCTGCCGGCGTCGTGGACGTTCTCACCGAGGGCTTTCAGTCCATGATGCCCTCCCGGCCCTCCGTATTTATAGTCGTGGCCCTGCTGTGCGTCCTCACCATTGTCCTGTGCAATTTTCTCCCGGCAGCCGCGGTGCCCTCCGTCCTGACTGTGCCTATGATTACCTTCTGTGCCTCTGTCAACATTGATCCGGTGCTGGCGGTGATTCCTCTGGCCATGTGTTCCAACTGTTCCTGGATTCTTCCCCTGGATCCCATCTCGCTTCTGACCTACGGAAAAGGGTATTACACCCTGATGGATATGGTAAAGCCCGGTCTTGTGCTCACCGCCATGACCGCCGCTGTCACCGGGGGCTGGATGGCCCTGCTGTCCCTGCTTCTCTGACCTCGTCCAGCAGCCGGAAACAGCACAGAAGATAAAACCTGAGTTCCGCGTCATCCAGGGGCAGTTCTGTCAATTCCTCCAGCTTTTCGATCCGGTACTGCAGGGTGCTTCTGTGTACATGCAGAAGGCTGGACACAAGGGTCAGATTTCTCTCATTTTCCAGGTAGACCCGCAGAGTATGAAAATGATCCGTACCCTTTTTCGCGTCATATTCCTGAAGAAAAAGAAGTTTCTCATGACAGATGGTTTCCACGGAAATATCCTCCCGTATCCTTGACATCAGGTATCGGTTCACAATATCGGAAAAGGGCGTATAGAGCACGTCCGGCTGGTATTTCCTGGAAAATTTCAGCGCCATTGAAGCCTGCTGAAACCCCTGGGTCATCCTGAAAAAATCATGGAAGACGGCGCTCTGCCCGCAGTGGTAGGCGCCTTCTTTGGAAAATTCCCGCATTTTTTTCTGAAACGTTTCCAGCGTCATCTTTTCCGCCGATAAATTCTCCACCAGCCAGATATAATTGTTATCTACGAACACCTTGCACTGTTTATACAGCAGCATCAGAGAAATAACCAGAATATCTTCGCTGTTGATCTCCCGGTTGTTATTGGGAATCAGGATTTTCACGCAGAGATATGTATCCTCTTCCTGCCAGTTGTAAAGGCTGATGGCCTTCAGCGCCATCTCCCTGGAGGGCCAGCTGCCCTTCAGACAGTGTTTTAACAGCATTTCAAACGATACATAGGTTTTATCCTTTTCACGGCGCGAGGTGGCCGTCACTGCCCGGAGAACAAATTCCGCAAAATACTCCAGCATCTGAAAATGGCTGGGATGAAAAATGGAATTGATCTCATTTAGGATAACACGCCCCCTGTATCTGTTATTTCTGTCAAATAGGTTTACATACATAACCCGGTACGGGGTAAGGTAAGGTTTGATCCAGAAATGCGCTCCCCGGGCGGAGAGCGTCTTAATATAATCTTTATCATATTTCAGCGTATTAATCAGGTCCAGCTTAAAAGAAGAAATTCCTGTCTTCTCATCATAATCCACTTCTGTCATCCCGGATACGTACTGCGGGCGGCTGAGAAGAATAAATTTTTCATCATGGACCTGCATGGGATTTTTGAAAAAACTCAGGGCGACATTGCTGAGAGCTGACAGCCCGCCATTGTACAAGGCCTCATACAGTCTCATTTCAAATTCGTGATATCTGTGAAAAATATCGTTTATCTCATTCATTAAAATGGCAGGATCCGCATTCTGAAAAAAAAGAATCGGATTGGGTATCTCTCTGATCTCCCTCTCTGATTCACCGTAAACCACCAGACAAATATCCTGGCTGGCAACCGGTTTCCCCTTCAGCACCGCTGCCGGACAGATGTAAAGCACATTTTCCCGGAGGTCTTTCTGCCCGAAATAGACCATGCAGGTTTCAAGCTTCATTTTATCCCTCTGGTGATGGCAGAAAACAGGCTCAAAGTTTCGATCCACAAACTCATCCACCAACATCTGCATATTCAGTTTTAAAGGATGAATAAAGTCTTTTTTATTCGCTCTGGATTCAGAAAGTTTCACAGTTCTCACTCCCTTTGACTCATTCCATCTGGCTGACAGCGTCATTTTTATCTTCCGGCTCGCTGACACACATGTTCCTTCGGCGATGCCTCCATTATACCCCACCTTCCCGAAATCTTCCATCTTAATCTTATAATTAAGGTTTTGACTTTTGCGCAGCAACGGAAAATAAATGGACGAATGAGAAAGTCGACCTCGGCGTTTTGGAAACCCTCGTAAAGCGCAGCGAACTGTTCCCCTACAAGAATGTCCACTACTACCTCTTTTCCAAAACAGGTTTTACCAGGGGCTGCACCGACCGGGCAAAAGAGATGGGGAATGTGACGCTGGTGAAGTATGCGGACATTGTGAGTAATATGTAATTTTATATTTGAAAGAGAAGCCTCCTTTGACGCCATAATGTGGGTCGAAGGAGACTTTTGTATGAATGAGATAAATGACAAAAGGGCATGCGGGCTACTCATATGAATAGAATGTTTAAAAGGATTTATAAAAAATATTTTTTACTGTCAGGCTTTATCATCCACCAGCCCATACGTCCGGTAATAGGACAGCATCGCCTGAAGCTGCAGCTTACTTGCGAAAAGCTGGCGGTAGGTGACGGTTTTCTCCTTCCCCTGGGCTTTGAGTTTTGCCATCTTTTCCGTCGTATCCTCATACTGCTTGAGGATAGCGGCAAGCATATCTTCAAAGGCCTTCAATCTTTTTTCGTCCATGGCGCGCCTCCTCGTTTCCTCTCAGGCAGATAAAACATGAATTGAGTCATATTTCGGTAAACTCATACTTGACGGGTTGAATACCTCTGTTAAAGCGGACACATATCATACCGGCCTGAGAACGATCAACCTCACAATTCACAGGGTTTATATTCCAAACAGACTTTTTCCAACACAGATTCAACTCCAGCCATCGTGGCAGTTTCCAACGCCTTGGCGTGCTGCGGACAGATTTTTACACAACGCATACAGCCGATACACTTTGTTGTATCAATTTTTCTGGCATCTGCTGTATCAATGGCCATAGCAGGGCATTGTGCCGCACATTGACCGCACTGAATGCAGGCATCCCCGGTCTGAGGTACTATGCCGCCGCCGGATTTTTTGTACGGGCGATTGCCTGGGATGTATCCGGCTTTTTCTCCCTTCTGCAGCCGCTCCTGGATCTTTTGACCGAAGCGTTTCAGTATTGCATAGTATTTATGTCCTGTGTACTCAGACCGAAATCTTGTTCTGTCATCTCCTGTCCAGACTCCAACACAATAAACTGCGCATCCCACTGACCGGAAACTAACTTTTCCAGGATACGGTTGCTGCCCTCCACATACCCCAGGGAACAGCGGATCAGGTCTGCGTTTTTTTGCGCTTCGGTTACATATTCTTCTGAATAGCAGTCATATACGCCAGTATCGATGATGTCCGCATTGGTATAATTCTGGAACCATGATCCAAAAATCGATGTCCCGAATTCCATGCCATAAGTCCGGCAGATTTCTTCCTTCATACCTTCTATGCTATATGCTCCTGTATCACAGTCACGGAAATACATATGACCTGCTTCTTTCAGATTTCCATGAGGCGTGTCATCCGTATGGAGCAGAAGAGTAATGCAATCGTCCACTTTTGGAATGACCACACGTCTGGAAAGGGGAATGTGATTCCAGGAACCTCCGCAATAGCCCATGGCAGCCAGTACCGTTTCGCAGCTGGGTGGAAGAGCCTCCAAAGTCTCCAGGATACTGCTTCGCATCCGCTTTGGTTCTGCGTGGAGCCGCCGATCCAGGTTCACCACAGGAAATCGGGTATGCATTTTTGTCTGTGCTGCTTCCACATGAAGCAGCAGGGAACTGCATGATAAAATTACCGTATGCTCCGGGTGCAGCTGTATGGTTGTCATTCGAATTCCTCCACGGTTTCCTTCAGCCGTTCAATGAGATGCATGGTCGCGAAAGCGATGGTCTCAAAGTGCATAAAGTCCATGGTGTTATAATCCCACATAAATTTTAAAACGGCGTCAAACTCCTCATCCGCATCCCAGAACTGCAGCATGACCGGTAAAAAATCAAATACCGGGAGGATACTTGACACATCGCCGACAGTCCCGGGAATGCCGCCCAGCTTTTTGCAGGCTTTCAGCAGTGATTCACAGCGTCCTGCAAAAAAACCGCTTTGTCTGGAAAACAGATTCCCTGGGGCAGAGGCAGATTTCGTGGTTCCCGGCAGATCCCCTGCCGGTACAAAACGGCCGGTCAGACGGCAGCCGGGCTTAGACCAGGCTAAAACATCGAATATCGTCATACTTTCATTGTAGCCTGCGTGGATAAAATTTTTTTCTGCGTCAGAATACCATTCTGTCCGGCCGCATGTCCTGCTAATTCGATAATCTCGCCCAACAAAGCGGAGATATAAAAAATCTTTGTCATACCGCAGCGAAAATTTACGGATCATTTCCATCTGGTCGTATTTTACAAATTCCAGTTCCATGCGGTCCCGCATTATGTCATAGTTAGAAGGACGTACTCGTTTCATCGTTGGTTTCCTCTTTCTTTATGCTGTAATTAAAATAGTTACAGTATAGGTATAAATAATTATAGATGCCGTACAATATGATCTGCCACATCTTTCAGCGTGTATGTCTCCAATGTCTGTTCCATAGCAGTCTGGGCATCCCGCAGGGGTGCCTCCATGGCTTCCCTGATATTCCTCCCAATAGGGCAGTTGGGATTGGGATTCGCATGAAAGTCAAAGAGCGGCGCATCCGATTTTTTCTGTACAGCCAGATAAATCTCCCGCAATGTAATTTCTGCCGCAGGTTTTGCAAGATGGCAGCCGGGGACACCGTTTTGCGTTTCAATAAGTCCTGCCCGCTTCAGGGAGGACATTAATTGACGGATGACCACAGGATTGGTACCAACGCTCAAAGCCATCAAGTCCGATGTAGAAGGCTGGGTTTTGTTTAGTTCAATTAAGGCCAGCATATGTACTGCTACTGGAAATCGTGTATTGATCCTCATATTCCCTCACCTGTATTTATTATAGTTACAGATTCCTTTTTTGTCAATCTTTATTAGAGTGGGATATATTTCACATTTGAAAGAGATGCCTCCTTTGACGCTATGATGCGGGTCGAAGGAGGCTTTTATATGAATAGGATTAAGCCCGTCCCAGACTTCAAAACTTTGGCGGGCCTATTCTTAGTTCCACTCGTCCATCAAAAGGAAATCGCGGATATTCCGATGCTTGATACCGCCCCTGCTCATGTCAAATTCGTCCAGCGAAACAACATACTTCGGGAAGTTGTCGCGGATGGAATCATAAGCCCCAAACTCCCGGGCAATGGTTTCCTCCGACGCAAGGAGATACGCCACCTGAACATACAGCTTCTCTCCGCGTTTGCCGCATGGCACCACAAATCAGGGCGCCATTCACCCGGATTTGCCTGCTTTTGGCAGGGCAAAATCACTCGCTGAAAGGCATAAGCAAACCCGCGTAAACTCTTGATTTACGCGGGTTTGCTGTTTACGGAGAGTGTGGGATTCGAACCCACGTGCCCTTGCGGACAACCGCATTTCGAGTGCGGCTCGTTATGACCACTTCGATAACTCTCCCTGTTCCGGTTCCCCGGACACGTTCTTTATTATAGCGTTTTCCGGCAGTCCCGTCAACATTCTTCTTTTGTCTGCTGTTTTTTTCTTTCCCGGAGCCGGCGGAAAAAGCTGCTGAGCAGACTGCCGCACTCTTCCTCCAGAACTCCTCTCTCCACTTCCGCCTGGTGGTTGAATTCTTTCATCTCCAGCAGGTTCAGCACAGAACCGCCGCAGCCCGCCTTGGGATTCATGCTGCCGATGACTACCCGGTCCATGCGGGCCTGGATGATGGCTCCGGCGCACATCTGGCATGGCTCCAGGGTCACGTACAGAGTACAGCCCTCCAGCCGCCAGTCTCCCAGCTTCCGGCTGGCTTTGCGGATGGCGTTCAGCTCCGCGTGGGACAAGGTATTTTTATCTGTATTTCTGCGGTTATATCCCCTGGCAATGATTTTCCCCTCATATACGATGACGCAGCCGATAGGCACCTCCATCAGGGCTTCCGCCTTTCTGGCCTGGCGTATGGCCTCTCTCATATATTTTTCATCCTCAGTCATAAGATCCTCCCCATGCGCATATGGTATCTATAGAACTTGAAAGGAGCATGTATCCGGCATGTCTGATTATAAACGGTTTGTAGCTTATCTGTATGAATATCATGGAAATACCAAGGGAGAAAACCGGGGATTTGTCCGGGTGGAGGCACGCAACGGCAGCTGCCAGATGGGCTTCCAGCTGAAAGTTATCTCTCTGCCAGAGCGAACTCCCTTAAACGTCTGCGGCTTTGTGCGGATCCGGGATGTTCTCTTCGGCATTCCCATTGGAATTCTCCGCTCCGGAAAAAACGGCATCTCCGGGCGTCTTCTGGCTCCCGCCGTACATATGGGAGATACGGCCTTTTCTCTGAAGGACCTGTCCGGTCTTCTGATCCGGGGACCGGAGGGAAAAATCTACGCCACCCAGTGGGACGATATTCCCATAGATCCGGGGCGCTTCACTACTGATCCCTCAGTACTGCAGGATCCTGCGCCTGCAGAAAGTGCTGATGAAACAGGCAGCGAGATTCCTCCCGCTTTTCCGGCAACGGAAGCCGCAGCTGCAGACACCTCTGAAACCGTCCGTATTGCCTCCACAGAAAAGATTCCGGACGAAAAGGAGGCCCTTCAAAGCGATCCTATTCCGGAACCGGAGGGCAAAGAGACGGAAGCCGGAAAAGACGGGCCCTCTCTTCCTCTGCCCGGAGCGGGATCTCCGGAAGAGCGCTGGGAAATCCTGTTTTCCCGCTTTCCCCATATCCGGCCCTTTGACGATGATGAGATCAGCGACTGTGTCCGCCTGGATCTGAAGGATCTCCCGGAACTGCGGAAGGCGGGCTGGCTCATCAGCAGCAATCAGTTTCTGCTTCACGGATTTTACAGCTACCGCCATTTTCTCATGGGCCGCTCTTCCTCCCTGGGAAATGTTATTATTCTGGGAGTGCCCGGGATCTTTGATATCCGGGAGCAGTTTATGGCGGGCATGTTCGGCTTTTCCGGCTTCAAACCCGCCAGAAATCAAACCGGAGCTTCCGGAAATACCCCCTTCGGCTACTGGTACCGGCAGGTGCAGTAAAAGGTTTTAATCCACGCCCCGAATGCCCACTTCCGGAATATCGTCCAGCAGCATTTCCCGGAACCTTTCTAATTGTTCCCGGGAATATCCGGTGAATCCCGGGCGGATTACTCCCCGGGAGTCCCGGTAATTCTGCAGGAAATACCGGCGGCTGCCCCGAAGCCACTCCCCGATCTTTTTCAGTTCTTCTTTTCCGTGAAGTTCCCGGGTGACAGTGGTGCGGAACTCGTAATCTGTTCTGCCTTTCTTCAGCAGCTCCACCGAATCCTGGATCTTCAGCACATCCAGTCCCGGCAGGCCGGCGGTTTCCCCGTAGCGGCCGGGACTGTTTTTGATGTCCATGGCCACATAGTCCAGCAGATCATTTTCTACAAGTTTTTTCAGAACCTCGGGCCTGCCGCCGTTGGTATCCAGCTTCACCAGATAGCCGAGAGCGCGGACTTTCCGGATAAATTCTTCCAGATCGGAAGCCAATGTGGGTTCCCCTCCGGTGATGCAGATCCCTTTTAAAATTCCTTTCCGCTTTTCCAAATGGCGGAAAACCTCTTCCTCCGGGATCACCGGCTCCAGCTCCGGGTGCAGCACCAGATTGCCGTTCTGGCAGAAGGGGCAGCGGAAATTGCAGCCTCCCAGAAAAACAGCGCAGGCCACCTGTCCCGGATAGTCCAGCAGGGTCAGGGTCTGAAATCCATGAATTTTCATACTTCCTCCTTCTCTGAGGCCGGAATACCCAGGATCTCATAGATCCCGAAGGCCACCCCGTCCTCCCGATTGGACCTGGTGATATAGTCTGCCGCCGCCAGGCAGGCCGGGGAAGCGTTTTCCACGGCAAAGCCGAATCCCGACGCTTCCAGCATATCAATGTCGTTGTCCGCGTCCCCGAAAGCCGCCGTCTCCTCTGCGGGGATTCCCAGCAGATCCCGGATAAATTTTAATCCTCCCGCTTTCCCGGCCTCCCGGGAAGCGGTCTCCACCCGGTTTTGCACGGAAGAAGTAATGTACAGGGGAAGGGCGGAATCCTGGAGTTTTTTCCACAGAGCCAGCCGCTTCTCCTCGTCTCCCAAAATCATGTCGATACCGTCCAGCTCTCCTCTGTGGAATCTGACGAAAGCCCGGATATCCTCCACCGGCTGCCGGGTACTCCGGATGTAATTGACCGCGTAGGGCATTGCTCCGAAGCGCACCGGATCTTCCACATACTCCCGCTGGGCGTAGGGAATCCCCTCCAGAAAAGTTTCCATGCCCAGGGTCATCCCCTCTGTGATCTCCAGGATCCCGTCCACGGCTTCCGGATCCAGGGAGACCCTGCGGATGCAGACCCCGTCTCCCATGCGGTATACCGCGGCCCCGTTGCTGGTTACCGCGTACTCGATCCCCGGAATAGAGGTGACGCTCTCCGGCAGGGAACTGTAGGATCTGCCGCTGGCGATGACTACTTTTATACCCGCTCGGACGGCGTCCTCAATGGCCTTCCTGTTTGCTTCGCTGATCCCCTTGTCATCCCGGAGAGTGGTGCCGTCCAGATCCAGGACAATGCAGGATATCTTTTTCCGTCTCACGCTATCATTCATCCTTTCCGGGTTCTCCCTCCAGAAACTGCCGGATCACTTCCATGTTTTCCGGACAGTATTCGATCTCTTTCGAATACAGTTTCACCGTAAAGATCCGGTCCGCCTCTGAAAACCCTCCTTTTTCCAGCCAAAGCCTGGTATCCATCAGCTGCAGGATCAGAAGGCTGGCTGCCGCAAACCTCACCGGAGGCAGAACGCAGCCGTCAAAGAGGGATTCCATAAAATACCGGTACAGAACATAGACCGCCAGGTGCTCGTACTCATATTCCCGGTTCCGGAAAGCCTCCAAAAAAACACGCCGCTGCTCCAGAAGCTCAGGCAGCTGCTCCATAAGGCTTTCCATGCGTCCTCCCCAGGTGCCGTCCAGGGATTCCAGATCCCGGTATATCTCCAGAAGTTCCAGGATCTCCTGCCGGGAGCCGTACCAGCTTCTCTCTGTTCCGGCAGCCTTCAGCCAGCTCTCCGGATCCGTTCCGGCCAGTTTCAGGATCTCTTCTGTATCCTCCTGTCTCACCGGCGGATCCAGCCGTTCCGCGAACTTCAGGGCAGCCTCCATTCTCTGATCCATAGGGTAAGTTCTGTTCTGCAGGATGGAAAACAGCCGTTCTCTGGCCGCCAGCAGAGGCTTCAGCAGGGGATCTTCCTCCTCCGCCCCATTCCCCTGTTCTTCCAGAACAAATCGCAAAGGTTCCTTTCTCTGAAACAGCAGCCGGCAGACCTCCTCGCAGCAGATTCCCAGCCCCGCCTCCGTGTAGTCCCCGAACCACTGATAAAATCTGGGATGCTCCCGGCAGATATCGCAGAGCATGTCCTCCCCCAGCTGCAGATAGATCTCACAGAGATTTCTCTCATTTAGAAATGGGCATCTTCTCCCCGGGGCCAGGGCAAAGTAGGCTCCGTCCTCTTCCTCAGAGATCCGGGAACGGAGGAGCCTGCCGAAATTTCCCGGCACCTCCCTGTATTTTTTCAGGGTTTCCTCGTCCACCTCGATCTCCCAGCCCGCGCAGCAGGTATCCCGGCAGCGGGAGGCAATGCAGGCAAAGCCATCGTAAAAATCAGGTTTTAATAGTTTCATGGATTTCCTTTCAGTCCGTGATCCACTCTACCCGGATCTCTTTCTGTCTTTTGGTGCACACGCAGAGCACGTAGTTCTCCCCCACATCCTCCTTCCAGAACCAGACACCTTCCGCGGTCCAGGGCAGGCGGCTGCGGATGATATTTCCCGCCTCCGGGGCTGTGGAAAATTTCCCGAAGCCGCCGTCAATGCCCTGACCGGTATATTTCACATAGCTTTCCTTGGCGGCCCAGATCTCAAAAAACCTCTGGTAAGGGGTGCCCTCCCGTCCGTTTTCCACGTAATCGCTTTCCTCCGGCTCAAAATGCCGGCCGGCCAGGCGCATCAGCCGCAGTTCCGCCTCTTTCCTGTTTTCTCCCCGTTTCCGGGTCCGCTCCTGAATATCCACGCCGATCCGCTCCCCGCTGAGGGCGCAGACCCAGTAGGGGCCGCTGTGGCTGATGGAGAGGAACAGCTCCGGATGGTGCAGGAAGAAGGGTTTCCCCTTCTTTCCCCGCAGCAGTTCCCAGGTGACCGGAGAGGCCTCGATGCCAAAGGCTCTTTGGGCCGCCAGAGCCAGCCTCTCCTCCGGTTCTCTGTAATCGTCATTATTAAAAATACATACAACTGTTTTCTGATCCATGATTACTCCCCTTGGGGAAGGAAATCGAAAAGGCTCAGCTGCCTGGGCTGCTGCTTTTTCCGGCTTCCCTCCGCTTTTTCTTTTTTACTGTATTCTTCCGGCACTTCCTCCCAGAATTCGGAAGGCTCCCCTGACGCTGTGAGCACCAGCTCCTCCCTGGCCCGGGTCATACCTACATAGAAAAGCCGCCGCTCTTCCTCTATATCCGCCGCTTCCTTTTCTGTCTCCAGGGGAAGCGTTCCTTTGCTGACCCCGCAGAGGATCACCGCCGGAAACTCCAGCCCTTTGGAGGCGTGGAGGGTCATAAGCCGCACCGCGTCCCCCCGGTAGGTTTTTCCGCCGCACCGCTGCAGGTCTCCCTCCTCCCCGGAGGCCAGGTTTTCCAGCAGTTCCTCCATATGCCCGCAGAGCACTGCCGCCCCCCGGAGCTGAAGCATGGCTGTGTTTTCTGCCAGATTCTGCTCCTCCATCCATTGATCCAGAATTTTTGCCGGTTTCCCTTTGGCCATCAGGGGCCGGAAATTTTCCTCCAGATGTTCCAGGACCGTCTCCGTCAGCGGGTTGTTTTCCCGGTCCAGCAGAAGCTCCGCCGCCAGGTGCCGGTCCGCCTCCGCGCCTTTTGCCAGATAGCGGAAAAAGGCGCAGGTTCCCCGGACTTTCGGATCCTCCAGAAAGCTTCCCCGGCCCGCGGCCACGTAGGGGATCCCCTCCTGGCGGAGCGTCTTCTCCAGCCGGTCCATCTGCCGATGAGTCCGGCAGAGAACCGCGATCTCCCCGAAGCTCCGGAGTTTTCTCTTTTCCTGATCTGCCCGCTGCTCCTGGGCCTCCAGCATATCCACCCCGCCTACCAGGCGGTTGATCTCCTTGGCCACAAACACCGCCTCCGCCGCCTTGCCGGAGGCCTGGACCATCCGCACCGGCTCTCCGCCGGCCCTAAAAGGTTTCAGATCCCGTTCCTCCCCGGGATTTCTCCGGATCACCGTCACCGCCGCCCGCAGGATCTCCGGGGTAGACCGGTAGTTGATCCGCAGGGGGATCACTTCTGTTTCCGGGTGGTTGGCCTTCAGTTTTTCAAAACAGGCAGAATCCGAACCCCGGAAGCCGTAGATAGACTGATCCGGATCGCCGATGACAAACAGGGACTTTCCTCCCCGGTTCCAGGCCTCTGTAAGCCGGAACTGCGCCGGATTGCAGTCCTGAAATTCATCAATGAGCAGATAAGAAAAACGGCTCCTGTCACTGTCCTCTCTTTCAAAATATTCCGCGGCCCGCAGCAGAAGATCGTCAAAATCCAGCAACCCCTTTTCCTCCAGCCGCTTCTGGTAGTAAGTCCGGGCCTCCCGGGGGATCAAAGCAGAATCCCTGCCGGACTTGATCCGGGAGATCTCTCCTGTCAGCTTTCCGGCGCTGCAGGGCAGATGAAAAAGGGATACCGTCTCCTTGGCCAGCTCCAGGCATTCCATCCCTTCCGCCAGCTGTACCTCTTTCCCGACCTGTTTCAGGGCCTCCAGGGCCACGGAGTGGAAGGTGCCGATCTGCAGATTCCGCAGCCGCCGCTTTCCTCCCAGAGCTTTTTCCAGCCGTTCCCGAAGCTCCGATGCCGCTTTCCGGGTAAAGGTCACGGCGGTGATCTCCCTGGGCTTTACCTGTTTTTCCTGCAGAAGGTACAGGATCCGGGACACCAGGGTTTTGGTTTTGCCGGTGCCGGGTCCGGCGGTTACCGCCGTGTACCGGCTTTCGGACCGGACCGCCCGGAGCTGTTCCGGATTCAGCATCTCCCCGGAGGGCGCTCCCTGGGCCGGAGTTTCCCGGCGCTGTTCTCCCGCGGGTTCCTGTTCCCCGCCGGGTTTTCCGGTCTTCTCCCGGCTGGTTCCGCCATTCTCCGGCGCAGCGAAGGAGAAGCACAGCTGACCCTCTGTATTCTCCAGCTCTTCTTCTGTAAACAGGCGGATCTTTCCGTATTCTCCGTCGTATCCCGGTTCCCGGATCACCTGCCCGGCCCGGAGACGGCGGATGCCCTCCGCCACCCTCTCCCCGGCTTCCTGCCGGATCGCCTCCAGAGGGAGTTCTCTTAAAATGGCAAATTCCGTGCCCAATCGTTCCAGCATCCGCTCATACAGCCCCTGGACTTTTTTGCCGGAGGCCGCATGGCCCGTGGAGGCTCCGATGACCTCCGGCAGAGGCGCCAGGCTCTCAAAAGGCCTGGCCCCCTCTTTTACATATCCTTCCTGCCGGTCCGCCAGCTGCAGGATCCGATGGAAAACCCCCATGGTCAGCTTCTTTTTGCAGACCGGGCAGAGATTGCCTGCCGCTTCCGCCTCCCCGGGACTTAAGACCAAATGACATTTCCGGTGGCCGTCAAAATGGTATTTTCCCTCCTCGGGGAAAAATTCAATGGTCCCCTCCAGGCCCTGTCCCTTCTGGATGGCGTCGTAAAGCCCCTGATAGGAGCAGTCTATATCCAGCAGGTTGGCCTCCCGGCCCAGCTTGGCCGGGGAATGGGCGTCCGAATTGGAAATGAGCTGCAGGCCGTCCAGGGCGGACAGCATCCAATTCATGGGAGGATCCGAGGAAAGCCCCGTCTCCACCGCGTGGATGTAAGGGGTCAGTTCCTCAAAGCATTCCTCCAGGGTATCAAAGCCGGAAAAGGCTCCGAACAGGGAAAAATGAGGGGTCCAGATATGGGCCGGCACGAACATGGCCTCCGGACAGGTCTCCAGGGCCAGTTCCAGCAGATCATGGCAGGGCAGGCCCAGAATGGGCCGCCCGTCGGAGTGGATGTTGCCGATGGACTCCAGCCGCCGGGACAGCTCCTCCGCCTCCTCCAGCCCCGGCAGCAGGATCAGGCTGTGGACCTTCCGGGTCTTTCCGTCCTTCTTGTAAATGGAGCTGATCTCCCCGGAGACCACAAATCGGGGCTCCTGCTGTCCCGGAACCTCCCCGCCGGAGATCCGGTACTCTTTTTTCAGCCGGTACAGCCCCTGCTCCGCAGGCTCCAGCTTTTCTTTCAGTTCCTCCCGCCAGGCGGGATGGGTAAAATCTCCCGTTCCCAGGTAACGGATGCCCTTCCTTGCCGCCTGATAGGCCAGCATCTCCGGATTTCCGTCTTTGCTGGTGGCCCGGGAGAAACGGGAATGTATGTGCAGATCCGCAATTTCCGCGTGTTTCATGAATCTCGTCTTCTTTCGTCTGCCGATGTATTTATTATTCGTCTCCTATGACTCCTGTCTTTCCCCGGGCCACAGCCATGGCGATCTTCTCGCTGGTGGCCGGCAGGGAATGGAACCAGCAGCCTGTGGCGTTGGCGATGGCGTGGACCAGAGCCGGCGCCGGGGTGTTGATGACGATCTCCCCGATGGATTTGGCCCCGAAGGGTCCTGTGGGTTCATAGCTGCTCTGGAATTCCACCTGCAGTTTTCCCATATCCAGCCGGGTAGGGATCTTGTACTGCATAAAGGAATTATTTCGGAGTTTTCCTTCCGGGGAATACTGGATGTTCTCAAACAGGGTCATGCCCATGGCCTGCACCAGGCCTCCTTCCACCTGGATCCTGGCCAGGTTGGGATTGATGGGCGTTCCGCAGTCCACCACCGCCGCGTAGTTCAGGATCCTGACCTCCCCGGTCTCCTTGTCCAGCTCGATCTCCACGGCTCCCGCCATAAAAGGCGGGGGAGAGATAGGCGAACTGTTGCTGACCGTGATCTCCAGGGCATGAGTATTGCCGCACATGGAACGGGTGGCAATGTCCACCAGAGAGATCTCCCGGCTCTCGTCCCCCAGGGCGTAAACCCGGCGGCCGTCAAATTCCAGTTCCTCCGCCGGCAGTTCCAGGGCTCTGCTCCCCTCCTCCAGGATCAGCTCCCGCAGCTGCCGGCCGGCCTTTTCCACAGCCTTGCCGGTAATGTAAGTGGTACTGGAGGCGTAGGATCCGGAATCGTAGGGAGAAGTATCCGTATCCGCCGCCGACACGGAGATCTGGTCCAGCTCACAGTCCAGACACTCCGCGGCGATCTGGGCCAGAATGGTGTCGCAGCCGGTTCCCATATCCGCGGAACCGATGGACAGCATGTAGCCTCCATCGTCATTTAATTTCAAAGTAGCCGAGCCTACATCCACCCCGGAAATGCCCGAGCCCTGCATACCCATGGCCAGACCCACGCTGCGGATTTTCCCGTTTCCCAGGTCTTTTGCCGGGTACTTTTCCTCCCAGCCGATGAGTTCCTTTACCCTGGTAAAACACCGGTCCAGGGCGCAGCTGTTGGTGGTCTGGGCGGAGTCGTAGGAAGTCATCACGTCCCCTTCCCGGACCATGTTGATCTCCCGCAGCCGGGCCGGATCCATGTGAAGCTTCGCCGCCAGCTCGTTCACAGCCGTCTCCACAGCGAAGATCCCCTGGGTGGCCCCGTAGCCCCGGTAGGCGCCGGCGGACATGACGTTGGTGTACACCACGTCATAGACAAACCGGTGGGCCTCCAGGTTCCGGTACAGGGAAATGGATTTTGTCCCGGACAGTCCCACGGTGGTGGGACCGTGCTCCCCGTAGGCGCCGGTATTGGAAAGGGTATGGACGTCAATGGCCCGGATCCTTCCGTCGGTTCCCGCCCCGATGCGCACCTTTACCTCCATTTCATGGCGGGGGGAGGAGGCGGTCATACTCTCCTCCCGGGTAAAGATCAGCCGGGAAGGCTTTTTGGTCATCCAGGTCACAAAGGCCGGAAATACCTCCGCCACCACCGTCTGTTTGGCGCCGAAGCCGCCGCCGATGCGGGCTTTGGTCACCCGGATCCGGGTCTTGGGGATCCCCAAGGCGTTGGAGAGGATCCTCCGCACATGAAAGACGATCTGGGTGGAGCTTACCACGTTCAGTCTCCCGTAGGTATCGATGCTGCAGTAGGTGCGGAAGGTCTCCATCATGGACTGCTGGGCCGCCAGGGTGTGATAGGTCCCCTCCACGGTCACAGGACAGTCTGCCAGCACCTGCTCCACATCCCCTTTTTCCGAACCGCCGCTGGCGCAGAGATTTCGCTTGTTGTCGGCTCCTACCGGGCAGAGGGACTTCCAGTCCTCCTCCGGGTGGACCAGCAGTTCATTATCCTTGGCCTGCCGGAAATCCAGCAGGGCCGGCAGCACCTGGTAAGTCACTTTTATGAGTTTCAGGGCTTTTTCCGCCGCCGCTTCTGTCTCCGCGGCCACAATGGCCACCGGATCTCCCACATAGCGGACGTGCCGGTCCAGGATCAGCCGGTCATAGGGGCTGGGTTCCGGGTAGGTCTGTCCGGCCATGGTAAACCGCTGCCCGGGCACATCCTCCCAGGTGTAGACCGCCTCCACCCCGGGCACCCCCTTGGCTTTTTCCGTATGGATCTCCTCCACCAGGGCGTTGGCGTGGGGGCTCCGCAGAAGCTTCACCACCAGCGTGCCTGCCGGGATCTGATCCTCCAGGAACACCGGCTTGCCCGTCACCAGAGCCATGGCGTCTTTTTTCCGCAAAGGCTGATTGACAACTCTCACTGCAGGCCTCCTTTCTTTCCGGAGCGCCCGTGCTTCTGCTCCAGAAAATTCCGCAGTCCCCGCAGCTGTCCTTCATAGCCGGAACAGCGGCAGAGATTTCCCGCCAGATATTCCAGGATCTCCTGATCCGAGGGATCCGGGTTCTCCCGGAACAGGGCGATGGCGTTGAGAATATATCCCGGATTGCAGAAACCGCACTGCTCCGCTCCCTGGTCCGCGATAAAAGCTCCCAGCTCCGCCGCTTCCTCCTGAAGTCCCTCCAGGGTCTCCACGGCGGCCCCGTCCGCCCGGGCCGCCAGCACCGAGCAGGACAGCACCGGTTTTCCGTTGAGGATCACTGTGCAGAGCCCGCAGTTGGAGGTTTCGCAGCCTCTCTTTACGCTGGCGCAGCCATGGCTCCGCACCAGATCCAGCAGCAGCATATCCGGCCGGATCTCCTCCTGTATGTTCTTCCCGTTCAGTTTCATCTGTATCTTCAAAGCTCCGCGCCTCCCTTCCCGGCGGATGCCAGCTTCTGCAGTTCCATCAGGCCTCTGCGGCCCAGCACCCGCGCCAGGTGGCTCCGGTATTCCCGGCTGCCCCGCATGTTGCTTCCCACGGGCACCTGCTCCGCGGCTGCGTTCATGCAGGCGGCTGCCTCCGCTTCCGTCAGGGTTCCCCCCAGGATCTTCTGCCGCAGGCTCTCCTCCATGGGCAGAGCCATGGCTGCCAGGGGCCTGGCTCCGAAGACCAGTTTTCCCCCTGTCTCCTCCAGGGACACAGCCCCGTTCAGCACCGGAAAATCCGTCCTGCTGTTCCGGTGGGCCTGATAGACCATGTGGAAGCCCGGCTGTTTCCGGATCCGGATCTCCTCCAGGATGTCCCGGTCCCTTTTCCGGGTCAGAAAATCCCCCAGAGGAATCTCTCCTGCCCGGTACAGTTTCACGTAGGTATCCATGGCCAGCAGCACCGTCAGCACATCGGAAAACCCGAACCGGCCAAAGACGCTGCCCCCCGCCGTGGCCAGGTTCCGGAACTGGACGCCCACGATGTCCCGGAGGGCCGCCCCCAGGGCCCCTTCCGTGTAGCGGTCCAGTCCCTGGTGGAGCTCCAGCTCCCGCAGGGTCACCATGGCGCCGACGCGGAAATTTTCCCCGTCCTCCCGGATCCTATCCAGACCCAGGCCGGACAGGTCGATGGCCATTCCCACATTTTTATGGCTCATTTTCAGCCAGAGCATGCCGCCTATGACGCAGCTGCTTTTTTTCTGATTCCACTCATACGCCTGGGCCAGGCTTTCCGGCCGCGCGTACTCTTTGATCTTCAGCATCTCGCAATCCTCTTTCTTCTATGTTCCGGGCCCGGAAAGAGCCTGGAGTTTCACGGTAAAAAGTATAGCGTAAATCCCCGGGAATGTACAGTGCTTCCCTTGGAAATATGCACATGAATCGGCTCGACTGGACGGTTTTCATTTGTCCAGAAATATATCCAATACTCTCCCATTCTAAAGATTTGAGGCATTTTCAAATCCTCCTTCCTGGGAAAACTCCATAATCAGGTGCGCCGTAGATCTTATAATCTCTTCAAACTTTTTTATCTCTTCTTCAGAAAAATGATATATATCTTCCCACCTGTATTGAGGCAGCCAGCATGTTGCATGTCTGAAACCATATTCTGCATCTGATCTTTCAATATAAACTTTTACCATTCCATCTTTTTGCATCTCGGAATATACAATCTCTGTTTCATCCTCTAAAGTCATAAATGGATACATCATAGCTATATTCCTCCTGCTTTTTCCAGATCTTCTGGTTCGCGTTTAAAATGTATAGTTAAAATTATCTTAAGTGAAATACCCGGGAAAGTCAATTTTCCCCGCCGGGAATCGGAAAAATCTTGATAGTTTTTTCAGTATATGTTACCATACCTAGCGGTATCGAACAAAATTTCCGGCCGGACTTATCAAAGCCCCCGGCCGTTTTTCGGAGGACAGCATGGTTACACTTGGTATTATGATTCTGGGCTTTCTGGCGGGGCGGATCTTCCCTGCCAGGCACAAAGGAAAAAATGAAAAGGTACAGCTCTTTTTTACTCTGCTGCTGATCTTCACCATGGGGGTGAGCTTGGGGCAGCGGGAGGGCTTTTTCTCAGAGCTGCTGGGGCTGGGTCTGCAAAGTTTCGTGTTTTTCCTGATCCCCACCCTGCTTTCCGTGGCGGTGGTCTTTCCCCTGAGCCGGCATTTTATGAAGGGATCCGGCGGACAGACGGAACCGGACATGACGGGAGAGACCCCGGAAGCCCCATCGAAAGGAGACCCCATGGTGTTCCTGGCCCTGGGATCCCTGATCCTGGGAATCCTCTTCGGATCCAGGCCGGCCCTTGCAAAGATCCTCTCCCCTCTGACCCTTCACTCAGACTGGCTGCTGTATCTTTTGATGTTTTCCGTGGGCATCAGCGTAGGGCTGCACCGGGGGCTGCTGTCCCAGCTCCGGAGAAATCTGCTGAAGACCCTGATCGTTCCTGTTGGCATCATCCTGGGCTCCCTGGCGGGAGGCATTGTCTGCGGCATGCTGCTGCACTTCCCCCTGAACCAGTCGGTGTCCATTGCCGGGGGCATGGGCTGGTACAGCCTGGCTGGTGTCACCATCGGCAATCTGGCGGGAGCCAGCCTGGGCAGCATCGCCTTCCTCAGCAATCTCATGCGGGAGATCGGAGCCTTCTTTATGATCCCCTTCCTCTCCCGGCACTGCAACGCCTACACCTGCATCGCCCCGGCGGCGGCCACCAGCGAGGACACTACCCTGCCCATGCTGATCCGCTACACCAACGAGGAGACCGTGGTATTTGCCGTTCTCAACGGCATCATCTGCTCCGCGGTGGTGCCGGTGATTATCTCGTTCTGCTATTGAGCATAAAATTTCCGGGCAGCCGCAGGAAATATCACCTGCGGCTGCCCGGAGTTTCTCTGCATGGGCCATCCTGCGCATTTCCCTATTCAGCCGCCAATGATATGCTTCTTGTTGCAATATTGGTTCTGAAGGCAAGATCATGTTCTACAAAGATCATGGTTGGAGAAAATTTCTTTATCAGATCTTCTATTTGTATCCGAGTATAAATATCAATATAATTAAGAGGTTCATCCCACACATAAAGATGCGCTTTCTCACAGAGACTTTTCGCCAGCAGCACCTTTTTCTTCTGTCCGGCTGAAAAATCCTCCATTTTCTTTTCAAACTGCGTACGTGAAAAATCCATTTTCCGCAAGACTGCCTTAAACAAGGTTTCTTCTATATGGTTGATTTCTGCGAACTCTGCTAAAGAACCCTTCAGCATGGATGTATCCTGGGGCACATAGGACAGTATGAGCCCTGAACCAACCGTAATCGTACCGCGGTGCCCTACGGGCTGCCCCATCAGCAGCTTTAGCAGGCTGCTTTTTCCGGAACCGTTTTTCCCGTCAAGAGCAATGCGTTCTCCCTGCCTTATTTCAAATGAAATCCTTTGACAGACTTCCCTGCCCCCGGAAATCGGCGCAGCCTCAGAAAAAGCCGCCAGGGTATCCGAAAAATAAGACAGCGGAACCATCTTCAGTTCTTCTATGGTCTCCAGATTTTTGAGGAGCCGTGACTTCTCCTTGACCGCCCGCTGCTGCCGCGCTTCCATCGCCTTTGAACGTTTCATCATCTTCGCTGACTTGTGGCCGATATACCCCCGATCCACCGGACCATTTCCTTTTTTTGACATTTCTATCCGCTCCGACCAGGCAGAAGTCCGCTGCGCAGCCTTTTTCATCGCATCAATGTCTTTTTTTAATTTCTGGTTTTGAGCAAGTTCAGATTCTTGCTGTCGCTGGAAGTTGGTGAACCAGGTGGTAAAATTCCCGCTCTGCACATCTATATCCCTTCGATTGATGGATAGAATATGGTCCGCACAGCCATCTAAAAAGCAGCGGTCATGGGATACTAAAATAAAACCTTTTTTCCGTTTCAGGTATGCCGCAACGGTTTGTCTGGCTTTCATATCCAAATGGTTTGTGGGCTCATCGATCAGTAAAAAATGTCCGTCATTCAAAAAAAGCGCCGCCAGCAGCACCTTCGTCTGCTCCCCATTGGAAAGGGTAAAAAACGGTCTCCCAAGCACCTCTTCACGGACTTCCAGATAGGATAGTTCTCTCAGCAGTTCCCAATCTTCCGCCGACGGACATATTTCAGAAAGTATCTCTTTCGTCGGCCGGTTTTTATCACAGATCCCATAGGGAAAGTAATCAAATTGCACCGAAGCCTGTATCTTTCCCTGATATTCATACCTCCCAAGCAGAAGATTCAAAAAAGTTGTTTTTCCCCTGCCATTTCTTCCAACAAGCCCCAGTTTCCAGTCTGTATCAATCTGAAAATTAACATTTTCAAAAATAGGATCATAACTGGATGGATAGGAAAATGTCAGGTTCTCTACCCGAATCATTGACATATGGAAAACCTCCTTCCTGTGTATTCACCAGGTAAAATGCGGCAAGAGGGCATGAAGCATGGATTGCTTCGCCCTTCCTGCGGCAAAGAGAACAAATCCGAACTCTTTACTCCTGGTTTTATCTGTGTCCTTCATACTTTTGGCAGGGACTTGAAATGTAACCCACATATCCATTGTCTCGTTTCTGAAGGCGGGATTGGGAATTCTCTTCGCTGGCGTCATAAAAAACACTTCAACTACAAACTCTTACGTGACTCCTTTCAGACCGCACTTTTAAACGAATTGCATTCCAGGATCGGCGATTCTTTTAAAAAGCTTAAGGCTTCTGTCTATGCCGACCAAAAAATGGATTTTATGTCCGGGCCATGCCCAATAAATGTAATCCTTCTCAAGTAATCAAGTACATTGGCCGTTACCTTGGCAGGCCGGTCACTGCCACTTCACGTATTGACTCTTATGACGGCGAATTGGTTACCTTCCATTACAACCGTCACGAAGACGAGAAACTGGTCACCAAAACCATTCCGGTTCTTGATTTCATGGCCCGGCTCACCCAGCATATCCCGGAAAAACATTTCAAAATGATCCGTTATTATGGGATTTATGCCAGGCATCGTAAATCTGACAGATATCTTCACAGGGCTATCTCAAGGGAAAAGCATAAAATATTTCTTTCTTTTAACCGTTGGCGGGATTCCATCCTGCTTTCCTTCGGATATGACCCTTTAAAATGTCCTTCCTGCGGTACGCCCATGCTGTTTCTTGAATTATATTTCAACCACAAACCCGTTCCTTTGCATGAATTATATGAAAGGGCCATGCGAAAGCACCGGTGCCGGTCCCCTGCCTCTTTTTCTTCTCTTCCATAGTCTCCTGCTGCATGGTACAATCAAGGTATCTGATACAGAAACGGAGGCGGTCAATATGAAACGAGTCACTGAGGCAGAACTTGCAAAGGAACTTCGGGAACAGTATATGAAAAATCCTCCAGAAGGCATGACCTCTGATGAGGTCCGCGACATGAGTGATGACGACCTTTTGGACATGGATTATTTCTTACACGAATTTGATGATCTGGATGATGACGATTTCGGTGAGGAAGGTTTTTACATCTTCTGACCCTGAACCGTCTAATTGCCATGCCCGCTTTTCAGCGGGTTTTCTTTTTCTCAAATTTCCTCAATCACACATTTTCCTATAAAGTAAAATAAGAGCTGCAAGAAAGCCATTTCCTGCAGCTCTTCCCAACCTATATAAACGCATATCTTCAAAAACGACATACTTCCAATAGGATGATTAGGAGAATAGACTTTTAACTTTCCTGCAAAGGGCGCAATACTGCCATCAAACCGCAGTACAATGCATATTCCGTTTTATTTGCAGGAAAGGTTAATCATCTTTTCACCCCTTTTACTTTCTATTTTTTCTGAAGCCGAGTATATCACAAACATACGCCGAAGTCAAACAGCCGCCTCTTTGGGACTGCCGCATGTGAAAGAAATTCTCTCGGATTTTCGGCCCCTTCTTTTTTCTACAGCCTCATCATCTCCGACATGATGCAGGCGCCCGCCGCCCCGCAGGATTGGATTTCCCGGATCTGGGCCTGAGACCGGCGGATGCCGCCGATGGCGTACACCGGCACGGTTCCCGCCAGTCGGCAGATCTCTCTTAAAAATTCCAGGCCTCTGGGAGGCAGTCCCGCCTTGCACTGGCTTTCGTAAATGTGGCCGGCAAACAGCCAGGCAGCCCCCGCCTCCAGAGCCTGACGGGCCTGTTCCGGGGAATGCACGGAAGTGCCGATGCCGGCGAAGGCAGCCTTTTCCTCCGCCGAAAGGGACAGGAGTTTTTTCAGGGGAAGGTGGATCCGCTTCACGCCCAGCTCCCGGGCGGCGCCGGTAAAATTGTGAAGGATACAGTCCACCTGGTATTCCCCGCAGATCTCCAGCACCTGCTCTGCCAGCTCCCGGTAGGCCTGGGGCATCAGATCTTTTTCCCGGAGGACCAGGGCTTTTGGGCGGCAGCCGCAGACCCGGCGGATCTGTTCCGGGAAGGGCCGGGTGCAGAGCTTCCGGTCTGTGACGGCCAGAACCTTCTCATACATAGACATAGTCATTCATCACCGGCTGCTGGCCCAGGTTTTCCAGATCCCGGTACACTTCCTCTACCGTGCGGCTGTCGGAGATCTCAAACTGCTCGTCTCCCTGATCTTCCATTTCCGCCGCATGGCTGCCTACCCCGGTGCTGACTCCCGCGGAGATCTTGGTGGCGGCGATGCAGGCCAGGTTGTCCCGGACCCGGGCGCACTCTCTGGTAGACACGGTGATCCCCGCAAAGGGCAGCAGCAGACGGTAGGCGGTGACTACCTGCAGCAGCTGGGCCTCATGGACGTCCATGGGGTTGATCTTGTCGTTGTTGATAATGGGACGGAGCCGGGGGCAGGAAAAGGCGATCTCCGCATGGGGATACTTCCGCTGCAGCAGCCAGGCGTGGATGCCGGTGGCATAGGCGTCTTTCCGGAAATCCGAAAGTCCCAGCAGGGCGCCGAAGCCTACTCCCCGCATGCCGCCCTTCAGGGCCCGCTCCTGGGCGTTGATCCGGTAGGGGAAGATCCGCTTGTGGCCGGCCAGGTGCAGGGTCTCGTACTTGTCGGAATCGTAGGTTTCCTGGAACACGGTGACGTAATCGGCTCCGCACTCATGCAGGTAACGGTATTCATCGGAATTCATGGGGTAGACTTCCAGTCCGATGACCTTGAAATACTTTCTGGCAATCTGACAGGCTTTTCCGATGTACTCCACGGTGGATTTTTTCCGGCTCTCTCCCGTCAGGATCAGGATCTCCTGCAGGCCGGTCTTCGCAATGGCCTGCATTTCCTCCTCGATCTCCGCCTCGTTGAGCTGGGCCCGGCGGATCTTGTTGTGGCAGTTGAACCCGCAGTAAATGCAGTAATTTTCGCAGTAGTTGGCAATGTACAGCGGCGTAAACAGATACACGGAATTGCCGAAGTGGCGGCGGGTCTCCTCCTGGGCCTTCTGCGCCATCTCCTCCAGGAAAGGCAGAGCCGCCGGGGAAAGCAGGGCGGCAAATTCCTCCGGCCCCCGGTTTTCCTTTTCCAGGGCCCGGCGCACATCCTGCTCCGTGTACCGGTGGTAATCGTAGGCGTTCATCATGGAGACCACCTGGTCCATTACGTCGGAATCCAGCGCCTCCATATCCGGCAGATATTTCATGTGATCGATGCGGTTCTCCTTCAGATGCTCCCGGACCTCATCGCTCATAATGCTTTCATTTACAAAGGTATCCTTCATCTTCTGTCACTCCTTACTCTCTCAGAAATCCTGTCAGCGGGGAGGAGGCGCTGGCTCCTTTTTCCCTCACCCGGCCCATGCCGGAAAGATAGGCGGTGCGTCCCGCCTCAATGGCCTTCTTAAAGGCTTCCGCCATGGCGGGCACATCCCCGGCGGTGGCGATGGCGGTGTTGGCCATGACTGCGGCGGCTCCCATCTCCATGGCCTCGCAGGCCTGGGAGGGACGCCCGATGCCGGCGTCTACAATAATAGGCAGGTCGATCTCGTCAATGAGGATCTGAATAAACTCTTTGGTACAGATCCCCTTGTTGGAGCCGATGGGAGCTCCCAGGGGCATGATGCAGGCGGCGCCGGCGTTGGCCATATCTCTGGCCGCGTTGAGATCCGGGTACATGTAGGGCATAACCACAAAGCCCTCTTTGGCCAGGATCTCTGTGGCCTTGGCGGTTTCATAGTTATCCGGCAGCAGATATTTGCTGTCCCGGATCACCTCGATCTTTACAAAATCCGTGCCGCAGACCTCCCTGGCCAGCCGGGCGATGCGCACAGCCTCGTCGGCGTTCCGGGCTCCGGAGGTGTTGGGCAGCAGGGTCACTCCTTCCGGAATGTAGTCCAGGATATTGGCCATGCCTCCCTCATTGGCCCGGCGCAGGGCCAGGGTGATGATCTGGGCTCCGGCGTGCTCCACCGCCGCCCGGATGAGATCCAGGGAATATTTGCCGGATCCCAGGATAAAACGGGAGGTAAACTCGTGGTCTCCCAGTTTCCAGGTGTCTTTTATCTTCTCGCTCATAGTCTTTTCCTCTCTTTTCTTACTTTCTTATCAACGCTCCAATGGCGTCTTTCCTCTTCAGCAGGGTTCCTTCCCCAGGATCAGGCTCACCGCCGCGTTGGCCTCATGGGCCGCGCAGAGGGCCACCCGGGGAGCCATCAGCCCCGTGCCCGGCAGGGATTCGCTTTCCCCGTCCCCGCAGAGATAAAAATTCCCGGCGATCTTCCGGGTTCGGATCCGGTTGCTGTCCCCGAATCCCGCCATGCCGGAAGCCGCGATCAGCTTTTTCTCAGGAAAATGCTCCAGGATCCCGTTCACCAGCAGGGCCTTCTGCTCCGCCCGGTCAAAGGCTTCGCAGATGATCTCATCTTCCTCGAAAAGCTGCCGCAGATTTTCTTCGTCCACCTTTACGCAGTCCGCGGTGATCTGAAGGTAGGGATTCAGCTCCAGCAGCTCCTGCCGCAGGGCTTCCGTCTTGTACATACCCAGGTGGCAGAGCCGGTACTGCTGCCGGTTCAGGTTGGAAAGGTCCACCCGGTCAAAATCAATGAGATGCAGGTGTCCCACTCCGATCCGTGCCAGAAAAAAGGCGATGTGGGAACCCAGGCCCCCCAGGCCCGCCACCGCCGTCCGGGCGGCGGAAAGCTTTTTCTGCACCGCTTCCGTGTGGCGGAGACAGAGGGCTTCCCGGATCTGTTCCTCTGTGATCTGTTCTTTCATGCTCAGCCTCCTCCCACAAAGCTTACCACCTCCAGCACATCCCCGTCCCGCAGGATGGTCTCTTCATACTTGCTCTTGGGGACGATCTCCCCGTTTAATTCCACAGCGATCCTCTGCCGCTGAAACTGATTTTCTTCCAGAAACGCTCCCAGAGCTTTTCCCTGGGGAAGGTCTCTCTCCTGTCCGTTTGCCCGGATCTTCAAAGCCGGCACCTCCTTTCCTGTTGCTGCAGGATTCTCTGACCGGTGAAAAAAGGAGTCCACAAAGAAACTACACCCGCGGTGGTGTACCCCTTCATGAACTCCTGTTCACTCTCATTCTTTCACATATTCGATTGCAGCGAATCCAGTATAAAACAATCTTCTGGCTCTGTCAATATTTATGAGACAAGCATGACTTTACGGCCCGCAAAATCCTGTTTATTCCATAATCTGAAATGCCAGCCGGTAAAAGATAGGATCCTCCATAGCGCTTTCCCCGTTGGGATATTCCGGCAGCACCTCCGAGGGCTTCCAGCCGGGATCCTTGCTGCCATCCGCCCCGTACTGGTTGCAGATGACACAGCTTTCCAGATTGGGCATCAGCGTTTTGTTTTTCTGCAGCCGCCGGATCTTTCTGGCTGCGGTTCTGCTGGACTGAGTCACCACCACCAGAAGATCTGCTTCCTCCATAATTTTCTGGCTTTTCTCGCTCAGCTCACTGCCGATATCCAGGATCACCGCGTCAAAATCTTTGTTTTCCTTTAAAATAGAAATCAGATTTTTCATTTCCCGGGCCCCTACTCCCAGCGCCGGAAGCGCCTTCTCAAAGGGCAGCAGGCAGGCAAGCTCCTCTCTTTTTATATTCTGAAGAATATTCCAGTATGTATCCTCCCCCGGATCCCGCAGTTCCTCCGCCAGGGATTCCTGGGCGTACTCCTCTTTGTCCATATAGACAGAGAAGCTCTGCAGAGAATCGCAGCCCACCAGGAGCGCCGGTATATCCAGCCTCTGCATCTTCCGGCACAGAGCGGCTGCCACCAGACTTTTCCCGCAGCCTCCCACCGGAGAATACACAGCGATCACCTTTGTATCCGGCTTCCGCACCGGGGCGACCTCTTCCTTTTCTTTTTCCAGTTCTGTAATCTTCCGTTCAATCATGTCCAGAATTTCTTTGTAGGGAAGATATTTTACAATCTGCGTTACATGCTCCGGCACCTTCCGCTGAATCTCAATCCCCGGAATCAGAACCAGAATCCGCCGGATGCTGTGTTCTTCCAGATATTCTCCGTAAAAATGAGCGTCTGCCACCAAAAGATCTATATTTCTCGGGGTATGAAAAAACACTTTCGCATAAGCCGGATCCGTAATAATCTGCATCTGGGTTCTTCCCGAAAAGCGGCGGATCAATTCCTCTTCCATGGGCCGCAGATATTCATAATCACTGTCCAGAATTACCAGTTTTAACTTTTTTCCCATGCCTGTTCCTCCGCCGTCACTCTACGCTGAATGTACAGTCAGCAAATTTCAGGATACTGCCTTTTCCGATAGGTATTTGCGCCATAGGCGCGATCCGCTGGCCGTTCAGAAAGGTTCCGTTGGCACTGCCCAGATCCATTACGTAAAAGCAGATATCGTTCCATCCCACCACAGCGTGCAGGGGGCTTACCGTACTCATCCCCGGAATCCAGCCGTCCGCCTGCTCCTGGTCGGAACCTATGGTAAACTCGGCATGGCCCACCTGAAAATTCAGGGGCTGGGGCGTATTGACGCTTTTCAGCGTCAGGGTCTCATCCTCCATAGGCGCCCGTCTCATCAGAGCTTCTTTGAGACTCTGCCAGTTTCCAAAATCCTTTTCCTTCTGAAACTCGATCTGCCGGCAGACTTCATCTCCTCCCGGAATGTGCTCCACCATCTCCTCCAGCAGGGCGTACACCCGTTTCAGATAAATCTGACTGGTCAGAGAACTCTCCGGCACCACTGCCGGAAGGCAAAGGCAGAATACCCGCTCCTGCCCGTCCAGATAAATTCCGTCCACATCCCATACCAGATTTTCCAGAGAAATTTCCATGCGTCCCTCCAGCATGCGGATCCGATCCAACAATTTCTGTTCTACAAAGCAGATCTCATCCAGAGACATATGGGGGATCTGCCGGCCCAGGCAGGTATATCCTTCTGTAAAATAAGCCAGCTTTACTTTTTCATTAAAGCGGACGCAATGGCAGGGCAGCAGACCCCAGATTTCCCCGTTTTCCAAAAACGCCAGCGCGTTCCGATCCAACAGTTCTTCTGAATTCAGCAAAAACTCTCTCATAGCGGCGCCTCCTGTTTTTTTCTACGCCCGGAAACCCCAAAGCTTCCGGTTCAAGACTTATCGTTTCTATTGTACCGCAGCAGGCTGGAAATAACAAGAAAAAAGCAGACCGGAATCTGATCTGCTTTTCTTTCTTTGTTATGATTCACAGACGCCCCGCTTACAGGAGTAAGCTTCCCACCTGGAATATCAGGCAGCTGACTGTCCAGGCCAGCAGCAGCTGGAAAACAATGCAGCAGACAGTAAATTTCCAGCCGCCGGATTCCCGTTTGATGGTGGCAATGGTGGCAATACAGGGAATATACAGCAGGCAGAATACCATCATGCTGAAAGCGTTCAGGGGGCCGAATCCCATTTCTCCCAGTACGCCGGACAGGGCCGCCATGCCCGCCGGGGCGCTGACATTGGAAATTCCAAAGAGTACGGAGAAACTGGATACTACCACCTCTTTGGCGGAAATTCCCGCGATCAGAGCCACCACGATCTGCCAGTACCCCAGACCCAGAGGGGCAAATACCGGGGCAATAACCCGGCCCGCCATGGAGCCGAAGCTCTGGGAAATTTCCGTGGTATAGCCGTGGACACCGAAATTCAGGATAAACCACATAATAATAGAAGCGATAAAAATCGTAGTCCCCGCCTTGGTCAGGTAATCTTTTACCTTCTCCCACACGTAAATAGCCACGGTTCTGGCGCTGGGTACTTTATATTCCGGAAGCTCGATGAGCAGATTATATTCTGTCTTTTTCCGGTCAAACACATGCAGGACAAAGGCCACCAAAATCGCCAGCAGCAGTCCCAGCACATACATGGAATAAGCTGCCACCATAGCGTACTTTCCGAAAAACATCTGGGACAGCAAAAGATAGATGGGCAGTCTGGCCGAACAGGACATCAGGGGCGTCACCAGCATGGTCTTCAGCCGGTCCCGCCGGTTCTCCAGCGCCCTGGAGGCCATGATGGCGGGAACAGAACAGCCGAACCCAAGTACCATAGGAATAAACGCTCTTCCGGAAAGCCCCACCTTTCCCATAATGCTGTCCATGACGTAGGCCGCCCGGGACATATAACCGCTGTCCTCCAGGAAAGCCAGAGCCAGGAACAGAATAAAGATGTTGGGCAGGAAGGTGAGGATCCCTCCTACGCCGGAGATAATGCCGTCCACTACCAGAGAGATCACCGGCGCCGCGATGCCGAGAGCTTCCATACCGCCCCGGACGCTCTCGGAAAACCAGGAAATAAACACAGACAGATAGTCCTTCAGCCAGTCCCCGATGGTGAAGGTCAGGAAAAACACTGCCGCCATGATCACCAGGAAAATGGGGAATCCCAGCCAGCGGTTGGTAAGAATCTGGTCCACCCGGTCCGTGGCTTCCTCTTTTTCCGCCTTGTTAAACAGAACCTCCCGGACAATCTCATCGATAAAATTGTACTTCTGACGAATGATCTCCTGCTCGTAATCGCAGGTCAGTTCCTCCGGCAGTTCCACCGGATATTGTTCCGTAATGGCCTGATCCCCTTCCAGAATCTTCAGAGCGTGCCAGCGGTGATTGAACATATCCGGATATTTCTTTTTTAAAGCTTCCTTGATGATATCAATTTTATCCTCAATGTCGTCGCTGTAGACCATGGCAAATTCCCGGTGATGGTCGTGGGCGTGGGTGCTGTTTTTTTCCAGCTCCTCGTGGTGATGCACAATGGGGGTGCTTTCTTTCCGGTCGTGGTGATGCACCACCGCGTGCATGAGGATATCCAGCCCCTTCTTTTTTCTGGCGCTTACCGGGATCACCGGAATGCCCAGCATCTCCGGCAGCCGGTGCATGTCGATTTCCATCCCCCTTTTTTCCACAATGTCCATCATGTTCAGGGCCAGCACCACCGGTTTGCCCAGCTCAATGAGCTGCAGGGTCAGATACAGGTTCCGCTCCAATGCGGACGCGTCTGCCACATCCACAATCACATCCACCTCATCGCTGAGAATGTATTCCCGGGCCACCCGCTCCTCCATGGTATAAGAAGTCAGGCTGTAGGTGCCGGGCAGATCCACCAGCTTCAATTCATGATCCTGAAAGTGGAAACTTCCCTCCACCTTCTCCACGGTCACCCCCGGCCAGTTGGCCACCTTCAGGTTGGCTCCCGTGTAGGCGTTAAACAGCGTTGTCTTTCCGCAGTTGGGATTTCCCGTAAAAGCTACATGTACTGTCTCACTCATGACTGCCCGCCTCCTTCACCTGGATATGTTTCAGAATCTCCTGCCCCAGAGCGAAGCGGGTTCCCCGAAGCTTGATTACCATAGCGCCCCGGCGCTTTTTATTCATCACAGTGACGGAGGTTTTTCTCGTCATGCCCAGGGCTTCCATGCGCCGCTCTGTTTCCAGAGGCATGTGCATGTCTTCCACGATGTATGTCTTGCCAATTTCTCCTTCGTATAACTGCATACGTATCTCTCCCTTATTTTGTTAGGGTTTGCTAACATTTCCGAAAGAATTGTATCACACAGTCCTGGAAAAAACAATGCAAAATCCTGTGCCGGTTACTCAAAACCGCCTTTCTCTTTTAATTCCGCATACAGAATATAAATTTTCCGCAAGATCAGTATATAGCATACCAGCAGAATGAGAAATACCATCAGCCAGCCCCCTCCCAGAAGATTGATCAGTGTCATGGCCGCGCACCAGAGTACCAGCGCGATCCCGCATTCCGCGTCCCGACGGGGATCCACCCGGTTCAGCACCTCCTGCAGGCCCTTCCATAGGAAAAAACAGAGGCTGAGCATCACAGCCGCATTTGCCAGCTGCAGCAGCAGGAGCAATCCCCAGTTTCCGACAAGCTCCAGCAGAAGCAGAAGCAGACGGATCACCGAGAGATTGTACCCTGTCTGAAACCAGCGGCTTACCCCCCACAGGCTGCGGAATCCCAAGATCAGCAGAACCGCCCCGGCCAGCGGAAGGATCCAGTTTAGTCCCCAGAAATTCAGGAAGAAGAAATTAAGTGTCATGCCTGCCAGAATAAACTTCATAATCCCACCTCCTAGCATTGCATAAAAAAATGCGATACCTGGTTCTAAGCCAAGTATCGCACATTTTTTATATCTATGCAATTCTTTCTGAAAATTCGCGGATTACTTTCCGCACCCGGCGCATCCGCCGCTGCAGGGATGAGACTCCTCCCACAGCTTCTCAGCGGTGGGTTTCCAGTTCTCCGCGTAGCTTACGCACTTGTCGCAGAGATGATCCACGGATTCCGGTGCCTCGTAATCGGTGTTGACCGCTCCGGTCTCCTTTACCAGTTCGCGGAGACGGGTGGGGTTCTCCAGCATGGGGCAGGGACGCAGATGGTTGTTGTTGAAGGGCTGGTTGTCATGATAAGCCTGGAAAATGGGGCTCTTCAGGGCTTCCAGCAGGGTGCAGTCATGAATGTTGGCGTTGGAGTAGTGAATGAATACACAGGGCTCCACAGCGCCTTTGGCGTTGATGTGCAGATAGCGGCGTCCGCCTGCGATACATCCGCCTACAAACTCGCCATCGTTCTGGAAGTCCATGGCAAAAATCGCCTTCTTGCCTCTCATCTCACGGATTCTGTGGTACATTTCCTCTCTCTGCTCCGGTTTCAGCAGCAGATCCACGGAAGCGTCATTTCCCACGGGCATGTAGTGGAAGAACCATACAAATAGGGCTCCCTTATCGATGATCTTGTCATAGAAGGCCTCGCTGGATACATCCTCAAAATTGCGGCTGGTGTAGCATACAGAGATACCGAAAGCCAGGTTGTGGGCTTTCAGCAGATCCATGGCGTGCATAACTTTCTCGTACACACCCTGGCCCCGGCGGCTGTCATTGGCATCCTCAAAGCCCTCCAGGCTGATGGCGGGAACAAAGTTTTTCACCCGCAGCATTTCCTGGCAGAACTCCTCATCAATGAGGGTTCCGTTGGTAAAGGACAGGAACTCGCAGTCCGGATGCATCTCACAGATCTTGATCAGGTCTTTTTTGCGAACCAGGGGCTCTCCGCCGGTGTAGATGTACATATAGGTTCCCATCTCTTTGCCCTGACGGATAATGGAATCAATGGTCTCCAGGGACAGATTCAGCTTATGGCCGTACTCCGCTGCCCAGCATCCGGTGCAGTGCAGGTTGCAGGCAGAAGTAGGATCCAGCAGGATAGCCCAGGGAACGTTGCAGTTGTTCTTCTCGGCAACCTCTTCCTGCAGGGCGCTGCCCTTCAGGCTGGCGTTGGTAATAAAGTTGGTAAAGAACGCTTTCCGCACGCCGGGATCCAGGGCGTAGATCTTCTGAATCAGCTGGAACCAGTTGCCCTTCTCGTTGATGGCTTCCCGGATGGCGTCTCTCTGGCCCTTGTACCAGTCTGCGGGCACCAGCTTGTCGATCATATCCATCAGCTTGGGGGCGTTGTTCTCCGGATCCTTCTCCAGATAGCCCAGCGCGGTGTTGATTGCAGCGGAAATCGCGGCTGTCTTGATTTTAGCTCCTACCTTCATAATCCTTTCACTCCTTCTGATTTTCGTGTAAAAATCTATATAGTTTTTTGCCCTGCCGCTTGACGGCAAAGGGCAAACTCTCTCAGTAACGAGTTACATTATAAGGATTTCAAAGTAAATTGTCGAGAGAAAATTTCTTTTTCCCGTGGGACAAATTCTCTTTGGTGTTCTAAATTTGGACACTTCCTTTAAAGTGTCCCTGAACTTTTTCCTGTGTCAAGGGCCAAAAGTTTATGAAATTTTTGCTTCCGGCGAATAGCCCGCAGCCAGTGCGTCCATTCTGATGATAGAGAAATTTCATCCATGTCTTGTCAGGAGGAAACGGTTATGGCATTTAATAAAGTGGAAATTTGCGGCATTAATACATCCAGACTTCCGGTTTTGACCAGCAGTGAAAAAGAGGAGCTTCTCCGGAAAATCCAGAAAGGAGACGCTGAGGCCCGGGAAGCGTACATTAAGGGAAATCTGCGCCTGGTTTTAAGCGTGATCAAACGTTTTTCCGCCAGCGCGGAACAGGCGGACGACCTGTTCCAGATCGGCTGTATCGGCCTGATGAAAGCCATTGATAATTTTGACCTTTCTCTGGGAGTGCAGTTCAGCACCTACGCGGTTCCCATGATCGTCGGCGAAATCCGCCGGTATCTCCGGGACAATAACTCCATCCGGGTTTCCCGCTCCCTTCGGGATACCGCCTACAAGGCTATCTACGCCAGGGAAAACTATGTAAAAACAAACCTGAAGGAACCTACCATTATGGAGATCGCAAAGGAAACCGGCATCAGCAAGGAAGAAATTGTCTACGCCCTGGACGCCATCCAGAGTCCCATGAGCCTCTATGAACCGGTGTACACCGAAGGCGGCGACACCCTTTATGTGATGGATCAGATCAGCGATAAAAAAAACCGGGAAGAAAACTGGGTGCAGGATCTGGCTCTCCAGGACGCCATCTCCCGGCTGAATCCCAGGGAAAAATATATCATCCGGCTTCGTTTTTTTGAGGGCCGCACCCAGATGGAAGTCGCCTCCGAAATCGGCATCTCCCAGGCCCAGGTCAGCAGGCTGGAAAAAAGCGCCCTGCGGGCCATGAGAGGCTATCTCTCCTGACCCGGGCGCCTGAAAATATGCCTTTTGTGGCATGGTCTATTCGTAACGGACAATCTCCTTTTTAAGCTGTTTCATAATCCTTTTCTCCAGCCTGGAAATATAGGACTGTGAAATTCCCAGAAGATCCGCGACTTCTTTCTGCGTCTTTTCCCGGCCTTCCGGCATATTGATGCCGAAGCGCAGCCTGACAATCGTCTGCTCCCGCTCCGATAGTTTTCGAATGGCCTTTCCCAGAAGGTTCCTTTCCACCTCATCCTCCAGCCCTCTGTAGATAACGTCCTCATCGGTCCCCAGAATATCGGACAGGAGCAGTTCGTTTCCATCCCAATCCACATTCAGAGGCTCATCGATGGAAACCTCCATCCGGGTCTTGCTGTTCCGTCTAAGATACATAAGAATCTCGTTCTCAATACAGCGGGAAGCGTAGGTGGCCAGTTTAATCTTTTTCTCCGGATTAAAGGTATTAATAGCTTTGATCAGGCCAATAGTGCCGATGGAAATCAGATCCTCCACCCCCACTCCTGTATTGTCAAATTTCTGGGCGATATAAACGACCAGCCGCAGATTATGTTCAATCAGACAGGCCCGGGCCTCCTTGTTTTCCGGGTTCTGCAGAGCGGCAATGGCCTCCGCCTCCGCCTCGGGGCTTAAAGGTGAGGGAAGCACATCCGTCCCTCCGATGTAGTAAATTTCTCCGGATTTTCCCAGAATCGCCGGGGACAATCCTGTCAGTGTGCGCAGCCGAAAGTGGTACGGCAGTGCGGCTTGCATGATCATGATGCATTCCTCCTAACTGTTTATCAGATTTGGATTCAAAATCATCTGATAGCTCCGGGGAGAAGAACCATGCTCTCTTTCAATAGCGATCACCGGACGGGTGATCAGCCTGCTGGTATTTCCGTTCTCCAGATAGAGATAATCCAGGGTTACCGCCGGAAGGAAGCCTCCCTGGTTTCCCACCGTGCGGAAGGGAATGTAGTGGGGGTGCAGCGCGGCCAGAAGCTCCGGCTTCCCCGCCTGCCCGTACTGGCAGAAAGCCTGCAGTTCCTCCTGAATTTCTCCGGAAAACAGTTCACGGATCAGCGAATAGCAGATTACGGACACCGGCCTGCGGTAAGTGGCGTCCCACAGCCCGTTTCCTGTATCATAAAGTCCTTTCACCTCTTTGCAGGTACCCGCCCAGTACAAAACCACTTTCCAGTATTTTCCCGTCTGGGCTCTCAGGGTTCTGTAAGCCCAGAGAAGAACCGTCACAGCCGCGTACACAGCTGTTCCCAGCAGAAGAGAAAACATCGCTCCCTCCGTCCCCGCGAACCGCAGCAGCAGACGGTAGAGAGCGCCGTACAGAAAAGCCGCCAGATACATGCAGACAAATCCCTGCAGAAATCGTTTCTTATCTTTGATTTTGCAGCCAAACCTTACCATAAGCGCAGTAGCAGCCACAGAAACCAGTATGGTATTCAAAAGGAGATATTTTCTCATAAAGACAACTGTAAAACAGGTCATTGCGGACACCAGTGCCGCGGCGGCGAGACTTCGCAAATGTGTGGCAGAACATTTCATCAGCCTCAAAGCCGTGCGGATCAGGAAATAATCCATCACCAGGTTTTCCACAAAGAAGACATCCATGTACAGCACGTAGTACATACACTACCCCCTGTATCCTGTGAACACTTACTGGAATAAGCAAGATTCATTATAGGTGAGAGGGCGCGTTTATTTTGTCAAAACCCGGCTGTCGAAACAAAGAGAGTTTCGACAGAGTGGGACAGGATCTCCGGTTATAAATTTTTTTACACTTTCTGAAAGGATTCCCTTTTCTGCCTCGTTTTTTAAGTAGAACCCTTTAAAACGAAAGCTGCTGAAAGCAAGGAGGAATCATCATGAAAAAAATTCTTACAGGCATTGTATCCACCGGGCTGGCACTTACCCTGGGAATTCTGGGCGTATCCGCGGCCTCCGGCTCCGGGCAGAACGCCGCTGTCACCGAACGGGACCGGGACGGCAGCTGCGTCTTCGGGGAGGCCCCCGCGAAAACAGATGACGGCAAGGTGAAGTACAGGGATGACAATGGGGACGGAATATGCGATTATAAAGAAAATACCTATGTTGTCTGCGTCAACGACAGTGACGGAGACGGCGTATGCGATTACAGAGAAAATGCTCCTGCCGCCTGCTTCAATGACAGCGACGGAGACGGCGCATGCGATTACAAAGAAGACAATGAGAGTCCTCTGAAGGGCAGCGGCGCTCACTGCGGATGGCAGGAAAACAGCCAGCCCGGCACAGATCAGGAAAATAGCGGTCAGGGCCGCGGCATACAGCACCGCCGGGGCAGATAATCTCACAGGAAAGAGAAGGAAAGGCTATGAGGGGAGAGCAGGAAGTAAACAGAGCCATCGAAGCTTATGGAAATCTGATCCGCAGAATCTGTCTGATCCATCTGAAAAATCACGCGGATACAGAGGACATTTTCCAGACAGTTTTTCTGAAATATCTGCTCTCCTCCGCAGAATTTCAGAGCCGTGAGCACGAAAAGGCCTGGTTCATCCGGGTCACCGCAAACGCCTGCAGGGATCTGCTGAAAAGCGCCTTCCGCAGGCGCGTCGTATCCCTGGACGTACTGACGGATCAGCCCGGGGAACTGTCTGAAGACAACCGGGAGGTTCTGGAAGCGGTTCTGGGGCTCCCGGAAAAATATCGGGACGTGATCTATCTTTTCTATTATGAAGAATATACCGCCCCGGAGATCGCGGAAATTTTAAAGAAAAATACCAATACGGTCTATACACTTTTAAGCCGGGCAAAAAAGATTCTCAAGGAGAAACTGGGAGGTGAGACAGATGCGTGACAGAGTCCGGGATGCTTTCGACAAGATCCGCGCGAGTCAGGAATTAAAAGACCGCACTGCCGCTTTTGCGGCGGAGGAGATCCATCGGCGCAGCCGCGGAAAAAAAATTCTTCCCATCCGGCGCATAATTTCTCTGGCTGCGGCTCTGACCGTCTTTCTTCTGGGAGCAGGCTTTCTTCGCAGCTACTATACGGTCTCCGCCGCCATCAGCGTAGACGCCGACGCCTCTCTGAAGCTGGAGGTCAACTGCTTTGACCGGGTCATCTCTGTGGAAGGCTACGGAGAAGAGGGACAGGCTCTGGCCGAAGATCTGGATCTGAAACACCGGAGCTACCGGGCTGCCCTGGAAACTCTGCTGAACAGCCGCAAGCTGCGGGAACAGCTGTCCCGGGACAGCGCCATGGAGATCACGGTGACAGGAACAGACCCGGAACAGGCAGAAGAGATCCTTCAGACGGCCTCAGACGATACCGAAGGGTCTGAGAACATCCGCTGCCAGGCAGGAAATTCCCTTGAGGCGGAGGAAGCCGCAAAAGCCGGTCTGCCTCTGGGAAAATACAGGGCTTATCTGGAACTTCTGGAACTGGATCCGGAAATAACGCCGGAAGAGGTAGCGGATCTGACCATGCGGGAGATCCGCAGCCGAATCGATGCGCTGCAAGGCACCGCCGCCCAAACAGAATCTTCTGCGTATACCTCTGACGAAACGGAACCATCAGAAGCCGGATCAGAGCCCGCAGAAAGTTCCAGTCCCGCAGAATCACAGACCGGAAACTCAGGAAATGGACAGGGGCAGGGACACAGAAACAGTTCAGGAGAAAACAGCGGTGCCGGGAATCAGACCTGTCCCCGCAGATAAAGTCCGTGCCTCATCCCCATTGGTCAGACAGCCTGAACACAAAAAGGATGTCCTGGATTCTGACTTCACAGAAACAGGACATCCTTTCTCCACGCTTGCAGAAAGTCTGCTGCGCCGTCTTATTTTTCAAAAACCATACTCGTATCGTTTTCCTCCAGAGTAATCACTCCGTCCTTCAGCTCGCAGGTGATGGTATCACCATCGATGGTAAGATCCACCGTACCGTCCCCTGCTTCCCAGGTGCCTTCCAGCGTATCGCTGCCAAACATCTGGCTTCCTCCGCTCAATACCAGTTCTCCGCCGTCTTTCAGCTCCAGTGCGACCTTCATGCTGTCCTCATCCATTCCCATGGCTTCTGCCATTTGGGCTACATCCATAGTCATGCCCTCGGCTCCCACAGTAGTCAGCGTATACGTTCCCGCAGCGGTGTCTTTGCTTCCTCCACAAGCCGCTAGACTTACAGCGCCCATCAGCGCGGCCGCCATGACGGCGCTTTTTGTCAGAAAATGTTTCTTCATCTTCTTTCCTCCCTCGTGTTTTTTAAAAAAACGGATCTGCCCGTTTACCGTTTTTTATTATAGCATGGCTTTCCCGACATGTAAATTCCCGGGGATTGAATAAAATAAGATATAGACTCCCGCTGCCGCAAAATATGCAAAGCTTTTCTTCATTTTCTTTTTTCCAGCAGTTCCAGGATCTTCCGCAGTTCTTCCGCCGGCAGCTGTCCGGGTGCCGAAGCTTCCGCCGCGGAGCCGAAGGTCACTGCGGATCCTGTCAGACTTCCGCTGATCCTGGAAACCATTCCCAGATCTCCCATAGACATAGTCACCAGCGGCTGGGGCCTGGAACCGTGCTCTTCCAGGGTGGCTTCCATGAGCCGCAGCACCTCCCGGGGACTGGCCGGCATGACTGCCAGCTTCAGAATATCCGCCCCCGAATCCCCCAGTTCCTGAAAAATCTCCTTCAGTTCTTCCCGCTCCGGGGTTCTGTGGAAATAATGACGGCTTCCGATTACCGGCTTTCCTGCCTGATGGATCTGTTTTACCACATCCTTACCACTCCAGAGGGGATGCATTACTTCTATATCTACCATGCTGATCTCCTGCTGCCCTGCGGCCCAGAGATTCAGGGCCAGGTATTCCTCCGAAGTGACGCTGCGCACTCCCCCCTCCTCCCGGCTGCGAATTGTAAAAAGGATGGGTATCTCTTTCAGAATCCCTCTCAGCTCCTTCAGAACCCGGCAGGCTTTCTCCCGCTCCCGGATCCCCTCCCAGAAATCGGCCCGCCATTCCAGCAGATCCGGCCCGGCCGCGGCCGCCTCCCTTCCCTGGGCGAGGATTTCTTCCCTATTTTTTCCCGTAATGGGAACGCAGATCTTTGGCGCTCCCTCCCCTATGATCAGATTCTTTAATCGAACCGTCTTTTTTTCCATTGGCCTGTCCCGTTCCTTTCCCCTGACTGATCCGGTCTTCATGTAAAATATTTTCCGCGGATTTCTTCCACAGGCATCTCCGTTCCCGTCCACAGCCGGAAAGCCTCCGCTCCCTGGTAAAGCAGCATGTACATCCCGTTAAAGGTTTTATGTCCGGACTCCCGGGCCAGCCGGAGCAGTCTGGTCTCTCTGGGATTGTAAATAATATCCGCCACGGTCAGAGACGGAGGAAGCAGAGACATATCCTCAATCAGAGAATGTTCTGTGTCCGGAGCCATTCCCACGGAAGTAGCGTTTATGAGCAGCAGAGAGGTCTCCAGAGATTTTTTCAGAGCCGCGAGGTCCGCCTGATCCCAGAGTTCTGCCCTGCAGCCGGTATTCCGATTGATATTTTCCACCAGTTCAAGGGTTCTCTGATGAAAGCGGCTCTGGGGACGGGCAAAAATGCGGATCGCTGCCGCCCCGTCCAGGGCGGCCTGGGCGCAGATGGCGGTGGCGGCTCCCCCCGCCCCCAGAATCGTGAGATTCTGTCCCGCAATGGAAAGTCCCGCGTCCTGAACGGAGCGGAGAAATCCCACGCCGTCTGTATTGTGGCCTATGAGACGGCCCTGGTCATTGACCACTGTATTGACAGCGCCGATGATTTCTGCCGCCGGGGACAGCTCATCGGCCAGCTCCGCCATTCTGTTTTTATCCGGCATGGTCAGGTTAAAGCCCCTGATTCCGCAGGCTCTCAGTCCCTTTACCGCCTCCTCCAGGCGATCCTCCTTTACGTCAAAACAGAGATACACATAATCCAGCCCCAGGATCCGGAATGCTTCATTGTGCATCAGGGGGGAGAGGCTGTGAGAGACAGGGCTGCCCAGCAGCCCTGTAAGGCCGGTGCGGCCGGTGATGGAAATAGAATTCATAATGGTTCCTCCCGTAAGGAAAGACCGGTCAGAAGCTTTCACGCTTCTCCCGGTCTTTCTTTCTGCGAATTATTTTCTGTTTTTCAGGAAATCCGGAATCTGGATATCCTTCTTCGGCACATTGCTGGTCAGCGGCGCCGACTTGGGCATGCTGAAATTCTGTACCGGGGCCTGCTGCGGCTGTGACTGCTGCGGCATCTGGAAGGTAGGCATCTTAAATCCCGCATTGTTGAAGGCTGCCTTCTTGGTGGCCTCCGCCGCTTTCTTTGCGTCCGCCACGCTGGCCTGTCTGGCTGTGGCATCGTCCAGGCCGGTAGCGATTACCGTAATCCTTGCTGTATCCGGAATGGAATCGTCATACATAGCGCCAAAGATAATATTGGCATCCTCGCCGGCCAGATTCTGTACATAGCTGGCGGCATCGTTGGCGTCCATAAGAGAAATATCTCCGGAAATATTGATGATGACATGGGAAGCTCCCTCGATGGTGGTCTCCAGCAGGGGGCTGGCCACTGCCTGCTGTACAGCTTCCAGGGCCTTATCATCGCCCTTGGCTTCACCGATGCCGATATGGGCAATGCCCTTGTCTGTCATAACCGTCTGCACATCGGCGAAATCCAGGTTGATCAGAGCCGGCAGGTTAATCAGGTCCGTAATGCCCTGCACCGCCTGCTGCAGCACTTCGTCCGCTTTGCGCAGAGCCTCCGGCATAGTAGTCCGGCGGTCTACAATCTCCAGCAGTTTATCATTGGGGATCACAATCAATGTGTCCACGTTCTGTTTCAGTTTTTCAATGCCCATCAGAGCGTTGCTCATACGGGTTCTGGCTTCAAAACGGAAGGGCTTTGTCACTACGCCAACCGTCAGAATACCCATCTCCTTGGCCAGTCCGGCAACCACCGGAGCTGCTCCTGTACCGGTTCCGCCGCCCATACCGCAGGTGACGAACACCATGTCCGCCCCTTCCATGAGCTGCTTCAGGTCATCTACGCTCTCCTCGGCCGCTTTCTCCCCCACCTCGGGCTTGGCCCCGGCGCCCAGTCCTTTGGTCACCTTTTCTCCGATCTGAAGCACTGTGGGGGCCTTGCAGAGAGTCAGGGCCTGTTTATCTGTATTTACACCGACGAACTCCACACCGCCGATGGATTCCTCCACCATTCTGTTCACTGCGTTGTTTCCCGCTCCGCCGACACCGATTACAATGATCTTTGCGGAAGATTCCGCCTCGTTTGTCATGATTTCTAACAAAGTACTTCCTCCTTCATGGCGCCTATGCCTATTTATATTCTCCTCGAAATGTATTGTATCCCCTTGCAAAACCAGGCCCCACAGGCCTCCTTCTGCTGTTATCCTCATTCTCTGCGGCGCCGGACACAGATTCCTTTCCGGGCCACCGCATATAGATATATAATATAATCATTCCCTGAAATTATCAACCACTTTTTCGATTTTTTCCCCACTTTTTTACCAGGAAAGTCCCGGACGGCAGCCATGGGCGGAAGCGTACTGGTACGCTGAAGCCCATGGATATCGGACGGGCTGGAGGTATGAGCATGCAGAGCGGCAGCTCGGAATGCGAATACCTCCGGCAGATGGCACAGCCAGCTGACTTTCCTGGTAATCCAAAGTCCCGGACGGCAGCCATGGGCGGAAGCGTACCGGTACGCTGAAGCCCATGGATATCGGACGGGCTGGAGGTATGAGCATGCAGAGCGGCAGCTCGGAATGCGAATACCTACGGCAGATGGCGCAGCCAGCTGACTTTCCTGGTAATCCAAAGTCCCGGACGGCAGCCATGGGCGGAAGCGTACTGGTACGCTGAAGCCCATGGATATCGGACGGGCTGGAGGTATGAGCATGCAGAGCGGCAGCTCGGAATGCGAATACCTCCGGCAGATGGCGCAGCCAGCTGTCACTGCTCATCCTGACTGAACAGAATATTCTGTGTATCTTCCGTGTAATCCTCCAGATGCAGCACTCCCGACTTTCCCTCCAGTTTCGGCAGAATCGCCGCCACCCGGATCATCTTTTCCTCCAGTCCGGAATCCTCTCCCAGATTCACCCTTATATCCCCGTAGTGGAGAATTGCCGTCAGAGATTGGGTAAATTCCAGGCTGTCCGGCCGAATCTCGTATTTTTCAATCATACGGTCCAGCGCCAGAATCGTGTTGAAAACAGAATCGTCCGCCACGGAAAGCTTTTCTCCCACGGCGGCGGATTCACAGCCAAGCCCGGTCACCAGCGGAAGATCCGAAAGAGAAGGCGAAAACTCTTCTTCCTGAATCCGAATCTTTTGGGAATCGTCAGAGGGAGTCACCGGCTGCGCTTCCACCCGGTTTCCGGAAGTCTGCGGCACTCCGGTAACCCGAACCGTTTCCTCATCCTCAGAAGTATCTGCCGTCTCCGGCGCTGCCGATGGGGTAGGGGTATTCCCGGCCAGGCCGGTGCCGCCCGGCTCCAACGCGCTCCTTTCCGAAACAGCCTCCAGCACTACTCCATCCTGGTCAAAATAATAGTCTGTTCCGTTCAGGCTTATATAGCCGATGGGATTTTTTTCTGTTACGATCAGGCGGATCCTGTCTCTTCCCAGATATTCCACATACACATAATCCAGGAAAGGGACATCCTCCATATCAATATGGCTGCGGAATACGCTGAGATACACAGAGTTCCGGTCCAGGAATCCGTCCATGACCATCTCCCGGATTTCTTCCTCTGTGTACCTGGTGTTTCCCACCACCTCTACGTCCCGGATATAAAACACTCCCCAGAAAATCAGAATGCCGGCTGCCGCAGCTGCTACGGCGGCCAGTACAGCGGTCCGTCTGAATTTTTTTGAATGTTTCTTTTTTCTATGTCTGCTCATTCTCACTCCTGTACTGCTTTGCGGATCTTTCCGCCCAGAGCGGTCAGATCTTCCTCTATATGCTCATAACCGCGCTCCACATACCGCGAGGGCCGTATCTTTGTTCTTCCCTCCGCTGCCAGTCCCGCCAGAATCAGCGCCGCTCCTCCTCTCAGGTCGCCGGCCAAAACTTCCGCCCCGTAAAGGCGGCCCCCCTGGATCAGAAGGTTTCCCCGGCTGATTTCCACTTTGGCGCCCATCTTTCTCATCTCCAGGGCTGCCTGGTACCGATCCTCAAAAATGGTTTCCCGGATGCGGCTGCGTCCACGGATGGTAGCGCACACCGCCGCAAGCGGCGACTGCAGGTCTGTGGGAAATCCCGGATAACAGCCGGTGGCGATCTGAACGGGAATCTTCCCCACCCGCCGGCTGTCCGTAAACAGTGTACCACTTTTCACTTCGTATTGTCCACCCATTTTCCGGTAGACCGAAAGCAGGGCTCCCATTTCCTCCACGGGGGCTCCGCAAAGCTCTACCTCCCCCCTGACAGCGGCCCCCGCCAGCAGATAAGTGCCGGCCACAATCCGGTCCGGCGGCACCTCCGTCTGCGCCGGCTGAAGTTCTCTCTGTCCCTGTATACAGATCACGCTGCTTCCCTCTCCCCGGATGGAAGCCCCCATTTTACGCAGAAACCGACACAGATGAAAAATTTCCGGCTCTCTGGCGCAATTTTCCAGCACGGTTTCTCCCCGGGCCAGCACCGCGGCCAAAATTCCATTCTCCGTGGCTCCCACACTGACCCGGGGGAATCTGTGACGGCAGCCTCTCAGGGTTTCCGCCCGGGCAGAAATGCCTCCGCTGTGTTCCGTCAGCTCCGCTCCAAGATTCCTCAGCAGCTTCACATGAAGGTCTACCGGGCGCAGACCGATGGTGCAGCCCCCCGGGTAGCTGACAGCGGCAGACCCCAGCCTGGGCAGCAGGCTTCCCAGTAAAAAAACAGAGGAGCGCATTTTATCCGCATACGCCCCCGGAATTTCCCCTGTAACGATTTTACTGCAGTCCAGGAAAAGATTCTCTTCCTGCCACCAGGTTCTGGCGCCGGTGTATCTGAGGATTTCCTCCATGCACCGGACATCATCAATCCGGGGACAGTGCCTTAAAATCACGGTGCCCCGCTGGAGCAGGGCGGCTGCCATCATAGGCAGAACCGCGTTTTTAGACCCCTGGATCCGCACCCGGCCCTCCAGCTTGTGCCCGCCCTCTATCAGATATTGTCCCACGGCTGTCTCTCCTTTCAAGAATGCCAGCGGCAATCCTGCCTTCTCATATTATCATATGCTCCTGGCGGCAGTCTGACCGTAAAAACCGGAAGTTCTTGACACAGACAGGGCCAGCCCCATTTCCCCCAGAAGAAAGGCGATGGATGTCCCTCCGTAGCTGACAAAGGGCAGGGTGATCCCTGTATTGGGAATGGTATTGGTGACAACGGCAATGTTCAGAATCACCTGGATGGCAATGTGCCCCATGATTCCCGCGGCGATCAGCGCCCCGGTGAGGTCCGCCGCATGGGTGGAAATTACCATCAGCCTCCAGATCAGCAGCCCGAACACGGCCATCAGAAGCAGCGCGCCCACCAGGCCGGTCTCCTCACAGATAATGGAAAAAATCATATCGTTCTGGGCCTCGGGCACAAACCCCAGCTTCTGCAGAGAGCTTCCCAGTCCCCTGCCGAAAATCCCTCCGCTGCCAATGGCATACAGTCCCTGAATGGTCTGAAAGCCCTTCTCGTAGGCTTCCGGATTCCGCCAGACCGCCAGCCGCTCCAGCCGGTAGCTTTCCACACTGAGGAACACCGCGATAAAACCCACGGCCGCCGCGGCGATCCACAGAAAAGGAAGATATCTGGGATTGGACACAAACACCGTGATCGCCGCCACTCCCAGAATAATAACAGCGGTGCTGAGATTATTGGATCCCACCAGGGCCGCAATGGGCAGAACGCTCCCCAGCACCAGCGCCATAAAGAGAAAGCTGGTGGCCTTTCTCCTGGTTTTCTGGATCACCCAGGCCAGAAAAAGAATGACGGCCACCTTGGCGAACTCCGAGGGCTGAAAAGAAAGCGGCCCCAGAGACAGCCAGCGCCTGGAGCCGTTGATCTCCTCCCCCACAAACAGTACAACGGTAGACAGGGCGATAGACGCCAGATACAGGGCCGGCGCGAAGCGCAGCAGCACGCTGCAGTCAATGCCGGAAATCACATACATGCCCAGAACCCCCAGAATGGCCGCGAACAGCTGTTTTTTAAAATAATAGGCCGGGTCATGAAATTTCACCCGGCCATTGTAGGCACTGGTACTGTACAGCAGGATCAGACCCAGGATTACCAGGATCAGAACCAGCGCGAACAGCGCCCAGTCAAATTTTTTCTTTTTTAAATCTCTCATTTGGCAGCCCGGTTTCCGCTCTTTTTCATATCCTATTTTCCCGGCCGCTGAAATATGTCTCAGAGAGCTTTCACATACTCTTTAAAAAGCTCGCCTCTCTGCTCGTAGCTTTTAAACTGATCCCAGCTGGCACAGGCCGGCGACAGAAGCACCGCGTCCCCGGGTTCCCCGTGGGCGGCGCAGGTCTTCACCGCCTCCTCCAGGTTTTCACAGAACAGGATCCTCTCCCTGGGAAATCCGTGTTCCAGAGCCTCCGCGGCGATCTTGTCCCGGGTTGCCCCGATCAGTACCAGATATTTCACTTTCCCGTCAAAGCTGTCAATCCATTCCCCGTAGGTAGACTGCTTGTCGTAGCCTCCGCCGATGAGCAGCGTGGGACGCACCATGGCCCGGATCCCCTTAATGGCCGCGTCCGGATTGGTTCCCTTGGAATCATTGTAGTACCTGACGCCGTTCTTTTCTGTCACATACTCAATGCGGTGCTCCACTCCGGAAAATCCGCAGGCAGTCTCACGAATTTTTTCCACCGGAACCCCGGCATAATAGGCCATAGCTGCCGCCGTCATGACATTTTCGTAATTGTGCAGTCCCAGCAGCTTCAGCTCCTTTGTCCTGACCACCGGAATCCGCTTCTCTCCATCTTGAAGGATGATTGCGCCGTCCTCCAGAAAAATCCCCTGCTCCAGGGCCCGGCTGCTGGAAAACCACACGGTCCGGCAGGGCAGTGTCTCTCCGAACTTTCGCAGAATGGGATCTTCATAATTCAGCACGCACACATCCTCACCTCTCTGGTTTTCAGCGATTCTCTCCTTCACCCGGATATATTCCTCCATGGTGTGGTGGCGGTTCAGATGATCCTCTGTAATATTGGTAATGGCGCTGACCTGGGGATGAAACGCGTCGATGGTCTCCAGCTGAAAACTGCTGATCTCCGCCACGGTCACTGCCTGCCCGCTCTGCTCCAGCACGGCGCCGGTGTAAGGGTTCCCGATATTCCCAACCACATACACCTCCGGACAGGCGCTTTTCATGATCTCCCCCAGAAGAGCCGTGGTAGTGGTCTTGCCGTTGGTTCCCGTGACGGCCAGAACCGTTCCTTTTCCGATCCGGTAGGCCAGCTCCACCTCTCCCCAGACCGGGATCTTCTCTGCCCGGAAGGACTCCACCAGCGGCTGATCGCAGGGAACGCCGGGGCTCATTACTACCAGATCCAGAGAAGCCTTTACCTCCTCCGGAAGCTCTCCCAGATAGATATCCGCCGGCCTGTCCAGCTGTTCCAGCACCGAAGACTTGTCCAATTTCTCATTATTATCATAGATGACCGGGCAGGCGCCCAGCTTCTCCAGCAGTTCCGCGGCGCCTATCCCGCTTTTTCCGGAACCGAACACCAGAACCTTTTTATTTTTCCACTCCATTTTATTATCCTCCTGTCTTTGCCCGGCAGTGTCACAGCCCCGCCAGGGCAATCAGACACAGCAGAGCCGTCACAATGGAAAATACCGCCACGATCCGGGTCTCTGACCATCCGCACAGTTCAAAATGATGATGGATGGGAGACATCTTAAACAGCCGCCTGCCATGGGTGGCCTTAAAATATGTAACCTGCAGCATTACAGAAAGGAGCTCCGCCAGATAAATAAATCCCACGATAATAATAAACAGCGGCATATTCATCATGTAGGCGGCGCCGGCCACAAAGCCTCCCAGAGCCAGGGAGCCTGTATCCCCCATAAACACCTTGGCCGGGAACACATTGAACACCAGAAATCCCAGCAGGCTTCCCACTACCGCGCAGGTAATGGGGGCAATTCCGGCGTCTCTGCCCACAGCTGCCACAGTAAAAAACACCGCCACCATCACGGTAACGCTGGAAGCCAGTCCGTCCAGTCCGTCGGTAAAATTCACCCCGTTGACGGTGCCGATCACCGCGATAAACAGCAGCGGGACTGCCAGCCAGCCGATATCCGCGGCTTTTCCTCCGGAAAAAGGAATCAGCAGTTTCAGGGAAACATCTGATACTTCAATCATATAGTAAGCGAAAATTCCGGTGACAACAATCTGGCACAGCATTTTCTGCCAGGCCAGCAATCCGTCGGAGCGGTGCAGCACCACTTTCAGATAATCGTCCAGAAAACCGATGAGGCCGAATCCCAGCATCAGAAACAGGATTGGGGCGATCTTCGGATAGTCCTTTACAAAAAACAGAGAAGTCACCGTGGTGGCAATGAGAAAGATCACTCCCCCCATGGTGGGCGTCCCGGCCTTTTTCAGATGTGACTTTACCCCTTCCTCCCGCTCTGTCTGGTCTACTTTCAGCCTCCGCAGGAAAGGAATTACCACAGGCCCCAGGGCTACGCTGATCAGAAACGATACCAGCACCGGAATAACAATGATTAAATTCATATTCCACCTCTTCTCTTTAAGAATGGCGGCCCTGTGCCCTTTCAGGCCGGCCGCCCTATCAGTATATAGCTTTTCCTCCGGCGGGTCAACCGTTTTCCTCCCCATTTTCCCCGGCAGTCCCGGTTTTTTCAATGCCCAGATAGGGCAGTACGTTAGCGAAAATATCCCGTATCACCGGGGCCGCAATGGTTCCCCCGTAATATACTCCCTGGGGGTCGTGAATCACGCAGAGTGCCAGAACCTGGGGATCCTCCGCCGGAGCGAATCCCAGGAAAGAGGAGATGTACCGGTTGGCACTTCTGGGAAGCGTCTGGGAGGTAGCTGTTTTGCCGCCGATGCTGTACCCCTCTATGTACGCGTTTTTGCCGGATCCCTCCGAGACCACGCTTTCCAGGATCTGCCTTACAGCCGCTGATGTCTCCCTGGAGACAATTCCTTCCTCTGTTTCATATTCCAGAGTTTTCACCAGGCCGCCTTCTTCGTCCAGCACCCGCACCCCGAAATGGGGCGTCACCCGGGTTCCTCCGTTAATCAGGGCGCTGACCGTGGCCGCCAGCTGCACCGGCGTAATCTGAAAACTCTGCCCAAAAGCGATGGTGGCCAGCTCCACCTGTCCGATCTTTTCCTTCTGATGCATGATAGTTGCCGCTTCTCCCGGCAGATCAATGCCGGTCTTCTCCATCAGGCCAAACTGCTGAAAATATTTATAATAATTGTCCACTCCCAGCCGCAGACCCACCTCGATGAACACAGGGTTGCAGGAATTCTGGGCCCCCTGGACAAAAGTCTCGGACCCGTGGCCGGTCCTTTTATGGCAGCGGATCCTCCGGTCCTCCACAATTTTGTAGCCGGGGCAGTAGAAGGTATCTTCCGGGGCAACCACGCCCTCCTCCAGGCCTGCGGACATAGTAATAATTTTGAAGGTGGAACCCGGTTCATAGGTGTCATTGATACAGGCGTTCCTCCACATCTGATTCTGCAGTTCCAGCAGTTCCTCCTGACTCAAGGTTCCCGTATCCGCGTCTGTGTTCAGGGTGAACGGGTCATTGAGGTCAAACTCCGGAGCGTTGACACAGGCATAGATCTCTCCGTTCTGGGGATTTATCAGCAGGATCGACACATGATCCGCCTGTTTTTCCTCCATAACTTTTTCCGCGGCCTGCTGGCAGTAGGCCTGAACATTGGCGTCCAGACTGATCTGAAGGTCATATCCCGCCGCCGGCTCCACCCGGCTCTCCCCGATCCCGTCAATCTCGATGCCCCGGGCGTCGGTGGTAGTCAGGATTTTTCCGTTGATTCCTTTCAGCACCTCCTCGTACTGAACTTCCAGGCCGATAATCCCCTGGTTATCCCCTCCTGTAAATCCCAGGACTTTGGAAGCCAACTCCCCGAAGGGGTAATACCGCTTAAAATCCTCGTCCACTTTCACCCCCGCGTAGCCGTATTCCCGGATCCGGTCTCCCACTTCCTTATCCACATTGGATTTTACCCGCTCTATGGAAGAATTTTTTTCCACCCGCTTCCTGGCGGTTTCCTCGCTGATCCCCAGTTCCCGCACCAGCATGTGAATGACCTCCTCCGGTTCCCGGATCTGGCTGTGAATCACAGAGATAGTGCAGACGGTCCGGTTCGCTGCCAGCACGGTTCCTTCAGCGTCCAGGATCCGTCCCCTGGCGGCCTTAATTTCCCGCTCTCTTTCATGGAGATCTTCCGCCTTTTCCGAATAATATTCCGAGCGGAACACCATAAGGTAAAACAGCCTTCCCGCAAGCACCGCCAGCAAAGCCATGCACAGAAAAAAAACCACCACCACTTTCTTCTTATTGGATGTCCTGTTTTTGCGCATAAAAAACCCCATAAAAACCGTCATCTATATCTATGACCGTTTTTATGGGGATAGCACCGGATTTCTTCCGGTATACCGTCTCATAAATCAACGGATCAGACGCAGAATGTCAGCCCTCCAGAAGCTTCTGTTCTTCGTTGGTAATGCCGTCGGTCAGCAGATTGTTTCCCCCGCTTTCTACCTGTTCATCCTCAGGCTCTTCCCCCGGCTCCGGAAGGTTTTCATTGTAAGCGCCCTGCTCGGAAGTGCTGTCTCCGCCTTCCGCGTTCTCTCCCTCGTCGGGATAGAGATTCATATAGGGCAGCAGTGCTGTCAAGATCTCTTTGGCTACCTCCTGGGCATAGGTGCTGTTGCTCTGAGGCACCGCGTTGGGTTCATCAATGACTACATAGACTACCACCTCCGGATCGTCCAAAGGCGCGTAGCCGATAAAGGAGACTACATATTTTTCCTCTTCTCTGGGAAACTTCTGGGCTGTTCCGGTTTTTCCGCCCATAGAGTACCCTTCTACCTTGGCGGCCGCCCCCGAATGCCCTGCTTCCATGCTGCCTCCCAGGGCTTCCCGGATAAAATCGCTGGTTTCTCTGGATACCGTCTGGCACTGGAGGGTGGGCTCCATGGTTTCTACGACTGTGCCGGCGCTGTCTGTCACCGTGCTGACCACATGAGGCTGATAGTAGTATCCCCCGTTGATCAGAGAACAGAAAGCGGCTGCCTCCTGAATCATAGTGCAGGTAAAGCCCTGTCCGAAGGTACTGGTGGCCAGTTCCAGATCTTTCATGGTGTCTTCCGTAAAGAGGATTCCGCTGGCCTCCCCCGGCAGATCGATGCCCGTCTTGCTCCCGAACTGAAACATTTTCTGATACCGCAGGAAATCAGAAGCCCCCAGCTTTTCCCCGATCTGCATGAGGCAGGCGTTGCAGGAATAGGACAGTGATTCCGGCACTGTCAGCATGCCGTGGCCCGCCAGATGGGCGCAGCGGATAATCTGACCGGACACTGTATAGTATCCCCCGCAGTAATACGTATCATCCTCGCTGATGGCGCCGCACTCCAGGGCGGAGGCTACCGTAATGGGCTTGTAAGTGGACCCTGGCTCATAGGTATCAGAGATACAGTAATTCCGCCAGATATCGTTGAGATGTTCCAGCATCTCTTCCTCGCTCATGGCATCGATTTCTTCCCGGGTATAAAAAGAGCTCAGATCTCTGGGATCATTCAGATCATACCAGTCAGAGGAATCCATTCCCAGGATCTCCCCGGTATCGGGATCCATGACGATCACTCCCACATTTTTGGCCGGCTCTCCCTCATTGGGGCCGTCCGCCATGCGGGTATTATAATTTTCTATGGCGGTCCGGATGATCTGCTGAATATTTATATCAATGGTGGAGACTACGTTTTTCCCATCCACCGGCTCCACGATCTGCTGCTCCACATCCGCGTCATCGTTGTAATATCCATACTGTCTTCCGTCCACGCCGTTGAGGAGGCTGGAGTAATATCCCTCGATCCCCCAGTCCGCCGTAGTTCCGTCATAGGTAAACCCGATCAGATCGCAGGCCTGGGATCCCAGGGGATATACCCGGTTGTAATCCTCCTCAAACCATACGCCTTTTACATTTTGCCTCTCTTCCTTCTCCTCCGGGGAAAGTTCAGAATCTTCCGCCTCCGCTTCCTCCAGGTAATCCTCGAAGGCCCGGCGCTCTTCCAGCGATAGATCCCTTTTCAGCACCTGATAGCGGCTGTCCATCGTATCCTCGGAAGTCAGCCTGCCGCGGATCTCCTCTTCATCGATCCCCAGAATCTCCGCCAGAGCCTTCACCGTGGGTTCCACATAGGGCTGCCTCTCTTCCCCGCTTTCATCCTGAACCTGTGTATTTACCACATGGCAGTCCAGTATTACATTGTAGACCCTCTCGCTGGTAGCCAGAATCGTGCCGTTCCGGTCCACAATGTCGCCCCGCTTAAAGGGAATCATCCTGCTTTCGTACTGCTGCTGATTCTGGCTCAGGACAATTCTCTCGTACTGTTCCCCGCTGGTGGCATTAATATACGTAATTCTCACCGCTAAAGCAACTAAAGCCAGTATGACTGCCAGAAACAGTCCTACCAGCTTTTTGCTCATTTTTTCATTTATTTTGCGGCCCGGCATGGCCGGGCCTCTGCCTGTTCCTTTTTTTCTCACTGAAATCACCTGTCAATCAGATCCGGGAACATCCCGGTACTGTCTCACATAGCTGCTGTCCTGGGTGCTGTAATACTGGATCTGCGATTCATCCGCGTAGTGCATGCCCAGCTCCTCCACCGCTTTTTTACGGATCCCTTCCATATCCACAGATGCCTGCACCTGATTATAATAGGCGTCATTGTCCGACTTCAGCTGGCTGAGCTCGCTTTCCAGTCCATCCAGATGTTCTGTCTGCTCCGTATAGGAGGCCTTCAGCTGCAGATACTGCACGCACAGCAGTAAAGCGGCTATACAGACGGCACTCAGAAAAACCAGGTATCCGGGGCTCAGGTTCATAGCCCTTCGCCGGTTCTGGCGCGTCTGAGCACTGACCTTCGGTTTCCCGGAATGTTTCTTTCTCCGCTCCTGTTCTTCCGGAAATACCTCCAGTTCCCGTACCGCATTTCCTTCTTCGTAGGTTCTGTAAACTTTTTGTTTATCCGAACGTGAATTTACCCTTCTTACTGTTCCTGTCATTCAGATCTCCTGTCCGCCGGTTCCCCTCCCCGCTCAAAGACCCTCAGCTTCGCGCTCTTGGAACGTTTATTGGCGGCTAACTCTTCTTCCCCTGGTACTACAGGTTTTCTGGTTACAACAAAGCCCTTGGGCTTTCGGCCGCACACGCACACCGGAAATTCCGGCGGGCAGATGCACGGATGTTCATTTCTCCGGAAAATATTCTTGACAATCCTGTCCTCCAGAGAATGGAAGGTAATGACGCAGAGCCGTCCTCCTTCCCTCAGAAAATCGATCATGCCGTCCAGAGATTCTTCCAGAACCGCAAGTTCCTGATTCACCTCGATCCGGATGGCCTGAAACGTCCTCTTGGCCGGATGGCCTCCCGTCACGCGCATCTTTGCCGGTATGGACGCCTTAATGATCTCCACCAGCTCCCCTGTGGTGAGGATCGGCTTTTCCGCTCTCTCCCGGCAGATACGCTTCGCGATATTTTTCGCGAATTTCTCTTCCCCGTAGTCCCGTATCACCTGATACAGTCTTTCTTCACTATAGGTGTTGACCACTCCCGCGGCTGTCAGCTCCTGCCGCTGATCCATCCGCATATCCAGAGGCGCGTCCTCCCTGTAAGTGAAGCCCCGCTCTGCCTCATCCAGCTGATGGGAAGAAACTCCCAGATCCAGCAGAATTCCGTCCACAGCGGTAATTCCCCTTTTTTTCAATTCTGAAACCATGCAGCGATAGTTGCTGCGGAGGATCGTCACTCTGTCTCTATACTCCCTCAGACGTTCCTCCGCCGCAGCGATCGCGTCCTCATCCTGGTCTATTCCTATTAATCTCCCCGCGGCAGAAAGTCTTCTGCAGACTTCCAGGGCGTGTCCGGCGCCTCCCAGAGTGCCGTCCACATAAACCCCCTCCGGCTTTACCCTTAAGTTCTCAATCGTCTCTTCCAGCAATACCGACGTGTGTTTAAAATCCATCTGTTCTTCGCTCCCGCAGTCCTGAACCTCAAGCTGTCAGATCGTGATGCCCATATCCTGCAGACCCTCCGCAATGGCATCCATATCATCATAATTACTGTTTTCAGCCCATCTCTGCTTACTCCAGATTTCGATTCGATTCAGATTTCCAGTCAGGACCACATCCTTTTCCAGACCGGCGTATTCCCGCAGCGTTGCCGGTACGAGAATTCTCCCCTGCCTGTCCAGCTCACAGGGCGCGGCTCCTGCCACAAAAAAACGGGTAATCGCTCTTGCATTTTTGTTTGTAAGCGGCAGCTGGCTCAGTTTCTGTTCAAAGGCTTCCCATTCCTTCCGCGGGTAGATCGACAGACAGCCGTCCAGTCCCTTCGTCAGGACGAACTCCTCACCCAGTTCCTCTCTGAACCTGGACGGGATGATCAGCCTCCCCTTGGCGTCAATCGAATGACTATACTCTCCCATGAACATAAGCATTTACCCTCTTTTGCAAAAGTGAAGGTCTCCCCTCCTTCACTTTTCCGTGGCTGGAGGGAACTGCCACATTCCCTCCATTTGCTACCACTATTCACCACTTTCTACCACTTATGTGTTCATTCTAGCGCATGGCTATAAAAAATTCAATAGTTTTTTCTAAAATTCACAGTTTAAACATACGCCAAAAAGCGCCATTTTTCGCGGTTTTCCGCAAAAAAAGAGAGAAAACGCGGACGCGTTTCCTCTCACCTACAACATCTTGTAATATGTTTTTCAGCGCTTCAACATCTGGTATTTATACATTAAACCGGAACAAAATCACATCGCCGTCCCGTACAACATAGTCCTTTCCTTCCATGCGGACCAGCCCTTTGTCCCGGGCGCCGGCGTAGGAGCCGCAGTCCAGAAGATCCTGATAGTTCACTACTTCCGCCTTGATGAAGCCCCGTTCAAAATCCGTATGGATTTTTCCCGCCGCCTGAGGCGCCTTGGTTCCCACCTTGATGGTCCATGCTCTGGTTTCGTCCTCCCCGGCAGTCAGGAAACTCATCAGGCCCAGGGTCCTGTAGCTGGCCTCTATGAGCTTGTCCAGTCCGGACTCCGTAAGTCCCAGATCCACCAGAAAATCTTTCTTTTCCTCCTCGTCCAGCTCGGAAAGCTCCGCCTCGATCTCCGCGCAGATCACAAACACCTCGCTGCTGTGCGCCGCCGCGTATTTCCGCACCGCCTGCACATGGGGGTTGGAAGCTCCGTCATCCCGCAGGTCGTCTTCCCCCACATTGGCCGCGTAGATCACCGGCTTGGCGGTCAGCAGATTGTACTCGGCAAACCACTTCTCTTCATCTTCATTTTCCAGTTCAAAAAGAATCGCGTCCTGCCCGTCCTCCAGATGTTTTTTCAGGCGCTCCTGCATGGCGAATTCTTTGGCGGCTGTCTTGTCCATCCTGGCGCTCTTGCCCGTCTTGGACATTCTCCGCTCCAGAACCTCCAGATCCGCGAAGATCAGTTCCAGATCTATGGTCTCGATATCTCTCAGGGGATCCACCGTGCCGTCTACATGCACTACATTGGGATCCTCAAAGCAGCGCACCACATGGACAATGGCGTCTACTTCCCGGATATTGGCCAGAAATTGATTGCCCAGGCCCTCTCCCTTGGAAGCCCCCTTGACCAATCCCGCGATGTCCACAAATTCTACCGTGGCCGGCGTTACCTTTTTGGAATGATAAAAATCTCCCAGCAGCCGGATCCGCTCATCCGGCACCGGCACGATCCCCACATTGGGATCAATGGTGCAGAAGGGATAGTTGGCTGATTCCGCTCCCGCCTTGGTCAGAGAATTAAATAAAGTGCTCTTTCCCACATTGGGAAGTCCCACGATTCCTAATTTCATGTTTTCAACCTCTTCTTTCTTGTACGCTGACGCTATTCTAGCACAGGTTGTGTTTCCTGGCAAGCGTCAGTCCCGGCTCTCCACCAGGATCAGTCTGCCCTCCCGGTAAGAGATCCGCGCGGGATCCCCCAGGATCTCATTGCTGACCGACAGGCCCCCGTCTCCCAGAGTCAGGGTATACTCCTTCAGGGGATACCGGAACCCTTCCAGGGTCAGGCCTCTGACTTCCCGCCCAAAGGGAAAACAGGAGACATACTTTCCGAACTGTTCCTCCTTTTTCAGCAGAATCTCTTTTTCCGCCGGCAGAGTGATACGGTTGCAGGCGTCCACGATCTGTCCCCGGATGCCCCGCTCTGTCAGCAGGTACAGATTATAAATGTTGCTCAGCGTGTGATCCAGCCGGGTGCCTGTGGCCCCGAAAAAACAGATTTCTCCTGCCCCCATCTTTGCTGCCTGCTCCATGGCAATGGCTGTGTCTGTGGTATCCTTTACCGGATTAAACCGACGGATAGGGATCCCCCCGTCCTCCTCGTATGTCCGGATCACCTCCGGGTCAATGCTGTCAAAATCCCCCAGAATGATATCCGGCCGGATCCGGTTTCTGTGGCAGAACTCCAGGCCCCGGTCCGCGGCCAGGATACAGTCCGGTTTATATTCTTTCAGATAAGACTTCACAAAGGGTTCATCCAGGGTTCCGCCGGAAAAAATTGCCGCCCGCAAGAGGATCAGCCCTCCTTTCCCTGGGCGTAGGTTCCGATCTTCTCCCTGAACCGCGCTATATTGGCCGAGATGTCCCCCTTAAACACAGCGGAGCCTGCCACAATGATACTGGCGCCTGCCTCCAGCACGGCATCCAGGGTTTTCTGGTTGACCCCCCCGTCCACCTCAATATCCACCTTCTGGTATCCCGCCTCATCCAGGCGTTTTCTCAGCTCCCGGATTTTTTCCGTCATGGCGGGTATGTAGGACTGTCCCCCGAATCCGGGATTGACTGTCATCTGCAGAACCATATCCAGCTTGTCATACACATACCGGATGGCTTCCAGCGGGGTGGCCGGATTCAGGGCCACTGCCGCTTTCATGCCCGCTTCCCGGATGGCCGACAGGGTCCGGTCCAGATGGGTGCAGGCCTCCGCGTGTACCGTCAGCAGATCCGCGCCGCTTTCCTTCATGGCCTGTACATAGCGGCCCGGTTCTTCCACCATCATATGAATGTCAAAAAACAGGCGGCTGTTTTTGCGGATGGATTGAATGACCGGCATGCCGTAGGAAATGCTGGGCGCAAACATGCCGTCCATGACATCAATGTGAACCCAGCGGCAGCCCTCCCGCTCCAGAAGGGCCAGCTGTTCTCCCAGACAGTTAAAATCCGCGGACAAAATGGACGGGGACAATTCATACATGATCAATACCTCCTTCTCTCTTTTTCCCTCAATTCCTCATAAAACATTACATAGTTTTCATAGCGGCTCCGGCTGATCCTTCCGGCAGCCAGCGCGTCTTTTACCGCGCAGTCCGGCTCATGGATGTGGACGCATCCCTGAAACCGGCATTTTCCCTCCAGAGGACGGAACTCCGGAAAGAACTGCCGCAGTTCTTCTTTGTCCATCTCCGCCGTATAGAGAGAAGTAAAGCCCGGCGTATCGCAGATATAAGTATCTTCCTCCACCGGAATCAGCTGGCTGTGGCGGGTTGTGTGGCGCCCTCTTTTCAGTTTGCGGCTGATCTCCCCGGTTTCCATGGCAATCAGCGACTGCATCTGATTGGCCACCGTAGATTTTCCGGCTCCGGAAGGGCCCGCTACTACGGTAGTTTTTCCCTTCAGCCTTTCCCGGATTGTTTCCATCCCCCGGCCCTCACCCGCGCTGGCAAGGATGACCGGATAACCGCAGTTCTCGTAGAGAGCTCGCCATTTCCCGGCTTCCTCTGTCCCGGCCAGATCTTCTTTATTAAAGCAGATAAATACCGGGATATTCTCTTTTTCCATCATAATCAGAAAGCGGTCCAGCAGGGCCGCGTTCGGTTTGGGGCTTTCCAGGGCGAAAAGCACCAGGGCCTGATCGATGTTTGCCACCGCCGGACGGAAAAGCTCATTCTTTCTGGGCAGAATCTCCACCAGATTTCCCTCCATGTCCTTCTGGTCCAGAATCTCGATCTCCACCTGGTCCCCCACCAGGGGCTTCCGGCCCTCTTTTCTGAATATTCCTTTTGCCTTACATTCATAGATGCCGGATCCTGCCACGTAAACGTAGTAGAATCCGGCAATCCCTTTTACAATCTTGCCTGTCATAAAACTTCCTTATTCGGGAGCGAATGCCACCTCGTAGGTATATACAGTTCCATCCTCCAGTTCCGCTGTAATCACGCCCGCTGTCACTCCCGGCTGGCCGGTTATATTTTCACCGCTGTAATCTTCTCCCCCTGCCCAGGGATTGGGGCCCTCATAGACTACCTTATCCTCATATCCCGCCTGGGAAAGAGTCAGGGTTACATAGCCGATGGCGTCCGGATCCACTCCCGAGGGCGGAACCAGGTTGCTCTGGCATACCCATTCTCCGGAAGCCTCCTCTGTATTAATGGTCAGGGTAACTGTTGTGCCCTCCGGCACTTCCTCGCCCACGCCCGGATCCATATCAATGACATCTCCGATATGCAGAGTGGCATCATATCCCTCCACAACCGTGTAATTAAGTCCCTGGTCTTCCAAAGCCCAGATGGCCTCCTCCTGGCTCCATCCGATGAGATCCGGAATTTTGACTGTTACTTCCGGCTCCGGCGTTTCCTCCGGTCCGGTGCTGACCACAATCGTAACGGAGGAACCTTCCTCTACCTGGGCGCCCTCGCCGGGATCCACAGAAATCACATAGCCGATTTTCACGCTGTCACTGCTGGCGTTCTGCGCCTGGGGAACCAGCCCCGCCGCCCGGATAGCCTGCTCCGCCTCGCTCTGGGAAGCTCCCACAATGCCTGCGGGCACATTGGCGTAGACGGTTTCCGGACCGCTGCTGACGGTCACCCGAACCACCGAACCTTCCTCCACAGAGGTTCCCTCTTTGGGATCCTGGGAAAGAATCTGGCCCGCCTCATACTCATCGCTGGCCTCGGTTCCGGCCTGCTCTACCGTCAGATTGTAGCGCTCTGCTTCTTCCTGCGCCTCCTCCAGAGTGGAGCCCAGGAAGTCGGGGACCTCCACCTGCTGGGAGGAAGAACTGCTGGTAACCGCGGAATTCGAAGAACTGTCATGGGTACGGTTCCTGTTGAACAGCCCGGTCATGTTGCCGATGACAATAATCAGAATCACCACAATCACCGCGCCAATGAGAAATCCTCCGATGGTGATGGCCTTCTCCAGCTTGGAGCTGACCGCGTCGTCGTCCTCGTCCTCCTCATCCCCGCTGCCTTGCCGGTAATCCTCATCCTCCTCATCCTCCTCCTGATAGCGCTGGCGCTGCGCCGTCTGATTCAGCTGCTTCCGGTCACTGTCGGTCACCTGAACAGTCTGAGCGTGAGCGCTTAAGGGGGACAGATTCACAAAATTCCCCTGGGGATCCAGAAGCGACCGCTTCAGATCCTCAATGAGCTGGGCCATATTCTGATATCTGCGGTCCGGATTTTTCTGGGTACATTTCAGAATGATCTGTTCCATAGAATAGGGAATATCCGGGGTATATCTGGACGGCGGAACCATCTCCTCCTGAAGATGCTTGATGGCCACCGCCACTGTGGTATCGCCGTCATAGGGAACCCTGCCCGTCACCATCTCATACATGGTAATTCCCAGAGAATAAATATCGCTCCGGGCGTCTGAGGCTCCTCCCCGCACCTGTTCCGGGGAACTGTAATGCACGGATCCCATGACATTTGCCGTGATGGTATTGGAATTGGTCGCTTTGGCAATGCCGAAGTCCGAAAGTTTTACCTTGCCGTCTGTAGAGATAATAATATTCTGCGGCTTTACATCCCGGTGGACAATGCCCCTGTTATGGGCAGCCTCCAATCCCAGGGATACCTGAATCGCGATACTGGTGGCCTCCTTGACACTGAGTTTGCCTTTCCTTGTAATATAGGCCTTGAGAGTAATGCCCTCCACCAGTTCCATGACAATGTAGTAAAGCCCTCTGTCCTCCCCCACGTCAAACACATTGACCACATTGGGATGGGACAGGCCGGCCGCCGCCTGGGCCTCTTTTCCGAATTTCGCCACAAAATTGGTATCCTCGCGAAATTCCGGTTTCAGCACTTTCACCGCCACCAGACGGTCCAGCTTCTGGTCTTTGGCCTTATAGACATCCGCCATGCCGCCGGATCCGACTCTGGATATAATCTGATACCGTTCCCCTAAAACAATTCCCTCTTTTAACATTCCTTCACCTCGTTCGTAAATGGTTCAATGACAATAACCGCAATATTATCCTTGCCGCCATTTGCATTTGCCTGGTCTACCAGCTCCTGGGCCTTGTTCTCCCCTGGACCCGTGCGGAGTATCTCCAGGATATCTCTGTCCGAAACCATATTGCTGAGACCGTCTGAACACATCAGCAGCTGGTCTCCGGGTTCCAGCTTTATATCAAAAAAATCTATTTTTACGTCCTCCGCCGTGCCTACCGCGCGGGTGATGATATTTTTATCCGGATGATTCCTGGCCTCTTCCGGGCTGAGTTCGCCCAGACGGACCATTTCCGCTACCAGAGAATGATCCTGGGTAATCTGCCGCAGAACCTCCCGGGCCAGATACAGCCTGCTGTCTCCCACATTGGCTACATAGGCGTATCCTCCCACCACCGTGGCCGCCACCATGGTAGTACCCATTCCCGCCATGGTTTCATTCTGCCGGGACTGAGCCAGAATTTCCCGGTTCGCCTCCTCAATGCCGCTGCGGATGATCTTAACGGGATTAAAATTTTTATCCTTTTTAACAGTATCCACCAGCACAGAAACACTGCAGCGGGAGGCGAAGTCCCCGGCGTTATGTCCGCCCATGCCGTCGGCCACCACAAAAAGATTCGGCAAGTTTCCCACCGGCTCCACGGAAGTATATATATAGTCCTGATTCATCTGTCGTTTCTGTCCGATGTCGGTTGCAGAAAATACCTTCATAGATTTTTCTCCTGGTTATCCATAAATCTTTTTCTTAACTGACCACAGGCGCCGTCTATATCGCCGCCCATTTCTCTTCTAATAGTAACATTTATTCCACGTTTTTCAAGTTTATTTTGAAAATTCACCACCATTTTTTTCCCTGACCGCCTGAATTTTCTCTCTTTTACGGGATTAATGGGAATCAGGTTCACATGACAGGGAAATCCCGCCAGCAGATCCCCCAGTTCCCCGGCGTCCTCCTCCCCGTCGTTCTCCCCGGCAGCCAGGGCGTACTCAAAGGTAATCCGCCGTCCTGTTTTGTCGAAATAATTCCGGCAGGCTCCCAGCACCTGCTCCAGACTGTAGCGGTTGGCAATGGGCATCAGTTTTTTTCTTTTTTCATCACTGGAGGCGTGGAGGGAAAGAGCCAGGGTGATCTGAAGTCCTTCCTCCGCCAGCCGGTACATTTCCGGCACCAGACCGCAGGTAGAAACTGTCAGGCTGCGCTGGCTGATATTCAGCCCCTCCGGCGCGCTGACCAGTTTTAAAAAGCGGATGAGATTTTCGTAGTTATCCAGAGGCTCCCCGCTGCCCATGACTACAATATTGGAAACTCTTTCCCCGGTAAGCTTCTGGATCTGATAGACCTGACCCAGCATCTCCGACGCCTGCAGAGAGCGGCTGAGGCCGTCCAGGGTGGAGGCGCAGAACCTGCAACCCATCCGGCAGCCTGCCTGGGATGAGACACACACGGAATTTCCGTGATGATACCGCATCCAGACACTCTCGATAACATTTCCGTCATAGAGCCGAAACAGATATTTCCTGGTTCCGTCCAGTTTTGAGATCTGCGCGTCCACCGCCTCCGGAAGCCGCAGGGGATATTGTTCCTCCAGCTTCTGTCTGAGGCCGGCCGGGAGATCTGACATCTGATCATAGCTGTCCGCCAGCTTCTGATGCAGCCAGCTAAAGAGCTGGGCGCCCCGGAAGGGCTTCTCCCCCAGCTGTACCATCCGTTCTTTCAGTTCTTCCGGATACATGGACCGGATATCCGGCTGTTCCATCCTGTTTTCCCTCATGCTCTGTCTCCGTCTGTTCTTTTACTTTTCTCTTCTGAAGCGGGCGATAAAAAATCCATCGCAGCTATGTATCCCCGGAAGAAGCTGGATCCATCCCCGGGCGGAATCCTCTCCCCGCAGTTCCGGGCAAAGATACGGATCCAGACTCTCCGGCACAAAGGGGTGCTTCTCCAGAAACCAGCGGACATTTTCCTGATTTTCCTTCTGACTTACCGTGCAGGTACTGTAAATCAGTACCCCGCCGGGTTTTACACAGGCGGAGGCCCGGTCCAGAATCCGGCGCTGCAGTTCAGTCAGAGAGGCTTCCTTTTCCCGGGAGGCCTGGTACTTAATATCCGGTTTTCTGCCGATGACCCCGTATCCGGAGCAGGGGACGTCTGCCAGCACGGTATCCGCTTTTTTTTCCAGCTCCGGATCAGATACGCAGGCGTCCCGCACTTCCGCGGTCAGATTGTCCATTCCGCAGCGGACGGCATTTTCCCGGATCCGCCGCACTTTATCTTCTGTCAGGTCCCGGGCCAGAACCCGGCCTGTTTTTCCCACCAGGTCGGCCAGATACATGCTTTTCCCACCGGGAGCGGCGCAGACATCCAGGACGAAGTTTCCCGGCGCCGGAGCGGCCGCCTCCGCCGCCAGCATGGAGCTTACATCCTGCACCACCAGCCGCCCCTGCCGAAAGGCCTTCAGTTTTCCCAGATAATCATACCCTTCCAGATAAAAGGCATTCCTTGCGTAGGGCGCCGGGACTGCCGAAACTCCCTGTCCCGCCAGCTCTTCCAATGTTTTTTTCCGCTGTTCCGCTGTTCCCCGGAGCCGCGCCGTAAGAGGGGCTTCCTTTAAAAACGCGGCCATCATCTTTTCCGCGGTGTCCCGTCCCAGTTCCTCCAGCCATTTTTCTGTGAGAAATTCCGGCATGGAATACCGGACAGAAAGGCGGCGAACCAGCTGTTCCTCTCCCGGGTCGGCTGGGAGCCCGGGATTGCGGGCGACGCTGCGCAGCACTCCGTTGACAAATCCTTTCAGATTCCGGAAGCCTTTCCTGGCAGCCAGCTTTACCGCCTCGTTTACCGCCGCGGAATCCGGAACCGCGTCCATATACCGCAGCTGATATACCCCCATCCGCAAAATCTCCCGGATCACCGGCTTCATCCCGGCCGCCGGAGTCCTGGAAAAAGCGTCCAGAATATAATCCAGCCGGATCCGGTATTCCAGGGTTCCTTCACAGAGCCTGGTAAAAAAGGCTCTCTCCTGTCTGGGCAGATACTGATACTTTTCCAGAACATTCCGGATCACCTGATGGCTTTTTTCCCCGTCCCGGCCCACCGCCAGCAAAGTCTCCAGGGCCAGTTCCCGGATGTTTACCCTCTCAGTCATCGCTCCTCCTTGCCAGAAGGATCAGCCGCAGAAGCTGCAGCAGGGAAGCCGCCACCGCCGCCACATAGGTCAGGGCAGCCGCCCCCAGTACTTTTCTGGCTCCGGCCGTCTCCTGATATCCCATGATCCCCGTGCTCTCCAGCATTCTCAGGGCTCTTCCGGAGGCGTTAAACTCTACGGGCAGCGTCACGATCTGAAACAGCAGCGCCGCGCAGAACAGTATGATCCCCGCCAGCAGCAGAGGCCTCATGGAAAAGATCAGGCCGAAAATAAAAAGCGGCCAGGAAAGCTGGGAACCGAAATTGGCGGCGGGCACCAGAGCGCTGCGGATCTTAAGGGGCGCGTAGCCGATAGCGTCCTGGATCGCGTGGCCGCACTCGTGGGCAGCCACTCCCACCGCCGCAAGAGACGTGCTGTTGTAAATCGGATCCGAGAGCTTCAGCACCTTGCTTCTGGGATCGTAGTGATCGTTCAGGTTTCCCCGGATATGCTCCACCCGGACGTGATAGATGCCCGCGTTCCGCAGAATCTGTTCCGCGGTCTGAGCCCCTGTCAGGCCGCTGGCGCCGCGGATCCGGCTGTATTTCTGAAATGTCCGGTTCATATTAAACTGAACCAGCAGGGAGATCAGCAGGGCGATAATCACCAGAATATAGGTTCCGTCAATCCCCCAAAAATAAAACGGCATATTTCTTCCTCCTTTACGTTCTCCTGTTTCCTCTTATGCCTCCGGGCCGCGGATTATTCCTCCTCCAGCTTCATGCCCGGGGCAGCGTGGAACCCTCTCAGGAAGGCCTGGGCATCCATCCGCTTCTTGCCTTCCAGCTGCACTTCCAAAAGCCGCAGAACTCCTTTGCCGGTCTGCACGCAGAATCCGCCTTTTCCGGCTTCCGTCACCGTGCCTGGCGTTTGCCCGCTCTCTTTGGGCAGGACTTCCGCCCTCCAGATCTTCAGGATTTTTCCCGTGAGCTCTGTATAGGCGCTGGGCCAGGGATTCAGTCCCCGGATCCGCCGTTCAATGGCTTCCGCCTCCAGATTCCAGTCAATGCGTCCGTCCTCCTTGCGAATCATCCGGGCGTAGGCGGTGGGGCTCTCCAAAGGCTGCTTTTCCGGGGTCAGGGTTCCCTGCTCCAGAGCAGGCAGCGTCCGGATCAGCAATTCTGCCCCGGCCCGGCTCAGCTTGTCAAAAAGGCTTCCTCCGGTCTCATCCGGTTCCAGGGGCACCTCTGTCTTGGCCAGCATATCCCCCGTATCCAGGCCCTCATCCATCTGCATAATAGTCACTCCGGAGACCGGCTCTCCGTCCATGACCGCCCACTGGATCGGGGCAGCTCCCCGGTATTTCGGCAGCAGGGAGGCATGGATGTTGACGCAGCCATACCGGGGCAGCTCCAGCAGGGCTTTCGGTATGATCTGTCCGAAAGCGGATACCACAATCACATCCGGGTTCAGGGCCCGGACTGTATCCATAAAAGACTGCTCCCGGACTCTGGACGGCTGATATACCGTAAGCCCCAGTTCCAGCGCCGCCTCCTTTACCGGAGTCATGGCGGATGCTTTTCCTCTTCCCCGGGGCTTATCCGGCTGGGTCACCACCCCGGCGATTTCATATCCGTTTTCCGCCAGAGCCTTCAGCGCTCCCACGGAAAAATCCGGCGTTCCCATAAATATGACTCTCATTCTTCCTCCTCTTCCTCCTGATAGGCAACGTCTCTGAGAGGGCCTTCCACATGCTGCGTGTACATAATCCCGTCCAGATGGTCGCATTCGTGGCAGACGGCCCGGGCCAGCAGTTCCGTGGCTTCCAGCTCGAAGGGCTGCATATCCAGATCCATGGCCCGCACCTTCACATAATTGGGCCGGGTCACTGTTCCGGTTTTTCCCGGAAGGCTTAAACACCCCTCATCCCCGGTCTGGGATCCGGAGGTTTCCAGAATCTCCGGGTTAATCAGGATATGGGGATGTTCTCCGTCCGTGTCAATGACCACGATCCGTTTCAGGATTCCCACCTGGGGAGCCGCCAGGCCCACGCCGCAGGCGTCATACATGGTTTCCAGCATATCGCCCACCAGCTGGCGGATCCGGGGCGTTACGGTCTCCACCGGCCTGCAGGTCTTTTCCAGTACCTTGTCCCCCATCATTCGAATGTTCCGTATTGCCATCTTTTTCTCTCTCCTTTATTTATGCATTAAAATCATATTGTATATACACATTTTTAAAGCCGCTGTTGATCTCAATATATTTTTCCAGCTTTTCCCGGATGCGGATCAACGCTTTTTTATCAGGCCCTTTTACGTACAGCACCTGCCGGTACAGATCCTGAATTTTAGATATGCTCTCCGGGGCCGGTCCGATCAGCTGCACCCTTCTGTCCCGGCGAACGCGGATCAGATACTTCCGGATATACTCCATGGCTTCTCCCAGGAGCTCTTCCTGTCCGCAGGATCCGTGCACCGCCAGAAGCCCGCAGGCCGGAGGATATCCCATCAGCTGCCGGAACCGAATCTCTTCCTGGTAAAAGCTTTCGTAATCCTGCTCCGCCGCCGCCCGGATACTGTAATGCTCCGGCTGGTAAGTCTGAATCACCGCTGTCCCCGGGCGGCTGCCCCGGCCCGCCCGGCCCGCCGCCTGCACCAGGATCTGGTAGGTTCTCTCCGGCGCCCGGTAGTCCCCCGCGAACAGGGATACATCCGCCATCACCGCTCCCACCAGCGTAACTCCCGGAAAGTCATGGCCCTTTACAATCATCTGCGTGCCGATCAGCACATCCGCCTCTCCCCGGCTGAAAGCCCTCAGGATCTTCTCATATCCGTCTTTGCCCCTGGTGGTATCCGCGTCCATCCGCAGGGTTCTGGCTTTGGGAAACATTTTTTTCACCGTCTGTTCCACCTGCTGGGTTCCCGCCCGGAATCCTCCGATATAGGAGGATCCGCAGACCGGACAGCGGTCGGCCTGCTCTGTCACATACCCGCAGTAATGGCAGACCAGCTGCCCGCTGCTGTGGTACGTCAGGGACACGTCACAGTGAGGGCACTTGATCACATGGCCGCAGGAGCGGCAGGCTACAAATCCCGCATAGCCCCGGCGGTTCAAAAACAGCATAGCCTGCTCTCCCCGGTTCAGGCAGAGGGCCAGTTCCCGCTGGAGGTCTCTGCTGAACACGGAACGGTTTCCCTCCCGCAGCTCTCTGCGCATATCCGCGACTCTGACCTCAGGCAGAACCGCGCCGCCGTAGCGCTCTTTCAGGGTAAACAGGGCCCAGTCCCCTTTTTCACAGGCATACCGCGCCTCCACCGAAGGGGTGGCGGATCCCAGAACCACATGGGCCCCCTCCAGCTTCGCCCTCTCCAAAGCTGTCTCCCTGGCATGGTAGCGGGGCGTCCCCTCGCTCTGGTAGGAACCTTCATGTTCCTCATCCACCACAATCAGCTTCAGCCTGGAAAAGGGCGTAAACAGCGCAGATCTTGGTCCCACCATAATACTGGCTTTTCCGGTGCGGACCCGCTCCGTCTGAGCGAACCTCTGGGCTGGCGTCAGCCGGGAATGGAGAACCGCCACCTGATTTCCAAACCGGCGGTAAAAACGGTTCACCGTCTGCCAGGTCAGGGCAATCTCGGGAATCAGGACGATGGCCTGCCCCTCTTTTTCCAGCACCTTACGGATCAGTTCCATATAGACCAGTGTTTTTCCGCTGCCGGTGACTCCATGGATCAGGCAGGGCCTGCCTCTTCCCTCCCATTCCTGAAGGATATCCCCCAGGACTTCCTGCTGCCCTGCCGTCAGGATCTCTGCCTGCCGCGGATCCTCCCGGGAGCCCTCCGCGCCGGCGGTTTCTCCTCCGGTCTTCTGCTCCACCCGGAGGATCCCCTGCTCCTCCATGGAACGGATCACTGCCGCTGTAACCTTTAAGGTGCCGGCCGCTTCCCGGTAATCCAGTTCCGGCGTTTCCATCAGTCTTCGCAGCAGCCGCTCCCTGGCGGTATTGTGCTTTTTCTGAAACAGGGCCAGCCAGGCTTCTGCCTGCCGCGGATCCGCCTGCAGAAGAATTCGGCGCTCTGCCCGCGGCTGTTTTTTTTCTTTTACGGGAAGAACCGTTTTCAGCGCCTGGATCATGGTAGAACCGTAGGTCTCCCGCATCCAGGCTGCCAGAGCAATGAGCCGCGCCTCCACATTGGTTCCCCCTTCTACCAGACCGGCCACGGACTTCAGCCTCCCGGGCTCAAATTTCGGCGCGTCCCCCAGTCCGATTACATACCCTTCAATCAGCCGGTTTCCGTTTCCAAAAGGAATCCACACCCGGCTTCCGGCCCGGATCTTTCCCGCCAGTTCCGGAGGAATCCGGTACTGGAAACTGCGATCCAGCTTTTCGTGGGAAATATCCACCACTACATCCGCGTATCTTTCGTTCATACTCTCCTCTTTCTATTCTATATGGCCTCCGGTTCCCCTTTTACTGCTCCGGCGCCCTCATTCTGTCCTCCTCCAGTATTTCTCTTATCATAATTCTCTCATCCATGGGATATTTTTTCCCCCGGATAATCTGATAGTCCTCGTGGCCTTTTCCGGCCAGAACAATAATATCTCCGGGTTCTCCCTGATGAACGGCCCAGGCAACGGCCTCCCTGCGGGAGGCGATTTCCACGCAGGCTCCCCGGGTTTTCCGGATTCCCCCCTTGATATCCTCGATGATCGCCTGCGGCTCCTCATCCCGGGGATTATCCGAGGTGATCACTGTCAGATCCGCGCAGTTCCCCGATACTTCTCCCATTTCAAATCTCCTGTTCCGATCCCGGTTTCCGCCGCAGCCGAAGAGACAGATCAGCCGCTTCGGCCGGTACTCCCGCAGAGCGGTCAGGATATTTTTCAGGCTCATGGCGTTGTGGGCATAATCAATCACCAGCGCGGCTCCTGAGGGAAGCGTTAAAAGCTCCGCTCTTCCCCGGACTCTGACCTTCTTCAGCGCCTGGCGCATAGCCGATTTAGTCACTCCCAGATGCCTGGCCGCCGCCATAGCCCCCAAGGCGTTGTACACGGAAAACCGTCCCGGCATCTCCAGTTCCGCCGTCAGTTCCAGCAGCCCCCGGGTCTGAAAAGAAATGCCCAGACGGCCCGGGGCTGAAATCAGTTTCAGATGTTCGGCCCGCAGATCCGCTTTTTCCGAAAAGCCGAAGGTTTCCAGGACACAGTTTCTCCCCTCTGTGATTTCCTGAAAATGCGGGTCGTCTCGATTGACAATTCCCACCCGGCACTGGGCCAGCAGTTTCTTTTTACATTCCAGATATTCCTGAAAATCCCGGTGTTCCCCCGGACCGATGTGATCCGCTTCTATATTCGTAAAAATTCCATAGTCAAAGGAAATCCCCTCCACCCGGTACTGTTTCAGCGCCTGGGAGGATACCTCCATCACCGCGCACCGCATGCCGGCTTCCGCCATCTCCGCAAAACACTGATGGATCATCCAGGACTCCGGCGTGGTATTTTCAGAATGAAACTCTCTTTTCCCCGTAATGCAGGAAACAGTTCCCAGCAATCCGGTTTTGTACCCTCCCTGCTCCAGGATCGCCCGCACCATCCAGGCGGTGGTAGTTTTTCCCTTGGTTCCCGTCACGCCCACCAAGATCAGCTTCCTGGCCGGATAGCCAAACCAGGCGGCGGAAATGCGGGCCAGAGCTTTCCGGGCATTTTCCACCCGGATCAGGGGTATCTCTTCCGGCACAGGCAGGAATTCTTCCGATACCAGCGCGGCGGCTCCCCGTTTCAGGGCCTCCCCCGCAAAGGTATTTCCGTCTTTTACGGTTCCCCGGATGCAAACAAAAAGAGAGCCCGGTTCCACGTCTCTGGAATCATAGGCCACCCCCTTAATCTCTGCATCCGTACTTCCATTCAGGCACGTATACTGTAAATCTTCAAGCAGTGATGACAACAGCATAGACTCTCCTCCATACTGGATACCGTGCAAGTATAAGCATACCATACCGCCGGGCAGTTTTCAATGCGCACTTGGGAAAGTCCTCCCGCGTTCATATTTCCTTTCTTTTTTCTTAAGGAATTTTAAGTTTCTTTCAGAATATGGACATAGTTTGAACACATATTTTTCCTATAATAGATCTCGGATAGTTGATTAACCACTCACTATCTCCCCCCTCATTTTAAAAAGAGCACTGAGAAAATGGACGGCATACGCGAACCATTTTACTGTGCTCTTTTTTTACCGCAATATTCAGTTCAGGGTTTTCCTGCCCCGCAGACTTCGCACCGGAAAGATTTTACAGAATTTTCCGCTTCGCAGACCGGACAGACCCATTTCGGCTTCCTCTCCGGGCGGGAAAATTCCTCCGCCAGATCTCCCGCAAGGTGAAAACCTGCTTTGTCCGGCCCGTTTTTTTTCGTGAAGCTTTCCTCTTCCATATAAATCACATGCAACCGCGGATCCGGCGCCTCCGGCGCCCGTCTCCTTTTTTCTCCCGTCTTCTCCGGTTTTTTCTCGGCCTTTTCGCCGGCGGGCTCCCCGCCCATTTCCTCTGATCCGCCTTTTTTTCTGTTAGAAATAACGCCTGCCATCACGCAGATGATAATGGTGATCAGCGCCAGCACTACAATCAGAAACAATACTCCCATATCCGCTTCCCGCTTCTGCCCGTCAGATAGTGTTGGCGATTACATTGAGAATTACCTGATATTCCATTTCCTGCAGTCCCTGTCCGGCTTTGGAGGGATAGCAGATCACATTGTCCCAGAGCTTGGTAATCTCATTCCACCCCGGCATGTCAGGGGTAAAAAGCACCAGACGTTTGGCGGACTGGTTCATAACTCCCGGCATCTGGCGGTCTCCCCACCAGTCCGTAAGCTCCGCGAAATTTTTTGCCATATTCTGCGGATAATTGGGCGCCTGAGAACCATAGCCCAGCGGGTGCGTGGAGGCGTCCGTCCACACCACGATGACATGGCGGTTTTTCATGCCGGAGCTGTCCCATCTGGACTTCATAGCGTAGGCCAGAGCTTCCAGCCCGTCTTCCGGCTCATCGCCGCCTCCGTCTGCTTCCAGGCTTCTGACGCACTGTTCAAACTCCGCGCTCTGTTCCGGGAGATTGAAAAAGTCCGTCACCCGCATGGCGGTATTCCCATCCGCCAGATAATCCCGGTAAGCCACGACACGAACCCGCAGCTGATGGATCTTCTTGGCTTTTTCCGTCATAACCTTGGTCACATCGTTATAAAAATTCAGGGCGTTCTGCTTCACCATGTTCAGCACCGGATACATACTTCCCGTGGTGTCGATGCAGAATACCATATCCACATTGTAATTCATCTGATAATCATTGGCTCCCATTGTTCTGTGCCTCCTTTGTATTTTTCTTTACAGATCCCCGGCTGGCATAAATCCGACTGCATCCTTCTTTACCGGCGCGCTCCCGGGTACGGGCGCTGCCGCCTTTCCTCCCAGCAGCCGGAACGCTTCCGCCATATCCAGCCGTTTTTCCGGGTCTGCCTGCAGCATGCCGCTCAGCATGACATACAGTTCATCTTTAATCTCTTTTCCCAGCAGCAGGGATTTCCCCGACAGTACGCACTGGAAAGGATACTCATACTCACCGGTATCAAAGCCGGGAAGTCTGCCCGTCAGAAGCTGGTGGAATACCAGGCCCATGGCAAACACATCCAGCTTGCGGTTCAGTCCTGTCTCCTTTCCCGCCATCATCAGGTAGGTTTCCGGCGCCATATAGACCAGATCCGCCGCCACCTCCTCCGAATCCTCCGGAGGGCTGCTTTCCTGAAAACAGTTGTCAAAATCGGTCATTTTAGCCGCCACCGTTCCGGCTCCTGTCCGGTGAAACAGGATATTATCCAGCTTTACATCCCCGCAGACAAGACCGGCCTGGTGCAGACAGTTCAGGCTGTGGGCCAGAGAGCGGCACAGCCTCAGCCGGTCCTGCCAGGGAGCGGCCAGCACTTCCTCCATAGTCAGAGCGCATATCTTTCTGGTTGAAATATAATATTTGCTCCCATAGCGGAAAAACTCGTGAATTCTCAGGAGATTGCCGTCAGAGCACTGATTGATTTTCTGATACAGCTGCTGCTGTTTTCTCTCATAGGTTCCGCACAGAACTTTCATCCTGGCAGCCCGCTCTGGCCCGATCTTTTCCTCATCCTCCGGATAAACCGGACTTAAAAATTCTTTTATAAAGTAACCTCGTCCCTGGCACTGTCCGAATCCCCACCTGGAGAATCCGGAATGATCCGCCTTCAGCGGCGCGTCCAGGACATACCGTCCGATTTTTTCTTTCATGGCTGCCTGCTCTCCGTTATATATTTTTCATACCCCGGACGGTACAGCTCCCAGAGTCTGTATCTTTCTTCCCGGCCTCCGTTCCGCAGGGGAAGCATAAATTCCCTTTGCAGATATTGATAGCGGCCTTTGTAATACTGCCGGCAGGCGGAAAAATCCCGAAATCCCAGAAGCTGTCCGCTCAGGGTATAGTCATCCCCCGCTGTTCCGTCAAATACTTCTCCCAAGGCTTTCTCCCACTGCTCCACAGTCTGAGCCCTCATCATGGTATCCAGCAGACAGTACTCAAATTCCATGGGAGACCCCAGATAGCCAAAGCATCCGTCGGTGGCCGCGAACACTATCGCCGGAGCGCTGAGCGTCAGGTGCCTTTCATGGAGCGTGAAGGGCGCCGAGGCTGACATGACATTGGTCAGGGCCCCGTCGCTGTAGATCTCCGACATGGCATTCTGCCCTTCCGCGTCATCCCGGGTAATCTGGCAGAGGCCGCTCCGGTCCAGCACATAGCCTCTGGAATCCCCGGCCCAGAGAAAATCCGCGCCCATCTGCCGTTTCTCTGACAGCCAGTACAGAAGGCCTATCACGGCCGTTGTGGGGAATTCCTTCTGCATGCCTCCCATCAGCATACTTTTCGTGCGGACCAGTCCTTTGCATCGGCCAAGGGCATCCGCGGCACTGCGGCCCGCCTGCTCCGCCGCCTGCTCCCACCAGTTCTCCGCCAGGCAGGCCTCCTGAAACCAGTCAAAGAGTCCGTAGGCCACCGCCCTGGAGGCGGTGTAGGCTCCGGTCCAGCCCCCCAGCTCTGTGTACTGCCGGGCTCCCAGTCCGCCGCAGCCGTCAAACACCCCGAAAATCCCGCCGTTTTCCGACGCGAAATTCAGATAGGCGTCCTCTCCCTTCCCGGATATTTTCTCTCCCGCAATGAGCAGGTCAGAGAAGGCAATGTCCCAGAAATTATTCTCCATAGCTTCCCCGTCCCCCTCCTGCTGACTCTGTATCGGCTGTAACCGAACTGCTGCCTGTCACCGCGCCGTTTTCGCCGCTTTCGTCATTTTCTGCCTCCCGGGTTCCGCTGCCGGAATTGACTGTTTCCCTGCCGGAACTGTCCGTTTCCCTGCCGGAACTGTCAGTCCCGCTGCCGGAATTCTCCGTCCCGCTGCCGGAAGTTCCCAACGCTTCCCCCTGTTCTTCTGTCGCGGCAGGGGTCTGAGAAGGGGTAGGCTCCGAATTCCCCGGGAATGTAGTGTCCGTTTTTTCTATATCGGATTCCGTGCAGATCGCCGGAGCCGAATCTTCCTGACCGTATTTTTCGGGTATAAAGGTAAGAATCAAAGCTGCCGCCGCCAGGGCTGCCGCCGCCGCGGTAAGGGCCGTAAGGCAGGTCAGCCGTTTCCGCATTTTCTTGATCTGCCGGCTGTATTCTTTCTGCGCCTTGTTCAGCTGCTGCAGGTACTGCTTATAGACTCCCAGCTGATCCCCTGCAGAGCTGAGGCTTTCCTGCCCTGCGCTGAAGACCCGTTCGCCTCCCTGGCTGACTCCCCCTGCCGGGGTCCCGCAGGCCGGGCAGACTCTTACGCCCCTCTCCAGCTTTGCCCCGCATTTTTTACATATCACATATCTCACCGCCTCTCCTCATTCTGCCCTGCCGCAGGCGGCAGAGCCCTTGTCTTTCGCGCTGCTATTCACAGTTTCGTCTGACAGGTTCTACTTTATCATTTTTTCTCGGGACTTACAATCTTCAAAAAAGTTTTTGGGAACTTTTTCTTCATGATTTATTAAGGAATTTTAGTCTTCTTTTAGAATGTGGACATAATTTCAACACATGTTTTTCTTATAATAGATCTCGGATAGTTGATTAACCACTCACTATCTCCCCCCTCATTAAAAACGGCGGCCCCATAGGGGCCGCTGTTTTTGTTTCCTTTCTCATCATTGTAAGAGATAAGCGACAAAAGGCATGCGGGCTGCTTTTCGGTATTTTTAGGATTGCTTATACCCGGCGGCAAGATGTCTGCCGGGCTTGCTTTTTCTTTTCCGAGAACTTATAATGAAAGATATCAAATATTACGGAACGAGAGGAATATTTCCATGCAGAAAAAAAAGATTGTTGTAGCCCTGGGCCACAGGGCTTTGGGCAATACCCTTCCGGAACAGAAAGCGGCCACCCAGCGCACAGCCAGAGCTCTGGCAGATCTGGTGGAAGCGGGGGCCAACATCGTGATTACACACAGCAACGCTCCCCAGGTGGGGATGATCCACACCGCCATGAATGAGTTTCAGAAGACCCATACCGGCTACACCGTAGCCCCCATGTCCGTCTGCTCCGCCATGAGCCAGGGCTATATCGGATACGATATTCAGAATTCCCTGCGGACAGAGCTTCTGCGGAGAGGGATCTACAAGACAGTGTCCACCATCCTGACCCAGGTTACGGTGGACCCCTACGACGAAGCCTTTCATCAGCCCTCCAAAATCATCGGACGGGTTCTGAACAAGGAGGAGGCGGAAGCGGAGGAAGCCAAGGGAAATTATGTAACTCCCGTGGAGGGAGGCTGGCGCCGGATCGTGGCTGCTCCGAAACCCAGGGATATTATTGAGCTGGACGCTATTCAGCTGATGCTGGACGCGGGGCAGATCGTCATTGCCGGAGGAGGCGGCGGAATTCCGGTTCTGGAGCAGGGTGAGGTGCTGAAAGGCGCCAGCGCTGTCATTGAAAAGGATCTTTTAAGCGGCCTGCTGGCGGAGGAACTGCACGCGGACGAGCTCATGATCCTCACCAGCGTGGAGCATGTTTCCCTGTCCTATCAGAGCGGAGAGGCTACTCCCCTGGGACGTCTGACGGTGGCGGAGGCAGAGCAGTATATGGAGCAGGGGCAGTTTGAAAAGGGAACCATGCTGCCCAAGATCGAGGCTTCCGTGTCCTTCCTGAAGAAGGGCGGAAAACGGGCGGTGATCACCTCCATCGACAAGGCCAGAGAGGGATATTTGGGCCGTACCGGTACCATCATTGAATAAAATGAAAGTATTTCTGCGATACCGCGCCCGCCAGGCGCGCAGAAAAGTGCCGCGGGATCATCTGTTTTTGATGATCCCGCGGCACTTTTTTTCGCCGGCTCTTCCGGTTATTCTATTTTTCTTCTTTTCCTTTTTCCAGACGGCGCAGAGCCCACACGGCCAGGCCGGTCACCAGCACTCCCTGCACCAGGGCGGTAAACAGGGCCATGGCCGCCTCCTGCACGCTGCACAGACAGGAGGTTCCCACCACCCAGACCGCGCAGAGCCCTATACCGGCCATCCCCAGAACCAGAGGGAAGTATCGTTCCTCCACTTTTTCTGTCCTGCGTATGCCCTTTCCCAGGAAATATAAAACAATCACCAGAACCAGCAGCTCCGGTTTTACATACTGCAAAATCTGCTCCACTCTCGCTTCCTCCTGCAGTATCCTATGCAGGAGAAGCGCCTGGGGTTACAGCCGCGGTATTCCGGGTTTTTCAGGAACTCTTAAAAAGTAAACTTATCCGCGAAATACGCCTCCAGTTCCCCAACGGGAATCCGCACCTGCTCCATGGAATCCCGGTCCCGGACGGTAACGGCCCCGTCTGTCTCGGAGTCGAAATCGTAGGTAACACAGTAGGGGGTACCGATCTCATCCTGACGGCGGTAGCGCTTGCCGATATTCCCGCGGTCGTCATATTCGCAGTTGTATTTCTTAGAGAGTTCCGCAAAGATCTTCTCCGCTCCCTCATTGAGTTTTTTGGACAGAGGCAGCACGGCGATCTTCACCGGTGCCAGCGCCGGATGGAAACGCAGCACCGTCCGCACATCATTCCGCTCCGCGTCCAGCACTTCCTCATCGTAAGCGCTGCACAGGAAGGCCAGAACCACCCGGTCCGCTCCCAGAGAGGGCTCGATGACGTAGGGAATATATTTTTCATTCTTTGTGTCGTCAAAGTAACTCATATCCTGTCCGGACACATTCTGATGCTGAGTCAGGTCGTAGTCTGTCCGGTCCGCAATGCCCCAGAGCTCGCCCCAGCCAAAGGGGAAGAGGAACTCAATGTCCGTGGTGCCCTTGCTGTAGAAGCACAGCTCCTCGGGAGAGTGATCTCTGGCCCGCATCTCCTCGTCCTTCATGCCCAGGCTTTTCAGCCAGTCGATGCAGAACTGGCGCCAGTAGGAGAACCACTCCAGATCTGTTCCCGGCTCACAGAAAAATTCCAGCTCCATCTGCTCAAATTCTCTGGTGCGGAAGGTAAAGTTTCCGGGGGTAATCTCGTTCCGGAAGGATTTTCCGATCTGGCCGATGCCGAAGGGAATCTTTTTGCGGCTGGTCCGGGCCACATTCTTAAAGTTTACAAAAATACCCTGGGCGGTCTCCGGGCGGAGATATACCGTATTTTTCGCGTCCTCGGTGACGCCCTGGAAGGTTTTGAACATCAGGTTAAACTGACGGATATCTGTAAAATTGTGTTTGCCGCAGCTGGGGCAGGGGATGGCGTTCTCCCGGACAAAATTCTCCATCTGCTCCTGGGTCCATCCGTCCACGGTTCCTCCCGGGATCTCCATGCCTTTTTCCGCGCAGAAATCCTCGATGAGCTTGTCCGCGCGGAATCTCTCATGGCACTCCCGGCAGTCCATCAGAGGATCCGAGAAGCCTCCCAGATGGCCGGAAGCCACCCAGGTCTGAGGATTCATAAGGATGGCGCAGTCCACCCCCACATTGTGGGGATCCTCGGTGACGAACTTCTGCCACCAGGCTTTCTTGACGTTATTTTTCAGCTCCACGCCCAGGGGGCCGTAATCCCAGGTATTGGCCAGGCCCCCGTAAATCTCGGATCCCGGGTATACAAAACCTCTGGATTTGGCCAGTGCCACAATCTTGTCCATTGTCTTTTCCATGTTCTATCTCCTATTTCTACTGATATATAGCTTATTTCTCCCGGTAAATAATATCGTCTCTTCCCGGACCGTTTGAGATCATCGTAATGGGGAAGCCGATCCTCTCTTCGATAAATTCGATATATTTCCGGCAGTTTTCCGGCAGATCTTCGTACTTTTTGATGCCCCGGATCTCGCATTTCCAGCCCGGCAGCTTCTCATATACCGGTTTCGCTTTTTCCAGAAGTCCTGTGGTGGGGAAGTCTGTGGTAATCTTCCCGTCGATATCATAGGCCACGCACACCGGGATCTCATCCAGGTATCCCAGAACATCCAGAACCGTAAAGGCCACATCGGTGGTTCCCTGCAGCCGGCATCCGTAATGGGAAGCCACGCAGTCATACCAGCCCACTCTCCTGGGTCTTCCTGTGGTGGCGCCGTACTCACCGCCGTCGCCGCCCCGGCGTCTCAGCTCTTCCGCCTCATCCCCGAAGATTTCCGAGACAAAGGCTCCGGCGCCCACAGCGCTGGAATACGCTTTTGTCACGGTAATGATCTGTCTGATCTCATAGGGGGGCACCCCGGCGCCTACCGCGCCGTAGCCGGCCAGAGTAGAGGAGGAAGTAACCATGGGATAAATTCCGTGATCCGGATCCTTCATGGAGCCCAGCTGTCCCTCCAGCAGAATCTCTTTTCCCTCTTTCAGAGCCTTCCACAGATACGCGGATACATCGCAGACGAACGGAGCCACCATCTCTTTCCACTCCATCAGTTCCTCAAACAGCGCCTGGGGATCCAGGAGCGGTTTGTGATACAGGTGCTCCAGAAGTACATTTTTTACTTCGCAGACGTTTTTCAGTTTTTCTTTCAGAGTCTCCTTTTGGAACAGCTCATTGACCTGAAAACCGATCTTGGCATATTTATCAGAATAGAAAGGAGCGATTCCCGACTTGGTAGAGCCGAAAGACCGGCCTGCCAGACGCTCTTCCTCATACTGATCAAACAGAATATGATAAGGCATTACCATCTGCGCCCGGTCAGAGATCAGGATCTTCGGCATGGGAACCCCTTTGGACGTAATGTCATCCACTTCTTTCTTTAAAACCGGAATATTCAGCGCTACGCCATTGCCGATGACGCTGGTGGTGTGATTGTAGAACACACCGGAGGGCAGGGTATGCAGCGCGAATTTGCCGTAATTATTTACAATCGTATGGCCCGCGTTGGCCCCTCCCTGAAAGCGCACGATAATATCTGCCTTCCGGGCCAGCATATCTGTGATCTTCCCCTTGCCTTCGTCTCCCCAGTTTGCTCCCACTACTGCCTTTATCATCTTGCATTTCCTCCTAAATTTTTACTAAACACCTGTGCCGCCCGGAGGCAGGCACAGTCACCCTCGGACATCCCCGGAATCACACGTTGATCTCAGCGCTGACGCCCAGCAGCTCCCGGTTGGAATCCAGGATCGGCCGGATGATATTTTTAAGGTATTTTTCCACCTGGGCCTGGGCGCAGCCTGTATATCTGGCGGGATCCATGGATTTTTTCAGATCTTCCAGAGAAAGCTTAAAGGCCGGATCCCCGGCGATGCGTTCCAACAGGTCGTTGTCCCTGCCCTCCACCTTTACGGTGCGGCCTGCTTCCATGGAAAGTTCCCGGATGCGCTCATGAAGCTCCTGACGGTCCCCGCCGGCCTTCACCGCGTCCATCATAATATTTTCCGTAGCCATAAAGGGCAGTTCCGCCATAAGATGCTTTTCTATCACTTTGGGATATACCACCAGTCCGTCCACCACATTCAGCATCAGATCCAGAATGCCGTCTACCGCCAGAAAGCCCTCGGGGACGGAAAGCCGCTTGTTGGCGGAATCATCCAGAGTTCTCTCAAACCACTGGGTGGCCGAGGTAATGGCCGGATTCAGCGCGTCGATCATGACATACCGGGACAGAGAGGCAATCCGTTCGCTGCGCATGGGATTTCTCTTATAGGCCATGGCGGAAGAACCGATCTGACTTTTCTCAAAGGGCTCCTCCACTTCTTTCAGATGCTGCAGCAGCCGGATATCATTGGAAAACTTGTGGGCGCTGGCCGCGATTCCCGCCAGTACATTGACCACGCGGGTATCTACTTTTCTGGAATAGGTCTGTCCGGAAACCGGATAGCAGGCCTGGAATCCCATCTTTCTGGCGATCATGGGATCCAGCTGATCCACCTTCTCCTGATCTCCCTCAAAGAGTTCCAGAAAACTGGCCTGAGTTCCGGTGGTTCCCTTGGAGCCCAGAAGCTTCAGGGTACTCTGCACATACTCCAGATCTTCCAGATCCATGACGAACTCGTTCAGCCACAGGGTAGCGCGCTTGCCCAGGGTGGTAGGCTGGGCCGGCTGGAAATGAGTAAAGGCCAGCGTAGGAAGCGCCTTGTTCTCCTTGGCGAATTTAGCCAGCTCCGCAATGACATTCACCAGTTTTTTCTTTACCAGCTTCAGGGCCTCATTCATAATGATAATATCGGTATTGTCGCCTACATAGCAGGATGTAGCGCCCAGGTGGATGATCCCCTTGGCTTTGGGACACTGCACTCCATAGGCATACACATGGGACATGACATCATGGCGGACTTCCTTCTCCCGCGCCTGCGCCACATCGTAGTTGATATCGGAGACATGGTTTTTCATCTCATCGATCTGCTCCTGGGTAATGGGCAGTCCCAGTTCCATCTCCGTCTCCGCCAGAGCGATCCACAGCTTTCTCCAGGTGGTAAATTTCATATCCTGGGAAAAAATATACTGCATCTCCCGGCTGGCATACCTCTGAGAAAGAGGACTTGTATATCTGTCCGTTGTACTCATCTATGTTCCTCCTTTTCCATCCGTCAAGGCCCGGAAAGGCCCGGTAACACGAGTAAATTATAAAGCAGAAGTCCGGCAAAAGCAACCCAAACTTCTGCTGTATGCTGTTTCCGCTTCTCCCCGGCGCCCTCAGTCGGCGCCCTGGCGGAATCGTCCCAGAAATCCCTGCATTCTGGCGTTCTGAGAGGCAAACACCTGCTCCGGCGTTCCCTCCTCCGCGATGACGCCGCCCTCCATGAAAATAATATAGTCCGCCACATCTCTGGCAAACTGCATCTCATGGGTCACAATGACCATGGTCATATGCTCCGCCGCCAGTTCCCGGATGACCTTCAGGATCTCTCCCGTAAGCTCCGGATCCAGAGCGGAGGTGGGCTCGTCGAAAAAGAGAATCCTGGGATTCATGGCCAGCGCTCTGGCGATGGATACCCGCTGCTGCTGCCCTCCGGAAAGCTGACAGGGATAAGCCTGCGCCTTGTCGGAAAGTCCCATTTTGTCCAGCAGCTCCAGGGCCTGTTTTTTCACTTCCTCCCTGTTCCTTCTCTGTACCCGGACAGGAGCGTCCATGATGTTTTTCAGCACACTGTAATGGGGGAAGAGATTAAAATTCTGAAATACCAGTCCGTAATATTGCTTGATCTTCTTCAGCTGCTCCTGCCTGGCATAGACTGCCCGGCCGTTCTGGCTTCTCACTGCGTGCTCCCCCAGATAGATCAGTTCTCCGTCGTCCATGGTCTCAAGCATGGTGGCGCAGCGGAGCAGGGTGGATTTTCCGGAACCGGAAGGACCGATGATGGCCGTTACCTTTCCCGCCTCCACGCTCATGGAAATGTCCTTCAGCACTTCCAGATCTCCAAAGGCTTTCTTGATATGATTGATCTCCAGATATTTTTCTGCCATTGTCCTCTCCTCCTATTTATAGTAGCTGAGCTTTTTCTCAAAAAGCTCCATGATCCAGGCTACCACAAAGTTGAAAATATAGTAGAAGATACCCGCTCCCACATAGGGGATCACGTTGGACCAGGCCGCCGCCAGCTCTTTGGAGCGGGTAAACAGTTCCATAACTCCGATGGAGAAGGCCAGGGTAGTGTCCTTTACCAGAGTGATTACTTCGTTGGTGATGGAGGGAAGGATCCGCTTGATCACCTGGGGCAGGATGATATGGAAAAAGGTCTGGGACTTTGAGTAGCCCAGCACCGCCGCCGCCTCATACTGGCCGGCCGGCATGGATTCAATGCCGCTGCGGTAGATCTCCGCGAAGTACGCCGCGTAGTTTAATGTAAATCCTATGATTACCGCCAGATTCTGGGAATTCGGCGTCAGCCGCATGCCGAAAATAAAATAGGGGCCAAAATAAACCACCAGCAGCTGGAGCATCAGAGGAGTTCCCCTCATAATAGAAATGTAGACCCTCACGATGTTGCGGATGATTACGTTTTTCGACATACGCCCGAAAGCCACAATCATACCGAAGGGCAGAGCCAGCAGCAGGGTGACCGCGAAGATCCAGATGGTAGTCACCATGCCTTCGCCCAGTCTTGTCATCAGTAATTCAAAATTCTGCATCTCTTCTCCTTTTCACAGACAGAAGCCGCGCCGAAACAGCGAAAGGCTGCCGCGGCATAACCTGTACCGCGGCAACCCCTTTCTTCCTGTTTTCTGAGCGGATCTGTGTATTCAGTTATGCCTCGATGATGGTCAGATCCTCGCCGAACCACTTCTCGGAAATCTCCGCCAGGGTTCCGTCCTTCGCCATCTCCTTCAGCGTGTCGTTTACCTGATCCCGAAGCTGTGTGTTTCCCTTTTTAAATCCAACGCCGTACTCCTCCTCGGCGATGACATCATCCAGGATCCTGAAATCTTTATCGTTCTGGGTGATATAGTAGCTGGCAAAAACTTCGTCCATAGCCACAGCCTCCACAGCGCCGGATTCCAGCTCCATGAGGCAGGTGAGATAATCCGCTACCGGACGGATCTCAGCGAAGGTAGACGCCAGCTCCTGATTTTCATCCAGCGCGTGCTGCGCGGAGGAATCCATCTGTACATTGATTACCTTGCCTTCCAGGTCCGCGGCGGAAGTATACTCGGAATCTCCTCTCACCACAAAGATCTGCTCGTTCTTCATATAGGGATCGGACCACTCGTAGTCATCCTCCCGGCCGGTCATGGTGAAGCCGTTCCAGATGCAGTTGATGGTTCCGCTGTCCAGTTCCATATCCTTGCTGTTCCAGTCAATGGGCTTGTATTCGATTCCCATGTCCAGACGGTCCGCCACTGCCGCCGCCAGGTCCAGGTCAAAGCCCGTATACTCTCCATCGTCCCCTACAAAGCCCATGGGCGGGAAGGCGGAGTCAAATCCTACGATCAGGGTATCCGCCGCCGGGGTTTCTGCCTCTGTGCTGTCCCCGGCAGTTTCGGAACTGCTTCCCTGGGCAGAGGTCCCGCTGGTTCCGGAATTGTTCTCTCCCTGTTCCGCGCTCTCCTGGCCTCCGCAGGCCGCCATGGACGCCGCCATGACAGCGGCCAGCAGACAGCTGATTACTTTCTTTTTCATCTTTCTTTCCTCCTTGGATCTTTTATCATAGTATCACGTAGTCACTCTACCATGCTAAATTGTCTGACAGCCCTTATACTATCACAGAGGCGGCGTGTCTGTCAACCGCAAACACGCCGCCTCCAAAGCTTTTATCAGTACTCTTTCACATACAGCGCCAGCTGCTTGTCCCATACAAGAATGTGGTTCAGCAGCCAGTCCACAATATTCTTTTTTACAGCTTCCACAAAGGCCTCTGTGGGGCCCTCCTCTTCCTCCAGCATTTCCCGGAGCTCCTCCACGGCCTTCACAAATTTTCCGTGCTGATCTCTGTGGGCGGCCAGCAGCGGGTAGTTTTTCTCCTCCTGGAGCTTTTCCTCGTCTTTAAAATGGAAATCTGTATAATCCATAAGGAAATCCAGGGTCTGAACCGCTACATTCTTCTCCCTGCCCACGGCGCAGTCCTCCGTCAGCTTGTTGACCCGGGCGATCAGCTCTCTGTGCTGGGTATCAATGGTCTCATTGCCGGTTTCCAGATTTTTGTCAAATACAATACTCATGTTTGCCTCCTCCTTTTTTCAGGTCTCGCCCGCTCTGACGGACGGGCCGCGGTCCGAACATTCTATGTTCAGTATACGGTAGAATACCTGCCTTTGCAATTCTTTTCTTTCCTCAGTCCGGATAAATTCTGGGCACCCGTTTGCTGATGCCGCAGGCCATTTCATAGTTGAACCTGCAGGCCGGATCCGCCACTTCCTCCATGGTAATGCGCCGGTCTCCCTCCCGGCCGATGAGAGTCACCGTGTCCTCCACCTTTACATCCGGAATATGGCTTACATCCACCATCATCTGATCCATGCATACCCGTCCCAGAATCGGGGCATACCGGCCGTGGATCAGCACTCTGCCCTTATTGGACAGCGCCCTGGGATATCCGTCGGCGTAGCCCGCGGAGACGGTGGCGATGCGGGTGCAGGGGCCCTCTGTGGTATAAGTGGCCCCGTAGCTGACTCCCAGCCCCGGCTCCACATCCTGGACATGGATCACGCGGCTCTTCCAGGACAGGGCCGGGATCAGGGGCAGCCGGCTTTTGTCCACTTCCTCAGAGGGATACAGGCCGTAGGTGACTATGCCGGAACGCACCATGTCGAAGCGGTAATCGTCGAATTCCATGATACCGGCGCTGTTGCAGATATGCTTGACAGGGATTTCCACGCCCCGTTCTCTCAGCATTCCCTCCATCCTGCGAAACTTTTCCAGCTGCAGGCCGCAGTAGGTCTTGTCCTTCTGATCCGCGCAGGAAAAATGGGTAAACATACCCTCCAGCTCCAGCCCCGGCAGACGGCTGATCGCCGCGATGCGGTCCGCCTCCTCTTCCGTGATGTGAAAGCCGATGCGGGTCATCCCCGTATCCAGCGCCGCATGGATCTTCGTCCGGCAGCCGGCCTTCACCGAAGCTTCCGACAGTTTTTCCGCAATCTCCAGGCTGTAAACGGTCTGGGTAATATCATAATCCAGAATCTCGCCGTACTGCTCCGGGGAAATATAGCCCAGCACCAGAACAGGGAGCCTGATTCCCTGCTCCCTGAGTTCCATGGCTTCCTCCGCTGTGGCCACCGCGAAATAATCCACCTGATCTTCCAGATACTTTCCCACCCGCACAGCGCCGTGACCGTAGGCGTCCGCCTTGATCACCGCCAGCAGCTTCACCCCCGGCCGCAGCCGTTTTTTCACTTGGGCGATATTATGCCCGATGGCTTTCAGCGAAACCTCCGCGTAGCATCTGAGATAGCCGCTCATATTTTATCCTTCTTTCTTTTCCGGCTTCCGTATAGCCGAATAAATATTTTTTACGCTTTTCAGAACCACATGGGTTCTGGTGTCCGACACGCCTTCCAGGCTCATAATCTCCCGATGGATCTGCTCCAGTTCATCGGAAGACCTGCAGGCGATTTTCAGCAGAAGATCGAAATCCCCGGTCTGATAATAGCAGGACACGATGGTGTCCATATCGCTGATGGCTTCCGCGAAATGGTCAAAATACCTGGGATGCTCAAGACTGACCTCCATGAGAGCGATCATATCGTTTCCGGTTTTCTTCTCATCCACAATAATGGTGTATTCCCGTATGATCCTGCTCTCCTCCAGTTTCCGGATCCGCTCGATGACCGCGGAAACCGACAGGTGGATTTCCTTGCTGATATTGGATGCGGTTTCCCTGGCATTCTTCTGCAATATTTTCAGGATTTTATAATCTATGTTGTCCATTCCGGTCTTCCCTCTCTTTCTTCCGTACCCTTTTACTGTCCGCGTCCTCCGCCGCTCTCTTCAGTATAGCAAATTTTTTTCAGAAGTCCAATGTTATGCGAAAATTTTTACAATTTCCCCGGGGATACCTGAAAAAGAAAAGGCTTCCGGAGCATTTTCCCCGGAAACCTTCTTCTCTTTTATTTTCTCTTCTTTTTTGTGGAAGCGAACTGTACAATCATACCGGCTGCCGCCAGGGCCAGAATCATCAGCCACCCCAGAATCTGATTTCCGGCCAGCTGCGGCCACATTCCCTGGAGGGATTCTGTCACCCGGACCGCGCCGGTGGCCGCGGTGACCGCGATAATAAAGGGTCTGGCAAATTTCGTGGCCAGAAAACCCACCACCAGAAAGGCCAGCACGCAGAATACGATTCCCAGTACATTCCACCCCTCTTCCGAAGGCAGGGGAAGAGCATGAACCGCGCCGGCAGCCAGGGCTCCGCAGTACAGGAAGACGCCGATCAGATAGATCTTAAAGGCCAGCAGGGCAAAAATTACGCCCACCGCAATACCGATGAGAGCCGGCAGATAGGATTCTCCCTCCACCATAGCCCCGGAGATCAGGAATCCCAGAACAAAGCCCAGCAAAAAGCCCACCAGGCCGATCCACACCTTCAGAAGCCTATATCCAAAAAAACACTGCAGCACCGCGAACAGCAGGGAGAAGGCCAGAATGATCTGGCCGATCTCACGGGACAGCTGCCGGACTGAATTGAGTATCTCTAATATATCCATATGATTTCCTCACCATTCTTTACAGGCACTTACTCCATCCGCAGTTTTTGCAGATGTTGCACCCGCTCTCAAAAAACAGAGGTTCCCCGCACTCCGGGCAGGTGGCCGTCTGGCCGATCTTTTTTACCGCCTTGGGCTTGGGAGCCTTGGGGGGCACATGCTTCTTCTTTTCTCCGCCGAAAAGCTCCTCCTGCACCTCCCGGTACATATCCATGAGCGCGTTGCCCACCGCCATGGGACAGCAGCTGCCCCGGCTGGTATCTTTCCTGGTGGCCCTCCGCACGGAGTAGGAGGGGCAGGAGCCGGTGGAATTCAGCTGGTCGATGATGGTATCAATGTCAATGCCGCCTCTGGCGCTGATGGAGATCATCCGGGAGAGGCCGATCATGAAGTTATTGCAGCCGCCGGTGGAGCCCTTGCTCAGATAGGTCTCCAGGAGCGCTCCCGTATAGGGATCGAAGAGAGCGATGCAGTGCAGGCTTCCGCAGCCGGTGATCAGCTTTCTCTTTTTGCCGATGACGTCATCGTTGATCTCCACGATCTCGCCTCTGGCCAGTCCCTCCCCGGCCACGGGAGAGCGTTTTTTCTCATCCTGATTTTCCGCGTTGAGGACGCCCACCCGCTTGCAGCCGTCCCTGAAAAGGGTTACGCCCTTCAGTCCTTTTTCGTAGGCGTACAGATAGAGGTTCTCTGTCTCCTCCACAGTAAACTGGTTGGGCACATTGACCGTGGAGCTGATGGAAGCGTCAATATGCTTCTGCCATACTGCCTGCATGTCAATCCTCTGACGGTAATCCAGAGTCATGGCGGTGACGAAATAATCGGGAAGCATGCTGTCGTCGGCAAGTTTGTGTTCCCTCATATAATTCTCTACGATCTTTGTGTATACCTTATAATATACGTCCTCCCCGTGCAGGGATTCTGTCTTTCTCACATAGTAGTTGGCATACACCGGCTCAATGCCTCCGGAGATCCCCAGCATGGTGGACAGGGTCCCCGTGGGGGCGATGGTCAGCAGCTGAGAATTTCTCAGCCCGTATTTCTTCACCAGTTCCCTGGTGGCCTCCGTGGTGTTTGCCTGCAGGAAGGGAGTCTCCAGAATCTCCTCCGTCCTGCACTTGGGGAATGTTCCCTTTTCCTTGGCTAACCCGGCGGAAGCGGCAATGGCGGTATCCGCCATGGCGAACCCGATGCGGTCGCAGAGTTCCACCGCCTCGTCTTCCCCGTAGGTCAGTTCCAGTTTCATCAGCATATCCGCCAGGCCCATGATCCCCAGCCCGATCTGCTTCCACTGCCGGACACTCTCCTGCTGCTCCTCCAGAGGATGAAGGGTCAGTCCCTCCTCCAGAACCTCGTTGAGCGCCCGGACGCTTTCTTTCACACAGTTTTTGAAGCCCTCGAAATCAAAGGCCGCTCTGGCTGTAAAGGGATTCTGCACAAACTCCGACAGGTTGATGCTTCCCAGCAGGCAGCTGCCTCCGGCGGGCAGCGGCTCCTCCGCGCAGGGGTTCACCCCCGCATAGGCAAATTCCTTTGTGTTGGCCAGCAGGTTCCAGCCGGAAATCCGATCCCAGAACAGAGCCCCCGGCTCCCCGTAATCCCAGTTGGTCTCCGCGATGTGGTGGAACATTTCTCTGGCGTCCACCTCTTTTTCAATTTTTTCTCCGGTGGCTTCCCGGGTGTAATGCAGCAGGAAAGGTTCCTGCTTTTTCACCGCTTCCATGAATTTTTCACTGATGCGGACAGAAAGATTGGCCTTGGTCACTTTGGACAGGTCTGTTTTCAGGTCGATGAATTCCTCCACATCCGGATGTTCACAGTCGATGGAAATCATCAGAGCCCCCCTGCGGCCGTTCTGGCCGATGAGATCTGTCACCAGGGAATACAGTTCCATAAAAGACACGGCCCCTGTAGTTTCCTTGGCCGCGTTGTTGATGCGGGCGCCTCTGGGACTTAAACCGGAAATATCCACTCCGCAGCCGCCCCCGTAGCTGTAGGTCCGGGCCAGCTTTTTGGCGCACTCAAAAATACTCTCAATCTCATCCCTGGGAGGCTCGATCACGTAGCAGTTGGAGAGTGTGATCTTGCGGCCCTCATACTCCAGTCCCCGGTTGGAGAGGATCCGCCCTCCAAAAAGAAATTTTTTCTCACGGATCAGCTGGGCGATCTTTTCGTTGCCGCCGCTGATCCGGGCGATCCAGTGTTCAAAGCTCTCATTTCCGTAACAGTACTTTTTTTTCCAGATATCACAGCCCAGTTGATTGTCTTTTCCCAGCCATTCTTCTAATTCCATGTTCTTCTCCCATCTGTTGATTTTCCAAAAGCCGTTTTTCCGGCTGTTTTTGCTGTTCTGCTGTTTTCCATATATAGCATGCGGGTTTAATCTTAGCACAACATCTTGATTGTGACAAGATGAAATCTCACCAAAATATCCTCTGAATTTTCTACCGGTCAAAAAAAACAGGCGGCGGAAGTCCCGGACTTCCGCCGCCTGCGCCCCGGTGTTCGGACGGGCCTTCCGACTCATCGGCAATGATTCTTTCATTCTCTTTTCAAAGCTTTGCTTACCGCTTTGCTGATGGCTCCTCCCGCGGCGCAGCAGATCAGCGCTTCCAGCACTCCCTGCAGCCCTACCATAGTCACCAGGAATCCGAAGATACCGGCTCCTCCGCTCATACCCTGAATATAATCGGAAGTCCAGAAAAAGAGCAGCATGGCCCCCATAAAGAATACCGTATTCAGAACAGCGCCGGAGATTCCGCCCACAAAATAGCACACGGTCCTGGTCTTATCCACTTTGCGCAGTCCCTTAAAGATCATGCCGGCCAGATAGCCCATAAGCATCCGGGTGGGCACGCACATGAAAAAGGTGCCGAAGGGATTGATGTTCAGCAGAGTGGCTCCAAAAGGATCCGCCCCGAAACACTGGGCGAAGCTGGTCAGTCCGAAGACCAGACCCAGCAGAGCTCCCGCTTCCGGTCCCACCAGCATGGCCCCGATGACCACCGGAATGGACAGCAGAGACATGGAAAAGGGTCCGATATGCAGATAGCCCAGAGGCGTAAAGGACATGACCAGCACAATGGCCGTCAGTATTCCGACCTGCACCATAGTTAACGTTTTTTTGCTTCTCATAGTTTCCTCCTGTTATTATTCCCGCCCCGGCGGGATACAATACATAAATTCCCGCTTCGTCTCCGGCAGCCATGCCCGGGGACGGCAGCTGGACCCGTACTCTGTAGTCCGCTCCGCCCTGGCTGTCTTTGCCTCCGCAGGTATGTTAAAAATACAACAAACCCGGACATTTTACAAGTCTTTTCTGGAATACATATTTTCCTTCGGAAAGTTTCTTGACTTTACACCCTGTGTAAGGTTTATGATAAAAGAAATTTGAACTCACAGAAAGGAATGGTGCTCCTTTGAAACATTTCAGGCTGATTCTTTCTTATTTAAGGCCCTGCCGGAGGGAATTCCTTCTGGCCGTACTGTTTGTAACCGCCGAAACCGCTTTCGAACTGTTTATTCCCCTGGTCATGGCCAACATTATCGATCTGGGAGTGACCCGCCGGGATATCCCCTATATTCTCCACCAGGGGCTGCTCATGGCGGTCTGCGCTCTGCTGTCCCTGATCTGCGGCCTGCTCTATGCCAGGTACGCGGCCCGGGCGGCTCTGGGCTTCGGCACCCGCATCCGGGAGGCGGAATACGAAAAACTTCAGGAATACTCCTTTGCCAATCTGGATCACTTTGAGACCTCCTCCCTGATCACCCGCATGACCACCGATGTCACCGTGCTGCAGAACGCCGTCATCAACGGCATGCGCCCTATGGTCCGGGGACCGGTGATGCTGGTCATGGGACTTTTGCTGGCCTTCTTTATGAATGTCCGGCTGGCCCTGGTGTTTCTGGTGTGCATGCCGGTTCTGGGATGCATCCTGTTTTTCATCATCCGCAAAACCGCTCCCATGTACGGCCGGCTTCAGACCGCGGTGGACAAAGTAAACAGCGTGGTTCAGGAAAACCTCAACGCCATCCGGGCGGTAAAGGCTTACGTACGGGAAACCTATGAAGAGGAACATTTTGGCGAAGCCAACGGGAAGCTGACGGAAAACAGCCTCCGCACCTTCCGCATCGCGGTGCTGAATCTCCCGGCCTTTCAGTTTACCATGTACACTGCTACGGTGCTGATCCTGTGGTTCGGGGGAAATCTGATCCACACCGGAAATATGGAGGTGGGGGCTCTCACGGGTTTTTTAAGCTATGTCATGCAGATCGTCAACTCTCTGATGATGATCTCCAACGTATTTCTCATGCTGACCCGCTCTCTGGCCAGCGTCTCCCGGATCAGCCAGGTGCTGGCGGAGGAGCCGGATCTGGCCGATGTGCCGGATGGACTGGAAACCGTGGAAAACGGCCAGGTAGAATTCCGGAACGTGGAGTTTAAGTACAGCGCCGGCGCCGCCCGGCCGGCTCTGTCCCAGGTGTGTCTGAAATTCCTTCCGGGTCAGACCATCGGCATTATCGGCGGCACCGGCTCTTCCAAAAGCACCCTGGTTCAGCTGATCCCCCGGCTCTACGATGTAAGCGCCGGAAGCGTTCTGGTGGGGGGACACGATGTGCGGGAATACCGGCTGGCTTCCCTGCGGGACGCCATCGGCATTGTCCTGCAGAAAAATGTGCTGTTTTCCGGAACTGTCCGGGAGAATCTCCTCTGGGGAAACGCCCAGGCTACGGAGGAAGAGCTGTGGAGAGCCTGCCGCACTGCCTGCGCCCATGAATTTATTGAAAAAATGCCCGGAGGCCTGGACGCCCGGCTGGACCAGGGCGGACTGAATCTCTCCGGGGGACAGAAACAGCGGCTGTGCATCGCCCGCACCCTGCTGAAGCATCCCAAGGTCATGATCTTTGACGACTCCACCAGCGCTGTGGACACCGCCACGGAAGCCCATATCCGCCGGGGCTTAAGCTCTCTGGGGGAAATGACCAAAATCATTATCGCCCAGCGCATCACCTCTGTCATGGAGGCAGATCAGATCGTGATCCTGGAGGACGGACGGGTCCACGCCGTGGGAACCCATGAAAGCCTGCTGCAGACAGACTCCATTTACCGGGAAATCTATGATTCCCAGATGCGGTCCTCTGAGAACGTTGGGGAACAGAACAGAGAGAAAGGAGGAGCCTGATATGAGACAGATTACCGGAAAGCGCCCGGAAAATATCCGGGAGACTTTTTCCGCCCTCATGTCCTACATGGGGCGGCATAAATTTCTCCTGCTCCTGGTGGGGATCCTGACCTCTGTCAGCGCCCTGGCCAATCTGCTGGGCACCTATATGCTGAAGCCCATTATCAATAACTATATTGTACCCGGCGATCTGAAAGGCCTTATCTTCGGCGTGGCGGTCACCGCCGCTATTTACTGTACCGGCGCCCTTTCCGCCCTGGGCTACACCCAGACCATGGCCCGGGCCGCCCAGAAGATCATCTACGATATCCGCCGGGATCTGTTCCGCACCATGGAACGCCTGCCTCTGAAATATTTTGATACCCACCCCCACGGAGACATTATGAGCCGCTTCACCAACGATGTGGACACCGTCTCCGACGCCCTCAACAACAGCTTCGCCATGATTATCCAGAGTTTTATCCAGGTAGTGGGAACCCTGGTTCTGCTGTTCCTCCTGAACTGGCGGCTGACCTTTCTGGTGATTCTGGGGTACGCGGCCATGTTCCTGTACATCCGCTACAGTACCAAAAAGAGCAAATACTACTTTAACCAGCAGCAGGAACATCTGGGAGAGCTGGACGGCTACATGGAGGAGATGATCGCCGGTCAGAAAGTGGTGAAGGTCTTCAACCACGAAACCGCCAATCTGAAAACCTTCCGGGACAGAAACGAACAGCTACGGCAGGCCGGCGTCAAAGCAGTGAGCTTCTCCGGCACCATGATTCCCATGGTGGTGAGTATTTCCTATATTAATTATGCCCTGGTAGCCATCATCGGCGGGATCATGGCCATCAACGGCCTGACGGATGTAGGCAGCCTGGCCAGCTATCTGGTCTTTGTCCGCCAGGCGGCTATGCCCATCAATCAGTTTACTCAGCAGTCCAACTTTATGCTGGCCGCCATGGCCGGGGCGGAGCGGATCTTCCGCATGATGAAGGAACAGCCGGAGGAAGATGAGGGCCATGTGATTCTCACTCCGGCAGAGCAGACTCCCCAGGGTACCATAAAAAAAAGCATCCGCAAAACCGGATGCTGGGCCTGGGAGGATCCGCGGGATCATTCGCTGACTCTGCTGCGGGGGGATGTGCGCTTCCATGACGTGGTTTTTGGCTACACCCCGGAGAAAACCATTCTCCACAGCATCAGCCTCTACGCCAAACCCGGGCAGAAAATCGCTTTCGTAGGGTCCACCGGAGCCGGAAAAACCACCATCATCAATCTCATTAACCGCTTCTATGACATTCACAGCGGCTCCATCACCTACGACGGCATTGATGTCCGAAAGATCCGCAAGGATTCCCTGCGGCGCTCCCTGGCCGTGGTGCTCCAGGACACCCATCTGTTTACAGGCACCATCGCGGATAATATCCGCTTCGGAAAACTGGACGCTGACATGGAGGAGATCCGGGCTGCCGCCAGGCTGGCCAACGCGGATTCCTTTATCACCCGGCTGCCCAAAGGCTACGACACCATGGTTACCGGGGACGGCAGCAATCTGTCTCAGGGCCAGCGCCAGCTGCTGGCCATTGCCCGGGCCGCGGTGGCGGATCCCCCGGTGCTGATCCTGGATGAGGCTACCAGCAGCATCGACACCCGCACGGAAGCCCTCATAGAAAAGGGGATGGACCGTCTCATGGAAGGGCGGACCGTCTTTGTCATCGCCCACCGCCTGTCCACGGTCCGCCGGGCCAACGCCATCCTGGTGCTGGAACAGGGCGCCGTAGTGGAGCGGGGAACCCATGAGGAGCTGCTGGCCCTGAAAGGCGAATACTATCAGCTCTATCACGGCATGCGGGAGCTTTCCTGACCCTTGTCTGTCTCTATGGGAAGCCACACCTGACGATAGCGGGTATAGTCCTCTCGCTTATTCATAGAAAGAAAGGTCCGGGCAATGGGATCGCCTGTTACCCGGATCTTATGCTTCCGGACATATTCCACCACATGGGCCAGACACATGGGCGGGCAGAACCGGTTTCCCTGTTCCCTCACTACCGTGTACAGGCAGGGACAGGCTTCATAATATCCGGCGTAGGCCGTGTCCAGCCCCAGTTTTCCGGCGTCCTCCGCAAAGATCCCCAGAGCGGCCGTCACCTGGGTCTCTCCTCGCACCAGCTTTTCCCAGCTGTTCATCTGAGATAGGAACACCATGGGCGTACTGCGGACCCAGGTGCGGAACACCTTTTCCCTGTCCTCTCCCAGGATCAGAACGCCGTCCCGGATAAACTCAAACCGGTACAGGGCCGGTCGCTGCCGGCGGCTGATCTGAAACAGCTGTTCCTCCGCGTTCTCCGTCAGGCGGCGGAACTCTTCCAGACATTCCATCTGCAGCTGTTTCTGTATGATCTCTCTGCGCAGTTCCTCTTCCTTGCGGGCGTACAGTTCTGTTACCTCTCCAACATCCGAAGAATTAATGAGGGTTTCAATCTCCCTGGTGGTAAAACCGCAGTAATGGTAGCCTCTGGCCCGGATCAGGGCCGTAATATCCAAATGGTCAAAGGACCTGTATTCATTTTCTTCCTTTTCCCGCTGAGCCCTTAAAATTCCGGAGCGCTCGTACATGCGGATGCCCTCGGCGGACATGCCCAAAAGCCTGGCAATGGTTCCTATTCGATACGACACTTTTCTTTCCTCCCGTCCATCTCTGCTCTGCTTGTCTCCCCCGGCAGCCTCAGTTCCGCCGTAAATAAATCGCCGCTGATGGCCAGCCGCAGCTCACCTCCCTGAAGCCTGGCAAGATCCGAGGCGATGGCCAATCCCAGTCCGTTTCCTCCGCCGCTTCTGGAAGAATCCCCCTGGACAAACCGCTCCATCAGTTCTTCTGCCGGCAGGTTCAGGGGATCTCTGGATATGTTTTTCAGGCAGAAGCAAAGCATCCCTCTTTCCTCTGTCAGATCAGCATAGACTCTGGTGCCGGGCAAGGAGTACTTACACACATTGCCGTAAAGATTGGAAAGAATTCTCCAGGTTTTCTGCCCATCGATCCGGGCGTACATCTCTTCCCTTTCCAGATGAGAAATCAGTTCCAGATTTTTTTCTTCCAGCGCCCGGGCGAACTCTCCATTGGCCTGCAGCACCATCTCCGCGAAATTCAGTCTCTCCGGCTCCGCCTTCTCGCTTCCGGAAGTGATCCTGGCAGCGTCCAGCAGATCCTCCGTAAGCCGCTTCAGCTGCAGGGACTTTTCAGAAAGAACCTGCAGATATTCCTCTGCTTTTCCCTGCAGCTTTCCCTCTTTTTCCAGCAGGCGGATATAGGTGATGATGGAAGTCAGGGGTGTTTTCAGATCATGGGAGACATTGGTAATAAGATCCACCTTCAGCCGTTCCGCTTTTACGGTCTGCTCCTGGCCGCCTCCATTCCGTCCATCTCCGGCATCATCACATCCAGCAGGATCAGGTGTACCTCCTGTCTTTGCATCTCCTTCAGGGCCTGCCGGCCGTTTTCGCAGAGTGTCACCCTGTAGCCCTCTTCTTCCAGATAGATTTTCAGAGATTCCCGGATTGTCTTCTCATCGTCCACCACCAGAATATGATACATGTTCCTCTTCTCCTTCCGCCGCGTCTCTTTCATACATATAAATCCGGCAGGCATTCATCTCCCGGGATCCGGAAACAGACCATCCCCAAATCCCCTTCCCCGGAAGTTCCGCCTTCTGACTGACAAAGACCCAGACGGAATCCCCCAGCGGTTCCATAGCTTCTGTCAGAGTTTGTTCTGACACCCTTCCGGAATCCATGATAAAAGATTTTCGGGACAATGTAAACAGATAAATGTCGTCCAAAAAACGGTCGTCTGAAGGGTCGAACAGATAAACCATGTCCGGATGCTGCTGTCGGGCCTGATTTGCCGCGTCGCGGTACTGCCCGTAGATATAAGGCAATTCTTTTTTCTGCAAAAAGGGAAGGAGCAGCAGCACTGCCAGGACTGCCCCCGCGGCGGGAAACGCTGCCCTCTCTGTTCCAAAACGCCGGCAAAGGCCGAAGACCGTCAGCGTCAGCAGCAGAGACAGGATTCCGCAGGCCGGCATCAGATATCTGTCCTCCAGATAAGGCGCTTCCCAGGCAACCGCCCCGAAATACACCAGCAGCGGAAAGCCCAGGAACAGCAGCGGCTTTCTCCGTCCGGTCAAAAGCACTGCCGCCAGCAGCGCTCCGATCCACAGCGGCCACATACCGCCGAAGAGCTGCTCATTGAGAATTTTCAGGAACAGTTCCGCCCTCTCAGGCAGCTGCCCCAAAGAGGCCGCCTGGCCGATGCCTCGATAGTTTCCGGCGATGGGATTCAGGGCCCAGGGAAAAGTCAGCAGAAATATGCCCGCAGCCGACAAAACACAGCCCTCATAGACCAGAAGCCCCCGGAAATCCCTCTTCCGGACACACTCCGCTGTGGTCATCAGCCATAGAGAAGCCCCGAAGATCAGGCAGTAGTAATGGGTGAAGGCTCCCAGCAGAAAAGTCCCGCAGACAGCGGCGCTCCTCCAGAGGCTCCTTTTTCGGACCCACCGCAGATGAGCCAGAAAAAGCAGCAGCACCGCCAGGCTGGCCAATTCATACATGCGGATATAAAGGCTCATATTCAGCGCCATAAAATTCAGGCTTCCCAACAGACAGGCCAGACAGCCGCAGGCTCTGCTTCCGGCCAGCTCCTTCCCCAGAAAATAGAGAACCAGGCCGGAAACCAATGAAATTGCCAGATTCAGCCTCAGACCGCTCCATTTCGTAAATCCTCCCCCGGCGGCCATAGCCGCGCACCGCAGCAGCAGGTAATAAAAAGGCGGGTGTACATCCCGGGCCTGGTTCTCATAGACCGGGCTCCAGTCTCCCCGCTCTTCCGGGTCTACGCTCAGATAACTCCGGTAGTAACCGCTGTCATGATATGTATTCAGAAAATCCGGCCGGTCCGTAAAATCCCTTATCTTCTCATTCATCATCCCATAAGAATACGCCTCATCCATATGAAAATACGTCTTCTCATTTCCCAGATACAGCCGCAGAACAGCGGCGCAAATCAGGATCACGGCGCAGAACACCGCGGCTTTTTTTCCTCTCATATGCTTTCCTCCCTGTTCTTACTATAGCGGCTGGTTCTTAATCTGGGGTGCTGAAAACAGTTAAGATTCGGTAAGAATCCCCGGGAGCGGTATAGGCCCCCTCGCAAAATGGCAGTGATTTCAGACGCCGCTTTCAGGATTACATGTATTTTTATACAAATATGCAGAAAATTTTGGCGTTAATTCAGCAGTTTACCCATTCCGCCCCCGGTTAAATCTTATTATTTTCTTAATAATCATGAATTTAATTAAAACCTTTATGAACTTCCCTGATTTTTCACAATTTCGTAGTATAATAAAAGCCGGTCAGCTGGAAATACAGGGTTTGCCTTTTCCAGCCGGCACACACGAGGAGCGGCCTGCCCGGCAGGCGATATGAAAAAAGAAGATAAGGAGAGCACTATGGTTGGATTTATTGAAATGTTTAATTTTATCCTTCTGCTGCTGTTCAGCGGCTGCTATCTGTACCAGGTAGTCTATGTGTTTATCGGCCTCTTTAAAAAGGAAAAGCCTGCGGCGGCCGATGGAGAAAAACACAGATACGCGGTGCTGATCCCGGCCAGAAACGAGGAGGCAGTCATCGGCGGACTGCTGGAAAGCATCCGGAAACAGGATTATCCCCAGGAACTGATCTCGGTCTACGTCATCGCCGACAACTGCACCGACCGGACGGCGGAATGCTCCGAACAATACGGCGCCAAAGTCATCCGCCGGTTCAACAAGGTTCAGGTGGGGAAGGGGTATGCTCTGGACTACGCCCTGAAGCGCATTGACCAGGAGGAGGGCATTGACTCCTTCGACGGATTTCTGGTCTTTGACGCGGACAACGTGCTGGATCCCGGCTATTTCAGCGCCATAAACCGCACCTATTCCCAGGGCTATGAGATCATCACCAGCTACCGGAATTCCAAAAATTACGGCACCAACTGGATCACCGCCGGATACGGCCTGTGGTTTATCCGGGAATCCCGTTTTCTCAACGGCGCCCGCATGAAGATCGGTTCCAGCTGCGCCATCTCCGGCACCGGCTTTCTGGTTTCCTCCAAAGTCATCCGTCAGGACAGGGGCTGGAAATACCATCTGCTGACAGAAGATATTGAATTTTCCACGGATCACATCATCCGAGGCTATAAAATCGGCTACTGCAAAGACGCGGTGCTCTACGATGAGCAGCCGGAAACCTTTAAAGCTTCCTGGAATCAGCGGCTGCGCTGGACCAAAGGCTTTTATCAGGTTTTCGCCCATTACGGCAAGGGACTGCTGGGAGGCATTTTCAAAAGGCACAGTTTTCAGTGCTACGACATGCTGATGGTCATTGCCCCCGCCACTTTGATTACCCTGACTTCTCTTGGAGCCAACCTGATCTTCGCTCTCACCGGGCTTCTGACAGACAACCTGATCATGGCCCAGACCGCTGCCGCATCTCTCTTAGGATGCCTGGTCAGCATTTATCTGTCCCTGTTCCTCTTCGGAACGGTGACGCTGATAGCGGAACAGAAGCAGATTTACTGTCCCAAATGGAAACAGATCCTTTACCTGTTTACTTTCCCGGTATTTATCTTTACTTATATTCCCATGGCGGTGGCCGCCCTGCGGAAGAAAGTGACCTGGACCCGGATTCCCCACACCATCCTCTGCTCCGCGGATCAGATCTGCAGCAAAAAATAAATCCACCTGAAATTCAGAAAGCCTTCCGAAACGGAATCTGCTCCGCCCGGAAGGCTTTCTTTTTTTACCGGATCATTGCTTCAGACTTCCAGCAGCGAACGGATCGTAGCGTACCCCGCCACCCCGTCCGCCGCCAGATTTGCCTGCTGCTGATACTGCCTGACCGCTGCCAGAGTGCCGCTGCCGAAAACCGCGTCCACCCCTTTGGGATCTGTCTGCCGCAGCAGCAGAAGGATCTGTACCGCCCGGACCAGTTCCTGGGTTTCTCCCAGTTCCACGTAATGGCCCTTCAGAGCGCCGTCAGAGGCAGGGCCCCAGATTCCGTCCGCCGCCAGGCCTGCAGCGTAGTCCAGGTTCATAGCCTGCTGGACAGCCCGGATTCCCGCCGCCTTGGTGGCGCTTCCCCGGATCCCGTCCGCCGCCAGGCCGGCGCCGACGTAATTGTTCAGATGAATCTGACCGTCCCGCACCAGGGGGCTGAAAGCAGGGGCGGAAGTCTGAGGCTTCTCGTCTCCTTCCCCTCCGGTCCAGGACGCCTTAAAGTTTTCAAAGGTCCCGTATCTCTGTTTCAGCAGAGAGGGGGTGTCCCCCCAATCCGGCAGATAGAGGTGGGGCCGGTCCGGAAAATCCTTCCAGTCTCCGCCCCAGCCAAGACCCAGAGATTTGCCCATAGCGCCCACCCGGCTGAAAAAACCATTGTCATCGTAGGCGTGGCCGGAAACATTTTTAAAAAAGTCAAAAGCGATCCCCCACTGATGCTGGCTGGAATAGCTGCTGCCGGGAGCGTTGGTGACAATGGCTCCGGGGCTGGTTCTCCCCTGGGCGTATAGGGCGTCCTGCTCCGCCGCGGAGCGGAAGCACTCCCCGATGCCCAGGGCCAGGCCGGCTTTCTCACATGCCTTCTGAAGCTGCGCCACTTTGCCCTGAAGCCGTGGATGCAGCCGCGAAATATCTCTTCCCATAAAATTACCTCCCATCTATCCTATGACAGAGGGAGGCGATTGGTGTTATATCCCGCTGAGATACGCTTCGCACTGCTCCATGATCTGCTTCATGGTTTCCAGGTCCTTTAAAACATCCCCTGTCTCCATGGAATGGTTGGCCCCCTCCGTCAGATACAGAGGAAGCTTCTTTTCCCGGCAGAGCTGTTCCACCCGGCTGGTGCGGGCCCAGGGATCCCCGGTTCCGTGAAAAACAATGCCCGGATGTTCCACAAAGGCAAAAGTCTCCTCCACCGGAGTAAAAAAAATATTTTTCGCGGGCAGCTTCCGCTGGCCGGCGTAGGCCGCGGCCACGGCGGTGCCTACACTTTTGGAGAGAAACAGCAGCTTCTCATATTCTTCCCAGTTCAGATCCCGGAGAATCTCCTCCGCCTGCCCCAGAGCCTGACGGAAGGCCCGCTGCATTTTCTCCGGATTTCCCTTAATTCCCGGCTCAAAATTTCCGTAGGGCACTTCCCGAATCTCATACCCATGGCGCGCCGCCAGTCTTTTCCCGTAATACAGCAGGGGTTTGTCGCAGTGGTAGCCGATACCCGGAAAAATCACCGCTATTTTTTTCATTGTCTCCCTCTCCTTTCCGCTATACGCAGGAAATCCGAATCTGCTCTCCTCAGATGCAGATCCGGATTTTCTGTTTCATGGACCCAAAGGGACTCGAACCCTCGACCTCTCGGATGCGAACCGAACGCTCTCCCAGCTGAGCTATGAGCCCAAAATATTCATTCTATTTTATGTCAGCCCGGAGAACCTGTTTCCACGTGCTCCGGACATTCTCTCTTATTCCTCCGCGCTGTCCGAAGCAGCCTCTGTGATCCGCGCCGCCTCCAGCACCCGGTCAAGCACCGCCTGCGTCATGGCGTACTGCCGGACTGCCTCTTCCCCGTAGGTGGAGATCAGTGTCTCTTTATCCATGCCGTAGGTATTCGCCAGATTTTCTACTTCCGCCTGGTATTCGGGACTGTCCGCCGTAAGGCCTTCCGCCTCCGCCAAAGCATCCAGCAACAGCCGGCTGCGGGCCGCGGAACGGCCGTACAGTTCTTTCTGCTCCTGATACTCCTGGGTGCTGAGGCCTGCCGCCTGGATGTAAGCGTCCTTGTCCATGCCATAGGCTGCGGCTTCCTGCTCTACACTGCTGTCAAACTCTGTCTCTCCCTCCTCCACATAGGATTTCGGAAGCTGTTTAAACACTGTATCTTCTGCAATTTGATTCCAGGCCTCCTGCTGCATGGTGTAGCGGGCGCTGTTTTCCTGGTTGGCCGCCAGCTGTTCTCTCACCGATATCCGGTATTCCTCTACGGTGGTATATTCACCCTCCGTATACTCCTCCACCCAGGCGTCCGTGGGATCCGGAGCTCTGCGGATGGAATTTACAGTAACACTGAATACTACATCGGCGCCCTGCAGACTTTCTTCCTGATAATCTTCCGGAAAGGTCAGATTCAGATCTTTGGTCTCTCCGATCTTCATGCCGATGATTCCTTCCTCAAATCCCGGAATCATCCTGCCGGAACCAAGCACCAGATCATAGCTGTCGCTGCTGCCGCCCTCAAAAGCTTCCCCGTCCCGGGTACCTTCAAACGCGATATTGACAGTATCTCCCTCCCGGGCCTGGGCATCGGGATCTGTCACCGTTTCCTGCTCCATAAAAGAGCGGATGTAGCTGTCCACATCCTCCTCAGTGATTTCCACCGAAGGTTTCTCCAGGGTAAGCCCCTGGTATTTCCCCAGTTCCACGCAGTCGGCCAGTTCAAACTCTCCTTCCGCTACAGGAATCCGCTTCAGCTCTTCAGAAGCCTCCGCAGAACTGTCCTCATCCTCCCCGGAGGAGGATACAGAGGTCTCTTCCTGGCTCTGAGAGACAGCAGAGGAGTCCGATGTGTCTTTTCCGCTGCTGCAGCCGGCAAAAACCAGAGAAACAGTCAGGCACAAAATCACTGCCAGTCTTTTACGCATGTCTTATCCCTTCCTGTGTCTGCCTTGCTCCCATGTCTGTGAGACACAGGTAAATTTCAAAACCTTGACTATTATAGCACAGACAATTCCAAAATGGAAGAGGCAGAATCCGTTTTTCGCGTTTTTTTACACAAAAAGTTACGATAGCAATTACCTGTCAGCGGCCGTTTCTGTTTTGCTTATTGCCTTTTACTTCAATGGATGTTAGAATATGGAAGGAAAATGCGTAGGAGGTAAGAAAACACATGTGGTGGATTTGGCTCATTATTCTTGCCGCTGTTGCGGCGGTGATCATTGTCCTGGTAGTTCTCGGAAAAAAGGCCAAGAAACGGCAGGCAGAGCAGGAAGAACAGATCGAAGCGTCCAAACAGGTCATGTCCATGCTGATCATTGATAAAAAGAAGCTGCGGATTAAAGATTCAGGGCTGCCGCAGATGGTCATCGATCAGACGCCGAAGCTCATGCGCCGGACTAAGCTGCCCATTGTAAAGGCAAAGGTCGGCCCCAAGATTATGACGTTTATCGCGGACGCCAAGGTATATGAAGTGATCCCCATTAAGAAGGAGATCAAGGCTACGGTCAGCGGCCTGTACATCATCGGCGCCAAGGGAATCCGCGGTCCCCTGGAAGTTCCCAAGAAAAAAAGAAAAAAAGAGAGCGCTTTCAACCGTCTGCTGCGAAAAGGCAGAGGCGAGATCTGACGCTCCCGGATTTGCAAAGGAGGATATCCCTCAGGCTGCCTCACAGCCTGGAAGATATCCTCCTCTTTTTCAGGATTCCAGGGAAAAATTTCCCCCGTCCCTGGATTTTACATTCATCACAATGGTGCAGTCCGCCACATAGGACTCATTCAGGTTCAGCGCGTAATCCACCCGGACGTCTATATTATCCTTTTGCTCCCTCAGCTGAATGTTGGTGGCCGCAATCCCCATATTCATGGTGCCGAAGGGGGTCTGATAATAGGAGAGGGTCTTTTTGTTCTCCTCAAACACCATGTGGACGTTTACCAGTCCCTTCTTTCTCACCTCCAGATGATTGTCCCTGAACTTCATTACATTGTGAGTGGTCTCGCCGAACCCCTCCACGCTCTCCTCAAACAGCAGATAGTGCTGTCCGTTTTTCTTATAGTATTCTCCCGGGGTCACTACTTCCACAGGCTCCATCTCGTCATCGTTCTGGATAAACTGCAGGCCCCGGATGGTTATGATTACGTCTTTCTCCATTTCGATTGTCCCTCTGTCAATATTCCTCTATGGGTATCTGCTCTGCCGCCGGCACCCGGCAGGGCAGGATGGACGCGGCAAAAGCGTCGAATTTTTCTGCCGCGTCGCTGGTATAGAAGCGGTAGGGTTCTCCTCCCGGCGCCTGATTTTCCAGATTCATATCCGAAAGCATCCGCTTCAGGGCCTGCGCCGTCTCATACGCCGGATTCACCAGGGTCACCTTCTCCCCCACAATCTCCCGCAGCAGAGAACGCAGCAGGGGATAATGGGTGCAGCCCATAATCAGCGTATCAATGTCCTTTTCCAGCAGCTCTCCCAGGTACCTCCCGGCCACCTCTCTTGTAATCGAGTCCTTGGTCCACCCCTCCTCCACCAGGGGAACAAAAAGGGGACAGGCCTTCCCAAACACTGTAATTTCCGGGTCTTCCGCCTGAATCAGGGTGCGGTACAGATGGCTATGTATGGTGCTCTCCGTGGCGATCACCCCCACCCGCTTATTGCGGGTGGTGTGCACAGCCACGGTAGCGCCGGGTTTTACCACTCCCAGGATAGGCAGCTGCACTTCTTTTTCTATGGTATCCAGAGCCAGGGCGCTGGCCGTATTGCAGGCCGCTACAATGGCTTTTACGTTCTGTGTTTCCAGGAACCGGACGATCTGGCGGGAATACCGGAGCACCGTGGATTTCGACTTGCTTCCGTAAGGCACTCTGGCTGTATCTCCAAAATATACGATCCTCTCATGAGGCAGATTCCGCATGATCTCACGGACCACAGTGAGCCCTCCCACGCCGGAATCAAACACTCCTATGGGTGCGTTTCTGTCTGTGTTCATATCTTTCCTCCTGACTGACCTTATTAGCTTACCATACTTTTCCCTCTAAAACCAGAGAAATCCGATGGAAACCTTTTCTTTTTGCAAAATGCTGTCGTAGGCCTCATCGCTCAGGACATATTTCAGTTTACGCTCTCCATCCCGGGATATGACCGGGCGGAGCGAATTCTGAAAACAGAGGGACGGAAAGATCAGACACCACCAGTTGTGTCCGCCGCCGCTGCCGATCTTCACCCGCAGGGTCTCATATTCCCCCGCCGGGAAACGATACTGCCCGTATACCCGCACCGGAAAATTTTCCCGGGTCATCTCCACGGTCACCCCTGCGGTGCCTCCGGCCTCCCGGATCGCCGCCTCAGCCTCCCGGGTCAGTTCCTCCAGATGGCTGTTCAGGCATTCCCTGGTCTCCTCCAGAGTCTCCGTTTCCTCCAGCCAGATACTCATTTTCTCCAGCAGACGGTCCCGGACCTGCAGCTTGATCTGCTGATCCGGATGCCGGTCGCTCTCCGCCAGCACATGAAAACGGATCACCTGGGACGCTACCTCTTTCTGAACGCTCCGTTCCCGGTCCAGCGCGGTTCCGGCCCACAGAGCTCCGCAGAAAACAGCGGAGGCGGCCAGAAGGGCCGCCAGGTTGCGGAGACGGAAGATACTGCTCCCGCAGGTTCTCAGCAGTTTCCAAATCCGGCTTTCTGTATGATTCTTACTTTTCCCCATATCCATCCTCTTTTCCCAATGATCTAAGTACTGTTTTTCAGAGGATGGACAGAGCCGGCTCTTTTTATGCAGTTTCTCTCAGAAAAATCTGCCCCTGGCGGCACTCCAGCACCGGAAGCTCCGGCACTGTGCCTTGGTTGCTCCACTCGTAGAAAAAATCTTCCAGGGTCACCGGCTTTCGCCGCTTTCTCCCGGGCTGATTTTCATAGAATCCCGCCAGGAATTCCCCTACCGAGTCTTTCTCTTTCCCGTTCTGTTCCATGACCAGGTCCGGATCCTGTGTCTGAAACAGATACAGATTTCTTCCGATGACCGGACTGTTCCCGATCTCCTCAAACAGCTCCTGCCTTTTTTCCGGATCCGCCAGCAGAGCTTCCCCCAGGATCAGGGCCTGTACATGGCCCAGATCCAGCATATATTCCTGACTGCTGTCATACTGTTCCCGAATTTCCCGGAAATTCTGCCCTGTAAAAGACGTTCCGGTATTCTGGGTTTCTCCGGCTTCTCCCTGGTCTTTTCCCTGGCCGGTCATCAGGGGAAGATCCGCCATGGCGTAAGACACCACATAATTTCCCTGTTCCACGTCCACGGAGATAGCCAGGGGAAAGGCTCTTTTTTCCGGCTCCACTCCCGCGCAGCCCCCCAGGAACAGCAGACACCCAAGCAGGGCCGTCAGCCACTCAGTTCGTTTTTTTCTCAGTTCCATGCTCCACTCTCCTTTTGGCCCACACTGCCAGCAGGGTAATTCCCAATAAAGCCGGGGCCCAGACATCCCGCAGCAGCCTGCCGCAGATCTTGGCAGCCGTGTTTTCCCGCCAGCGGATCAGGCTCAGCAGCCAGATTCCCGCCGCCAGCAGCAGCCTTCTCCAGGGAATCCCCCGGCTTTCTCCCGCACCGATCCAGGCTCCGTAAAACAGAATGCTTCCCATAGCAAAAAGCAGGGTAAAAAGCAGCACTGCCAGCCAGATAATATCCACCCGCCCCAGAAATCCCCCTGGAATGCCGGTTCCCGTCATCAGGTTTAAAATGGGGTATTCCAGCTGCTGAACGCCTTTCCACCCGTAAACTCCCACGAGAATTCCCGCGGTTCCCAAAGTGATCAGGGCCAGCAGCCAGATCCCTCTGCGAAGCACCCGGAAGCAGGCGTCCTGTTCCCGGACTCTTCCCAGAATAAAAGGCAGAAGGCTGACCGCCGTCCCGGAAGCTAAAACCTGTACTGCCGCCCGGCTCACTTCCCGGGCTTTCCAGGGTTCCATGCCTTCTGCCGGTATGCCGTGCAGATGGGGAACAGACAGAAGGAGCAGCAGCAGAAAAATTCCTAAAACCCAGGGATAGCTTACCTCCGCCAGCCGCCCCCGCTTCTGGATTTTCTGCCCCATCCCCAGAAAGGCGGCTCCCAGAAAGACCGCGCCGATCACCGGTTGCGGAACGGAAGGCAGCAGATAGATCTGCACCACCCTGCTGATTTCCTCCAGCAGAACCCCGCCGCTTAAGGCCAGGTAGCTCAGGTAACCCCCCGTCAGCAGCCATTTCCCGGGAAGGCCCAGGTACTTTTCCGGAGCGCGGTAAACCTCCGCCGTCCTTACCAGCAGAAACAGATAGGCCAGCAGCAGAAGAATGCCCAGAAAAAAACCAAGCAGGGCATTCCCGCCGCCCCCGGCCGCCTCTCCGGTTCCCAGCAGGAGCAGAACCCCCAAAAAGCTCAGCACCATCTGCCGCTTCAGCTGCCGGGAGGAAATCATGCCATTATCTGAAAACATTACGCGCCCTCCTTTTTCTTCATGCGGATTCTCTGGCTTCTTCTGGCATAGACCGGCCGGCTTTTCAGAAGATGAAAGGGCCCCCGGAAAATATTATCTTTTTCGTCATGGAATCCTTCCAGCCCTTTGCCCACAAAGGGCATGAGATAGGGAATCCGGAAACTCTCCAGCCCCGCCAGATGTCCTGCCAGCAGGAAAATCCCCAGAACCAGGCCAAAGCATCCCGCAAGCCCTCCCAGAAGGATAAAACCGTATTTCAGAAGCCGGAAGGCTGTAGAAAATTCTTCGTTGGGAATGGCCAGGGAACTTAAGGCGCTGACCGCCACCACCACTACCGTCATAGGGCTGACCAGATTGGCGCTGACCGCCGCGTCCCCGATAATCAATCCCCCCACAATACCGATGGTTCCTCCCAGGGGACCCGGCATCCGCACGCCCGCTTCCCGAATCAGTTCAAAGGCCAGTTCCATCAGCAGAATTTCCACCAGGCTGGGGAAGGGCACGCCTTTTCTGGCCTCTGCGAAAGACAGAATCAGATTTGTCGGGAGGATCTGGGTGTGAAAATTGATCACCGCCAGATATATTCCGGAAAACAGAAGAGTGGCCAGCACCGCCCCGTAACGAATCAGACGCTGAAAGCACACGATCTCGAACCGGTTGTAGCGGTCCTCCGTGGATTTCAGGAAGCTGTTGAAGGTGGTGGGCAGAATCACCCCCATAGGAGAGTTGTCACAGAGCAGAATGATTCTTCCGTTCAGAGCTTCCATGGCGGCCCGGTCCGGACGCTCCGTACTCTCAAACTGAGGAAAAGGCGAGAGCCAGTCCTCCTCCGCCAGCTGCTCCAGCATGCCTGTATCCAGTACCCCGTCAATCTCCCATGCCTGCAGCCGCTGTTTAATCTTATCCAGCAGATCCGGATAGATCAGTTCTTCCATATATACCAGGGCTGCCACTGTATCGCTGCGGGCTCCCAGAGTGATTTCCTCCACCTTTAATCCTGTGCTGCGGATTCTTTTGCGGATCAGGGCAGTATTCTGCTTCACCGACTCGGAGAATCCCTCCTTGGAGCCCCGCAGAGTCTTTTCTGATTCCGCCTTCAGCACTCCCATGCCGGGATAGCCTTTGGAAGCGATCTTGACGGCTTTCCCGTATCCATCCAGAAAAAACACCGCGTTTCCTGACAGCATGCAGGCCATGGCATCCTCCATGGTTTCAAAGGTACCTGTCCCGGAGAGACCAGCCCCGTTTTCCGCCACAAAATTCTCCAGCTCCTTCGGTTCCATGTCATAGAGCCGGTTTAAAAATCTGCCGATGAGGGACTGCTCCAGCAGTTCATTTCCCGCGGCTGCCTCCACGTAAACCAGCAGACAGTTTTTCCCCGGATTCTTTCCCAGCTTCATAGACCGCAGGATCACATCGTCGCAGTTCCTGCATGCCTGCCGGATATATGTTTCATTTCTCTGAATATTCTCAGACACTTTCATAGGAATCCCAGCCTTTCCTCAGATTTGTCCTCTGTCCTGGGACATGGAAAAAGAGACATCCGAAGATGTCTCTCTTAGCTTGTTCCATCCTGCTGTTTTTATTCGCTTTTTCCGGCTGTTTCCATGATATGAGAAAGGAGCGGATTTGAGGCGTTTTAGGATTGTGAGAGCGCAAAGCGAGGAGCAATCCGTGGTGTCAAGAGGTCAAATTTTAATTTGACCTCAGCATCATGATATTCTCCATAATATAGGCCTGCTGCCGTTCGATGTGTTCCTGGGTGATGCGCGCCGCCTGTTCCGCGTCCCGCTCTTTCAGAGCCTTCCACAGACGGTTGTGTTCTTCCACCAGGGAACTGCGCACCTCCTCGTCCTTCAGGTACTCTACCCGGTAGCGGTACATCTGCTCCCGGATATTGTTGAGAAGCTGCACCAGGCGTTCATTGCCGGTGGCTTTATAGATCAGGTCATGAAAATTCACATCCGCCTCCGCCAGTTTTGTCAGATCCTCGCTCTGGACCGCCTCCGCAAATTTTCTGGAAGCCTCCTGAAGTTCTCTCAGCTGCCGGTCGTCAATGCGCTGGCAGACAAATTTTACCGCCAGTTCTTCCAGGCCGATGCGGACCTCCAGCACATCTTTCAGATCCTTTTCCGTGATCTCCGCCACCTGGGCGCCCTTTCTGGGAACCATGGTCACCAGACCTTCCAGCTCCAGCATGCGGATGGCTTCCCGGATCGGCGTCCTGCTGACCCCCAGACGGTTCGCCAGCTTAATCTCCATCAGCCGCTCCCCCGGCTTCAGATCCCCCTGCATAATGGCCCGGCGGAGGGTATGAAATACCACGTCCCGCAGGGGCATATACGGATATTCTGTCATAATACTGGTCAAATCATCTTTTGCCATCTCTGAATCCTCCGTTTTCAAAGGGCCTGGTCAGAAATACCTGGCGCGCCAGGCCGCTTTTCTTCAGTTCCCGAAAAGCCTCTTCGGCAGTCTCCCGGTTCCGGAAAATTCCAAACACGGTGGGACCGCTTCCGCTCATCAAAGCGTTTTCCGCGCCGTTTCGGATCATGTGCTCCTGAATTTCCCGGATCACCGGATGCGCGGGGATGGTGACAAGCTCCAGCACGTTGCCCATCCGGGAAGTGATCCCCTCCAGGGAGCCCTCCTTCAGCGCCTCCGCCATGCCGTCCACATCCGGATGCCGGCGGATCTCAGGGGCCTTCAGATTTCCGTAGACGAATTTTGTGGAAACACTGATCCCCGGCTTGCCGATGAGAATGTGGCAGCGGGGCATGGGCGGCAGCGGCGTCAGGATCTCGCCGATTCCCTCCGCCAGGGCTGTACCCCGCATAACGCAGTAAGGCACATCCGCCCCCAGGGTGACCGCCCGCTCCATCAGCTGCTTTCTGGAAAGCCCCAGGCGGAAGATCTTGTTGACCCCCACCAGCGCCGCCGCCGCGTCAGAACTTCCCCCGGCCATGCCTGCCGCCACCGGAATTCTCTTCTGCAGGCGGATCTCCAAACCGGCATTTACGTGAAATTCTTCCATCAGAAGCTTCGCCCCGCGATACACCAGATTGTTTTCATTGACCGGCAGATACGGCAGATTGGTCCAGAGGCGGATTCCCTTTTCCCTCGTCTCCCTAAGCTCCAGCTGGTCATAGAGATTCACCGTCTGCATAATCATGCGTACTTCATGATAACCGTCTTCTCGTTTTCTGACCACATCCAGTGCCAGATTAATTTTTCCCATTGCTTTTAATTTCATTCTTTTATCCTGCTGTGTAAATCCCCCGGCAGATCCTGGTTTCCCGGTGCCGCCGTTAGTTAGCTGTTGCTAATTTGTTTATTGTATACATTTATACTATCCGCAGAAAACACCTTTGTCAAGGGGCCTCACTCCACTTTCTTCACCAACAGCAGCGAGTCCATGGGATTTATTTCATCGGAAGTAAGATGGTTCAGCTGGCGGATCTCCTCTGAAGTCGTATAAAACTGTTTGGCAATATCCCAGAGAGTGTCTCCCGGCTGCACCAGATATCGAACAATACCCGGCATGTTCTGGAGTTCTTCCATATCCAGCTCTTCCTCGCGGATCTCCCGGATGATCTCCTCCTGCCTGCACTTCAGAACCACCGCGTTGAGATTGACCACCGCTTTAATTTCGATCTCGTTGCTGTCAATCATAGTGGTAGACAGCTGTTCCAGATCGGTCCGCAGATGGTACCTGCAGTCCCGTGTAATGCCCGGGGCTTCCACCACATGGGAGAAAGGCACCGCTGTCTCCGCGGCATAAAAGGGCATTTCGTCATCGCTGATAATGTAAAGGATCCGCAGTTCCAGCACCCCTTCCGCCAAAATCCCGTTCTCTACCACCCGCGCCTCATCCACCTTGATCTTTCCTTCCCCGTGGCAGATCTGCAGGATCTTATGGGGGCTCTCCTCCACCTTCAGTTTATCGGAAATCCGGCACTTGGAATAATTTTTCACCAGCAGGCTCTCCAGCTCCTCCGGCTGAGAAACCGGAACCGTTTTCATTTTCGGCGTATACACATCCTGCAGCAGAGTCATGGAGGTTTCCCGGTACAGTTTCAGATCCAGTTCCAGCACCACGTCCATCTGCAGCATTCGCTCTTCCCCGTCCGCGTCGGGAGCGATCTCCATGGTGTTCTGCACCATCGTTACTTCCACATTTGGGATCATATCGGAAGTACAGTCCCCGCATTCCGCCTCTCCTGAAAAGGGAATGGCCTGTTCCAGCCACTGGGGAGGAGTCTCCGGATCCGCCCCCGCGTAAAGGACAAAGAGAAAGAGTTCCCCTCTGATCTCCACCTTCCCCTCCCCGGAACGGATATCCAGCCCCCGTATCTCCATATCTTTCCACAGGATCTCATGAATATCCGGTTTATTGGACGCCACAGCCATCTCCTTCTTTACCCGAAGGGTGTCCTTTTTATGTACGCCCAGCTCCAGCACCCGGATTTCTTTTTTCTTCATGGAAATCTCCCCCGGCTCCTTTAAATCCGCCGGAATCTCCACGTCTCTCAATTCCTCCACCGCGGCCTGAAAGGTTACAATCGCCTTGACATTCAGCTTGCGGGAATGGATCAGGTGGATGCTGAGATCCTCGATCTCCCATTTTAAACAGATTTTATCTCCCCCGGAGAGGCCCTCCAGATTCAGATTTTCATCAATGGGAAGTTTTCCCTCCAGACTGCAGACTCTCTTTTCCTCCCCTTCCGATACGTAGAGCAGAGAAAAGCAGAGACTTCCCAGAACCCTGGCCCGGCCTTCCCCCATCTGAACCTCGGCCACCTCCACCTCCCCTTTTTTCTGGATCATTCGGCCCACATCCGGTTTGACATCCGGAACATTCCAGTCTTCGTCAAAGGTTACCTGGCTTACCGCCTCCGATTTTACGCTCAGCTGACGCAGATGATTTTTGATTAATTCCATATTCTCTCCTCCTACTTCTATTTTCCGGCTGCCTGCCGGAGCCTACCGCTCAAACACCACCGGAAGTCCGGGGTCTTCTGTCTTCACTACCAGCCAGGGCAGAGAGCTTTCTCCCTTCTGTTCCTCTCTGGTGGCCGGTCCTATGAGCCGCGTGCGAAAATGCAGAGCTGAATCCGATACGCTGACTTCCTCTACCTGTATACTGTATCCGCCGCTTTTCTGTTCTCCGTATCCTCTGAGAATATAGAGATAGCCGCCGCTTTTATACGTCATCTGAAAGGCCTGGCCTTCCTGTTCCCGGATCAGCCGCTCTACCTCCGGCGGAAGGGCCTCCCCCCGGAGAACTGTATATTCCACCGCCTGCCGTTCACCGCCCTCCGTGGAGACGATCCGGCACCCGGAAACCGTCAGAGCCAGAAAAAGCAGCAGCGCCGCCCAGAGTTTCCCCATAAGCCAGTTTCCTCTTCTATGCTTTATGGATATTGTATGAGCCTTCCGCTCTGTTCAGAACCTTCCCCGGTTAAGCTGCCGCAAAACCTTCGGAATCCCTGACATTTTTGTTGAAAACAGACATTTTTTTCCGTATAATAGAGGCTGATGCCGTGGATTTTTATCCGGGCATCCAAACTTTCGCGGACTGCACAAAGGAGAGACTTCCATGATTCGATTAATTTTAGCCCTGCTCACAGCCATTGTCTATCTGATCGGGACTCTGCCTGTGCTGCTCATTCTCTGGCTCCTGGGAAAATCCCGGCCGGCCGCCAGGGATCAGGCGGCCAGAGTCATGATCCGCTGGGTTTTCCGGGTGCTGATCAAAGTGTCCGGCATCCGGGTAACGGTCATCGGCGAAGAGCGGGTGCCCGGGGACACCGCCGTCCTGTACACCGGCAACCACCGGAGTATTTTCGACATTCTGATCACCTATGTGCGCAGCCCCCGGATCTGCGGATATGTGGCCAAAAAGGAACTTGGAAGCATTCCCCTGTTTTCTCTGTGGGCCAGATACATTAACTGCCTGTTTTTTGACAGAAAAGACCTGAAAGAGGGCATGAAGATGATCCTGGAAGGCACGGAAATGCTGAAGGAGGGAAAATCCGTGTTTATTTTCCCGGAAGGGACCAGAAACAAAAGCGAATCCGATCTGCCTCTGCTCCCATTCCATGAGGGAAGTTTCCGCATGGCCTTAAAGAGCAAATGTCCCATTGTGCCGGTGGCTATCTGCAACACCGTCAATGTCTGGGAAGCACATTTCCCATGGATCCGCTCCGCCCATGTCATCCTGGAATACGGAGACCCCATCTATACGGAAGAACTGGAGCCATCCCTGAAAAAAAGAGTCGGCGCTTACGTCCGGGAGAAAACAGAAGAAATGATCGAAAAAAATCAGAAGCTGCTGTGAAATCACGGCAGCTTCTGATTTTTTAACCGGCCTTTCCGATACCGATTCAAGGTTCCATATCCTCAAAAATTACCAGAGACTCATCTGTCTTGACCAGTTCATAGCCTTCCATATCGTGGATGCCCCACTCCATGGTCTGCACCCGGTACAGGAACCGGCACAGCCGCAGGCTGATGTTGGTTCTGTCCTCCACATTGCAGGTGACAAAATCCGGGGCTGTCAGAAAATTGGTCAGCAGATTGTGGCGGATGAAATCCCGCAGGGTACAGGCGGCCCCGCACCCGCACCTCTCTCCGTACTCCATGACCTGCCCCCGGATGTACTCCGGACGGCGGCTTCTGAACCAGCGGACCGCCATGGGATCCGCGGACTGTACGGCAAATACCCCATCGTATCCGTCCAGGATACGGCTGACCCTGCTGCAGAGCATCCCGTAATTTTCCTCTTCAGATTTCAGATCCAGCAGCACCGGCACCTGACCGTCCACCAGTTCCAGCGCTTCCCGCAGATCGGGGATTCTCTCCTCTGTTTTGGACAGAAAATAATTCCGAAGCTCTTCCCTGGTGCTGTCCTCCACGCAGATTTCCGCCCCGCAGAGCCGCAGCAGACGGGAATCGCGGATCACCACCGGCACCCCGTCCCGGGTAAGGCGCACGTCCATCTCAATGCCGTATCCCCGGCTGGCAGCCTCCTCAAAAGCTTTCAGAGAATTCTCCGGGATTTTTTTCCGGAGATTCCAATACCCCCTGTGGGCAAAATCGTATTTCTGAAATTCTGTCATGTCCGGTTTGCCGCTGGTTCTGGGTTTTACCGCCAGAGCCCAGGCAGCCGCTGTTCCCACAGCCGCTGTAAACAGCCTTTTTAACGTTTTTCCCATACGCTTCCCTCCCTTGCCTCCTTTGATATCGGTCAAAGGGTTTTTATACAGTATAATTTATTCCTCGATCTGTTTCAACAGATAACGGCCCACCACATTGGAAAAATTTTTAATGGTCCGGATGTAAGCGAAATCTTTTCCGAATATTTTCCGCTCCGCGGCCAGCTCTGTCTCCTCCCCCACAAAAACGCCCAATACCGCCGCCCCGCTCTGCCGGAGCCGCCGAACCTCAAAGCCGGTGTCCAGAATAGCCGGCCTCCCTCTGTAAGGCTCCGGGTTTCTGGAATTGGGCCGGTTCACCACTACGTCGTAGGGTTTTCCGTCGCTGAGGATAATCAGAACCTTGTTCTCCTCCTCCCGCTGAAGAAGGGTGCTTCCCACGGCTTTCACCGCCAGCCCGTCCCGGTTGTTGGAGGAGGTCATATACTCAAAAATCCGGCCGTTTTTCTTCCTGCTGTCGTCATAGTCCCGGAATTTCTGCAGAATGGTGTAATCCCAGAAGGTGCAGAAGCTGGTGACCCGGAAGGGGATATCCAGGTTGGACAGGGCTTCGCTGATGATGAAGGCCTGAAGCGCCACCTGGCCCTGCCGGCTTCTCTGGGAACCGCTGGCGTCAATGAGCACGTCCACCACAAAATTCATGGCGTCGTTTTTGATCTCTTTCTTAAAAAGCCTGGCGTCCTCGGAACGGCCCACCTTCCACAGGGCTGCCGGAATGATCCGGCCCCGGTCTGAGAGGATTTCCTGGTTTTCACTGCGCAGCAGCAGAGCCTTTCTCAGCATGTCCGTCAGCACCTGGATATTCCGCTTCACCACCCGGCTCTGGTCGTAGTAGGCCATGATATTTTTATCCTTCTGCTTTCTGGCGTACTCATACTGGTAATTCCGAAGCACGGGATTCTGCAGGATTCCTTCCGTACAGTAGAGACTGCAGTCCCCGTGGATTCCGCGGCAGAACTGGTAATTCAGATTTTTCTGCTCCGCCGGGCTTAAATAGCTTTTCCCGAAATTCTTTTCCACGTAGGAATACATCTGTGCCAGGGCCTTCTCGTCCACCACCAGGATTTTTTTCTTTTTCTGCCCCTCCTGCTTCTTGTCCTCCTCCTGATCCCGGCTTTCATTCATATCCAGGCTGGTCATGGCCTCGGAGATCTTCTCCAGATAGGTTTCCATGGTGTCCTCGCGGAGTTCTTCCAGATCTTCCCTCAGAAAATCCTTCCAGGAAAATTCCGCCAGCTCTTCCACGGTCACCGCCAGAACCTGATCCAGGGTCTTTTTGTTTTTCTCAAAATTCGGCTCCACAATCTGATTGTAGAGGCTGTCCACCGCGCGGATTACATCCATGGTGTCCCGCGCTTCCCGCAGCCGGTGAATCTCCTCCATCCAGCCCTGAATCTTCCGGGTGCCCTCATAGGAGCCGTCCAGCTCCTCCCGGAGAAGGGCCGCTTTAAAATGCCCCAGGGGGGTGGCGGCCAGTTCTTTAAAATCCAGTTCCAGAATATCCTCGCAGGCTTTCCGGCGGATATTCCGGACTCCCTCCCGCTCCGCGTCCAGCTTATGCCCCACAGCCTCCTCGATACACAGCTGAGCCACGGTCATCAGGGGGCCTCTGAAGGCGTCGCAGTAAATTTTTTTCAGCAGATACATGCTCAGGGCGTCCCGGTCAAAATATTTCGCCAGACCGCCCTGCTTGATGCCGTCGTAGAGGGCTATATTCCGGGAGCGGAGAAAAGTTTCCACATCCGGCTTCACTTCCAGGGAATAATCCCCGCTGACCGTCCACACCAGATTGCGGATCCGGTTTTCCATTTCCAGACGGTAATCGTCCAGCACCGCGCTTTCTTCCTGATCAGAATACATCTTCTCTCGTCCAGTCCTCCGGGATCCGGGTAACTACCACATCCCGGACAATCTCCTTCTCAAACATATCAAAACACTTGTTGACAATTCCCATCTGCAGAGCCAGCGCCGGGGAAAGCCCCTGCCGCACGGTCCGGGCCGCCGCCATGAGACCCCGCAGATCCAGAGCCTTGGTGGAAATCTCCGCGTTCTCCGCCTTTATCTGCAGATCCAGAAAGATCCCCATCCACTGTTCCTTGGCCCGCCGCTTCATATCCGGAAAAATCTGTTCCAGAATGTACCCCAGGGTCTCCTCATTCTGGGGCGGCATATCAATCACCAGAAAGCGGGACACCAGAGCTTCGTTCAGCTCCTTGGTGCCTGCGTAGCCGTAATTCATAGTGCCGATGAACCGGGCCGCCGGATGCAGGTCGATTTTGTCATACCCAGGCACGTCAATGCTGCGCCGGTAATCCAGGGTGGCGTGCAGCACAGACACCGCGTCATTTTTGGCCATATTGATCTCATCCAGAATCCCGAAGCCTCCGTACTGGGCGCACTGATAAATGCTCCCCTTCCGCAGCTCCACCTCATTGTTGCGGAAGGTATCTGTGCCGATGAGTTCCGCGCTGCTGGTATTTACATGGAAGGAAACATTGTACACCGGCCGTCCGAAAATGAAAGCAAGATTTTCCGCCAGTACATTCTTTCCCGTGGCCTTGGCTCCCGTCAGCAGCAGATTTTCCCCCTGCAGCAGGGCTGCGGCAGCCATTTCCAGCACCTCCCGTCCGTAAAAGGGAATCGGCGGCTCCGCCAGACGGTTTTTCACGGAATCCTCCACCGGATACTGATTCGAAAAGCGTTCCACATCCGCGATCAGGGCTTCACTGACACCCTGGGTTCGCAGAAATTCAAGTTCTGTTCTCATACTATCTTCTCCTGTACGTTCTGAAACCGGCAAAGGCCGGCAAAAAAGGCCGGGGACCCGGCCCCGGGATGCCTGCGGATTGTATCGTGCCGCGCACTCCCTCAATCCCGGCATCATGAATGTATTTTAGCATAAAACAGAAGGCAAAAAAAGGCCTCCTTTTCCCGATTTTTATGTTGACAAATCATCCAAAATACGCTAATATATCTGTTGTTGGTAAAATCCATATAAAAAATGTGCGTTTAGCTCAGCTGGATAGAGCGTTTGACTACGGATCAAAAGGCCGGGGGTTCGAATCCTCTAACGCACGGATGAAAAAGCATCTGCTACCGAACAGGTGCTTTTTTTATGCTTTGACCAGCGCCGGCCTATTGCCCGGCGCAAAGAAACCGTTGCAAATCTTTCTCAAGGTGCTATAATGATGGGCTGGAAGGAGGATTCCCATGGAAAACAATCAGAAACTCTCTGTGGCCATTCATTTCACCATGGCATTCTGCGGCGGGCTGCTGGGAGCCTACGCTCTGTTCAGCCGCCAGCTGGTCTTTGGCTCCGCTCAGACGGCCAATCTGATGGAACTGGTCTCCGCGATGATCGGAAGGAATCTGCCGGAGGTACTGATCCGCCTGGGCGCGGTTCTGATCTACGGATGGGCGGTGGCGCTCTCGGTGATTCTTTCCAGAAAGACTTCTGTTAATCTGAAATACGCAGCCATCTTTATGGAATTTCCCGCAGTGGCTGTCAGCGCTTTTATTCCCGCGTCGATCAACCCGGTGCTGGCTCTGTATCCGGTTTTCTTTATCACCGCTTTTCAGTGGTGCGCCTTTAAAGGGGTGGGAGATTTTGCCAGCTCTACCATCTTCTCCACCAACAATGTGAAGCAGACGGTGCTGGGCTTTACAGAATACTGTTTTGAAAAGGATCCGGAGCGCAAAAAATATCAGTCCCGGAAGGCCCGGTTCTTCGGCGGCACCCTGGTGTGCTTTCACGCGGGGGTAGCCGTGGAATATCTCGCGCTCCAGCTGATCTCCCTGCGGGCAGTATGGCTGTGTTTTCTGCCGCTTGCCGCAGGGCTTCTGCTGGTGCGGGCAGAGAGCAGGGACTGCCGTACCGAGGCGGTTCTGCCTTCTTTTTCTCACGGCAAAAGGGTTCAGGCTCCTCAGCATTGAGAGGTCTGAACCCTTTTTGTATCATGCCAGTCCCTGACCCGGATAAATATAATGCCCGCATACAAAGGCATACCAGTACCAGGCAGTTACCCGCTCTCCCCGGGAATCCGTGGTATAGCTCAGGGAATCATAGATATACATATCATGCCGCCCGTCCCAGGCTTTCCTCTTTACCTCCCGCAGCTTCAGCAGGGGAGACGAGCCTGTCAAAAATTCCGGATACCAGCCCTGGGCTGCCAGTATTTCTTCTGCTTCCTCCGCGGACTGCCCCACATAAAGACCCCAGGCGCTGAGGCGCGGATCCTCTGTATTGATGCTGAGGCTGTTATAATCCGCCCTCGACTCAAGACTCAGATAGGTAGCGCCATTTTCAAACTCTTTTTCATATTCCGGAAGGCAGGGACTTGGCGCCGCCTCCTGCAGTGCCAGTTCCTGTATCAGCTTTTCTGCCTTTTCCCGGACTTCTTCCGGGCTTTTTGCCATCAGATCATATTTTAATTCCCGGTGTTCTCCCTGGGTGCTTCCAATGCGCTCTTCCCTCTGCGCCCCGTTTTGCAGCGAAATGTTCCCCTGTGGGGCTGCCGTCCAGCGGGAAACGGAGAATTTTGCCACGGAACAGTTCAGCAGCAGGTGCGCTGACAGCAATGCCAGCAGCAATACCGCGGACAACACCCGGCCTTTTCCCCGTGTTCCGGCTGCCATCACATTTTGCATCCGCTGTTTAAAGCCTGCCGCCCCGTCGCTCAGCCCGGCGGTAAGCCGGCCGGCGCGGCATTGCCCTTCCGCGGTTTTCAGCAGCAGGTATCCGTAGTCAATCCGCTCCTTTGGATTCCGTTCTTTCATAATCAGCTCATCGCAGAGAAATTCAACGTCCTTCTCCGCTTCCCTCCGCATCCGGTATAATGCCGGATTAAACCACCCCGCCGTACCGGCTGCCAGGAGCAGCAATTTATACCAGAGATCCTTTCTTCGGAAATGACCCAGCTCATGGCAGAAAATCATTTCCAGTTCTGCCTCTGTATATTCCCGGTCCGGAAGATACAGGCGCGGACGGAAGAGCCCCGCCAGCAGCGGCGTGTCCAGATACGCGCAGGCCTGGAGGACAGGCGCCTTTCCCGGACAGAAGGCTTCGCTTACTCTCTGGTAAATCCGTTCCGCGGACTCACCGCTCATGCGGATCCTGCGGCGTTTCAGATCTTTCTGCAGACGAAGATATTCCCAAATCCGGAACCCCGCCGTCAGGCAAACCCCTGACAGCCAGATCCCCGCCAGGTTTTCCAGAATTTTTTTCGTGGAAACCCTTTGATATTCTGTCCTTGTCCCGGCAGTTTCCGCGTTCTCTGCCCCCTCTTTCCTGCCTTTCGAAATGGCGGCGCTGCTTTGGTCTGCGGATTCCGGTTCCGCCGCCGAAATCTTCTCCTCCCCGGACTGCTCCGTATTCCGGAAAACCACCTGCTTCGGCAGCTTCCATTCCAGGGCCCCTGCCGCCGGCGGCAGCCTCACCGGAAGCAGCACCAGAAGGGAAACAGCCAGCCATATAACATATTTCCAGGCCGCTGTCCAGCGTTTGCCCCAGAGTTTTTCCGCGGCGAGAACAAGCCCTACTGCTCCCGCCGCCAGCAGATTTACTTTCAGAAACTGCAGAAAAAAGTCCGCCACAGATCCACCTCCTGCTTCCCGTCAGGTCTTCTGCCATTATTCTACATATGTAGAAATATTTTGTCAAGCAAAAGCGCGGCTGCTCCCTTTCTGCTGTTTCAGAAAAGCGTGTTCCATTCTGGGAAGTTCCACTCCTATGGTCTCCCGCAGCACATCCTCCACGGTATCCACCGGCAGAATCTCCAGCTCCGCTTTCAGTTCTTCCGGTATTTCCCTGAGATCCTCCCTGTTTTCTCCCGGGATCAGCACTTTGGTGATACCTGCCCGCCGGGCTCCCAGCAGCTTCTCCTTCAGCCCTCCGATGGGCAGCACCGCCCCCCTCAGAGTAATTTCTCCGGTCATAGCCAGATGAGGATCCACTTTTCTGCCGGTAAACAGGGAAGCCAGGGCTGTGAAAAGCGCGATGCCGGCAGACGGCCCGTCCTTGGACACCGCTCCGGAAGGTACATGAATATGAATATCCCGCTCCTTCAGATTCAGGGTATCCATGGGCAGCCGGGACTTCAGAAGACTTAAGGCAATACGGGCGGACTCCTGCATTATGTCTCCCAGCTGGCCGGTGAGGTTCACCTGTCCGCTGCCGGGCATGTCCGTAGCTTCAATAAAAAGGATTTCACCGCCAACCGGCGTCCAAGCCAGCCCTGTTACCACCCCCGGAGGATTATCTTCCTGGGCTCTGTCATGTCTGGAAATCCGCCGTCCCAGAAGGTCTTCCAGGTCTTCCGCCCGGATGGGATCCGGCTGCTCCTGGCCCTCCAGGACGATTTTTTCTGAAATCTTCCGCGCCGCAGCTGCCAGCTGCTTCTTCAGCCCCCGAACCCCAGCTTCCATGGTGTAATCACAGATGATCTTTTTCAGCGCGTCCTCCTCCACCTGGAACTGTTCCGGGGAAAGTCCGTGTTCCTCCCGGACTTCCGGAATCAGATGTTCCCCGGCAATGTGGTATTTTTCTCTCTCCGTATAACCGGAAATCTGAATCACCTCCATCCGGTCCAGAAGGGGGCCGGGAATGGTGTCCAGGGTATTGGCTGTGGCGATAAAGAAGACATCCGACAAGTCGTAGGGCAGATCCAGATAATGATCCGTAAAGGTGCTGTTCTGCTCCGGATCCAGCACTTCCAGCAGAGCGCTGGCAGGATCGCCGCTGTAGCCTCCCGCCGTCAGCTTATCCACTTCATCCAGCACCATCACCGGATTGGAAACCCCGGCGGTCTTAATGCCGCGGAGAATCCGGCCGGGCATTGCCCCCACATAGGTTCTGCGGTGTCCCCGGATTTCCGCCTCGTCCCGGATGCCTCCCAGGCTCAGGCGGATATACTTTCTGCCCAGGGCCCGGGCAATACTTTTGCCCAGACTGGTCTTGCCGGTTCCGGGCGGCCCCGCCAGCAGCAGGATGGATCCTCTGCTTCCCTTTTTCAGCTGCAGCACCGCCAGATACTGGAGAATTCTCTCTTTGACCTTTTCCAGTCCGTAGTGATCCTGCTCCAGAATCTCCCGGGCCTCTTTCAGATTTACAGAAACATCCTCCTGCTTTTCCCAGGGAAGTTCCAGACAGAAATCCAGATAATTGCGGATCACACTTTCCTCCGCGCTGCCCTGCCCCAGGGACTCCAGACGGTCCGCCTCCTCCAGCAGTTCCTCCCGGATGTCCTCCGGCATAGGTTTCTCCCGGAGCCTCTCCCGGTAATCCTTTTTCTCTTTTCTCCTGCTTCCTCCGTCCTCTCCCTGCTCCTTCAGCTCCTCCTGAATAGACTTCAGCTGCTCCCGCAGCACCTGGTTGCGGTAGAAGCGATTGGCTTTATCTGTCATTTTTTCATTGAGTTCCATGCTCAGCTGCACAGACTCCTTCTGCTTCAGCAGATCGTCCATAAACAGAAGACTTCTTTCCTTCAGGGAGTCCGCTTTCAGATATTCATACTTCCTTTCTCCGGAAATATGCAGGTAGCGGCTCATGTAGGCAATCAGGGTGTTGATATCCTGAAAATTCTCTAAGATTTTTACATACTGCTCCCCGTTGCGGAAATTTTCACTGATCTCACGGATAATCTCCCGGTAATAGTCCAGGATTTCCTCCCGGCTCCTGCTGTCCAGATCCTCCAGTTCCGGATACGCTCTGCAGTCCGCGTAAAACACCCCCTCTCGAAGCCGGACGCCTGATACCGCCGCCCGGTCCAGAAATTTCGCGTGCAGAAAGGTTCCCTTTTCATTTTTCTGCAGTTCCTGCGCCGTAAAAAGAACTCCCAGCCGGTGAAAATCTTCTTCAGACAGTTTCTCCTGCCGGTAATTCTGCTTCAGAGGAAGGGCCAGCACCCGGGCTTTTGGCTGCTCCAAAAGCCGCTCCAGTCCCTCTGTCAGTTCCGTCAGGGGCATCACTGCCTCAATGCCCGGCAGCAGCACGGAATCCGCCACCGGAAGTACAGGCATCTCCTGTTGTTTCGCTGTATATTCCATTCCCTGTGTCTCTCCTTTCTATAAACGAATATTCGTTTAATTACAGTTTCAAAAAAACGAGGGACTCTGCCCCCAGGGGCCGGGATCCCCCCGCCTGTTTCTCAGTACAGGATCGCTCTCTGAACCAGCTGGATGAGCTCGTCCAGCAGCTGTGATTTCTCAGAACTTTTCAGTTTCTGGTCAAAAACAATGGCCTTTACCGGGTAAAAAATCAGGGCCTCCAGACTCTGGGCGCTGTAGTTCCGAATCACATGTTCCTGTTTCAGCTCCTCCAGCAGACAGCCCACGCTGCCGATGCTTTTGCGGCAGGCACATTTGCTGGACAGGGCCCTGCAGTTTCCAAACTGCTCCATAAAGCTGCTGATATCCTCGTTCTCCGTCATATAACGGTAAAAACTGCGCATGAGAGTCTCGATCACCTGGGATCCGCACATATCCGTCTCTACCTGGCCCATCATGTAGTCAAAGACATGCTCTGAATATTCCATATAAATGCACTGGAGCATATCTTCCTTGCTGTCAAAATATGTATAGACCGTAGCAGGGGAAACCTCCGCCTTTCTGGCAATTTTAGAGATAGAGGTTCCGCTCCATCCCTCTTCCAGCATCAGGCTGGCCACGGCTTCCTTGATCCGCTGCGCCTTCTCATCGTCTTTTCTTCTCATCCTGCACCTCGTACTTTTATAATAAACGATCATTCATTTATTGTCAACCGCCTTTTGATCCAGGTTTTTTAAAAAATTTTCCATCTCCTGCAGTTTCCCCCGGTCAAATCCCTCTCCCCGGTACAGAGAAGCCACAAAATCTTTCAGAGAATTCCCATACAGTTTTTCCAGCACCCGACGGCTTTCCTGATGCTGATATTCTTCCTTGGAGATCAGCGGGTTGTAGAGATTGGTTCTTCCCTCCTTGGTAACACGCACAAATTTTTTCTTCTCCAGTCTGGTCAGCATAGACAGCACCGTGGTAAGCGCCAGATTTTTACTGCGGTTGATGTACCGCTCCACCTCCAGCCTGGTCATGTCCGGGTGTCCCTCCCACAGCGCCATCATTACCTCCAGCTCCGAATCCGGAAGTCTAGGAAATCGTCTCTTCATGCTCCGCCCTCACTTTTCTACGTTTGTAGCAATTATAGTTTCATTGTACTCATGGAAAAAGATTCTGTCAAGCAAATAAAATAGGCTGAACGGTTCAATCCCATGCGTGTCCTTTCACGTACTTGCTTTCATTTTCATATACAGTATAATATGTATGATGACACAAGCGGCAAAGGGCGGTGCGGACTGCCCAGGCAGACATGGTTTTATGGGGCGCGAAACACCGAAAGGCAGCCATTTGTCACAGAAAGCCCTAAGAGGAGAAAAAAATGATTTCCTTTACAATAGAACAAAAAAGAATCGATGTGTTTCCAGGCGCAAGGCCGAATACCCCGGCAATTTATCTGAACACCTACGGTCAGGAGGGGAAACAGGTTTTTCAGTACATGCGGGAAACCGGCTGTCCGGATTTTTCGCTGGTCGCGGTCAGCAATCTGGAATGGGAGCACGATATGGCACCCTGGGACATTCCGCCTATCCGGGGCAAAGATGCGCCCTGTACCGGCGGAGCCGATGGTTACCTGAAACTTCTTCTAAATCAAATTCTGCCGAAGGCGGAAAAAGCATTGCCGGGTATCCCTTCCTGGCGGGGAATCGCCGGATACTCCCTGGCCGGACTGTTTGCAGTGTATTCGATTTATCAAACGGATGTCTTTTCACGTACTGCCAGTATATCCGGTTCCCTGTGGTTTCCTGGAATCAAAGAGTACATCGTTTCCCATATGCCTCAGAAAAAGCCTGCCTGTATGTACTTTTCGCTGGGCGACCGGGAATGTCATACCCGAAACAAATTTCTGAAATGTGTTCAGCAGAACACAGAAGCCCTGGAGTCCTTCTATCGCCAACAGGGAATCGACACAATCTTCCGGTTAAATCCCGGCAATCACTTCCGGGACGGCGTGCTTCGGACAGCGGCAGGCCTTCAGTGGATCCTGGAACAAAGAACGTAAAAAGCCGGGGTCAGAATCGCTCATATTCTGACCCCGGCGAAATCTGTCTCTATCTGTTTTTCAGAGACCGACTCATTTCTCAGCAGGTGGCGCCTCCCACCAGATGCTTCTGCGCCTTGATATTTTCTTCTTTTCTCTCCAGCAGATCGTTGGACAGGAGCTGCTCCTGCACATTCTCAAATCCCAGTCTGGCAATGGTATCAGAGAAACGCTCTCCGGTAATGCCCTGTTCCCGGAACAGGAGAATGGCCTTCTCCACTACCGCCAGCACTTCCTGTTTGTCGGTAAAGATCTTGTCCAGATAACGGCCCTGGGCTACATGCTTGCCCCAGCGTCCGCCGATGTAGATCCGGTAGCCGCTTGTGTAGGAATCCACCGCGTGGAAGGGGCATTTGCCCACGCAGCGCCCGCAGTGGTTGCACTTTTCAGGATCAATGAGAACTTTTCCGTCCGCCACCTGGGGCACATGGATGGGACAGTTCTCCACAATCTGGCACTTCTTGCATCCACGGCATTTTTCCAGATTGACCTCCGGCACCTTCTGGCCGATGATGCCCAGGTCGTTCAGATCCGGCTTCACGCAGTTGTTGGGGCAGCCGCCCACGGCGATTTTAAACTTGTGGGGCAGCTTCACTTCCCGGTAGCCTTTATAGAAAAGCTGATGGATCTCTTCGGACAGCTCAAAGGTATCAATCAGGCCGTACTGGCAGGTAGTTCCCTTGCAGGATACCACAGGACGAACCTTGGAGCCGGTGCCGCCGGTCTCCATGCCGGCGTCCTTCATGAAAGCCAGGAAATCTTCGATCTTGTCATAGGGGATCTTCTGGATCTCCATGGTCAGACGGGTGGTCATCGTCACTTCCCCGCTGCCGAACCTTCTGGCCGCCTCCGTGATAACTGCCATCTCATCCGCCGTCACCTTTCCGTTGCGGGTGATGACACGGGCATTGAAGCAGTCCGGAGTGTTTTTGTCCCGCAGGAATCCCAGGCCCTTCAGCCGGGTGATCTCCTCGGGGGACACCGCGGACTTTACACCCTTTACTTTTACATCGTTAAAGAAAGTGGCTCCCTCCAGCACCTTGGTATTGGTGTAGCCCAGGGCTTTCAGACGGTTCTGCAGGAAATATCCTCTCTTGCCCTTCAGGCATACCAGCAGCAGTTTTTCATCCTTTCCCAGACCTTCCACCGGTCCGTCCACCTTCTCCAGCTGCACATGGGTGGCTCCCGGGATCTGCGGCGCGGGAGCCACATCGATGATCCGGTAATCTTCCGCTGCTCCCGCCGCGTACTCCGCGGGGGTCATGCTGTCCATAACGCCGTTTATTTTATTTTCCAGAATGTACACAGCCTGCACAAAGGGATGGATGGCCGTGGAGAAAGGCGGGGCGTAGGCGAAGTCCATAGCCTCGAAATCCTCCAGCACAGCTCCCATGGAAATGCCGGCAACGGCAATATCCACCATTTTGTCCACGGCTCCCGGTCCGAACACCTGGATTCCCAGAAGTTTGTGCGTCTTTTTATCCGCGATAAGTTTGGTGGCAAAAGAGGCGGCTCCCGGGTAGTAATGGGCCTTGTCATCGGTGACAGCCAGGGCGGTCTCCACCTCATAGCCTGCTTCTCTGGCGGCAGCCTCGGTCAGGCCTGTGCGTCCGCAGTTCAGACCCGGCAGCTTTACCACGCCGGTTCCAAGAACACCGGGATAGGATTTCTGCTCTCCTGCCAGTACCTGCGCCAGCATCCGCCCCTCCAGGTTAGCGCTGGAGCCCATGGGGGACCACTGGGGTTTGCCGGTGACGCGGTTGGTGACCATGACGCAGTCGCCCACAGCGTAGACATCTTCCAGATTGGTCTTCATCTGCCGATCCACCACCAGGGCGCCTTTTACCATCTCCAGGCCGCTGTCAGCAAGCCAGGCGGTGTTGGGGCGCACGCCTACGGACATCACTGCCAGATCCGCCGGGAAGGTTCCTGCGCTGGAGCGCACCGCCGTTACCCGGGAATCTCCCAGAAGGGCTTCTACTTTGACCCCGGTAATGACCCGGATCCCCTGTTTCTGCAGATGTTTCTTGGCGTAAGCCGCCATCTCCGGATCCAGAACTCCGGGAACAATCTGGGGCGCCGCGTCCAGCACCGTCACATCCAGGCCCTGCTCCTTCAGATTTTCCGCCGTCTCCAGGCCGATAAAGCCGCCGCCTACCACTACAGCCTTTTTCGCCTCGGCGTCCTTCAGATAATTTCTCATAAAAATGGCGTCGTCCGGTGTCCTCAGCTTAAACACGCCCTGAAGATGGATGCCTTCCATTTCCGGCATAATGGAGGACGCGCCGGCGGCGATGATCAGCTTGTCATAGGCCTCCTCCGTCACTTCCCCGTCCTCCAGGTTTCTCACTTCCACTTTCTTTTCAGCGGCTTTCAGTCCCACCGCCTCCCGGCCGGTCCGCACCTGCACCCCTGTAAGAGCCGCATATTTCTCCGGGGTATTCACGATCAGCTGATCCCGGGACTCAATGAGACCGCCTACATAATAAGGAAGACCGCAGCCCGCGTAAGAGATATCCCTGTCCCTGGTCAGGATGGTAATATCCAGGCTTCTGTCCTCCCGTTTCAGTTTGGCCGCGGCCTTGGTTCCCGCCGCTACGCCGCCGATGATCAATACCTTCATCCTTCATTTCCTCCGTTTTCTGAATCCATGCCCATGTGCTCTCTGTTGCTCTTATGGAACTTTCTGTTCCGGATTCTGGTTTTATTTTACACCAGAATAATAATAATGTAAAATTATGATTCTTTATGTTATAATAAATTAATTTAATGAGACAAGTGACAAAAGGTCATGCGGGAGCACGAAGCGCGGAGCAATCCGTGTCTCATGCCCATTTGTCGGGCAACTCATTTAATGATATTGTCAGGGGGCAGATAGATACACTTTTCATGCTCTTTTGCCCCTTGTCTCATAATTTCAGGAGGTTCCCCCCATGCTTGATTTCCGCACCGAAACCTTTTTATGTGTCTGCCGCCATATGAATTTCACCCGGGCCGCCGGGGAACTGGGCATCACCCAGCCGGCTGTATCCCAGCATATCCATTTTCTGGAAGAATACTATCACGCCCGGCTGTTTGCCATGAACGGGAAAAAGCTTTCTCTGACAGAGCAGGGAGAGCACCTGCGCCGGGCTCTCACTACCATCCGGGACGATGAAGCCCTTCTGCAGAAAGAACTTCAGGAAATCGCCGGCCGCACCAAACCTCTGGCCATCGGCGCTACTATGACCGTAGGCGAATACCTGCTTCCCCGCCCCTTAAGCCGGTTCATCAAAGCGCACCCGGAGAAATCCCTGAAGCTGATCCTGGAAAATACCCGACGGCTCCGGGAACTGCTGGATTCCGGGGATCTGGATCTGGCAGTGGTCGAGGGACATTTTCCCAGCGAATCCTATGATTTCCGCATCTGGAAACGGCTCCGCTTTATCCCTGTGGCGGCAGCCTCCCACCGGTTTCCGGACCGCCGCCTCGCCATGGAGGATCTTTTTTCAGAAACTCTCCTGCTGCGGGAACCCGGCTCGGGAACCCGGGAATTCCTGGCCCGCTATCTGGAATCCTGCAACTATGATGTGAGCCATTTCTCAAAGGTTCTGGAAATCACCAACATGCACAGCATCCAGGTACTGGCGGAGGAGGACTGCGGCATCACCTTTCTCTATGAGGCGGTAGCGGAAGAAGCCCTGCAGAAAGGGACTCTCATCCGGATCCCTCTGCAGGACTTCGAACTCTCACACAATATCTCCTTTATCTGGCGTCGGAACAGTATTTTCGCCGAAGAATATCAGAACTTTTTCCGGGAACTCTCCTGATTTTTCAATGGCAGCCGTGTTCTCCGCAGCCTCCCTCATGGCGGCCGCAGCCCTCCCCATGGCGCTCGCGGCCGTGATGGCCGCAGTCTCCGCCGTGATCGTGGTGATCGCAGGTAGCCTCCGCATTCTGAACCAGGGTGCCGGCCAGCAGGGAATCCACCGCCCTGTCCGCGTCTCCGCTGACTCCGGCGTACAGGCGGATGCCCGCCTCCTGAAGGGCTTTTCTGGCGCCGCCGCCGATACCGCCGCAGATCAGGATATCAGCCCCGATTTCTCTCAGCATTCCCGCCAGAGCTCCGTGGCCCTGTCCGTTGGTGCTCTGTACGGCAGAATTCACAATCTTTCCGTCCTCCGCTTCATAAACCTTAAACTGTTCCGTGTGTCCAAAATGCTGAAAAATTTCTCCATTTTCATAGGTAACCGCGATTTTCATCTTTCCATCCTTCCTTTCTGAAATTCGATTTCCGCAAAGTCTGTAATGGCATCCTTCGTCCCTGCCGGAACAGAGCTCATAGTCGCCTCCCTCAATCCGAAGGGGCAGCCCGTAGGCCAGACAGACCGCCAGTTTCTTTCTGGCACTGTTGTAGACCGCCTGGGCTGTGGTACGAGCCACCCGCATTCTCCGGGCACACTCTGCCTGGCTGAAATCCTCCAGGTCAATGAGACGGACCGCCTCATACTCGTCCAGGGTCATCCGGACAATCTCATCCTCCTCTTCCTGGCCCACCGGGTCAAATCCCCGGCAGACCGGCAGAGCGCAGATCCTTCTTCTTTTGCATGGTCTCGGCATCTGGATCCCTCCGTGTAGTTATTGGCATATGCCATTTACTTTTTTCAGCATATCACTCTTTTCACATTCTGTCAAGGAATGATTTCCCTTTCAAGCTTCCTTTTTCGTCCCATATTTTTTCCGGTAAGCCTGATAGATCCTGGAACCGGAAACGCCCCGGATCACACGGGCGCCGCTCCGCCTCAGAGCTTTCTCCTCCAGCCGTCCGGACCGGACCTGCCGGGCAAGTTCTCTGACAACCTTCCTGCCGCCGGGCATAATCAAGTCCGTTCCCGCCTGAATGGCTCCGCAGTGATCTCCCAGCTTTCCTCCGGTGGCGTACCAGTCTGTCATCACCAGGCCTTCAAAGCCCCATTCGCAGCGAAGCACCCTGGTCAGAAGATCCCGGCTGTTGTTTACGTACTCTCCGTTCACCTTATTATAGCTGGACATAAGGGCCTGGGCATTTCCTTCCCGAAGGGCAATCTCAAAACCTCTCAGATAAATTTCTCTCAAAGCCCGCTCTGTTACATTGGCGTTCGTCCGGTTCCGATTATCTTCCTGGTTATTGCAGCAGAAATGCTTAATAGTCACAAAACAGCCTTTTCGTGACTGAACGCCCCGGCTGACAGCCGCCGCCATCTTTCCCGTGAGCAGCGGATCCTCGGAATAATATTCAAAATTCCGTCCGCAGAGAGGATTTCGATGGATATTCATGCCCGGAGCCAGCCAGTAGGTCACCCCATAGGCCTCCATCTCTCTGCCTACCGCCTCTCCCACCCGTTCCAGCAGCCGGGTGTTCCAGGACTGGGCCAGGGCAAGCCCTGTGGGGAATGAGGTGGCAAACTGATACACGCAGGGCTGTTTTTCAGAATTTCCCAGCATCCGTTTTTTTATAAATTCCGGGAAATACTTCATAACGGAAATATTGGGTTCCACCGGCTTTAGTTTTCCGCTTCTGGTTACCGCGGAAGTCTTCTGGATCCGCAGCCCTGCGGGTCCGTCCGCCAGACAGACATTGGGAAGCCCCTTCTCCAGGAATTCTCCTGTAGTAAAGCCCGCGGCTCCGGGCGTCTCAAAAAATTTCCGCCCCTGCGCGGCCATTCCGGTTCCTGCTGCCAGACTGCAGAGGTCTTCCGCCGACAGCTTTTCCAGGATTTCATCCGTCACCGAATCCGAGTATATTTCCGGTTCTTCATAGGTGTGCACTCTCTTCTGAATCTCCGAGGCTTTCACCGGAATCCGGGGCAATCCCTCATACCGGGCTTTCCCCTCCTGATGGGCGGAAGACTCCAGTACCTGTATTTCCCGGACCGGCGGACAGATGTGCTCACAAATCTCAGTCACCGCTTCCTGATCCAGCACCACCGCCGCCACGGCTTCTGTATCTCTGGAGGAATTGCCCAGGCGGAGAATATATTCTCCCGGTTCCAGCACAAAAGAAGCGTCCTCCTCCCGGAAAGAAGCCAGTTCTCTCAGATCGAAACTCAGAGAAACGGTTTCGCTCTCCCCGGGCTTGAGGTTTCCGGTCTTTTCAAAAGCCGCCAGCTGCTGATACGGCTTGTCCAGCCCGCCCATAGGGCAGCTCACATAGAGCTGAACTACTTCCCTGCCGCCGCAGGCCTGTCCCGTATTGGTCACCTTCGCCAGCAGTGATATCCGGCTTCCCTCTGTCCGCGTTCCGCACTCCTGAATAGAAAAAGAAGTATAGGATTTCCCGTAGCCGAAAGGATACCGCGGTTTTACCCGGAAGGTATCAAAATACCGGTAACCCACATAGATTCCCTCCCGGTAATATTCCTCTTCCAGATCTCCGTTGAGATAGCTGTACTCCCCGGAGAACGGTATATCTTCGTACCGTTCCGGCCAGGTATCCACGGTTTTTCCCGAGGGGGTCACCTGACCGGTGAGCAGCTCCGCCAATGCCCGTCCCCCCATCATTCCCTGCTGGGCAAAATAAAAGACTCCGCTGATTCCGGGGATCTCATCCAGGAAGCTCATATCAAACACGGAACCCACGTTGATCACCAGGATCAGCTTTTCATAATGTTCCGCGCAGAAAATCAGATTGTTCCTCTCCTCATCCGACAGGGAATATTCCTGCTCTTTGAGTTTCCGGTCCGCCCCCTCTCCGGCCTGGCGCGCAATAACCCAGATACAGGTATCCGTCTCCGATTTGTCCACATCCTGCCGGGTAACCGGTCTTCCGAAAGGATACTGATAGGGATGTCCCATAATATTCACCGCGTCCAGTTTCAGCAGATTTCTGCGGAACGCGGCCCCGTAAGCCTCCTCGCCCTTTCGGTACTCTTCCATATAATCCTCCAGCCAGTCCCGGGTGGTCACAGTGAAGCCGGCGTCTTCCAGGCCTTCCAGTATAGTGATGTTATGCCGGTCATTGACCTCACCGGAACCGGTCCCTCCCTTGATGGTAAGCGCGGCGCCAGCTCCGTAAAGAGCAATTCTGCCCGGCTGCAGAGGAAGCGTGCCGTCGTTCTCCAGCAGCACGATCCCCTCCCGGGCCGCTTCCAGTGAAATCTGCCGGTTTTCCCTCTCCAGAACGGTCTCGGCATCGCTGAACAAAGCCTTATTGCGGATTCTCATTTTCACAGAATATCACTCCTTTCTACTAATCAGACACGCTGCCCGATAGAGGGGCATAAGACACGGATTGCTCCGCGCCTGGTGCTTCCGCAATCCTGAGAAGCCCTCAGGAATCTAAATGAAAAGCTCCGGTAGGGGAGCTACCGGAGCCTTTCGAGGGGAGTATAAATAATTAATAAGGGGTTATTAATTGTAAAAAAAATTTTTTGAAGGGTAAATTCTTTTTACAAAATTGATTATAATACAGGATTTGGAAAAAAGCAACAGAAATATTTTGTAGTTGCCCCATTTCCGGGAACGTGTTACAATTTGCTTATTAACAAAGGAGGTCCGCGGCTCATGAAAATTCAGGAATCCGCTGAAAATTATCTGGAAACGATTTTAATTTTAAGTCAGAAGAAACCCCATGTACGTTCCATTGACATTGCGACCGAACTGAATTTCTCCAAGCCCAGCGTCAGTGTGGCCATGAAAAACCTCCGCAGCAAGGATCTGATCATTATGGACGAGGACGGACACATCCATCTGACTCCTTCCGGCCTGGCTATCGCGGCCAAGATCTACGAACGGCATACCCTGCTCTCCAAGCTTCTGGTCATGCTGGGCGTCAATGAGAAAACTGCCATTGAGGATGCCTGCCGCATGGAGCACGTCATCAGCGAGGAAAGTTTTGAAGCCATCAAGGAGCATGTGGCTTCCAAGATGAAGCAGGAGGACTGACAAAATCCCCGCAGAGCAAAAGAGGCGCCGCCTCTTTTTTCTTTTTCTGAAACCCGCGGAAGGGATACGGCGGACAGATTCCGGAAATACTGTCCCCAGAAAGGAGAGAATTTTATGACAGAGATCGCGCTGATTACCGGAGCTTCCTCCGGTCTGGGCCGGGAATTTGCCATGCAGATTTCCCGGTCTGAAGAGCGGCCTCAGGAAATCTGGGCGGTGGCAAGAAGGGAAAACCGGCTGGAGGAACTGCAGAAGCTGTGCGGCATTCCGGTGCGGCCCATTCCTCTGGATCTTACCAGACAGGAAAGCATCAGGAAACTGGAGGAACTGCTTCAGAAAGAGAAGCCTGTGATCCGCATTCTGGTCAACGCCGCCGGATTTGGAAAAATCGGCAGATATTCCGAGATTTCCCGGGAGGACACGGACCGGATGATTGACCTGAACTGCCGGGCCGCTGTGGATGTCACCCTGCTCTCTCTCCCCTATATGCGCAGGGGCGGCCGGATCCTGGAGATCTGCTCTACTTCGGCTTTTCAGCCTTTTCCCTACCTGAACGTGTACGCCGCTTCCAAATCTTTTCTTTACCGCTACAGCCGTGCCCTGCGGGTGGAACTCTTCGGCGAGGGCATCCGGGTCACCGCCGTCTGTCCCTACTGGATCAAAAATACGGAGTTTATCCCCAAAGCAAAAGACACCGGCGGCGGAGAGGCTGTCCGCCATTTTCCCCTTGCCTCCCGCAGGGAGACCGTGGTAAAACTGGCTCTGCGCGACAGCCGCCTGGGCCTTCCGGTGTCCACGCCGGGACCCGTATGTTTCCTGCACCGGATCGCGGCAAAATTTATCCCTTCTGAAATTATGATGGGCCTGTGGGCCCTGATCCGAAGAATCTGATCAGGCTTCCCGCAGCATGTTTACGATCTTGTCAAATCCCATATAGTGGGATGCTTTGATGAGAATGGTATCCTGAGGCTTCAGAAGCCGTTTCAGTTCCACCATGAGCCGGTCCCGGCCGGGATACCAGCAGATCTCCAGCTCTGGATTGGCTTCCCGGGCTCCCTCTGCCAGATACTCACAGAGAGGGCCCGCGCAGTACAGGGCGTCAATGGACAGGGATCCCGCAAAGGCCCCCACCTCCCGGTGGAGGTCTTTTTCATTTTCTCCCAGTTCTCCCATGTCCCCCAGCACCGCCACCCGGCGGCCCTTTCCTTCCTGCAGGGCCTGGAGGGAGGTCTTCATGGATACCGGATTGGCATTGTAGCAGTCGTCAATGAGGGTGTAGGTTCCGGTCTCCAGAATGCGGAATCTTCCGCAGATGGTCTCGAAGCTCTCAATTCCCCGGCGGATCTCCTCCAAAGTCAGGCCGTAGTACAGGCCTGCCGCCGCGGCCGCCAGGGCATTGTAGACCATGTGCTCTCCCGGCATGGGGATCGCCGCGTCAAAATCCCCCTCCGGGGTGTGGATCCGGCAGGAAATCCCCTTCAGGCCCCGGCTCTCCAGCTGGTCCGCCCATATCTCATTGCCTGGGTTCAGGCCGAATGTTCTGGGAACAATGCCCTTCACCTCCCGGATGGTGGAAAGCTTGTCATCATCTCCGTTGAGGATCACATGGCCGTCAGGACGGATATAATCAAAAATTTCTGATTTGGCTTTCAGGATTCCATCCCTGGTTTTCAGGTTCTCCAGATGGCACCAGCCGATATTTGTAAGGATGCAGGTCTGGGGCCTGGCGATCTTTGACAGCCGGTGCATCTCCCCAAAATCACTGATTCCCATCTCCAGCACCGCGATCTCATGTTCTTCCCGCAGACGGAAGATGGTCAGGGGAAGTCCCAGTTCATTGTTAAAATTCCCTTCCGTCTTCAGCACCCGGTATTTTTGGCTCAGCACGGAAGCCACCATCTCTTTGGTGCTGGTCTTTCCCACGCTGCCGGCAATGCCTACCACCGGGATCTTTAAGCCTGCCAGATAAAATTCCGCCAGATCCTTCACCGCCTGCAGGGAAGATTTTACCCGGATATAGGGAACTTTCGCATCCGGCAGCTCTTTTTCCGAGAGAACCGCCGCCGCTCCCGCCGCCTCTGCTTTCGGTATGTAGTCGTGTCCGTCCACACGTTCCCCGGGAATCGCTACAAAAAGCCCTCCTTCCGGAACCTGGCGGCTGTCTGTGGTGATGCCCTCTACGCACAGGTCAAGGCCGGATTCCGCCCCCACATACTTCCCGCCGCAGGCGGAGGCAATGTTTCTCAGTGTCAGATTTTTCATCATACTTCCCGCCTCACTGATATCTTTCCATAGAAATGCGGATCAGTTCCTCACAGAGCTCCGGATAACTGATTCCCAGAGCCGCCGCCTCCTGGGGGATCAGGCTGGTGGGGGTCATGCCCGGAAGGGTATTGGCCTCCAGACAGTAGAGCCTGCCGTCCTCACGCATGAGAAAATCCAGGCGGCAGTACCCGCTGATTCCCAAAGCCTGCGCAGCCCGCAGGGCGGTTTCCTGCATTTCCTTTGTTTTCTCCTCCGGCAGCGCCGCCGGGCAGGTCTCCACCGTACTTCCCGCAGTGTACTTGTTCTTGTAGTCGTAGAAGCCTTCCTTGGGGGCAATCTCTATGATGGGATAGGCCTTCTGCCCGATGACCGCCACGGAAAATTCCCGGCCCTGAATAAATTCCTCCACTACCGCCTGAGGCTCATAGGCAAAGGACTCCTCCAGGGCCTTCCGGTACTCTTCCTGAGAGGCCGCGATGGTCACCCCCACGCTGGATCCTCCGCAGCAGGGCTTGACGATCACCGGAAATTCCAGGCCGCAGGCGGAAAGCTCCGGAATCTCCTGTCCCCGTTCCAGCAGGATTCCCCGGGGCGTAGGCACCTTGGCAGCCTCAAAAAAGACCTTGGTGACTCCCTTATCCATGGCAACGGCGCTGCTGAGATAGTCGGTACCGGTATAACGGATTCCAAACAGGTCAAACGCCGCCTGCACCTTTCCGTCCTCCCCATTGGCCCCGTGAAGGGCCAGGAAGACCACATCCGCCTCCTGACAGAGCCGCAGTACCCAGGGGCCGAAAAATTCTCTGCGGGTTTTCAGAGTTTCTGCAAGTTCCGCGCTTTTTTCTTTCATAACAGCTTCCGCGCGGTCTACATCATACTCCTGGTCAAAGGCACGCCTGGCCTCCTCCTCCCCGCACCCGAAAAACACGTCCAGCAGGGCTGCCCTGTGCCCTCTTGCTCTGAGAGCCCGGCAGACGCCGCTTCCTGAAACAATGGAAATTTCTCTCTCTGTGCTGGTTCCCCCAGCCAATACGATTATCTTCATGGCTCTGCTCCTCTTTCCGCCGGAAACGGCCTTCTATGATTATCTGGTTTCCAGAAGTTTTTCAATGCTCACCAGCTTCACGCTGAGCACAAATACATCCAAAGCAGTCTCCAGCTCCTCCATGGTGGGGTAGGTAGGCGCGATACGGATGTTGGAATCCTGAGGATCCTTGTGATAAGGATAGCTGGATCCGGCTCCTGTGATCACCAGACCTGCCTCCTTGCATTTTGCCACAATGGCTTTGGCGCAGCCGGGCAGAGCGTCAAAGGAGATAAAGTATCCTCCTTTGGGGGTGGTCCAGGATCCGATGCCGGTACCGCCCAGTTCCCGCTCCAGGACTCTCCATACTGCCTCAAATTTCGGCCGCACAATCGCCGCGTGCTTCATCATATGCGCCATGACTCCCTCCAGATTCCTGAAATAGCGCACATGACGGAGCTGATTCACTTTATTGTATCCGATGGTCTGATAGCCCATATAGGTCTTGATCTCCGCCAGATTGGCCGGAGAAGAGGCGACGGCGGAAATGCCGGCTCCCGCGTAGCTGACCTTGGAGGTGGAGGCGAACATATAAACCATGTCGGGGTTCCCGGCCTTTTTGCACTCATCCAGAAGATTCAGGATCTTATCCTGCCTGTCTTCCTCTTCATAGAGATGATGGATGCCGTAGGCATTGTCCCAGTAAATGCGGAAATCCTTTGCCGCAGGCTTCAGAGCCGCAAATCTTCTGACCGTCTCATCGGAGTAGGAGTAGCCCTGGGGATTGGAGTATTTGGGTACGCACCAGATTCCCTTAATGCTCTCGTCTTCCGCCACCAGCTTTTCCACCAGATCCATATCCGGGCCTTCCGGGGTCATGGGAACGTTTACCATCTCTACTCCGAAATACTCTGTGACGCCGAAATGCCGGTCATATCCCGGAACCGGGCAGAGGAATTTTACTTTATCCAGTTTGCTCCAGGGAGTGCAGCCCATAACGCCGTGAGTGAAGGAGCGGGATACAGTATTAAACATAATGGTCAGACTGGCGTTTCCGCAGACGATCACGTCCTCCGCCGTGACGCCCATGATCTCAGCCATCAGTTCTTTTGCCTCGTGGAGGCCGGTGGGGTTGCCGTAGTTTCTGCAGTCTTCGCCGGCGTCGCTGTAGCAGTCCTCGTTCTTCGCGATCACAGTCAGCATGCCTTCCGCCAGATCCAGCTGCTCCGCAGAGGGTTTTCCTCTGGAAATATCCAGCTTCAGTCCTTTTGCCTTTGCCTCCTCATATTTTTCCTGTGTTTCTTTCTGAAGGGCCAGAAGCTCTTCTCTGCTCATTTCCCTGTAGTCTTTCATAACAATTCCTCCTCAAGTTCAGATGTCCGCGCCGGAAGCGCTTCCTTCAGTTTCGCATTTATATGAACGGAAATCCTTTCAGACTCCGGAACATGCTGTGACGGATTTTTGCCAGGTTGTATTTTAGTACTGCCTGGAAACCTGTGTCAAGGTCTGTCTTTTACTTTTCCCATCTTCCCGAAGCCCCGCAGGGCAGCACCAGCCCGGAAGACGCTACCGGCAGCCCGATCTCTGACGCTTCCGCATGTCCGCCCCGGTCTCTTAAGGCCAGGGAGATCATATAGGTCAGCACTGCCGGGGCAAGGCCGGTAGTGTAGGAGTTCACCAGGAAAAACAGCGGGTCCTCGCTCAGCAGCTTTTCACACTGGCAGATCAGAGGATAGACCGCGTCCTCAATTTTCCAGATCTCCCCTTTGGGCCCCCGGCCATAGGAAGGAGGATCCATAATGATCCCATCGTAGTGATTTCCCCTGCGGAGTTCCCTCTCCACAAATTTCATGCAGTCGTCCACCAGCCACCGCACAGGGCGGTCTGCCAGCCCGGAGGCAGCGGCGTTCTCTTTTGCCCAGGCTACCATCCCCTTAGAGGCGTCCACATGGGTCACATGGGCGCCGGCGGAGGCAGCGGCCAGAGTAGCTCCTCCGGTGTAGGCAAATAAGTTCAGGACCTTTACCGGCCGGCCGGCCCGGCGGATTTTTTCTGTAAACCAGTCCCAGTTTACCGCCTGTTCCGGAAACAGGCCCGTATGTTTAAAACTGAAGGGCTTCAGATTGAAGGTCAGCTCCCGGTAATGGATCTGCCACTGTTCCGGGAGATGAAAAAATTCCCATTCCCCGCCGCCCCGGCTGCTGCGGTGATAGTGCCCGTTCCGCTTTTTCCAGCCCGGATGTTCTTTGGGGCTGTTCCAGATCACCTGGGGATCCGGGCGGATCAGCAGATATTTTCCCCAGCGCTCCAGCTTCTCTCCTCCTGAAGTGTCCAGCACCTCATAGTCTTTCCATTGATCTGCAATCCACATAGCTTGTTCCTCACCCGCCGATATAGGCTTTCTGGATCTCGGCAATATACATGGTGTGGAAATCCCCCTCCGGATACCACCTGTCGATCTCTTCCCGGGAAATAAAGCACTCCGGCTTCATTTCCTGGGCGTACAGTTTGCGGCAGACCAGCACCAGTTTTGCCTCCTCAAAGGCGGGCGCCCCTTCCACCCGGATCACATGCAGGCCGGACTGTCCGATTTTATCCGGCACCTCTCTGCCGGATACCTGTCCCAGATACCCCAGAGCCTTTTTCTCTTCTCCTCCGAAAAAGCTTAAGGTAAAGATTTCCCCGGCGTCCACAAACTCTTTGGTATAGCGCTGCGGACGGATATAGACGGTGGCAGCCGGTTTTCCCCACATGATGCCCACGCCTCCCCAGGAAGCGGTCATGGTATTGATTTTCCCCTCTTTTTCCCCGGTAATCAGCATCCACTGATCCCCGATCACGCGCCAGGGATTCCCCTGAAGGTTCTTCACATCAATTTTCTGAAATTTCATAGTTCCTGTTCTCCTTTCCCAAAGCGGTGCCGGACGGAAAGAATCCTTATATTCCGGCATATCTACAGCGCGTCCCAAAGCATTTGCCTCCGATTTTCCGTCAATTCCGAAAGCCATTGCGACATTCCTCCCAGAACCGATTCTAAAATTTTCTCCTGGGGTTCCTGCTCCGGAGCCGGCGTTTGGGAAATCTCCGGTTCCGGAAGCTCCAGATCCAGAAGGCCTGCCATAGCTTCCGCCGTCTCCTTTACCGCCCCTTCCTGAAAAATATTCCGAAGGCCTGTATTTTCCAGTACCTGGCAGTAGGCTGTCCCTGTGCCGGAAGCGGAAATTTCCATATAGGCGTCCAGAGCCTGATCCCTGTTTTCCTGGGCCATCTCCAAAAGTTCCAGGGCCGCCAGAGCGGAGGTGGCGTAGCTGATCACATAGAAGGGCTGCTGGTACAGATGGGTCATTTCCACCCACTCATACCGGTCCAGCGGCGGGATTTCCCCGTAACCGGAGGAGATCTCCTCCACGGTCCGGTTCAGTTCCTCCAGGGTCATATCCGGATTCCGGTAAATCTCCTGCTCAATCTCATCATAAATGCAGCAGAAAACAATATTGGTCAGCATTTCATAAACCGTATAAATCTGCATGGTCCTTCCCATTCCCGGGACAATCTCCTCGAAATAAGGCCAGAACAGAACCTCCAGCCCCTGGGAATGGATCTCCGACACATCCATGTTCACCACAGAATACAGATAATGATTATCCTCGTAGAACACCGAAGTAAAATGTCCGAATTCATGGATCATGGTGAAATAATCCTCATAGGTGCCGGATCCGCTGTCGTAAATGTAGGCGTCCCCGTAAAAGGGAAGCTCTACTGTATATCCCATATCTATTTTTTTCTCATCCGGCTCTATATCATAAAGCTCCTGGCTGAGAAAATACTTGTAAGCGGTTCCCACTTCCGGATAAATCTTTTCCATGGGGACAATCAGACGCTCCAGCATTTCCCCGGAGTCTTCCTGCCGGCCGGTGTAGATGGCGTCCACATTATTTTCCAGGGCGCAGTCCAGACAGGCTTCATACAGAGGAACCAGATGTTCCTTCACCTGCTGACGCAGCGCTTCCACATCTTCCACGGTATAATCCCGGTAATATCCCTGCTCGTAGGCATAGTCCGCGTAATTGTCATATCCCTGGGTTTCAGCCAGATCCGTGCGGACCTCCACCAGTTCCAGATAAATCTCTCCCAGGACCTGGTTTTCCTCCCGGGGACTGTCGTAGTCCTGTACAAGCGCCTCCTCATACTCCCGGATCAGATCCATTTCTCTTTGGGTCAGAATGCTTTCCCGCATGGTAATTCCATCATATGCCATAAAGGCGCCGGCGTTTTCTTCTCCCATCGTCTCCGTGAGCAGCTGGCCGTAATAGCGGGAATCCAGCAGAGCGCTCAGCGTTTCCGCCGCTGTGTTTCCCGCTTCCATCAGCAGTTTCTCGCTCTCCTCATACTTCTCTGCTATTTCTTTATTTTCCACATCCCGGTAATAATCCAGGGTCAGCAGCACGTACTGGGTATACAGACGGTCCGTCTCTTCCAGGATGACCTGGTACTGCTCCAGCACCTGATCTTCCTGCCCTTTCCGTCCGGAGAGCTCATCCAATTCTTCCACCGCCTGATCAAACGCTTCCTGGTCAAACAGCTCCCTGGACATTTCCCCCAGGGAGACTTCCGCATGTTCTTTTTCCGGATAGACCGTTCCCTCTCCGCCCAGTGTCACTGCGGCGCTCACCTGCTCCGCGCCCAGGATCAAAGCCAGAAAACAGGCCGCCGCAGACTGGATCCAGCGAAGATTTTTCATACTTTTCCGCCTTTCTCAAAAGACCAGACCGCACGCCTTCCCGGCCCGTTCCAATCGTTCCTGGAACTGCCGGTAAAAATCCTGTCCCGGATCAAAGGGGGTCTGATAGAATTCTTTCAGCACATAGACATTGACAGCCCTCTGCCTGGCCGCTCCCGCCTCCGTTTCGAAGGTCTCCTTCAGATCCTTCAGAAAGAAGTGCCAGTCCCGGATAAACTCCTGGTTTTTGGGAAGATCCGGGGTGTCGATCCATTTTTTTACCTTGATCTTGCTGCGGCTGGCGGGACACTCGCGGATCTGCAGAAAATACCGGAAATCCCGGTTTTCATAGAATCTTCCCAGCGGAAAGATCCGGCAGATCCCCGGCCGGAAGCTGTGAATGGAGCAGCGCCCCTGGTCGTTCAGGAACACACAGCAGTTTCTTTTCTCATCCATTTTCAGGTTGGGCAGGATCACTCCGTCTACCACATGCAGTTCCAGGCACCGCTCCAGCAGCTCCTCAAAGGAAGCCCCCAGGCCCTCCGACAGCCGGAACACATCCAGAGGATCCAGCAGGATGGAACTGCCCATGTCCCGGCAGCACCGGGAACAGCCCCGGCAGTCCCGGCAGTCCGCCTTTACCAGATCATTGAGGCCGTACAGGCGGCCGTCGGAGATCTCCTCCATACTTACATCCCGTTCCATCTTTCACCTCAGCCGAATTTTTTCTTCAGAGCCCGCTCCACCGGGATCATGGCCAGCACCATCACCAGCACCTGTCCCCCCAGAAGAGCCAGGGAAATCTTCGTAAATCCCGGATCCTTTCCAAAGATCAGGGACAGGATCAGGGCCGCCGCTCCCAGCGGAAGAGCCGTCCAGGCCCAGATCCGCCCCATGCGGACCTGGGCGAAGACGTAGGCCTCCCTGCTTTTCAGGGCCCGCCGGGTCCGGTAGCCGTACCACTTGTCCACTTTATGGGAAGGAGCTTTCCACATAGCCAGGCCGAAAAGCAGCATCAGCGCCGGTATGAGAAAATCCACCAGGATCATGACCATGTTCATCTTACTGTCTCACTTTGATATGGGCTTCCCGCAGCTGTGTCTCGGAAACTTCTCCCGGGGCCCCGCACATAAGATCCTGGGCGTTGCCGTTCATGGGGAAGGGGATTACCTCCCGGATGTTCTCCTCGTTCCGCAGCAGCATGATCATCCGGTCGATGCCGGGGGCCATGCCCGCGTGGGGCGGAGCGCCGAACTGGAAGGCCTGATACAGGGCTCCGAACTTCTTCTGCAGATCTTCCTCGGTGTAGCCGGCGATCTCAAAGGCCTTAACCATAATGTCCAGATCATGGTTCCGGACCGCTCCGGAGGACAGCTCCACTCCGTTGCAGACAATGTCGTACTGATAAGCCAGCACTTCCAGAGGATCCTTTGTATTCAGGGCCTCCAGACCTCCCTGGGGCATGGAGAAGGGATTGTGGGTGAAGATGATCTTCTTCTCCTCTTTGTCGTACTCATACATGGGGAAGTCATTGACAAAGCAGAACCGGTACGCGTTCTTCTCGCAGAGATCCAGCCGCTCTCCCAGCTCCGTGCGGATCTGGCCCGCGTACAGGGAGGCTCTCTCCTCATTGTCCGCGATAAAGAAAATGGTGTCTCCCGGCTCCAGCCCCGCGATCTGGGCGATCTCGCCCTTCCGCTCAGCCGGAATGAACTTGTCAATGGGTCCCTTGTAGCTCATATCTTCCTTTACTTCCAGATAGCCCAGTCCCCCCATGCCGATGGAGGTAGCGAACTTCAGCAGCTTCTCATGGAAGCCCTTGGACATATCCGCGTGCACCTTGATGGCCCGCACAGTCTTGTTGTGGAAGGGCTTGAAGGTACAGTTCTGGAAGAACTCCGTCACATCCACGATCCGCAGGGGGTTCCGCAGATCCGGCTTGTCCGTGCCGAACTCCAGCATCGCCTGCTTATAGCTGATGACAGGATAGGGCGCTTCCGTCACCTGATATCCCTCCGGGGCAAACTTCCGGAAGGCTGCGGTCAGCACTTCCTCCCCGGCCCGGAATACATCCTCCTGGGTGGCAAAACTCATCTCAAAATCCAGCTGGTAAAACTCTCCCGGAGACCGGTCCGCTCTGGCGTCCTCATCCCGGAAACAGGGGGCGATCTGGAAATATTTATCAAAGCCTGACACCATCAGCAGCTGCTTGTACTGCTGGGGCGCCTGGGGCAGGGCGTAGAATTTCCCTTTAAACTTCCGGGAGGGAACAATGTAGTCCCTGGCTCCCTCCGGGGAAGAGGCGCAGAGGATGGGGGTCTGAATCTCCAGGAAGCCCATCTCTGTCATCTTCTGGCGCAGGAAGGAAATCACCTGGGAACGGAAGATCATGTTATCTTTCACCTTCCGGTTTCGCAGATCCAGGTAGCGGTATTTCAGGCGCACATCCTCCCGGGTCTCCTTGGAGGTCATGATCTCAAAGGGAAGCTGGCGCCTTACTTTTCCAAGAACCTCCACCTTATGAGCCTCCAGCTCAATGGTGCCTGTGGGAATCTTATCATTGTAAGTCTCCTCGTCCCGGTGCTGTACCGGCCCTTCCACGGAAATGCAGTCCTCCTTGCTGAGGCCGTCCAGCAGACTGGTATCCCGCATGACCACCTGCATGACCCCGTACATATCCCGCAGGTCAATAAAGGATACCCCGCCGTGATCCCGAATATTCTCGATCCAGCCTGCCAGTTTCAGGTTCTGTCCCACATCCGCCTCGCTCACCTGGTTGAGAGTACGGCTGCGGTAGATGTTCGATGTGTTCATAATCTCCTCCTTGCAATTTCACTCTTCTCTTCCTATACATTCAGGCGGCGCACGCCTCTTGGCTCCCTCCCCGGGCAGTTCGCATCCGCTCCGCTCCTGCTCACTCGCGGCTGTCGCCGCATGTCAAGATGCCGCCAGCCACGGCTTGTTATGCCAGCATAACCGCCGCGTCTGCCGGTATCTTGCCGCCCGGCTCGTAGTTTACGCGCAAAATAAGCTGCCCGCCCTGAACGTTTGGGTTCAGGACGAACAGCTGTATGTCCGCGGTACCACCTGATTTACTGATTTTCAGTCTCTCTGCGGCTTCCTGTGAAAGCCCCGCCGCTTATCGCGCGGCTCACGGCGCACCTACTGGCCGGAACTTTCTGGCACCGGTTTTCAGATTGCGGCTGCTGAAGTGTTATTCACACGGACTCATTCTGCGGGGCTCCCACCGTTCCCCGCTCTCTGGGAGCGATCTTCCGGGCTACTTCTCTTCGTCATCGCCATTGCTGAGATTATATAATAGAGTTTTGCAATTTGTCAACGGTTTTCTTGCATTCCGCCGGGAAATCCCTGGGGATTTCCTGTTTGGAACCGGCGCTGCTGCTGAAGCTGATATCTGGCCTGATAAAAATTATATGTTTTCTGCAGCCGACTGGTTTTTACCAGACTGCGAAGGGCAAAGATCAGCGGCAAAACTCCCAGTGCCATCAGCAGGATCAGCACCGCCGCGCTGCCTCCGTCCAGGGGAATTCCTCTCTCCCGCAGATCTCCCATAATGGCGGCAAACATGGTCAGAAACATCAGCGCAACCAGAAGCGCTCCCACCAGAAGACCGATTTTTCTCCCTTTATGAAGCCTTGCGGGAGCGTAATCCCTGGCTACAATCCGATCCGGAAACTCACCCCTGGCCAGTTTCTCCTCCTGCTGTTTTTTCAGAGCTTTATACTCTTCCTTGTTTTTTTCCCATCCTGCCCCGCAGTGATCACAGACAATGGTCCGCTTGATGGTTCTCGATGTTATGGGAACCCAAAATATACTGGTATAACTCTGCACCCGCTTCAAGCAGAAGTCCGCCTCCTGCCCGCAATTCGGACACTGCATGGCGCCCAGCCAGATATCATCCTTCAGTTTGTTTCCGTAACCGATTCGTACAAGCATCTTTCCTCCCTCTCTATACCCGTCTTCGGAGCCGCTCCCTCGCCGGGCCATCTGAATTTCTTCTATTTATAATGTCATCTTTCTCCCGACACAGGCTGTTTTACGGACAGCCTTCTTTAGCCGTACAGATTCCAGACCCCATCCCAGTCGTCTTTCACTTCTCCGGTTTCTGTGTTCACCTGGATGCCGGAAGCCATGACGTTGGCCGTATTTCCTCCCTGATATCGCAGAATCAGAAAATATCCTCCATCGGTTTCCATAGCTTCGTTTTCAAAGACAACGTAGTCCTCTGTGTGATACGCCGTATTATAATAGTTTTCCACCGCCCTGCAGATTTCTTCCAAAGTCATTTGGGCAGCAGCTTCCGGAGTCTGTTCCGGCACCTCCGGCAGCTCAAAAGAATAATCTGACAGATTTACCGTTATCTCGGCTTCTTCTCCGGAAGCCGCCTCGCTCACGGTGACAACCGCCTGCTCCCCGCTGCAGCGGATCCCGTGAGGCCACTGGTATTGAGCGGAAAAAGAATCGATCCGGCATAAAGTATTACCTTCCTGATCCACGGCAAAGAAATCCGGCCCGTAATATCCACAGAGATACAGCTGTCCATCACTGCCAAAAGAATAGGAGAGGCTGGCTCCCTGAAACTCCTCATTTTCCCAGAGTACTTCGCCGCTCTGCAGATCCAGGGCGGTCACCGTGCCCCCGGCTGCGTAATAATAAACCTCTTCCCTCATTCCAATCTCGTTCACTCTGTCCAGCTCTGTGGCCAAAAAATGCTCCGTCTCTTTTTTCCAAATTTCTTCCCCGGCCTGATTCAATCCCCGGATCACCGCGTACTGCCGGCTGTTTTCATATTCAGAGGTAAACTCCACAGAGACGACTGCCTGGGTTTTCTGGTAGGTTTCGTAATCCCGGCTTACCTCTTCCCGCTTATCCTCCAGCTTAGAATCTGACTTCAGAACAGTAAGTCCGTGCTCCAACTCTTCCAGGGCCTCTACATACTTTTCTTCCGACACGTAAGTTTCCACTGCGTCAAGGATCTGCCCCCGATATTCTCCCGCGGCTTTTTCCAGACCCTCGGAGGCCTCCTCCAGCTCCGGCCAGCTTTCCAGAGCGCTCTGATAGAAAACCGCCGCCTGCTCCCAGTTTTCCCGCCGGAAATTCTCATCGCCCTCTACCAGACTCTCCACTGCGCCGGCCTTCACGGAAAGAGCTCCGGTAAAAATCTCGCCCATCCGTTTCAGCACTTCCGAAATCTCATGGGAATCCATTTCTTCAGAACTGTACTCCCGATAGAGCTGTCTCATCGCCTCCTCCATGAGTTCTTCTATATCCTCCGGAAGTTTTCCCTCCTTGCTTTCTTTCTGATACAATTCCAGTACCCTGTCGTAATCCCCGTCTTTCAGAGCCTGTTCAAATCTGGCCCCGGGACCGTTTCTCAAAACCAGAAAGACCGCCAGCGCCGCCACAGCCGCAGCGGCCAGAATCCCCGCCGCGATCCATTTCTTTTTGCTCTTACGCTTTGGTGCCGGCTCCGGGCTGCCCTGCGGGCTGCCGCAGTAGCGGCAGAATTTTTCCTGATCGCCGATCTGCTTCCCACAATTACCGCAAATCATTGGTTTTCCTCCTGCTTCTATTCTCTATGACGGAAACTCTGGATTCATTATACCAACTGGATCTCCTCTGTACAAGATTCCCCTTGTCCTTTTTTTCAAAGGGAATTATAATAAACCTGTAGACCCGTAACCCTGACTTAAAAAACAGGAGGTAGAAATATGGCTGTATTAGACGGATGTGAAGCGAAATTCAAAACCCCTGTACCGGAGGAGAGAACCTGCCCCCAGTGTGGGAAAGAGATTGAAGTGTTTACAGTAAAAGGCCGTGTGGTGGAGGACGCTGTCTGCGAATGCGGATATGTGATCAAGGCCCAGGAGCCAGATTCCCCCATGGTGGAGAAAAAAGAACAGTAAGATTCATCCAGATGAAGCAGGGGGCTGCCGTCATGGCATGCCCCCTGTTCTTGTTGTCCGCGGTCAGGCCGCAGTATCTGTGAAAAGAATGGTTCCCTCCGCGTCCTCCGTGAGATACTGGAAGACCGGATGGCTGTTTTCGTTGGGCGCATGGTAGCTCACCATGGTTTTCCCATCCAGATTGGTAAAAATCATGCAGTGGCCGCCATCTGTCTCTGTCTGAATCTGGTTTGCTGTACATTCCCAGTTTCCCGTAATGCTTCCATTGTCTGAAACTGCGTACCCCATTCGGTATCCGTTGTCCGACATGGTAGAAAAGAAGCAGATCAGCTGGCCGGATTCTGTTGTATACAGGGCCGGCCCGTCATTGAGCACCATGCCCTCAAAGGCTTCCGTGGCCCAGCCGCAGCCGCTGACGTCAAAGAGTTTAAAGGGCTCTCCGGCGTACGCATCCCAGCTGTCATTGAGCTCCACTGCGAAAATCCCCTCTTTCCCGTGAGAATAGACCATATATGTCTTTCCATCCTCCTGATACAGCGCCGCGTCAATGGCATCTACGTCCTCCGGGGTAATGGTTCCGTCACTGACCGGTTCAAAGGGGCCCAGAGGATCCTCGGATTGAAACAGTACAATGCCTTTATTTTCCCGGGAACTGCCTCCCATGGATCCATAAAAATAAAATGTTCCGTCCTTTTCATATACTTCCGGAGCCCAGTACTGGGCGTCCGCCCAATAGCTCCCATCGTTCTCATAAATTGTATACGGTCCCTCCCAGTTTTCCAGATCTTCGCTGACATAGGCATGAAAACTGTCCATTTCTCCGCTGAAAGCTGTATCTCCATCGGTACCGTACAGATAATATTTCCCGTCATAGGTCATCACATATGGATCCCGGATCAGAATTTCTTCGCTGCTTAAAAGCCCGGCATTTTCTTCGCTGTTATCTCCGGAAATTTCTTCCTCCGCCTGATTTGCTTCACTCTCCGCCGTTACAGAAGGCTGCGGGGATTGCACCTCCGGCTCTGTCTCTTCTTTTCCCTGGCAGGCCCCCATGGTTCCGGCCAGCCCTGCCAGCGCAAGGATCAGCATTGCTTTTTGTCTCCATTTTATTCTCATTTTTCCTTCTCCTTCTCCAGATTATTCAGGCGCCTGTCTGATGATAGAGTACCAGAAACGCTAGGGGAAATACATGCTTTTACCTGGATAAAACATGCCTTTTTTTGACATTTTGCATCCCAGGTTGAAATGTAAAAAACTTCTTCCTATAATGAATGCAGAGAAGGAGGAACGCTTATGCAGGATTCTGTTTTAAAGATCGGTGATATCCGGCTGCTGTGCCGGCAGCATTTTGAACAGACAGGCGATAAACTGTCTTTTATACACGCCTACCGGATGGCGGCTGCGCGGCAGCGCCCTGTTTCAGTTTATGGGCGGAGAGTACCGGGAACCTGCGCCTTACATCCGGGGATGTCTGCTTTCTGGCTCCGGAAGCCCCGCATAATTTCATGGCGGATCCGGACAGTCTGGTCATCTCTGTGATGATCCGGAAAACTACTTTTGATTCTGTTTTTTCTTTTCTGATGAAGCGGGACAGTCTGCTCACCGCATTTTTCCGGGAAAATCTCTATAAAAAACAGTCCATGGGATTTCTTATCTTTTCAACCGGAACCTCCTGGCAGGTTCAGCGCTGGATGCAGATGCTTCTTGGGGAAGCCCGCTGCCGGGATCTCTGCAGCAACGGCAACAGTATCTGTATTGCCGCTCTGTTTTTTAACTATCTCCACCGGCACTGCCAGAAATATTACACCGGTTCCGGCGCTTCCACCGCGGAAAATCCCGAACTTTGCTGTCTGATACTGCTGGAATACATCCGGCAGAATTATGCCAGCGTTTCTCTGGCGGAATTATCTCGAACTTTCCATTACAGTCCTTCCTTTCTGAGCAAAATGATTCACAGACAGGCGGGCATTTCCTTCGGTGAATTCGTTCAGAAGCAAAAACTGGAACACGGTGAAACACTTCTGAAAACCACCGGCTATACTCTGCAGGAAATCTGTGAAATCATCGGTTACGACTCCTGCGCCCATTTCAGCCGCACCTTCAAAAAGCGCTATGGTCTGTCTCCTTCTGAATTCCGGAAACAGCGCCAAAAAGCGGCGGATGCCCCCTCTGAAACCAGGATTTGAAGGTACGGATGATTATCTAACTTACCGCAGCACAGATAAACCCGTAGAACCGAAGTTCTACGGGCATCTTACGTTTGGACACAAAGTTATCTTGCGATAACAAATTTATATTTAGATTGTATTACTCAATGATGGTGGCAACACGGCCGGATCCTACAGTACGTCCGCCCTCACGGATAGCGAAGGTAAGACCCTGCTCCATAGCGATGGGATGGATCAGCTCGATGGTCATCTCTACGTTGTCGCCGGGCATGCACATCTCAGTGCCTTCGGGCAGAGAGATTACACCGGTAACGTCCGTTGTACGGAAGTAGAACTGCGGTCTGTAGTTGTTGAAGAACGGAGTATGACGGCCACCCTCGTCCTTGGTCAGAACGTATACCTGAGCGGTAAATTTCTTGTGGCAGGTAACGCTGCCCGGTTTTGCCAGAACCTGTCCTCTTTCGATTTCAGTTCTCTGAACACCACGAAGCAGAGCACCGATGTTATCACCAGCCTGAGCCTCATCCAGCAGCTTACGGAACATCTCGATACCGGTAACAACGGTCTTTCTGGTCTCTTCCTTGATACCGACGATCTCAACTTCCTCGTTCAGATGCAGAACACCACGCTCTACTCTACCGGTAGCAACCGTACCACGGCCGGTGATGGTGAATACATCCTCTACAGGCATCAGGAACGGTTTGTCAGTGTCACGCTGGGGATCCGGGATGTAAGCATCTACAGCATCCATCAGCTCCATGATCTTGTCGCCCCAGGGTCCCATGGGATCTTCCAGAGCCTTCAGAGCGGAACCCTGAATGATCGGGGTGTCATCGCCCGGGAAGTCGTACTCGTTCAGCAGCTCACGGATCTCCATGTCTACCAGCTCCAGCAGCTCCTCATCGTCTACCATGTCACATTTGTTCATGAATACAACGATGTAGGGAACGCCTACCTGACGGGACAGAAGGATGTGCTCCTTGGTCTGAGCCATAACACCGTCGGTAGCGGCAACAACCAGGATAGCGCCGTCCATCTGAGCAGCACCGGTGATCATGTTCTTAACGTAGTCGGCATGTCCGGGGCAGTCAACGTGTGCGTAGTGTCTCTTCGCGGTCTCGTACTCAACGTGTGCGGTAGAGATGGTGATTCCACGCTCTCTCTCTTCCGGAGCCTTGTCGATATTCTCGAATGCAACTTCCTGGCCCAGACCCAGTCTTGCGTGCAGGGTCTTGGTGATAGCTGCGGTCAGAGTGGTTTTACCATGGTCTACGTGGCCGATGGTACCAATGTTACAATGGGGTTTTGTTCTCTCAAACTTAGCTTTTGCCATTTTTAAAAGTCCTCCTTACAAATCTCAGGCCCTCTGGGGCACTTTTTGATTTTCCTTTACTCAAAATCTGCTAAACTAGATTATATTGCATTTCCGCTCTGTTTGCAAGCGAATTATTACTTATTTGCTCTTGTCGGACAGAACTTTTTCCTGTACAGACTTGGGAACCTGCTCATATCTGTCGAAGAACATGGAATAGTTTCCACGGCCCTGGGTTCTGGAACGAAGGTCTGTGGCGTATCCGAACATTTCTGCCAGCGGTACGAATCCGCGGATCATCTTTCCTCCGCCGATGTCGTCCATACCCTCGATACGTCCGCGGCGGGAGTTGATATCGCCGATCACGTCACCCATGTAATCTTCCGGAGTGGAAACCTCCACCTTCATGATGGGCTCCAGCAGTACGGGAGAAGCCTTCTTCATGGCATCCTTGAATGCCAGAGATCCGGCAATATGGAATGCCATCTCGGAGGAGTCTACCTCGTGGTAGGAACCGTCGTACACATTGGCGTGTACGCCGACTACCGGGAAGCCTCCCAGGATACCGGCTTTCATAGCGTCCTGGATACCCTCGTCCACAGCGGGGATATATTCCTTGGGGATCGCGCCGCCCACAACGGTGGACTCGAACTTGTAGGTTTCCTCGCCGTTGGCATCCATGGGCTCGAATTTCACTTTACAGTGACCATACTGTCCACGTCCGCCGGACTGTTTTGCGTACTTGCTGTCCACATCCACAGGCTTGGTAATGGTCTCTTTGTATGCAACCTGGGGAGCGCCTACATTGGCTTCCACATGGAATTCGCGGAGCAGACGGTCTACAATGATCTCCAGATGCAGCTCGCCCATGCCGGCGATGATGGTCTGTCCTGTCTCCTGGTTGGTGTGAGCGCGGAAGGTAGGATCCTCCTCGGCCAGCTTCGCCAGAGCCTCGCCCAGCTTACCCTGTCCGGCTTTGGTCTTGGGCTCGATGGCCAGCTCGATAACCGGCTCCGGGAACTCCATGGACTCCAGGATAACCGGATGCTGCTCGTCGCAGATGGTATCGCCGGTGGTGGAAATCTTAAATCCGATAGCCGCCGCGATGTCGCCGGAGTAAACCTTATCCAACTCCATTCTCTTGTTGGCGTGCATCTGCAGGATACGTCCCACACGCTCTTTCTTATCTTTTGTGGCATTCAGAACGTAAGAACCGGAGTTCATGGTTCCGGAATACACACGGAAATATGCCAGTTTTCCAACGAAGGGGTCGGTCATGATCTTGAACACCAGTGCGGAGAAGGGCTCTTCATCAGAAGAGTGTCTCACGATGGGGTTGCCGTCCAGATCGGTTCCCTCGATGGGAGGAATATCGGTGGGCGCCGGCATGTACTCCAGGATCGCGTCCAGAAGCTTCTGCACGCCCTTGTTTCTGTAGGCGGAACCGCAGCAGACCGGAACAGCGGCGCACTCGCAGGTGGCCTTCCGCAGAACAGCCTTCATCTCTTCTACAGAAGGAATGTCGTCCTCCAGATAGCGCATCATCAGATCGTCATCCAGCTCGCAGACCTTCTCAACGAGTTCGGTGTGGTACAGTTCGGCATCGTCCTGCATATCCTCGGGGATATCGGTGATGGAAATGTCCTCGCCCTTGTCATCGTTGTAAATGTAGGCCTTCATCTCGAACAGATCGATGATTCCCTTGAACTCATCCTCTTTTCCGATGGGCAGCTGCAGGATAATGGCGTTCTTGCCCAGACGGGTGCGGATCTGATCTACCGCGTTGTAGAAGTTAGCTCCCAGGATATCCATCTTGTTGATGAATGCCATACGGGGTACGTTGTAGGTATCTGCCTGACGCCATACGTTTTCAGACTGGGGCTCTACACCGCCCTTGGCGCAGAACACGCCTACGGCTCCGTCCAGCACACGCAGGGAACGCTCTACCTCAACGGTGAAGTCCACATGTCCGGGGGTATCGATGATGTTGATACGGTGCTCCAGAGCGCCCGGTTTCGGCTTGCAGTTTTCCTGCAGGGTCCAGTGGCAGGTGGTAGCGGCGGAGGTAATGGTGATACCACGCTCCTGCTCCTGCTCCATCCAGTCCATGGTCGCCGTGCCTTCGTGAGTATCTCCAATCTTGTAGTTCACACCGGTATAGTACAGGATACGCTCGGTCAGAGTGGTCTTTCCGGCGTCAATGTGAGCCATAATACCGATGTTTCTGGTTCTCTCTAATGGATATTCTCTTCCAGCCAACGGATTTTCCTCCTTTAGAATCTGTAATGAGCAAATGCCTTATTGGCCTCTGCCATCTTATGCACGTCTTCTTTTCTCTTCACGGATGCGCCGGTGTTGTTCATGGCATCCAGAAGCTCATTGGCCAGTCTGTCTTCCATGGTCTTCTCGCCTCTCTTGCGGGAGAACATGGTCAGCCAGCGCAGAGCCAGGGCCTGACGGCGGTCTGCCCGAACCTCGATGGGCACCTGATAGGTGGCTCCGCCGATACGTCTGGCCTTAACCTCCAGAACGGGCATAATGTTGTTCATCGCTTCCTCAAATACTTCCAGCGCCGGTTTTCCGGCTTTCTCTTCAACTTTAGCAAATGCGCCGTATACAATCTTCTGGGCTACGCCTTTCTTGCCGTCCAGCATGATGTTGTTGATCAGCTTGGTAACCACTTTGTTGTTGTAGATGGGATCTGCTAAAACATCTCTCTTCTGAGTATGTCCTTTACGTGGCACGTTACTTCCCTCCTTAATCATTTTGATTAGATCTCAGGTACTCACACTGTTATGGCACGCATATGTGTCTGCGCCGGTAAATCCTCTATTGACCCGCAGCCGCAGAAGGGGCCTCACGGAATAACCGATCCAACCATAAACGGTGATACAGAAAATCTTTTCTAATTTTACTAAGCGGCCGAAAGATTATTTTTTCGGTCTCTTGGCGCCGTATTTGGAACGGGCCTGTTTCCGGTTGGCAACACCTGCGGTATCCAGGGTTCCACGGATGATGTGGTATCTGGTACCGGGCAGGTCCTTCACTCTTCCTCCACGGATCAGCACCACGCTGTGCTCCTGAAGATTGTGTCCCTCTCCGGGAATATAGCTGGTAACCTCGATGCCGTTGGAAAGACGGACTCTGGCAATCTTTCTCAGAGCTGAGTTAGGCTTTTTCGGTGTAGCGGTCTTTACTGCGGTACACACACCACGCTTCTGGGGAGAAGACATGTTGGTGGATTTTTTCTTCAGAGAGTTAAAGCTTCTCTGAAGAGCCGGGGCTGTGGACTTTTTCACTGCGGTCTCACGGCCTTTTCTGACTAACTGGTTAAATGTAGGCATTCCTTTCACCTCCTGATAGATTTCTGCGGCTGCTGTAATTTCGCAATCTGCGCGCAAAAAAAGAACTGCATCCTTTATGCACGCCTGACCATTATATCCTCTGCTATGCGAAAAGTCAAGGGCGGCTTTGGTTAAATCCAAGAAAAGACGGAGTTTTATGTCTCCGTCTTTTCACAAATCATTCTGTAGTCTGAATGGCATCGTACCCGGTCTCTCCGGTCCGGATCTTCCGGGCACTGCGTATTTCATAGCTGAAGATTTTTCCGTCCCCCGTCTCCCCGGTGTACGCAGCTTTCTGAATCGTTTCAATGGCCTTCTGTTCCCACTCCTCTGAGGAAACTACGATCTCAAATTTCAGCTTTGGCTGCATCTGCATATCCACCTGCATTCCCCTGACGATCTCCTTATATCCTCTCTGCACCCCGCAGCCCATAACCTGGGATACGGTCAGGCCGTTTACGCCGATCTCGTTGAGGGCGGCCTTCACCTCCTCAAATTTTTCCTCCCGCACAAAGGCTTCTACCTTAATCATCATTTCTTTTTACCTCCTGCTACTGATCCAGCCCATTAAAGCTTGGGTACGCGCTTTCTCCGTGCTGTGAAATATCCATTCCGATCTGCTCTTCTCTCACTGACACCCGCAGAGGGGTAAAGATTCGGATCACAGCCACGCAGATCAGGGTTCCCGCCACAGCCACGGCGATGGTGATGCCGATGCCGGCCAGCTGGGCCAGAAACAGCCGATAGTCCCCGAAGAATAATCCGTCCCAGCGGGCCGCCTCATTCACCGAGCGCTGAGCGAACAGCCCGGTGGCAATGCCGCCCCAGATACCTCCGATGCCATGGCAGCCGAAAGCGTCCAGGGCATCATCGATCTTGAGTTTTTTCTTGATCAGTGCTACACCGAAATAACAGATGGGGCTTACCAGACCGCCGATGATCAGGGCGGACCACAAGGGCACAAAGCCGGCTCCAGGCGTAATAGCAACCAGACCCACCACCAAACCGGTAGAAGCGCCTACCAGGGTGGGTTTCTTATTTTTAATCACATCCAGGAGCATCCAGGTCAGCAGGGCGGCCGCCGCGGAGACTGCGGATGTCATAAATGCATGGGCGGCCAGGCCGTCCGCTTTCAGAGCGCTGCCGGCATTAAAGCCAAACCAGCCGAACCAGAGCATTCCGGCCCCAAGCATTACAAAGGGAATATTGTGAATACGATAGGTAGTAAACTCATAGCCCCTCCGTCTTCCAAGGATGATGGCCAGGGTCAGAGCACTGATCCCGGAGCTGATGTGCACCACATTTCCTCCGGCGAAATCCACAGAACCCATAGCGGCCAAAAAACCGCCCTTGCCCCAGACCATATGAGCCATGGGATAATAAACCAGGACAGACCACAGCACTACAAAAAGGAACAGGGCCTTAAATTTCATTCTTCCCACCAGGGACCCTGTAATCAGCGCCGGCGTGATAATGGCAAACATCATCTGAAAGGCACAGAACACCAGATGAGGAATGGAGTCCGCGTAGGGACCCGCTTCCATACCTACGCCGTTTAAGAATGCCCAGCGAAAATCTCCGATGATCCCGCCGTGATCCCCGCCAAAGGACAGGGAATAGCCAAACAGCATCCACATCACCACTGCCGCGCCCATGATCGCCGCGCAGGCCATCATAGTATTGCAGACATTTTTCCTTCTCACCATACCGCCGTAGAAAAAGGCAAGCCCCGGGGTCATGAAAAAGACCAGCGCCGCGCAGAGTATCATAAAGGCAGTATCTCCTGTATTCAGATTCATAATCTCTCCTCCTTTTTTATATGTCGGAAGCGCGCATTCCGGCAGATGGCGAAAAAAGGTGCCTGAAATGAATCACTCATTTCAGACACCTTTGCCTCAAAAAATTTTAGCACAATTTTTCTTTATGCGCAAGTACTTTTCTACAGCCGGAAAGCGCTGACCGCCGTGGCTTCCACAATGGTTTCGAACAGCATGGGAAGATTGCTGCCCTTGCCGCCGATCTCCCGGAATTCCACCTGCACCGCCGGGTTTTCAAAGCCTCCCCGGCGCCGGATCTTCTCCAGCACCTGCGCTCTGGCAAGTTTTTCCGCCAGATCCAGGGCCTGACGGTAATCCCGGAACAGATTCCGTTTTGTCCCTTCATAAACGGAGAATCCCAGAAACTCCGCCCCTCTGTATTCCACCTTCACCCGCACCCGGATCCGGGTGACGATCTGGCTGGCAATGGCTCCCAGGGCATTGGCCACCGGAGCGTCTTTGCTGATGGCTGCCCGGGTTCCCAGCATGGCGGCCACCCGGGGCAGGAAGATGTGAATGGGAGCTCCCACGCCCACCAGGGGAAATTTTACCGTAAAAGGCACCTGCATCCAGCTCACCCGCTCCGGACGTCTGGCTTTCTCATAGCAGAGGCCGATGAAGGTCTCTATATTTTCCTGCTCCAGAGTCCTCTGCTGCCCCGGATGCTCCAGGTTCAGAAGGATCCGCACCAGATTGCAGTACAGCTTTTTCTCCACCAGCCCGTACACCTGATCCGGGATCTCTTCCGGCCGGCAGCCGAGATTCCTGGCTATAAACCGCAGGGCTTCCCCGGCGGCCTCTCCGCTGTGTCCGGGGAAATCCCCTTTCAGGATCATAGCGTCTGTGGGGGTCAGGCCGCTGCGCATAAGGATGCCCTCCGCCTCCAGCCGCTCCGTCTTCATGGTGTAAATATCTCCCTTTACGGCTTCCGCCAGCTCCTCTATGGGAAGGGGACCCTGCTCCAGAGCCCGGCACAGGGCCTGCTCCTCCTCTGTAAAGCCGGGCTGTCCGGCGATGCTCCTCTGAAGCACATAAAATTCGTGGAGCATCCGGGTGTGGGTCCGTTTCTGCCTGCCCAGCGCCGCCAGCTTTTCCCGTACCTGGGGATACCGCCCCGCCAGAAAGGAAAGGGGGATCACCCGGCGGCCGTCCAGATACAGCCTGCCCTCCCGGAAACGGACGGCGCTGTCCCCTCCCAGAAGGAAGGTGTCCACATACACGCCGTTGATGGTAGTCTTCCAGGGTCCGATCTTAATCCCTCCCTGAGAGGTCAGAGGCATTTTGTCCCGCACCATGGCTACATCGGTAGTAGTGCCGCCCATGTCCACGATCACCGCGTTGGCCTGTCCCGCCAAGGCGCTGCCTCCCACCAGACTGGCGGCCGGGCCGGAAAGCAGAGTCTCCACAGGATATTCCCTGGCCATCTCCTCCGACATGAGGCTGCCGTCGCTACGCATAATAGCCAGAGGCATTTTCATGTTCCGCTCCTCCATCACATGCTTCACCGCCTGGAAAAATTCCGCGATCAGCGGGATCAGCCGGGTATTTAAAAGAGTGCCCGCGCCCCTGCGCAGTACGTCCACCTCATCGGACATCTCGCAGGCAGTGGTCACCGGTACTCCCAGTTTTTTCTTCAGGATTTCTTTGGCTGTTTTTTCAAAGCGGCCTCCGTTGGCTCTTGGGAAGGCCTGCAGCACGCCCACCGCGCCGCATTGGGCAAACCACCGGGACGCTTTCCCTTCCAGTTCTTCCCAGTCCGGCTCCTGCGGCTGTTCAAAAAGATGTTCCGGCTTTCCTTCTATAAATATAAGTTCCTCCGGATCCCGGAAACCGTAGGCTCCGTACACTTCTCTGAGGTTGGGCATACACTCCGGGTTCATGCCGATCATTAAAATTTTCGCCCGGCTTCCCTTGTCCTCCAGACAGGCGTTGGTAGCCAGAGTGGTCGACAGAGCCAGCAGCTCCGCCTGCTTAACATATACCGGATCCAGCAAATCCAGGGCAGCGGCAATGCAGTCCTCCAGATGAGCCTTGGTGGTCAGCGTCTTGCCGCTGCAGAGAATTTTCTGCCGTTCCATATCATAGACAACGGCATCCGTAAACGTTCCGCCAGTATCAATTCCGATTCCAATCATATTCCATTTTCTCCTTTGTTCTTACCTATTACTTCTATAGAATGATTTTAATATCCGGTGTTCCATTTAACGGAATCATCCTGTTCAGATATTTTTCTTGCGGCCATCCTATGAGCTGCCCGACAAACGGGCATGAGACACGGATTGCTCCGCGCTTCGTGCTGCCGCAATCCTCATCTTATTATACTGATACAAACCAGTATACACAAGAAATCAGCTTCAAAAAAAGACGCAGTGAAATCTTATGGCGTATTGCCTTTCTCGGCCCTTTGGTCTATGATAAAAAATATGCAGTTTTTAAGGGGGTGCAGTTTTGGAATTCCGTACACTTCGTTATTTCTTAGCGGCGGCACAGGAAGAAAATATCACAAGGGCGGCAGATATCCTGCATGTGTCTCAGCCTACTTTGAGCCGTCAAATTATGGATCTGGAGCGGGAACTTGGTGTAACATTGATGCTGCGCGGCAAAAATGGACTGACTCTGACCGATGACGGTATATTTTTCCGTCAGCGGGCACAGGAAATCGTAGAATTAGCAGACCGCCTGGAAAAGTCCTTTGCAGAACGGCAGAACAACATCAGCGGTATGATTGTGATCGGCGCTTCGGAAGCAGCCGGGAGTCAGACGCTGGCAAAGCTCATCAAAGAATTTTCCGAAAAATATCCCGCGGTACAATTTACCCTTTATAATGAAACGGTGGATAATGTGAAAGACCGTTTGGATAAAGGACTGGTGGATATTGGCTTGCTGCTGGACCCCATTGATGTAACCAAGTTTGATTATGTTCGTCTGTCACAGCAGGATACATGGGGACTCCTGGTGCGGGATGACCACCCGCTGATGGGAAAGGAATCGCTTGCGGCAGATGATGTTGCTCCTTATCCGCTGATTTTGCCATTACGGGACAGCATCCGTGCGGAAATTCTCAACTGGCTGGGGCGTGAAGAAAAGGAATTAAAAATCCCGCTGTTTTATACCCTGCTTTCCAATGCTGCCCTGATGGTGGCTGAGGGTCTTGGCTGCGCTTTCTGCATGGATGGGGCGCTGGCAATCCGCAGCGATCCGCGCCTGCGTTTTATTCCTCTGGAACCGCGCCGCATGACCCACAGTGTACTGGTGTGGAAGAAAAATAACCTGTTTTCACCGGCTGCGTCTCTGTTCATTCAGGAGATCCATCTGATGCGGGCGAGAATCGAATAAAAGTTAGTTAAGCAGAGCCTCCGGGATATATTTCCCGGAGATTTTGGAGATTTTTGGAGATTTTTATACCTTTATCAATACAAAAACCGCATGAATAAAGATAAATCATAAGTATTAGACATTTAACAGTAAGGCCACTATAATAAAAATGGAAATTGAAAAATTGTAAATTCATCGCAGGAATTCATTCTGCTGCGAAAGAGGTAAGGAGGCACTTGCTATGAAAATCGTTGTTTTGGAGGGCAGCCCCAACAAAAATGGTTCTTCCAATTTGCTGGCGGATTGCTTTAAACAGGGCGCAGAGGAAGCTGGACACAGTGTAGATGTTGTGGATACAGCCCACGCCAATATCCACCCATGCATTGGCTGTATCCACTGCGGTTACGAGGGACCTTGTGTTCAGAAGGATGACATGGAGATGTTTCGTGAGAAAATCCTGTCCGCCGACATGCTGGTGTTTGTTACGCCTCTGTATTACTACGGGATGAGTGCCCAGCTGAAAACCATGATCGACCGTTTCTGCGCATTTAACAGTTCTATCCAACGCAAGCACATGAAATCTGCGCTGTTAACGGTGGCCTGGAACAGTGATGACTGGACTTTTGAGGCGCTGGAAGTTCACTATAAAACACTGGTGCGCTATCTGAATTTGGAGGATATGGGCATGGTGCTGGGCTATGGCTGCGGCACGCCTTCTATGACACAGCATTCCAAGTATCCCCAGCAGGCGTACAGTCTCGGAAATCGGTTAAAATAACGGCAAAATGGGCAGGCAGAAAGACTGCACGCCATTTTGCTTATCAGGGAGGTTTTTATTGTATGGAAAATATCACACTCAGCAACGGCGTCAAAATGCCTATGGAGGGTTTCGGCGTATTTCAAATTCCGGAGGATACTTGTGAGCAGGTGGTACGGGATGCTATCGCCGCTGGTTACCGCTTGATCGACACAGCCAGTTCCTACCAAAACGAAAAAGCAGTAGGCCGGGCAATCCATAGCTGCGGCGTTCCTCGTGAAGAATTGTTTATCACCACAAAAGCATATATTCAGCAGATGGGCTATGAAAAGACCAAAGAGGCATTTGTACAATCACTGGATGATTTGGGACTTACCTATCTTGATCTTTACCTGATCCATATGCCGTTTGGGGATTATTACGGTTCCTGGCGGGCTTTGGAAGAACTCTATGCGGATGGCAAGGTTCGCGCCATCGGCGTGTGCAACTTTATGCCGGATAGATTGCTGGATCTCTGTTATAATGCGAAAATCAAGCCGCAGATTAACCAGATCGAGCGTCATCCCCACTATCAGCGCACAGAAGAACTTTTATTAATGAAAGAATTGGAGATCCAGCCGGAAGCCTGGGCGCCATTTGCCGAGGGACTTAAAGGTATGTTTGCCGAGCTGATTCTGCAGGAGATTGCAGAGAAACATAGCAAAACTCCTGCGCAGGTAATTTTGCGCTGGAATGTGCAGCAGGGCGTTATCGTCATTCCAAAATCCGTCCATAAGGATCGGATGGAGGAGAACCTGGCAATTTGGGATTTTTCTCTGGACAGCGCGGACATGGCGAAAATCGCTTCATTGGACAAAGGATGCCCCTCTATGCTGGATACCCGGAAGATCAGCGAAGTTCGACGCGTGTATGACTATTTGAATAACCCTGTACTGACCAGCTTATAAGAAAGAGGAGAAAATTTATGCTGAATATTGCAGTAAATGGAACAAGTATACAAGTAAAATTATATGAGAATAGTTCTGCCGCGGCAGTAAAAGAACTGCTCAGGAAACCGGATTACCGCGCCCTCGAGCCGGTACTCTTTGAAAAGCCCACCTATGAGTACCTGCGCACCGGCGATGTCATCGGCAAATGTATGTCTTATGGCAGGGGACAGAGAAAATGAAGGAATTTCTCATTGTATCATATTCTTATACTGGTCATACCCATCAGATCGCGCAGGCAATACATACTTTGACAGGCGGCGACTGGTGTGAGATCCTTGGTACAGACTTGCCGGGAATCCTTCGGGACTGGCTTAACCAAAACGGTCTGCAATCATTGTCTGACGCATACACAGGCGATCAATACAAAGAAACTGTTGAAAAGGGGAAAAATCAATCATGTGTATGAACGATCAGGAACAATTCAGCCTGCAGCGGGCTGGAGTAAGGAGGGAGCAGAATGAAGTACACAAAACTGGGAGAATCTGATTTGACCGTTTCCCGTATCTGCATGGGCTGCATGGGATTTGGCGATCCGCATAAGGGACAGCACAGCTGGACGCTGGACGAGGAACACTCCCGTGAGATTATACTCCGGGGACTGGAACTGGGCGTCAACTTCTTTGATACCGCCGTGGGCTACCAGAGCGGTACCAGTGAGCAATACCTGGGCCGGGCTTTGAAAGACTTTGCCAAACGGGAGGACGTGGTAGTGGCCACCAAGTTTCTGCCCCGCACCCAGGAGGAGATTGCCGCAGGTATCACCGGCCAGCAGCATATCCAGAACATGATCGACACCAGCCTGCGCAATTTGGGGCTGGACTATATAGACCTGTATATCTATCACATGTGGGATTACGAAACGCCTCTTTATGATATTATGGACGGGCTGAATCGCATTGTGCAGGCAGGCAAGGCTCGCTATATCGGCATTTCCAACTGCTTTGCCTATCAGCTGGCCAAGGCCAATGCCCTGGCGGAAAAGGAGGGCTTTGCCAAATTTGTTTCCGTTCAGGGACACTACAACCTGATCTTCCGGGAAGAAGAACGAGAGATGGCAAAACTCTGTGCCGAGGACAACATCGCCATGACGCCTTACAGTTCCCTGGCGGGCGGACGGCTTTCCAGGCATCCGGGCGAAACTTCCAAACGGCTTCAGGAGGACAGCTACGCCAAATTCAAATACGACGCTACCGCCCGGCAGGACAGGGTAATCATTGACCGCGCGGCAGAACTGGCAGAAAAACGGGGCGTCTCCATGACGGAAGTTTCCCTGGCATGGCTGCTCACCAAGGTGACAGCCCCGGTGGTGGGCGCTACCAAGCCGCATCACATTGAGGGGGCGGCCAGGGCGGTTGCGTTTACCTTGACGCCGGAAGAGGCCGCCTATCTGGAGGAACCCTACATTCCTCATAAGCTGGTGGGCGTGATGGCAGAGAATACCCCGGCCGCGGCCAAAGAGCAGCACGTCTGGGGTACCGGAAGCCAAAAAATTCAGGGCCGGTAAGTTTCAGAAAGGAGACGCTTGGTTTAAAAAAGCGATGTCGAAAACACAGAAGCGTTTTCAGCATCGCTTTTATGGCGCAGTTCTTTCAGGCCTTTTTCCAGGTCTGATCTTTGCAGAACAGGTTGGCAATGACCATCCCTCCTACCGTAGCCGCGATGGCCGGCAGCACTCCGCCGCCCAGCAGCCCGCTCAAGGCCGGAACCAGTTCAAAAAGAATGGCCACTGCCACGCCGATGATCATTCCGATCTTTGCGGCTGTGACGCTCATTTTTGACCGGAACTCTTTGGCCTTCCGGTCCCGGCAGATGAGGCCCACCAGGAAGGCCGGGATCAGCACCCCGCCGCAGACCGTATAGCCATAGGTTCCCAGAGCATAGATATAATCCCCGAAAAAGCCGGCCAGAATGGCCACCACTCCTGCCGCCAGGGTAGCCCGCTTGGCGTAGCGGACGCTGGTTTCATCGTCCAGCTTCGCCTGGGGATCCATAATGTCCGACACGATATTGGCCGCCGCGCAGTTCAGATGGGTATCCGCGCAGGACATGCAGGCGGCCAGCACGCTGACTGCCAGGATCACGCTGCAGAACACCGGCATCTTGTTCATAATCAGCCAGACCAGAGCCTGGTCTCCCTGATTGGTATACATGAGACTGACGATCCCCAGCAGGATCATGATAAACACCATGATGATATTCATAAAGAAGGTCAGGCCGTAAGCCTTTCTGGCTGTCTTCACATCTTTGGCCGCAAAGGCCCGGTTCCAGAAAATCGGATTGGACACAGCCCCCACCAGCCCCGTCAGGAAACTGGTGACAATCACCACCGGTTTATCCGCAAACAAATCCCATTTGCCGGGATCCACGGCCATGACCTGATCCTTCAGGTAGCTGAAATCAAAATTAAAAAGCTTCAGTCCGAAAATAATAATCACCACGGCGAAAATCAGCTGGATGGTGCCGTGGAAGGCGTCGGCGTAAACCACCGCCTTCAGGCCGCCGCTGACGGTGTAGAACACAAAGATTACGCCGCAGACAATCACCGCGATCCGGTAGTCTATGCCAAAGACCAGCTCCAGAACATAGGCCACGCCCATGATCTGGGCTCCCGGCCAGACCACATTGGGCATCAGGGCCGCCACGCCCCCTACCCGGCGGATCTGGGGATCGCCCCCGAAGAGATAACCGGAGATAAAGTGGGGCATGGAGAGGTACTTAAACCGGGCCAGATAGGGGGCCAGGATGTAGCCCATTATAATGCCTCCCAGGAATCCCTCCCCCAGCCACAGCCAGTAGGCGCTGATGCCTTCCATGGCTCCCCGGCCGGCCTGCCCGATGAAGTTTCCCGCGCCGCTGAAGCTGGCCCAGGCGGTGAGGAACAGCAGCACCGGTCCGATCTTTTTGTCGCCGATAAAGTATTCCGCCGCGGTGCTGGAGCCGCCCCGGGTTTTCAGGCCAACGCCGAAGCAGAAAGCCAGGTCAGCCAGAACCAGCACTGCCGCCAGGATTGTTAAGCCCTGTGACATGCATCACACCCCCTGTTTCTTCTGTGCCTTTTTCAGTTTCGCGGAGTAGCGGCAGGTGATGACAGCTACTATGACTCCGATAACGCCGCAGCCGATGGCCCAGTACCAGATCAGGTCATAGCCTGTGTTTCCGTAAGCGTCCAGCCAGGTGCCGGCCAGCTTGGCGAAATACACATCCGGCAGATAGCAGAGCATGGAAATAATTCCCGTGGCGATTCCCGTCATAGACAAGGGGATCCCTACTTCGTTGAGGGTAGCGAAATAAATTCCTCTCATGCCGGAGTACACAATGGCAAAGATAAAAGAGATCACCAGGCAGAGGGCAAAGGCGCTCTTGGTAAATACCAGGGCCGCCCCCAGCACCGAGGCAATAGCCAGATAGATACCCAGAGTTTTGGCCTTGGAACCGATCTTATCAGAGATAAAGCCGATGGCCAGAGTCATCACTGCGGCGATAATATAGTTCCGCACAATGGCGAAGGAACTGGCCATGGTCTCGGAAACCCCCAGCACATTTACTGTATAGGGTCCCAGATAGCCGTTGCCCGCGGAAGTAAAGGAAAAGCAGCAGAATACCAGGGCGGAAATCAGCCAGGTACCGGGCATTTTTAAGACCTTTACCACGTTTTTCAGGCTGAAGGCCTCCTGCGCTTCGCTGCCGGTCTCCTCGGCTCCCGCCACTTTTGCCGGGATAAAGAAGAACACCAGCAGGGCGAAGATCAAAAACAGAGCTCCGCTGATCCACATGAGATTTCTCCACTGAACCCCCAGAGCCGCGGGATCCAGTTCCCCGGAACCCAGAGTGGCCTGTCCCAGCAGGGCCACGCCGGCAAAACCGATGAGCATGCCGAAGATGCCCCGAACGAACTCGGAAGTAGAAAACATTCTTCCCTGTTCCTGCGCGTTCCCCATTTTTCTGGTAAGCTTCAGGTAGGCAGACCAGATCATGAAGCTGGTGCCCACTCCGTAGAGCAGATGGATAATAATAATCGAAGTTTTATCCGGCACAATACCCAGCCAGAAAGAGCAGACGCCCATAAGCACTCCTCCGGCGATGAGCAGCCATTTCTCGTTAAAACGGTCCGCGAAGATTCCCCCGAAGGGATATCCCAGCATGGACACGATGCCGAAGGCCATACCGAAATCACCGATAAAGCTGTTTACTGTATCCGGTGAAACCACATGCTTGTATTCCGTAAAAAGTACGCACATCTGATCGTAAAAACTGTAGCGCAGGAACGGCACATACACCATGATCCCCGCCATCAGAGCGCAGAGCGCCACTACAAACCAGCGTTTTCCGCCTGTAATCTTCATACCCATTACCCCCGTTTCTGTATTCCCAGTCACATAGACTGAATCTTTTCAAAATCATTGGCGTCCATGCCGGCTTTAGCCAGAACCGCTCTGACTTTTTCCATAGCTGCCGGATCGTTTTCCGGACGGTTCTCCTCATACTCTTCCAGGAGTCTCTCGATCTCTTTATCAATGCTGTCCTCAAAGTAGGTATCGCTCTTGGAATTTCTGGGGCCTACCTTGGGGGAATACAGATCCGTAAAATGTTCCATAGTAGAATCCGCGGTGATAAAGCTGCCGTCGTGTCCGATCTCCTTAATCTCCTCCAGATTCAGGGTTTCCTCGTTCACCTCAATGGGAGCGCAGGCCGCCTTTACCTGGCGGATAATCTCGAAGTCCACAATCATCTTCTGAATGGAAGTAGAGTTCACGCTGTCCATAACGCCGCCGGCTTCCATGACGATATTGATGCCGTGGCTGTAGGCGGAGTAGAAGGTCAGCATAGATTCATAACCTGCCTGACAGTTGATCACCGGAGCGTCAGTCTGGCAGCCGCCGCCTCTGGAGGGCATGCCGTAGAATTTCGCCATGTTGGTGGAAAATCCCTGCATGGCCGCTCCCTCGGGAGCCGCGCAGGCAAAGGTGATGCCGCCCTTCATGTCCGCGGCGGTGGACTGAATGCCGAAGACCACCGGAGTTCCCGGACGGATCATCTGAGCGATGACAATGCCTGCCAGGCTCTCAGCGGTTCCGCTGGCAATGGTTCCCGCCATGAAAATGGAACTGGTGGCTCCCAGCATGGAAGCCGGGCAGAGGATGGCCGGCTGTCCGTACTCCGCCAGCAGCATCAGGCAGTCCAGCATTCTCTCATCCAGGGTCAGGGGAGACACCGTATTGATCAGGGCGATCATCCGGGGCTTTTCCGCCAGAGCGTCTTTTCCGCCGAACAGCTCCGCGGAAGCTTCCAGGATCGCTTCCATTTCTTTCTTAAATCCTGTGGGCAGCATGATCGCTTTATCGGAATATTCCAGGGTGGCGTAGAACATTTCCATGGCCGCCGTCTCCTCCGGCACATCCGCCGGCTGTACAATGATGCCGCCGTTGATGCTGTAATCTTCGTTGGCGTGAATCAGCTTCAGGCATTTCACATAATCCGCCATGGTGCCCCGGCGTCTGGTGCCGTCCTTGTCGTCAATAAAGGCGCATCCGTAGGTGGCTGCCGGGTTTACCTGATCCCCGCCCATGTACATGTTGTATTTGGGGTTTCTGGCGTAAATGGTAAAGGATTCCGGGGCCATCTTCACCCAGTGCATCACCTGCTCCTCGGTAAAATAGGCGATATCTCCTTCCACCTGAATTCCGTTGTTCTTTAAAATCTCTCTGGCCTTTTCATTGTGGATCTTCACGCCCACCTCTCTCATAATCTCCATGGCCGCGTCGTGGATCATCTGTTCTCTTGACATATCTGAAATTCCTCCTTAAAATCTTTTTTCTTCTGATTCTGTGGTTTTCCTCTGAAACCGCTTTTATCTGCCCCGCAGGCCCAGCTTCAGTTCTTCCCGCAGATAGCGGATGCTCTCCTCACAGGCCGCCATCTCTCTGGCTCTGGCCTCCTCAATGGGCTCGTCCACGCTCTTAAAGGCAATCTCGTTTTCAAAAATGATCTTATCCATGGGGGATTTCTCCCGGATCTGGGCCACCATCTTCGGGCAGTCCATAGAGCCCTGTCCGTGAGGCGCTCCGATGATGTGGACGCCCAGCGGATCTGTCACCACAATGTCGTCGCTGAAATGGCAGCAGTAGGCTTTGGGCAGCATGCGCTCCATGGTATCGTAGGGATTCTCCGTAATATACAGACAGTTCATGGTGTCCACACAGGTACCTATAAGAGGATGGTTCAGCTTGTCCACAATCCACAGGATCTCCTGAGAGAAGGTATCCGTGTGGTTCTCGATCGCCACCTGCATGCCCAGCTCCTCGATCAGGGGAATGGCTGCCTGAAACTCATTGTAGCGATCCACCATCTGGCTCATGACCTGGGGATGCATCCAGGAGCCGTACAGTTCCCGGGGCCTAAGAATATCCAGACTGAATTTCACCAGCTCCGCTCCCAGCTCATGGCCGATCTGCAGGGCTTCTTTCACCGTGCAGTTTACCCGGGAATCGCTGCCCGCGTGGAAGGAAGAGTTGAACTCCAGAAACAATCCGTGTTCCCGGGCGGCCTGTCCCACCTTCCGCAGATTCTCCGCCGCGAAGGGAGTATCGCTGCCGGTGGCCAGCAGGTCCACTTTGGTGATCTGCAGGCCGTCCAGTCCCCACTCCTCAGCCTTATCCATCAATTCGTACAGGGACATCACCTGATCGAAATAGTAATCTTTTCCAAAACCCCAGCTTTCTCCAAAGCCGAAAAAGTGCAGGGTATAGGTATGCATCCCCAGTCTCAGGGGTCTGTTTTTGTCCGCCATAACTGTTCTCTCCTTTTTACATTTGTCCGCGCGCTCTTTAAGAATGTAAACATGTTCACTTTTTAATGTATCATATATCATTTTGTGCAGTTTGTCAAGTAAACGTGTTCACTTTTTAAAAATAATACAAAAAAATAACAGGAGACCGGCCCACAGCATGGATGGGGCGATCTCCCGCTTAAACCTGTTTTCTTTCCTCTGTCCGGCTATGCCTGTATATTCCGCAGGGTATTCTGCCGGATCAGACGGTTGCAGAGCTGCTCCTGCTCTTTTCTGCCCTTCGGATCCAGATCCATGGCAGTCATTATCAGTCCCTTTACAATCAGGGGATTGGTGTAGCTGCAGAACAGCGCGTCCTCGCTGCTGATCCTTCTGGCATTCTCCAGGCGGCGGAGCACAATAAAATCCCGCTCCTGCATATTTTCATTAAACAGCAGCGTATAGTAATAGGCGGTATACTTCTCAGATCCCTTAAAGGGAAACAGTTCAAAATAATCCTGAAAAGCCGCCCCGAACACTCCGTTGTCCGTCCCCCAGAACAGGCGGTAATAAATATCCGGTCTGGCGAAGGCGTACTGGTTAAACAGTTCCCAGCCCTCGATATAAATTTCCAGAAGATCCCTGTCGCTGTCCAGCAGACTGGCGTACTGGCGCATATACTCGTCCAGAAAGCGGACCGAAGCCACGGCAATGAGATATTCCAGGCTTTCAAAATGACGGTACAGAGCGGCCGCGGAGCAGCCATTCTCCCGGGCCAGATCCCGGACAGTGATCTCTGACGCTTTCTTCTCACACAATTTATGATAGGTCAGCATAACAAAACGCTTTTTTGTCTCATTTCCCTTGCTGTATACTGCCATAAACTCCACCTCGCAAAATTCTTCCTGATACCAAAAACGCTCAGGAACGTCTTTCTCAACATTCCTGAGCATCTCATAAATCGAAGCGACGGGATTCGAACCCACGACCTCTGCGTCCCGAACGCAGCGCTCTACCAAACTGAGCCACGCTTCGATTGCTGAACTCTGTCAGCACACATTATTATATTAGAAACTTTACAAGTTGTCAACACAATTTTTAACTTTTTGCTGATTTCTTCCGGTTTGCCGCGATTCACAGACAGGCCCCGGGGGACGCCGGGAACCTGTCTGCTGTGCTTCAGTTTACCATATAGACATCCGCGTACTGCAGTCCAAAGGCCAGGGCGCTGGCATGATTGGAAAAATAGACATCCACATGACCATAGGCGGTGCCTCTGTCCTGCACAGTATAGATATGCCCGTTGATGCTCAGCTTGGTGCCGAAGGGAACGCCTCCCATGGCAACCGTGACGCCCTCCTGCGCCTGCGCGCCGCTGGCTGTCAGCCCCTGGTACTGGGACCACTGTCCGCAGCAGATGGAGCAGGAACAGTAGGCTGTCAGTTTAAACCTGCCCAGATATGTACCGCCGGAAGAAGAATTTCCCTGGGATGTCTCATTGGAGACATCTGAAGCTCCTGTATCCGTGTCCGGAGCGGAACTGCCGGTCTGCCCGGAACCTGCCTGCTGATTCTGGCCGGCCTGCTGCTGTGCCGCCTGCTGACGGGCCGCCTCGGCTTCCGCCGCCTTTCTGGCCGCCTCCTCCTGGGCCTTTCTCTGAGCCTCCACTTCCTCCTGCTTAGCCTGGATCAGAAGCTGGTTCAAAGCATCCTCCTGGGTCTGTATGCTGGCCAGAAGAGCTGCCTCTTCTGATTCCGCCCCTGCCAGTTCCTGGGTATATTCCTGAACCTGGTTATATGTATATTCGTAGAGTTCCTGAATCTGCTCCTGCTGTTTCGTGCTCTGATCCTGCAGCGCCTCTATCTCCTGCTGTTCCAGAAGAACCTGCTGCTCCTTCTCAGACACTTCCTGCCTGGTGGCTTCGTAATCCGCCAGCATCTCTCTGTCGTACTTTGTGATTTCTGAAATGTTATCGGCACGATTCAGAAAATCCATGAAGCTGTCCGCGGAAAACAGCATCTCCAGGGCACCGGCCTGAGAATGCTCGTACATAAACTGGATCCGGACTTTCATGGCCTCATACTGCTTTTCTTCCCGTACTCTGGCCTCCTCCAGCTCCTCCTGCACCTGTGTCAGTTCTGTCTGCTTGTCCGTATATTCCCGCTGCAGTTCCTGCATATCGGACGTCAGCTCTGTCAGCTGCCGGCTCAGTTCTGAAAGATATGCCTCTGTCTGTCCCTTCTGGGATTCAATTTCCTCGATTCTGTCTTGTGTGCTTTCCAGGCTGGACTCCGCCTGCTGCTTCTCCTGCTGTGCCTGATTGATCTGCTCCTGAGTCGTGGCGCCGTATGCCGGAAACACGCTTGCCGTCAGCAGCCCCGCAGCCAGGATCCAATAAAATCTCCTTTTACTTCTCATTTTCTTACACCTCATGTTACCCCTGCCTCCCCCGGTTTTTCCCCGGAAAAGACCAGCACCAGCCCCCTCCTCATGCGGACTGCTCCCCGTGCTTGTTAGATTATAGCACAGTTTTTTCCGGATTAAAAGCATTTTTTAATTTTTCGTAACATCAGTGTAATATTTTGTCGCTTTTTCTTATCACTTTTGAAGCAACTTTCACAAGATATAGCCTACTTTTTTCTCCAGGTACACAAGTACTTGTTCTTCAGCAGACCTCCTGACAATTTTCCCCATCCCAAAGAAAATCCATCGACACAGACCAGCCGCCACCCGGATCCCGCAGCTTCCACGGAAACTGCCTCCCCTCTCAGGTACTGTTCTGTCCGGGGATCCTCCGGATGAAAGCTGACGCATTCTTTCCAATTTTTCTCGTTCAGCCACATGGCAAAGGGCTGGGAAGGCTCAAATCTCCCTTTTTTAAATTCTCCCAGATACAGACCGTTTCTGAGAAATTTCAGTCCTCTGACCGTCTCCGGCAATTCCGGCACCAAAAAGGCTCTCTGCCCCCGGACTTCCACTCTCTCCCGGGGCAGTTTTACACCGCCGTTTTTCAAAAAGTCTCCCAGCAGCCTGCTCTGCTCCCCATCCGGCCTGAGGATCTTCTGCGTCTTCGGCTCTCTTCCCGCCTCCCCCGGCGCCTTCTGAAACAGCGCGAGAAAATGTCCTTCCCCCTGCATTCTGTGAGGCCAGATACGGATACAGCCGGAAAGTTCCGGCCGATTTCCTCCCCAGCCGGGACGCCCGGGGGAAAACCCTTCCCAGGGCTCCATAGGTATCAGAGTAAATTCCGGAAAACGGCTGAGAAACCAGCCGGCGTTTTCCTCATCTTCCTCCGGGGCAAAGGTGCAGGTAGAATACAGAAGCATTCCTCCCGGCTTCAGCATGGCGGCGGCGCTTTCCAGGATCTGCCTCTGCGCGGCGGCGCAGGCTTTTACCTTCTCTTCACTCCAGGCCGCGGCCACATCTTCATCCTTTCGGAACATGCCCTCCCCGGAGCAGGGCGCGTCTACCAGAATCTTGTGGAAATACTCCGGAAAGGCCGCCGCCAGCCTGGCAGGGGTTTCGCTGGTTACAAAGCAGTTGGACGCCCCCATCAGCTCCAGATTCCGTAAAAGCGCCCGGGCCCGGGAAACGCTCAGATCATTGGCCACCAGCAGGCCTTCTCCCTTCAGCTTCGCGGCCAGCTCTGTAGCCTTGCCTCCCGGGGCCGCGCAAAGATCCAGAACCCGCTCTCCGGGTTCCACCGGCAGCCGGCTGGCAGGTGTCATAGCGCTGGGCTCCTGCAGATAGTACAGACCCGCGGCATAATAGGGATGTCTGGCCGGGTAAATGCCCTCTCCATAAAAAAAACCGTCCGGCACCCAGGGAATCCTCTGTACCGGGAAAGGGGCCGCGGCCTCAAATTCCTCCGGCGTGGTCTTCAGGCAGTTGACTCTCAGGCCATACTGCCGGGGCTGACGGTAACTTTCCAAAAAAGCCGGAAATTCCTCTTCCAGCAGGTCTCTCATTCTATCCAGAAATTTTTCCGGCAGATGCATTTTGCTCTTCCTCCTTGACAACAGGAAAGGGACGGCTGCATCCCTGCGGATCCAGCGTCCCCCTTCCTTTTTTCCCCATTACCCTCTCCGAAAGGCAGCGTCATTCAGCCGATTCTGAATCCTCGGCCATGGCTTCCTCGTACTTGTTCAAAATGATTGTCTGAATCCTGTCCCTGGTAGCAGAATTGAGGGGATGGGCAATATCCCTGTACTCCCCATCGGTGGATTTACGGCTGGGCATGGCGATAAACATGCCCTTCTCGCCTTCAATCACTTTAATGTCGTGTACCACAAACTCATCGTCAATGGTAATTGACACCACTGCTTTCATCTTGCCTTCTTTTGCGACTTTACGAACTCTGACATCTGTAATCTGCATAGAAACTTCCCCTTTCGCCTCATAAACTAGATCGCGTATCTTTCGTTTTTCTCTACGACAATCTTAATTCCGTCTTCTCCACAATAATAGGAGTTCGCCCGGATGGTGTCACGACTCTCGACAATACAATTCTCGATATGCGTGTTATCCCCCAAATACACATCATTCAGGACTATGGAATTCTTTATTACACAGTTGTTTCCTACGTAGACATTTTTGAATATCACGGAATTTTCAATCTGCCCGTTGATAATGCAGCCGCTGGCGATCAGGCTGTTTTTCACCACGCTTCCCGGATTATATTTCGCCGGCGGCAGGTCGTCAATCTTGGAATATACCCCCGGGTACTGATTAAAGAAGTAATCCCTCACCTCGCGCTTCAGGAAATCCATATTGGTCCGGTAGTAGGATTCCACTGTAGAAATATTGCTCCAGTAGGAATCCAGTTTATATCCGTAAATTCTCTTCAGGTTTTTATAGCGGATCAGGATATCCTTCACAAAATCATGGCGGTCTTCCTGGGCGCAGCGCTCGATCAGTTCGATGAGCTGTCTCCTGCGGATCACGTAAATGCCGGTAGAGATAAGATTGGAGCTGTAAACCATGGGTTTCTCCTCGAATTCCTCGATACGGAAATCCTCGTTCATCTTCAGAACGCCGAAACGGCTGGGATCGTCGTCTCTGCACTCCGTACATACAACCGTAATGTCCGCCCGTTTGGCGATATGGTACTCCAGCACCTTATTATAATCCAGTTTATAGATACCGTCTCCGGATGTGATAATCACATAGGGCTCATGGCTGTTTTTCAGCCAGGAAAGGTTCTGATAGATGGCGTCCGCTGTGCCCCGGTACCACCAGCTGTTGTTGGCAGTAACGGTGGGGGTGAACACATAGAGTCCTCCCTGCTTTCTGCCGAAATCCCACCATTTGGAGGACATCAGATGCTCATTCAGAGATCTGGCGTTGTACTGGGTCAGAACCGCCACCTTCTGAATATGAGAGTTTGTCATGCTGCTCAGTGTAAAATCAATACTGCGGAAGCTTCCCGCCATGGGCATAGCCGCAATAGCTCTCTTGTTGGACAGTTCTCTCATCCTGTTGCTGTTTCCGCCTGCTAAAATGATCCCCAGTGCTCTCATATTTCCTCACCGTCCTTCTTAAGAAGTGCTCCGCCTCCGGGCAGAATTCCCTCCGGATAATCTTCCGGAACCGTTTTTCCCGATACCGCTGTGTTTTTCCCGATGCTCACATTGTCCGGGATCACCGAATTCTCACCCACTGTAGCCAGACCGAAGGCATAGATATTGGGCTTCAGAACATTGGGGGCTTCCTCCCCCACGCCGATCTTCACATTCTCGCCTACTGTGACATTTTCAGCGATAATTCCCTTTTCCACGGAAGAGCCGGCCCCGATCCTGCTGTGGCGCATGATAATGGAATCCCTGACTACCGCGCCCTTCTCAATCCACACATCGGCGCCGATCACCGAATTATGTACTTCTCCGTAGATCTCGGCTCCTTCTCCGATGATGCAGCGGTCCACCACCGCGTCCGCGGCCACGTATTGAGGTCTCAGCACGTCTCCCTTGGTATAGACCTTCCAAAACTCCTCGTACAGATTGAATTCCGGAATAATATCGATCAGTTCCATATTGGCTTCCCAGTAGGAGCCCAGGGTTCCCACATCTTTCCAGTAGCCGTTGAACTCATAGGCAAACAGGCGCATGCCGTTGTCCCTGCAGTAGGGAAGAATATGCTTGCCGAAATCACAGCCCGGCTGGTCCTTCAGGGCGATAAGAGATTCTCTCAGGGCTTTCCAGCTGAAAATATAGATGCCCATGGAAGCCAGATTGCTGCGGGGATGCTCCGGCTTTTCCTCAAACTCCGTAATGCGGCCGTTTCCGTCGGTAATCATAACTCCGAACCGGCTGGCTTCCTCTATGGGAACGGGCATGCAGGCGATGGTGACATCCGCCTTGTTGGCTTTGTGATAATCCAGCATTACCTGGTAATCCATCTTATAAATATGGTCGCCGGACAGAATCAGAACATAGTCCGGATTGAATCTCTCCATATATGCCATATTCTGGAAGATTGCATTTGCCGTGCCGGTATACCACTCGCTGCTGGTGCTCTTTTCGTAAGGCGGAAGTATACTGACACCGCCCACGTTCCGGTCCAGATCCCAGGGGATTCCGATACCGATGTGCTCGTTCAGCCGCAGAGGCTGATACTGGGTCAGCACGCCCACCGTATCAATTCCCGAATTGATGCAGTTGCTGAGAGGAAAATCGATAATTCTGTATTTTCCGCCAAACGCCACTGCCGGCTTAGCTACTTTTTCAGTCAGAACACCGAGCCGGCTCCCCTGTCCGCCGGCCAGCAGCATGGCTATCATCTCTTTTTTAATCATGCAATCACCTCTTGTTGTATATGATAGCCTATTATAGCATAGTTTCCAAATATTGTGAACATTTTTTGTATATTCCCTTAAAATCATTCCTTTATTTTGTGACATTTAACCTATTTTTCTTATTTAATCCAACTTGTATCACGCATTTTCTACATTTTTCACTGCATATTTTCCTGCTTTTTTCCGTATCTTTATGCATTTTTTACAATTTTCCCCTGTTTTCGGCCCGGCTTGATGGGACAGCGGAGGAAAGGGCGCTCCTTCGGCGGCGGAACAACAGAGGATTTACTTTTCTCTGGGAACAGGTTATAATTCTGGTAAAGCGCGCCGCGTCCGCGGCGCCGCAGGCCAAAACACACAGGAACCGGAGCTTTCCGGTTCTCTCTTTAAAGGATGGGGATTATGTATACCGTAAATTTTGAAAAACCAATGCATGTTCATTTTATAGGAATCGGCGGCATCAGCATGAGCGGCCTGGCGGAGATCCTGCTGGACGAGGGCTTCCGGGTTTCCGGCTCCGACGCCAGGGAAAGCGCCCTGACCCGCCGTCTGGAGTCTCTGGGCGCCCGGGTGTTCTACGGGCAGCGGGCGGAAAACATTCAGCCCGGCACAGAGCTGGTGGTATATACCGCCGCCATTCACCCGGACAATCCCGAGTTCGCCGCGGCGGCCGCCCGGGGGCTTCCCATGCTGACCAGAGCGGAGCTTCTGGGGCAGATCATGAAAAATTACCGGATGCCCATTGCCGTGGCGGGCACCCACGGAAAAACCACCACCACTTCCATGGCCTCCGAGATCCTGCTGGAAGCCCGCCGGGATCCCACCATCTCCGTGGGCGGCATCCTTCCCTCCATCGGCGGAAATATCCGGGTAGGAGGATCTGAGACTTTCATCACGGAAGCCTGCGAATACACCAACAGTTTTCTCAGCTTCTGTCCCCGGATCGGCATCATTTTAAATATGGACGCGGATCATCTGGATTTCTTTAAAGATATAGAAGATATCCGTCATTCCTTCCGAAAATTCGCCGAGCTTCTTCCCGCGGACGGCGCCCTGATTATCGACCGGGACACACCGGCCTGGGAGGAGGTGGCCCGAGGCCTTCCCTGCCGGGTGATTACTTATTCTCTCCGGGAGGAGGCCGATTACACAGCCCGCGATATTTCTTTTGACCGGGAAGGGCATCCTTCCTTCACCGCTCTCCGGCATGGGAAAACCATGGGACAGTTCTCCCTGCGGGTTCCCGGAAAGCACAATATATCCAATGCCCTGGCCTCCATTGCTCTGGCGGATCTTCTGGAAATCGATCCGGATACCATACAGCGGGGCTTCCAGCGGTTCCACGGCGCCGACCGCCGCTTCCAGTACAAGGGAACCTTCCAGGGAGTTGCGGTGATTGATGATTACGCCCATCATCCCACTGAGATCCGGGCCACTCTCACTGCCGCGGAAAACTATCCTCATAAAACCCTGTGGTGCGTTTTTCAGCCTCACACCTACACCAGGACGAAAGCTCTGTTTTCCCAGTTCGCCCAGGCGCTTTCTCTGGCGGACCGGGTGATTCTGGCGGATATCTACGCCGCCCGGGAAACAGACACTCTGGGCGTCTCTTCCGCCGACCTGGCAGCGGCCGTCTCCGCGCTGGGCACAGAATGCCTGTACCTGCCTTCCTTTGAGGCCATCGAAGACTTTTTGAAAAAAAATTGTTCCCCAGGAGATTTGTTGATAACTATGGGGGCCGGAGATGTTGTAAATATCGGAGAAAACCTGATTCAAAAATAAGTTATCCACATTATCCACACGTTTATTCACATTTTCTGTGAAAAGACGTGTGGATTTTTTGTGAATGATTTTGTTGACATAACACTTTCTCCCTTTTCCGTTAAAATCTCGTAAAATCCCTGTTTTTTTAACATTTCTTGTTTCCATAATTCGACAGGCCTATTATTTGTTCACATTATCCACATTATCCACATTTTGCGGTGGAAAACTCCCGAAAAAAATGGCTATTCTCTTTGGGAAAATACTGTGCTATACTGGGATTGCACGAAAAATTACGAGGTGTTTTTATGAGCCGCATTGCGATTACAAGCCATTCCAACGCCGGCGTCACTCTGGTGCCGGATCTTTTTATAGACGCCTGGATGCCCCAGGCAAACGGTGAATTTGTCAAAATTTATCTGTATCTGCTCCGCTGTACGCATCTGCCGGACCAGGAGCTTTCTCTCTCCTCTCTGGCCGATGTTTTTTCCTGCACGGAAAATGATATCCTGCGGGCCCTGCGGTACTGGGAAAAATCCGGTCTTCTGCGGCTGTCCGCGGAGGGGGCTTCCCTGACAGGCATCGAGATCCTTCCCTGCGGTTCTCAGCGGCAGGACCTTGATGAGGATTTCTCCAAGTCCTCTCCGGTTCCCGTCAAAAAAGAAGAACCGCCGGCGTCCCCGCCCCGGCTTTCCGCCGGAAGGGTCCGCCAGCTTCAGGAGGACAACGAGGAGGTCCGTCAGCTGCTGTTTCTGGCAGAACAGTATCTGGGCCGGACTTTAAGCTCCACCGACGCCAACCGGATCCTTTACTTCTATGACGGACTGCATTTTCCCATGGATCTCATTGAGTATCTGATAGAATACTGCGTCTCCCGGGGAAGCACCAGCCTGCACTACATCGAAAAGGTAGGGCTGGAATGGCATAAGGATGGGGTGTCCAGTGTTTCCGAGGCCAAAGCCCGGACCAGTGTCTGGAATAAAAACTATTTTTCCATTCTCAAAGCTTTCGGCATCCGGGGCCGGAATCCCGTATCCGGGGAGGTGGAATGTATGAAGCGCTGGCTGGAGGAATACGGATTTTCCATGGAGCTGATTCAGGAAGCCTGCGCCCGGACCGTTTCCCAGACCGGGCAGCCCAGTTTTCAGTACGCGGAGGGGATTCTGGGAGCCTGGAAGCGCCAGAAGGTATGTACTCTGGAGGATGTAAAACGTCTGGATCAGCAGCACCGGAGCAGCCAGAAATCTTTTTCCGCCGGCAGAGTCAGAAAACCCCAAACCGCCAACCGGTTCAATAATTTTCACCAGCGGGAGTACGATTACAGCCAGCTGGAAAAACAGCTGCTGGAAAAGCAGCTGAACGAGTAAAGAAAGGGTACTCACATGTCTCTTACAAACTCACAGTACGACGCGGTGCTGCGCCTGTATCAGGAAAAACAGCTGCGGCATAAGCGGGAGCAGGACCAGCGGATCCGGACGGCCTTTGAGAAACTTCCGCGGCTTGAGGAGATTGACCGGGAGGTGGCGGCTCTGAGCCTTAAAAAAGCCCGGATTCTGCTGTCCAAACAGACGGCGGGGGATTTCGACCTGGACGCCGCGATCCGGGAACTGGCGGAAGAACGCCGGGTTCTGCTGCTGTCCCACGGATTTCCGGAAGATTTCCTGGAACTGCGCTATGACTGCTCTGTATGCCGGGATACCGGATTTGTCAACGGCCAAAAATGCGGCTGTTTCCGCCGGGCAGAGATCTCCCTGCTGTACACCCAGTCCAATCTCCAGGAGATACTCAAAGAAGAAAATTTTGATCATTTCCGCCTGGACTACTACGGAGAAGATCTGGTAAGCCCTTCCAGCGGCCTTACCGCCAGGGAGACCGCCTCCAGGGCTCTCTCCTGCGCCAGGGAATTTGTCCTGAATTTTTCTTCCCATTTCGAAAACATCTGCCTCTACGGGGACACGGGAGTGGGAAAAACCTTCCTCTCCCACTGCATTGCCAGAGAACTCATCGAGCAGGGCTTCAGCGTAATCTATTTTACAGCCTTTGATCTCTTTGAGCTTCTGGAACAGTACCGTTTTTCTTCTTCTAAAGATATGGAAGAAACGCACCAGCATATTTTTGACTGCGATCTGCTGATTCTGGATGATCTGGGTACAGAACTCACCAACAGTTTTGTGGCCTCCCAGTTTTTTCTCTGTGTCAACGAGCGGATCCTGCGGAAGGAATCCACAATTCTTTCCACCAATCTGTCCATGGAGCAATTCGCGGAGGTCTATTCGGAACGTACTTTTTCACGAATCCTGAGCAATTACAAAATGATTCATCTTTTCGGGAACGATATACGCATACAAAAACGGTTAACAGGAGGAAAGTAAAACATGGCTCAAAAAAACGAAAACTACTACAGAACCATTCCCGTGGGAAGGCTTGGGATCATTCCCCACAAGAGCTGCACAGAGTTGGGCCGCAAGGTGGACGCGTACCTGGTAAAATGGCGGTGCGAAAGGGAAAATTCCTCTAAAAACCACCTGGCCTACGACGGCTACAGACGGAATACCTACATTATCCCTTCCCAGACTCCCCGCTTCGGTTCCGGGGAGGCAAAAGGCATTATCAATGAATCTGTCCGGGGAGACGATCTGTATATTCTGGTGGACGTGTGCAATTACTCCCTCACCTACTCTCTCTGCGGCCACGAAAACCACATGTCTCCCGATGACCACTTTCAGGATCTGAAACGCCTCATCGCGGCTGTGGGAGGCAAGGCCCGGCGCATTACCGTAATCATGCCCTTCCTCTACGAGAGCCGCCAGCACAAGCGTTCCGGCCGTGAATCTCTGGACTGCGCTCTGGCTCTCCAGGAACTGGTGTCTATGGGCGTGGAAAATATTATTACCTTTGACGCTCACGACCCGCGGGTTCAGAATGCCATTCCCCTTCACGGGTTTGAGACAATCCAGCCGGCGTATCAGTTTATCAAAAACATTCTGCGCCACTCCTCCGACATGATTCTGGATTCGGATCATCTGATGGTCATCAGCCCGGACGAGGGCGGTATGAGCCGTGCCATCTACATAGCCAACAATCTGGGAGTGGACATGGGTATGTTCTACAAGAGAAGAGATTACTCCAGGATCGTGGGCGGGCGCAATCCCATTGTGGCCCATGAGTTTCTGGGCAGCAATGTGGCCGGAAAAGATATGATTATCGTGGACGATATGATTTCCTCCGGGGACAGCATGCTGGAAGTGGCCAAGCTGCTGAAGGAAAAGCAGGCCCGAAACATCTACATGTGTTCCACCTTCGGCCTCTTTACCAACGGCCTGGACAAATTCGACCGGGCATATAAAAAGGGCTGGTTCACCAAACTGGTGACAACCAATCTGATCTATCAGACCCCGGAGCTTCTCAATAAACCCTATTATATCAACTGTGACATGAGCAAATACATCGCGCTTCTCATTGATACTCTGAATCACGACTCCTCCGTCAGCAGCCTACTGGATCCGGTGGAGCGCATTCAGAAAGTGCTTCGCAAATTCCAGAACCACGAAAAGATCTGAAATTGCTCACATTAAAAGCCGGAGATACAGAAGCTTCTTTCTTCCGTATCTCCGGCTTTTTTCTGTCCCTACCGGCCGGCGTCCTGTTTCTCCTTACAGCATTCACAGGCTGTGAGAATGACGCCTGCGGCGATCATCACCAGCAGGCCGGCTGCAATCACCTTCATCAGTTTCATCTTCCATTCCTCCGACTTCCTGGATTACAGAAGTTATTGTAACCGCTCTGCCGGAAATTATTCGCGGTTCTGTTTTTTCAGCCGATCACGTCACTCATACTGTACATACCGGCCGGTTTTCCCGCCAGAAATTTTGCCGCCTCCACGGCGCCCTTGCCGAATACCGCCTTGGAGTAGGCCGTATGCTTAAATTCGATCACTTCGTCCTGACCCGCAAACAGGATCTCATGATCGCCTACAATGCTGCCCCCCCGCACAGCGGAAATGCCGATCTCATCGGGATCTCTCCGCTGATGGCGCTGGCTTCTGTCAAAGACATAGTGATAGCGGTTGTTCATGGCGGCGTTCAGGCTGTCCGCCAAAGCCAGGGCCGTGCCGCTGGGGGCGTCACATTTCAGTTTATGATGGCGCTCCACGATCTCCATATCAAATCCCGCGGCAGCCAGGACTTTCGCCGCGTCCTGGATCAGCTTCAGCAGCATGTTAATGCCCAGAGACATATTGGCGGAGCGGAGAATGGGAATTTCCCGGCTGTATTCCTCCGCCTTTTTCACCTGCTCCTCTGTAAGGCCGGTAGTGCACAGGATCAGAGGCAGCTTCCTCTCCCGGCAGAACTCCAGGATTCCGTCCACCGCCTTGTATGAAGAAAAATCAATAACCACATCCGCCTCAATCCCGCAGTCCTCCGGTTTTTGAAACACCGGATATCCGCAGTCTCCCCGATCTGCCGGGTCAATGCCCGCCGTGATCTCCGCGTCTTTATCCTCTTTCACCAGACCGCTGATCACCTGGCCCATATGGCCGCTGCAGCCGTTCATAATGATTTTTACCATAGTATGCTCTCCCCTTCCTACTTACTTACAGGCAATGCCGAAATCTTCCATGGCCTTTCTGAGTCTCTCCTGGTTCTGCTCCTCCATCTTGGACAGCGGGGGACGCAGGTCGCCTACCTCTTTGCCCATAAGATTCAGCGCGGCCTTAACGGGAATGGGATTTACCTCGCAGAACAGAGCGTTGATCAGGGGCAGCGCTTTCAGCTGCATCTCACAGCTTCCCTTAATGTCTCCCTGGTGGAATTTCATCACCATGTCATGGGTATATTTGGGGGCTACATTGGCCAGCACAGAGATAACCCCCAGGCCTCCCAGAGAAAGAAGCGGCACCACCTGATCGTCATTTCCGGAGTACAGTTCGATCTCATCGCCGGCCAGCCGCATGAGCTCGGCGATCTGGGAAATATTCCCGCTGGCCTCTTTGATACCCACAATATTTTTCACATGCTTTACCAGATACGCGGCGGTAGCCGGCTGAATATTGCAGCCCGTCCGGCTGGGAACATTGTACATAATAATGGGAAGGCTCACGGATTCCGCGATCATGGTGTAATGGCGGATCAGTCCCTTCTGGGTAGCTTTATTGTAGTAGGGCGTTACCAGCAGCAGGGCGTCCGCCCCGCTTTTTTCTGCCTCCACGGACATATAGACGGCTTCTTTGGTGGAATTGGAGCCTGTGCCGGCGATCACCGGAACTCTCCCCGCTGTATGTTTGACGCAGAAACGGATGGCGTCCAGATGTTCCTGGTGGCTCAGGGTAGAAGACTCTCCCGTAGTGCCGCAGATGACGATGGCGTCTGTGCCGGCTTCAATCTGCTCATCGATAAGTTCCGCCAGCTTGTCGTAATTGATATCTCCGTTTTCTTTCATGGGCGTTACAATCGCCACTGCTGAACCTTTAAAAACTGCCATTTCATTTACCTCCTTTGGAATGGATCTGGGTGTTGATTTTCTCTTGAAAGCAGAAAAGAGGCGGCCAAGAAATGGACGCCTCCCAATACGATACACAATCCCTAACGTATGGTACATATCAGATAGCTCTCCATCCTGCGATGACAGTCATACGGTTCTTCACCTTATGCCCAAGAATCGGCCTCCAGAGGGCGGATTCTTTCGGCGCGTTTCCCTTCCGGCAGCTTTCTTCTGCGTCTGGCGCATCCGGCTGTCTACTCTTGAAACACGCGACCTCTATCCTACTTTTCAATTTTTTCGCGGCCTCAGACTTTCATCTCTGCCGCTAAAAAAAATATAGCACTATTACCGGAGCCTGTCAAGAACCGTCACAGATACTCCAGCTTGCTGACAGATACCTCGTAGGCCGTCCGCTTTTCGGACTCTGTCTCGCTGAGACGCTTGATATATTCCCGGCTCTGGATTCTCCCCCAGATAAGCACATGGCCGCCCACGGCAAAGGCAGAGGCGTACCGGGCGTTTCTTCCCCAGCAGATGCACGGGATATAATCGGATTTTCCGTAAGGACGGTTGACGGCGATGAGCAGATCCGCGATCTCCCTGCCCAGGGGTGTCTTCCGATAGACGGGAGGTTTGCATATGTACCCGTCCAGAAAAATCTGATTGGACTTTACCGAATCATCTTCTTCCTCCACAAAGCTCACTTCTCTGGCGAACACGGACAGAACCAGCCGGTTCTTTTTTTCCTCATGCCGGTTGTAGGAGCGGAACTGGCCGTAGACCTGGATGTACTCCCCTTCATAATCCTGGGTCACATCGATGAGCCGTTCCGATATCATCACCGGAATCCTGTCCTCCGAGTCGCTGAGCCGTTTCACCAGCACGTCAGTCAGATAGAAGCCCTCCCCGAACACCTGATGGCTGAACGTAAACGGTGAAATGATCTGTCCCATAATGGACACCTGATTGTTTTCAATGATCTTATCTGCCATAAAAATGTAATTCCCCTTTCCTCTGGTTGGTATTTGGCCTATATCATATGTATGTAGGGTTCCCAAAGAATAGAACTACTTTTTCTTGTCAGTTTTTCCAAAAGCCGCTACAATAACGGATAGAGATAAAAAACAGGAGGTAAAAAATGTCAAGAACTGTGATTGCCGTAAAAACCAACGCCAGCCGGGACAGCGTGCTGCAGTATCTGTCCGTGGAGCTTCCACGGCTTGGCTACACGGACAGGAGTACCCCCACGGAACGGATCTGGAGCAAAAACGATGGGGTCATGGTCAAGGGCCAGCGCATCTCCGTAAATTTTCAGCCGGGGGAAGTTTATCTTTCCGCCTGGCTTCACGACGCCCTCCTGGGGGAATCCGATCTGCGGGGGATCGTGGCCAAGCCCATGAAGAGCCATCTGAAGCAGGTACTCGACCAGATAGCCGCAGGCATCGCGGCCCTCCCCGCAGCCCCCTTTGCCATCCCTCAGAACGTGATCTACTGCAGTGTCTGCGGAAATGCCTGCAAACCCGGCAGTTCCTTCTGCACCCGCTGCGGCAGCCGCCTGTAAAGAATTTCAGGGCTACACAAATCCTCAAAAGTATGCTATACTCAAAATTCGTGAAATCATTTGTGGAACTTTGTGTGTTTTGAAAGGATTACTGTCATGAGGATAAAGAGAGAAGATATTCGAAATGTCGCCATTATTGCGCATGTAGACCACGGCAAGACCACTCTGGTGGACAGTCTGTTAAAACAGAGCGGCGTATTCCGTGAAAATCAGGAAGTTCAGGAACGGGTTATGGACTCCAATGACATTGAGCGGGAGCGGGGCATTACCATTCTGTCTAAAAACACAGCTGTGTTTTACAAGAATACGAAGATCAATATCATCGATACTCCCGGCCATGCGGATTTTGGCGGCGAGGTAGAGCGCGTGCTGAAAATGGTCAACGGTGTGATCCTGCTGGTAGACGCCTTTGAGGGTGCCATGCCCCAGACCAAATTTGTGCTGAAAAAAGCGCTGGAGCTGGATCTGAAGGTTATTGTCTGCATCAATAAAATCGACCGTCCGGAAGCCCGGCCCGCGGAAGTGGTGGACGAGGTTCTGGAACTGCTGATGGATCTGGACGCCTCCGACGAGCAGCTGGACTGCCCCTTCCTGTACGCCTCCGCCAAACAGGGCTCCGCCGTGGCGGATCTGAATGACACTCCCAAAGATATGACGCCTCTGTTTGAGGCCATTCTGAAATATATCCCCGCTCCGGAGGGAGATCCCGAGGCAGGCACCCAGGTACTGATCAGCACCATTGACTATAATGAGTACGTAGGCCGCATCGGCGTAGGAAAAGTGGACAACGGAAAAATTGCTGTCAACCAGGAAGTACTGCTGATGAATCATCATGATCCGGACAAAAAGAAGAAAGTAAAGATCAGCAAACTTTACGAATTTGACGGTCTGAAGAAGGTGGAGGTAAACGAGGCCAACATCGGCGCCATCGTAGCCATCTCCGGCATCGCGGATATTCACATCGGAGATACCCTCTGCGATCCGGAGCATCCGGAACCCATTCCCTTCCAGAAAATTTCCGAGCCTACCATCTCCATGAATTTCATGGTCAACGATTCGCCTCTGGCCGGCCAGGAGGGCAAGTACGTCACCTCCCGCCACATACGGGACCGGCTGTTCCGGGAACTGAATACGGATGTAAGCCTCAGAGTGGAGGAGACCGATTCCGCCGACTGTTTCAAGGTTTCCGGCCGGGGCGAACTGCACCTGTCCGTCCTGATCGAGAATATGCGCCGGGAAGGATATGAATTTGCTGTCAGCAAGGCGGAAGTCATCTATCACAGAGACGAGCGGGGCAAACTTCAGGAGCCTATGGAGCTGGCCTACATCGATGTCCCGGAAGAATTTTCCGGCACGGTCATCCAGAGGCTCAGCGAGAGACGGGGAGAACTTCAGGGCATGAGCCTGGGAAGCGACGGAAACTCCCGTCTGGAATTTTCCATTCCCGCCAGAGGCCTCATCGGATTCCGCGGAAACTTTCTCACTATGACCAAGGGCACCGGCATCCTCAACACCATCTTCGACGGATACGCTCCCTATAAAGGGGATATCCAGTACAGAAAGCAGGGCTCGCTGATTGCCTTTGAGTCCGGAGAATCCGTCACCTACGGCCTGTTTTCCGCTCAGCAGAGAGGAACTCTCTTCATCGGGCCCGGGGAAAAGGTCTACGGGGGCATGGTCATCGGGCAGAACGGAAAAGCCGAAGATATTGAGCTGAACGTCTGCAAAACCAAACATCTTACCAATACCCGTTCCTCCTCCGCGGATGAGGCTCTGACGCTGACTCCCCCTAAGATTCTTTCTCTGGAGGAGGCTCTGGAATTCATTGACAAAGATGAGCTTCTGGAAGTAACTCCCAAGAGCCTGCGGATCCGGAAACGGATCCTGGATCCCAAGCTCAGAAAACGGGAAGCTATGAAAAACAGCTGATGGGTTATCCTGAAAAAACAGGGCGTACCTCGCGCGGTACGCCCTGTTTTTTCACAATACACCCGGCCAACGGCTGCCGCTGCATCCAACGCGGCTACCGGTTTTTATCTGTCACTTTTCCATTCTCTTTTTCATACTGGGTAAAGCCAAAATAGGTAACTCCCGGTTCCAGTTCATACCCGTTAGCTGCCGCCAGTTCCTCGATGGTCACAAACTGCCACCCCTGTGCCTGCAGTTCCGGGATCAGTTCCTCACAGGCCGCCACCGTAGTCTCATAGATATCATGCATGAGGATAATTTCTCCTCCCTCTATGCCGCCGCTGACTTCCTGAATAATCGCCTGAACATTCTGGCTGTCCCAATCCATGGAATCCACATTCCAGTAAATACAGGGTCTTCCTGTGTCCGCCGATAATTCCTTTGTGTATTCCCCGTAGGGGAAACGGATCACCTGAGCGCCCTCTCCTCCGTTATACTGAGCGATCTGCTCATCGGTCAGCGCGAACTGCTGACGGGCCGTCTCAGGTCCGGCTGTTTTCAGATTGGGATGGTCATAGGAATGGCTTCCGATGATGCAGCCCAGCTGTTTCATCCGGGGAATTGTCTCCGCCCCGTACTCCTTCACCTGCCGGCCCAGCATGAAAAAGGTTGCTCTGGCCCCGGTGGTTTCCAGCAGATCCAGCAGCCTTCCTGTATACCGGCCGGGACCGTCATCGAAGGTCAGTGCCAGAAGCCTGGAACTGTCCGCGTCCGGATCCAGGACGCCGTTTTCATCAAAGTAATATCCCTCTCCGGCAATGGCGGTCCAGCCGGTATCCCGGTATCCCTCTTCATCAAAATGGTATCTCTGGCCGTCGATTTCCTCCCAGCCGCTCTGATAGGCGGTTTCATCGCCGCAGGCATACCACCAGCCTTTTTCGTCCTGCTGCCATCCGGGCACCGGCTGATTCGCCGTACGTCCGGCTGTCAGCAGAACTTTTCCGGCTCTTCCGGAACCGTCCGCTTTTTCGGGCGCCCGGACATCCGCCGGAACCGGCGTGGAGGAGGGTGCTGGTGTTTCTTTTGCTTCTTTTGTTTCCTCTGTCTCTATCTGCTCCCGGGGTCTTTCCGCCGGCCGGGCCAGGCTCCAGCTCACTCCTGTCTGAACCAGCAAAACCGCCAGACAGACCGCTGTTGCCGCGGCACGATATATTTTTTCCGCCCGTTTCCAGGCACGGGCCTGCCTTCTGGTGGATTGCCCTTTCATCTTCTGTTCCTCTGTTTTTCTAATGAATCAATTCCTGAAACTGGGGATTGCAGATTTTCCAGACACCGTCCTCCATCCGGAAGCATACGGGTTCCGGCCATTCCCGCTCCCCTCCCGCTTCCCTGGGTAGACCGCTGCCGGAACCGCTGGTAACCGCCACAGTGCCCCTGAGATTCAGAATCACATCTCCCGGACGGGAATCATAATATGTATCCGCCGGGGCGCTCTCCGCCTGCAGATCGGAAATCTCTACGGAAATCGTTCCATAACCGTCCTTTGCGTCGTAGATTCCCTCCTGCACATCCTGGAACTCTTCCTCCAGGCTTCCCTGTTCCAGGGCTTCCCCTGCAAAATACTGTTCCAGGCCGCTGAAACTGCCTCCATTCATGGCAGCGCTGAAATAGGCCTGTCCCGCTTCTCCGTAAAGCTGCAGCAGAGTATCTACGGTATCCTGATCCGGCTGCAGGCAGATATCCGAGAAGTCAAATTCCGCAGCATTGCCGCTGTATTCCACCAGCCGGGTCCAGGTCTCCATGCCTTCCTGAACCAGCTGAATCTGATAGCCTCCATAAAACAGGTTGGGAAGCAGATAGGTGTCGTAAGTCTCCTCCCCCTCGGTCTTCTGAAGCGTATCCCGGCCGATCTCCTCTCCGTTCAGAATCAGCGACGCCTGCTTCGGAACCCGGATTTCCACATCCTCTCCGTACAGATTGGAGGGAAGGATTTTCCATTCGTCAAAGAAAAACCATTTTTTCCCCGCGGATACCGCTGTGAGAAGGCTGCTTTTCGTATCTCCTCCGCTTCTGTACCGCAGTTCCAGATGAACCTCCCCGGAGGGGGCGCCGGCTTCCGGATTCAGCTGTCCCGTATAAAGATTCTTCCCGCCAGAGAGCTCCTCCACCGACACCTGATCCATCTGTGTATCCGGCGCGGCTTCCCGGGCCGCGATGTATTCCTCCCGGGACAGACCGGTTTCCTCGTCTATCAGGAGGCAGTCATAGGCCTCTCCCCAGTTTCCCTCTTCCAGGGCCTTTGCGTAAATCTCCGCCGTATGTCCGGCGCTGAAGCGTTCCCGGCAGACTTTCCAGCCCAGAACAATTCCCGCCGCGGCCAGGGCGATTTCTCCTATCAGCACCCAGTGCACCGGACGCAGGCGAAACCCGGGCTTTTTCCCGGCAGCAGCCGGTTCCAGCGGCGCTCCGCAGTACTGGCAGAATTTCTGCCCGTCCCTGTTCTCTTTCCCGCAATTTGTGCAAAACATCTGTTTATCCCCCTCCGTCAGCCCCAATTACGGGCGTTCTGAAACGCGATCAGCGCGTCCACATTGGCATTTTCAATCTCGCTGAACTGCCTGCGCACTTCCTCCTGGCTGTCGATCTTCGGCAGCTTCACATACCAGGATTTACTGTTGAAATACGCGTAGTTCTCCGCATTTTTATCCTGGTGGAACAGGTAGCCGTGCCGCGCGTAAATTTCATTGATGGCTCTCTGAGCTGTCTCCTTGCTGGTCAGCTTCCGGTTCATCTCCTCCTGGGTCAAAAGTCTGGTAGAACTCTGTGGAAATACAAAATCACTGTCCGGCATTCCCGGCACTGTCTCGGAACTGTTCCCCGGCGACGTCACGGAAGGGGTGGGCGCCAGGGTAGGGGTGGGTTCATACTTGGCGGAACTGCCGCCCTGCGCATCGGTTCCCGCGTTGGCCCGGATAATGCCGGAATAGGAGGCGGACCGTGAAAGCTCCTGGTAGGTTCGGGAATTATCCTCAAAATCTTCAGCGATCAAGGTCTCCGCTCCGCCGGCCTTGCCGCCGCTTTCCGGATCGATCAGGATAAAAGCAATCCCTGCCGCCAGAGCCGCGTCCACCAGACCAATAAGCACTGCCAGTACCAGTGGTAGTTTCTTCATCCCTTTCTCCTTTCCTGCCAAAGAAGGCCATTGCATTTCTGCAACAGCCTTCCCTGTGTTTTATTCTTCCTCTTCAGGGGCATCGGAATCTTCTTCCGGTTCTTCCTCCGGCTCCTCAGAAATATCTTCATCCAGCTCAAGGATCTCATCCTCTTCTGCGCCCTCTGAGTCTTCAGAGATGTCTGCCTCTTCTTCTGTCTCTTCTTCCATCTCCTCTTCCTCCGGCATATCCGAGTCCAGACGGATGCTGCTGTAGCATTTCATTCCGGTACCCGCCGGGATCAGCTTACCGATCAGCACGTTCTCTTTCAGACCGATCAGGTGATCGACTTTGCCCTTGATGGCTGCTTCTGTCAGAACCTTGGTGGTCTCCTGGAAGGAAGCCGCGGACAGGAAGGAATCCGTTGCCAGAGAGGCTTTGGTAATACCCAGAAGGATTTGTTTGCCCTCCGCGGGCTGCTTGCCCTCCGCTTCCATCTGCTTGTTGACATCCTCGTAATCCAGCACGTTCACCATGGTGCCCGGCAGGAAATCCGTGTCTCCGCTTTCCTCGATGCGGACCTTTTTCAGCATCTGGCGCACAATCACCTCGATGTGCTTGTCGCTGATCTCAACGCCCTGGAGGCGGTACACTCTCTGTACCTCCCGGAGCATGTAGTTCTGCACGTCCCGAACACCCTTGATCCGCAGGATATCGTGGGGATTCACGCTTCCTTCCGTGAGCTCATCGCCGGCCTCCAGAACCGCTCCGTCCTGGATCTTGATCCGGGAACCGTAGGGAATCAGGTAAGTCTTGGAAACTCCTTCCTCCTCATCGGTGACGATAATCTCACGCTTCTTCTTAGTATCCTTGATGGCGGCCACGCCCTTGATCTCCGTGATGATGGCAAGACCCTTGGGCTTCCGGGCCTCGAAAAGCTCCTCCACACGGGGAAGACCCTGGGTGATATCACCGCCGGCCACGCCGCCGGTGTGGAAGGTACGCATGGTCAGCTGGGTACCCGGCTCACCAATGGACTGGGCCGCGATGATACCTACAGACTCTCCTACCTGCACCGCCTCGCCGGTAGCCATGTTGGCTCCATAGCACTTGGCGCAGATACCGATCCGGGAACGGCAGGTAAGGATGGTACGGATCTTGACTTTCTCCAGAGGATTGCCATTCTCGTCCACGCCCTCCTGAATCACCCTGGCTGCCCGCTTGGGGGTAATCATATGGTTGGCCTTCACGATTACATTGCCGTCTTTGTCTGTAATGGTCTCGGCGGCGAATCTTCCGGTAATACGCTCCTGCAAAGATTCGATCTCCTCCTTGCCGTCAGCGAACTGCTGTACATACATGCCCGGAATCTCCTCGCCTTCCGCCCGGCAGTCGATCTCCCGGATAATCAGATCCTGGGAAACATCTACCATTCGCCGGGTCAGATAACCGGAGTCGGCGGTACGCAGAGCCGTATCGGACAGACCTTTTCTGGCTCCGTGGGCGGACATGAAGTACTCCAGTACGTCCAGACCCTCACGGAAGTTGGACTTGATGGGCAGCTCAATGGTGTGTCCGGTGGTATCCGCCATCAGCCCCCGCATGCCGGCCAGCTGCTTAATCTGCTTATCGGAACCACGGGCTCCGGAGTCAGCCATCATGAAAATATTGTTGTATTTATCCAGACCGGAAAGCAGGGCGTGGGTCAGCTCATCGTCCGTCTCTTTCCAGGTCTCCACTACCTCTTTGTAGCGCTCCTCGTCAGTAATCAGGCCGCGCTTGTAGTTTCTGGTGATCCTATCCACCGTATCCTGGGCTCTGGCAATCAGCTCCGGCTTCTGGGGCGGCACGGTCATATCGGAAATCGATACGGTCATGGCCGCTCTGGTGGAATATTTGTAGCCCATGGATTTAATATCATCCAGCACCTCGGCGGTCTTGGTGGCGCCATGGGTGTTGATGACTTTCTCCAGGATCTGCTTCAGCTGCTTTTTAGCTACCAGGAAGTCCACCTCCAGTTTCAGCTCGTTGCCGGGAATGCTCCGGTCCACGTAGCCCAGATCCTGGGGCAGGATCTCGTTAAAGAGAAATCTTCCCAGGGTAGAGGTAACTGTCTCTGTCAGGGGATTTCCCTGGGGATCCGTTCCCTGGCGGCGCACATGAATGCTGGACTGCAGGGTAATATAGCCGTTTTCGTATGCCAGAATGGCTTCATTTACGCTCTTGTAATATCCGCCCTCACCCTTGGCCCCCGGTCTCTCCTGGGTCAGGTAATAGATGCCAAGCACCATATCCTGAGAAGGCACCGCCACCGGTCCTCCGTCGGAAGGCTTCAGCAGGTTGTTGGGAGACAGCAGCATAAAACGGCACTCGGCCTGGGCTTCCACAGACAGGGGAAGATGCACAGCCATCTGGTCTCCGTCGAAGTCCGCGTTGAAGGCGGTACATACCAGGGGGTGCAGCTTGATTGCCTTTCCTTCTACCAGAATGGGCTCAAAGGCCTGAATGCCCAGACGGTGCAGGGTAGGAGCGCGGTTCAGCATGACCGGATGCTCTTTGATCACATCCTCCAGCACGTCCCAAACCTCCGGCTGCAGCTTCTCCACCATCTTTTTGGCGTTTTTAATATTGTGGGCGGTGCCGTTGGCCACCAGCTCCTTCATAACGAAGGGCTTGAACAGCTCAATGGCCATCTCTTTGGGCAGACCGCACTGGTAGATCTTCAGCTCCGGTCCCACCACGATAACGGAACGTCCGGAATAGTCCACTCGCTTGCCCAGCAGGTTCTGACGGAACCGGCCGGACTTACCCTTCAGCATGTCAGACAGGGACTTCAGCGCCCGGTTTCCGGGTCCTGTCACAGGACGGCCCCGGCGTCCGTTGTCGATGAGGGCGTCCACCGCCTCCTGGAGCATACGCTTCTCATTGCGGACAATAATATCCGGAGCGCCCAGCTCCAGCAGTCTCTTCAGACGGTTGTTCCGGTTAATGATTCTTCTGTACAGATCGTTCAGGTCGGAGGTGGCGAACCGTCCGCCGTCCAGCTGCACCATGGGGCGCAGATCCGGCGGGATCACCGGGATGGCGTCCATGATCATCCACTCCGGACGGTTTCCGGACTCCCGGAATGCCTCCACTACTTCCATTCTCTTGATGATTCTGGCCCGCTTCTGGCCGGTGGCCTCCTTCAGAGCGGCGCGCAGTTCCTCGGACTCTTTCTCCAGATCAATGGCGCAGAGCAGTTCCTTGATAGCCTCTGCCCCCATCCCTACCCGGAAGGCGTCCCCGTACTGTTCTCTGGCATCCTGGTATTCCTTCTCAGAGAGAACCTGCTTATACTGCAGTCTGGTGTCTCCGCCGTCCAGCACAATGTAGCTGGCAAAGTAGAGCACTTTCTCCAGGGTTCTCGGGGAAAGGTCCAGGATCAGGCCCATCCGGGAGGGGATTCCCTTAAAGTACCAGATATGGGAAACCGGAGCAGCCAGTTCGATATGTCCCATCCGCTCCCGGCGAACGGAAGCCTTGGTGACTTCCACGCCGCAGCGGTCGCAGATCACGCCTTTGTAGCGGATCTTTTTATATTTTCCACAGTGACACTCCCAGTCCTTGGAAGGCCCGAAGATCCTCTCGCAGAACAGACCGTCTTTTTCCGGCTTCAGAGTTCTGTAGTTGATAGTCTCCGGCTTTTTTACCTCCCCGTGGGACCACTCCCGGATCTTTTCCGGGGAAGCCAGGCCGATCTTGATGGCGTCAAAGGTCATGGGCTGGTAAGTCGTTTCTTTATTTACTGTTTCTGGCATTTGATTACCCCTTTCCATTCGATGTATCACGTACCTCCGGTTTGTTTTTACTCTTCCGCGTCATCAAAAGAGCTGTCCAGATCCTCCAGGAATTCCTCGTCGCTTTCCTCGCCCTCATCGATGTCAATGAGTTCTCCGCCGTCAAATTCCTGCTTACCGAATCCGTATTCTCCGAAGGATTCCTCATCTTCCCTGTTGGAATACCGGTCGCCTTCTATGATGGAGTGCAGATCCGTGTCACCGTAATCCACGGACTCCATAATCTCCACCTCTGTATTGTCATCCCGAAGGACTCTCACGTCCAGTCCCAGGGACTGCAGCTCTTTCAGCAGTACCTTGAAGGACTCGGGGATTCCCGCCTCCGGAATATTCTCGCCTTTAATAATCGCCTCATAGGTTTTCACACGGCCCACTACGTCGTCGGATTTCACCGTCAGGATCTCCTGCAGGGTGTAGGACGCGCCGTAGGCCTCCAGAGCCCACACCTCCATCTCTCCGAAACGCTGGCCGCCGAACTGGGCTTTTCCTCCCAGAGGCTGCTGGGTCACCAGAGAGTATGGGCCGGTGGAACGGGCATGGATCTTGTCGTCTACCAGGTGATGCAGTTTCAGGTAATGCATATGGCCGATGGTGGTGGGGCTATCAAAGAACTCTCCGGTTCTTCCGTCTCTCAGCAGCACCTTTCCGTCGCTGGAAATGGGAACTCCCTTCCACAGAGCCCGGTGATCCTTGTGTTCATCCAGATACTGATATACCTCCGGAAGCAGCTCATCCTTGTGCTTCGCGGTAAACTCATCCCACTCCAGATTGACATAATCATTGGCCAGTTCCAGAGTTTCCTGAATATCAATCTCGTTGGCTCCGTCAAAAACCGGCGTAGAGATGTTGAAGCCAAGGGCTTTGGCCGCCAGGCTCAGATGGATCTCCAGCACCTGTCCGATGTTCATACGGGAAGGCACGCCCAGGGGGTTCAGCACAATGTCCAGGGGACGGCCATTGGGCAGGAAGGGCATATCTTCCACAGGAAGCACACGGGAAACCACACCCTTGTTTCCGTGACGTCCGGCCATCTTATCGCCCACGGAGATCTTTCTCTTCTGAGCAATATAGATGCGCACCGCCTGATTCACTCCCGGAGACAGCTCATCGCCGTTTTCCCGGGTAAATACTCTGGCGTCCACTACAATTCCGTACTCTCCGTGAGGCACCTTCAGGGATGTATCTCTGACTTCACGGGCTTTCTCGCCGAAGATGGCTCTCAGCAGCCTCTCCTCCGCGGTGAGCTCCGTCTCGCCCTTGGGGGTTACCTTTCCTACCAGGATATCTCCTGCCCGTACCTCCGCGCCGATGCGGATAATACCCCGCTCGTCCAGATCCTTCAGGGCATCGTCGCCTACACCGGGAACATCCTTGGTGATCTCCTCCGGTCCCAGCTTGGTATCACGGGCTTCCGCCTCGTATTCCTCTATATGAATGGAGGTATACACATCCTCCTGCACCAGACGCTCGCTGAGCAGTACCGCGTCCTCGTAGTTGTAGCCTTCCCAGGTCATAAAGCCGATCAGGGGGTTCTTGCCCAGGGCCAGTTCGCCCTTGTCCGTGGAGGGACCGTCCGCGATCACCTCGCCGGCCTCCACATGATCCCCTTTGTTTACAATGGGCCTCTGATTGTAGCAGTTGCTCTGGTTGCTGCGCATGAACTTGGTCAGATGGTACACATCCCTGGTGCCGTCGTCATTGGTCATGCGGATCTCCTTGGACGCCGCGTAGGTGATGGTTCCTGACTTTTTGGCGATGACACAGACGCCGGAGTCCACCGCCGCCTTGGCCTCAATACCGGTTCCCACCACAGGAGCCTCCGTAAACAGCAGGGGCACCGCCTGGCGCTGCATGTTGGATCCCATCAGAGCCCGGTTGGCGTCGTCGTTCTGCAGGAAGGGGATCAGGGCTGTAGCCACGGAGAACACCATCTTGGGAGACACGTCCATGTAGTCGAACATCTGCCTCTCGTACTCCTGGGTCTCATCTCTGTAACGTCCGGAAACATTTTTATGGATAAAATGACCTTCCGCGTCCAGAGGCTCGTTGGCCTGAGCCACATGGTAATTATCCTCCTCATCGGCAGTCATGTAGACCACTTCATCGGTTACCCTGGGGTTCTTGGGATCGCTCTTGTCGATCTTCCGGTAGGGCGCCTCCACGAATCCGTACTGATTGATCCGGGCATAGGATGCCAGGGAGTTGATCAGACCGATGTTGGGACCCTCGGGGGTCTCGATGGGGCACATTCTTCCGTAATGGGAGTAATGTACGTCACGCACCTCAAATCCGGCCCGGTCACGGGACAGACCTCCGGGACCCAGAGCGGAGAGACGTCTCTTGTGGGTCAGCTCTCCTAAGGGGTTGTTCTGGTCCATGAACTGAGACAGCTGGGAAGATCCGAAGAACTCTTTCACCGCCGCGGTCACGGGCTTGATATTGATCAGGGACTGGGGAGAAATACCCTCCAGATCCTGGGTTGTCATTCTCTCCCGCACCACTCTCTCCAGACGGGAAAGGCCGATGCGGTACTGGTTCTGGAGCAGCTCGCCCACAGCGCGGATCCGGCGGTTGCCCAGATGATCGATGTCATCATCATTGCCGATGCCGTACTCCAGATGCATATTGTAGTTGATGGAAGCGAAAATATCATCCTTGGTAATGTGCTTCGGAATCAGATCGTGGATCCGGCGGCGGATGGTCTCCTTGATCTCCTCAAGATCCGTGTGCTCTTCCAGGATCTTCTCCAGAACCGGATAGTACACTTCCTCCGTCACATGGACTTCTTGGGGATCCACATCCACCCAGCGGGTGATATCCACCATCATGTTGGAGAGGACTTTGACCTTTCTGTCCTCTTCCGCCTCCAGCCAGACATAGGGAACAGCGGCATACTGAATGTCATCCGCCAGCTCCCGGGTCACCTTGGCGCCCTTGTCTGCCAGAATCTCTCCCGTGGAGGGATTCACCACAGCCTCCGCCAGCACATGGCCGGTCAGACGGTTGCGGAAAGAAAGCTTCTTATTAAATTTATAACGGCCCACCTTTGCCAGGTCGTACCGGCGGGGATCAAAGAACATGGCGTTGATGAGGCTCTCCGCGCTCTCCACCGCCAGAGGCTCGCCGGGTCGGATCTTCTTGTACAGTTCCAGAAGACCTTCCTGATAGTTGGTGGCCACATCCTTGGCAAAGCTGGCCAGGATCTTGGGCTCCTCCCCGAAAAGATCCACGATCTCCGCGTTGCTTCCTACACCCAGGGCGCGGATCAGCACCGTGATGGGCACCTTCCGGGTCCGGTCCACACGGACGTAAAACACATCGTTGGAATCCGTCTCATACTCCAGCCACGCCCCCCGGTTGGGGATCACGGTGCAGGAATACAGCTTCTTGCCCAGCTTGTCGTGGGTGATGGCATAGTAGATGCCGGGGGAACGAACCAGCTGGCTGACGATAACACGTTCCGCGCCGTTGATGACAAAGGTGCCGGTAGCGGTCATCAGGGGCAGATCCCCCATAAAGATCTCGTGCTCGCTGATCTCGTCTTTCTCCTTATTATACAGCCTGACCTTCACCTTCAGCGGGGCGGCATAGGTGGCATCTCGCTGCTTGCACTCTTCGATGGAATACTTTACATCGTCTTCGCACAGCGTAAAGTCTACAAATTCCAGACTGAGCTTCCCACTGTAATCCTCAATGGGAGAGATGTCATCAAAGACTTCCTTCAGCCCTTCATCCAGAAACCAGTTGTAGGAATCCTTCTGAACCTCTATCAAGTTGGGCATTTCCAAAACTTCTTTTTGTCTCTGGTAACTCATCCGCATACTTTTTCCGCTGGTAATCGGACGTATTCTGTTTTTCTCCATTGACGTTTCACCCCTTGTGTGTATAATATTTATTATGAAGATGAAGCTTTTCCCCTGTGTTTTCTTTTCAGAAATCAGGGTTAGGCATATCTTGCCATAATAGTGCATTTTTTACTGTAGCACAGTTCGTCAAGGGTGTCAACGGAAATTTTTCGAAATTTCATGTATTTTTTAATATACAGCTGACCGCTTTAAACACTCTCCTGCCTCAAGACAGGTTTCATGGAAAGCAGAGACGGGAACAAATCCGTAAGGATTCGTTCCCGTCTCTGCTTTCCGGCCGGCGCTTCTTTTATTCCCCCGGAGGCTCTGGAACTCCGGATTCTTTCGTTTTCTTTTCTGTCTTTCTCCTCTTTCTTCTGTAAAGGATACAGATAACCAATATAATTCCCCCTATCGGGATCCAGAAGGGCAGGCCTCCCAAAAACCAGAGGGCAAAATTCTGAATTCCTTTTCCCAGAGCGTAGAAGTTGTTAGAAATCCGTTCCGAAAGCTGATTTCCGAATTCTCCCTGGCCCCGGGCTGTCTCCCGTTCCACTTCTGAGACTTCCAGATACAGAGTGCTGTAATCAATCTCATTGTCATAGATCCGCAGCTGGGATTCGTAATTTTCCAGCTGATACCTGACTTCCGTCAGCCGGCTCTGAATCGCCAGCAGAGTATCCAGATCGCCTGACTGGGAAAGCATGTCCATCAGCGCCTCCTGCTCCTGTTCCAGGGCTGCGATGTGGCTTTCCGTATCTGTGTAATTCAGGGTGATGTCCTCCACAGATTCCGTATAGTAGAGCACATTTCCTTCTGTCTTCAGTTCTTCCATAAAGGTATCCAGCCCGGTTTCCGGGATCCGCAGAACGTAGCTGGCATGCCGGAAGGCCGTGCCGCCCGTCTCTTTTCTGGACACACTGGCATTTTCTATATATCCCCCGGCCTTCTGAATGTTTTCCTGCACCCAGGCAGTAAACGCGTCGAACTCCGTAGTCTCCATTTCTGCCGTCTGGGTTTTCACCAGCTTCCGATTGGGATCAGCCGCCTGCAGAATCCCGGAACCCGCCTCCCCGGAAGCGGTTCCGCCTGTGCCATTTCCCTCCGGGGCCTGCTCCGCCGAAGCGTTGGAATCCTCACCGATTTCTCCCGCCGCTGCCTGTGTGGAAGCTTCGCTCCCGGCGCCGCTGCCGTCCCTGCTGCTGCACCCGGCCGCCAGCAGAACCAGGACAGCCAGCAAAGCAAAGATCCATCTCCATTTTTTTCTCATCTGCATTCCCTCCTCTCTACCTTGATCCGCGCAGACTGTATGGTTTTCCTTATATGTGTCAGATTCCGGACATTCTGTTGCCTCCGAAGAGTTTTTTTCAATTTTAAAAGAGCAGGGCGGCCCCATGCGCCGGACCAACGGCGCGCAGGCCAAAACAGGCGGGCTTAAAAGCGCCCGCCTGTCTGGATTCGATTATCTCGCTGGGTATTTCTTTTTGTACCGCATAAGCGCCGCGGTCAGAGCGGCCCCGCCGACAAGAGCGACGGCCAGCCGCGCCGCCGGGAAATTATCTCCCGTATCCACGCCGCCGGTATGGGTTCCGCTTCCGGAAACGGGAAGTTTCTCCAGAACCTCTGTCTTTTCCTTTCCGCAGAGAGAGCAGACATAAGTAACTTTTCCCTCTTTTTCCCCGGTGGGCTCTGTCCGGCCGGTCTCCTCATAGCGATGGGCTTCCTCAGAATCCGCCGCCAGGACTTTGATGCGGCCCTCTCCCGTAAGCGTTCCGTACTGCTCTGCCGTCACGTTTCCTCCCAGGGTTTCCGTAAAGTACCGGATCAGCATCTCGGAATCGCAGGGCATGCCTTCCTGTTTTACTACTTTGGCCCCCTGGAACATGGTAAATCCGTCTCCAGCCTCCTGAAGGGTATAGACACTTCCGGCTACGGTGTAGGTTTTTTCCGGATCAATAGCCTCGCCGCCGATCCTTACATTCTGCACCCTCCGGGGTTTCCCGTCGTCTACCGACTGGAAGAGATCCATGCTGTCAGTCACTACCGGACTTTCCTCCACATGAAGGTTAATCTCATAGGTCAGGCCGGACACCTGCAGGAAGCCGCCGTTCTCCTCCGGATTGTTCCGGGCTCCGTGCTCCAGAGCGTCCAGAATCTGCTGGCCCGTGGCCTCGATGACGCACATGGCGTTGTTCCAGGGATTTACATCCATCAGATCCTTTCTGGTTACCTCACCGGCTCCGATGGAATCCCGGATGCCGCCGCCGTTGACCAGGGCGATATCCGCTCCGGCAATGGTCCGGTAAGCGTCCGTCACAAAATCTCCCATGTTGGTCTCTCCGCTGCGGATCCGCCTCTCCCCGGTTTCAGGATCGTTGATGGTCAGCTCCACTTCACTGGTTCCCAGCTTTTCATTCAGATAGGCTGTGTCCTCATAGTAGCCGTCGATCTTGTCCTGCACAGCCTGATAGGCGGACTGGACGGTCTGGGAACTGTCTGTATCCACAGATGCCGGGGTGATCAGTTCCGTGGTGATGCTGCCGTCCGCCCCGATCACCAGTTTACCGAAGTTGGCAAACTTGGTGCCGGTGGAGGTTAAAGCTACCATCTCGCCGTCTTTATTGGCATACTCCGCTTCCGCTATAGTCTCGTGGGCATGGGCGTCAATAAAGGCATCGATGCCGGTGGTGTTGGCAATGACATCTGTAGACTTCCATCCCTCTGTAGTGCCTTCGATGCCCAGATGGCCCAGCGCCACTACCAGGTCGGCTCCCTTTGCCAGGGCGCCGTCCACAGCGCTCTGAACAACCTGATACAGATCATCCTCGCAGAAGCTGTAGATAAAGTTTCCGTTTTCATCCTGGAAATAGGACGGCGTGGATTTTGTGTAGGTCTCAGGGGTGGAAATCCCCACAAAGGCTACGTCCCTTCCTCCCATTTCCACGATCTCATAGGGTTTGAACACCGTCTCACCGGAAAGGAGATCTACAAAATTAGCGCTTAAATATTCGTACTGCGCCTGATTCCGCGCCAGATCCAGGAAGGTTTCCAGGGTATAGTCAAATTCATGATTGCCGGGCACCGCGAAATCGTAGGGCACGGTATTCATAAGATCCACCAGGGCGGCGCCCTCCGTCAGAGAACCTACGGCCTCTCCCTGAATGGCGTCTCCCACATCCACCGTCACGGTATCATACCCCGCTTCCAGCATCTGCTGCCGGTAAGCCGCCAAAGAGGAATATCCGTCCATGGCGCAGTGCACATCGTTGGTGTAAAGGATCACCGCGTCCTCCGGGGCGGGAACCTCCGCGGCAGCTCCTCCCATGGTGTAGGCCGCCACCGTGCCGGAGACCTCGCAGGCCGCCAGCAGCACCGGTTTCCCGGAAGCGGAATCATTGGCGGAGACGAAGCACAGTCCTTCCGGAGCTACATCCCCGGCAATCTCTCCGCTGAAATCTCTGGTATTTATATAGTTGACATAGGTAATGGCATCCGGGTCAGTAATATCGTAGACCATCACGCCGCCGACCCGCTCCAGAGCCACAAAGGCGTAGGTATTGTTTCCTACCCGCCCCTGGGTAATGCTCTCAGCCTCCGGGCCTTTCTTCCGGCTGCGGCTGTCCCTTTCCAGGTCATCGTTGGAGCAGTTGAACCACTCTCCCAGATAGCCGGCGGTCTTTTCCTCAAAATCATTTCCGCTGTCGTAAACCAGGTTCAGGTTTTCATCGAAGACGCTGAAGGATCGCCCTCCCAGCAGGTAATGAGTGTTTTCCTCCAGGCCGGCCACATACTCCGGCAGCAGGGTCTCCACCTTCTCCGCCTCGGTGCCGTCGGTGGCAGTCACCGTGGTCTTGTCTGTATTTTCATAATCGCCCCACTCTCTGGCATCCCCCTCATTGGCTGTCAGAAGATAGGTCTGTCCGTTTACTTCGTACAGGCCGATGCCATCCGGCATCCGCACACCCAGCGTATTCTCGTAGGTTTTTGGCGCATAGGCATTATCCTCGATCAGATCCGCCGCGTTCTCCTCCCTGCTGTAATCCACGAAGCCCAGACCTTTGACAGCGGTAAACGAAGCTGTCTCCAGATCCAGCACGCCGATAGCGTTAGCTTCCTGAAGCGTTACATAGGCTTTGGTTCCTTCTCCATTCACGGCGATGTATTCCGGCTCCAGATCCAGCGACGGGGGGATCACCTGGCCGTCGGCCTTGCCCAGAAGAACCCCTTCCGCCAGCAATTCCTCGGCGGTAAAGCTTTCAAAGCCGGCGGTCTTCACAATTCCGGCCTGCACATCGATGACGGAAACGCTGCCTGCGGGATCCGCGGCTCCGCCTCCCAGTCCTTCCCGGGGCTCGCCCTCATTGGCAGTCAGGATCCGGCCGCCGTCTTTGGTATAAGTCAGCATATCCGGCTGCGCGCCTACGGTATAGCTGTCCAGCAGATTCCCCCGGCTGTCCAGCACCGCTACTCTCCCGGGAGCGGCAAAATCCGCGTTCTGAAGAGCCACCGCTACATTCCCTGTGGCAGGATCCACGGACACGCTGGTCATATCTCCGTAGGCAAAGCCATCGATGAGATCCTTTACCTGGATCTCCTCCGGATCCGCCAGGCTGCCGTCCGCCAGAAGATCCATCTTCACCAGCACGCCGTCCTGACCGTCCACCACGTAGGCTTTCTGATTTTCCGTATCATAGGCCACAATCTCCGCCACGCCGCCGTCGGCATTGGCTTCCCCGATGCTCATCTGACCGGTGCGCTCCAGAGTCAGAGCCGCCCCGGTCTCAAAGCCGGTGTTGGTGTATTCCGGAGACTGAGGCGCCTCCGGGGTGGGTTCCGGGGTCACTGCTTCCATCCCGTGAGGACCTTTGTCCTCCTCCACGGGATCGCTGTAATCAATGACTTCGATATCCGCGGTATTGTCATCTGTGTCTGTAAAATTCACTCTGCGGACCGCTTTCTTTTTGGACTGCTCCGGCGCCGCGCTTCCCTCATAAACCGGAGGCATCTGGGCTTCCTCCTCATCATTTCCCTGGACTGCCAGCAGATCCACATAGCCCTCCGGCCGGTTCTCTTCAGTTACTGCTCCGGCAAAGCTGTCGTCCAGAGTCACCGCCTGATCAAACAGGGCCACGGAAACTCCTTTATTATGAAGCTGGAGATCCCATTCCTGATTTCCCGCGGGAACCAGATAATCCGTACCGTCGGTTTTACCGCAGCGGATCAGGTAATATCCGCCGGCCTGAATGGTTCCTGATAATTCCAGGCTGTCCCATCCGGCGCTGTCCCCGTCCGGACTGGATTTGTACTGCAGGGTCCAGCCGGTGAGATCTACCTCCGTATCCACAGGATTATATAATTCCACAAAGCTGTGGCTGGCCGCTCCGTCATCAGAACCTCCGTAGACCTGATTTACGATTATATGGGGTATAGCCACATCATAAGTCCCGTCTGCGGAATACGGAACCCCCGCCTTCTCGGCCTGCGGATCTGCCGCCGCGGAAAAAGGCAGCAGGGTCACTGTCATCACGGCAGCCAGAGCCGCTGCCGTCCACTTTCTGCGCTCTCTTTTCATATTGCTTCTTCCTCTCTTTCCACCGTCTATAAGAATGCGGAGCCAGTGTAGCATATCAGAATTCAATTCTGATAAAATCTCTGTAAAATTCAGGTGTGTCATAGTAAAAGTTCGGTAAAATTCTGCCCATTTTGTTAAAGTTTTTTGGAACATTTTCAAAATGCTTGACAAAGAAATTTTTTTCAAAAAGTATTGTGTTTTCAAAGAAAAGGTGATATAACAATTACATCAACAGAAGACTGCAGGATATGCAAAGACGCAGAGGTGAGCATGGCCCCTGCGTTTTTTTCTGTTGTACAGGCCTGTAAAACCGGTAGTGTGCGTTTCGAACAGAGGAGTGATTATTATGAATCATGGAGATATTTCGTCCAGCGCGGATTGCGTCGGCGTAGCAGTTGTGAATTATAAAATGCCTCGGCTTCATACAAAGGAAGAAATATTAAAAAACTGCCATAACATCAGCGATTATATCAAAGGCCTGAAAACCGGACTGCCGGGATTGGATCTTGTTATTTTTCCGGAGTACAGCACCCATGGAATCATGTATGATTTTAATGAAATGATGGAGTTGGCATGTACAGACGACGGAGAAGAGGTCGCAATTTTTAAGCAGGCATGTATAGACAACAAGGTCTGGGGCGTATTTTCCCTGACAGGCGAGAGGCACGAAGAGCATCCGAAGAAGGTTCCGTACAATACGCTGATCCTTATAAACGACAAGGGAGAGATTGTTCAGAAGTACAGGAAAATGATACCGTGGACCCCTATTGAAGGATGGTATCCGGGAGACAGGACGTATGTTTCAGAAGGACCGAAAGGGCTTAAGATCAGCATGATTATCTGTGATGATGGGAATTATCCGGAAATCTGGCGTGATTGTGCCATGAGAGGCGCTGAACTGGTTATCAGATGTCAGGGATATATGTATCCCGCAAATCAGCAGCAGGTTAATATCGTACCTGTAATGGCATGGTGCAACAATGTTTATGCCGCAGTCGCGAATGCGGCCGGGTACGACGGGGTATACTCCTATTTCGGCCATTCCTCTATCTGCGGTTTTGACGGCAGAGTGCTCGGGATGACAGGAGCAGAAGAAAACAGCTATCAGTACGCCCAGCTCTCCGTAAGCGCGATACGTGACGCAAGGGCAAACTGGCAGTCACAGAACCATCTTTACAAGCTTCTCCACAGAGGCTACACAGGAACGATCAATTCGAAAGAAGACAGATTCGGCGAACCCGAATGCCAGTTTGAATTCTACAGGAACTGGGTAAACGATCCGAAAGGAACGCAGAAAAAGGTGGAAGAGCTTACCCGCAGAATGCCGGGGGTAAAATACGCTCCCATTGACGGAATTCCGTACGAAGAGTAGCAGGAAAGAAACCAGACAGAAGAACAGATAAAATTCTCACAAGGCACATTGCAAAAACATTTTTTCCCATGGGGACCGCGGCGATTTTACGTGATATCGCCGCGGCCCCCAAAGCAGAAAAGCCGGCGTTTCGTCCGGCTTTTCCCTTGCATATCTGCAGAGTTTTCTAAAACTATCCTTAAAAATCCACCGGCACAGGTTCGGGGCGCTCAAAGGTTGTGGTCATCTCCGCAAAACGATGTTCTTTCGCGGAGGTCAGGATCCCTTCCATAATTTCCAGAACATGCAGGGCCATATCTCCGCTGGCCCGGTTCCGGCGTCCCTCCCGAAGGGCCAGCGCCAGATCCACCAGGCCGATGCCTCTGCTGTTTACACTCTGGAGTACCGAATTGTGTCCATGTTTTACCGGAATTTTTTCCCAGGGTGCCTGCATCTGTTCTTCCGACCTGGGGGATACCAGCCAGCGGCTGGTGCTTTCATCCCGGAGAAGCACCTCTCCCCCGAAATAATTGGGGCCGGCGCAGGGATCCGGCTCTGTAATCGTCAGGCAGGCCTTCGTCCCGTAAAGCTCCATTCTGGGCATCTCGGAATCCCAGACGTCAAAACTGAAGCAGGCGCTGATCAGCGCCCCGCACTGAAACTCCAGATTGGCGATCACATGGGTCATGACCTCCGGATCTACCTCAATGGTTCTCCCGGTATAGGGGCCGGTATGCACGGTTCTTTCTTTCCGAGCCTGGCCCGCCATGCCGGACACCCGGCGGACCGGTCCCAGCAGAGAGAGCAGAGCCGTCAGATAGTAAGGCCCCATATCCATCAGAGGGCCGGCTCCCTTCTGATAGTAGAAGGCCGGATTGGGATGGACGCCCTCCCAGCCGGGACACACCATGCAGGCAGTGCCTCCGATGATCTCTCCCAGCCTGCCGCTGTCCAGAAGACTGCGGTAGGTCTGCAGTCTGCCTCCCATAAAGGTGTCCGGCGCGCAGCCCACGTAAAGTCCTTTTTCTCTGGCCAGACTCATGATCTCCTGTCCTTCCGCAAAAGTGGATGCCAGCGGCTTTTCTGAATATACATGCTTGCCCGCCTTAAGAGCCGCCAGGTTATAGGCATAATGAAAGGCAGGAACCGTCAGGTTCATAACAACGTCAATCTCCGGATCCGCGATCAGTTCCGCCCCGCTGGCGTAGGCCTTTTGAAAGCCGAATTCCCCGGCCTTTCTCCGGGCCTTTTCCAGGCTGGTGCAGGCGCAGCCGTAAAGTTCTACCACTTCCGGGTAATTCTTCAGATTATTCAGATAGACTGTGCTGATATCGCCCAGACCGATAACGCCTACTTTCAATGCTCCCATAAAAAATTCTCCTCCTGAACTTTTGTAAAAGCCCGTACAGAAATACTGTCCTGCATTCCTGTACGGGCTCTTTTTCAAATCTATATTCCGACTCGCGAATTATTTCAGGGTAACTTTTGCTCCCTCAGCCTCCAGTTTGGTCTTCAGCTCGTCAGCCTCTGCCTTGGCAGCTGCCTCTTTGATTACCTTCGGAGCGTTGTCTACCATCTCTTTTGCCTCTTTCAGGCCCAGGCCGGTAGCTTCACGAACAACTTTGATAACTTTAACTTTGTTGGGTCCAACCTCAGTCAGCTCAACATCAAACTCGGTCTTCTCCTCCTCAGCGGCTGCCTCGCCAGCTCCGCCGGCTGCTGCTACAACAACGCCTGCTGCTGCGGATACGCCGAACTCTTCCTCACAAGCTTTTACCAGCTCATTCAGTTCCAGTACAGATAACTCTTTGATAGCTTCGATAAACTCAGCGGTAGTTAACTTTGCCATTGTAAATTCCTCCATTTTTCATTCTTATTTTTCAATCTTATGTTGCCTGTATTCAGGCGGCTGGGGACAGATTATTCTGCCGCAGCGCTCTCGCCGCCGTTGGCCTCAGCGATCTGCTTAAGCACACGGGCGAAGTTGGCGATGGGAGACTGGATGCTTCCAAGCAGCTTGCCCAGCAGTTCCTCTCTGGACGGGATCGCGGACAGGGCCTGTACGCCTGCGGCGTCATAATAATTGCCTTCCACAACGCCGGCTACCAGTTCCAGCTTCGGATTCTTTTTCGCGAACGCAGCCAGAACTCTGGCGGGAGCTGTGGCGTCATCTTTAGAAACAGCCAGAGCGTTGGTTCCTTCCAGATGTTTGCAGAGCTCTTCGCAGGGAGTTCCCTGGAACGCGAAATTCATCATCGTGTTTTTGTAGACTTTGTAAGCGATTCCGGCTTCTCTCAGGGTTCTGCGCAGTTCCGTATCCTGTGCTACGGTCAGGCCGCTGTAGTTTACCAGAACAACTCCGTCGGCGTCGGCGATCACGTTAGAAATCTCGTCGATTACCGGCTTCTTCAGTTCTACTTTTGCCATGAATGGTGCACCTCCTTGTAGTATTTGTGTACACGCGCAAAAAATCCCGCTCCGCCGAAACGGAACAGGACACGAAATTCTCAAAACAAAGAATGTTCATCCTCGGCAGGCGTTGACTCCTTACGCCTTGCGGCACCTGCTGTCTTCGGCGTGATACAGGAGGTATGATAGCACGCCGGGAGCGGTTTGTCAATCATTATTTTTCCAGGGCAGGCGCCTATATTATTTTTCCAGGGCAGGCGCCAATGGTTACTTCACAGCAACGCCAAATGACCATACAAAAAACTGCCGGGATCCCATCCGCGGGTTCCGGCAGTTTTTTGCTTTTTATTCTTATTTATGCAAGCTTAACCGGGTTGATCTTCACGCCGGGTCCCATGGTGGGAGCCATGGTCACGCTCCGCAGGAACTGGCCTTTGACAGCGGAAGGTCTTGCCTTGTTAATTGCACCGATCAGCGTCTGGAAGTTGTCCGCTAACTGCTCCTCTGTGAAGGAAGCTTTTCCGATTGGCACGTGAATGATATTGGTCTTGTCGAGACGGTACTCAACTTTACCGGCTTTGATATCGGCAATGGCTTTGGTCACGTCCATGGTAACCGTTCCGGATTTCGGGTTGGGCATCAGGCCTTTGGGTCCCAGGATACGTCCCAGACGTCCCACAACGCCCATCATGTCCGGGGTAGCTACAACCACGTCAAAATCCAGCCATCCTTCATTCTGGATCCTGGGGATCAGCTCCTCTGCTCCTACGAAATCCGCTCCGGCAGCCTCAGCCTCATCTGCTTTTGCTCCCTTGGCGAATACCAGAACCCGGACGGTTTTGCCGGTTCCGTGAGGCAGAACTACAGCGCCGCGGATCTGCTGATCCGCATGACGTCCGTCGCAGCCTGTACGGATGTGAACTTCGATGGTCTCATCAAATTTAGCCACTGCCAGTTTCTTTACGAGGGCCACAGCCTCTTCGGGGTCGTAAAGATTAGCGCGGTCTACTGCTTTTGCAGCTTCAACATATTTCTTACCATGTTTCATTTCTAATATAACCTCCTAGTGGTAATTGCGGGATCTTCCCTCCCACGGTTCGTTTCAAGCCCTGCGGCTTATAAGCTGTTTCGGCTTAGTCCTCTACAACGATTCCCATACTTCTGGCGGTGCCGGCGATCATGCTCATGGCCGCCTCAACGGAAGCAGCGTTCAGATCGGGCATCTTCATCTCAGCGATCTCACGGACTTTGTCCTTGGAGATAGTTGCCACCTTGTTCTTGTTGGGAACACCGGAACCGGATTTAATATTGCAGGCTTTCTTCAGAAGCACTGCTGCCGGCGGGGTTTTGGTTATAAAGCTGAAACTTCTGTCTGCGTATACAGTGATCACTACGGGGATGATCAGATCACCCTTGTCAGCAGTTCTGGCATTGAACTCTTTGGTGAACTGTACAATGTTTACGCCGTGCTGTCCCAGAGCAGGACCAACAGGCGGAGCCGGTGTTGCCTTTCCGGCAGGAATCTGTAATTTGATGTAACCTGTAACTTTCTTTGCCATTTTTGGCACCTCCTAATAAAATGTGGTAATTGCGGGGATTTCCCTCCCACAGGCCGGTCAGCCGACCTTTTTGACTTCTGAAAAGCTGATTTCCACAGGGGTCTCCCGGCCGAAAAGCTCCACGTTGATGGTGACCACCTGTTTTGTCTTGTTGATGTTCTGGATGACTCCGGCTGTGTCCTTCCAGGCTCCGCCTGTGACGACCACGGAATCTCCCACTTCCAGGTCTACCTCGACCCTTCTGCTCTCTCCCTGGATTCCCAGAGGCAGCATCTCCTCGGGAGTCAGGGGCACCGGTTTGGATCCCGGTCCCACGAATCCGGTAACGCCGCGGGTATTTCTGACCACATACCAGGTGTCGTCATTCATAACCATGTTCAGAAGAACATAACCGGGGAACAGCTTGCGCTGCACCTGCTTCTTGGTTCCGTTCTTAACCTCCACCACATCTTCCATGGGGACGCGGACTTCCAGAATCTGGTCTTCGAGATGTCTGTTCTCAATCGTCTTCTCGATATTGGCTTTGACTTTGTTTTCATAGCCCGAATAGGTGTGGACTACATACCATTTTGCTTCTGACATCGAATCACCCTATCCCTTACCTGATTATCCATTCAATGGCCTGCAGCGCGACGCTGTCCACCAGCGTAATCAGGATGCAGAACACAACAGAAATCGCGATCACAGCGATCGCCTGCTTGCCAAGTGTCTTCCGGTCCGTCCAGATGATTTTCTTGAACTCTGTCTTCAGACCCTTGAACCAGCTTTTCTTTTCTTTCCGTTCTTTTTTGTTCTTCTTGTCGGCCTTTCCGGAGTCTTTTACTACTTCGTCTGCCATCTTCTCACCTCGCACCCATTACTTGGTCTCTTTGTGTAACGTGTGTTTTCTGCAGAACTTACAGTACTTGCTGGTCTCCATCCGGTCGGGATGGTTCTTTTTCTCTTTTGTCATGTTGTAGTTCCGCTGTTTACATTCTGTACATGCCAATGTAATCTTTACGCGCACGACTTCCACCTCCACTGTGTATTTGCGTATTACGACGGCCTTTTCCCATAACAGAAATGCCTGGGACCCAGCGCATGCCATTCGCTGTTTTCAGGCATAAAAAAAAGACCTACTTCCATGTCGCTCACTAACTATATCATGAAGCAGGTCTTCTGTCAAGGTTTTCATTTGATCCTCAGGGCGCGCAGACAGGTTTTCTGTTCTTCCGAAATTCTCCGGCTCTCCAGGGCTTTCTGAATGGTCTTGTTGTGGGTCCAGGGATCCAGGCGCCGCTCCTGAAGGTACGGCAGAGCCGCCCCGTACTGCTTTGCCAGTGCTGTGGCGAAATACCAGGCCGTCATCATATTGACATAATATTCTTCTGACCGCAGGGAAGCCGCCAGTTCCAGATACTCCGGCCGGAAAGCCTCATCCAGATAGAACCTCATGAGCATTCCCAGCCCGAAGCGCACGGTATAAGTCTCACCGGAAGCGATCCACACGCGGATCTTTTCCAGCAGCTCCGGCAGATGTTTTCCGAAGACTTTCGGACACACCATGTCGCAGGTGGCCCAGTTGTTTATATACGGCAGAAAGTTTTCCACATACTCCATGGCCTGACCGTAGTCCTTCACTGTTTCCAGCAGGAATCCGTGAAGATTGTTTTCCTCGTAATACCGATGAGGAAGCAGTTTCAGAAACTCCCGGGATTCCGGGGTTTTCGCGTATTCCTTTGCCAGCCTCCGCAGTTCAGGCGTCCGCACGCCGATCACTGTCTCGGGGTCCACTGTGGGCATCAGTTTCGCCTGAAAATCCCGGTATTTCAGATCCTGCAGGGCAAACAGCGTTTTCAGTATTTCCACGTTTTTCTCCTCTCTGTCAGTCTTTATAGATGAACCGGCCGTCCAGCTCTGTGGTCTTGACGATATTGATAAAGGCAGCCGGATCCGTCCGGCGGATAGACCGCACCAGGCTTTTGACCTCCTGTCCGGAAACCACCGAATAGATCATCTTTTTCTCCTGGTTGGTGTAGCAGCCGGTGCCGTCCAGCACCGTGGCGCTGTGGTTCGTCTGCTCCATAATCACCTGATAGATCTTTTCATACTGTTGGCTGATAATAAACAGCGTGGCCTTCTGGTATTTCCGGTACAGCAGGTGAATCACCTGTGTGGAAGCGTACTGGAAAATGATGGAATACAGGGCTTTATCCCAGCCGAACAGCAGGCCCGCCGCCGCCAGGATCACGCAGTTGGCGGCCAAAGTAATGTTCCAGGGATCCCGGTTCAGCCGGTGTCCGTAGACATTGGCCAGAATATCCAGACCTCCGGTGGATCCGCCGGCCAGCATGGCCATGCTGATGCAGACTCCGTTGATAATTCCTCCGAAAACACTTCCCAGCAGCACATCGCTGGTCACCGCGAAGGCCGGAATGATGTCGGTGAGAAGACCGCAGAGCCCTACGCTTAAGCAGGTGTAAATGATAAAACGTTTTCCCAGATCCCGGAAGCTGACCATCAGAGCCAGAATATTTAAGGGATAGCTGACCAGTGAAAAGGCCAGGCTCACATGCCAGAAGGAATCCCCCACCCGCTGGACCAGCAGGGCAATGCCGTTGAATCCTCCCGGATACAATCCTACCGCGTTGACAAAGGTGTTGATGTTAAAAGCCATGCAAATCGCTGAAACCGTCACCATAACGGCCGCCTTGGCTTCCCGTTTCCACATAGGCAGATCCTCCTTCCCTGAAGCCGATTGCTCTACAGAAAGTATACCATAAACCGCTCCGTTCCGCCAGAAAGACCTCCACAAAAAAGGAGCCGCATCCCACAGCTCCTTTTCTCAGAGGTTACTTGTTTTTCAGAACCTGCCGGACTGTTTTTTCCGGACTGTTCTCACCGCCGCCAGGACTGCCAGCGCCGCTGCCGCCGCAGTCAGCGCCGCCTTGTAGGGAAGGAAACTGCCGCGGTCTCCTGTATCCGCCGCCTCCCCGGGAATCTCCGCCCCCGGAGACGGGGTGAGCGGCGGGGTGTCCGGTTTTTCTTCAGACTGCGCGTCATCGTCAGAAAAGCCCGGCGCAGGGCTGGCTGTCACTTCCGGAGTTCCGTCTTCCCGGTCCGCGGAAGCCTGATAGGGGCTGACCGACAGGCGCCCGTTATTTCCCAGATAGATCTCAAAAAATCCGTCGGAGGGATCTCCCCGGAAAACAGGATCGCAGACACTCTCTGCCGTCCCGGTGAAATTCTCTTCCTTCTCTGCCGCGGATTCCCGCAGATAGCCCAGCCGCGGCGAACCTGCCTTCAGGTACAGCTGTCCGTCCCGGATCTGCGTATATCCCTCCAGCAGTTCCCCCGGACGCTCCATGACTCCCTCTTTTATATCTGTTCCTTCTATATAAATAGTCCTGAAATAGTAGACCGCTCCCGGATCCAGGGAAACCGCCGGTATCACGCAGTCCTGATCCGCGTACAGCAGGGTATCCTGCTGTACGAAATAATAGGGATTGGTATCTGCCGGAGTAAACGTTGCGGAGGCTTCTTCCCTCTGGCCCTCCCGGGATCCGCTGTACCGGCTGCTGTAAAAATTCACGGTGCCGTCCTCATTGCGGTTGGCACTGACGTAATCGCCGCTCACTTTGTCCGTCAGCCGGCCGCTGTCATCCGCGATTCCCGGCTGCAGGCCCACGGTGTACAGCACCCGGATGGGATACGTCCCGTTGTCTTCATTCCGCTCCACTTTTCCGTCCCCTCCCAGGGTGATGGTATTGACCCGCAGGGGGATGACGGAAGCCGGAATTTTTACCCTCAGAACCTGCTCTTTCACACCGGCCGGATCCACGGCTGTCTCCAGGGTAATCTGAATCTCGCTGAGACTGTGCTGCCCGTAAACAGGGCTGTTCACCTGGCCCTCAAAGCGATAGGTGGTCACAGATCCCCCGTCCGCCCGGGTCTCTGTGACGGGATCCAGCAGACGGTCAAACCGTTTTCCGCTGAAAAGAATGGTTTTTACATCTTTGACCTCCATATATTCTCCGATAGGATCCGTATAGGCAATGTACCCTCCGTGTACCGGATCGCCCCCGGAGACCTGAGTGGGAACCTGGGCCTGGGCCGTAATCCGCCCGGCAATCTGGCGGAAGGCCGCGTTCAGATCCTCCGAGCTGGCTGCCGGAAAATACTCGGTCACATAATCCAGGCTTCGGGGATTATGGGCGTCTCCGGGAATACTTACTTCCAGCTCATGGGGCTGGCGGTCGCTTTTGGTCACGTAATGCACTTTGGGCTTCTGCCCCTGGCGGTAAATCTGCCAGGCCTCATAGATCTTTCGGATCTCGCTGGCGGTACAGACCGAATTCTCCACGCTGTAAATCACAATACTCCTGGCCTCCAGGATGGCCTCCACCGCCTGCCGGTAATCTTTTGCCCGGATGCTTTTCAGCGTCTCCTCCAGCATCCGGATGGAAGTGGCGACGATTTTTCCGGGAATTTCCTCCAGCCTGTCCCGGCTGGAAAGCTGAAACCCATAGAGCTCGATCTCCCCTTCTTTCCTCTGTCCCCGGGCCTCCTCCTGAACCAGGGCATATTTAAACTCCCGAAACCCGCTGTACCCCAGCGCCTTCACAAACCGCATCACCGTAGGCTGGCTGACCCCGGCCGCCCCGGCCAGCTCCTCCATGAGCAGATCTCCGGCCCGGCCCCGGTACTCCAGCAGATAGTCCGCCGCCTTCCGCTCCGAGGGCCGCAGGCTCCCGTATACACTTTCAATCTTTCTGCGCATGCTGCCGTCCATAAAACCTCCCGTAGAAAATCTACAGAAATCTCTGTTTTTTCTGTTTGTCATGTTAAATAACCGCCGGCCCGAATCCTCGGGCCGGCGGGATTGTATTGAAAAAAATACATTCTTTCAAATCACCGGAGAGCAGATTCCGATACCGATCTGCCTTGCTTTTATTTTGACTCTGCCCGCAGCCTTGCTTTCTTTTTCAGGCTCAATACGGTTACTGCTCCGCCGCATGCCAGAATTGCCAGGGCAAAGGGCACCACTGTTGTGTAATCGCCGGTTCCCGGTGTTTTTCCGGTACTCTGTCCCTTTCCTCCGGTCTGGCTGTTTCCGGGGTTCTTGGGATCATCCGGCTTCTGGGTATCGTCCGGCTTCTGAGTATCATCCGGCTTCTGGGTATCGTCCGGCTTCTGGGTATCGTCCGGTTTCTGAGTGTCATCCGGTTTCTGGGTGTCGTCTTTCTTTTCCAGAGCCGCCACAGCGTCATTCAGTGCCTGCGCCGCGGCGTCCATTTCTTCCTGAGTCGCGGTCAACGGCAGGGCCCTGGCCGCTTCCAGAGCGTCTGTTACTGCTTTGGCGGATTCTTCTGTATATCCGCCAAGGTCCACAGCTTCCGCCTGGGCAATGGCAGCATCCAGGGCGGCGCGGTCTGTCAGCAGGTTCCACTGATTGGTAATGGTTGTATTATTGTCTTCCGGATAATTGCTGTCCGTTCCCATAGAAGTAACCAGGTTCAGCAGCCAGCCGTTGATCTGGCCTTTCAGCTCCTCATCGATGAGACCGGGATCTTCCGACGTACCCAGCAGCAGGTTGTTCAGCAGGCTCATAATATCCAGGTCCATGCCGAAATTACCCAGTTTATCCAGGAACTCCTGCACGCTGTATCCCACTTCCGGATTGGCCCCCTGAGGGATCTCCAGAATGCCGTCTCCGTTGGTATCGGCCCAGCCCAGCAGCACCAGCGCGGCGGAGAAAACTGTCTTTCCGCTTTCTGTGGGGCGAAGCAGAGGCGTGCGGCCGTCAATGGCTGCCATTTCTTTGTTGGTATTGTCCCATCCGCTGGCGCCCAGCAGCTCCTCCAGAGATACATTGCCAAGAATCTGATCCGCCAATGCCGTAATATCCTGGATCAGTGTGGTAAGAACGGTTCCCAGCAGTTCCCCGCTCTCGATTTTAGCCGCGGCTTCCGTCACCCAGGCAGGCTGCTTGGAACTGTCCTCGCCGCCCAGATGGCTCTGATAAATATAGTTGGCGTAATCCAGCAGGGTTTTCTGGGTTTTGCCGTCCATAGCCACCGGAAGCGCAGTCAGGGAAACAATGAGGTTTTCAATCACTGTATCCATAACCTCCGGTTTTGCCAATACCTCGTTATCCAGCTTCTGAAGCAGGGCATTCAGGGTATCTTTCAGTCCTTCATTGGGAATCACCAGACTCAGGGTCAGGAAGGATACCTTTTTGTTCACCGCGATGCCCCCTTCCGCGGAATCGTAATAAATTTCCTCCCCGCTGTCAGCTCCGGGCAGCAGCAGGGGCAGGGCTACATCAATCAGCTGATCCAATGTCATGTTGTCAATGGGAAGGCTGTCCCCCAGCAGGCTGTTGATCAGCGACTCAATGGCTACCTTGGAACCGCCGTTCTGCAGGATCTGCTCATAATAGGGGCGCAGGAAGCCATTGACCGTGGTGGTCAGCATTGCGTTGCTGAAACCATGCTCTCTGCCGTAAGCGGAGATATCCTCAATGGTCTGCTCCTGACCGGTTACCGGATTGGTAAAGGTGACAGGTCCTACATTGGTGTAGGTCTTTACATCCATGGTCTCAGAAACGGTTCCATCGGAAATGGTCCGGTTCAGAGTGACAGAGCGGGCCGGTGACGGATAGGTCACCACAGAACCGGTCTCAATATCATAGAGGGTGTTTCCGGCTTCCGTTGTCACTGCCGCAATATCGTTGGCGTGCATATGGCCGGTGAAAATATAGGTCATGCCCGCGTCGGCATACACCTGAGCCAGACGCTCATAGTCGTTGACCAGATACATGGGCAGCAGATCCGGCTCCATGCTGAAGTGAGGAACCATTCCGTGGTGCTGCAGGCCGATGACCGTGTCTCCCCGCTCTTTCGCGGCTTTGGTCTGTTCCACGATCCAGGCTTCCAGATCCGCGCCTACATTTCCGCTGGTCTCATGCTCATCTGTGCCGGACTCTGTGTTGTCCCCGCTGTAGCGGGCAGAGTCAATGGAAATAATGGTAAATCCGTCCTTGGGGCGGGCCGCGTAGGAAAGGCCGCCTCCCTGATTTCCTTCCGCGGGCTCAAAAGTGGCGATTACAGAATCATCCTTATAAACCAGATCTCCGTAAATTTCTTTATAATCCTCCTGGGTGGTGCGTCCCGCCGGCACCGCCTCGCCGTCTTCCGTATTAAAATTCATGGCGTTGGAATTATTCAGATCATGGTTGCCCGGGGTTATGTATACTTCCGCTCCGGTTTCCGCCTCAAACTGCTCCAGCTTTTCCGCCAGTTCCTCATGGCCCTCTTTTTCTCCGTCCTTAGTCAGATCGCCGGAAATCAGCAGCACATCCGGATCATCCTGCTTTACAGTATTCAGCAGCGCCGTCAGGAACGCGTCACTCTCCGCGAACATTTTCCGATCGCTGTTCAAGTGCTCGGTAAAATCCGCCGTATCCCGAATCAGGTCCGGGGACAGATAGTGGGTGTCCGACAGAACCGCGATTTTCAGGCTCTCTTCCTGTACCGCGTCCGCAGTCTCCGCTGCCATGGCCGGCACAGCCTGGGATACCAGCATTGAGGCGGTCAGTACCGCTACCGCGCTCTTTTGAAACCAGTTTTTCATACGACTTGTCTCCTTCTTGTTGTAATAATTCGCATGGAGCTATTATAATCCCGGATTTTCAGCCGCTTCTATCATAGCTGTGCAATATTACAGTAAGCATTCTGTTAAAACAGGTAAAATCTCAGGCATGCTTCTTTACAAGCAGCCGCTCTGAATCCAGGCGTTTTCGGATGCTATAAAAGAAAGTGCCGCTCAATCATCTGCTTTGGATGACCTTGCGGCACTTTCTTTTCACAGTCCTCTGAGGATATTCATGAGCGGCCCGACAAATAGGCATGAGACACGGATTGCGCTGCATTCCGCTGCAGTCGGAGGATGAACAGAAAAATTATCCTCTCCGCTTCCAGGTGGAAGGGCAGAACAGCAGCAGCAGCGGGAAAATCTCCAGCCGTCCGGCCAGCATGTCAAAGACCATCACCAGCTTCGACACCGGACCGTAGATGCCGAAATTGCTCATAGGGCCTACGTCTCCCAGACCGGGACCGATATTGTTCAGGGTGGCGGCCACCGCCGTAAAGTTGGTTTCAAAAGAAAATCCGTCAAAACTGATAATCAGCACAGACACCGCGAAGATCACTGTATACACAATAAAAAATACATTGATAGACCGCAGAGTCTCATGCTCCACCGTATGGCCGTCCATGCGGATCTTTTTGATGCTCCTGGGATGGGCGATGGACTGCAGCTCTTTGCGGACCGTTTTCAGCAGGATCAGGATCCGTGAGACCTTGATGCCGCCTCCGGTGCTGCCTGCGCAGGAGCCGATGAACATCAGCATCACCAGGATATATTTGGACAGCTCCGGCCAGAGGTTAAAATCCGTAGTAGCGTATCCCGTGGTAGTGATGATGCTTCCCACCTGGAAGGAGGCCTGGCGCAGAGATTCCGAAAAGGAGCCGTACATGCCGCTGATATTCCAGGTAATCAGTCCCGCGGAGACCGCTATAATCAGCAGATACGCTCTCACCTCCTGCATGCCGAAGGCCGCTCCTGCTTTTTTGCAGAGCAGAAGATAGTAAAAGGTAAAATTCACCCCGAAGAGGATCACAAACGCGGTAATGATCCACTGCTGCAGGGCCGTATACGCGGCGCATCCGGAATTCAGCACTGCGAATCCCCCGGTACCGGCGCTGCCGAAAGAAATGCACAGGGCGTCAAAGCCCTGCATCCCCGCCAGCAGCAGCAGAACAATCTCCAGAACCGTCATAGCGATATACATTTTATACAGAAGAATCGCCGTGTTCCGCACCCTGGGCACAAACTTGGATACGGAAGGGCCGGGGCTCTCCGCCCGCATCAGGTACATGCTGGAACCGTTCCTCACAGGGATCAGCATCAGGATAAACACCAGCACCCCCATGCCTCCGATCCAGTGGGAAAAGCTTCTCCAGAACAGACTTACATGGGAGAGGGCTTCCACATCTGACAGAATGGAAGAACCTGTGGTGGTAAAGCCGGAGACGATCTCAAACAGGGCGTCAACGAAAGAGGGAATCTCCCCGGTCAGCACAAAGGGCACAGCGCCGAACAGACTCAGGACCACCCAGGCCAGAGCGGCGGCGGCAAACCCGTCTTTTCGGTAAATTTCCGTATTCTCCGGTTTACGGAAGGAGCCAGCGAACCCCAGGGCAAAACAGAGCGCCGCCCAGAACAGATACCAGAACCCCTCCTGCTCCCCATAGATCAGGGCGGCCAGGCAGGGAAGGAACATGAGCGCCCCCTCCACCTTCAGCACCCAGGAGAGGATATAGCGGATCATAGGATAATTCATGGCTTAACCCTCCCTTGTATCCAGAATATCATGGATATCCTGGAAGCCGCTGTCGGTGGTCACCACGATGACAGAATCCCCCGGCAGGAATTCATCCTGTCCTCCGGGAATAATCAGCCTGCCCTTCCTTCCGATCCCCGCGATGAGCAGGTTTCGTTTCAGGCGCATATCCTGCAGCCGGATTCCCGCCAAATCCGAATTTTTATGTACCAGAAACTCCAGCGCCTCCACCCGTCCGTCCATGAGTTTGTAAAGGGTTTCCACATTGCTCCCCATACTGTTCCCAATGGCCCGGACATACTGAAGGATATATTCCGCGGCGATATTCTTGGGGTAGATCAGACTGTCCAGATCCAGACTGTGAATCACATCGTTGAAATCCAGATGGTTCAGCTTGGTCACCACTTTGGCTCTCACCCGGTCCCTGGCATACAGAGAAAGGATAATATTCTCCTCATCCATATCCGTTCCGGCCACCAGGGAATCCATCTGCTCCAGATGCTCTTCCCGCAGAAGTTCCCGGTCGCTTCCGTCTCCGCAGATAATGGTTGCTTTGGGCAGAAGATCGCTGAGCTCCTCGCAGCGTTCCCGCCTTTTCTCTATGATCTTCACCCGGATTCCCATATTCAGCAGCAGCTTTGACAGATAATAGGTGATCTCCCCTCCGCCGATGATCATGGTATTTTTCACCTGGTTTGTGGAAATTCCCACCTTTTTGAAAAAGGCCGCGGCATTTCCCGGTATGGCGATCATGGACAGCAGATCCCCGGAACGGATTACAAAATTCCCATCCGGGATCAGCACCTCTTCTCCGCGCTCCGCCGCGCAGATCAGCACGTCCATGGGAAGCTTCTGGGGCAGTTCCCGCAGAGCCAGCCCGTCCAGCATGGAGGCTGCCGGCACCCGGAACCGCAGCATCTCGATCCGGCCCTTGGAAAAGCTGTCAATCTCAATGGCCGATGGGAACCGCAGCAGTCTGGCAATCTCCTGGGCAGCCGCGTACTCCGGATTGATAATCATAGACAATCCCAGTTCCTTGCGGAGAAAGGCTCTCTCCTCCGAATAGACAGGATTTCTCACCCGGGCGATAGTATGGCAGTTGGCGGCCTTCCGGGCCACCACACAGCAGAGCAGATTTACCTCATCGTTATGAGTCACCGCGATCAGGACATCCGTGTGCTCAATATCCGCCTCCGCCAGCACACTGTAGCTGGCTCCGTTTCCGGTTACTCCCATGACATCATAATAATTGGCCACTGTTTTGACTACATCCCCGTTGGTATCTACTACCGTAACATTATTATCCTCCCCGGAAAGCTGGGCAGCCAGGGCTCTTCCTACTTTTCCGCATCCCACGATGATGATCTGCATACTTCTCTCCCCCTGAGATTTTCTTTGGTATTTCTGTACCTGTATACCCAGCCATCATACTCTCTTTTTCGCCGAAATACAACTCTCTGTTTCCAGTCTGCCGCGGAATTCTTCCCTCCGTGGAGAATCCGGTTACGCCGCGAAATTCCCGGTGTACAGCTGATAATATTTTCCTCTGGCGGCAATGAGCTCGTCATGGGTTCCCCGCTCAATGATGCGGCCCTGCTCCATAACCATGATGCAGTCCGCGTTCTTGACTGTGGAAAGCCGGTGGGCGATGACAAAGGTAGTCCGCCCCTTCATAAGAGCGTCCATGCCTGCCTGCACCAGTTTTTCCGTCCTGGTGTCAATGGAGGAGGTGGCCTCATCCAGGATCAGAGCCGGAGGATCCGCCACCGCCGCCCGGGCAATGGCCAGCAGCTGCCGCTGTCCCTGGCTCAGATTGGCCCCGTCCCCGGTGAGCATGGTCTGGTAGCCGTCGGGCAGGCGCCGGATAAATCCGTCGGCGTTGGCAAGCTTTGCCGCGTTGACGCATTCCTCATCGGTGGCGTCCATTTTTCCGTAGCGGATATTCTCCATAACGGTTCCTGTAAACAGGTGGGTGTCCTGGAGCACCATGCCCAGGGACCGCCGGAGATCTCCCTTTTTGATCTTGTTGATATTGATGCCGTCATAGCGGATCTTTCCGTCGGCAATATCGTAGAAACGGTTAATCAGGTTGGTGATGGTTGTTTTGCCGGCTCCTGTAGCGCCCACAAAGGCGATCTTCTGCCCCGGTTTGGCGTAAAGGCTGATGTTGCGCAGCACGATTTTATTCTCTTCATAGCCGAAATCCACATCGTCCATCACCACAGCCCCTTCCAGTTTCTGGTAGGTAACTGTGCCTTCCGCTTTGTGGGGATGCTTCCAGGCCCAGAGATTGGTGCGGGCGGAGGATTCCGTCAGGTTTCCCTTCTCGTCCTCTCTGGCGTTGACCAGCTCCACATATCCGTCGTCCGCTTCCGGGGTCTGGTCCATAAGATCAAAGACTCTCTGGGCTCCCGCGGCGGCATTGACCACAAAGTTGATCTGCTGGCTTACCTGGGTAATGGGATTGGTGAAACTCTTGTTCAGCCCCACAAAGGTAACTACTGTTCCGATGGTCACCCCCGCCAGCTGATTGATTCCCAGCACCGCTCCGATAATGGCCACCAGGGCGTAGCTGATCCAGCCGATATTGGCGTTCACCGGCATCAGCAGGTTGGCGTAGGTGTTGGCCTTGTCCGCGCTCTCCCGCAGCTTTTCATTGACCTCATGGAAATCTCTTTTGGCGGCCTCCTCGTGGCAGAATACCTTTACCACCTTCTGGCCGTCCAGCATCTCCTCGATAAAACCGTCCACGGCTCCCAGATCCATCTGCTGGCGGATATAGTATTTCGCGGACAGTTTGGAAAAGCCGGCGGTGACCCGCAGCATCACAAAGGCGGTAACCAGAGAAATCACTGTCAGCGCCGGGTTCAGCACCAGCATGGTAACCAGGGTGGCGATCATGGTGATTACCGAGTTAATAATCTGGGGAATACTCTGGCTCAGCATCTGCCGCAGAGTATCCACATCGTTGGTGTACACGGACATAATATCGCCGTGGGCATGGGTGTCAAAGTACTTAATGGGCAGACTTTCCATCTTGCTGAACAGGTCGTCCCTGAGATGGCGCATGGTACCCTGGCTCACATTGACCATAATACGGTTGTAGGAAAAAGCGGCAATGACGCCGATCCCCATAATGATTACCAGGCGGACCAGCTGCCCGGCCAGGCCGCTGAAGTCACGGGATCCGTTTTTCAGCATGGGAGTAATATAGTCGTCCACCAAAGTCTGGGGGAAGGTAGCTCCGATTACGGTAGTCACCGCGGAAACCAGGATGCAGGCCACCACCAGGATAAACGGAATTTTATAATAATGCAGCATATATTTTACCACCCGGCTCAGAACCTTCAGGGAAAAGGCCGGTTTCTTTTCAGTTTTCTGTTTTGTCATCTTTCTGTTTCCTCCCTTCTTTTACGCCGGCTGGTCAAAGTCTCCGCCGCCCTCCATCTGGGATGTGTAAATTTCCTGATAGATGGCGTTGTTCTTCAGCAGATTTTCGTGAGTGTCAAAGGCGTTGATCCGGCCCTCCTCCAGTACCAGGATCCGGTCCGCGGATTCCACGCTGGAGACACGCTGGGCAATAATAATCTTGGTGGTGCCGGGAATTTCCTCCGCGAAAGCCCTGCGGATCTTCGCGTCGGTGGCGGTATCCACAGCGCTGGTGGAGTCGTCCAGGATCAGGACCTTGGGCTTTTTCAGAAGGGCCCTGGCGATACAGAGCCGCTGCTTCTGGCCGCCGGATACATTGGAGCCGCCCCGCTCAATGCGGGTTCTGTATCCCTCCGGCATCCGGTCAATAAACTCATCGGCGCAGGCTGCCCGGCAGGCCCTGGCGCACTCCTCCTCCGTGGCATCCGGATTTCCCCAGCGGAGATTGTCCAGAATGGTTCCGGAAAACAGGGTATTCTTCTGCAGCACCACAGAAACCTGGTTCCGCAGAGCTTCCGTATCGTATTTCCGCACATCCACCCCGCCTACGCAGACAGAACCCTGATCCACGTCGTACAGTCGGCAGATCAGGTTTACCAGACTGCTCTTGCCGCAGCCGGTGCCGCCGATGACCCCGATGGTCTCCCCGCTTTTAATATGAAGGTCAATGTCCGACAGGGCGTTTTTCCCGCTGCCCTGTTTATAGGAAAAGTTTACGTGGTTAAAGTCGATGCTGCCGGCTGCCACAGTCCGGCGGAGCTGCGTCTGCTGCCTCCTGTTTTGAGGGCTCTCTGTCAGGAATGGCCTGCCCTGCGCCCTCAGCTTCACACGATTCCTTTTGAGCTGCTGTTCGGCATGGTGGAAAACCGCCAGCTCAGCGCCGCCCTGTCCCTGTACTCCGGCACAAAAAAAACAGTCCTCTCTTACAGAGAACTGTTTTCCTGTCCCATGGCCTGCGTCTGCCCGCCGGGGCATCCCCTGGCGGTTCAGGGTATCCTGACCACGGATATGCTGAAAAATTATAATCTTATTACCAGCCCGCCCCGGCGTCTGCCGGAGGAGATTCTCCAGTGCCATCTGAAAGTCATGTCCTCCTCCGCAGAACAGAAGAGGTATTTCAGCGATGACACGGAGAGCATTCTGACCCTGGCAAAGGCCGGCCTGGGTTATACCATCTATCCGGATATCCCCGCCCTTCGTGAACCCGGGCTGTGCTATCTCCCGGTGGAGGATCTCCCCAGTCTGTCCTTCGGCGTCTATTCCCGCAGAGACGACGACTACCCTGTCACCAGGCGTTTCCTGAAATTGATCTCTGAGCAGGCCGGCCGCTGATCCCTTTATCCGATCCGCTTAATATAGGTGTCTTTTCTGGGCTTTGCCTGGGGATACTCGCAGTCCCGGTAGCCCAGAACGCAGTTTCCGATGCCCACGTAGTTCTCGCCCAAGCCCCATTCCTTCAGCAGAGCCTTTCCCTCTTCTCTGGCAAAAGTCTCTCTGGCCCGGTGGATCCAGCAGGAATCTACTCCCACCGCGTGGGCGGCGTTCATGAGATTGCCCATCACCAGACTGCCGTCCTCAATATAGGTATTTCTGGTGCTGTCCGCCAGAACTACAATTACCGTAGGGGCTCCGTAAAAGGGATCGGAATCCGTTCCCATAATCTCCGCGTTCCAGGCGGAAAGTTTCCGGATCAGTTCCGGATCCTGCACCACTACCATCACCGGGCTCTGGGCCCCCATTCCCGTAGGGGCGTAGGTGCCTGCTTTCAGAATGGCCTGCAGCTGCTCCTCCGCAATCTGTTCTTTCTTATATTTCCGAACGCTGCGCCGGGTTTCCAGACATTCCAGTACCTGATTTTCCATATGGATCCCTCCCGTTCTCTTTTTTATTCTCCAAAGGCCTTCAGGCCCTCGCTGACCTCATAGCTGTAATCTGTCCGGTTGGCGGTAACCAGGTCGCTGAACATTTTCGCCCCGTCGGTATAGCCATTGGTATAGGTCCAGGTATCCTGGATCTGGGTATTTCCCAGCACCTCGCTTTCCGCGGTGTAGATAAATTCATCGCCCGGCAGATTGACCACGCCGCTGAACCGCACCGGATAATAAACCACCGTAGGCGTAAAGTCATTGTCCGCATTGGAAACCGTCGCGCTGCAGACCACGATCACCTGGTTATTCTCCTTGAAATCATTTCCCTGGGCTTTGGATACCAGCAGGTACTGCCCCGCCAGCGCCAGCCCGTCCGCGCGGTTTTCATCAGAATATTCATCCGCGATGTAGGCGTTAATGATATTCATCGCCCGGTCCGTCAGCGTCTGCATATCCTCCTGCGCGATGTCCGCCAGAGAGGAAATGGGGGTGTAGGTTTCGTATTTTTCAAATCCGTCTCCCGCCTCGCATTCGTAGACATCCACGTTGGCAGTCACCAGCTCGGAATAGGCCGTCAGAGGATTGGCATATCCATTGGTGGAATATCCCCAGCCGCTGTCGGAGAGGTTGGAATAGCCGGTTACAGAATCCGCCATCTCGCTGGTCAGTTCTCCCCCGGAAGCCAGAATGTTGCTGAAGCAGACCGGATAGTAAACCTTGGTGTCATGGAATCCTCCCTCGCTGTTGGAAACCGTGCCCCGGTAGATGATATAGAGAGCGTTGTAGTAATCTCCGCTTTCTCCCGGCTTCACATACTGGAAGATGTATCCGGCGTATTCGATCGGCGTCACGGAACTGGAGTCGCTGTAATCTCTGGCAATATAGGCATTGATTACATCTTCTGCCTCCTGCTTGGCGTATGTCAGGAACTCTTCTGTAAGATCCGCGTAGCTTCCCACATATTCCTCCAGGCCTTCCACCGTGTACTCCTGGGAATTCCGGGCCAGCATATAGCCGGCATCGTTCAGAGATGTTTCTCTCGCCTCCGGAATGGTAACGGTGACCACATCGCCGTTTCTCAGGCCGTCCCTGGGTTCGCACTGGAACATATCGGTGCTGAACAGAGGATTGCTTCCCGTATATTCATATTCCGCCTGTCCGTCCGGAGAGATCCCGGTAAAGCTCACCGTCAGGTCGCCAAAAGGATCAACCTCCTCCAGCTCTTCCAGGTCTTCTACGGTACGGCTCACGGATTTTCCGGTAAACTGAAAATTATATTGCTTAAGCAGTTCATTATTATAGGAAATTTCCGCCGTCACTTCGTCCCCGTTGGACAGACCGCTGTCCTGATCCAGAGAAACCTGCACGGTGCCGGTGGCAGCCAGGAGTGCCCCGCTGTTTCCATCCAGAATATCCATTAATTTTTCAGAAAGCTCCTCCCACTGGATAGAGACTTCCGCTCTTCCCTTGGTGTTGTAGCCGCTGAAATTAATTTCCACGTATTTTTCCAGATTAATCTTCTTCGGCTGTCCCAGCACCACCACCAGGATCACGATCAGCGCCACCGCCGCCGCGGCAGCAGCTCCGATGATCCAGAATTTTTTCTTCTTCCCCGGATCCGGTCCGGCTGACGCCCCGGGTTCTCCTGTAAAATCCTGTTCCCCGGGATTTCCCGGCACCGGCGTGCCGCATTTGGGGCAAAATTTACCGGCTCCCTTGAGTTCAGCGCCGCAGTTTGGACAATTCATAACTTAGCTCCTCCCTTTTGTAAAAGTCTGAATGTTGAAAGATTTTACATCATGTCCCTGCTTTCGTCTGTTTTAAACATGATTCTCTTTCCTGTGCTTTCTATTATATAAAAACTGTCTGATAACCGCAAGCGTTTCCATAAAAATCCGGCAATAGAAAAGAGAGAAACTGAACACATTTTCTCGCAAACGTCTCTGACTCATCAGTTTCCCTCTTCGGTATGGTGGACGCCCCGGGCGTCCTATATTCTATTCGTATCCGGACAGTCAGCCGGATACGGGGCAGCCGGCCCTGAATCGAAACCTCTTTGGGATGGAAAAAATATTTTCTCATCTCCGGTTCCGAATATGGTTACAGTATACCGGACATCTGTGACGGGAATTTGTCTAATCCCTGAAAAATTATGGAAGAAAAGGTAAAAAAATCTTAAAATTTTTTCCGCTTTTTTTGTCAATCATTTCCATTGCTTTTTCGAACATATGTTCGTATAATAGACTTACAGGTTCACCTGTGAAAGCGGAAGTGCTAAGACCGACGCGGAAAGGAAGTGTCTGTATGGAAAAACGGATCTATCTGGCTATTGACCTGAAATCCTTCTATGCCTCTGTGGAATGCGCGGAGCGGCATCTGGATCCCCTCACTGCCAATCTGGTAGTGGCCGACCGGACCCGCACGGAAAAAACCATCTGCCTGGCCGTCTCTCCCTCTCTGAAAGCTTACGGCATTCCCGGCCGTTCCAGGCTCTTTGAAGTGGAGCAGGCGGTAAAAGAGATTAACAGGGAGCGCCTGGCAAAAGCGCCCCGCCGGCGTTTCTCCGGCTCCTCCTTTGACGACTCGGCTCTCCGGTCTTCCCCGGAACTGAAGCTGGACTACATTGCCGCCCCTCCCCGCATGGCCCTGTACATGGACTACAGCGCCCGGATATACCAGATATACCTGCGCTATGCCGCTCCGGAAGACATCCATGTCTACTCCATTGATGAGGTCTTCATAGATATCACTTCCTATCTGGAAGCCTTAAATATGACCCCCTATCAGCTGGCCGGCCGGATCCTGGGGGAGATCCGGGAAACCGTGGGCATCACTGCCGCCGCAGGCATCGGCACCAATCTTTACCTCTGCAAAATCGCCCTGGATATCCAGGCCAAGCATGTTTCCCCTGACGACTCCGGCGCACGGATCGCCCTGCTGGACGAATCCTCCTACCGGCGGGAGCTGTGGGATCACCGGCCCATCACCGACTTCTGGAGGGTAGGCAGCGGGTACGCCGGGAAGCTGGCCCGCTGCGGACTTTACACCATGGGGGATATTGCCCGCTGCTCCCTTGGCGGACCGCGGGACTATCACAACGAGGATCTGCTGTACCGGCTCTTCGGGGTCAACGCGGAGCTTCTCATTGATCACGCCTGGGGCTGGGAGCCCTGCACCATGGCGGATATCAAGGCCTACCGGCCCGAGGCCGGCAGCATCGGTTCCGGCCAGGTCCTGCACTGCCCCTATCCCGCGTCCCGGGCCCGGCTGGTTCTGCGGGAGATGGCCGACGCTCTGTCCATGGATCTGGTAAGGCAGAGCCTGTCCACCCACCAGCTGGTGCTCACCGTAGGGTACGACATTGAAAATCTGCGGGGCCGCCGCAGACAGGACTACCAGGGAGAGATCACCACCGACCGTTACGGCCGCTCGGTTCCCAGACATGCCCGCGGCACAGAGAATCTGGACCGGTATACATCCTCCTCCCGGCAGATTCTGGAAGCGGCCACAGCTCTTTTTGACCGGATCACCGATCCTTCCCTGCTGGTACGCCGCCTTACTCTGACCGCCTGCCATGTGCTTCCGGAGGATGCCGCCGCTGACAGAGAACAGTACCGGCAGCTGAATCTCTTTACAGACTATCCGCCCCGGGGACAGCCGGAGGAAGAGGGCGATTCCGCCTCTGTCCGGGAAAAGAACTGGCAGAAGGCCCTGCTGCAGATCCGCCGGAAGTACGGAAAAAACGCGGTTCTGCGGGGGATGAGCCTTCAGGAGGGCGCCACAGCCAGAGACCGCAACCGGCAGATCGGAGGACACAGAGCATGAACAGCCCTTATGAAGACATTATCCATCTGCCTCATCATGTATCTTCCTCCCATCCGCACATGCCCCGGAAGGACCGGGCGGCACAGTTCGCCCCTTTTGCCGCTCTCACCGGTTACGGAGAGATGATACAGGAACAGAGCCGGCTTACCCGGCCTGAAAAAGAACTCAGCGAGGAGGTTCTGGAAGCGCTGCAGAGGAAGCTGCATTTCCTGGGGGCGCATATCCGGGAGCAGCCAAAGCTCCATGTGGTCTGGTTTCAGAAAGACGCAAAAAAAGCCGGAGGTGCCTACCGGCACTGTTCCGGCATTTTGAAAAAAATCGATACCCTGGAGAAATGTCTGATTCTGTCTGACGGTACCCGGATCCCTCTGATCCATATAGCCGAACTGGACTCCCCTCTGTTTCCCGATGACTTTTAGGATCATGATCCAGCCGGTTCCAGAACCGCCGCCGCCACAGATCTGGCGCCTATGACAAACCGTCCGGCATCCAGGGAAATTCCCGGCGCAAAGGGCTTTTCACAGGCGGTGTGAAAAGCCATCCTCCATCTCATCCCCGAAGGCGGTTCCGGAAGCTCCTGCTCATGATCCTCCCAGTGGGCGTTGATACAGAGCAGGACACAGTCATCCTCCCCGTTCTCCTTCTGCCCCGCGAACAGGATCCCGATCTGCCGGGTATAGCTTTCTGTCTGATGGTTCCAGGCCGCCCCGTGATGAAAAGAAATTTCCGGCCAGCCCCAGGGGGCTGATCCGGCGTTTCCGCGCAGCACAGGATGTTCTCTGCGGAAGGCGGTCATAGCGGCCGTGAAAGCATGAAGGTTCCGGTACTGCTCCAGACGGTTCCAGTCCAGCCAGGAAATCTCGTTGTCCTGACAGTAAGCATTGTTATTTCCGTACTGGGTATTTCCAAACTCATCCCCCGCCAGAAACATAACGGCTCCCCGGCTGCAGAGCAGAACCGCCAGAGCATTTTTTCTCATCCGGTCCCGGAGTTTCAGAATGTCCGCATGTTCTGTCTCCCCTTCCTCCCCGCAGTTCCAGCTGTTGTTGTCGTTGGCTCCGTCTGTATTGTTCCAGCCGTTGGCTTCATTGTGTTTTTCATTGTAAGCGTAAAGATCGTAAAGAGTAAAGCCGTCATGGCAGGTCAGGAAATTCACGGAAGCATTCTGGCGCCGGTCCGGCGGATAGAGATCCGGGGAACCCAGGATCCTCTGAATGGCCGCTGCCGCCATATTTTCGTCCCCCTTCAGGAACTTCCGGATGTCGTCCCTGTATTTTCCGTTCCACTCCGCCCACCGGTTCCAGGAAGGGAAGGAGCCCACCTGGTAGAGACCCCCTGCGTCCCAGGCCTCCGCAATGAGTTTTGCCTGCCCGAGAATGGGATCAAAGGCCAGACTTTCCAGCAGCGGCGGCCGGGAAAGAGGCGCTCCGTCCTCATCCCTGCCCAGAATGGAGGCCAGATCAAAGCGAAATCCGTCCACCCGGTATTCCACCACCCAGTATCGGAGACAGTCCAGGATAAACTGCCGCACCACCGGATGATTGCAGTTCAGGGTATTCCCCACACCGGAAAAATTATAATATTTCCCGTCCGGAGTCAGCATATAGTAGAGGTTGTTGTCGATGCCCTTAAAGGAAAAGAAAGGCCCCCGCTCATCCCCCTCCGCGGTGTGATTGAAGACCACATCCAGGATCACTTCTATGCCGTGAGCGTTCAGCTCCCGGACCAGTTCCTTCAGCTCCGTTCCCTCCCGGTTAAATTCAGTCTCCGCCGCGTAGCTGGTATTGGGGGCAAAATAGCAGACGGTATTGTAGCCCCAGTAATTCAGAAGCTGTCTGCCGTCTACGATCCTTTCCTCCGCCGTTTCATCGAACTCAAAGATGGGCATCAATTCCACGGCGTTCACTCCCAGCTCCAGCAGATAAGGAATCTTTTCCATCAGTCCCCGGAAGGTGCCCCGATGCTTTACCCCGGAACTTTCATGCACCGTAAACCCCCGCACATGGAGCTCATAGATCACCATATCCTGAAAGGGCACCTTGGAATCATGAAATCCGCTCCAGTCAAACACATCCTCCACCACCCGGGCATGGTAGGCCTTTCCCGCTTCCTGCTTTTTTCCCCAGACACTCTGCCCTGTCACCGCCCGGGCGCAGGGATCCAGCAAAAATTTTGTTTTATCAAACAGAAGCCCCTGTTCCGGATCCCAAGGGCCGTCCATGCGGTAAGCATACTCGATCTCTGTGATATCCAGCCCGTAAACAATCATAGAATAGGTATGACCGATCCGGCAGTCCTCCGGAAAAGGAAGAACCGCAAAGGGGGCGTCCTCATTCCGGTGAAACAGACAGAGTTCACAGGAATCGGCGCCCCGGGAAGATATGGTGAAGCTGACGCCTCCCGGCACCGGCACCGCCCCGCTGACCTGAAACAATCCGGGCCGGATCATAAACCCGGCCTCTGTCTCTGCGGCCGGAAGTACCGGCACCAATTCTTCCGTTATCTCTTTTTTCATAGGCTGCCTCCTTTACCACCGCGCTTTTCCCGCTCCGGGAATTCTCTGCATTCCCAGACTTCTCTCACTCCTTCTGTCATTATAGTGCGGGGGAACCTCCTCTGGCAACCGGTCCGCGGAATCTTTTTTTCTTTGTTTCCAGGCCAGCACCTCGCAAAAGGCCCTGGCAGCCAGAGCGCACGCCAGAATTGCCAGCCCCACCGGGATCATGACCAGTATAAAAAGCGCGGCTTTTCCCCATTCCCGTATTTTATCCATTTTTCTCTGTTTTCCTTCATCCATGTGCATCCCTCCTGAGTCTCTCTTCCGTATTCTGCCTGCCGCGGATCCCTGACTTTTGATAAACTACCCTGTCTGCTCTCCCAGCAGTTTTCCTTCCCGCTCCCCCAGATATCCGTATTTTACCATCTGACTTACCACCGTCTGCCGTCTTTGTTCCGCCAGCTCCGGATGGCCGCTGAGGGCATAGGCGGAAGGGGCGTTGGGAAGTCCCGCCAGCATGGTGCATTCATAGGGATTCAGATCCCGGGGTTCTTTTCCGTAATAGCCCAGGCTTGCTTCCCGGATCCCGTAATATCCGTCCCCAAAATAAATGGTGTTCACATACAGCTCAAGGATTTCCTCTTTGCTGTACTCTTTTTCCAGTTTCAGCGCCATAAAAATCTCCGCCGCTTTTCTGACCACGGTTTTTTCGCCGGTAAAATACAGATTTTTCGCCAGCTGCTGGGTAATAGTGCTTCCCCCCTCTTTCAGACTGCCGGACAGAATATCATTTTTCAGCGCCCGTAAGATGGCGATCATATCCACCCCGCCGTGCTCCCGAAAACGATGATCCTCCACCGCCACTACCGCCTGCAGATAGATTTCCGGCAGATCTTCAGATTTCACATAATCCGAATCCCGGCGAATCTTGTCAATTTTTTCTGACAAGCCTTCCTCTTCCAGGGCATTTCTGTACTCGCTGTATCCCAGACAGGCCAGAACGGCCCCGGAAATCAGGAAGACGGCCAGCAGTGTCAGCAGTATTCGTTTGATCCATTTTTTCAAGTGTATCTCTCCTTCATGGTCAGCATTTTAGCAGACAAATCTTATGAGCCCCCTGGGAAACCCTTTAATTTTTTCTTATAAATCCGCTGCGGATCCAGTATACGAAAAAAAAAGAAGACATACAACGCGATATCCCTTACATTTCTCTTGCATTTTTGTCACATGCGCATTCCTCAGACAGCATTTGTATCCCCGGGAACATATGCGGTCTTCCCTGTAAAATAAAAATTTCTGACCCATCCAGCTTTTCGGCTGAACAGGTCAGAACTGTTTTGTTACTTTTTATTTCCGTACCGCTTTTCTTTTCAGAATCAGCGCTGCAGCAGCCGCCGCAGCTGCCAGAAGCATTGCTGCCGTCCAGATTTCCGGTGCCGCCAGGTCGCCGGTCTCCGCGGAAGAGCCGCTGTTCTGGGAACTTCCGGGGTTCTGCTGACCGCTCTGGGCTCCGCCAGTCTGACTGCCGCCCTGATTCTGGTCATGATCCTGCCCATCTCCCTGATCCTGCTGGCTGTCATCGGGATCTTCCGGCTGTTCCGGTTTTCCATCATCCGGATCTTCCGGTTTTTCATCACCCGGATCTTCTGCCGCTTCTTCCACGCAGACTGCCGTGATCTCCAGATCGCCGGTGATCTGCGCTCCCGGAATCGTCAGGATACCGGAGACCGGGTCGTAGGCATACGCCTCTTGGGAAAGTTCCTGTCCGCCGATGTTTACCGTAATGCTCTCCGGCAGTTTCCAGCCTTCTGCCGCCGCGATCCTGCCGGTGTACGCCTGGCCTTCCGCAGCCGTCTCAGCGCCTTCGAAGCTTCCGTTCTGAACGGATACGGTCACCGCATATGTTGCCGGCGCCGGCTCTTCGCCCTCTTCTGCCGGAAGGATCTCGGAGCGGTCCCGGACTCTCAGACGGTTGCCCTCCGCGTCGTGAGATACGAATCCCACAGCGCTGATGTACGCCCCTTCTTTTACAAACTCTTCCAGAACCTGTGAAGTCTCGTCTGAGTATCCGATATATCCGTCGATGAATACCCGGCACGCCTCGCCGCTGTCATCCTGTACGGTGATGCTCTCCACGATTCCGCCTGCCATGGTAACTGCTGTGGCTTCGCCCTCTACCCGGACAAGTTTTCCGAAGTTGGCCGCGTAGTCGTTGGCTTCCTTCGTAGTCGTATCCGTGATCACCACCTCTTTTGACCCCTCAAGCACGGTCACATTGATGGCTGACAGCTGTTTGTCCCCGATGTACTCGCTGACAGATCCGGTCACCTGTACCTGATCCCCCCGGCGGATATTGCTGTCGTCGATGGGGAATACATTGATTCCGTTGCCTTCCTCATCCTGGATGTAAATGGTGTTGAAGAATGCGTTTCCGCTCTCGGCAGTGCCGTTGGCCACGGTGCCGACTACGGTAAATACTTCTCCGTCCGCTCCCGCCCGGGCCTCCTGGATGGTGCTGATCACAGGCTCTACCTTCACGCCGCTTAAAAGGTTCTGCGCCATGATGCCGTTGGCGTAGGACACCTGATCTTCCGCAGCCACCTCAAAGTTGGAGCAGAATACGGTTCCGCAGGCATAAACGCGGCCTTCTCCCACTGCCTCGGTAGCCATGGATACCACGTCGCCCTTCTGTACCACTGCCGTCTCCGGATCATATGCCGCGCTGTAGCTCAATACCGGCTTGTCATGTCCCTGAGCCGGAGCCTTGCTGTTGATGGAGTAGGTGGTGTCATGCCCGTAGACGATAGCCTCGCCCTCCCCTACGCTGACGGAGCATCCGGAGTAGGAGCTGTATGCCAGCCCGGATTCTTTCACGCCTGCCAGGATGCTCTGGACCGCCGGATCCGCACTCTCATAGTTAAAGTCGTCGAAATAAAGTCTGTAGGGCTGTCCGCCGTTCTCATCCTGGTCGATGAGCTCATCGTCGTTGACGCGCATAGTGGAACCGATACCCTCCAGCAGGGCATTCGCCTGTGCGTAAGAGGTGTACGGAAGTCCGCTGTTGGCATCCTGATAGTCCGCCAGACCGCAGACAACCACCGTGCCGCCGCCCTTTACATAGTCGCTGACAACCTGGATAAAGTCTTCCTCAAATACGCTGGGCTGGGCGTCTCCGGTGTAGTCGCTGGTGTATTTCAGCGGCGCGGAGATCACGAAGAGCGCCACGTCTTCCAGCATTTCCGAAGTCACTTCCTCGCCCGGCTGCACGATCTTCACCTGGATGTTGTCAGAAGTTCCCATATTGATAAAGTTGGTCATGTTTCCGGAATAATATCCGTTTACATAGTCGTTGTAATGTGTGCCGTCCACCAGTACCTTTGTGGCAATGGACGGGTCGGACACGCTCAGCTTCAGTACGTCTGTGAAGGTGTACTCTTCCCCGCCGATGGTGGCTTTCAGTTCAGCGTTGATGTTAAATCCGCCTGCCTGGTCCGCCGTGTAGGGGAAGGAATACTCGTATGACGCCCTGGCGCCGATGACGCCGTTCTCTCCAAGCGCTGCTGCGTCTGCCGTGTGGAAGGGATCTGTCTGGCCTTCCATGGTGTAGGTCAGTGAAGTCACTGTCATGTCATCGCTTAAATTGTTGAAGATCTGGCTGGAGATCCGGATCTCATCCCCCTTGATGGGCATGGCCACATCGCTGGATGTATTGGAGATACCAGCGTTTACACTCTCGCCGGTCCATACCGGGGCGGTCACGGCGATGTCCTTGTCCGCCTGAGTCACTCGCAGGTAGTAGTAACCGTATCCGGTGGAAAGGCTGTCAAACTCCACTGTCGCGCTGCCGCCGGTAAATGTCTTCTCCGCCAGCGTCTGTCCGCCGTTGACGATGACTTCCACCTTCGTCTCGCCGGCAGTGTCGGTGGGGTCGGAAATCTCTGCTGTGATATGGATTTCCTCCTGCTCGTCAAGGATGGATCCCATAGCGTTTCCATTCAGGGAATACAGGATGGACAGATCATTGTCCTCTGTGGCGTACACGCGGTAATTCTTCATGGCGTCGTAGATCGCTTCCTCGGAAAGTCCGTCGGAGAGCACCACGCTTCTTGCCGTGTTGGAATCCCCCCAGTTTCCTTTGTGGTTGTCCTGGTTGTTGGTCGGAGCCACATGCCAGCCCTTGTCAAGCGCTCTGGTGTAGTAGCTGTAGGAGGGGAAATAGCCGGAGCTTCCAATGGCTCCCTCGCCGTTGCCCACCTCGATCAGCGTGATCTGATTGTCGATCACCGGGTCATAGAGGGCGAAATCCATGAAATCTCCAAAGGTGTCGCCCGGGTGGTTGAACTGGGAGATGGTTTCCGGATTCGCCTTCAGCGTGTCATAATATGCTTCCAGCACTTCATAGTTGTCGCCCTTCTTATAAGGAGCCGCGTTTCTGTTCTCAAATCCTTCCGAATTGAAGGTATTGATATGTCCCGGAGCGCCGCCGGACCATGTCATCTCAAATCCGTAGATCCCGACGAAGTCGCCCTCCTGGGCGGTGATGGCTCTGGCGCCCTCACGGCCTTCTGCCCAGGAAGCATTCACTTCCTCCGCGTTCTCATCGCCAAGGTGCGTCGTCCCGGCACTGGGAAGCCCGCTCTGTCCCTCGAAGGAGTTGGAGTGGTCTGTCAGCGCCAGGAAGTCCAGATTCGGCACATCCGCCGCATGCTGGAACGCCTGCTCCACGGTTCCTGTCCCGTCGGAAAGGTTGGTGTGGGCGTGAAGCTGTCCGAAATACAGGCCATAGTCGTCGATCATCATGGGCGCTTTGTATGTAAAAGTATACACTTCTCCGGTCTGGGCTTCGGTATCTGTGCCCGCCGGGATGTACGCCAGGGCTTTTACGATGATCGGCTTGTCTTTGGCCGGAGTCTCCGCGATCTCAATGGGTCCGCTGTATTTCTGTTCTTCGGTTCCTGCAACCGGATCCGCCGGCTCCGTGCCGTCTGTGTTCATAGTGTAATAAATCTCTGCGCCCTCAGCCGCCTCAAGGGTGATCTTCTGCTTTGCCACCACGCTGGCGCCGCTCTTGGGAGCCGCCTCCACTTCAAGGCCCTCCACCGTGGACGGCTCATCCGGTTCCTCCGGGATGTCGGTCACCTGATAAAACGCAAGCGCGAACATGCCCTCGCTGCCTTCACTGATCTTGTAGTACGCGCTCCAGTTGCCGTTGCTGTCATACCACTCCATGTAAGCGTCGCGGACAGTATTCTTCACATAGTAAAGTCCGTTTCCGGCGTCCTCCAGCACCCACTTGTCGTTCTTCTCGCCCAGAGGCATGCTGGAATAGCTGTCTCCCATACCGATATTCTGGCCGCCGTAGGAGAAGCTGTATGTTCCGTCTCCGTTGTCCTTCACCGTCCATACGTCTTTTTCCGTATAACCGGAAAGGATTCCGTCTTCTTCCTCTGTCACATCGGTTCCCCTGTTGTAAAAACCGGTATACTCAGAAGAAAGAGCCTTATTGTACGCCGGGGCGTAGATCACTACCTGATCTCCGTCCGCGATGGGAGCTTCCGGTTCCGGATCCGGCGTGACAGATCCATCCACTTTGCAGAAGGAAAGCTGGAACTGGCCGTCCGTCGCCGCGCTGCTGGAATTGTAGGTGCTCCAGTTGCTGTACTGATCGTACCATTCCATGTAATTGCCCCGGCCGGTATTTCTAACGTTATACAGACCGTCCCCGAGATCGATCAGTTCCCAGCCGTCATGGACTGCGCCCAGATCCATGCTGGCATAGCTGTCTCCCAGACCGATATTCTGTCCGTCCTGGCCGAAGCTGTATGTCCCATCGTCATTTACTGTGACAGTCCAGATATCCGCATCCGTGTACCCGGTCACCGTTCCGTCTGCCTCAATGGTGATATCCGTTCCTACATTATAGAATCCGGTCTTCTCTGAAGACAATGCCTTCCTGTACGCCGGGGCGTAGATCACTACCTGGTCCCCGTCCCGGAGCACAGGCTCCTCCTGTCCGCTTTCCGCGACGGTATACTGCAGGGTCTGCACTGCGCTGTATACGCCCTCCAGAACTGCCGCTGCCTTCAGGGTGGTGTCTTCGGTGATCACCGGCTGATGATCCCCGCTGTAAAGCTCCCTGGTCCCGCTGCTGGTGGGATCGCTGCCGTCTAGGGTAAAATAGATCTCTGCTCCCGCAGTTTCGGAAGTCAGAGTCACCGCAGTTCCCTTTTCCACTTCTCCCGCCTGGGGAACTGCCTGGGGAGCCGCTACCGTGATCTCCCCGGATCCGCTTTCCTCCAGTCTGTACAGGGTGAACTCCGAGGGATATCCCGCCGGATTTCCCTGCACCGTAGTTGTTTTATAGCCTCGGAATTTATTCTGGGAGCCCTTGTTGCTGGCCAGGACTACGGTATCCTCTCCCTGGCCGGAAAAGGTAAACTTCCCGTCTTCAAAAGTCCATTTCCACTGATATTCTCCTGCAGAAATTCCATTGCTGTTGCCGCCTTTCGGCTGCACGGAGACTCCGTTGCTGTCTGTCAGAACCACCTGATCCCCGTTTACGGTAATCTCCCACACCGCGCTTTGGGCAGGATTTTCCAGACTGCCGCCGTCTGCTGCCATCTGCTCTGCCGTGATCCAGGTTCCGTCCAGTACCCCCGGAGCATACCCGGTGTCTGTCACCATAACATACGTTCCGGTGGCAAAGGATGCCGGATCCGTTACCTTCTGATATGTTTCAGAAGCGGCGGAAACCATTGCCGGAATCAGAGACAGCGTCATCAGGGCTGTCAGAAGCAAGGCAAGAAACCGTTTTATCTTACTTCGTTTCCGCATCATTTTCCTCCTCTACTTTTTCTGTAAATCTATCCTCTTTTTGTCTTTCCCGGCGGACCGCCGGATCTATTTAAACACCGGTTCTTTTCACCGTCCGGGACATCATCCCGGCGCTGATCAGGGCCACCAGTGGAACCGTCAGCAGAATTCCCAGAGACCCGGCCACACTCTGGAGAATTTCCAGACAGATGTAGTCCGTGTTCACCAGCTGCAGGAAAGGAATCTCATAGGTCTGCACCAGAATCATCATATTCAGGGAAGATCCGGCAAACGCCAGGATCAGAGTATTGGCCATAGTTCCCATAGCGTCTCTTCCCACATGCATGCCGGAGCGGAACAGCTCCCGGGCTTTCAGCCCCGGGTTCTGAGTTTTTACTTCCCACATAGAAGACACAATTCCCAGAGCTACGTCCATAACGGCGCCCAGGGCGGAAATCAGCACCCCGCACACCAGAAGTCCGCTGATCCTCAGCCCCTTGTCCGCCCCGTATAGGATCAGATTTTCCGCCTCCTGCATATTAAAACCATTCATAGGTGTAATCGTCCCCACAACAGCGGCGGCCGCTCCCGCAGCCAGCACCCCGCCCACGCAGCCCAGCACCCCGCAGAAGGTCTTTTGGGAATATCCGTTCAGCAGGATCAGAGAAACCACCGCTGTCACTGCCGTAATGGCCAAAGTCACAGGGATCGCCGGCGTTCCCCGGATCAGCCCGGGGATCAGGATAAACCAGATCGCGCAGAGGGTAAATACCAGCCCGGCCAGCGCTCCCACGCCTTTTTTTCCACCCAGGAAAATCAACAGAGCAAAAAAGAGCAGCAAAAAAATCCCCAGCACCCTTCCTCTGTCATAATTAAACACGGAGGCGTAATAGGATCCGTTCTCGTCAGTCATAATCCGTACAATAATCCGGTCCCCCTCCTGCACATCCACATTAAAAAGAGCGCTCATATAATTGGTGACCTGCATGATCTCACCCTTGTGAGCGCCGGACAGAATCTCAATCTCCAATTCCTGATCTCCCACCCGCCGGCCTTCCGCGTTATCATAGTCGGGGGCGGCATGGTCCTCCAGCACAGCCGTTACTTTAGCCGTTTCATAGACCAGCCGGCTGGAACTGCTGGCTGTCTCATCTTTTTCCGGGCGGTTCAGCCACACTCCTATGCCCGCCAGGATCCCCACCACCAATACAAAGGGCAGGATCCTCCATAACTGTTTCAGAACTTTCTCTTTCATGTCTTCCTTCCCGTCTTTTCCAGGCTTCCCCCTCCTTAAATTGAAAGCAGAGATGCCCTGTTTAGTCAGCTACTTATTATAGAAAAGTATTGTTAAAACCAAGGGGCTTCTTCTGTAAACTTTTGGCAAAGGAGTTTGCGGCAAAAATTTTCCTAACAAAAAACGCCCCTGGCGTAAGCAGGAGACGCTGCATATACATCTTATAAAAAGGCAGGGGTAGGCTTGCGGGAGCAGGAAATTCGGAGTTTCCTCATCCCTTCCCCGGCTCTCATAGTCCTCCCTCCGGATATTTCCCCTCCGCTTTTTATCTACCCGGATCCACGCCTCCAGGGTCAGAGGCACGGGATGATCTTGCGTTTATTCTCATTTTCCTCGCCCTTATCAAGCCAGTAAAGCCTTGCCCTTCCGGAATCAACCGTCAGCTCGTAAGTTACAGTAAGCTCACTTCCTTTATCCCGTTCTAATGCAGTGCCTCCAAAAATAGATTCTTTATCATTGAAATCCTCATAATCTGCTGTATAGGAGCCGGTATAGGTATCTTCCCCTTTGGTCTTATCGCCCTGCAAATCCTTTTCGTCCGTAAGGGCATATTTGCTGAAATGCTGGAGCATATCATTAAAGCCGTTTATAACACTATCTTTCAGGTTGTCGCCGCTGCACCCTGTAACAGCAAAAGCCAAACATAAGGAAAGCAAAGCGGCAGTCTGACTTTTTATTTTTCTCATATCATCACCCGCCAATCCTCGTTACAATATTCATGCCCATAAGAGCATAATGGTAGAAATCGCAGTTAAAATTTTGTTCTTCATTGTAGTTATCTCCTTTCAGACGCGCCGTACCGCGCGCAGGATACGGCAAGCGCCAAAACAGTGATCCCCACCCCAGCAGGCAGCCAGGCGATTTGTGTTTCATAAACACCTTCCGCAGCTCTCCCATACGCCACCATGATCAGATAGAACGGATAGCTCATCGGGTAGGCAAACCATTTTTTGTGTTTATCATAAGCACGAAAGGTACAATGGAAGCCAGACCGATACCCACTGAAAAAACGGAAGACTGCATGATCGCAGCCATTGGAATGGCGGCGGCATAGATACCGCATACATTTTTGCAGACATATAACGGCTCAAGGATAAAATTATAGTCCTGCGTATGGGTAACGATGGCTGCACAGATGTAGTACGCCCCATGGACATAGCCATCTGAAATGCCGCCAGCAAAATCAGAACTGTGAATTTAGCAAGACACAGTTTCGCCCTGCTGACCGGCAGGGACTGAATGCGTGAGAGCACCACCTATGTCCCCAACATCAAGAAATATCTGTTGGCTACCCTGTATAACTCCTATCTGCCATCGACAACTACTATGCGGCCCTGGTAAAACACGGCCTGTACGACGGCGTAGAAAGGAGGCAGTTACTTATGCGGGAAGAAATCACTCAGTGCGCGGTTTCCCTCAGCTCGATTTTTTCATTACCGACTCAATGATCGAGGGAATCATTTTAATCTGTGATAGCAAATGTTCTTTCCGGCGCCCTCCTGTTTCAGTTCGCCGGATGCCACTAATTTCCGCAGTGCCCCTTCGATGGAGCTGATACTGAGCGAAGGGCAAAGCTCACGGATGTCCTGCTTCGTAAACCGGCCGATTTTCTCCATGGCAGCCCGGCGCACAGTCTCCAGGGCAGGGAGTTTGGTCTCCACTAGAGCAAAGCGATCTTCAAAGTCCTTGCAGGCGGAAAGAATGGTCCCCAGCAGATACTTGATGAACGGAACCACATCTTCGGTGCCTTCATGCCATCCGATCTGCGCCTGGCCCAGGACATTATAATAGAGATCCTTATTTTTTGCGATCTTGGCCTCCAGCTTTCCCTTATCAGTATATCAGTTTTAAGGGATACTATACGTCTGTAAGGGAAATCACACCTGTTTCCGCCATAGATTTTCTCCCGCGGCGTTTTTTATGTCCCATAGTCTTTTTGACTTAGCGATCATCCACGCTTCTCTCCTCCGCCGCGATCTTCCGATGGAGGTCCGGCAACGCCTGCCCGCTTTCATTTTTGTTTCACTCCATATCATGATAGCAGAACGGGACCGCCAGCGTACCGGCGATCCCGTGTCTTTTCATCCAAGGATTTTCATTTGTAGTAAATATCAACAATTCTTCTTAATGATTCGGCTTTCTTCCTGCCGTTATTTCAGCAGGTTAATTTCCTTTTGCAGATTTTTCAAAAATGCGCCTGCGTGCGCGCCGTCCATCTGTGTGTGATGAAATTGAAAAGAAATAGGCAGGTAATACCGAAACCATTTCTTTTTGTATCTGCCCCAAATAAGAAAGGGATTATTGAAAATGCCGCTGTTCATACCGACAGCTCCGTCAATTTCTGTATCTATGATGGCGGAAGTGCCGATGACCATACTGTTTTCAGATAAGTCCCTGTCCTGACCGCTTGCGGCGACCTGCGCCGTATATTTCAGATACTCCTCGTTGAATGGATTTAACTCGGCGTGATAGGAAAGATCGCAGGAGCTGACTTCGCCCTCTTTGTTTTTCACTATGGTATTAACCGCTATGGTGTCATACTGTATGAGTTTATCACCCACCGGAAGTCCAGCTAAGAAATGTCAAGAGGTGATATAAAAAAAGTTAAATTTATTACAACGAAGCGAAAAGGGTAACCTTAACAGACCATTCCCTATATAGGACTGGTCAGGAACTAAATATCCAGAATGCTGTGTTGATTATGCTGCGCTCCTTATCTTATCGGGATGTTCCGCAGCAAAGCGCCGACAGTGCTCTTCTGGAGTGATGAGCTCGAAAGGTTTGTTATCCCGAAGCATGGCAAAGATGATGTTGCAGATCTTATGCATGACAGCGCCCATTGCTACCGTTTTCTTCTTGCTGGAGCACTTCCTGGTGTAGTAATCATAAACCACAGGATTTACAGGTGTGCTGCTCCTTTTATCAACCTTTACGTTATTGAGCGCGACCATGTGAAGGACACGTCTGGCAAGGCTGGAGCCACGTTTGGACATATGGACTTTATCTCCATTGAGTTTCCCAGACTGTTTTACGGCAGGGTCAAGCCCAAAGTAAGCGAAAAGCTTTTTCGGGGAAGAAAAAAGTTTAAAATCCCCCATTTCTGCGATCAGGACAACGGCACTTAAGAAACCGATCCCACGCAGGGACTGCAGAAGGCAGATCTGGTCGTAGATCAAAGTATCCTGCAGC
>DVKB01000033.1 GCA_018716305.1 Candidatus Scatomonas merdigallinarum
CTACCCAATATTCGCATATCGTGGGATATGCATCCCACTTTTATGCTCATATTAGGGCGGGTCCCAAGGCCTTAACCCCACTTATGAGCAAGCTCATGTGGGTTTAGGCCTTTTGACCCTGGCATCATAAATATCAGACATATGGAGCATATACGGATTTTTAAAGGGTAGGAGGCGCAGGATGAAAAAGAAGTGGATTATCTTTATTATTTTGCTTCTGGTTTTGGCGGCTGTTGCGGCAGCGGCCGTTCTGTTTTTCAGAAAGGGGAAAGGGGATCAGGGAGCGCCCGGGGAGGTGCTTCAGGCATATATGGATAAGATCCTGGAGAAGGACTATCAGGGCATGTACGGCCTGCTGGATGAAGAGAGCCGAAATCTCTGGTCCCTGGAAGAATTTACGGAGCGAAACCAGAAGATCTATGAGGGAATCGGGCTTTCCGGCATGGAGATTACCTTCTCTGAGCAGGGAGAGGATGAGGCCCGGGTGGATTACAAGACGGTAATGGAAACGGAAGCGGGAAGCATTCAGTTTCAGAATTATGCCCGTTTCTCCAGGGAAGAGGAAGGCTGGCGGCTTCAGTGGAATGACGGCCTGATCTTCCCGGACCTGACGGCTTCCGATACGGTGCGCGTGGAAGAAACCGCGGCTTCCCGGGGGAGCATCTATGACCGGAACGGCGGCCTTCTGGCAGGCTCCGGAGCGGTATCTTCCGTGGGACTGGTGCCGGGAAAATATCAGGAGGAAAACGGGGAGCGGCTGGCGGCTCTGCTGGAAATCACAGTGGAAGATATCCAGGCTGCCCTGGAGCAGTCCTGGGTCACGGAGGACACCTTTGTGCCCCTGAAAAAAATCCGGCTGGGAGAAGACAATGAGAGTCTGGAGCAGCAGCTGCTGGAAATCCCCGGGGTCATGATTACGGAGGATGAGGACAGAGTCTATCCCCTGGGGGAGAAAGCCGGTCTGCTGGTGGGATATATTCAGGAGGTGACGGCAGAGGACCTGGAGAAACATCCCGACGCGGGCTATGTAACCGGAAGCAGGATCGGCAGAGCCGGCCTGGAAGCCCTGTATGAGGACCGGCTGCGGGGAACCTCCGGATGCCGGATCTATATAGAAGACGAAAACGGGGAAGAGAAAGAGATTCTGGCGGAACAGCCGGTTCAGAACGGCGAGGATATTACCGTGACCATTGACGGGCAGCTGCAGAGCGCTCTTTATGACGCCTTTGCCGGGGACAAAAGCTGTCATGTGGCCATGAACCCGGAAACCGGGGAGGTGCTGGCTTTGGTGAGCACTCCCTCCTACGACAGCAATGATTTCGCTCTGGGCATGTCAAACGCCCAGTGGGAAAATCTGAACAGCGATCCGGGACAGCCCATGTACAGCCGTTTTCTGGGGACCTACGCGCCGGGTTCTTCCATTAAACCTGTGGTGGCGGCCATCGGGCTGGCAGATGGAAAACTGGACGCCGGGGCCGATCTGGGGAACAGCCATGGGAGCTGGCAGAAGGATGAAAGCTGGGGGACATATACCGTAAACTCAGCCCATGACTACAGCGGTCCCGCGAACCTGGAAAATGCCCTGATTTATTCAGACAACACATATTTTGCCAAGGCGGCCCTGCAGATCGGAGGGGACAGTCTGGCGGAGGGGTTGGATAAAGCAGGATTCGGGCAGGAGATTCCCTTTGCCCTGGGAGGGGCTGCTTCCCAGTATGTCAATGAGGGGGAAGATCTGGCGGAGGATGAAATCCGCCTGGCGGATACCGGTTACGGACAGGGAGAGATGCTGGTGAATCCGCTGCATCTTGCGTCCATCTATTCGGCCTTTTCCAATGGAGGAGATATGATCCTGCCGGTTCTGGAATATCAGGAAGGAAGCGCTCCGCAGTACTGGCTGCAGGATGTGTTCCCGGAACAGGCGGTGGATACGGTCCGGGAGGATCTGATTCAGGTTATCGAAAATCCGGAAGGAACCGGGGCAGCCGCCAGAGTGGAAGGGGCTGCCCTGGCCGGAAAGACCGGAACAGCGGAGATCAAGGACAGCCAGAGCGATACAGAGGGAACGGAACTGGGCTGGTTCAATGTGTTTACCACGGATCTTCCGGAAGACCGGGCTTTCCTGCTGGTGAGCATGGTGGAAGATGTAAAGGACCGGGGAGGCAGCGGGTATGTCATTGACCGGAGCAGGGACCTTCTGTCCTCTTATCTGGCAGACAGCGCCTTTTGAAAAATCAGAGATGCATAGGGCGGCACCCGGTTGCGCATTCCAAAGCCGGGTTGTATAATAGAACGATGCCGGAGCACATGAACATGGAAATCCGGACATAAATAATAAAAAAGCAGAGGTTTATTGTGGAGGATTATATTTACAGGCAATTCTGCAGCTTTTTGGGAGAGGACAAGGTAAAAAGAGAAGAGCCCATGGGGAAACATACCACCTTCCGCATCGGAGGCCCGGCCGGCTATTTCCTTTGTCCGGACACCCCGGAAGCACTGAAAAAAATCGTGGAGTTCTGCAATACAGAGGAAATCCCCTGGTTTATTCTGGGAAATGGCAGCAATCTGCTGGTCAGCGACAGGGGCTACCGGGGAGCGGTGATCCAGCTGCATCGGAATTTTCAGAAAACAGAACTGGAGAAAGATGTGATTCGGGCTCAGGCCGGAGCGCTTCTGTCCGCCGTTGCCGCCGCGGCTCTGAAAGCCGGACTCACAGGTATGGAGTTCGCCTCCGGGATCCCCGGGACCCTGGGGGGCGCGGTAGTAATGAACGCCGGAGCCTATGGAGGAGAAATCCGGGATATATTGACGGAAACGCTTCTTATGGACCGGGAGGGCAGAATCTTTTCCCTTCCCGGGGAACAGCTGGAAATGGGATACCGGACCAGCCTGGTAAAGCAGAAGGGCTGGGTGGTGCTGGAGGCAAAGCTGAAGCTTCAGCCGGGAGATCCGGCACAGATTCGTTCCAGAATGGAAGAACTGAAAAGGCAGCGATGCGAAAAACAGCCTCTGGAATATCCCAGCGCCGGAAGCACCTTTAAGCGGCCGGAGGGATATTTCGCGGGCAAGCTGATTATGGACGCCGGGCTGCGGGGGTTCACCGTAGGGGGAGCTCAGGTTTCGGAGAAACACTGCGGATTTGTGATTAACCGCGGAAACGCCTCGGCGGAGGATGTGCGGTCCCTGATTTTCCAGGTGCAGGACCGGGTATACCGGCAGTTTGGCGTAAAACTGGAGCCGGAAGTACGGTTTCTGGGAGAATTTGAAGACACTGAGGAGAAATCCGTGGTGTCAAGAGGTTAAATTTTCATTTAACCTCAACATCATTGGAACGGAGGATCAGATAAATGCCTACACGCTTGGCAATCGTCACCGGAATGTCCGGAGCGGGGAAAAGTACCGCGCTGAGAGTACTGGAGGACGCCGGATATTTCTGTGTGGATAATTTGCCCATTCCGCTGATTGAGAAGCTGGTAACCCTGGCATTCAGCGGCGGAAGCGGAAAGATGGACCGGGTGGCGCTGGGGGTGGATATCCGCAGCGGCGAGGCCCTGCCGGAGCTTCAGGAAGTGCTGGAGCGGCTGGGAATGTCCGGCATCAGCTATGAAATTCTGTTTTTGGATGCCGGTGACGATATCCTCATAAAAAGATATAAAGAAACCAGACGCCTGCATCCGCTCTCAGGGACGGGCCGGGTAGAGTCCGGCATTGCCAGGGAAAGGCAGGCTTTGGCCTTCCTCAAAAAGCAGGCGGATTATATTATTGACACCAGCCAGCTGCTGACCCGGGAACTGAAGCAGGAACTGGAAAATATTTTTGTGCGGGACGGGCACTTTAAAAATCTGATGATTACTGTCCTGTCTTTCGGGTTTAAATATGGGATTCCCGCGGACGCGGACCTGGTGTTTGATGTGCGGTTCCTGCCGAATCCCTACTATATAGAAAGGCTGCGGCCCCTGTCGGGCAGGGATGATCCGGTGAGAGAGTATGTGATGGGATTTGAGGCGGCGGGTGTGTTTGAGGAGAAACTCACGGACATGATCCGTTTCCTGATACCCAACTACATTGAAGAGGGAAAAAACCAGCTGGTAATCGCCATTGGCTGCACCGGCGGCCGGCACCGCTCTGTGGCCCTGGCAGAGGAGCTGTACCGGCGGCTGAAAAATTCAGATGAGTACGGAATCCGCATCGAGCATCGGGATATCGACAAGGACGCGGTCCGAAAAAGGATGTGAGAAAATGTCATTTTCCGCCGAAGTGAAGGAGGAATTGTTTCATCAGACCGGCCGGGCCAGGCACTGTCAGATCGCGGAGCTGGCGGCTTTTATCCGTATGTGCGGCGGCGTTTCTGTATCCGCCGGGGATCATTTTGCCATCCGGCTTCGCACGGAAAATGTCTGGGTAGCCAGGAAATATGCCTTTCTTCTGAAAAAATTGTTTAAGATAGAGCCGGATATATCTGTCAGGATGTATCCCCGCCACAGCCGTCCCCTGTCCTTCCTGGTTCTGGTGCTGAGACATGAGGACGCGGTCAGAGTCCTGCAGGCGGTGCGTCTGCTGAACCGGTATGGGGTTCTGGAAAGAGAGGTGCCGCTGATCCACAGCGTAGTCCTGCAGCAGAACTGCTGCAAAAGAGCCTATGTGAGAGGGGCGTTTCTGGCGGCGGGGTCTGTCAGCGATCCCAACCGCTCCTACCATTTTGAGATTGCCTGCACCGGGGAGAGCCAGGCGGAACAGCTCAGGGAGCTGATCCGGGAGCTGGAGATTGACGCCAAGATTGTAAAAAGAAAGAAATATTTTGTGGTCTATGTGAAGGAGGGGGACCAGATCGCGGATCTTCTGGGACTGATGGAAGCGCGAAAATCGTTGCTGAAACTGGAAAATGTCCGGATTCTCCGGGAAATGCGGGGAAGCGTCAATCGAAAAGTAAACTGTGAGACCGCAAATATCAACAAGACGGTGAACGCGGCGGTAAAACAGATCGAAGATATCCGCTATATCCGGGATACGGCGGGCTTTTCCGGGCTCTCGAATGGACTTGACGAAATGGCCCGGATTCGGTTACAATATCCAGAAGCGACATTAAAAGAGCTGGGGATGATGCTGGATCCTCCTGTGGGAAAATCCGGCGTCAATCATCGCCTGAGGAAGCTGAGCGCAATCGCCGACGCTTTGAGAAGTAAGGAGGAAAAATTATTATGATTAAAAAACCAATTACGATCCAGATTTCCAATGGGCTGGAGGCACGTCCTATCGCCATGCTGGTACAGGTGGCAAGCCAGTTTGAAAGTGAAATCTATGTGGAAAGCGGAAATAAGAAAGTAAACGCGAAAAGCATTATGGGCATGATGACTCTCGGGCTGGACGCAGGCGACAGCGTGACCATTTCGGTGAACGGAGCGGACGAGAGCGAGGCAATGAATCAGATTGAAGGATATCTGACCAGCCGGGGATAATTCAGAGAAGCGGGTCGATTTTTTATAGAGACAGAAATTTTCAGGGCTGCGGCGTAAGGAATTCCTTACGCCGCAGCCCCTTTGACGCGATGTGCCCGATCTTTGATTCCTACAGATCCGCCAGTTTCTGGATGGCGGAATCTTTCAGAATAGCGCTGCCGTGTTCCAGCAGATAGGCTTCGCCGGAAGCGGAAAACGCTTCATTGGTTCCGTACTCCGACAGAATGTTGCAGACTTTGTTAAAACTTTCCGGCGTACATCCGGACTGATGAAGCACGAGCTGATAGGTGCCAAGATGTTCATTTTTATACAGAGAGTTTTTTCCGGAGTAAAAGCGGTTCAGCCCCCGGGCAGCCAGGATGGCATCATCCAGCGACTGAAAACGGAAAGACTGTACCAGATTTACCGGAGTGCTTTCCGGCTCTTTGCCGGGTTTCGGCTCGGACTGCTTCCGGGCGCTTTTTTTCTGGCCGGCGGCCTGAGCCTTTTTTGCTTCATAAATTTTCTGGAATAATTCCAGAATGTTGTCTGCGCCTGTAAACTGGGGAACCTCGCTTCCCTCCGTCTCATCACCGGCGGCGGAAAATTTGGAGAATCTGGTGTCCAGTTCCTCGGGATCGTCTACCTTGGTAATGATCAGCACAATGCTGTCAGGCGCGACTGGTATTGCCTCTATCATCAGCGGTGAATTGTCTGACTCAAAACCACATTCGTAATGAGCCTGGCGCATCATATCCTGAAAAAGATTTTTTGCTTTTTCAGTGCCGTACGCTAATTCACTGAGCTTAATCTCACGGCTTGCCAGATCGGCGCTGGTTAAAGTACAGCGGATCTGACTGTCGTTGATCTTTTCAATTTTCATAATATCTCATCCCCTTTTCAGCGTGGTCACACTTAGCTGCGCTATCAGCAATCACCCTGCACAGCCATTCCCGGCTCTCCAGGATGGTTAAGGCGGCACTGCCTCTTCTATAGTATATACCAGGAAACTTCTTTCTGTAAAGCTGTTCACAGACTTTTTAGAATTTCAGCTTGCAATCTTCGGGGTTTTTCGTATAATAGAGATAAGAAATGACAGCGGCGGATACCTGCGGGGAAAGGAGTGAAGCCCTTGCACAGGTAAGCAGCAGTCGATCTTGATCTTGAGCGGCAGATGCCGCGTCTCGCAGTTCAGTACAGATCTAATTTTTCACAGCATTTCGCTGAAGGATTCCCAACAACGGACCAGTCATATAAAATAACGCCAGGGTATCCCGGACTGTCTTTTCTTAAATAAAATACGAAAGGAGAAGCGCCGCAGGAATTTTTGTGTATCACGGGTTATGTTCCTGCATATGGAATGATATGGAAGACAAAGACAGGAAAATGATCAAAAAAGAACTGGATCTCTACCGGAAGAAGGGCGTGGGCCTGTATCTGGAAGGGAGAGCCAGCAGTCCGGGAAACATTGCCAGGGCCTGCGCGGTGGCGGAACATGGCACCTACATGCGGGATTACTGCCAGGACGACAAGGGAAATCTGAAGCGGATCAATTTCACGTTTATAGAAGACAAAGAATAGGGAAGGAGGGCCCGGCCCGGAGATGAAACCAAGGTCCCTGTGCGTAGCTGCCGGAGCCGGGCCTTCCGAAACCCGCAGAAAAAACAGAGGCTTATCATTGATATACATAAAATTTAATGTTAGAATAAACATGCGGCCGGCTTGCGGGCCGGGGGGCAGAATGAGGGAGTATCAGATTTTGGAGGAATAAGGGATGAGGAAAAAAAAGTCGCCGGTTCCCGTAGCCGCAGGTCTGCTGGCAGCGGCAGTGCTTGTGGGAATCGGAGGTTTTGCTCTGAACCGGTACGCGCCTACCGGTGAACATATGGATAAAATGGAATATTACGGTCTGACGGATGAAAGCCAGGCGGCGCTGGTGGTGGATGACCAGGTGCTGGAGAGCCGTGGGATCGTTGAAAACGGATCCATTTACGTGGATTACCGGACCGCCTGGGATTATTTTAACAGCGGATTTTACTGGGATGCCGCCCAGGGACAGCTGATGCTGACCCTTCCGGCAGGCACCAGCACCTGGAGGGCGGACGACGGCACCGGAGCTGTAATTCTGGGAGAGGACGGGACGCCGTATATTTCGGCGGAATGCATCCGGGAAAATTCAGATATTGATATGGAAATTTATCAGGATCCCCAGCGGATCGTGGCCCGCACCCGATGGGAGGGGCTTACCCCTATGACGGTGACGCGGGATGCGCAGGTTCGTTACCGGGGAGGGCCAAAAAGCGAGATTCTAACCCAGGTTTCCGAGGGCGACACGGTGGTGTTTCTGGAGGATCTGGACGGATGGACCCGGGTATCCACTGCCGACGGCTATGTGGGATACATGCAGAGCGAAGATCTGACAGAGGGAAGCGGGGAGGCCTTCAGCCATACCACGGAGGAGAGATTCCTGTTTCAGGGAGCCGCCTCCGGTGTGGAGGGGAAGATCAACATGGGCTTTCATTACATAGGCAGTCAGGATCACAACGAGACCCTGAGCCAGGTCATCGCTTCGGCCCAGGGAATGAATGTGATCGCGCCTACCTGGTTTTCTCTTCAGGACAGTCAGGGAACGCTTCTTTCCTATGGAGACAGGGCGTATGTGGATCAGGCCCACAGCGCGGGACTCCGGGTATGGGCAGTGATCGGGGATGTAAACGGTACGGATGTATCCACCGGAGAAGTCCTGGCGGATACTGCCAAGCGGACGTACATTGTGCAGCAGCTGATGCAGATCGCGGCGGAAACCGGCCTGGACGGCATCAACGTGGACTTTGAGAGCATCCGTGAGGAGACGGCGCCTCAATACCTGCAGTTTCTGAAGGAACTGTGCGCGGCGGCCCACGCCCAGGGTCTGGTGGTGTCGGCGGATAATTTTGTTCCCCTCTATACAAAGTATTATAAGAGGAGGGAGCAGGCAAAGACCGTGGATTACATTGTGATTATGGGCTACGATGAGCATACAGCTTCCTCGGAAGAGATCGGTTCCGTCGCCTCTCTCCCCTTTGTGGAGCAGGGGATCACAGATACGCTGGAGGAGGTCCCGAAAGAAAAAGTCATCAATGCCATTCCCTTCTATACCAGAGCCTGGACGGAGGTTTTCGGAGAGGCAGTGCCTCAGAGCGAGGCCCTTGGCATGGATGAGGCGGCGGCTTTCGCGGCGGAACACGGGATTGTCACTTCCTGGGACGGGGCAGTGGGCCAGAATGTGGGAAGCGCGGAGTCCGGGGAGGCCAGATACAGTATCTGGCTGGAGGATGAGCGGTCCATTGAGGAAAAAATGAAATTAATTCAGAAATATGACCTGGCCGGCGCGGCCCAGTGGCGTCTGGGATTTGAGCGCGCGTCGGTATGGCCTATCATAGATCAGTACTTGCAGTAAGCACAGAGGGATGCCGGGGGCATCTCTATACAGAAATACGGAGGAGCGTAAAAATGGCAGGGCATGAAGAAGGATTCAAGACAACATTTATGGGAGGATTTGACAAAGAGGATGTGTTGGAGCAGTTCCGGAAACAGAAAGAGCAGGCGGCGGAGGAGAAAAACCGTCTGCAGGAGGAACTGAAAGATAAAGAGAAGCAGATACAGGAGCTGGAGGCCCGTCTGGAGGAAAAAGAGCAGGAAGTCAGGAAACTGGAGACGGATATTAAAGAAAAGTATCAGTCCTACATTGATAATTATGAGACGATAGGAAAGCTGATTTATGACACGGAGATCCGATCTCAGAAACTCATCGGAGACGCGGAGGGAAAGGCACAGAAAATCGCGGATGACGCGGAACAGAAGTCCCGGGAAATCATTGACAGCGCCCAGAATCAGTCCCAGGAGATTGTGGACGAGGCGGTGAAGGAAAAGGAACTGATCCTGGATAAGGCCAGGGAAGCGGCTCATGAGTGCCTGGAGGCGGTGCAGACCAGAGTGGATGAAAAACTGGCGGAGGGCAAAAAGAAGTACATGGCCGTGCAGGAGGAGCTCAATGATATTGTGGAGCTTCTGAACCAGGTACAGCGCCGCTTTATGCAGTCCTACAAAGCGGTTCACACCATTATTAATTCTACGCCGGAATCTCTGCAGGATCTCAGTGAGGAGAGCGAGGAGGAAATCGTTCAGCCGCGGATTGCCCGGGCGGAGGAAGAGATCAGCCGGGCTGCTGGAGACGGAAGCAAAAAAGAAGAAGTTCTGGATGAAGAAGAAAGTCTGGACGAGGAGGACAGTCCTGAGGCTGAGGAGGAGTTGGAAGAACAGATGAAAAAGATCCTGCAGGGCGAAAAGGATTGAGAGGCAGCGCGGGAATGAAACAGTCTTCGGGGCATATATTGTATAAATATGTTCCGGAGACTTTTTTATTTTGAACAAAAAAAGACGGATGGAAATAGGAATGGCAGTCCTGCTGCTTTGCAGTGTATACTGGCTCTCTGGTCAGGGCGCCAGGCTGGCCTCGGAAACTCTGGGGAAAAAGGAAACGGTGGTCGTTCTTGACCCGGGACACGGCAGGCGCCGGGTGCGCAGAGGAGGCCGGCTATGAGAAAAAACCGGGAGGGAGAATATACCGTGGAGAGAGAATTCCTGGGGCAGATTCCCTGGGAGGAGGCGGTTTTGCGGGTGCTCCGGGAAGCATCGCCGCAAAACCCCGGGGAGAAAGCGGCAGAGGAGAGCGGAAATTGAAGGCAGGGGATTTCGGGGACAGATTTCCAGCAGCGGGATATATCCGGCTGTCCAGGGAGGATGGGGACCGGGAGGAAAGCGACAGCGTTATGAACCAGAAAAAGCTGATCCAAAGCTTTCTGGCTTCCAGAGAAGATCTGGAATTGGAAGGGTTTTATGTGGACGACGGATTTACCGGCACAAATTTTGAACGCCCCGGTTTTCAAAGAATGCTGCGGGATATCCGCGGGGGAAAGATCCGCTGCGTGGTGGTGAAGGATCTTTCCCGGTTTGGCAGAGACTACATTGAAGCAGGCCGTTATCTGGAACGGCTGTTTCCGGAATGGGGAGTCCGTTTTATTTCGGTCATCGATCAGATTGACAGCATCCGGAAAGCCTATGATCTGCTGCTGCCCATTAAAAATATTTTTAACGAGCAGTACGCCAGGGATATATCGGAAAAAATCCAGGCTACCATGCGGCAAAAACAGCGGGCGGGAGAATTTATCGGCGCTTTTGCCAGCTACGGCTACCGGAAATCCCCCTCGGATAAAAACCGGCTGCTGATCGATCCCTATGCCGCCGGGATCGTGCGGCGGATTTTTCAGATGTTTCTGCAGGGCATGGGAAAACAGACGATAGCCAGGACGCTGAACCGGGAAGGAATTCTCTGCCCGGCGGAATATAAGGCAGTTTCCGGCCAGAATTACAGAAACGGAAACAGTCCCCGGGGAAGGGCCGGCTGGACCTATTCTACGATTAACAGTATCCTTCACAAAGAGATCTATGCCGGAGATATGGTGCAGGGAACCCGGCATCAGCAGATGAGGAGCCGGCAGAAACGCGTGCCCAGAGAAAACTGGGTTGTGGTCAGAGAGACCCACGAACCGGTCATCGACAGGCAGACCTGGGAAAAGACTCAGCGGCTTCTGGGAAAACGGACGAGAGAGCCGGGAGAGTTCCGGGAAAATGTGCTGGCGGGTTTTCTGCGGTGCGGGGACTGCGGAGGGCCTATGGTGCGGACCGGATGGAAGCGAAAAGACGGAAGCAGAGGGTACAGCTATTACTGCGGCACGTATAAAAGAAAGGGAGGAGGATTTTGTTCTTCCCACGGAATTTCCCTGGATGTGATCGAGGGGATTCTCCGGCAGGATCTGGGATGTATGCTGAAAAAACTGCGCGTTCCGGAATCACTGCCGCGCCGGCAGGCGCCCGGGGGAAACGCGGCGGAAGGGGAAAAGCTCCGGGGGGAGCTGGAGCGGCTGGAGCGCCTGCAGCAGGGCGTCTATGAAGATTACCGGGAGGGGATTCTGAACCGGAGGGAATTTGAAAGGCTTCGGGAATCTTACCGCCAAAGAGAGGATTTGTGCCGGGCCGGAATCAGCGCTCTGGAAACCGAAACCGGGAAAGAGGAGGAAGAAATCCTGGAGAGAGCTGACCGGCTGCAAAGAGGCGGGCCGGGAATCCTGACCAGGGGAATGATCGGGGAGCTGGTGGATCGGATTCTTGTCTTTGAGAATCGCGGAATCCGGATCGTCTATCGTTTTTCAGGAGAATGCCGGGACTGGTTCGCGCCGGCATATCCGCCCGGACAGCAGAGAAAAAGCGCCGCCGACAGCCGCCTCATGGAGGCAGAGACCCGGGAAAAGTAGGGGTCAATCAGGCGGAGGAAAAAACGCTGAATCTGGAAATAGCCTGTAAAGTCAGGGATAAAATGGAAGAGGAGGGAATCACTGTGGTCATGACCCGCAGGGACGACCGGGGGCTTTACGATGAAGGCTCAAAAAGCAAGCAGGTGCAGGATCTGCAGAGACGCTGTGAACTGATTCATGACACAGCGCCCATCTGCGCGGTCAGCATTCATCAGAACAGTTACTCAGACAGCAGCGTCCGGGGGCCCCAGGTCTTTTATTACAAGGCTTCAGAGCAGGGCAGGAAGCTGGCGGAAAGCATTCAGGCTGCCCTGAACAAGGCCGCGGCGCCGGATGGCAGCAGGGAGGCCAAGGGGGATGCCAGCTATTATATGCTTCGGAAAACAGATGTGCCTCTGGTGATTGTGGAGTGCGGGTTTCTCAGCAACCCTCAGGAGGCGGAACTCCTGGGACAGGAAGAATATCAGAATCTGATGGCGGAGGCGGTCACGGAGGGGGTGAAGGCCTATCTGGAGGAACAGCCGGTGGGGCTTTCCTTTTAGGAGAAAGAATGGTATACTGAAACAAGAGAAAAGTATCGGCCACAGAGGATAGAGAGATATGACACGAGCAAAAATTGTAAAAATGACAGAAGAGCATCTGGATATGGAAGCATTGAGAGAGGCCGGCGTTCTCCTGCGGAACGGCGGCCTGGCAGCGTTTCCCACAGAGACGGTATACGGCCTGGGAGGGAACGCTCTGGATCCGGAGGCTTCCAGAAAAATCTATCAGGCCAAGGGGCGGCCTTCGGACAATCCTCTGATCGTTCACATTGCGGATATGGAGCATCTTGCCCCGATTGTCAGGGAGATCCCCGCATCGGCCCTGGCTTTGGCCAAGGCCTGCTGGCCGGGACCGCTGACCATGATATTCTGGAAGAGCCCTCTTGTCCCCTATGAAACTACCGGAGGCCTGGACAGTGTGGCGGTGCGCATGCCGGAGAGCCGGATCGCCCGGGAACTGATCCGTCAGGCCGGCGGCTATGTAGCGGCTCCCAGCGCCAATACTTCCGGACGACCCAGCCCCACCCTGGCGGAGCATGTGGTGGAGGATCTGGGGGAACGGATCGACATGATTATTGACGGAGGCATGGTAAAGATCGGACTGGAATCCACCATTGTGGATTTCACCGAGGAGGTGCCGGTGATTCTCCGTCCGGGATACCTGAACCGGCAGATGCTGGAAGAAATTCTCGGCACAGTAAAAGTAGATCCGGGGATCCGGGAAGAAAACGCGAAGGTAAGGCCCAAAGCTCCGGGAATGCGGTACCGCCACTACGCCCCCCGGGCGGAACTGACCATTGTGGAAGGGCCGGAGGAGAAAGTGACGGAGACCATACGCGAAATGGCAAAAGAAAAGCTGGCGGAGGGCAGACGGGTGGGAATTCTCTGCTGCCGGGAGACAGCCGGACAGTACCGGGAGGGAAGAGTGTTTCCCGTGGGCAGCCGCCTGGGAGAGGACAGCATCGCCCGCCATCTCTATGAGGCCCTGCGGCAGTTCGATCAGGAAAACATGGACGTGATTTATTCGGAAGCCTTCGATACTCCCCGGATGGGGCAGGCGATTATGAACCGGCTGCTGAAAGCGGCGGGGCATAAAGTGCTGGAGGTACAGTGAGGTGACAAGTTGCAGAAGTTTAGCAGATTGATTTTTGTAGATGGAGATGATACGGCCCGGGCGCCCATGGCCCGGGTAATTATGGAAAAGAAATATCTTCTGGAGCCAATGGAGATCTGTTCCAGAGGCCTGGTGGTGCTCTTTCCGGAACCGGTCAATCAGAAAGCGGAAGCAGTGCTCATCAGCAACGGCCTTACGGCAAAGGAGCATACCGCGGCCCCGCTGGAGCAGGAGGATATTGACGGCGGAACTCTGATTCTGACCATGGAAGAGGAGCAGAAGGGAAAAATCTGGAGTACCTATGAAAACGCCCAGCACGTATATACGCTGGCGGAGTATATCCATATGAGCGGAGATATTTCTCCCCTATACGGGGAGCCGCTCACATCCTACGGGAAATGCTATGAACTGCTGGCGGAGATGATCGACCGGCTGGCGATCAGGCTCAATGAGGATGTTCTGAAAAGATAAGGAGGGCCGGAAAATGACGGAAAAGCGCCGGGATTATATTTCATGGGATGAATATTTTATGGCGGTGGCCAAGCTGGCGGGCATGCGCTCCAAGGATCCCAACTCCCAGGTGGGTTCCTGTATTGTCAGCGCGGACAACAAGATTCTGTCTATGGGATACAACGGGTTCCCCTGCGGATGTTCTGACGATGAATTTCCCTGGAGCCGGGCGGATGACGATCCCTTAAAAACAAAATATGTGTATGTGACCCACAGTGAACTGAACGCGATCCTCAATTACCGGGGAGGAAGCCTGGAGGGTTCTAAGCTTTACGTCTCTTTGTTTCCCTGCAATGAGTGCGCGAAAGCCATTATTCAGGCGGGGATCCGCACGGTGATCTATGACAGTGACAAATACAGGGGCACGCCGGCCAATACCGCTTCCAAGATGATGCTGAGAGCGGCGGGAGTGGAATTCCGGCAGTATCAGCCCACAAACCGAAAAATAGAGATCATGGTATGAGACAAGGAGCGGAGATAAAAAATCGGAGAGAAAACGAAAGTTTCTCTCCGATTTTTTATCCTTAAGGGCAGCGCGTCAGTACGCTCTGCCCCAATATACCATTTTTTTGGCGGGTTTGCCGCAGCAGACACAGGTGCCGCTGATCTGTTCCTGCTCAAAGGGAATGCAGCGGGCGGTGGCGGCGGTGTCTTCTTTGATCTTGTCCTCGCATTCCTGGCAGCCGCACCACATAGCCCGGATGAATCCCGGCTTTTCATTGATGGTGGTCTTGAACTCCTCGTAGGAGGTCACATCGTAGGTGTGGGCGTTCCGGTGAGCCAGCGCGGTCTCGTACATGTTCTGCTGAATCTCCTCCAGCAGCTTTGCGGCTTTGGCGGGAATCTCTTCAAAGGGCACGATGTATTTTTCTCTGGTATCTCTGCGGACCAGCACAGCCTGGCCTTTTTCCAGATCTTTGGGTCCCAGCTCCGCCCGCAGAGGAATTCCCCGCATCTCCTGCTCGGAGAATTTCCATCCCGGACTCTTCTCGGAAACATCGGTCTTCACCCGGACGCCGGCGGCTTTCAGAGCGGCCTCCAGTTCCGCGGCCTTGTCCAGAACTCCCGGGGCGTCCTGGCGGATGGGCACGATCATCAGCTGTACGGGAGCGATCCTGGGGGGGAGCTTCAGTCCGCTGTTGTCTCCGTGAACCATGATCAGGGCGCCGATCATACGGGTGGTCATGCCCCAGGAAGTCTGGTATACGTACTTGAGCGTATTGTCTTTGTCCGTGTACTGGATGCCGAAGGCTTTGGCGAACCCGTCTCCGAAGTTATGGCTGGTTCCGGACTGCAGAGCCTTGCCATCGTGCATCAGAGATTCGATGGTGTAGGTGGCTTCCGCTCCGGCAAATTTTTCCTTGTCGGTTTTGCGCCCTTTGATTACAGGGATGGCCAGCACTTCCTCACAGAAATCCGCGTAGACGTTGAGCATCTGGATGGTCCGCTCCTCTGCCTCCTGGGCGGTGGCATGAGCGGTGTGGCCTTCCTGCCACAGGAATTCCCTGGAGCGGAGGAAGGGACGGGTAGTCTTCTCCCATCTCACCACGGAACACCACTGATTGAACACCTTGGGAAGATCTCTGTGGGAGTGAATTTCCCGGGCGTAGAGATCACAGAACAGAGTCTCGGAGGTGGGGCGCACGCAGAGCCGTTCCTGCAGCGGTTCCAGTCCTCCCTGGGTAACCCAGGCCACTTCCGGGGCGAATCCCTCTACGTGGTCTTTTTCTTTCTGAAGCAGGCTTTCCGGGATAAACATGGGAAGATATACATTCTCCACCCCTGTCTCCTTAAACCTTCTGTCCAGTTCGCTCTGGATATTTTCCCAGATGGCGTAGCCTGCAGGCTTGATCACCATGCATCCCTTGACGCTGGTATAGTCGATGAGGTCCGCTTTCAGCACCACATCGGTATACCACTGGGCGAAGTCGTCCTCCATGGAGGTGATAGCCTCCACCAGTTTCTTTTCCTTTGCCATGATTTTCTTCCTCCTCAATCAAACATTGCTGCCGGCGGAGCGGCGCGTACAAACAGAAAAGCGCTTACCGCAGATCCCTCCCAAGGGACCGACGGTAAGCGCTCGGTGGTACCACCCTATTTAGCTGTCCGAAAAGACAGCTCACTCATTTCGCCTTAACGCGGCGGCTACGTCCTGCTCCTCACAGGCGGCTCCAGGGGCCGGTTCCACATGGGGGAAGGGAGATCTCGCAGCAGGCAATCTCCTCTCTGAACATCCCGGAATATGTGTACTATTCCCTATCACAGCACTTTCTCGCTTGAATGCATCTATTTTATAGCGCGGGCTGCCGGTTTGTCAAGCGGAAACCGGCCGGCAGTACTTTTTTCTGTGACAGGCCGTGGCTTCAATGCTATAATAAATCATGCCGGTAACCACCCGCACGGCGCGGGTTTCGGCGCCAGAATCAACAGAAAGGATGATCAGACTTTGAAAATTCGACTGCCAGCTACAGTGAAAGCAATCATAGATACCTTACAGGCAAAGGGGTTTGAAGCCTATGCCGTGGGAGGCTGCGTCCGGGACAGTATTCTGGGCAGAAAGCCGGATGACTGGGATATTACTACTTCCGCCAGGCCGGAACAGGTCAAGAAAATTTTTCAAAGAACCGTGGACACGGGGCTGGCCCATGGAACAGTGACGGTGCTTCTGGGCAGCGGCGTCCATGAAGTTACCACCTATCGGATCGACGGCGAGTACGAGGATTCCCGCCATCCCAGGGACGTCACTTTTACTGCCAGCCTGGAAGAAGATCTGAAACGGAGGGATTTTACCATCAATGCCATGGCGTATAATGAGACCGCCGGGCTGGTAGACCTTTACGGAGGCATGGAGGACCTGCAGAAGCGCCGGATCCGCTGCGTGGGAAATCCCCTGGACCGGTTCGGCGAAGACGCCCTGCGCATCATGCGCTCTGTGCGGTTTTCCGCCCAGCTGCATTTCTCTATTGAGAAAAAGACCTGGGAGGCGGTGAAAGTCCTGGCCCCCACGCTCTCCCGGATCAGCGCGGAGCGGATCTGCGCGGAACTTCTGAAACTGCTTCTCTCCGATCATCCCGAAGAGCTGAAAACCGCCTGGGAGGCGGGAATCACCCGGGTTGTGCTGCCGGAATTTGATGAATTAATGAAAACGCCTCAGAATAATCCCCACCACTGCTGGAATGTGGGGGAGCATACTCTGAACAGTCTCTGCCAGGTGGAGGCGGACAAGGTTCTGCGGCTGACCATGCTGCTGCATGATATGGGAAAGCCTGCCTGCAGGACTATCGATCCGGAAGGCATCGATCATTTTAAGGGCCATGGAGAAGTCAGCGCCCGGATGGCGGAGGAGATTCTGCGGCGGCTGCGGATGGATCACGATACCATACAGAAGGTGTCAAAGCTGACCCGGTATCACGATTGGCGGGTGGAACCCGCGGAGCGGAATGTCCGCAGGGCGGTGAATCGCATGGGCAGAGAGCTGTTTCCGCTTTTGCTGAAAGTGCAGACTGCGGACACCCTGGCTCAGAGCCGGTGGTACAGAGAGGAAAAACTGGATCGGATCCGGAAGGTGCGGCAGGTGTACCGGAAAATTCTGGAGGAGAATCAGTGTGTGTCCCTGAAGGAACTGGCCATAACGGGAAAGGACCTCATCGGCCTTGGGATGAAGCCGGGTCCTGCCATCGGTGAAGTCTTAAGCGGGGCTCTGGAGCAGGTTTTGGAGGAACCGGAAAAAAATACAAAAGAATATCTGCTGGACTTCTGCCGAAAGTACAGGCGGAAGTAAGATCCGGGAAAACGCATGTGTTCCCTGCTGTCCGCATAGGATAGAAAGACGGAAGAGCTGCCGGGAAGATACCTGGCGCAAGAAAGTCTTAAAAAGGGGGAAATGTGTGTGTATGATCGGGGTTTATGGATCCTGGAACAGTACGGGCTGACTGCCAAAACGTCATCCAGGGGAAGAGGAGTTCTGCTGTACGAGACCGAGGAGGGATGGGTCAGCATCCGGGAGTACGGCGGCACCAGAAAAAAGCTGGAACAGCAGTACGCCCTGATGGAAAAGCTGCGGAATGCCGGTTTTCCGCGGTTGGACAGACTGCACCGGAACCAGGAGGGTGAACTGATCTCCAGAGATCGGGAGGAAAACAGTTACGTGCTCCGGGACTGGTGTCAGGGGCGGGAATGTGATACCAGATCTGTCGGCGATATTGAACAGGCGGTCAGGCGCCTGGCCGAAATGCATAAGGTTATGCGCATGGAGGCGCAGGAAGAGTACGTCCGGGAATCGCTGATCCACGAGTGCGCCAGACACAACGCCGAGATCCGCAGAACCCGGAAATTTATCCTCAGGAAGCAGAAAAAGAATGTATTTGAGATCCGGCTGCTGGCTGCTGTTCCCCGTTTTCTGGAAAAAGGGGAGGAGACAGAGGAGGCCCTGAGGCATTCCGGCTATGAAGAGCTGCGGGAAGAAAGCCTGAAAGCAGGAACCGTCTGCCATGGGGACTACAGTCAGCACAACGTGCTGTTTCAGGGAGCCCAGACCGCGGTGACGAATTTCTGGCACTGGAATTATGATATGCAGACTGCGGATCTCTGCCACTTTATGAGAAAGATTCTGGAAAAGCATAACTGGGATCTGCACATGGGACGGGGAATGCTGGATACCTACTGCCGGGCCCGCCCTCTAAAGAGAGAGGAGCTTCTGAACCTGAAACTGCGTCTTTCCTATCCCTGGAAGTTCTGGAAGCTCTGCAATTACTACGAAAGCACCAATAAAGTATGGATTTCCGGAAAAAATATGGAGAAACTGGATCAGTTGGAAAAACAGTGGAATTCCTGGCTGTATTTTCTTGAAAAGGCCTTTTAGCGATTCCTTTTTCCGGGAGATTGGTATATAATAGAGCATTATAAGGAATTTCTATATTTATGGAGGTACGAACATGGATTACAAAGAGGTGTACGAATCCTGGCTGAGCAATCCTTACTTTGACGAAAAGACCAAAGAGGAGCTGCGGGGCATCGCGGGAGATGAAAACGAAATCAAGGAACGGTTCTATAAAGAACTGGAATTCGGAACCGCGGGTCTTCGCGGAATCATCGGCGCCGGCACCAACCGGATGAACATCTATACGGTGAGAAAGACTACCCAGGGCCTGGCAAATTACATCCTTTCCGTAGACGGACAGTCCAAGGGTGTGGCCATCGCCTATGATTCCCGCCGCATGTCGCCGGAATTTGCCAATGAGGCGGCCCTGTGCCTGGCGGCTAACGGCATCAAGGCGTATATTTTTGAAAGCCTGCGCCCGACGCCGGAACTGTCCTACGCCGTGAGAAAGCTGGGATGCATCGCCGGCATTAACATTACCGCCAGCCACAATCCGCCGGAATACAACGGATATAAAGTATACTGGGAGGACGGCGCGCAGATCACACCGCCCCATGACAGCGGCATCATGGCTGAGGTGGGAAAGGTGACGGATTTCGCGGAAGTAAAGACCATGCCCAGGGAAGAGGCTGAAAAAGCCGGACTGTACCAGGTAATCGGACAGGCCGTGGATGATTCCTATATGGCGGAGCTGAAAAGCCAGGTGTTACATATGGATTCCATTCAGGAAATGGCAGATCAGCTGAAGATCGTGTATACGCCTCTCCACGGAACCGGAAATATTCCCGCCCGCCGCGTGCTGAAGGAACTGGGCTTTAATCATGTCTATGTAGTAAAAGAGCAGGAACTGCCGGACGGGGAATTCCCCACGGTGAGCTACCCCAATCCGGAGGCGGAGGAAGCCTTTGCCCTGGGACTGAAGCTGGCAAAAGAGGTGGACGCGGATCTGGTGCTTGCCACAGACCCCGACGCGGACCGTCTGGGCGTGCGTGTCAAAGACGCCAAGACCGGGGAATATCACACCCTGACCGGAAATATGTCCGGATGCCTGCTGGCGGACTATGAGATCGGACAGAAAAAAGCCCTGAAAGGCCTGCCGGAGGACGGAGCCCTGATTACCACCATTGTTTCCACCAACATGGCGGGAGCCATCGCCAGATATTACGGCGTGAAGCTCATCGAAGTGCTTACCGGTTTCAAGTATATCGGACAGCAGATCCTGAATTTTGAAACCTCCGGAAAGGGAACCTATCTCTTCGGCTTTGAGGAAAGCTACGGCTGCCTGATCGGAACCCATGCCAGAGACAAGGACGCCATTGTGGCTACCATGGCCCTCTGCGAGGCGGCGGCTTACTATAAATCCAAAGGCATGACCCTCTGGGACGCCATGATTCAGATGTACGAGAGATACGGATACTATAAAGACGACATCAAGTCTATTACGCTCAAGGGCATCGAGGGTCTGGCAAAGATCCAGGAGATTATGGACACCCTGCGGAAGAATCCGCCGAAACAGATCGGAGCCTACAAAGTGACAGCCACCAGAGATTACAAAGAGGATAAAATCGTAAATCTGGCTACCGGGGAGACGGGTACCACAGGACTGCCCTCCTCCAACGTGCTGTACTATGATCTGGAAGACGACGCGTGGCTCTGCGTGCGTCCTTCCGGAACGGAACCGAAGATCAAATTCTATTACGGGATCAAGGGCACTTCTCTGGAAGACGCGGATGCGAAATCCGAGGCCATGGGGAAAGATGTCCTGGATATGATCCAGAAAATGCTGTGATTTATGAAAAAAGAACAGTATACCTGGGAGGACTTCCGCGGGATCATTGCCAGACTCAGGGCGCCGGAGGGCTGTCCCTGGGACCGGGCGCAGACCCACCAGTCTCTGCGGGGCTGCATGATTGAGGAAGCCTATGAAGCAGTGGACGCCATACGGATTTTAAGCGAGACCGGGAACAGTGAAAACCTTCAGGAGGAGCTGGGGGATGTGCTGATGCAGGTAGTGCTTCACAGTCAGATCGCGGAGGAAGAGGGCCTCTTTAATCTGGAGGATGTGGTGGACGGCATCAGCCGCAAAATGATCTATCGCCATCCTCATGTGTTTGGCAGCGTCCAGGCGGATACGCCGGAGAAAGTTCTGCGCAGCTGGGAAGAACTGAAAAAGAAAGAAAAGGGCGATCCGGCTCCCGAGGAAGAGATCGCCGCGGTGCCCCGCTGTCTGCCGGCACTGATCCGGACTCAGAAGATCCAGAAAAAACTGGAAAAATATTACGGAGCGTTTCAGAACGACGCGGACAGCTTCCGGGAGGCAAGGGAAGCCCTGGACGCCCTGGAGCGAGAGAACGATTCTGCCGGAGCCGGAAAGCTGGCCGGCAGCCTCCTTCTTCAGATCTGCAATCTTCTGCGGCTGAAAGGGATCAGCGGAGAAGAAGCGCTGGCAGATGCCCTGGAGAACTTGTTAAAAATCTATGAAATAGAGGATTCTCCTTGACAAACACCATGCCTGAGTATATAAATATTGTGTAGTGTCAGGGGAAAGTTTGCCCTTTTCCGGCCCGGGCCGAAAGGGAAAATAGACAAGAAAAACACAGGAGGAACTTTACACATGAATAAGACAGAATTAATCGCGGCCATTGCTGACCAGACCCAGTTGTCCAAAAAGGATGCGGAAGCAGCTTTAAAAGCCTTTGTAGATGTAGTATCAGCGGAACTGAAAAACGGCGGCAAGGTGCAGCTGGTGGGCTTCGGTACCTTTGAGGTGTCCGAGAGAGCGGCCAGAGAGGGAAGAAATCCTCAGACCGGCGAAACCATGGAGATCAAAGCGTCCAGAACTCCCAAGTTCAAAGCCGGAAAAGCTCTGAAGGATATGATGAACTGACCCCATGCGGCTGGATAAATATTTAAAAGTCTCAAGGCTTATCAAGAGGCGCAGCGTGGCGAACGAGGCCTGCGACGCGGGACGGGTGCTGGTGAACGGGAAACCGGCCCGGGCATCCCTGGCGGTAAAGGCGGGAGATACCCTGGAGATCCTGTTCGGCACCAAAACCGTAAAGGTGGAGGTTCTGAATGTGCAGGAAACCGTCCGCAAAGAGGAAGCCGAGACCATGTACAGGTACCTGTAGAAAGTAATAAGCAAGGCAGAGCCTCCATATAATGGAAAATAGACCATTATATGGAGGCTTTTCGTATGGAGGAACAAGCGCATCATCTGGAGCTGTCCCACAGAGAAAAGGGGACGGTGACAGGCGTTCTGGAGGTGATCGCCTTTGATGAACATGAAATACTCCTGAAGACCAGCCAGGGAATGCTGACCATCAAGGGAAACGACCTTCATGTAAGCAGACTGGATCTGGATTCCGGGGAGACAGAACTGGAAGGAAAGGTGGACGCCCTTTTGTATTCCGGGAAGGAACCGAAAAAGAAAAAAGGTTCCGCCCTGGCCAGACTTTTCGGGTGAAGGCTATGAGCGCGTATATGACCGGAGAACTGCTGCTGTTTGCCCGGGCATTCTGGAATGGGGCTCTCCTGCTTCTGATCTACGATGTGATTCGGATCCTTCGCGGAGCCGTTCCCCACGGAAAGATTCTCACCGCCGCGGAGGATATTCTGTTCTGGATTTTCTCCGCGTTCTGGCTGCTGGGATATTTTTACCGGGAAAACAGCGGCGTTCTCCGGGGATATCTCTTTGCGGGCTTTCTGCTGGGAGCCCTGGCCTGCCATTTCAGCGTCAGCCGTTTTTTTGTCAGATGGGGGACGGAAATCCTGAAAGGCTGTGGAAAAATACTGTCCATGCCGTTGAAAGGGATAAAAAAAGCAACAAAAAGGTTGAAATTTCGGATGTTTCGGTTTAGAATTTACTGGTATAACAGGTTTCATGTGGACAAAGGCCCCAGGGGCCGCTGGTTTCATAACAGGGATGGAAAGCATGAAAAAAGAGAAAAACAAAAACAGCCGAAAAACAGCCGCAGCCCGGCAGAGTAAACGCACGATCCTGGGGATCACAGCAGTGGTCTGCGTTTTAATGGCGGTGCTTCTGGTGCAGGGCAGCAGCCTGCGGGGGAAGCTGGCGGCCAATGAAAACCGGGAACAGGAACTGCAGCAGCAGATCGACGCGGAACAGCAGCGGACAGAAGAGATCGAGGATCTGCAGGACTATATGAAAAGCGATGAATACGCGGAAAAAACCGCCAGGGAAAAACTGGGACTGGTGAAGGACGGGGAGATCTTGTTTAAAGAAGCGGACTGACCGGCGGGCCCGCGGTTTTTGTTGAAATATTTTACAGATTACGGTAGCTTTTTTGACAAAGTTTTCAAAGAAAAAAAGATATAATACTCTCCTGAAAAACAGACGGCCTGGGGGACCGGAATGGGCAGGAGGGGAGTATCGGATGCGCGAAGGAATCATTGCCATGCTCGGGATCATTGCTGTACTGGTGATACGGGACATGGCAAAAACTATTTTATCTCAGCGAAAAGAAAAAGACCTGTCTGAAATATACGATAAGCATCCGCAGAAAGAGCAGATGGAGAGGTACGCCGAGTCCTTTCAGAAGCTGGCGGACACATTTTACAGTATGCCCTTCCAGAAGGAGCGGCTCACAGAGGCGGAAACCGGAGAGATATTCCGAAATCTGAGAAAAGGCGTCTGCGCCCGCTGTTCCAGAGCAGAATCCTGCTGGAATCTCTGCGGTCATCTTACCTACCGCCAGGGCTGTGAACTTCTGGAGGCTCTGGAAGAGGGAGACCAGGAGAAAATCCTGGGCGCCTTTGGCGAATGGACGGAGCACTGTGTCAATGGGGCACGTTTTCTGGAGGAAATGCGCCAGCAGTTTTTTCTGGCAAGGCAGAATCTGGCCTGGAGCAACCGCCTGATGGAGAACCGGCTGGCAATGGCGGAGCAGCTCAATGAAGTGGCCCATATCATGCAGATGGCTGCGGAAGATATTTACAATATCGCGGGGGTGCCTTCCCAGCTGGAAGGACAGGCCCGGAGAGTTTTGAAAAAAATCCATGTAGTGGTCAAAAAAATGTGGACGCTGGAAAAACCCGAGGACAGAAAAAAAGTATTTGTCACCCTCCGGGTGAGAGGCGGACAGTGCGTTACGGCAGGGGAAGTGGCCAGAAAACTTTCGGAGGTTTACGATCTCAGGCTGGTGCCTGCCCGGGAGAGCCGAAATGTGCTGAACAGCGAATACAGCACCGTGCTGTTTACGGAGGATACCAACTACCGTGTCCTCTACAGCGCGGCAAAGATTACCAGAGAAAAAGAAACAGTATCCGGGGACAGCTATGCCTGCTGTGACGGCGGCGGCTCTTTGGTTCTGTGCCTTTCCGACGGCATGGGTTCCGGGCTGGCGGCCAACCGGGAGAGCGAAGCGGTGGTGGATCTGCTGGAAGAGTTTATTACCTCCGGCTTTTCCAAGGAGACAGCGGCCAAAATGATCAATTCCGCCCTGGTGCTTCAGCAAAACGACGGGATGTTTTCCACGGTGGATGTGTGTTCTCTGGATCTTTATACCGGCGTCTGCAATTTTCTGAAAGCGGGAGCGGCGTCCACGTTTATCCGCCGGGATCAGTGGGTGGAGACCATTCGTTCCACCAGCATGGCCGCGGGTCTGATCCAGCAGCTGGACTTTGAGACATCCGTGCGGAAGCTGTATGACGGCGATTATCTGGTAATGGTGACAGACGGAGTGCTGGACGCGCTTCCGGCTTCCCGGGAAGAGGAAACCATGAAGGATATCCTGCTGAATATACACAGCCCGTCTCCCAGAGAATTCGGCCGGGCGGTTCTGGAAAAGGTTCTCAGCTACTGCGGATACCGGGCCCGGGACGATATGACGGTGCTGGTAGCCGGGATCTGGAAAAAGGCGTAGGAGCAAAAGGGACAAATGAAAAAAAAGATTTTGGAATTTATCAGAAAGTATCAGATGATCCGGCCGGGGGATTCGGTCTGCGTGGGATTTTCCGGGGGAGCGGATTCGGTCTGCCTGCTGGAACTGCTGTATGAGCTGCGGGAGGAGCTTTCTATCCGGCTGGAGGCGGTTCATGTCAACCACAATCTCAGGGGGCGGGAAAGTGACGGAGATCAGGATTTTGCAGAGGAATTCTGCCGGAAGCGGGGGATTCCTCTGCATCTTTATTCCTTTGAGGTAAAGAAAATGGCCGGGAATCTGGGATGCGGGCTGGAGGAAGCCGGACGGCAGGCCAGAAGAAATGCCTACGGGGACTGCGTCCGCCGTCTGGGCGGCGCCAGGATCGCCCTGGCCCACCATCAGAATGATCTGGCGGAGACGCTGCTGTTTCACCTGTCCAGGGGAACCTCCCTGGAAGGGATGGCGGCCCTGCGGCCGGTTCGGGGGCAGGTGATCCGTCCCCTGCTGTGTGTCAGCCGGAAAGAGATCGAGGAGGAACTTCGGCGCCGGGGCCTGTCCTGGCGGACGGACAGCAGCAATCTCACAGACGACTATACCAGAAACTGTATCCGCCATCAGGTGATTCCGGTTCTGGAGAAAAGGGTCAACCGGAAAGCCGCGGCGCATATAGCCGCGGCGGGGGAGGATTTTCTGGCGGCGGCAGAATTCCTTCGGGCCGAGGCGGAAAAACGCAGAGAGCGTTTGACGAGTCAGGAAGGGAACAGCTGCCTTCTGGCCCAGGGCCTGGAGGAGGAGCCTTCTCTGCTGGCCGGGATGGTGATCCTGGCATCTCTGGAGAGCATTTCCGGCAGCCGGAAAGATATCAGCCGGGAACATCTGGAGGCAGTCCGGCAGCTGTTCGGACGCCCCGCGGGAAAACGGCTCTCTCTGCCCCGGGGTGTTACCGCGGTCCGAACCGGCCAGGGGGTGAGGCTCTTTGCGGGCTCCTGTGAAGAGAAAGAGCAGGCGCCGGTTCCCCGGGGAGAAATCCCGGTAACCGGGGAGGGAAAATACCAGGCGTGGGGCTGGACAGCGGAGTTTTGGCTGGATAAAAGAGAAGAAAAAATCCCGGAAAAAACGTATACGAAGTGGCTGGATTATGATAGAATAAGTAACGGACTGGTTCTGAGAACCAGAAGAACCGGGGACTTTCTGGTGGTCAACCGGGCAGGGGGACGCAAGAAGCTGAAAGATTATATGATCGACGAAAAAATCCCCCGGGAGAAGCGGGACAGGATCCTGCTGCTGGCCTCCGGCTCGGAAATTTTCTGGGTGGTGGGGTACAGGATCAGCGAATCATGCAAGATCCGGGAAAATACAGAACGGGTGCTGCGGGTACAGATTACAGGAGGAAATACAAATGAGTGAAAAGATTCGGGTTTTGATAGATGAGGCGCAGGTGGATCTGCGGATCCGGGAGATCGGAGAACAGATCAGCATGGATTACGCCGGCAAAAAGGTTCATCTGATCTGCGTGCTGAAGGGAGGGGTATTTTTCCTCTGTGAACTGGCCAAGCGGATTACTGTGCCGGTGACCCTGGACTTTATGTCGGTGTCCAGCTATGGAGCGGGAACAAGTTCCAGCGGCGTAGTCAAGATCGTAAAGGATCTGGATGAGTCCCTGGAAGGAAAGGATGTGTTGGTGGTGGAGGATATTATTGATTCCGGCAGAACCCTCAGCTATCTGATAGAAATCCTGAAAAAGCGCCGTCCAAACAGCATCCGTCTCTGCACTTTGCTGGACAAACCGGAGCGCCGGGTGGTGGATAATGTCCGGGTGGACTACTGCGGATTTCACATTCCGGACGAATTTGTGGTGGGCTACGGGCTGGATTACGCGCAGCAGTACCGGAATCTTCCCTACATAGGAGTGGTTGAGACCGAAGAACGGGAACAGCGCTCCGTGGAGAATCATTGAATCAGAAAACCGTAATATAAAGGAGAATCCATGAAAAGACAGACAAGAGGCTGGGGAGCCTATATTGCAGTGGTGCTGGTACTGGTACTTCTGTTCATGTATCTGCCGGGCATCATGAACCAGACGGATGAGGTATCCAACCAGGTATTCCGGGAAGCTCTGGAAAAAGACAAGATTACCGGGGCTACCATTGAGCAGAATAAAGAAGTGCCCACCGGTTCCGTGACTTTCCAGACAGAGGACGGAGATCAGTGGAAGGTGTATGTCACAGATGTAAAAGAGGCTGAAAAGGAGCTGCAGGAAGCCGGCGTAGATTATGTGAATAAGGATGTGCCGGGAGAAAGCATTTTCCTGAATGTGATCCTGCCGGTGATCCTCATCGGGTTTGTGATTATTCTCTTTATGAACATGATGAGCCGGGCAGCCTCCGGCGGGGGAAACAACAGCAAGATGATGAATTTCGGCAAGAGCCGCGCCCGCCTCAGCACAGACCGGGACAAACAGGTGGTTTTTGCCAATGTGGCGGGCTTAAAAGAGGAAAAGGAAGATCTGGAGGAAGTAGTGGATTTTCTGAAAAATCCTCAGAAATATATCCGGGTGGGAGCGAGGATTCCCAAGGGCGTACTGCTGGTGGGCCCTCCCGGAACCGGAAAAACCCTGCTGGCCAAAGCGGTGGCCGGGGAAGCCGGTGTGCCGTTCTTTTCTATTTCCGGATCAGATTTTGTGGAAATGTTTGTGGGCGTGGGCGCCTCCAGAGTCAGGGATCTTTTTGAGGAGGCCAAGAGAAGCGCCCCCTGTATTATTTTTATCGATGAGATCGACGCGGTAGCCCGTATGCGGGGCACCGGTATGGGAGGCGGCCACGACGAGCGGGAGCAGACGCTGAACCAGCTGCTGGTAGAGATGGACGGTTTCGGCGTCAACGAGGGAATCATCGTTATGGCGGCCACCAACCGGGTGGATATTCTGGATCCCGCCATCCTGCGGCCCGGGCGCTTTGACCGGCGCATCGCGGTGGGCGTTCCCGACGTGCAGGGCCGGGAAGAGATTCTGGCAGTGCATGCCAAAGGAAAGCCCCTGGGAGACGATGTAAACCTGAAACAGATTGCCCAGACCACAGCCGGCTTTACCGGGGCGGAACTGGAAAATCTTCTGAATGAGGCAGCCATACTCGCGGCCAAAGAGGACCGGGCTTTCCTGAAGCAGGAGGACATTAAAGACGCCTTTATTAAAGTAGGAATCGGTACGGAAAAAAAGAGCAAGATCATTTCTGAAAAAGAGAAAAAGATTACGGCATACCATGAAACCGGACACGCCATTTTGTTCCATGTTCTTCCGGATATGGAGCCGGTGTATACCATCTCCGTGATTCCCACAGGCCCCGGGGCGGCGGGGTACACCATGCCCCAGCCGGAAAATGATGAGATGTTCAATACCAGAGGAAAAATGCTGCAGAGGATTACGGTGGCTCTGGGAGGCCGGGTAGCGGAGGAGATGATCTTTGACGATATCACTACCGGAGCGTCCCAGGATATCAAGCAGGCCACAGCCATTGCCAGGGCTATGGTAACGAAATACGGCATGTCCGCCCGCCTGGGACTGGTCTCCTACGGAAATGATTCTGATGAGGTGTTTATCGGAAGAGACTGGGGCCATACCAAGAGCTACAGCGAGAGCGTAGCGGCGGATATTGACGCGGAAGTCCGCCGGATTATTGAGGAATGCCACAAAAAAGCAAAAGAAATCATCGCCCGGCATACCTTCGTGCTGGAAAAGTGCGCAAAAGAGCTGATTACAAAAGAAAAGCTGAATCGTGACGAATTTGAGGCGATTTTCGCAATGGAAGAAGCTCAGAAGGGAAAAACAGAAGAAATAATAGACAAAAACTGATGGAAAAATTTGTGAGATTTGTGCAGACTTTTTGGGGGACTTATGGTACTATAATTAACGTAAAAACCCCCCAATACATTATATAGTTTTTGCTACACCCCATAAGAGAAATACCTTCTCCAAAAAAGACAGCTTTTAATAAGCTGTCTTTTTTCTGTCGGTGAGCGGGGGGATACATCCGGCTTTCAGCAGTTATGGTTGTAAAGCGGGGCCGCTTGGGGTAGAATAGAGGGGAACGCAAAATCCCTTAGGCACAGTGCACACATGCCTCCAGGGGAAAGAAGAGAGGATTTTGTATGGATCAGGAGCTGACACGAGAGTATATGTATAAAATGAGAGGTCTTTTTTCAAAAAGATCTCTGTACAGCGATGAGACGGAACTGTTTCAGTCACCCAGCGAACCGGAACCCGGAGATACGGTGACCGTCCGTTTCCGAACCCGGAGAAATAATGTGGACGCTGTGTATTTTATCAGCGGCAGCATCCGCAAAAAAATGAAGGTGGAGGAGAGCGTCAATGGCTTTGACTACTATTCCACCAAGGTGGAGGCAGGGACGGAAAAAATTCTTTATTTTTTTGAAATACAGTACGGAAGGCTGACCTGCTACTATAATAAACTGGGGGTTACCAGGGATCTGCAGGAAATGTATTCCTTCGGCATTGTCCCAGGATTCCATACCCCGGACTGGGCAAAAGGGGCGGTTATGTATCAGATTTACGTGGACCGTTTCTGCAACGGAGACCCTTCCAATGATGTGCAGACAGGGGAGTACAGCTATATCCGCGAGCATGTGGCGAAGGTGGAAGACTGGTACCGGCCGCCTCAGAATATGGATGTGAGGAATTTTTACGGCGGAGACCTGCAGGGGATTATTGACAAACTGGATTATCTGAATGATCTGGGAATTCAGGTGATCTATATGAATCCTATTTTTGTGTCTCCCTCCAATCATAAATACGACTGCCAGGATTACGATAACGTGGATCCGCATTTCGGGAAAATTGTCAGTGAAGAGCCGGGACAGCTGTATCCGGGGGACCAGGACAACCGGAGAGCGGTGCGCTACATCAGCCGGGTGAGCCGGAAGGAAAATCTGGAGGCCAGCAATCAGGTCTTTATCCGTCTGGTGGAGGAAGCCCACAAGCGGGGGATGAAGGTAATTCTGGACGGGGTTTTTAACCACTGCGGCTCCTTCAACAAATGGATGGACCGGGAGCGGATCTATGAAAATCAGCCGGGATATCCCCAGGGAGCGTTTATTTCCAAAGACAGTCCCTATCACAGCTATTTTAAGTTTTTAAATGAGCACAGCTGGCCTTACAATGAATTCTATGACGGCTGGTGGGGCCATGATACTCTTCCTAAACTGAACTATGAAGAATCCCAGGAACTGACGGAGGACATTCTCAGGGTGGCCCGGAAATGGGTTTCCCCGCCGTATAACGCGGACGGATGGCGCCTGGACGTGGCGGCGGATCTGGGACACTCCCCGGAGTTTAACCATTCCTTCTGGAAAAAATTCCGTCAGGCCGTGAAAGAGGCCAATCCGGACGCGCTGATCCTGGCAGAACACTATGGGGAGGCGCGCCCGTGGCTTCAGGGGGATCAGTGGGATACGGTGATGAATTATGATGCTTTCATGGAGCCGGTCTCCTGGTTTCTGACCGGTATGGAAAAGCACAGCGACAGCTACCGGCAGGATCTTCTGGGCAACAGCGACAGCTTTTTTGACGCCATGCGGTATCATCAGGCCAGCTTTTTCGCCCCGTCCCTGCATACGGCCATGAATGAACTGGATAATCACGATCACTCCCGCTTCCTGACCAGAACCAATCACCGGGTGGGAAGGCTGGAGAATTCAGAAACCCGGGCGGCCTCCGAGGGCATTAAGAAAAGTGTTCTCCGGGAAGCGGCGGTAATCCAGATGACCTGGCCGGGAGCGCCTACCCTTTATTACGGGGATGAAGCCGGGGTGTGCGGGTTTACGGATCCGGACAGCCGCAGGACCTATCCCTGGGGCAGGGAGGATCAGGAACTGATCCGCTTTTATAAAGAGATCATCCATCTGCACAGGAGATACTCCGTGCTGGCAAAAGGTTCCCTGAAGGCCCTTCTGCAGGATTATAATATCCTCGCCTACGGAAGATTCGACAGAACCACCAGAATCGTAGTGGCGGTCAACAACCGCAGCGAGGCGGCGGAAGTGGCGATCCCCGTGTGGGAGACCGGCATGGACCGCCGGCTGAAGGAAGAAACCATGACGGAAATTTTCCGGACAGACCGGGATGGATTTTCCAGCAGCCAGAGGGAGCATCCGGTGGTTGCGGGACTGCTGGCTATCACCCTTCCTCCGGAGGGAGCGGTGGTGCTGTACCACCGCTATGCCAGAACCGCGTCCCCCTATTCCCTGGCCCGGCGGAGTTTTTGGCTCTCCGGCATCAAACATCCGGACTTTTAAGGAAAAATACTTGCATTCATTGGAAAAATACGATATAATTCTATCTTGTCAGAATCACACTGACAAGATATGCGGACGGATTCCCGAGTGGCCAAAGGGGACAGACTGTAAATCTGCTGCAAATTGCTTCGGTGGTTCGAATCCACCTCCGTCCATCAGCTGCCGCAGTGGCGGAACTGGCAGACGCCCGGGACTTAAAATCCCGTGGGTAGTGATACCCGTACCGGTTCGATTCCGGTCTGCGGCATTGTATAGACCCCGTGTTTACGGGGTTTTTTCATTTTGCGCGATACGCCCGGCAAAGGACTAAAACTATAAAAGAAAGGACAGCAGGATTTTCCTTTCACAGGTGTGACCGGGGAGAGGCTGCTTCTGGTGACGGGAAAATAGAATGGAAAGACTTCAGGCTTATATAGTTCCGGATGCCTGAGGCGCCGCGGACGGCCTCAGCCAGCTGCGTCTTAAAAGACGTTATCATCCGGGTAATGTGTCATAATATCTTCTACTCTGCAATTCAGGATATTACAGAGTTTGTCTATTGTATTTACTTCTACATTGCGGTCATGTCTCAGCCGGTTCAGCTGAGAGCGGTTCATGCGGTATCGGGTATACAAATCGTATTGAGTAATGCCTCTGGCCTGCATGGTTTCCCATAGTTTGTCGTATTTTATCATTTTACGCTTTCCCTTGATTTTGTTGACATGTAACTATTATTAGCGTAAAATTGATTCAATAATAGTATTCGTATGCGAACACTATCAGGGGAAAACATACATAAAATGCAGGCTGTTTTATTAACAAGTGTAAATGACAATTATTCCCCCGGTGCTTACAATAGATACAGACTGTAGAAGAAAGATTCTGTGAGGAAGTGTGACAGACGAATGATGAGAATCGGAATATGTGACGGTGACAAAAGCTGGAGAATGAGAGCGGAAGAGCTGATTCTGCAATATGGAAAAACATCGGGAATTGAGATGGAGACCTTCCGTTTTGCGGGCGGAAAGCAGTTGGAGTCCTATACGGGGGAGCCTATGGACGTTCTGTTTATAGATGTCGTCCTGAATGACGCCAGCGGTATTTCAACAGCGGTAGAAATAAACCGGAAATGGAAAAAATGTCAGATCGTGTATCTGACGAATTATTTATTTTTCGCCACGGAGGTTTATCATACAGACCATGTGTTTTATGTGCTGAAGGCTCAATTTGCGGACCGTATCGGGGAAATATTTGAAAAAATTTTTGACAGGCTCAGCCGGATCGGAGAAAAGCTGATTTTTTCTGTGATCGGAGGGGAAAAACTGTCGGCGGCGCCGGAAGATATTCTGTATTTTGAGAGAAAGGGGAGAGAGACCGGCATTCATACCTGCTGGGGCGTGTATGCGGTGTGGGATAAACTGCAGACTCTGATGGAGAGACTGCCGATCCTGGACTTTGTCCGATGCCATAACAGCTACATTGTCAACCTCCTATCGGTAAGGGAGATGCGGGACAATGAGTTTATTATGACAGAGGGAAGCAGTGTTCCCATCAGCAGGAGGTACGCGAAAACAGTAAAAGAAGCGTTTGTGAGATGGGCGGGAACCCAGATTTCATAAAAACGACAAAGCGAACAAGAGAGGAAGACGGCAGGGGGAACCGTCTTCCTCTCTTGTATCAGTGTTACAGCATAGCCTCAATGTCTTCTCTGGGACGGACGCCCACGGATTTTCCGGTGACATTTCCGCCTTTCAGTACTACGATGGTGGGGATGCTCATAACCTGGAAGGCGGAGGCAAGCTCCGGCTCTTCATCTACATTGACCTTCCCCACTTTGATGTCGCTTCTGTCCTCGGCGATTTCGTCGATGACCGGGGAGAGCATGGAGCAGGGGCCGCACCAGCTGGCCCAGAAATCCAGCAAAACGGGTTTATCGCTGTTTACAACTTCCTCGCGGAAATTCTGATTGGTAATATGGATCACTGACATAAATCTGTCCTCCTTCTATTTTATATTTTTAGTTGTCTCCTTTGATGCGTTAAAGATACCAGAGAACCGGGAAAAGTTCTGTGATATTATCACATAAAGATGCGGAAATGACTGGATTGCAAGCCATTTCCGCCGCTGTTTTTTTGAAAGAGATTATTTATCCCGGATCTCGCTGTGAAGCTCCTGCAGGGATTTTACTTCCCCGCTGCCATGCTCCTGTACGTAGCGGATGCCCTTGTAGGTGGCTCTGGCCGCCGCGATGGTGGTCATGTAGGGGATCTTGGATTTAATAGCTGCTTTCCGCAGGTAGCTGTCATCGTTAACGCTGTCCTTGCCCACCGGGGAATTGACGATCAGGTCAATCTGGCCGTTGGTAATCAGATCCAGAATATTGGGCCGACCCTCGTAGAGCTTGTTCACATGCTCAGCCTGGATGCCGGCTTCCCGGATCAGGCGGCAGGTTTCACCGGTGGACAGGATCTTAAATCCGCAGTCCGCGAAGCCCTGGGCGATCTCCACCACCTCGTTTTTGTCCCTGCGGTTTACGGAGATCAGCACCGTGCCGGAAAGAGGCAGACGGGACTGGGTGGCCTCCTGGGCTTTGTAGAAAGCCTCCCCATAGTAGGTGGAAAGTCCCAGCACTTCGCCGGTGGAGCGCATCTCCGGTCCCAGCACCGGGTCTACCTCCGGGAACATATTGAAGGGGAAGACCGCCTCCTTCACTCCGTAATACGGAATGTGCTGTTCTTTCAGGGCCGGCACCGGGGAGGGTCTTCCGGTAAGCTCCGAGGTAATGATATCAATGGCCAGAGGCACCATGCGGATGTTGCAGACCTTGGACACAAGAGGAACGGTCCGGGAGGCTCTGGGGTTGGCCTCCAGCACGTACACCTTGCCGTTTTCTATGGCGTACTGCATATTCATCAGGCCCTTAACATGCATCTCCTCGGCGATCTTCCTGGTATATTCCTTGATGGTCTCCAGATTTTCCGCGGGAATATGTACGGAAGGAATGATGCAGGCGGAGTCTCCGGAATGGATGCCTGCCAGCTCAATGTGCTCCATGACCGCCGGCACAAAGGCGTGGGTACCGTCGCTGATGGCGTCCGCCTCACACTCCATGGCGTGGTTCAGGAAACGGTCGATGAGGATGGGGCGGTCCGGGGTGACGCCTACGGCGGCCTTCATATATCCCACCATGCTCTCGTCGTCGTACACCACTTCCATGCCCCGGCCGCCCAGCACGTAGGAGGGGCGCACCATGACAGGATAGCCGATTTTTCCGGCGATGGCCAGGGCTTCCTCCACAGTGGCGGCCATGCCGGATTCCGGCATGGGAATCTCCAGTTTTTCCATCATTTCCCGGAACAGATCCCGATCTTCCGCCAGATCGATGACTGCCGGGGAGGTGCCCAGGATCTTCACCCCGTTTTTCTCCAGTTCGGAAGCCAGGTTCAGAGGCGTCTGTCCGCCGAACTGAGCGATGACGCCTACGGGTTTTTCTTTCTTATAAATGCTGAGAACGTCCTCCAGGGTCAGAGGCTCAAAATACAGCTTGTCGGAGGTGTCGTAGTCCGTGGACACGGTCTCCGGGTTGCAGTTGACGATAATCGTCTCAAATCCCAGTTTTTTCAGGGACAGGGCCGCATGAACACAGCAGTAGTCAAACTCGATGCCCTGGCCGATGCGGTTGGGGCCGCCGCCCAGGATCATCACCTTGGGTTTATCGCTGCGGATGGGATTTTTGTCCTCTCCGTTGTAGGTGGAATAATAGTAGGCGCTGTCCGGAGTGCCGCTGACGTGGACGCCCTCCCAGTTTTCCTCTACACCCAGAGCTACGCGGCGGTTCCGGACGTCATCCTCCGGGATCTCCAGCAGCTGGCTTAAGTATTTGTCGGAGAAACCGTCCTTCTTGGCCGCGGTCAGCAGCTCGTCGGAGGGCAGGCCGCCCTTGCAGGCCAGGATCTTTTCTTCCTCCTCCACCAGCTCTTTCATCTGCTGAATGAAGTACTCTTTTACCTTGGTGATTTGATAGATCTCTTCGACGGAAGCGCCTTTGCGCAGAGCCTCGTACATGATAAAATGCCGTTCGCTGGAGGGGGTGATCAGCATTTTCAGCAGCTCTTCTTTGGATTTCTCGTGGAAGTCCTTGGCCCAGCCCAGGCCGCACCGGCCGGTTTCAAGGCTGCGGATGGCTTTCTGGAAGGCTTCCTTGTAGGTCTTGCCGATGCTCATGACCTCGCCTACGGCCCGCATCTGGGTTCCCAGCTTGTCCTCTACGCCTTTGAATTTTTCAAAGGCCCAGCGGGCAAACTTGATTACCACGTAATCTCCATCGGGAACGTATTTGTCCAGAGTGCCGTACTTTCCGCAGGGGATGTCCTTCAGAGTCAGGCCGGCGGCCAGCATGGCGGAGACCAGGGCGATGGGGAAGCCAGTGGCTTTGGAGGCCAGGGCGGAAGACCGGGAGGTCCGGGGATTGATCTCGATGACCACGATCCGGTCTGTTGCCGGGTCATGGGCGAACTGCACGTTAGTGCCGCCGATGACCTGTACGGATTCCACGATCCGGTAGGCCTGCTCCTGCAGGCGCTTCTGGCATTCCTCGGAAATAGTCAGCATGGGAGCGGAGCAGAAGGAATCTCCGGTATGTACGCCCAGGGGATCAATGTTTTCGATAAAGCAGACAGTGATCATATTGTTGTCCGCGTCCCGGACCACTTCCAGCTCCAGCTCTTCCCAGCCCAGAATGGACTCTTCCACCAGCACCTGACCCACCAGGCTGGCCTGGAGGCCTCTGGCGCAGACGGTCTTCAGCTCTTCCCGGTTGTAGACCAGACCGCCCCCGGCACCACCCATGGTGTAGGCGGGGCGGAGCACGACAGGGTAGCCCAGCTTGTCAGCGATGGCCAGAGCCTCCTCCACGCTGTAGGCCACCTCGCTGCGGGCCATTTCAATGCCCAGAGCGTTCATGGATTTTTTAAACTCGATGCGGTCCTCCCCGCGCTCAATGGCGTCCACCTGCACGCCGATGACCTGCACATGGTATTTATCCAGGATTCCCTTGGCGGAAAGCTCCGCGCAGAGGTTCAGCCCGGACTGGCCCCCCAGGTTGGGAAGCAGGGCGTCGGGACGCTCCTTGGCGATGATCTGCTCCAGCCGCTCTACGTTCAGCGGCTCAATGTAAGTGACATCGGCGGTCTCAGGGTCGGTCATAATGGTGGCCGGGTTGGAATTGACCAGCACGATCTCGTAGCCCAGCTTCTTCAGAGCCTTGCAGGCCTGGGTGCCGGAATAATCAAATTCACAGGCCTGGCCGATGATAATGGGGCCGGAACCGATGATAAGCACTTTGTGAATGTCTGTTCTCTTTGGCATTTTGATCCTCCTGAAATAAAGACTTATTCAACCTTTCCAACCTATTATATAGGAGAATCCGCAAAAGTAAAAGTAATTTTTGCGATGAAATCTTTAACTGTAATTTTACAGAATTCTGCTTATAGATACAAAGAAAGGCGGATATACTGTAGAAAAAGTCCGTCCGGACTGCCATAAAGGAGAGGATCAAATGGTCAAGGTTTACGTTCTGGACACCAATGTGCTGGTGCAGGCCCCCTATGCCTGCGAATGCTTTGAAGAGAACCGCGTGGTGCTGCCCCTGGTGATCCTGGAGGAGCTGGATAATCTCAAGAAAGCAGAGGGTGAAAAAGGCCGCAATGCCAGAAGCGCCATCCGCTATCTGGAGGGATTACGCCAGAGGGGGGACCTGCTGGAGGGAGTCCCCACCGGCAGCGGAGGCACTCTCCGGGTGGAAAAAAATTTTGTGAACGTAAGCCTGCCGGAGGATCTTCCGGAAGATAAAATGGATAACCGGATCCTGCGGGTGTGTCTGGGACTTTCCGAAGCCGGAACAGATCCGGTGGTGCTGGTGACCAAGGATATTTTGCTGCGGGTAAAAGCGCAGATGCTGGGGATTCAGGCGGAGGATTTTGTTACGGAGCAGGTTTCCGGACAGGAACAGCAGTACCGGGGCAGGGCTGAGGTCTATGTGCCGGAGGACGCCTTTAAAGATTTCAAGAAAAAAGGAATTCCTGTGGAAGTAGCCTACCAGAGCGATGCGGAGGGAAGAATTACCCGCCCGGAGCTGCTGGAAAACGAGTTTGTGATCCTGAAAGCGGATCAGTCCGCCAGAAAGACCCAGCTTGGCCGGGTAGAAAAGGGACACATCAAAAAGCTGGAATACAGGAAAAGCCAGCCATACGGGGTAACGCCCCGGAACGCCGGCCAGTATTTTCTCCAGGAGGCTCTGATGCAGCCGGCGGAGAAAGCCCCCCTGGTGATCGTCAAGGGAATGGCAGGTACCAGCAAGACCTTTTACTCTCTGGCGGTTGGTCTGGAAAAGCTTCTGAACAATCCCACCGGGGAATACCGGCGGATCCTGATCTGCCGGCCCAACGCCCAGTTTGACTCGGACATCGGTTTTCTTCCCGGAGACGAGCAGGAGAAGATCGCTCCGCTGCTGCGGCCGGTCATGGATAATCTGGAGCAGCTTATTGACTCCAACGAGGAAGCCCGGTATGAAGATGAGCGGGCCCTGCAGGGAAAAATCGAAGAGATTTTTGACCGGGGTATCATTCAGGCGGAGGCCCTGAACTTCCTGAGAGGGCGCTCCATCGAAAAAACGTATCTGATCATCGATGAGGCCCAGAACATGACTCCCGGACAGGCCAAGGGGATTATTACCCGGGCGGGAAGAAACACCAAGATCATCCTTCTGGGAGATCCGGGGCAGATCGACCGTCCCTTCCTGGATGAGCGGACCAATGGGCTAAGCTACGCCGCTGAGCACATGAAGGGCAGTTCTCTCTGCTGGCAGATCACTTTAAGCGCCGAGGAATGTGAGCGGTCCGCGCTGGCCATGGACGCGGTGCGGCGGATGTGAGGGGCTGGAAAAGGCCGGTATGGGGCCGGCGGAAAATTAGAAGAAAGAAGAATCCGGAAACTATGGAAATTACATACAAGGAAATCAGAGAAAACAAAGAGATCAACCTGTTGATTGAGAAAGGCAATCAGGTCATGCAGGCCTTGGGGTATACCGAGCACTCCAAAAAGCATGCCGCCAGAGTGGCGGAGACTGCGGGGAAAATTTTAAAGGAGCTGGGTTACGACCAGAAGGCCATTGAACTCAGCAGGATCGCCGGCTACATGCATGATATCGGAAACAGCATCAACCGCCATGACCATGCCCACAGCGGAGCAGCCCTGGCGTATCAGATTCTGAAAGGGATGCGGATGCCCCTGGAGGATATCCTGGTGATCGTCACAGCCATCGGCCATCATGACGAGAGTACCGGCACGGCAGTGGACGTGGTGTCTGCGGCCCTGATCCTGGCGGATAAAACCGACGTCCGCCGGAACCGGGTGCAGAATCCCAACATCGCCAGTTTTGACGTAAGTAGGTAATCATCCGTACCTTGACAAAATAAGAAATCCCCCGGCGCTTACCAGGGGAAGATCTGATCCTTATTTTTTTAGTTTACTATGGCAGTCAGCTGGCAGGCTGGCGGACCAGGGAAGCAG
>DVKB01000034.1 GCA_018716305.1 Candidatus Scatomonas merdigallinarum
AACTGCCGTCAGGCCCCCTACGGCTATGACCAGAGAGTGGAAGTACACTGCGAGAAGGGCTGCGTGCAGGACAACAACGCCCTGGAGAATGTGGCCTATGTCAGCACCAACGCCGGGGTAGAGTCCGCGAAGCCCACCTGGTTCTTCCTGGAGAGATATAATGACGCTTTTGTGACAGAAGAGAAAGCCTTTGTTGACGCCATCATCAACAATACCGAAACTCCGGTTGGAGCAAAAGACGGACTGGAGCCTGTCCGGATCGCGGCTGCCGCCAAGAAATCCCTGAAAGAGGGACGCCCGGTGAAACTGTCCGAGATCGAGGCATAATTAAGTTGGTCTCCACCTGATTCCATCCCCGCCGCAGACAGGGCAGCAAAGCCATGTCCCGGCGGGGATGTTTGCTGAAGGGAAAAAAAGATTTGAATCCCCCGCAGTTATAGTGTATACTATTATCTGTATGTTTTATTACTTGCGATGCCGCGTCAGCAGGCATAACAGTTTCAAAAGAAAAGCAGGAGGGAAAGCTAAATGTCGGTAAAATACGTGTTTGTCACAGGCGGAGTGGTATCCGGTCTCGGAAAGGGAATCACAGCGGCCTCGCTGGGACGTCTTCTGAAGGCCCGGGGCTATCAGGTGACTATGCAGAAGTTCGATCCCTATATTAATATTGATCCGGGAACCATGAATCCTATCCAGCACGGGGAAGTCTTTGTCACGGACGATGGCACGGAGACAGATTTGGATCTGGGGCATTATGAGCGATTTATCGATGAAAGCCTGGACAAAAACTCCAATGTGACCACCGGGAAGGTTTACTGGTCGGTGCTGCAGAAGGAGCGCCATGGAGATTTCGGCGGAGGCACTGTTCAGGTAATCCCTCATATAACCAATGAGATTAAAAGCCGTTTTTACCGTGGAAAAAGCGTGGACGAGGATCGGATTGCCATTATCGAAGTCGGGGGAACCGTAGGAGATATCGAGAGCCAGCCCTTTCTGGAGTCCATCCGCCAGTTCCAGCACGATGTGGGACGCGACAACGCGATTCTGATCCATGTGACCCTGATTCCTTATATTAAAGCATCGGGAGAACTGAAAACCAAACCCACCCAGGCCAGTGTCAAGGAGCTGCAGGGAATGGGAATTCAGCCGGATGTGATCGTCTGCCGTTCCGAGCACCCTCTGACCCAGGATCTGAAGGATAAGATCGCCCTGTTCTGCAACGTTCCCTGCTCCCATGTGCTGCAGAACCTGGATGTGGAATATCTCTATGAAGCGCCCCTGGCTATGGAGAGGGAAAATCTGGCGAAAGTGGTGCTTGAGTGCCTGCATCTGCCCTGCCCGGACCCGGATCTGGCGGAGTGGAAGTCTATGGTGGATGATCTGCGCAGCGCAAATAAAGATGTGACCATCGGACTGGTAGGAAAATATATTTCTCTTCACGACGCGTATCTCAGCGTGGTGGAGGCTCTGAAGCACGGGGGTATTCCCAACCATGCCAACGTGCATATCAAGTGGATCGATTCTGAGACGGTAAATGAGGAAAACGTGGCAGAAATTCTTTCCGATGTGGACGGGCTTCTGGTTCCCGGCGGGTTTGGAAGCAGGGGCATTGAAGGAAAGATCACCGCTATCCGCTACGCCAGGGAAAATTATATTCCTTTCCTGGGCCTGTGCCTTGGCATGCAGCTGGCCATTGTAGAGTTTGCCCGGAATGTAGTAGGGTACCATGATGCCCACAGCATTGAGCTGAACCCCAATACCATGCATCCGGTGATCGCGCTGATGCCGGATCAGAACGGGGTGGAAGATATCGGCGGAACTTTAAGGCTGGGTTCCTATCCCTGCCATCTGAAGGAGGACTCCCTGGCCCATAATCTGTATGGACAGGATCTGATCCATGAGCGCCACAGACATCGCTATGAAGTAAATAATGATTACAGGAAAGCCCTGCAGGACAACGGCATGGTTCTTTCCGGCCTGTCCCCGGACGGCCATATTGTGGAGATGATTGAGCTTCCGGATCATCCCTTCTTCATTGCCACCCAGGCCCATCCGGAGTTTAAGAGCCGTCCCAACCGGCCCCACCCCCTGTTTAAGGGACTGGTGGAAGCCGCGCTGGAGAAACACGGCACGCAGTAAAAAATACGGTTTCCGGCTGTGCAAAAAACGCTGAGTAAGATCAGCGTTTTTTGGCGTATATAAGAATCCTGAAAGCCAGGCGCAACTGCGCGGTTGACAAAGAATTGCGCAATCTGTATAATTTGCAGGGAAAAGAAATCTGCAGCGGACTGCGCGGGGGCAGAGAAGCTCCCCCGCAACTATATAGAGAAAAGGAGCATCTTATCATGTTTAAAATTAATGAAAACTATCTGAAGCTTCCCGGAAGTTATCTTTTTTCCACCATCGGGAAAAAAGTCGCGGCTTATTCCGAGGCGCATCCTGACAAAAAGCTGATCCGTCTGGGAATCGGCGATGTGACTCAGCCTCTGGCTCCTGCCATTATCAAGGCCCTGCACAAGGCTGTGGACGAGATGGGAGCGGCGGAGACATTCCACGGCTACGCGCCGGATCTGGGGTATGAATTCCTGCGCAGCGCCATCGCAAAAAATGATTATCAGGATCGGGGCTGCGATATTGCCGCCGATGAGATCTTTGTCTCCGACGGGGCAAAGTGCGACTGCGGCAATATCCAGGAGATCTTTGGACAGGACAATCGGATCGCTGTCTGCGACCCGGTATATCCCGTGTATGTGGACACCAATGTTATGGCCGGAAGGGCAGGAGACTGGATCCCGGAGAAGGAAATGTTTTCCGGCGTAATCTACATGCCCTGCACCATGGACAATGATTTTGTGCCGGAATTCCCCAAAGAGACGCCGGACATGATCTACCTCTGCTATCCCAACAATCCCACGGGTTCCACTCTCACTAAGGCCCAGCTGCAGGAGTGGGTGGATTATGCCAACAAAGTGGGAGCGGTGATCCTTTTTGACGCGGCCTACGAGGCCTATATCTCCGAGGAGGATGTGCCTCACAGCATCTACGAGTGTGAGGGGGCCAGGACCTGCGCCATTGAATTCCGCAGCTTCAGCAAGAACGCCGGCTTCACCGGCGTCCGCCTTGGCTTCACCGTGGTTCCCAAGGATCTGAAATGCGGGGATGTGAGCCTCCACAGCCTCTGGGCCAGACGCCACGGCACCAAATACAACGGCGCACCCTATATCATCCAGAGGGCCGGCGAGGCGGTGTACACTCCGGAAGGAAAAGCGGAACTGAAGGAGCAGGTAGCCTATTACATGAAGAACGCCGGCGTCATCTACAACGGACTGAAAGAGGCGGGCTATACGGTGGCCGGCGGCGTCAACGCTCCCTACATCTGGCTGAAAACACCGGAGGGAATGGATTCCTGGAAGTTCTTCGATTATCTCCTGGAGACCTCCAACGTGGTGGGAACACCCGGGTCCGGCTTCGGCCCCAGCGGAGAGGGCTATTTTCGGCTGACCGCATTCGGTACCTACGAAAATACGGTAGAGGCCATGGAGCGGATCAAAAAGCTGTAAGATATAAACGCACAGAAAACGCGAGGTTTCCGGCCGGCAGTCCGGCAGGAAAAACCCCGCGTTTTTAATAAAAAACAAAATTCCTGCAACAAGTCCCCGTGATTTTTACACTGTATCAAAAAGAAAAGAAGGAGGTGCGAAGATATGAGAAGAAGAATTCTGACCACAGGAACCGCTGTCCTCACAGCCGCGGCCGCTGTCCTGTCAGGCTGCGGAACCGCAAAAGAGAAGCAGGGGGGAAGAGAGGCGGAAAAAGTGCAGGAGGCCGGGCTCTCCGCGGAGGATTTTGAAAGCTGGAACGCTCTGTTGAATGAGAATGAGATCACGCCCGATTTCCAGGAGGCATTGCGGGAGTTCGCCTTTGACAGCGGCAGCGCCGTGCTTTCCGGACAGGAGGAAAACGCGGTCTTCAGCCCCTTGAGTCTTTACTATGCCCTGGCTGTTCTGGGAACCGGGGCGGCCGGCGAAACCGGAGAAGAGCTCCTGAAGGCTCTGGGGGCGGAGGACGCGGAAGAGCTGGCTGAAGAATGCGGGAAACTTTACAGGGGATACGTATACAGCGAAGAGTGGGAAAAGGTTATGGGAGAGGAATATGAAGGAGAATCCCCTGACAGTACCATCCGGCTGGCAAATTCCCTCTGGATCTCTCAGAATCTGAAACTGAAGCAAGAGTATCTGGATACCTGCGCGGAAGATTTTTTTGCCTCTTCCTACTATGTGGATTTTACAGATCCGAAAACCGGAGAGCAGATGGGAGAATGGATCGGGGAACAGACGGAAGGGGTGCTGACGCCCCGTCTGGAACTGAAGCCGGAAACCCTGCTGGCCATTCTCAATACCCTGTATTTCTACGGCGGCTGGAGAGATACCTTTGACGAAGCCCTGACGGAGGAGGATTCGTTTACCCTGGAGGACGGATCCCAGACGGAAGTGCCGTTTATGAACCGGACAGATTCCATGGGCAGCTATATCAGAGGAGAGGGCTATACCATGGCGGGGCTTTCTACGGATCATGACTGTGAGATGCTTTTTGTTCTTCCGGATGAGGGAGTGGAAGTTCAGAGCCTGTTGGAGGATCCGGAAAATATGAAGGAGATCTTTACAGGAGCGCCTGAAGAGTGGACCTCCGGAAAGATCATCTGGAAGGTACCGAAGTTTTCCTTCGGCAGCAGTTTTGAACTGCCGGAGATCCTGAAAGAAATGGGAATGGAAACCATGTTTGACGGCGCGGCAGCGGATTTCTCTCTCATGTCCGACCGTTCCCTGTTTGTGGATCAGGTGATCCAGGAAGCCCACATCGGTGTGGATGAGGAAGGGGTGGAGGGAGCCGCCTACACCATGCTTGCCCTTTCTGGGAGCGCTGCTTTGCAGGATGAGCCGGAAGAGATTTACATGACTCTGGACCGGCCCTTCCTTTTCGGCATCTATGACTATAAGAACGATGTATGGCTGTTTCTGGGGGTATGCATGGATCCTTCCGCGGAATCATAGCAAGCCGCCGGCCCGCCGGTATTCCCTGGGGGAGCACTGGTAAAACCGCTTAAACTGTTTTGAAAAATAACCGGGATAGTCGAAACCGGCGCGGGAATGCATCGTCTGCCGACTGACATAAGAGGAGGGAACAGAGGTGTTTCAATTACTGCTTGGAATTATTTATCTTTCGTTTATCAGCCTGGGGCTTCCGGACGGGCTGCTGGGTTCAGCCTGGCCTTCTATCTATCCGCAGTTTCAGGTGCCGGTCTCCTATGCGGGGATCCTGTCCATGATTATTTCCCTGGGTACCATTGTCTCCAGCCTGCAGAGCGACCGGCTTACCCGGAAGCTGGGAACGGGAAAGGTGACGGCCGTCAGCGTAGGGATCACTGCCGCGGCCCTCTTTGGTTTTTCTGTCAGTTCCTCTTTCTGGATGCTCTGCCTGTGGGCCATTCCCTACGGTCTGGGAGCCGGAAGCGTGGACGCCTCGCTGAACAACTATGTAGCGCTCCATTACGAAAGCCGGCATATGAGCTGGCTCCACTGCATGTGGGGCGTTGGCGCCGCCGGAGGACCGTATATCATGGGATTTGCCCTGACCAGAGGCATGAGCTGGAACGCCGGCTACAGGATCGTTGCGGTTCTCCAGCTCCTTCTGACCCTGATTCTGGTCTTCAGCCTGCCTCTGTGGAAAAAGAGACCACGGACCGTGGTGAGCGGGGGAAAGGAGGCGGCAGCCAGGACCCTTTCCCTGAAAGAGATCCTCCGCATTCCCGGAGCCAAAGAAGTTTTTATCGCCTTTTTCTGCTACTGCGCCCTGGAGCAGACTGCCGGACTCTGGGCCAGCAGCTATCTGCATCTGTTCAAAGGAGTCCCCAGCGAGACCGCCGCCTTTTATGCCAGCATGTTCTATATCGGCATCACGGCGGGCCGGGCCCTCAGCGGATTTCTCACTATGCGGTTCAGCGATGTGCAGATGATCCGCATGGGCTGCGGGATCATAGGGGCGGGAGGGCTGATCCTGCTGCTGCCCCTGGGAGCGGAAGTTTCTCTGGCCGGTCTGATCGTGGTAGGCCTGGGCTGCGCCCCGGTGTACCCGTGTATTATACACTCCACCCCGGAGCATTTCGGCGCGGAAAGATCGCAGGCCATCATCGGAGTTCAGATGGCCTGCGCCTATGTGGGCAGCTGCCTGATGCCTCCTCTTTTCGGCATCATCGCCAATCATATCACGGTGTCTCTGCTGCCGGTCTATCTGCTGGCGATCCTGGTGCTGATGGCAGTCATGCATGAGAAACTTACGGAAAAAACCAAGAGGAGAACAGAATAATTGGAATTTTGGGGGCTTTGCAAAAGCCCCCATTCTGTTGTATACTGGCTATCAGGTAAATGCGCAGACGGCTCCGGCATCCGGGGCCTGGAAAGGAGTATAGATGGCAGAGAAGATCACAGACGAGACCATTGACTATGTAGGGATCCTGGCAAAACTGAAGCTCTCAGAACAGGAGCGGGAGGACGCCAAGGCGGACATGCAGAAAATGCTGGATTACATTGACAAATTGAATGAACTGGACACTGCCGGGGTGGAGCCCATGACCCATGTGTTTCCGGTAAAGAACGTATTCCGGGAAGACGTGGTGGTCAACGGGGACGACCGGGAGCAGATGCTCGCCAACGCCCCGGAACAGAGGGACGGGCAGTACCAGGTACCCAAGACAGTGGAGTAAGAGGAGGAGAAATACGTGGATTTGATGAAACTCACAGCGGTGCAGCTTTCAGAAAAGATCCGTGCCGGAGAGATCCGGGTGGCGGAGGCGGTGCAGGCCGCCCTGGATGCCATTGAAGAGAAGGATCAGACCATCAACGCCTTTATCACCGTAGACCGGGAAGGGGCGCTGAAGGCTGCGGAGGAGATACAGAAAAAAATAGACGCCGGGGAACTGACCGGGCCTCTGGCCGGCGTTCCGGTGGCGGTAAAAGACAATATCTGCACGAAAGGATTGAAGACCACCTGCGCCTCAAAGATCCTTTACAATTTTGTGCCCACCTACAACGCGGAGGTCATTGAAAACCTGCGCCGGGCGGGCATGGTGGTCGTCGGAAAGACCAACATGGACGAGTTTGCCATGGGAAGCACCACGGAGACCTCTTACTTCGGCGTCACCAGAAATCCCAGGAACCCGGAGCATGTGCCGGGAGGATCTTCCGGCGGCTCCTGCGCGGCAGTGGGGGCCGGGGAAGTTCTCTGCGCCCTGGGCAGCGACACCGGCGGCTCCATCCGTCAGCCCAGCTCTTTCTGCGGGGTTACCGGGCTGAAGCCTACCTACGGGGCTGTCTCCCGGTACGGGCTCATCGCTTACGGATCCTCCCTGGATCAGATCGGGCCGGTGGCCCGGGATGTAAGGGACTGCGCGGCGCTGTTTTCTGTCATTGCTTCCCATGACCGGAAGGATTCTACCTCCGTGGAGCTGGAGGATTATGATTTTATGGGGGCGCTCAAGGACGATGTGTCCGGCCTGAAAGTGGGGATCCCCAACGAGTATTTCGGGGAAGGCCTGGATCCTCAGGTAAAGGAGCGGGTGCTGCACGCCGCCGGCCTTCTGGAGCAGAAGGGCGCGCAGGTAGAACACTTTGACCTGGGCATGCTGGAGTACGCCATCCCCGCCTACTACGTCATCGCCTCCGCCGAGGCCAGTTCCAACCTGGAGCGGTTCGACGGGGTAAAATACGGCTTCCGGGCGGAGGAATACCGGGGCCTTCACGATATGTATAAAGAAACCCGATCCCAGGGCTTCGGCCCGGAGGTGAAGCGGAGGATCATGCTGGGATCCTTCGTCTTAAGCTCCGGCTACTACGATGCCTATTATCTGAAAGCTCTGCGCACCAAGGCCCTGATCAAGAAATCCTTTGACCAGGCTTTCGCTAAATATGATGTGATCCTGGCTCCCGCGGCCCCCACAGCGGCGCCGAAGCTGGGAGAATCCTTAAGCGATCCCCTGGCCATGTATCTGGGAGACATCTACACCGTTTCCGTGAACCTGGCGGGGCTGCCGGGCATCTCCGTGCCCTGCGGATCTACCGGGGAAGGTCTGCCGGTGGGGGTTCAGATCCTGGCGGACTGTTTTAAAGAAAAAACCATCCTGCAGGCGGCCTACACCCTGGAGCAGGCCCTGAGAAAGGAGGAGCAGCATGGCTAAAGAATACGAAACCGTCATCGGTCTGGAGGTTCATGTAGAACTGGCCACCAAAACAAAAATTTTCTGCGGCTGTTCCACCGAGTTCGGAGGAGAGCCCAACACCCATACCTGTCCCGTGTGTACCGGTATGCCCGGTTCTCTGCCGGTGCTGAATAAAAAGGTGGTGGAGTACGCCATGGCGGTAGGTCTGGCCGCCAACTGCCAGATCCACCAGTACTGCCGGTTTGACCGGAAGAATTATTTCTACCCGGACAATCCCCAGAATTATCAGATCTCCCAGCTGTATCTTCCCATCTGCCACGACGGATGGATCGAGATCGAGACAGAGGGACAGAAGAAAAAAGTCCGCATCCACGAGATCCACATGGAGGAGGATGCCGGAAAGCTGATCCACGATGACTGGGAGGATTGCTCTCTGGTGGATTACAACCGCAGCGGCGTGCCTCTCATCGAGATCGTCTCCGAGCCGGATATGCGCAGCGCAGAGGAGGTTATCGCCTATCTGGAGCAGCTGCGGATGATCGCCCAGTACGTGGGCGCTTCCGACTGCAAGCTACAGGAGGGCTCCATGCGGGCGGACGTGAACCTTTCCGTCCGGGAAAAGGGCAGCGATACCTTCGGTACCCGGACGGAGATGAAAAACCTGAACTCCTTCAAGGCCATTGCCAGAGCCATTGAGGGAGAGCAGGCCAGACAGATCGATCTTCTGGAGGAGGGCCGTCCGGTGATCCAGGAGACCCGCCGCTGGGACGACAATAAAGGAGAATCCTATCCCATGCGCTCCAAGGAGGACGCCCAGGACTACCGGTATTTCCCGGATCCGGACCTGCCTCCGGTGGAGATCAGCGACGCCTGGATGGAAGAGATCCGGGATTCCCTTCCGGAACTGCAGCCCGCCAAAAAGGCCCGGTATATGGAAGAGTTCAAGCTCCCTGCCTACGACGCTTCGATCCTCACGGAATCCAAGAAGCTGGCGGATCTTTTTGAGGAGACGGTAGCCCTGGGAGCTAACCCCAAAAAGGTGTCCAACTGGCTCATGGTAGAGACCCTGCGGCTCCTGAAGGAATACTCCATGGAGCCGGAGGAGATCCGCTTTACCCCGGAAAACCTGAAGAAGCTCATTGCGCTGGCGGAGGAAGGCTCCATCAACAGCAGCGTGGCCAAGGAAGTCTTCGAGCAGATGTTCAAAGAAAATGTAGATCCTCAGGTCTACGTGGAGGAACACGGGCTGAAGACCGTCAACGACGCCGGCGCCCTGGAGGCTGTGGTAAAGAAGGTTCTGGAGAACAATCCTAAGGTAGTGGAAGAGTACCGGGGAGGCAAGGAAAAGGTCCTGGGCTTCCTGGTGGGACAGGTCATGAAGGAGATGAAAGGCAAAGCCAATCCCGCCATGGCCGGGGAACTGCTGAAAAAACTCATCTGACGAACTTCTCCCGGAGTGCTGAATACTGTATCATATATTCAGTATTTCGGGAGATTTTTATGAAAAATCCATTTGGACTTACGGGAAAAGGGATCGGCATCGCTTTCCTGGACACCGGTATTTTTCCTCATATAGATTTTGATTCCCGGATCCTCTGCTTCCGGGATTTTCTTTTCGGGGGAAGACGACCCTACGATGACAACGGCCACGGCACCCACACGGCGGGCATCGCCTCCGCCAGCGGAAGAGGCAGGGGCGGGGGATGGAGCGGCGTGGCTCCCGGCAGCGGCATCATCGCCCTGAAGGTGCTGGACCGGCGGGGAAACGGACAGAAACGGGATGTGCTCCGGGCCATGGACTGGCTTCTGGTCAATCAGGAAAAATACGGGATCCGGATCGTCAATATTTCCGTGGGCACCACGGAACAGAATCCGGAGCTTCATGAGGCCCTGATCCGGGGAGTGGAAAAACTCTGGGACGCCGGTCTCCATGTGGTCACCGCCGCAGGCAATATGGGGCCGGAACCCGGCAGCGTCACCGCTCCGGGCAGCAGCCGGAAAGTGATCACCGTGGGATCCTCGGATATGCTGGTGGAACGTCAGGGGGTCTCCGGCCGGGGGCCTACCCGGGACTGCGTCTGCAAGCCGGATCTGGTGACGCCGGGATATGAGATCCTTTCCTGCGCTCCCGGAGGGGACGGCAGGCGCTATGCCAGAAAAAGCGGAACTTCCATGTCCACCCCGGTGGTTTCCGGGGCGATCGCCCTGGCTCTGGAAAAAGACCCCACGCTGACCAACGTGGAGGTCAAGATGCTCCTGAAGGATTGCGCCGCGGATCTGGGGTATCCCCATAACCTGCAGGGCTGGGGGGAATTCCGGCTTGACAGTTTTTTAGAGAGGATAGTATAATAAACCCCGGACAAAACAATGAAAAATCTGATAGATCACTTGTAAATGGAGGAAACCATGCAGAAAATTACCATGAAAACTCCCCTGGTGGAGATGGACGGAGACGAGATGACAAGGATCCTGTGGCAGATGATCAAGGAGGAACTGCTGCTGCCTTTTGTGGATCTGAATACAGAATATTATGATCTGGGCCTGGAGCACCGGGATGCCACCGGCGATCAGGTGACCGTGGACGCTGCCAACGCCACCAAGAAGTACGGCGTGGCGGTGAAATGCGCCACCATCACCCCCAACGCCGCCAGAATGACGGAGTACAATCTTCATGAGATGTGGAAGAGCCCCAACGGCACCATCCGTGCCATGCTGGACGGAACGGTGTTCCGGGCTCCCATTGTGGTAAAAGGCATCGAGCCCTGCGTAAAGAACTGGAAGAAGCCCATCACCATCGCAAGGCATGCCTACGGAGATGTATACAAAAACGCCGAGATGACCATCCCGGCAGCCGGCAGGGTAGAGCTGGTGTACACCCCTGCGGACGGATCCGAGGAGAGCCGGATCCTGGTTCACGATTTCCAGGGCAGCGGCGTGGTGCAGGGACAGCACAACCTGGATGATTCTATTGAGAGCTTCGCCAGAAGCTGCTTTGAGTACGCCCTGGACACCAAACAGGATCTCTGGTTCGCCACCAAGGACACCATCTCCAAGAAATACGATCACCGGTTTAAAGATATCTTCGCGGAGATCTTTGAGAACGAATATAAAGAAAAATTTGAGGCCGCGGGCATTACCTATTTCTACACCCTCATCGACGACGCGGTCGCCCGTATCATGAAGGCTGAGGGCGGCTTTATCTGGGCCTGCAAAAACTACGACGGAGATGTCATGAGCGACATGGTCTCCTCCGCCTTCGGATCACTGGCCATGATGACCTCCGTGCTGGTATCTCCTCACGGATACTTTGAGTACGAGGCCGCCCACGGCACCGTACAGCGCCATTACTACAAACATCTGAAAGGGGAGGAGACTTCCACCAACTCCGTGGCCACCATCTTTGCCTGGACCGGCGCCCTGCGGAAGAGGGGCGAGCTGGATCAGATCCCGGAGCTGTCCGCCTTTGCCGACAAGCTGGAGGAGGCTACCCTTGCCACCATCGAGTCCGGAAAGATGACCAAGGATCTGGCGCTGATCACTACCATCCAGAATCCCACGGTACTCAACAGCCGGGACTTCATCCTGGCTATCCGGGAGAAGCTGGAGGAGCTGTTAAAGTAAAAATCCGTCTGTGAGACGATCCGAAAAAGAGATAGAGAAAAGCCCTGCTTCTGAAAAAGATGCGGGGCTTTTCTTGTAAACGGAGTATAAATCCGTTATAATCAGAATAAGAATTGAGCCGTACGGCTAAAAATAAATCTTCAGGCTGAAAAATAAGCCGTACGGCTAAAATTATGGATAGACACTAAAAATTTAGCCCTTCGACGAAGAAAGAGGTATGTATGAAAATCACAGATTCCGCTGCATTTGGAAAGGCAATCCGAGCCAGGAGAAAGGAACTGCATTATACACAGGCGTATCTGTCGGAATTTACCGGGTTCAGTGTCAGTTTTATCTCGGAACTGGAGCGTGGAAAGCCGACGGCTGAATTCGGCAAGGCATTGCAGCTTCTTCAGACTCTTGGAATGGATTTGTTTGTAGAAAAACGAGGACAAAAAGCAGTACAATAAAAATGCTCATACATACGGAGCGGATATGTGGTCTGACTACTGCGTTTTATATATAACAGTCAAACATACATGGGCGGAATAACTTTTTATCAGTATGGGGATCAATGGTATATCAATACTTTAAATACGATTTATGGAAATCAAACTATATATGGATATCTGATAAAAATGAAAGAAGATGAATATTCGAATGCAGTAAATGGAGGAATATAAAAATGGATTCTTTATTATTAACATCGGGTTATAATTTTGAGGGTTACAGAATTAAAGAGTATTTAGGCTTCTGTACCGGAGAGAGCGCTTTGGGAACAGGTTTCCTCAGTACATAGGGAGCGAAAGCTGCGGATTTTTCCGGTGGAAACAGTATTTTGTATTCAAAAAAGCTGAATCAGGCCAAAAATATTGCTTTGGAAAGTCTGAAACACACGGCTGCTCATTTAGAAGCCAACGCAATTATCGGTGTAACGGTTAATTTTACGGCGTTTTCAAACGATATTATGGGTGTAATATGCAATGGGACAGCAGTAAAAATCGAAAAGATAAACGAGATGGCCGAAGCTGCGGAGAAAAAAGATTCCATAAGCACTTTGCACGTTTATAATTATAATCCATCTATACCGATCCGTCCTATGGAAGTATTGCTGAGTGTAAAAGACGCAGCAGTAAGCTGCGCGCTGTCAATGAAAGATATAAATGAAAATGCAATAACGCATTTAGATACAGATTTGATTTTTGAAAACCTATTCGGGGATACGATCGAGTGTAAGCAAATTTATTTTGGCGGCTTTCAGAAAAATAGCCGAAGACGCACCAGCGATTTTGTATCAATTCCAATACCGCCGGAAGAATTGCCTTTAAAAAGTGTAAAAGTAAAAATTAAGCGTTATATCGACCATGAGACGGTAATTATCCCGCATCATGCTGAAGTACAGGGCGAGTCTGCAGCTGAAAGCCGTACAGGCGGAATTGCTGAATTTTTAAAAGCAATCGAATCCTTTAAGACAGCAAAAGAAATACAGGATTATGCTCTGAAATTTAATGATGCCCATGATGAGATCTTAGATTCCAAATTAATGAAATTTATCGAATCTCAGGTGCAGATGGAGCGTCTGTATGGAGGCAGACCTGGAGATTATGTGGCGGCAATTCAGGAACTTTTGAAAAAACAATCTTGCCAATGACCGCAGAATGATAAAGCGGATTCAGAAGGAAGCCGGCGGATTACTCCGCAAGCTTCTCCCATTCTTCGTAAAGTCCTTCCAGTTCTTCTGTGACAGCTGCTTTTTCTCTGGAAAGCTCCTGGCACCGGGGAAGGTTGGTCCCTGTCTCGGGAAGATTGAATTCGTCGTCGATCTCCCGGTCCCGCTGTTCCAGTTCCGCGATCCTGGCTTCCACTTTTTTCAGGGCGTTTTCTTTTTTGCGTTTTCTGGCCTGTTCCTCCTTCTGGGCGGCCCAGTCCAGAGAGGCGGAGGAGGGGGCGCTTTCCGGAGTTTTTGCCGGCTCTTTTTCCGGGGCGTAGGCCCGGGTGAGTTCCTCCCTCTTTTCCAGATAATAGTCGTAATTGCCTATGTAGTTTACAAAGGTGCCGTTGCACAGATCCAGGATCCTGGTGGCCGTCTGGTTGATAAAGTACCGGTCATGGCTGACATAGAGGACGGTGCCGGTGTACTCCTGCAGGGCTTCCTCCAGGATCTCCTTGGAGGTAATGTCCAGATGGTTGGTAGGCTCGTCCAGCAGCAGGAAGTTGGCCTCGGACAGCATCAGCTTGGCCAGAGACAGCCGTCCCTGCTCCCCGCCGCTTAAGGATTTTACCTGCTTGAACACATCGTCCCCGGTAAACAGGAAGGCAGCCAGCAGATTGCGGATCTCCGTGTTGGTCATGGCCGGGTAAGCGTCGGAGATCTCCTCAAAGGCGGTCTTGTCCGGATGGAGCACCTGATGTTCCTGGTCGTAGTAGCCGATCTGCACCCGGCTGCCCAGGGTAAAGGAACCTGTATCCGCCGTTTCCATACCTGTGAGGATTTTCAGCAGGGTTGTTTTTCCGGTGCCGTTGTTTCCGATAACAGCCACCCGTTCCCCCCTGTGGATCTCGAAATTCTGATCCGCGAAGAGGTGGTTGCTGCCGAAGGATTTGGAGAGATCCCGGACCGTGAGCACATCGCTGCCGCTCTGAACTCTGGGAGTCAGATGCAGGTGCATGTCCGCCCTCACTTCCGCCGGCTTTTCGATCCGCTCGATCTTGTCCAGCATCTTTTCCCGGCTTTCCGCCCGCTTGATGGATTTCTCCCGGTTGAAAGACTTCAGCTTGGCGATGACTTCCTCCTGGTGGCGGATCTCCTGCTGCTGGTTCAGCCAGGCGTTGTAGGCGGCCCGGCGGATTATGGCTTTTTTCTGGCTGTACGCGGTGTAATTTCCCTGAAATACTGCAGCGGTGCCGTTTTCCAGTTCGATAACTTTTGTTACAACTTTATCAAGAAAATACCGGTCATGGCTGACGATGAGTACCGCTCCCTCATAATTGGAGAGATACGTTTCCAGCCAGGCGATGGAATCCATATCCAAATGGTTGGTGGGCTCGTCCAGCAGGAGAAGGTCCGGTTTGGTCAGCAGCAGCCGGCCCAGAGCGGCCCGGGTTTTCTGCCCTCCGGAGAGAGTGGAGAGAGGCTTGGAAAATTCTTCTTCCCCGAACCCCAATCCCTTCAGAACGCCCGCCACCTCGCTCTGGCAGGCGTACCCGTTTTCCATCTCAAAAGCGTGGGTCAGCCGGGTATAGGATTCCATAAGCGCATCCAGCTCTTCTTTGGAAGCCGCTTTCATCTGCTTTTCCAGAAGCCGCATTTTCTGCTCCATATCCAGAATATGCTGTTTGGCGGAAAGAACGGTTTCATAAATTGTTTGGTTTCCGGAAACATCCTGCTGCTGAGCAAGGTAACCCAGGGCCTTTCCCCGGGCCAGGATCACCTGACCGGAATCCGGAGCCAGCTCCCCGATTATCATCTTCAGCAGTGTGGATTTTCCGGCTCCGTTGATGCCGATAAGAGCCGCTTTCTCGTGTTCTTCTATATGGAAGCTGGCCTCCCGGATTACCTCCGCGGCCACAAAAGACTTTTTCAGATTCTGACACGCAAGTATCATGCAACATACCTCCCTAAAATCTGCCCTTCAGAATCGGCGGTTAAACCGCGCCACAAGCTGAATACTAACAGAAAAAAGGAAAATAGACAAGAAAAACCTAAGAAATCTTTGACAATTCTGTAACAAACAGATATAATAAACCTGTATAGATCGTGATGGGAGGAATATACATTGTGCAAGAAAGTAATTTCTAAAGCGGTTATCAAACGTCTTCCCAGATATTACCGGTATTTAGGTGAACTGTTAGAGGACGGCGTGGAACGGATCTCTTCCGGCGAACTCAGTGAGCGGATGAAAGTCACCGCCTCGCAGATCCGCCAGGATTTAAATAATTTCGGCGGTTTCGGCCAGCAGGGATATGGCTACAACGTCCGGTATCTCCACCAGGAGATCGGAAAGATCCTGGGGCTGGACCGTGTACACAATATGATTATCATAGGAGCCGGAAACCTGGGACAGGCGTTGGCCAATTATACATCCTTTGAGCGGAGCGGATTTAAAACCGTGGGACTGTTTGATGTCAATCCGGTGCTGAAGGGGGTTACGGTTCGGGGAATTCCCATCCGCATGATTGATGAGCTTCCGGAGTTTATCAAGGAGAATCAGGTGGAGATCGCTACTTTGACACTTCCCAAGTCAAGGGCTACAGAGATGGCTGAGCTGCTGGTCCAAAACGGGATCCGGGCTATCTGGAATTTCGCGCTGACAGATCTGAACCTTTGTCTGCCAAAGGATGTGATCGTGGAAAATGTGCATCTCTCAGAGAGTCTTATGCGGCTGTCCTATAATCTCACCAGTTATGAGGAAGCCAAGAAAAAGAAATAAAACACAAAGGCCGCTGCGGTGGAGGAATCCTTCTCCGCAGCGGCCTTCTTGAAAGGAGAAGCCATGGAAAGAATTTTAACAGCCTGTCAGATGCAGCAGGCGGACCGGGAGACAGCCGCGGACGGGCTGCCTGCTATGGTGCTGATGGAAAGGGCGGCTCTGTCCGCCGCGGACGTCCTGGAAGACACCGGGTGGGATCTGGACAGGATTCTGGTGGTTTGCGGAACGGGAAACAACGGGGGCGACGGGGCGGCCGCGGCCCGGCTTCTGGCGGAACGGGGATATAAAGTTTTTGTTTATTTGGCTGGAAACCCGGAGAAATACAGCGAACAGATGCGCAGCCAGCTGAAAATAGCAGAAAAATACCCGGTAACTTTCGTCAATAGTTTTGAAAAGGGTGAATATACTGTTATCATAGACGCCGTCTTCGGCGTAGGATTGTCCCGGCCGGTCAGGGGAATTTTCGCGGAGACCGTGGAACAGATCAACCGCAGCGGAAGCAAGGTGCTTGCCATAGATATCCCCTCCGGCGTTGACAGCGATACAGGAGAGATTCTGGGGACGGCAGTGCGGGCGGATCTGACGGTCACCTTCGCTTACCGGAAGCCGGGGCATCTTCTGTATCCTGGAGCTGCTCTGGCCGGAACCGTTGTGGTGAAAAAGATCGGCATTTATGCCAGAGAGGCAGAAGACAGGGAGACAATCTATTGTCTGGAAGAGAGGGACCTGAAACGGCTGCCCGGACGGGATCCGGCAGGGAACAAAGGGACTTTTCGCAAAGTGCTTGTCATTGCCGGCTGCGGAACCATCTGCGGAGCAGCGGCTCTGTCCGCCAGGGCGGCTCTGCGGACAGGCATCGGGATGGTAAAGGTCTTTACTTCAGAACGAAACAGAACAGCGATGTCTGTGCTGCTGCCGGAAGCTTTGATAGAAACCTGGGAGGAGAATGAAGCAGAGCCGGAGGCGGACAGGCTGTCAGCCATGCTTTCCTGGGCGGACGCGGTGCTCATCGGGCCGGGCCTGGGTGTTTCTGCCTTTTCCGGAAATCTGCTCCGCAGTTTTCTGAAACGGAATCATCTGCCCTGTGTCATAGACGCGGACGCGCTGAATCTTATGGCAGGGGATGAGGCTCTCTGGAACGAAATCAATTTTCCCTGTACCATCACTCCGCATATAGGAGAGATGAGCCGTCTTACCGGCTTGTCTCCGGCGGAGATTAAAGCGCGTCCTCTGGAGACAGCCCGGGCGTTCGCGGCCCGGCGGAGAATAATCTGCCATCTGAAAGACGCCAGGAGCGTCACCTGCACTCCAGATGGAATCTGCTGGATAACGGAGAGCGGCACCAGCGCTCTGGCTACAGCCGGATCCGGGGACGTGCTGGCGGGAATCACGGCGGGGCTGCTGGCCCAGGATCGTGAGCTTCCTGTTCCCGCGGCGGCTCTGGCAGCCTATGTCCACGGCCTCTGCGGCAGACAGGCCGCGGGAAAGCGGTCGGAAGCCTCCGTGAATGCCGGGGATCTTCTGGATGAGATCGGAGAATTTCTGTAATAGGAAACTCCCTTCTGTATACCTCCGATAAAAATGGAAATACTGAAAACAGATTCCGCCGGGAATCTGAAATTTTTAGAATCGGAGTGTGACAGAACTTGGTCATAAAAAGAGGAGATGTTTTTTACGCGGATCTGAGGCCGGTGGTGGGAAGCGAGCAGGGCGGCATCCGTCCGGTGCTTATTATTCAGAATGATATCGGAAACAAGCACAGCCCCACGGTGATCTGCGCCGCTATTACATCTAAGATGAACAAGGCGAAGCTGCCCACGCACATTGAGATAGACGCTTCCGCCTACAGCATTGTCAGGGATTCCGTGATCCTGCTGGAACAGATCCGCACTATTGACAAGAGGAGGCTGAAGGACAAGATCTGCCATCTGCGGCCGGATCTGCTGGCCCAGGTCAACGAGGCCCTGAAGATCAGCCTGGAACTGCCTACATAATCGGGAGCGCAGTCCGCTGTCTTGACGAAAAACGGAAACAGTGCTATATTTTGATAGATGATGCCGCCGGGAAAAGAAAAGAGCGGCTTATTACCACAAGAAAAATGAGGAGAGAAGAAGATGTCCGGACATTCAAAATTTGCCAATATTAAGCATAAGAAAGAAAAGAACGACGCGAAAAAAGGAAAAATTTTTACGATTATCGGCCGTGAGATCGTGATTGCCGTAAAAGAGGGCGGCCCGGATCCTGCCAACAACAGCAAGCTCAGGGATGTCATCGCAAAAGCAAAAGCAAACAACATGCCCAATGACACCATCGAAAGGGGCATCAAAAAAGCCGCCGGAGATTCCAACGCGGACAACTACGAGAGAATTACATATGAAGGATACGGTCCCGGAGGCATTGCCATTATTGTGGAAACTCTGACCGACAACAAGAACCGCACGGCCGCCGATGTGAGAAGCGCTTTTACCAAAGGCCAGGGAAGCATCGGTACGCCCGGATGCGTCTCCTTTATGTTTGACAAGAAAGGCCAGATCATTATTTCGAAGGAAGAGTGCTCCATGGACGCGGACGACCTGATGATGACCGCTTTGGACGCAGGCGCGGAGGATTTCAGCGAAGAGGAAGACTGCTACCAGGTGATCACGGACCCCGATGAGTTTTCCAAGGTGCGGGAAGCCCTGGAGCAGGCCGGTATTCCCATGGCCGAGGCGGATGTGACAATGATTCCCCAGAATTATGTGGCTGTCACGGATGAAGCTGTTCTGAAAAATCTTCAGAGAACCCTGGATCTGCTGGATGACAATGATGACGTCCAGTATGTTTACACCAATCTGGAAGAATAATCCGCCGGGATTCTGCGCATACTACTGAAAAAAAGGAGTGCGCAGCATGGAGTCCCAGGAAAAAAAGGAAAATGAAACGATTGTCGCTACAAAAAGCCAGATTTATCTTCTGTCCATTATCGGAGAAGTGGAGGGGCATGAAGCCCTGGCGGAGCGGTCCAAAGCCACCCGTTATGAGCACATTCTCCCGAATCTGGCCAGGGCGGAGGATGACGACTCCATTCGAGGAATCCTGATCCTTCTGAATACTGTGGGCGGCGATGTAGAAGCAGGGCTTGCCATTGCGGAGATGATCTCCTCTATGAGCAAGCCCACTGTGTCTCTGGTGCTGGGCGGCGGGCATTCCATCGGTGTTCCCCTGGCGGTTTCGGCGGATTACTCTTTTATCGTGCCCAGCGCCACCATGGTCATCCATCCGGTAAGGCAGAGCGGCCTGTTTATCGGGGTGGCTCAGTCCTACCGCAATATGGAAAAAACCCAGGATCGAATCACAGAGTTTGTAGCCTCCCATTCCCACATGAGCGCGGAGAGGATGGAGGAACTGATGCTGGACACCCGGATGCTGGTAAAAGATGTGGGCACCATGCTGGACGGCCGGGAGGCCGTGGCGGAGGGCCTCATCGATGAGGTGGGGGGCATCGCCCCGGCATTGAAAAAACTCAGAGAATTGATGAAAGAGAAAAAGTAGGCGGCTTCGGTCAAAGGGGGACCGGGAGTTTTCCCTGTTCCCCGTGCCTGCGCAGTCACAATTCATAAAGAGATGAAAAGATCCGGGGAGAGATTTTAAAACCTTGCCATTGTTTTGCCTGTGGATTCATGATATAATAAAGCGTCATGTAATAGACGAGGGGCAGTATTATATACAAACGGGGATGAAAAAATATGAATGTTTTACAGGCGGCGCTTCTGGGACTGGTGCAGGGGGTTACGGAGTTTTTCCCTGTCAGCAGTACAGGACATCTGACGCTTGTGGGGAAACTTCTGGGAGCGGAAGGCGCCACAAGCCTTATGTTTATGATTATGTTGCATCTGGGCACTTTGGTTGCGGTTCTTTCGGTGTTTTATAAAGACATTCTGAGGATCATCGCGGAAACCATTGGGATTTTGGCCGATGCGGTTACAAACCTGAAAATTTATATAGCGGAGCACAAACAGCCGGAAGGGCGCAGATACATAAAGATTCTTTCAAACGGATACCGAAAATTCACCGCCCTGATTCTGATCTCTCTGATTCCAACCATTTTGGTGGCGTTTCTGGTTTCTCCTATTGTGGAAATGCTGGCGGGAAATCTTCTGGCATCGGGACTGGGACTGTTTGTAACGGCTCTGCTTCTTTTTGTGTCTTCTTTCATGCGGTACGCGGATAAAGGTCCGAGAGACGCAAAGATTCTGGACGCTGTTCTTGTGGGAGCGTTTCAGGGATTCGGCGCTTTTCCGGGAAATTCCAGACTGGCTATGGCCCTGTCGTCCGGATTCCTCAGCGGATTTTCCAGAAAATTCGCTCTGAAATATGCTTTCGTTTTATCGGTTCCCACGGTGATCGGGGCGCTGATCCTGGAAGCTGGGAGATACCAGGCAGGGGAAGCGGCGGCGGTAGGGGTACTCCCCTGCGCGGTGGGAATGCTGGTTTCCGCGGCAGTGGGTTTTTTTGTAATCCGTATTGCGCTGAAACTGCTGAATGTGAAAAGAAATCGGTTTTTCGCCGGTTACTGCCTGGTGATAGGCATTTTATCAATCATCGGTTATCTGTATTGACAGAAAAAGCCTTCCGCCTGCGAAGGCTTTTCTGGCATTGAAACGCCCTGGGGCGTCAGAACATATTGATTAAGGTGGAGTGATTTATGGCACAGAAAAAGAGAAGAAAGGGACGCCGCGGGGAAGACGGCCTGCGTTCGGATATTCTGCTTCTGCTTCTGCTGGCTGTGTCGGTCCTGCTGCTCCTGGGAAATTTCGGGCTGGCGGGAACCGCGGGCCGGTGGCTCAGCTTTTTCTTTTTCGGTTTATTCGGAAGTCTGGAATATATTTTTCCGGTTCTGTTGTTTTTGAGCGGAGCGTTTTTGACGGCCAACCGGAAAAATCATCTGGCTGTCAGGAAAACAGCGGGAGGAGCCGGCGTTTTTTTCTTTGCCTGCGCTTTTTTTCACCTGCTGACCATGGGATACAGCCCGGTATCTGATATCCGCAGCCTCTTTCTTGACAGCGGCGGAGACCGGCTGGGCGGCGGGCTCATCGGCGGCGGCCTTGTACAGCTCACAGGGCGTGCCTTCGGTACAGCCGGGGCTTATGTGGTGATCCTGGCGGCGCTGGCGATTTTCGCCATCATTATGACTCAGACGCCTCTGCTTTCCAAAGCGAGGGAAAAGGGAGAAAAAGTCCACACGGCGGCCAGGGAATACAGAACCCAGGCCTCCCTGCAGCGAGAAGACCGGCGGCAGAAGAGAAGGCTGGCGGCAGAGGCCCGGGAAAAACAGATGAAAAAGCAAAAAACAGAGAGAGAACTGGAAGAAATATCCAAAAACAGCGAGTTTTCCCAGCAGAGCATTCCGGATTTTATCATTGAAAGAAACGACAGTCAGCCGGAGGAGGCCGTCCAGGGAGAAGAGCCGTCCGCGCCCCGGGAGGAAAAGCTTCCGGAAGCCGCAGGGGAGGAGCAGGATCCGGTCAGAGGGAAAAAGCCCCCCAAGTCCTCGCGGGCGGAGATCGAAGCGGGGATCAGAGATATCCGGGAGGAAATTTCTTCCACCCACGAAAAAAAATACCGCGGTTACGAAATGCCGCCCCTTTCTCTGCTGAAGAAGGGAAACAGCCGGCATTCCGGAGATTCCGATTCCCAGCTTAGGGAGACAGCCAGAAAACTTCAGCAGACGCTTCACAATTTCGGCGTGGATGTGACGGTGACCAACGTCAGCTGCGGCCCTACCGTAACCAGGTATGAACTGCAGCCGGAGCAGGGAGTGAAGGTAAGCAGAATCGTCAGCCTGGCGGATGATATCAAATTAAATCTCGCGGCGGCGGACATTCGGATTGAAGCTCCCATTCCGGGCAAGGCGGCGGTGGGAATTGAAGTGCCAAACAAGACCAACAGCTCCGTGCTGCTCCGCAGTCTGCTGGAAAGTCCGGCCTTCCGGCGTTTTCCCTCTAAGCTGGCATTCGCGGTGGGAAAGGACATTGCCGGCCAGCCGGTGATTTCGGATATTGCCAAGATGCCGCACCTTCTCATTGCGGGGGCTACCGGTTCCGGAAAATCTGTGTGCATTAATACGCTGATTATGAGTATTCTTTACAAGGCAACGCCGGAGGAAGTAAAGCTGATCATGATCGATCCAAAGGTAGTGGAGCTTTCCGTGTACAATGGAATCCCGCATCTTTACATACCGGTGGTCACGGATCCGAAAAAAGCCGCGGGCGCTCTGAATTGGGCGGTGTCAGAGATGACAGACCGGTATAATAAATTCGCGGAGTACAATGTGAGAGATCTGGCCGGCTATAACGCGAAGGTGCGCAGGGCCGCCATTCCGGAAGGAGAAGAGGGGCCGAGGGAACTGCCCCAGATCGTGATTATTGTGGATGAGCTGGCGGATCTTATGATGGTGGCCCCCGGCGAGGTGGAGGACGCCATCTGCCGTCTTGCACAGCTGGCAAGGGCTGCCGGGCTGCATCTGATCATTGCCACCCAGAGGCCTTCAGTCAATGTTATCACCGGACTGATCAAGGCGAATATGCCTTCCCGAATCGCCCTGTCCGTGGCCTCCGGGGTGGATTCCAGAACAATTCTGGATATGAACGGCGCGGAAAAGCTTCTGGGAAAGGGCGATATGCTCTTTTATCCCCAGGGATATCAGAAACCCGCCAGGGTACAGGGGGCTTTTGTCTCGGATGAGGAAATTGTCCGTGTAGTCGAGTTCCTGTCAGAGCGTTCCGGCGAGCAGACCTATGATCCGGAAATTGAGAAAAAGATAAATGACACGGCGGCGCAGTCCGCGGCAGGTCCCGCTCAGGGAGAAGAAAGGGACGCCTATTTTGCCGACGCGGGACGCCTGATTATTGAAAAGGACAAGGCGTCAATCGGAATGCTGCAGCGGGCTTTCCGCATCGGCTTTAACCGGGCGGCCAGAATTATGGAACAGCTTGCCCGGGCAGGAGTCGTGGGGGAAGAGGAAGGGACAAAGCCCAGGAAGATACTGATGACAATCGAACAATTTGAAAACTATCTGGAGGAAGCGTAAATGAAGAAGTGTTCACAGTGCGGTGCGTCCATGAGCGACGATGAAGTATTCTGCCCGGTATGCGGGCAGGAGGTTCAGCTGGTTCCGGACTATGAAACCATGGAAAGCAGGATTTACGAGCAGCAGAAGCGCAAAGAGCAGGAGGAAGAGCGGATCCGCCAGGAGCAGGAGCAGGCCCGGCTGGAAGAGGAAGCCCGCAGGGCAAAAAAAAGGAAGCGCCTGATAATCGGGCTGGTGACAGCGGGAATCGCGGCAGCGGCGGTTCTCTGTCTTCTGTTTCTATTTGGCGGGAAAGGCGCGGAAAGTTTTGAGTCTCAGATGCAAAAAGCGGAGACAGCGTACAGCAACAGCAGCTACGAGGAAGCTCTTACCTATGTGGAACAGGCTCTGGATCTCCAGGGAGACAGCGCGGAAGCCCTGACCCTCTACGCGCAGATCCTGGATAAGCTTGGCGATACCGGGAAGGCGGCGGAGGTGCTGGAACAGGTGATCGGGGACAATCCCAATTACGAGGCGGCTTACGGAATTCTGATCCGCGTTTACAGTGACCTGGGACATCCGGAGAAAATCCAGGAACTGCTGGATGCCTGCGGCAATACTTCTATCAAGGAAAAATACAGCAGTTATATCTGCGGGGATCCTTCCTTCAGCCTGGCGGCCGGTACATATAACGAGGAAAAGACGGTGGAGATCACCTGCAGCGGGGAAGCGGATATTTATTATACTACAGACGGGAGCGAACCCTCAGAGGACAGCCGGCGCTATTCCAAGGCCATTCAGCTGGAAGAAGGGACCACAATCCTGAAGGCCGTGGCTGTAAACGGACAGAATATCCGTTCCCGGGTGGTGGAAGCGGAGTATGTCATTGATCTGACGGAGAAAGCTCTGGAGATTACCCCCGCTTCGGGAAGCTATACGGCGGCCAGCGCCCAGAAAATTACTGTCCGTGTTCCGGCGGGTACAACTGTATATTACGCTTTTGACCAGCGGCCGGATACCAGCAGCAGCCGTTATACCGGACCGGTGAATATGCCGGACGGAACCCATACTTTTTACGCGGCAGCAATCAACGACAGCGGGCGCGTCACGCATTCCGGATCTGCCGTCTATGTTATGGATCGTTCCGCGACAGGCTCTCAGGTGACCACTCCTACGCCGGAGCCTACCAGAGAACCTTCCCGGGGCCAGATAGTCACCACGCCGGTTCCCGCCACTCCCTCCGTCACGCCGGAAGCAACCCCCACGGAGGAGCCGGAGCCCACCGAAAGCCCGGAACCCACGGAAGAACCGGAGGGAGGAAATTCAGGAACATCCCCGGGAGAAATTCAGGAAACAGGTGACTGATTTAGAAAAAGATGATACAATAGGAAGCATAGAGCAGGATGGGTATGCGCGCGAAGCGGAAAAGGACAGGAGGACTTTTCCGGGCGGATGCGTGAAAATACAAAAAGGAGTGAGGAGGATACCATGTACAAGATTTTAAAAGCAGACAAGCTGGCGGCCAACATCTACCGTATGGTTGTAGAGGCGCCATGGGTGGCAAAGCACTGCCAGCCGGGACAGTTCATCATCGCCAAGATGAATGAGGAAGGAGAGCGTATTCCTCTGACAATCTGCGATTATGACAGAGAGGCCGGCACGATTACCATTGTCTTCCAGCCGGTAGGGGCTTCCACCATGGAGATGGCAAAGCTGCAGACAGGAGATGCCTTTGAAGATTTTGTGGGCCCTCTGGGACAGCCTTCTGAGTTTGTCCATGAGGATGTGGAAGAACTGAAAAAGAAAAAAATCCTGTTCGTAGCAGGCGGTGTGGGAACGGCACCTGTGTATCCCCAGGTAAAATGGCTTCATGAACGCGGCATTCAGGCAGACGCTATTATCGGAGCCAAGACAAAGGATCTGGTGATCCTGGAGGATGAATTTAACGCGGTCTGCAATCTCTATGTGACCACAGATGACGGTTCTTATCAGAGAAAGGGTATGGTGACCCAGGCCATTCAGGATCTGGTGGCAGAGGGAAAGAAATACGATCAGTGCGTGGCCATCGGTCCCATGATTATGATGAAATTTGTGTGTAAGCTTACCAAGGAATTGGGGATTCCCACCATTGTCAGCATGAATCCCATTATGGTGGACGGCACCGGTATGTGCGGCGCCTGCCGGCTCAACGTGGGAGGAGAAGTGAAATTTGCCTGTGTGGACGGTCCGGAGTTTGACGGCCATCTGGTGGATTTTGACCTGGCTATGGAGCGGCAGAAAATGTACAAGACAGAGGAAGGCCGGGCCATCCTCAGAGAGCAGGAAGGCGACACGCATCACGGCGGATGCGGACATTGCGGAGGTGATAAGTGATGGCAGATGTATTGAAAAAAGTTCCGGTGAGAGAGCAGGATCCCAAGGTCCGCGCTACCAATTTTGAAGAAGTTTGCTATGGATATAATAAGGAAGAAGCCGTGGAGGAGGCCAGCCGCTGCATTCACTGCAAGAATGCCAAGTGCGTCACCGGCTGTCCGGTTAATATTGATATCCCCGATTTTATCGGCGCGGTGAAGGAAGGAAATTTTGAGGAAGCCTATCAGATTATCAGCAAATCCAGCGCCCTGCCGGCGATCTGCGGCCGGGTCTGCCCCCAGGAGAGTCAGTGCGAGGGAAAGTGCATCCGGGGGATCAAGGGAGAGCCGGTATCCATCGGCAAGCTGGAGCGTTTTGTGGCCGACTGGGCCAGAGAGAACGGTATTAAGCCTGCCCCCGCGGCTGAAAAGAACGGCCATAAGGTGGCGGTGATCGGTTCCGGGCCTGCGGGACTTACCTGCGCCGGAGATCTGGCCAAACTGGGATACGATGTGACGATTTTCGAGGCTCTGCACAAAGCCGGCGGCGTACTGAGCTACGGCATTCCCGAGTTCCGTCTCCCCAAGGACAAGGTAGTGGCCGCGGAGATCGAGAATGTAAAATCTCTGGGTGTGAAGATTGAGACGAACGTGATTATCGGCAAGTCTGTAACTATCGATGAGCTGCTGAAGGAAGAAGGTTTTGAGGCGGTCTTTATCGGTTCCGGCGCGGGACTTCCCATGTTTATGGGGATTCCCGGAGAAAATGCCAACGGCGTCTTCTCCGCCAATGAGTTTCTGACCAGAAACAACCTGATGAAGGCTTTCCGTGACGACTATATGACTCCCATCCATCACGGCAAAAAAGTAGCCGTGGTAGGCGGCGGCAATGTAGCTATGGACGCTGCCAGGACGGCTCTCCGCCTGGGAGCGGAGGTATATATTGTATACCGCCGGGGCGAGGAGGAACTTCCCGCCCGTAAGGAAGAGGTACACCACGCGAAGGAAGAGGGCATTCAGTTCCACCTTCTCTGCAATCCCACGGAGATCCTGGTAGATGAAAACGGCTGGGTCAAGGGGATGCGCTGCATCCGCATGGAGCTGGGTGAGCCGGATGCCTCCGGCAGAAGAAGACCGGTGGAGATCCCCGGTTCCGAATTTGAACTGGAAGTGGACACAGTGATTATGTCCCTGGGAACTTCTCCCAATCCGCTGATCTCCTCCACCACCATCGGCCTGGATACCAACCGCAGGAAATGCATTGTGGCGGACGAGGAAACGGGCCAGACCTCCAAGGAAGGCGTATTTGCCGGCGGAGACGCCGTGACGGGAGCCGCTACGGTGATTCTGGCCATGGGCGCAGGAAAATCCGCGGCCAAGGGCATCCACGAATTCATTATGGGAAAGAAATAATCTTATGAAAATAACAGTTGCGTGTGTCGGAAAAATCAAGGAGAAATATCTTCGGGATGGAATTCAGGAGTACGCCAAGCGCCTTGGCCGCTACTGCCGGCTGGAATGGTACGAAACGGCGGACGAGAAAACTCCTGACGGCGCTTCGGCAGCAGAGGAAGAAAAGATCCGGGATACGGAGGGGCTTCGGCTCCTCCGGGGCATCCCGGATTCTTCTTATGTGATTGCCCTGGCGATACAGGGGAAAATGCTGGACTCCCCGGGCTTGGCCGCCAGAATCGCGGATCTGGGAAACCGGGGCGTCAGCCATGTGGTCTTTGTCATCGGCGGTTCCCTCGGGCTGTCGGAGGCAGTGCTGCGAAGGGCGGATTTTCTCTGGAGCTTTTCAGAGCTTACCTTTCCCCACCAGCTGATGCGCATGATGCTGCTGGAACAGATTTACCGGGGATACCGGATTCTGCACGGAGAGCCATATCACAAATAGAGGAGGCAGATCATTGAAGGAGCAGAATCAAAAGCGGATAGAGCCGCGGGAGAATCCCATACGTACCAGAGAGGCCGCTCTGGAACTGTGCCTCGCCTTTCCCGGAACCTTTCGGGAACAGCCCTACCATGATCCTAACTGGGACGCAGTGGGGCTGGCGCGGAAGCGGAAATTTTTTGCCTTTGTATTTCAGAAGGACGGACAGATCTGGATCAATCTGAAAATGGATCCGGAATGGAGGGATCTCTGGCGGGACGCGTACCCCTCTGTTCTGCCTGCCTACCACATGAACAAAGAACACTGGAGCAGTGTAATCCTGGACGGCTCCGTTCCCAATGGGGAGCTCCGGAAGATGGCTGCCGGAAGCTATGAATTGGTGGCAGGGATAAAGAAGAGCCGGAAATTTTCCGCTTTTGCCGCGAATGTGTACCGGGCGGTGCGGAACATTCCGGCGGGAAGGGTGGCTACCTACGGCCAGATTGCCGCTCTGGCGGGACAGCCGGGAGCTGCCCGGGCGGTGGGAAGCCTTATGCGGAACTGTCCCCGGGAGCTGGAATGTCCCTGCTACCGGGTGATTTCCGGAAGCGGAAAGCTGGCGCCTGCAGGGACTTTCGGGAAACCGGGAACCCAGGAGCGGCTGCTGGAGGCGGAGGGGATTCCTGTAAAGAATCATAAAGTAGACCTGGAGAAATGGCGGATGTGAACGGCGTCCGCTTTTTTCTTTGACGGAATCGCGCAGAAATGGTATGATGGAGCCACAAGAATTTATCTGATGGGAGGAAGTATAAATATGAAGACAGCGCTGGTGATCATGGCTGCGGGGATCGGTTCCCGTTTTGGTGGAGGGATCAAACAGCTGGCTGGGGTAGGACCGGCGGGAGAGATTATTATGGATTACTCCATCCATGACGCGGTGGAAGCAGGTTTTAATAAGATTATTTTTATTATCCGCCGGGATATTGAAAAGGATTTTCGGGAAGTGATCGGAAACCGCATGGAGGAGCTGTGCGAAAAGCTCCAGGTAGAAATCGGATACGCCTTTCAGGATCTCCATGATCTTCCGGAGGGGGTGGAATTTCCTCAGGGAAGAACAAAGCCCTGGGGGACAGGGCAGGCGGTGCTGGCCTGCAAAGATCTGATCCGGGAACCCTTCGCGGTGATTAACGCGGACGATTATTATGGAAAAGAAGCCTATGTAAAAATCCATGAATTTCTGGTAACAGAGAGCCGGAAGAAGAACATGAATTTCTGTATGGCCGGATTCGTTCTGAAAAATACTCTCAGCGACAATGGAGCTGTGACCCGGGGAATCTGCCGTGTAAATGAAGAAGGGTATCTGACGGGAGTGGAGGAGACCGGAGGAATCCTCCGCACAGAAGAAGGGGCTGCCTGTGAGAGGGACGGAGTGCTTTGTCCGCTGAACCCGGACAGCCATGTATCTATGAATATGTGGGGGCTTACTCCGGAATTTCTGCCGCTGCTGGAAAAAGGCTTTTTGGACTTTTTCGCCCGCCTTTCCGGCAATGAGTTAAAGGGAGAATATCTCCTTCCGATTTTTATTGATGAGCTGATTCAGAACGGACAGGCGGAGGTGAAAGTGCTGGAGACCGCAGACAAGTGGTTTGGAGTTACCTATCAGGAAGACCGAAAGACCGTGGCAGAGGCATTTCGGGCACTGACGGGAGCAGGGGTTTATCAAACCCCGCTGTTTGCCGATCTTTTAGAACAGAAGGTATAAAAGAATCCGTTCCGGGCATAATTTCTCCGGTAAGGAGGAATGATATGCGGAAAACGGAAAGCAAGGAGTCAGAGGAAAGTTTTTATGCCTGTTCAGCCCAGGAGTGCACCGGGCTGATCCCGGCACTTCCAAGAGACAGGGAGGAACAGGAAGCTTACGAGGAACTGTATCCTTTCCTGCCGGATCCCGCGGATACACGCCGCAGAGATTCAAAAAGCTGATTTGCAAAAATCCCCTGCGGGCCGGCCGGTATCTTCGGCTGCCCGCAGGGGATTTTTTATATGAAACCGGCAGGACTCTCTCAGATATCGCCCCCTGCCGCGCGGACAAATCTGAGAAAATCTTCTCTGTTTTTGTATACGCCGGCATGTTCCAGAACTTTGGAAAATACCTTTCCAACCTCTTCCTGCAGAACGGACATTATATTTTCGGAAGTAAGAGAACGCCGGGCGGCAATCTCCTGGGCCCAGTCGGCATGGGAAGCGGTCAGGGCATTGGCTCTCAGATCTTCTCCGGACAGGAGACAGCGGGAAACCTCCGCCAGCTCTGTTTTCAGACGGGCGGGAAGCACAGCCAGTCCCATGACTTCGATCAGGCCGATGTTTTCCTTTTTAATGTGATGCAGCTCCGCGTGAGGATGATAAAGTCCCAGAGGATGTTCCGGTGTGGTCAGATTGTTGCGCAGCACCAGATCCAACTCAAAATCCTCTCCTCTTTTCCGGGCAATGGGAGTGATGGTATTGTGGGGAGTCCCTTCTGTTTCGGCCAGAATCATGGCGCTTTCATCTGTGTAGGATCTCCAGGCGTTAAGAATCTTATCTGCCAGGCGGATCAGAATTTCAGGATCCGGACACTGCAGGCGAAGGACAGACATAGGCCATTTCACAATGCCTGCCCGGACTTCCGGAAAATCCCGGAAGGTAAGAGGCTGATCTATGGGGGCTTTGGCCATGGCAAAGGTATATCCGCCTCCCTGGAAATGGTCGTGGGCCAGGATAGACCCCCCCACAATGGGAAGATCCGCATTGGAGCCTACAAAGTAATGAGGAAACTGTCCGATGAAATCCAGCATTTTGCAGAAGCAGGAGTGGTCGATCTTCATAGGCGTATGTTCGGAATTAAAGACGATGCAGTGCTCCTGATAGTATACATAAGGAGAATACTGCAGAAACCAGGGCTTTCCGTCAATCGTTATGGGGATTATCCGGTGATTCTGTCTGGCCGGGTGGTTGACTCTGCCTGCGTACCCTTCATTTTCCCGGCAGAGCTGGCATCGGGGATAGAGGGAAGCAGGCATGTTTCTGGCCGCCGCAATGGCCTTGGGATCCTTTTCCGGCTTGGAAAGATTAATCGTGATATCCATCTCTCCATAGGGAGTTTCCGCTTTCCAGCGCATGTCCCGGGCGATGCGGTCTCTGCGGATATAGTTGGTATCCTGGCTGAACTCGTAATACCAGTCGGTAGCTTTTTTAGGGCTTTCTTTATAAAGGGACCGGAATCTGGCAATGACTTCCCTGGGGGGAGGAGTCAGACGTCCCATGAGGGAGGTGTCCAGAAGATCCCGGTAAACGACAGAATTCTGTTCCAGAACGCCTCTGGCCGCGGCATCGTCCAGAATTTCATCCAAAACTGCCGGCAGATGCACCGGTTCTTCCGAGACGCCGGGATCCGTCCAGCTGTCCAGCTTCAAAACTTCCAGCAGGGAGTTAAGGGCCCAGGCGCGGTCTTCCGGGGCGATCAGTTTTTTTTCTTCCGCATAGCGGATCAGATCCGCGATTGCTCTGTCAATCATAGCAGCATACCTCCTTTATTCAGGCTCAGGCGATGACCGTGCCGCCGCCGGGCCGGATGTTCAGAAAATGACAGCGTCCTTCTCCCAGAATTGCCTCCATTTTGCCGCGGAATTCTTCCTTCTGATCCAGAGGCACATAGGCCTGAACCGTACCGGCAAATCCTCCGCCATGAACCCGCACAGCTCCTCTGCCCTTCAGAATCCGGCGGGCGGCGGCGATGGTAAGGGAGACCGCCTGGGCGTCCGGGGTGGAGCAGCAGAAAATATTCTGCAGGCATTCCGCAGAGGAATGTCCGGACTGATTCACCAGAGACAGAAAGCCCTCAAAGTTTCCGGCCTGCAGCAAGGCTTTCTGCTGAACCACCAGATCATTGTCGCTGTAGAAGTGCAGAGCCCGCAGTACTGCCCGGTCTCCGGCCTTTTCACGGAGCGCCGGGATCTGGCTCCAGAATTCTTCAAAGGCTACCTGGCGCAGCACTTTTTTGCCGAAGAAAGCGGCCACCTGTCCCATTTCTCCGGGGATCGAGGCGTACTCATCCGTAAGATCTGCGTGATCCGCTCCGGAATCGATGATGCAGAGGGCATATCCGTAATCTTCCAGAGAACATTCCAGCTTTTCCACTTCCGGAGTTTCCGGGTCGTTAAAATCAATGGCTGTGATGCCGCCCACAGAACTGGCCAGCTGATCCATGAGGCCGCAGGGTTTTCCGAAAAATACATTCTCAGAATACTGGCCGATCTGAGCGATCTGAACCGCGGTCAGTTCTCCGCCGCAGAACAGATCATTCATAATCACGCCCATGAGAACTTCAAAAGCGGCAGAGGAAGAGAGTCCTGAACCTCCCAGAACCTGGGAAGTAACGCAGGCGTCGAAACCGGACACGGAATATCCCATTTCGCTGAGCCGGGAGGCGATGCCCCGGATCAATGCCGCTGTGGTGCCGGATTCCTTTTTCACAGGATTCAGATTTGAAAGATCCACGCGGATTTCCGGGTATCCGTCCGAGGTGACCCGGATTACCGAAGAGTCATTTTTGGACGCGCAGGAAACCATATCCAGATCAATGGCAGCCGCCAGAACCCTGCCATGCTGGTGATCCGTATGATTTCCTCCCATTTCCGTTCTGCCGGGCGCGGAATAAAGTCCCAGGCTGCGTCCGTTTCCGTAGATGGAAGCGAAGGTGTGAATCAGTGACAGCAGCCGCTCCCGGCGGAAAAGAAGCTGTTCCCGGCTGCCTCCGCAGATCTCTTTCAGACGGATGTCAAGGCCGCCGTTCTGAAGCATAATTTCCAGATCTTCCTGTCTTTTCATATGGATGTCCCATCCTTTCCATAAAATAATGTTGAGGTTCTCTCCGGCTTACTGGGAAAAGCTGTGAGAGTTGCTGGATTAAGAGTAGCAGGATTTTAGTAAAAGATCAATGTGTTTTAGTAAAAAATATTGACAAAAAACCTTACCTCTTTTTGTGGAAGTTTTAACTGCCGCACTGCTAAAAGGTTCTGACACTTTCCCGCACAATCAATGTGGGGGGAACCATGACCTTCAGTGGAATTTCCGGCGCCTGTCCGCTGATGCGCTGCAGCAGCATATGAATCGCGGTGGCGCTCATGGCGTCCACATGGCTGCTGATGCTGGTGAGAGGCGGATCTGTCAGGGCGGACAGCGGGGTATCGTTGAAACTGATAATAGAAAGATCCTTGGGAATGGAGAGGCCGCTGGACCGCAGAGCGCCGGCGGCGCCGATGGCCGCCTCCTCATTGGCCGCAAGGATCGCTGTGGGCATGGGGCCCCCCTGAGCCAGGCGTTGGGTCAGATATTTTCTTGAAGCGGCGGAAGTCATTGGAGAGGCGTCCAGCATATATTCGCTGCGGAATAGTCCCCGTTCCTTCATGGACTGGATAAAAAATTCCCGGCGGACTTCCGGAGCGGGGCGCTTTTTCTGATCCAGTTTGCGGCAGGGCCCCAGAAAGCCGATTTCCCGGTGACCGTGGGCGATGAGATAGTCCACCGCCTGCTCCACTCCCAGCTGAAAATTCAGCACCACGGAGTCAAAACGCAGCTCATCCGGAGCGGAGTCCAGAAATATCACACTGGAAGAGAGACTGGCGAGACTGTTAGTCTGGGCGTCAGAGAATATTCCGATGGCCAGAATACCGTCCAGTTTTTCGGAGCTGGAGGGCAGGTAGGCGCTCTGATCCCAGATAAGGGGAATTACAGCGCACCCGGCGTCCGCGAAATGCTGCAGAGAATAATTTTTCAGATACATATAGTAGGGATCTTCCAGCTGTTCCAGGGGAGAAAGCATTTCTGCCAGCCCGATTTTCAGCTGGCGTCCCCTTCCGGCCCGGCTTCTGGAAGCTGCTCTGGAAGTCCGGTAGTGGAGTTTTCCCGCAGCCTCCAAAATGACGGACCGGGTAGTGTCGCTGACATTCATGGTAGGGTCGTTATTCAGAACACGGGAGATTGTGGTAATGGAAAAACCCGTGTATTCGGCCAATTCTTTTAAGGTAGCCATGCTGCATCCGTCCTTTTAGTAAATTTTACTTGTATTATAGCTAATCTGAAGGGAGACTGCAACAGGAGCGTGCAGAGTTTTTTAGAAAAATGTAAAAGAAAGTTCTCTGCAGCGGTTCAGGCAGGCGAAAATTTCCTGGCGCCGGGGCCTGCTAAGATCTGCCGGCAGGTAGGAAGCGTCTGCCAGGGCGGAAAGCCCTTCCTTGTCTATTTTGCGTTCCAGGGCATCCGCGATCTCCCCCAGCGTCCGCCGGCCGTCCATCAGGTGCCGGACACTGTAGTTGAGGATATATGCCAGGGCAGTCAGCTGTTCCGGATCAGCCAGCTGCTCCAGATAGCGCAGGTCTGTGACAGAACGGTTGATCTGGATACCCTCTTTTCCCAAAACTTTGATCTTGGTGCGCTCCTGTCCGCGAAGGCTGCCCATAGGTTTGGGAATTCTGCGAAAGTCCGGGAGATGGAAGGGGGAGGAAGCCGCAGCAACCTCCGGATAGGCCGCCGCCTCTTTTTTTGCCCGGGCAGTAATATCGTATGGAAGATATTCTTTCATCTGAATGACCACATCCGCCGGATGAAAATAGGATCCGGAACTGCCGGCCACGATGATCGATGAGATCCCCGCCTGTTCAAAAAGCTCCCGCACCCGGCTGATAAAGGGAGTGATAGGCTCTTCGGAATCGGCTACCACCCGCTGCATCAGTTCGTCACGGATCATGAAATTGGTGGCGGAAGTATCTTCATCAATGAGAAACAGGGAGGTTCCGGCTTCTGCCGCCTCGATCACGTTGGCGGCCTGGGAGGTGCTTCCGCTGGCATCCTCCGTGGAAAAATGCCTGGTATCCCTGCCGCCGGGAAGGTGGTTGATAAACAGGGAAATATCTGTCTGGCTGATGCTGCGGGAATCCTCCGCCCTCAGCTTGACGCCGGTGCTGTCTGTAATCACATATTCCCGGCCATCCCCGGCAACGTGGTTGTACACACCGAGCTCCAGAGCTTTCAGCAGGGTGGATTTTCCGTGAAAGCCTCCCCCTACCACCAGGGTAACTCCCCTGGGAATTCCCATGCCGGAAACAGGACCCCGGTGGGGAAGCTCCATGGAAACCTCCAGGGATTTGGGAGAGCGGAAGGGCACAGCCCCCTTCATGGGCTTTTCCGAGACGCCGGAACTTCTGGGAAGAACAGCGCCGTTTGCCACGAAGGCACAGAGGGAGCGCTTTTTCAATTCCCTGCGGATATATTCCTGATCCTCGCAGAGCTCCGCGGTCCTTTGGCAGGCGGAAGCGTCGATATTCCGGAAGAAGAGGCTTCGCTGGGCGCAGCCGGGCAGAAATTCAAAGAGGATACGGATCAGTTCGCCGGCCTGAATGGTGCGTCCGCTGGCCGGAAAGCCGATCTGCATCCGCAGGGTCAGGGATCCGTCCCCGGGGTCTATGGCACAGGCCGAACGCTCCAGGATTTCCTGGCCGCAGCGGCTCACAGCCATGAGGCCGCTTTTGCCGCTGCCCCTGGCCTTGAAATTGTACTGCTCGATTTCCCGGCCGAAGAGCCGCAGCAGGTGATCCTGCAGAGCGACCCGCTTGGGAAATGTGTCGAACAGCTTGGGGGGAAAGCCGGCGTTTTTCCCGCTGATCCGAAGGCTGACCCTGGAGGGCGCGGCAAAGGGGTCTCCCTGGACATGATCGATGGAGAGTATATAATCTTGGAACCGGTAACTGCCCTGAGCCGACTTGTAGGCGGGATAGCTTTTATGGTCAATACTCAGCAGCAGATTTTTGAGATCCTGTGAAGATTTCATTGCAGAGCTCCTTTCTGGTGACTTCGCGGCGGCAGAATACCGCCGGAATTTTTACAAGTTCAGCCTAACACAAATCCGCCGGAATGTCACCTGCGCTTTTTTAAGAAATCTTTGCTACAGGAAAGATTCTGTGGTATAATACCGTTGGATTTCCGGGCGCGTGGAAAAGCGCTTCCCGAAATACTACAAGAGAGAGAGGAAAACAGTATGTATTGTGTAAAGAACATTAAAAATGATCTGTACTGGGTCGGCGGAACAGACCGCAGACTGGCACTGTTTGAGAATGTATACCCCATTCCCAGAGGAGTATCCTATAATTCTTATCTGATCCTGGACGAGAAGACCGTTCTGCTGGATACGGTGGATTATTCTGTCAGCCAGCAGCTTTTTGAAAATATTGCCCATGTGCTGGGGGGACGCCATCTGGATTATATGATCGTCAATCACATGGAACCGGATCACTGCGGAACCATCGGCGCTCTGGTAACAAGATACCCGGATATTAAAATTGTATGCAACAGCAAGATCGCCGGCATGATGAAGCAGTTCTTTGACTTTGACGTGGACGCCAGGGTTCAGATCGTAGAGGAGGGCGACACCTTTACTACCGGACGCCATACCTTCGCCTTTGCCGCCGCCCCCATGGTACACTGGCCGGAGGTTATGGTTACTTATGACGCCACCGACAAAACTCTGTTCTCCGCGGATGCGTTCGGCACCTTTGGAGCGATGAACGGCAATCTTTACGCGGATGAAGTGAATTTTGAGAGAGACTGGCTGGATGACGCCAGAAGGTATTACACCAATATCGTTGGAAAATACGGTCCGCAGGCCCAGGCGGTGCTGAAGAAAGCGGCAGGCCTGGACATTGAGATGATCTGTCCGCTGCACGGACCGATCTGGAGAGAGAATCTGGGCTGGTTCATTGACAAATACATGAAGTGGAGCTCCTATACCCCGGAGGATCAGGCGGTTATGATCGCCTATGGTTCCGTGTACGGCCATACGGAAAATCTGGCCAATGTGCTGGCATCCAAACTGGCGGATCTGGGCGTAAAGGATGTGCGGGTGTACGACGTATCCGCCACACATCCGTCCTACATTCTGTCTGAGGCATTCCGCTGCAGCCACCTGGTATTTGCCTCCATCACCTACAACGGCGGAATCTTTACCAATATGGAACATCTTCTGCTGGAGCTGAAGGCTCATAATCTGCAGAACCGGACCGTCGCCCTTATGGAAAACGGAAGCTGGGCGCCGGTGGCAGGCAAGAAGATGAAAGAGATCTTCGATTCCATGAAAAATATCCGGCTGCTGGAGGAGACGGCAGTCATCCGTTCTTCCATGAAGGAAAATCAGATGGAGCAGGTAGACGCCCTGGCTAAAGCCATTGTGGAATCTATGTGATTCCCCGGACAGCGCAGTGAGGGGAGAGGGTGAGCGTTTCACCCTCTCCCTTTAAATATAAAAAGGGAGAAGACCGATGAATCAGACAGAATTTCAAAGAACGCTGGAAGACCTGCAAAAAGAGGCGGAGAGCCGGGGCGGGCAGATAGATATGGAAGCCATACGGGCCCGGTTCAGCAGGGAGCCTCTCTCGGAAGAACATCTGGGGCTGATCTGCGAATATCTGCTTTCCAGAAAAATCCTGGTGTCCGGCTATGAAAAAAAGAAAGAGAAGCCGGAGGAAAAACAGGCGCTGCTTCCGGAGGACGATAAATTTCTGCGCCGGTACAGAGAGGAGATATCACAGATCCGGCCGATAAAGAGTCCGGAAAGAAAAGAACTGTTCCGGAGAGCTGCCGCGGGGGATACAGGCGCGGCAGAGCAGCTGGCAAGAGCATATCAGCCTTTTGTGGCAGATCTGGCGGAAGAGATGTATGTTCCCCAGGTGCCGGCCGCGGATCTGGTCCAGGAGGGGAATCTGCACCTGATGCTGGCCCTGCGGGAACTGACAGAGAAGGAAGCGGATCCGCACCGCTGGCTTCTTGCCCGGATCCGGGAGGGGATGCAGGCGCTGGTACGTCAGCAGGAGGATCAGAGCCTGCAGGACAGAAAAATGGTAAAAAGAGTGGATGAGCTGAAAGAGAACATTTCCGCTTTAAAAGAAAAACTGGGGCGCAGGGTTTACCTGGATGAACTGGCTGAATACATGAAAATCTCGGAAGACGAGGTGGAGGCGGTGCTGAAACTGGCAGGGGAGGAGGTTCCGGAGGAAGAATGAAATCCGGAATCGGGAGACAAACTATTGCAGTAGGAGGAAAAAAGATGACCAGAATTTATCAGAGCGCGGAGGAGATCACAGGGAATACTCCGCTGCTTCGCGCGGGAAAACTGGAGAGGCGGTACAGTCTGAACGCCCGTCTTCTCCTGAAACTGGAGTACCTGAATCCCACCGGGAGCGTAAAGGACCGGGCAGCTCTTTATATGATCCGTGACGCGGAGCAGGCGGGGCTGCTGCAGCCCGGAGGAGTCATTGTGGAGCCCACATCCGGAAATACAGGGATCGGTCTTGCCTCCCTGGCCGCCTCCAGAGGATACCGTCTGATTCTGACTATGCCGGAGACTATGAGCGTGGAAAGAAGAAACATTCTGAAGGCCTACGGGGCGGAAATTGTTCTCACAGAGGGAAGCAGAGGAATGAGCGGCGCCATTGAAAAAGCGGAAGAGATTGTAAAAAGTACGCCGGGGGCTTTTCTGCCGGGGCAGTTTGACAATCCGTCCAATGCCCGTGCCCACTACGAAACGACAGGTCCGGAAATTTGGAGAGATACCCAAGGACAGGTGGACATTTTTGTGGCAGGGGTAGGAACCGGAGGGACGCTTACCGGAACCGGACGATACCTGAAAGAACAGAATCCGCGGATCCGGGTAGTGGCTGTGGAGCCGTCCGCGTCCCCGGTTCTCTCAGAGGGAAAAGGCGGCCCTCACAAGATTCAGGGGATCGGCGCGGGATTTGTGCCCTCTGTGCTGGATCAGGCGGTTTACGATGAGGTGTTTCCGGTAGACAATGAAGTTTGCTTTACAATGGCCAAAGAACTGGCCCATCTGGAGGGAATCCTGACCGGAATTTCTTCGGGAGCCGCGCTTTACGCGGCGGTGGAGATCGCGAAAAGACCGGAAAATGAGGGGAAAACCCTGGCAGTCCTGCTGCCGGACAGCGGGGATCGATATTATTCCACGCCTCTGTTCGGATGAAAACAGACGCCCGGCAAATGACTGCCGCCCTGGAGCGGGCAGACATTTGCCGGGCGTATCGCGCAAAAAAAAGAAGTTCCCGAAGAACTTCTTAATGAAAGCGCGAGACGGGATTCGAACCCGCGACCCCAACCTTGGCAAGGTTGTACTCCACCCCTGAGCCACTCGCGCAGAAGCAGGTGATGGGAATCGAACCCACGTATCCAGCTTGGAAGGCTGGTGTTCTACCATTGAACTACACCTGCGGAAGATGTATGTTATCTCGCTGACAACAAAACAGAGTTTACACTATCTTTACCTGAATGTCAACCCCATTTTTAAAAATTTTTGACACCTTTGAATTTGATTAAAAGGTCCTTGACATCTCATTTCAGCAGAGCACCTTCTTTACTATTTCTCCAAAATGCAATACAATGGAGTTATAGATTTGATTCAAAAAATGGGAATAAGTGGTTCATCATTTACAAACTGTATTAAATTCTGAAATATCGTTACAATGGTTGTATCTTAGGGAAAACGAGGAGCAGCCATGGACGAAACCTATGTGAACGAAAGAATTAAGCAGATTTGTGCGGAAAAAGGCTGGTCGAATTATCGTCTGGCAAAGGAGTGCGGGATTCCTAATTCTACAGTCCATAATATTCTGCATAACGTAACGGCTCCCTCTGTTGTGTCCCTGATAAAAATTTGTGACGGACTGGGAATTACCATGTCCCAGTTTTTCGCCGGAGATGGAGATAAGGTAGATCTGACCCGGGAGCAGCGGGAAGTACTTCAGCTGTACAACCGCCTGTCAGCCAGGGAAAAAGAAATCGCCATCGCCTATATGGAGGGACTGGCGTCCAGCAGGTAAGGTTCACATAGCTCAGAAGCTTTTCGCTTTTGAGCTATTTTCTGTCCTGCCGGGAGGAGCGGAAGCAGACAGGCAGACAGAAGAAGAGTCCCGCCGCATCAGCGGAGGAGCAGAGATGGCGGAAATAACAAAAACAATGTTGGAACAGGATGTGGAAAAATTTCTCAGGCACTGCAGCAAACGGGCCGCTTCCCTTTTTAAGGGGGAGACGGATATGACCCAGGAAGGCTTTGAAACGTGTCTGGAAGAAATGGTATCCCTGAATCTTAACAGGCTTTTCCAAATCTTTTCCGTTACTTATCCTGAATTTATGGAACGGTTCGAAAGAGAGGCGGAAGAACTGGAAAAAAAGAGCAGGGAAAAGGCGCTGCCCCGGGAGGTCAAGGGAAGAATATGGGACAGAATTGTGAAGAGTCTTCAGTCAGAAAAGGACGCGGGACAGTGAAACAAAGAGGATGCGGCTCCGGTATCGCTGAACGGCGGAACGGTCCCGCGGAGAACGGCCGATAAAAAATTTTTTAAAAAAGGGGATTCACAAATGCTCAAAACTGTGGTATAGTATCATTTGTTCGGGGCATTAGCGCAGCTGGGAGCGCGCCACAATGGCATTGTGGAGGCCACGGGTTCGAATCCCGTATGCTCCAGTAGCTATATGTAAGCAGTGATATAGATCCGCGTCCTCAGGCTGATTTATATCGCTGCTTTTTTCGTGATATACCCGGCAGGCGGCTGCCGCGCTGGCGGGAGCAGTATCGCGCATCTGCCGGGAGGAAACTATGATTGTATATGCAAGTCCGTATCTGAATTTAAGACAGATTGCCGCTTCCGGCCAGTGCTTCCGCATGCGGGAGACCGGGGACGGCGTTTTTGAGATTATTTCCGGAACACGTTTTCTAAGGGTCTGCCAGCAGAAAGATGTGTGCCGTTTTTTCTGCGGCGAAGGGGAGTTTGAGGAATACTGGAAAAAATACTTCGACCTGGAAACAGACTACCGCGTTTTTCTGGAAAAAATTGATCCGGAAGATCACTATCTGCGCCGGGCGGCAGAGCGGGGAAAGGGAATCCGCATCCTGCGGCAGGACTTTTTTGAGATGATCGTCACCTTCCTGATATCTCAGCAGAATAATATCCGCCGGATCCGCAGGTGCATTGAGAATCTCTGCAGCCGGTACGGAAAAAGCTGCCGGACGCCGGAGGGGGCGGTATACTTCGGTTTCCCGGAGCCGGGGGCTCTGGCGGCAGCTTCAGCGGAAGAACTGCGGGAATGTAATCTGGGATACCGGGGAAAATATGTGCAGGCCGCCGCGGCCGCCGTTGCCGGCGGAAATTTTCCCCTTGCCCCGCTTCGGGATATGGACGCCCAAACGGCGGAGGAAAAACTTCGGGAATTGTATGGCGTGGGGACGAAAGTGGCGGCCTGTATCGCGCTGTTCGGCCTTCACCGGCTGGAAGCGTTCCCCGTGGATACCCATATCCGTCAGGCTTTAGAGCGGCATTATCCGCAGGGATTTCCGGAGAAGTACCGGGATTTTCAGGGAGTTCTGCAGCAGTATATGTTTTACGGAGAGCTGTTTCCGGATCCGGAGGATGGCTGACAAATGGGAAAATTTTGCTTCCATTTCACCGGAGGCTGTGCTATAATTTCCTCTGGAAGCATAGCTCAGCTGGGATGAGCGCTCGCCTGACTAGCGGGAGGCCAGGGGTTCGAGCCCCCTTGCTTCCATTTTTTACGGATTTTTGCATACAAAGATAGGAGGAAACACCATGCTGGAACTGAAAAACATCGGATGGACCGCGTCTGATGGCGAAGAGATTCTGAGAAATATAAGCCTGGAGATCCCGGAGGGGAAAATGACCGTCATCACCGGCCCCAACGGCGGGGGAAAGACATCTCTGGCAAAGCTGATCGCCGGCCTGATTACCCCCACGGAAGGGCAGATTCTGCTGGACGGCCAGGATATCACCCGCTGGGACATGACGGAGCGGGCCCGTCACGGAATCGGCTACGCCTTTCAGCAGCCGGTGAAGTTTAAAGGACTTACCGTGAGGGATCTTCTGGAAATATCCGCGGAGGGAGCCCTGAACAGGGAGCAGGTCTGCCATTATCTGGGGGAAGTGGGCCTCTGCGCGGAGGAGTATATCGACCGAGTGGTGGACGCAAGTCTCTCCGGGGGGGAGGGCAAGCGGATCGAGATCGCCACGGTGCTTGCCAGAAAGAATGTAAAGGTGAGAGTGTTTGACGAGCCGGAGGCCGGCATCGATCTGTGGAGTTTTACGAATCTCATCGATGTGTTCCAGCGGCTTAAAAACCAGAAAAACGAGGCACTGCTGGTGATTTCCCACCAGGAGAGGATTTTGGATATCGCGGACAAAATCATTGTTGTGGCTGACGGACATGTGCGGACTGCCGGAGACAAGGAGGTTATTCTTCCAAGGCTTCTGGCTCAGGACAAAGCGGCCCGCTGCCCCAGGGAAGAGGAAAGGAGCTGCGCAGGATGAATAAGATTACGGAACAGCTGCTGAAGGCTGTGTCAGACTGGAAAGGAAACTTTAAAGGAGCCTACAATATCCGGGAGGACGGAGGCTGCGCCGGAAGACAGTCCTCAGAACACATTAAGATCGAAAATAAGCCGGACGGCCCGGGGCTGATCATCCGCATCAGCCCGGAAGCGCAGCAGGAGACGGTTTACATTCCGGCCTGCGTCACCCGGGGCAATGTCAGCGATCTGGTCTACAATGATTTTTACGTGGGCGCGGGAGCGGACGTGACCATCGTAGCCGGATGCGGCGTTCATACGGATAATGAGGGAGAAGCAAAGCACGACGGCATCCACCGTTTCTTTCTGGAAAAGGGCGCCCATGTGCTTTATAAAGAAAAACATATCGGCACGGGAACCGGTACGGGACTGAAAAAAATCAATCCGGTGACGGATATGGAACTGAAAGAAGACGCGGTGATGGAGATGGATACCATCCAGATCGGCGGCGTGGACGACACAAAGCGCGCCACGAAAGCAGTTCTGGGTCCCAGAGCCAGGCTGATTATACATGAGAGGATCCTGACGGACGGCCAGGAGCAGGCATCCACAGATTTTGAGGTGGATATGCAGGGGGAGGATTCCGGTGTGGATCTGATCTCGCGTTCGGTAGCCAAGGATCATTCCTATCAGGAGTATCACTCTAAGATCCGAGGCAACTGCCGCTGTACCGGACATTCGGAATGCGACGCCATCCTCATCGGGGAGGGCAGAGTCAACGCGGCTCCGGAGCTGTTCGCGGGAAATATTGACGCTTCTTTGATCCATGAGGCTGCCATCGGCAAGATTGCCGGGGAGCAGATTGTCAAACTGAGAACCCTTGGACTGACCGAGGAAGAAGCGGAAAAAAAGATCGTGGAGGGATTTCTGCGCTGAGAGATGCACGTAAGATAGAAGCAGCGGGGCGCCGGAGCCGATTTGGTTCCGGCGCCCCGCTGTTTCGCTTAGAAAGTAACTGTTTTCGGTTCTGCTGTAAAAGAAGAAAATACAGCAGCGGCGTCTTTCAGATAAAAAACTTCGCAGTTTCCATCGTCCGGAGAATATCTGTCCTGAAGAGAGGGATATTCCGCGAGAACCGCGGCCCGGGCCTCCCGGCGGTCATCCCGCACAGCTGTGGCGGTCACTCTGAGCCAGGTTCCGCTGGACGGGCAGAAGGCGCAGATTTCAATCTTCGGATTAGCGATCATCTGCTGGTATACCGGTTTGACATGCCCGGTCTGGATATACAGTTTTCCTTCGAACCGTGCGATGGTTCCGAAAGGGCGCACCCGGGGCTGATCCCCCTCCGCGGTGGCCAGAAAATAAGTCGGATTTTCTTTCAGAAATTTTAAAACCTCATCCATACAGTTTGCTCCTTTCTTTCTCGCGATTGTGAAGTCTGCCGGAAGATCCGTCAGGAAATTCTGTTATCTATTATTCTACATCGGGAGCCGAGAAAACACAAGAAGCCTGCTTTGACAATTTGCGCGGAATGTATTATTCTATTACCAGTCAGCCGCGGAAAAAACGCCTGCTCTCTGTCAGACGTCCGCGGTATAAGAAGGAGGATCAGATGGAGAATTCCAGCCGTTTTTTCGCGAATACAGCCTGTCAGTATTATCCCTGCCACGGGGGACTGAAGGATTTTAACTGCCTGTTCTGCTACTGTCCTTTTTACCTGCGGGAAAAATGTCCCGGCGCGCCAAAATTCCTGGATATCCGGGGCAGGATTGTCAAGGACTGCAGCGGCTGCGTATTTCCCCACTGTCCGGAGAACTACGATGTGATTATCCAATGGATCCGGAAAGAAAACGAGCAGCGGGAATTCAGTGAAGAGATACGCAGAAAAGCCGTCAAAGTGGAAACAAAAGATAAAGGAAAACAGCCCCATGAAAACTAAAGTTCTTTTTTTAGACATTGACGGGACGCTGGTAGATTTTCAGGGAAAAATACCGGAATCAGCGAAAGAAGCGCTGATCCGGGCTAAAGAGAGGGGACATCACCTGGTGCTCTGCACCGGGCGTACCCGGTTTCAGGTATATCCCTGGCTTCTGGATTATGGATTTGACGGACTGATCACCGGAGCGGGAGCGCAGGTGGAAGCCGGAAGAGAACTGATCTGCCGGCATCTGGTAAAGCAGGATTCTCTGGCAAAAGCCGTCGCTTTTTTTGAGAGAATCCGCGCCCCCTATTACCTGCAGGCAGAGAAAGCTATTTACGCGCCCCAGTGGTGTATAGACTGCCAGACAGCTGTTTTTCAGGGGGAGCTTTCAGAGGAAGAAAGGCAGAAGCGTTTCGGGCGTATTACCAGGGACGAAAAGCCTTGTCAGAGAAAAGATGTAGAGAAACTGGCATATTATCATTCTGTAAAAGACCTGGGTGAAGTCAGAAGGGCATTGGGAGATTATTTTACTGTGGAGGCTTCCAGTTTTCAGCTGATCAACAGTTCTGACGGGGAGGTGACGGTTCGGGGCATTGACAAAGCCTACGGAATGGAACAGTATCTGCGGTACGCGGGCATCCGCCGGGAGGATTCCGCTGCTTTCGGGGACGGTCCCAACGATCTGGGAATGCTGGAGTACGCCGGAACGGGGGTGGCTATGGGAAATGCCGGAGCGGAGCTTAAGTCCAGGGCGGATCTGGTTACTTCTTCCATTGGCGAGGACGGTCTTTTGCGAGCGTTTGAAGCTTTGAAACTGATCTGACAGGGGGCAGGTTCATGAAGACAAGGGTATGGTCTCTGGAATTTTCCTTCAGCAGAAGGCTGCCAGAGGAATGGGAGGCGGAGCGCGCCGATTTCCGGAAACTCTCCGGTACAGAAGGCTATTGTTCCCCGGAAGCTGCGGGGGTGATCCGGGAGAAAATCCGGGAAATGGGCTGTTGGGGGATCCATTTTCTGGATACGGGAAATTACCACTATCTCACTAAATTTTTCCTGGAACAGATCCGGGAGCCTTTCTGCCTGGCGGTGTTCGACCGCCACACGGATATGCAGCCGTCGGCGCTGCTGCCGCTTTTATCCTGCGGGAACTGGCTTCTGGAGACGCTGAGAGAAAACCGGTATCTGGAGCGCGTATTGCTGGCGGGCCCGCCCGGGGAAGATCTGCGGCAAGCGGAGGCGCAGTTTCGCGGCAGAGTGCTGGCCGTCAGTCAGGAAGTCCTTGGGACGAACGCGGCGGAGGAGCTGTTGGCCTTGCCGGAGCGCTGCCCGGTCTATTTTTCCATTGATACAGATGTGCTTTCCAGAGAAGACGCCCGGACCAACTGGGATCAGGGAGAGCTGAGGCTGGACAGCCTCTGCAGGCTGCTTGGGAGGCTGGGCGAAGGAAGAGTTGTCCTGGGAGCGGATATCTGCGGAGGAGCAGGGCCGGACGGTCAGCCGGGAGAACTTTGGGAAGCGGAGCAAATCAACAGCCGGACAGACAGCCGGCTGCTGAAGTGCATAGACTCATTAATACAGAGGAGGTAAGAGAAGATGACATTTGAGAGAGAAACACTGGCGGAGGACGCGGTGAAGCTGGGATTTTCCCATGCGGGGCTGGCAAAAATCGAAACCCTGAAACCGATGGATGAGGTGAGGGATATGTGCGCGGTGGACAAGTGCCACGCCTACAACAAGACCTGGACCTGTCCCCCCGGCTGCGGCACCATTGCCCAGTGTACGGAAAGAATGAAACAGTATGACTGGGGCATTCTGGTGCAGACTACCGCGGAGCTGGAAGACAGCCTGGATTTTGAGGGGATGCAGCAGGGACAGGAGGATCACGCAAAGCACTGCAAAGAATTTCTGAAGGAACTTCACGGCGTATATAAAGATATCCTTCCCCTGTGCAGCGCCGGCTGTGATCTCTGCAAAGAATGCACTTATCCGGACGCGCCCTGCAGGTTTCCGGACAAGGCGCTTTCGGCCATGGAAGGGTACGGCCTGCTGGTGAGCCAGGTTTGCCAGGACAACGATCTGAAATATTACTACGGCCCCAACACAGTTACCTACACGGCGCTTTTTCTGATCAAAGAGCACAAGTAAGACGGATGAGGATTTCTGATGACTGAAAAGAAAACAGTGAGAAAGCCGAGAAAGATCCGGCACAGAGAGCTGGTGGAACATATCCGGCAGCACAAGGGGCTGTTTGTTCTGTACATGGTTCTCAGGGCACTGGTTATACTGGTACTGATCGCTCAGCTGCTGGACCGCAACTATGAGAACGTATTTCTCTGCGCTCTGACCCTGATGCTGTTCACCATTCCTTCCGTGGTGGAAATCCGCATGGATATTGATATCCCGGTGGGAATGCAGGCCATCATTATGCTTTTTATCTTCGCGGCGGAAATTCTGGGGGAGATCAATAAATACTATCTGATCTTTCCCTACTGGGACACCATGCTCCACACACTGAACGGATTTCTGGCAGCCGCCATTGGCCTGGCCCTGATCGATCTGCTGAACCGGAGCCAGCGGTTTTCCTTTGAGCTGTCCCCGGTTTTTGTGGTGCTGGTGGCCTTCTGCTTTTCTATGACCATCGGGGTGCTGTGGGAATTTTTTGAGCATTTTATGGATCTGAGTTTCGGCTTGGATATGCAGAAAGATACGGTAATCCACGAAATCAGTTCCGTGATGCTGAACCCCGCCGGAGCCAACCGTCCGGAAACGATCCGGAATATTACCAGCACCGTGGTCAACGGACAGGAGCTGGGGCTGGGAGGGTATCTGGACATCGGCCTTTTTGATACCATGGCGGATCTTTTTGTGAATTTTATCGGAGCGGTTACTTTCTCAGTGATTGGGTTTGGCTACCTGAAATACCGGGGACGCAGAAACCGCATTGTGAAGGAGCTGATTCCTACCTGGAAAGGTGAAGAAGAACTGCCGCTGCCGGATCAGAATTTGAAAGGGGAATCGGGGAATGAAAAATAATCGCGCATGGAAATTGTCAATGGCTTCTCTGATTATGGGAATCATTCATTTTGCGGTGAATCTTCCGTGGGCGGCGGCGATTCTTCTGTGGGGAGACGCGGATGTCCATGGAGGTCTGGGACTGTTTGAAAATTCCCGGATCATGGATCTGCTGGCCTCTCTGTCTTTCTTTCTGGGAATCCTGTTTGTCTGGGTTGTGTTCGCGGTACTGTCTGTAGTGTTCGGGTGTCTTGTTCTGCGTAAAGAGCCGGATAAAAAAATACGGCGCATGGCTGCGGCAGGCATAGCGCTGAATCTTCTGGGATTTGCCGCCCACGCTGTTTATATGAGTGCCTGGGCGCAATTCGGAGGGGCCTGAAAACCTGCGTGAAAGGAGGCGGGGATCATCGCCCTGCGGGCCATTCTGACCCTGCTGATTCACTGGGAAATCAAAAATGAAGTGCTGCAGGAGCAGGAGGGAAAATCAGGGGCGGATTTCTGAATCGGCGAATAAAATTGTTTTTACAGTCTTGTGAAAAGGGTGCCGCCATGATAGAATACACCATATAGATACTTAGGGGAGCTTGTGAGCAGGCTGAGAGGAAGTCGTCAACTTCGACCCTTATACCTGATTTGGATAATGCCAACGTAGGGAAAAGGCTTTTGAGACAGAGGCCGTTCTTGTTTGACAGTTCAGACAGGAGCGGCTTTTCGCGCGGTATTTGGCCGTTCACAGAAAAAGAGAAAAGGAGAACGCATATGAGCTATACTACACAGATGGACGCGGCGAGACAGGGAATCATTACCCCTCAGATGGAGGCGGTGGCAAAGAAGGAGTACCGGACACCGGAGGAGATCCGTGCCTGGGTGGCGGAGGGCAAAGTGGCTATCTGCGCCAACAAAAAGCACACCTGCCTGGATCCCAACGGAGTGGGCTCCATGCTGAGAACCAAGATTAATGTAAACCTGGGGGTTTCCCGGGACTGCAAGGACTATGACATAGAGATGAAAAAAGTGATGGAGGCGGTCCATATGGGGGCAGAGGCTATCATGGATCTTTCCTCCCACGGAAATACCCAGCCTTTCCGGCAGAAGCTGACAGCGGAATGTCCGGCTATGATCGGAACCGTTCCGGTGTATGATTCGGTCATTCATTACCAGAGGGATCTGGCGGAGCTCTCCGCCAAAGATTTCATCGACGTGATCCGCCTCCACGCCGAGGACGGGGTGGATTTTGTCACCCTGCACTGCGGCATCACCCGCAAGACCATCGAGCAGATCCGGAAGCATAAGAGAAAAATGAATATTGTCTCCCGGGGAGGCTCCCTGGTATTTGCCTGGATGAGCATGACAGGAAATGAAAATCCCTTTTATGAGTACTTTGATGAGATCCTGGAAATCTGCAGGGAGCACGATGTGACCATTTCCCTGGGAGACGCCTGCCGTCCCGGATGTCTGGCTGACGGCAGCGATGTTTGTCAGATTGAGGAGCTGGTGCGCTTAGGAGAGCTTACCAAGAGAGCCTGGGCCAGAGATGTGCAGGTGATGGTGGAGGGACCGGGCCACATGCCCATGGATCAGATCGCCGCCAATATGAAACTGCAGCAGACCATCTGCATGGGAGCGCCTTTCTATGTGCTGGGCCCCATTGTCACGGACATTGCCCCGGGGTACGATCATATTACCTCCGCCATCGGAGGAGCCATCGCGGCCGCTTCCGGAGCCGCTTTCCTCTGCTATGTGACGCCGGCGGAGCATCTGGCTCTGCCCAATGTGGAGGACGTTAAACAGGGAATCATGGCCAGCAAAATCGCCGCCCACGCGGCGGATATCGCCAAGGGAATCCCCCATGCCCGGGATATTGACGACAGGATGGCGGACGCCAGAAGAGCCCTGGACTGGGAAGGACAGTGGGCCTGCGCCATGGATCCGGAGACAGCCAAAGCCATCCGGGCGGACCGGAGCCCGGAGCATGACGACACCTGTTCCATGTGCGGCAAATTCTGCGCGGTCCGCAGCATGAATAAGGCTCTGGCAGGAGAGTATATCGACATCCTGTGATGGGTTATTTTAGCGCGAGGTCATGCATTTCAGGATAAGAAGGGAAACCATATGAGAGAATACCTGGAGCGGGTGAGGGAAACCTCCCCGCTGATCCATAACATTACAAATTATGTGACAGTCAATGACTGCGCGAATATTCTGCTGGCCTGCGGGGGCTCCCCTATTATGGCGGACGATCCGGAAGAGGCGGAAGAGATCACATCTATCTGCGGAGGATTAAACATTAATATCGGAACACTGAATCAGCACACCATTTCCGCCATGGTGCTGGCCGGAAGAAAGGCCAATCTCTGCGGCCATCCGGTGCTGCTGGATCCGGTGGGGGCGGGGGCTTCTTCCCTGAGAACCGAGACGGCCAGGAAGCTGCTGGAGGAAGTGGATTTCGCGGTGATCCGCGGAAATATTTCTGAGATTAAGGCTCTGGCAGGGGAGGGCAGTGCCGCCAGAGGAGTGGACGCCGACGCGGTGGACGCGGTGACCGAGGAAAATCTGGAGCAGGCAGCGGAGCTGGTGAGAGCCTTCGCCGCGGACATTCACACGGTGACGGCGGTTTCAGGAGCCATCGATCTGGTGTCCGATGGGGAAAAGACCTATATCATCCGCAACGGCTGTCCCATTATGTCGCGGATTACCGGCAGCGGCTGCATGCTCTCCGCCATGACGGCGGCCTATATCACTGCCAATCCAAACCATGTGCTGGAGGCGGCAGCCGCTGCCTTCTGCGCCATGGGGCTGGCCGGTGAGATCGCGGAAAAACGGATGAAGCCGGAGGATGGAAACAGCAGTTTCCGGAATTATCTCATTGATGCCGTATATCATCTGCAGGGAGAGACCCTGGAGAAAGGAGCCAGATATGAAGTGCGGTGAAAAAAATCTGCGGCTGTACGCCGTGACAGACAGAAGCTGGCTGAAGGATTCCGCCCTGGAAACCCAGGTGGAAGAAGCCCTGCTGGGGGGAGCCACCTTTGTGCAGCTGAGAGAGAAGGAATTGGATCGGGAGGCCATCCGGCAGGAAGCCCTGCGGATCCGGGATCTCTGCAGAAAGTATCAGGTTCCGTTTGTTATTGACGATGAAGTGGAACTGGCCCTGGAGACAGATGCCGATGGAGTTCACATCGGCCAGAGCGATATGGCTCTCCGGGATGCCAGAGAGCAGCTGGGACCGAAAAAGATCATAGGCGTCTCTGCCAGAACGCTGGAGGAAGCCCTGGAGGCAGAGCAAAACGGGGCGGACTATCTGGGAGTGGGGGCAGTGTTCTCCACCTCCACCAAACCGGACGCCGCGGATGTCAGCCTGGAAACCCTAAGCTCCATCTGCCGGGCGGTATCGATCCCTGTGGTAGCCATCGGCGGCATCAAAAAGGAAAATCTGCCGGAGCTGGCAGGCACCGGTATTGCCGGTGTGGCGGTAGTCTCCGCTATTTTCGCGGCTCCGGATATCCGCAAAGCGGCAGAAGAACTCCGGCAGCTGTCGGAGGCGGCTGCAGCGGGAAAGGCAGGCGTGACAGGATGAAAAAGGTACTGACCATTGCGGGATCGGATTCCAGCGGGGGCGCCGGGATTCAGGCGGATATCAAAACCATTACGGTCCACGGCATGTATGCCATGAGCGTGATCACCGCCCTGACTGCCCAGAATACCGCCGGCGTCTCGGGAATCTTAGATGTGCCGGCAGAGTTTGTGGCGAAGCAGCTGGACGCGGTATTCAGGGATATCCGGCCGGACGCGGTAAAAATCGGGATGCTTTCCGGAAAAGAAGTGATGGAGACAGTGGCGGAGCGGCTGGCCTTTTATAAGGCGGAACATATTGTGCTGGATCCTGTGATGGTGTCCACCAGCGGCAGTTCCCTGATACGGGAAGGTGCTGCCGAGGCGCTGCTTTCCAGGCTCATGCCTCTGGCGGAACTGATTACTCCCAATATTCCGGAAGGTGAGGCCTTAAGCGGTATTAAGATTGAAAATTCCGGGGATATGGCCAGAGCGGCGGAATGGATCGGAAAAAAAACAGGCAGCGCGGTGCTGCTGAAGGGTGGCCATCTGAAGGAAAAAGCAGATGACTTTCTGTGGAAAAACGGCGGCGGACGCTGGTTTGTGGGAGAGAGACTTTCTAATCCCAATACCCACGGCACCGGCTGTACCCTCTCCTCCGCTCTGGCCTGCCATCTGGCGGCGGGCAGAAGTCTGAAGGAAAGCGTAGAGCGGGCCAAGGCATTTGTGGCCGGGGCTATTGGCGCGGGCCTGGATCTGGGAGAGGGAAGCGGCCCTCTCAATCACATGTACGCTCTGGACGGATGCGGATCCCGTTGACCTCCACTTCGCCGTCCAGGCGGATTACCAGACATTCCCGGCCCTCCAGAGTGCGGGTTTCCAGGAGGTCTGTGCGGTCCGGGCTTACCTGTACGGTGATATCCGGGGTTTTGACCTCAAAACGCCGGGAGCTGGCAACGTTGGCGGCCATGAGGCTGGCTTTTTCCCCGGCTTCCCGGTCAAACTCCTCCGCGAAATGTTCCAGCTGTTCCCGGCTGGCGCCGCAGTCCGAAAGAAGACGTTCCACCTGATTTTTGTCCAGTGACGCAGGTTCCGGATCGTCTTTTTTTTCTTCCAGAATCCGGTTCAGATTCTCGTGAATGGTTTTGGCTACTTCAAAGCCGCAGTCCTCCCCGAAAGTTTCTTCCACCAGAGCGCTGAAGGTTTCTTTCTGCCCTTTGGCTGGGATGGGGAGGGGACAGCCGAAGAGATCTTCCGGTATTTCAGGATGAAGTTCTTCCGGATTTCTGGAATAATAGAGCATACTGTGGAGGTCTGTATTCCGGTCGTTGAAGGCCGGAAACAGAAAGCCCAGATCCGGTTTCTGAACCATCCAGTCCTGAATTTTGTCAATAAAGGCATTGCTGTCCGCGTCGTAGCAGAGGCCGGGCTTGGAAAGCGCCACGGGGCAGATGCCGCAGAGAATAAAGGGATACATATAGTCGGAGGAATCCTCCATTTCCAGACCGTCGGAAGTACGGGAGGGAATGTCATAAACTCCGTAGACCAGAAGAATCAGATAATTTTCCGGGAACAGATAGGTTTCGATGATTTTGTCGTAAAAGGCGTCCAGCAGTTCCTGGTCCTGAAGCGCGCTGTCGCGAAGCGCCAGGAGAATTTTCTGCTGCCCGTCCCCCAGCTCCGCTTCCAGTGGGAACTCCAGATTCAAAAGGTTTTTCCCGATAGAGCCGGAGAGGGTTCTTTTAAAAAGGTCTATGTATTTAAACATTTCTTCCTCCGGAAGAGAGAGAAACGCTTCTTTCATTTTCAGTTTCTTTTCTTTGTGGCCGTCCACATAGCAGCCGCAGATCCGTTCCACACAGCAGCGGTCCTTATTCAAAAGCTTTCGTATTTCCAGAACTTCTTTTTTATTCATGTTGCTAACCTCCAATGGGTGTATTTTAGCAGAGAACCGCGGGATTGGCAAGAAGATGAAAATTTTTAAAAAAAGTGCTTGCATTTTACAGAAACTTGCGGTAATATAAACAAGTGCTCTGGTTGAGCTATGGTAGATTGGTCAAGCGGTTAAGACGCCGCCCTCTCACGGCGGAAACAGGGGTTCGATTCCCCTATCTACTGCTCGGAACCAACAGGGATCCGATATATTTATAAGTGTATGGTAGATTGGTCAAGCGGTTAAGACGCCGCCCTCTCACGGCGGAAACAGGGGTTCGATTCCCCTATCTACTGTTTGGAAAGACATATCCGAATTTTCGGGTATGTCTTTTTGTTTAATAGAAACTTTTCGTTTCCTATTAAACAAAAAGCCCTCCGGGCAGGACGCACACGCCGCAATAAAGTATGTTACCGCTTTGCGGTATTGCGGCGGCGCGCAAAGTGTTCAAGCCCCTCAAGATTGAGGGGAGGGGGAGTTGAGGTGGGCATGCCCTTTGGCCGCTTGTCTCATCCTATTATATGGCCATGAGAAAATTCAGAGATCCCGGGGGATTTTCCGTTCCTTTTTCCAGCAGGGTGATCAGCCCGGCGATGGTGTCTTTTACTTCCTCCATGGAGGCCTCTACAATCGAATTATCCAGTTTAATGGTCAGCACAATCAATACGATTTCTGCCAGGGCTTCCGGCCGGTCAAAGTGAATGTCACCCTGTCGGATTCCCTGTCGGATAATCTCCGCCAGTACAGGCTTCAGCTCCGAGACAATGTGGCTGATATACCGCTGATGGAGAAAAGCCCTTTCCGGGGCGTCCGGCGAGGCGCTGTTTTCCGAACGCAGAAATTCGCTGGAAGAGTTGCGGCAGGCCTGAAAGATCATTGCCATGCGGGTAAAAGGGGAAATGGCGGTCTGATTTGCCAGTTCCTTGGCTGTGTTCAGGGGCTCTTCATAGCTCCGCTCTATGAGAGCTTCAAAAATAGAATCCTTAGACGGAAAATAATAATAGATACTTCCCTTGCCTATTTCCGCGGCCTGAGCGATCTCGCTGACGGAAATAGTCTGCAGGCTCCTGGTGCGCAGCAGCGTCTGAAGGGCATCCAGGATCCGGTCATGTTTGTTTTGATTTTGCATATTCAGCACCTCTTTATGCAATTACTGTCAGGAAATTTCAATTCAGTATAGCATACCCATTGAAGCGATGACAATCAGAAAAATCACGGAAATTTTGCGCTGTTTACGGATTTTTTTGCAGGAAATTACTATTGACCGTTGGTCGAAAAGATGATACTGTAACGGTACAGCCGGTTGACCGGTGGTCGAAAATGTGAAATTAATGTAAAATCGGGAGGAATTATCATGACGTATGCAGAGTTGTTTTCCAAAGTAAAGGGGATGCTGGTGGACGCGGACGTCAGCCATGTGCAGGAGCATCTGGCTTACCAGTTCAATATCACCGGTGAAGGCGAGGGGATTTTCTACGCCGAGGTGAAGGACGGCAAGCTGTATGTGGAACCCTACGAATACTTTGACAGAGATGTGATCTTTACCTGCTCTGCGGATACATTGCTGAAAATTATGGCCGGAAAGAAAGATCCGGTGCTGGCCTTCACCCTGGGACAGCTGAAGGTGGAGGGAGATATTGATAAAGCTCTGAAGCTGAAGGATTTTGTAAAGGAAAACAAATGATGGGAAAAATATTGACAGGCACGGTGCTGGCTGCGGCGGCAGCGCTGGCCGCAGGAGCGGGAATCACCGCATATTTTTACAGAAGAACTATGATGCGTTCCCGGGCAAAGACGGAGCGCACCATGAAAATGTCGGGGACGGACTGGAGCCAGTATTTCCCAGTGATGCAGGAGAGAAGGCAGTGGATGATGGAACAGCCCCACGAGGACGTGCAGCTGATGTCCCGGGACGGACTGAAACTTCACGCCACTTATTTTCCGGGACAGGAAGGAAAAAAAGCTGTAATCTGCTTCCACGGCTACACCAGCCGGGGCATGGACGATTACGTGGGCCTTTCCGATTACTATCTGAAGCGCGGCTACCGGATACTGCTGGTGGACGAGAGGGCCCACGGGGACAGCGAAGGGGAGTATATCGGTTTCGGCTGTCTGGACCGGTTCGACGGCCTGAAATGGATCCGCTGGATGACGGATAAGATCGGGGAGGACGCGGAGATCCTGCTCCATGGCACATCCATGGGAGGCGCCACTGTACTGATGATGACGGGACTGAAGCTGCCGGAACAGGTGAAGGGTGTGGTTTCCGACTGCGCCTTTACTTCTCCCAAAGAGGTTTTCACCCATGTGCTGCATTCCATGTACCATCTGCCGGCCTTTCCGCTGATTCCCCTGGCAGACCGGATCAACCGCAAAAAGGCGGGGTATGGTCTGGACGACTGCAACGCGGCCAGAGAAGTCCGGAAGGCAGCTGTTCCGGTGCTGATGATCCACGGGGACAAAGATATTTTTGTTCCCTGTTGGATGTGCGATGTAATTTATGATAATTACGCAGGGCCCAAAACGAAGCTGATTGTTCCCGGCGCCGGCCATGCGGAAAGCTACTATAAAGATACAGCGGCCTATGAAAGGGCGCTGGATACATTTACGGAGGGTATTTTAAAATGATGAGAACAAGAAAGGGACATAAGGTTTACCCACTGACAGTGGCCCAGAAATTCCATTTCTTTTACCTGGATTTCTGTCCCAAGAAGGAAGTCATGAACATCGGCACCAGCCTGACCATTGCCACGGACATTGACTGGGAAGTTCTGAAACAGTCAATCTATAAAGCCTATGAGCGCAGCGAGGGCATGCGGATCCGGTTCTGCAAAGATAAAGAGGGAAACTGCTACCAGTATATCGCCGATAAAGAGGAGCGTGACATCGAACTGGTGGATTTTTCGGACAAGACCGAAGAGGAAGCTGCGGCAGTGATGCGGCAGTGGACCTGCGTTCCCTTTAAGTTCCAGGATTCTCCCATGAACCGCATTGTTATGATCAAGATGCCGGAGGGGTATAACGGAATCTATTTTCTGGGAGACCATAGGATCGTGGACGCTCAGTCCCTGATCTGTTTCCTGAAGGACATCATTGAACTTTACTGCAATGCCAAATATGAAGGAATCCCCTATCCCAAGGATATGACTTCCTATATAAAACAGCTGGAGAAAGATCTCGCCTACGAGGCCGGCAGCAAGGCCCAGCAGAGAGACCGGGAATATTTCCACAAGCTCATTGAGGAGTCCGAACCCATCTATAACGGACTTTACGGACGCCAGATGCTGGAGTACACCCGTCAGAAACTCAATGATCCCACCCTGCGGGCTGCTTACAATGCCTCGGATTCTGTGGATTCCGCCCTGGATATTTTCCATCTGGAAGCGGAGCCCACCAGGCGCCTCATGGAGTTCTGCGAGAAGTACCATATATCGATGACCTGCCTGCTGCTCATGGGCATCCGCACCTATTTCCAGAAAATGAACGGCTTTGACGATGTGAGCATCAACACGGCCATTGCCCGCCGGGCTACTCTCCTGGAGAAAAAATGCGGCGGCACCAGGATTCATTCCTTCCCCTTCCGGACTATCATTCCGGAGACCAAGACCTTCCTGGAGGGGATTTATGAAATTCGGGATAAGCAGAACGAACTGTTCCGCCATGCCAATTTCGACCCGGTGGAGTATTTCGCTTACCGGAGCCAGGTATATCCCCAGAAGCAGCCGGGACTCACCTACGAGCCCATGTCTCTCACCTATCAGCCTCTGACCCTGAAAGAAAAAGGGCTGGATGATCTGGGTGATATCCAGTACCGGACCCGCTGGTACCCCAACGGAGCCACTACCCAGGCCATGTACCTGACGGTCATGCATCGCCCTGAGGACAACGGCATGGACTTTAATTTCGAGCATCAGGTGAAAGCGGTATCCAGAAAGGATCTGGAGTATTTCTACTATTATCTCTGCCGGATTATGTTTAAGGGAGTAGAAAACCCGGATCTGAGCATTGGGGATATTATTAAGTTAGTATAATTTCTGAATACGGGAGGAATCGACTATGTTTGAAAAATTAGTGGAGATCATCTGCAATTATGTGGAAGTGGAGCCGGAGAATATTCATCCGGAATCCAGATTTGTGGAGGACCTGGGCTTTACGTCCTTTGACTTCATGAGTATGCTGGGAGAAATCGAGGACGAGTGGGATATAGAAGTGGATCAGGAGAAAGTTGTCAACATCCGCACGGTTCAGGAGGCTGTGGATTACCTGCAGACTCTGGCGGACTGAGAAGAGAGAGGTAGAAAGAATGCTCTGCAGTACCATTCGGGATATTTTAACAGGAACAGAGGCAAAATACGGGGCGGAGGACGCTGTCCGCTATAAAGTAAAGAAAAATGAAATCGCGTCCAAAACTTATTCAGAGCTGAAGCGGGACAGTGAGAGCTTTTCCGCGGCTCTGAAAGAACTGGGAGAGCAGGGAAACCATATCGCGGTGATCGGACGCACCTCCTATGAATGGCTGGTTTCCTATTTCGGAATTGTGGACGGCGGCAGCGTGGCGGTGCCTCTGGACGCGTCCCTGCCGGCGGCGGATCTGTGTGAGCTGCTGGACCGGGCGGACGTGACAGTTCTTGTCTTTGACGAAGTCCGTTCCGACGCGGCAGAGATGGCAGAAAGCCGCTGCCCCAAACTGAAATACCGGATTTCCATGCAGGCGGAGGAGGACGCCGGTACAATTCTTTCTTTCCGGAGACTGCTGGAAAAATATAAAGGGGAGTTTAATTATACACCGAAACCGGATCAGCTCTGTACCATCATGTTCACCTCCGGCACTACCGGAAAGAGCAAGGGCGTTATGCTGACCCAGAGAAACCTGGCGGAAAACGCCACCTGTCTGGATATGAAAATCCCGGAGCGGACAGTGATTCTCTCCGTGCTGCCCATACATCACGCCTACTGCCTGAGCATGGACATTCTGAAGGGAATATCCCTGGGCAGTGTCATCTGTATTAACGATTCTCTCATGCGGGTGGTAAAGAATATTAAGCTGTTTAAGCCGGAGATGATCCTTATGGTGCCTCTGATGATTGAGACCATCGCCAAAAAGCTGCAGGAATCTGCCCTGATCCCGGCGGCTATTGTCAAAAGCCAGGTTTTCGGAAAACAGTTTCACACCATCTGCAGCGGCGGAGCCTATCTGGATCCCTCTTACATCGATCTGTTCCGGAAGTACGGCATTACGATTCTTCAGGGATACGGTATGACTGAGTGCTCTCCGGTGATCAGCACCACTGTCAGCTGGAATATCCGCAAAGACTCTGTGGGACAGCTGATCCCCAACTGTGAGGCGAAAACCGTGGACGGAGAGCTGTGGGTCCGGGGGAGCAGCGTCATGCAGGGCTATTACAAGATGCCGGAAGAGACCGCGGAGACTCTGGAGGACGGCTGGCTGAAGACAGGGGATCTGGGATACGCGGATGAGGAAGGTTTCGTCTATCTCACCGGCCGTAAGAAAAACCTGATTATCACCAAAAACGGCGAGAATGTCTCCCCGGAGGAACTGGAAAATCAGCTGAGCCTGAACCGCCTGGTAGGGGAAGTTCTGGTGCGGGAAGCGGAAGGCGTCATCGAGGCGGAGATTTATCCTGATCAGGATTACATAAAGAAGAAACATGTGAAGGATGTGGAGGCCGCCCTGCAGAAGGTAATTGATGACTACAACCAGGGAGCGCCTCTCTACAAGCGGATCTACCGGCTGAAGATCCGGGATACGGAGTTCGAGAAAACCACTTCCAGAAAGATTAAGAGGTTTTAAAGAAGAGTAAAAGAGGATGATCCTATTCTTAAGGGAAAGGGGCATCCTCTTTTTTTCATGGTACCGCGCCTGGATGTTTTATGCTATACTGAATCCGGATGACAGCAGAAACTGTGTCGGGAGGATTTCCATGGAAAAAGTGATTTTTCATATTGATGTGAACAGCGCCTATTTAAGCTGGTCCTCTCTGAAGGCTCTGGCGGAGGGGGAGGAGACGGACTACCGCACCGTTCCCTGTGTGGTGGGCGGCGACGAGAGCAAGCGCCATGGGGTGGTGCTGGCCAAGAGTCTGCCCGCCAAAAAATACGGGATCCATACAGGGGAATCTCTCTTTGAGGCCAGGCGGAAATGTCCGGTACTGACCATTCTCAAACCGGATTTTGCGGCCTATGTGAAAATGAGCCGGGCCATGTTCCGGATTTTTGAGACGTATTCCCCGGATATCTATCAATATTCCATTGACGAGGCATTTCTGGATATGACGGGCATGGAATCGCTTCTGGGACCTCCGGAAGAGACTGCCGCGCGGCTGAAAAATCAGATCCGGGACACGCTGGGCTTTACGGTAAATGTGGGGATTTCCAGCAATTACCTTCTGGCCAAGATGGCTTCCGATTTTGAAAAGCCGGACAAGGTACATACCCTGTATCCCGGGGAGATCAGGGAGAAAATGTGGCCGCTGCCGGTGGGGGATCTGTTCTCCGTGGGACGCAGCGCCAGGAGAAAGCTGGAGAAATACGGGGTGAAGACCATCGGGGATCTGGCCGCTATGGACCGGGGCATGCTGTCAGCGGAATTGGGGGTTCAGGGAGGCGTTATCTGGGATTATGCCAACGGCATCGAATCCTCTCCCCTGGTACAGCGGGAAGTGAAAGAGAAAAGTTACGGCAGCAGCATCACCACTTCAGAGGATGTAGAAAGCTGCCAGGCCGCCTGCCGGCTGCTGCTGGGGCTCTGCGAAACCGTGGGCACCAGGCTGCGTCTGGATTCCATGAAAGCCGGCACTGTTTCCGTGCAGGTTACGGACTACAACTTTAAAAAGCGGTCCCACCAGAAAAGCCTGGGACACAGCACGGATGTAACGGCTGAGATTTATGAAGCAGCCTGTTCACTGATGCGGGAAATGTGGAACGGAACGCCTGTGCGCCTCATCGGCGTTTCCTGCGGGAAAGCGGCCGTGGAGGAATATGAACAGCTTTCTCTGTTTACCGATGAAAAAAGTGAGAAACAAAAAAAGCTGGACCGTGCCATGGACAGTTTAAAATCCCGTTTCGGGGACGGCGCCGTTGTCCGGGCCAGTCTTCTGAAACACAGCGGGCGGCCCGGCGGCATGGCTAAGGCAAAGATGGAACAGAAGCTGGAGAGAAAGGGAGAACAGCCATGAATTATAAAATGATCCTGGCTTATGACGGGGCCAGATATGACGGATGGCAGAAACAGGGAAATACCCAGCGAACCATCCAGGGTAAATTGGAAGCGGTCCTGTCCAGACTGGCGGGATGCCCGGTGGAGGTCAACGGCGCGGGCAGGACGGACGCGGGAGTCCACGCCCGGGGACAGGCAGCCAGCGTTCGTATGAAGACAGACCGTTCCTGCTGCGAAATACAGGAATATCTGAACCGCTATCTTCCGGAAGATATAACGGTTCTGTCTGTGGAGCAGGCGCCGGAGCGGTTTCATGCCCGCCTGAACGCCGCCGGCAAGAGGTACCGGTATCAGCTGGCCTTTGGCGGAAGGAAGCCTGTTTTTGACCGGAAATATCTATACAGGGTGGAAGAGCCCCTGGATTTCCAGGCGATGAGACAGGCCGCCGGGTATCTGGCAGGAAGCCATGATTTTCGCTCCTTCTGTTCTCTTCGGAGAATGAAAAAGTCCACGGTGAGGACACTCTTTGGCATCGAGATTCTGGAGGACCGGGAACAGGAGCGGGCAGATCTGATTTTTGAAGGAAACGGTTTTCTTTATCATATGGTACGGATCCTGACAGGAACCCTGCTGGAGGTAGGAAGCGGAAAACGGCGTCCGGAGGATATGGAGAAGATTCTGGAGGCCGGAAACAGGGAGGCGGCAGGATTTACCGCTCCGCCCCAGGGCCTGTTTTTAGAACATGTGTGGTACAGTGAGGAGGAACGATGAGGGACTGCAGAGGAATGATTTTTGACCTGGACGGCACGCTCCTGGATTCTATGGGGGTGTGGAGCCAGATTGACGTGGATTTTTTAGCGAAGAGAGGCATTGATCTGCCGGAGGACTACCAGCAGGCGGTTACGCCTATGGGAGCCAGACAGGCGGCGGATTATACGATTGAAAGATTTCATCTTCCGGATACTCCGGAAATGCTGATGGAAGAGTGGCTGTCCATGGCCTATGAAGCCTACAGCCGGGATATCCCCCTGAAACCCTATGCCTACGAGTATGTGGAAAAGCTGTACCGGGAGGGAAAAAAGCTGGCCATTGCCACGTCCTCAGACCGGTATCTGGTCCTGCCGGCCCTGGAGAGAACCGGACTGCTGCCTATGATGACTTCTGTTGTCACAGCCGCGGAGGTGAGCCGGGGGAAGGGATTCCCGGATATTTACCAGAGGGCAGCGGAACATCTGGGATTAAGGGCATCGGACTGCGCGGTATATGAGGATATCATCGAGGGAATCCGCGGGGCCAAAGCCGGAGGCTTCCTGGCGGTGGGAGTCTATGAAAAACAGAATGAAGAGAATTACCAGCAGATCCGGGCGGAGTCAGATCTGTACATCCATTCTTTTCGGGAACTGCTGTAATCTCTTGACAGTTTATCCGTCCCCTGCTACAATAACACTGCTAAAACTTGTGTGGATTTTTCAGGCATCGCCTCTTTTCGCCGCACAATCACCGTCAGGTGATTGTGCGGCGCTTTTTGCGCGGTCTAAAAAATCTAAAAAGAAAAACCGGGAGGAAAACGCAGGATGAATGAAACTTTTATGAAAGAGCGGCCTGTACTGCCGCTGCTGGCCAGCATGGCAATTCCCATGGTGATCTCTATGCTGGTCAATTCTCTGTACAATATTGTAGACAGTTTCTACGTAGCCCAGATCAGTGAGGACGCCATGTCGGCCCTGTCCCTGGTGTATCCGGTGCAGAATCTCATCAATGCTCTGGCCATCGGATTCGGCATCGGCATCAACGCGGCCATTGCCTTTTATCTGGGGGCGGGCGATCAGCGAAAGGCGGATCAGGCGGCTTCCCAGGGCATGCTGTTTTCCATTCTTCACGGAGTGGTGATTATGATTGCCAGCATCAGCGTGATGCCGGTTTTCCTGGGCATGTTTACTTCTGATTCAGCCATCGTGGATCTGGGTGTGCAGTATTCCAACATTGCCTTTTCCTTTTCTATCGTCATCATGGTCAGCCTTTCTTTTGAAAAAATTTTCCAGGCGGCAGGACGGATGACTGTCACCATGATCGCACTGCTCTGCGGCTGTATCACCAATATTATCCTGGATCCGGTGATGATTTTCGGCATGGGACCATTTCCGGAAATGGGGATCCGGGGCGCGGCCCTGGCTACCGGAATCGGTCAGGTGCTGACCGTGGTGATCTATCTGATCGTCTGCGCGTTTCGTCCTCTTCCGGTTCATATCCGGAAGCAAGATATGAAACCGGACCGGCAGATGGCCGGCCGGCTGTATGCCGTGGGAATTCCCGCCACTTTGAATCTGGCGCTGCCTTCCCTGCTGATCTCCGCGCTGAATGGGATCCTGGCGGCCTTTTCAGAAACTTACGTTCTGATTCTGGGCGTTTATTACAAGCTTCAGACCTTTCTCTATCTGCCGGCCAGCGGCGTTGTGCAGGGGATGCGTCCCATTATAGGCTACAATTACGGGGCGGGCCAGCACAAACGGGTGCGGAGTATTTACCGGGCCGCGCTGATTATGAACCTCCTGATTATGGCCCTGGGAACCGTGATCTGCCTGGCGGTGCCGGAACATCTCATGGGACTGTTTTCCGACAGCCCGGAGACTATTCGGGAGGGAGCTCTGGCCCTGCGGTTCATCTGCGCGGGCTTTGTTGTCTCCGCCGTGTCGGTTACTGCCTCCGGCGCTCTGGAAGGCCTGGGAAAGGGCGCCGCCTCCCTGGTGATCTCCCTGTGCCGTTATGTAGCGGTAATTATTCCGGCGGCCTTCCTGCTCAGCAGGTTTTTCGGAGCGGAGGGCGTGTGGAACGCATTCTGGGTAACAGAGGTTTTCTCGTCGGCCGCTGCCTGGGCCGTATACCGCCGAACGCTGAGAAAAAACGGAGTTCTCTGAGGGTTTTTGAGATCTTCTGTTGGAATCAGAGGCAAAATGCAGTATAATAGCCGGGAGAACCCAGAAAGGAGTAAGGCAAGTGACAATCGGAGAAATCGAAGCTTTTATCACGCAGTTTCCTGTCTATCAGTATGCCTTTGTAAAGCCGGAAGAACTGGAGTTTAACGAGAGGGTGCGGATGATCTGCAAAAAGGAATGCCCCAGGTACGGAACCTCCTGGTCCTGCCCGCCGGCGGTGGGAAAGGTGGACAGCTGCAAGGAGCTGTGCATGGGCTATACAGATATGCTTTTCTTTTCCTCTGTGGCGGATGTGGCGGATCTTATGGACATGGAAGAATCCCTGAAGACAAAAGCAGAGCATGAGAAAATGACGGGGATCATTGAGCGAAAAATGAAGGAAAGCGGACTGGAGGTCTACACACTTTCCAGTGATTCCTGCGCGCTCTGCGGCAAATGCGCCTTTCCCAAGGCGCAATGCCGCCATCCGGACCAGATGCATCCCTGCATTGAGAGCCACGGCATTGTGGTGACCAATCTGGCGGAAAAGCTGAATATGGACTATTATATGGGAGAACATCTGCTTCTGTGGTTCTCCATGATCTTTTTCAGACAAGCATAACCGCGGATTCGGGGGCATACAGTGGACTAAGAACATTTCCGGAGCGCTGCCTATGAAAAAAAGAAAAGCAGGGTCCGGGGCAGGAGTCATGGAAATCCTCCAGATTCCCCCGGATCTCGCGAAAAAAGACTGCATTCTTACCCTTTGCGGCCGCGGCGAACTTTATATTGAGAATTACCGGAAAATCCTGGAGTACAAAGAGGACAGAATACGGATTCTCACCCGAAACGGACGGCTCAGCGTCGAAGGGGCAGACCTGGCCATCGCCAGTTATACCGGAGAAGAAATGTATGTGACAGGCAGGATCCGAAGTCTTGCCATAGACGGGGCCGGCAGGGAGGGGTGAAGGATGGGGGGAGGGATGAATTTCCTCAGAGGATATGTGCGCGTCCGCCTGCAAAGCAAAGAACCGGAGCGCTTCCTCAATCTCTGCGCGGCCAGAAGGATCTGTATCTGGGCGATTCTGCGCAGAGAGAATTTTTATGAACTGTGTCTTGGGGCGCGGGATTTTTTTCGCTTAAAGGAGATCGCTTTCAAGACCGGATCTCAGCTGAAAATTCTGGAAAAGCGCGGACTGCCTTTCTTTTTCCAAAGAAACAGGAAGAGAAAGGCTTTTTTTCTGGGCGGTTTCCTCTGTCTGTTCCTTCTGTTTCTTTTATCCCGGTATATCTGGAACATTCATATTGAAGGAAATTATGCCAACAGTACCGGGACGGTTCTGGAATTTCTGGATTCCATAGGCGTACGCCACGGCATGGCGGCCAGCCAGGCAGACTGTCAGAAAATCGCCGCCGCCATCCGGGAGGAATTTTCCAATGTCACATGGGTATCCGCCCGGATCCGGGGGACACGGCTTCTGATCGAGATCAAAGAAAATGTAGACGGATATCCGGTCCGGGAAGAAGAGCCGGACAGCGCCCTGGATCTGAGGGCACAGGAGGAGGGGATCGTTTACAGCATCCTGACCCGCAGCGGCGTTCCCCTGGTGAAAGCGGGAGATGCCTGCAAGCCGGGAGATATTCTGGTCAGCGGGCAGATCCCCATTGCGGATGACAGCGGTACGGTGCTCAGATATGAACCGGTGCGGGCGGACGCGGATATTCTCATTCAGAGCAGGCTGTACTATTATCAGGAATTTTCCCTGAAGCATACCGTCCGCAGATATCAGGAAAACACCAGAAAGGCGCCGTTTCTGGAAATTATGGGATGGCGCCTGGAGACAGGGAAAACATCGGATGAATCCTGTGATTACCTGGTAAGGGAACATCAGGTTTTCCTGACTGAAAATTTTGCCCTGCCTGTCCGCTACGGTACAGTGGAAATCCTGCCTTATGAAGAAACCACGGAGATTTACACGGAGCAGGAAGCAAAGGCGCTGGCAGAGAATCAACTGGAAGCGTATATGGAGGATCTGAAAAAATCGGGGGTAGAAATCCTGGAGAATCATGTTAAAATAGAAATGTCTGACACGGACTGCAGGGCGGCCGGATTTCTTACGGTTCTGTCTCCCTCCGTGGAGGAGGCGCCCTCAGAGGCGCCGGAAACTGAAACAGGAAAGGAAGAGAGCTGAATGAGTGCCGGCATCGTTGAAGAAAAAATGGAGCTTCCCGCAGAGCACGCGAAGAATGTATTCGGGAAATTCGATGAATATATAAAAAAAATAGAGCGCAGCCTGGGAGTTACCCTGGTATCCCGGGACGGCTCTTTAAGGATTCTTGGGCCGAAGCAGGCAGCGGGATGTGCCAGGAGATGCCTGGAACAGCTGCTGTCCCTCTCCGCGGGTGGAACAGAGATTACGGAACAGAATGTAAATTACTGCATCGCCCTGGCTATGGAGGAAAAAGAAGGAGCTTTGACAGAACTGGAGGGAGAGCTGATCTGCCATACCATGAACGGGCGGGCGGTAAAGCCGAAAACCCTGGGGCAGAAGCAGTACGTGGACGCCATCCGAGATAAAATGATTGTGTTCGGGGTAGGACCCGCGGGCACAGGAAAAACCTATCTGGCTATGGCTATGGCCATCACCGCTTTCCGCAATGACGAAGTGAGCAGGATCATTCTCACCCGCCCGGCCATTGAGGCGGGGGAAAAGCTGGGTTTTCTGCCCGGAGATCTCCAGAGCAAAGTGGACCCTTATCTGCGTCCCCTGTATGACGCTCTGTATCAGATCATGGGAGCGGAAAGTTTTCAGAAGAATATGGAGAAAGGGCTCATTGAGGTAGCTCCTCTGGCCTATATGAGGGGGCGTACCCTGGATAACGCTTATATTATTTTGGACGAAGCTCAGAATACCACTCCCGCGCAGATGAAGATGTTTCTTACCAGAATCGGATTCGGCTCCAAGGTGGTGGTCACCGGAGACGCCTCGCAGAAAGATCTCCCCGCAGGGGCCCGCTCCGGCCTGGATGTGGCTATGCAGGTGCTGAAAAAAGTGGAGGGCATCGCTTTCTGTGAACTGACCAGCAAGGATGTGGTGCGGCATCCCCTGGTGCAGAAAATCGTACAGGCGTATGAAGTCTATGAGAAAAAAGCGGCCCGGACAGAAAAACAGGAAAACCGGGGAGGCCGCGGAAACCGGAGGGGAGACAGAAGATGACACTGCAGACAGAAAATGAGCAGGAGCAGGAGCTGGGATTTGACTGGAAGGCTCTGGCGGAACAGGTGGCGAGGAAGGTTTTGGAAACCGAAAAATGTCCGTACGAATCGGAAATTTCCCTGACCCTTACAGACAACCGCGAGATCCGGCGGCTGAACCGGGAATTCCGGGGACTGGACAAGGCTACGGATGTGCTTTCCTTTCCATTGGTCAATTTCAGAAGCCCCGGGGACTACGGGATGCTGGAGGCGGAGGAAGCGGACTCTTTCAATCCGGAAAGCGGCGAACTGATGCTGGGCGACATCGTAATCTCTGTAGAGCGGGCTATGGAACAGGCTGCGGAATACGGCCACAGCCTGAAACGGGAAATCGGGTTTCTGATCGCCCACAGTATGCTTCATCTCCTGGGATACGACCACATGGAACCTCAGGAGGCGGCTGTGATGGAACAAAAGCAGGAAGCGGTTCTGGAAGCCTTGGGCATCCGCAGGCCGCCCTATGGAGAGTAAATCGAAGGGGGATAATGCATGACATGTAAAAAGATCCTGGTTTTCGCGGGGATGCTGGCCCTGTGTCTGGCCGGGCTCTCCGGCTGCAAAGATAAAAAAGAGGAAACCGCGGCGGAGCCCACGGCTGCTGTCACGGAAACACCCGCAAAGACACCTGCGCCAAAGCCTACCGCCGCTGTGACGGCCACCCCGGCAGAAGAGCCGGCGGATCTTCTGCCGGAGGGAATGGTGTACAGTTATCTTACCGGGGAACCGGTGCCGGAGGAAATCGGACGCCGGCGTCCGGCGGCTGTCATGATCAATAACATTGAAGCCTGTCTGCCCCACTGGGGCTTGAGCCACGCAGGGGTTTACTACGAGGCCCCTGTGGAAGGCGGCATCAGCCGCATTATGGCGATCTTTGAGGACTATGACAGCGTGGAACGGATCGGTTCTGTCAGAAGCTGCAGGAATTATTTTATTTTTTACGCCTCCGGCTTTGAAGCGGTTTACGTCCATTACGGACAGTCCGCCTACGCGGCGCCCTATCTGGAACTTCCGGAGGTCAATAATTTAAGCGGCCTGGCGGGATACGGGGATCAGATTTTTTACCGCACTGCAGATCGGAATCCGCCCCATAACGCCTACATCAGCGGCCAGGGGATCCGGGAAGGCATTGAAATCTGCGGATATTCGGATGCCTACTCCCAGGGCTATGAGGGACACTATAAGTTTGCCCCGACCGGTGAGCCGGAACTTCTGGAGGCGGGGCGGACGGCCAATACGGTGATTCCCGGAGGATACGACTATAACGAACCGGTGTTTACCTACGATCCGGCCAGCGGCCTGTACTACCGCTCTCAGTTCGGAGAGCCCCACATCGATGAGGAGACAGGAGAACAGCTGGCGGTGAAAAACATCCTGATCCAGAATTCCGCCTGGGATTATTACGAATCCGGCGGATACCTGAATATCCATCAGGACGCGCCGGGTTCCGGCCTCTATATTACCAACGGCAAAGCCATAGATGTAACCTGGCACAAAGAGGATCCCTGGGGCCCCACCTATTATTTGGACAGTGAAGGAAATGAGATTACCCTCAACGAGGGGAAAACCTGGGTGTTCATTGTTCTTGACACCTACGCGGACAGCACAGTAGTACAGTAGTAAGGAGATAAGCATGAACATCCGTGAGAAACTGAAAGATAAAAAAAGAATCGTGATCAAAATCGGCTCCTCCTCCCTGATGCATCCGGAGACAGGACGGCTGGATCTTATTAAACTGGAGATCCTGGTACGGGAACTGGCGGATCTGAAAAATCAGGGGAAGGATGTTGTCCTGGTATCTTCCGGCGCGATTATGGTGGGCAGGAACACCCTTGGATTTCAGGAGCGTCCTCAGAAAACATCGGAGAAACAGGCCTGCGCCTCCGTGGGCCAGGCGAAGCTGATGATGATCTATCAGAAACTGTTTTCCGAGTACAACCAGGTGTGCAGCCAGATCCTGATTACCAAAAACACCATGGTGGACAATCTGAACCGGAAGAATGCCCAGAATACCTTCAAGGAACTGCTCTCTTTAGGGGTGATTCCGGTGGTCAATGAAAACGATACGATTGCTACCTATGAGATTGAGTTCGGCGACAATGATACCCTGTCCGCGGTAGTGGCGGCCCTGATCAACGCGGATCTGCTGATCCTGCTGTCCGATATCGACGGCCTTTACACAGATGATCCCCACACCAATCCCCACGCCCGGTTTATCAGCCAGGTAGATCATCTGGACGGACATTTTATGAACATGGGGAAAGGGAGTACCGGAAGCAGCGTGGGAACCGGGGGCATGGCCACCAAACTCAGCGCTGCCCATGTGGCTACCGGAGCCGGCGCGGATATGATTATTGCCAACGGAAAAGATTTTCATGTGATCCACAAGATTATGTCCGGGCAGCCCTATGGAACTCTGTTCCTGGCCGACCCCAAAGATGAATTTTTCCTCATCGACTATCTGGCGGATCTGAAAGAGGAGTAAAATGGATATTAACAGAATCAATGAACTGGCGAGAAAAGCAAAAAAAGAGGGGCTGACCCCGGAGGAGAAGGCAGAGCAGGACCGGCTGCGCAGAGAATACATCGCCGCGGTCCGCATGAACCTGAAGACCCAGCTGGACAATATCAATATTCAGGAACTGGACGGCTCCATCACCAATCTGGGAGAGAAATATGGAAACAAAAAAACACATTAGGCAGGAAATATTTGCCAGAAGAAAGGCAGCCCCGGAGGAACAGATCCGCAGGGACAGCCGGAAAATTTTTGAACTTGTGCGGGCGCTGCCGGAATACAGACAGGCCCGGTGCGTCTATGCCTACGTGGACTGCCGCCATGAGGTTATGACCCGGGAGTTTATCGAGGCAGTCTGGAGGGACGGCAAGCAGGCGGCGGTTCCCAAAGTAGAGGGAAAAGATATGGTTTTCTATTTCATCGAAAGCTTTGAGGAACTGGAGAAAGGCTGCTATGGGATCCAGGAACCGGCTACCGGCCGCAGGGCTGAGGAGGAGAAGGCCCTGATGATTCTGCCGGGAGTGGCTTTTGACCGGGAACGGCATCGGGTGGGATACGGAGGAGGATTCTATGACCGCTATCTGAGTCAGCACAAACAGCATCCCACCGCGGCGGTAGCTTTTGAATTCCAGCTTATGGAGAAAGTCCCCGCGGAACCTACAGATATAGTGCCGGAGATACTTGTGACGGAGAAACAGGTCTACAGACAGGGAGGTTGAGGTATGGAATTACAGGAAATCGGCAAGAGAGCCAGGGATGCGGAGCCTTTGATGCGGAAGCTTGGCACCGCAAAAAAAAATCAGCTGCTGCTGGACTGCGCGAAGGCTCTGGAGGCAGGACAGGAGAAGATTCTGGCGGAAAACGCCAGGGATATGGAACGGGGCAGAGGGGGCGGCATGCGCCAGGCCATGCTGGACCGGCTGCTGCTGACCCCGGAGCGTATTGAGGGCATGGCGGAAGGGCTGCGGCAGCTGGCAGCCCTGGAGGATCCCATCGGAGAGGTGCTGGGAATGAAACGCCGGCCCAACGGTCTGCGCATCGGCCAGATGCGGGTTCCTCTGGGGGTCATCGGCATTATCTATGAAGCCAGACCCAATGTGACGGCGGACGCTTTCGGACTCTGCTTTAAAACCGGAAACGCGGTGATCCTCAAAGGGGGCAGCGACGCTATCTGCTCCAACAAAGCGGTGGTGGACTGTATCCGGGAAACCCTCAGAAAGGGCGGAGTGACAGAAGACGCCATTCAGCTCATTGAGGACACCAGCCGTGAGACGGCCAGAGCCTTTATGAAGATGGACCGCTATGTGGATGTTCTTATTCCCCGGGGCGGGGCGGGACTGATCCGTTCCGTGGTGGAGAACAGCACGATCCCCGTCATAGAGACCGGAACCGGAAACTGCCACATCTATGTGGACGACAGCGCGGACATCCAGATGGCCATCGATATTATCTTCAACGCGAAGACCCAGCGCATCGGCGTCTGCAACGCCTGTGAATCCCTGGTGGTTCACGAGAAGATCAAAGAGAAACTCCTGCCGGAGCTTTCCAGGCGTCTGGCGGAAAAGCATGTGGAGATGCGGGCGGACAGCCAGGCGCTTCCCCTGGTGGAGGGAGGAGTTCCCGCCACAGAGGAGGACTGGGGGAAGGAGTATCTGGACTATATTCTGTCGATCAAAACGGTTGCTTCCCTGGATGAAGCCATTGCCCACATTAACCGCTACAATACCAAACACTCCGAGTCTATTATTACCTCCTGTTACCAGCATGCCATGCGGTTCCTGGAGGAAGTGGACGCGGCGGCAGTGTACGTCAATGCCTCCACCCGGTTTACGGATGGATTTGAATTCGGTTTTGGGGCGGAGATCGGCATCAGCACCCAGAAACTCCACGCCAGAGGCCCCATGGGGCTGCAGGCTCTGACTACCACAAAATACATCATTTTCGGAGACGGACAGATCCGTCCCTGAGAAGGCATACAGCGCTGGACAGGCGCATAGAATAGTACAAACGGAATTTAGGAGGAAACTGTTCTATGATCGCACTGGGCCAGCGCTATTCTTATGAGGAAATCTGCCTTTCCCTGCGGACTCTGGCAGACTGTTACGGGGAGTTTTCCCTGTGCAGGAGGGCCGGGGAGAGCCAGGACGGACGGCCTGTTTTTCTGTACCGGCTGGGATTTGGGAGAAAAAGCCTGGTGGTGAGCGCCGGAATCCACGGCCGGGAAGGAGTCAATCCGGTGCTGCTGCTGCGGATGATCGAAGACTACAGCCAGGCCTTTCGTTTCCGCCGGAAGATCTCCGGGCGCGACGTCTCGGGACTGCTGAAAGCCTATTCCATTCTTTTTATTCCCCTGGTAAATCCCGATGGATATGAAATTGCCAGATCCGGATTCTCGGCGGTGGCAAACCCCTTTTACCGGCGAATGGCCAGGGGACAGCAGATTTCCCATGAGGAATGGAAGTACAACGCCAGATGCGTGGACATCAACCGGAATTTTCCCTGCCGCTCCTATGTACAGCGCCGGCTGTGGGAATATCCCGGAAGCGAACCGGAGACCCAGACTATGATGCGGGTGTTCCGGGACTATGATACCATAGGGTATCTGGATTTCCACTCCCGGGGAAAAGTGCTCTATTATTACCGGGGAGCTATGTCCCGTACATATAATCAGCGCTGCCGCCGGTATGCCAGGAAACTTCAGGCTCTCTGCGGCTATTCTCTGGGGCGTCCCGGGCAGGAGCTGGCTTACGGAAAGCAGGGCGGGAATTCCGTGCAGTATTACTCGGAGCGCACGGGAAATCCGGCCATTACAGTGGAGACCCTTTCTGAGAGCGCCTCTTTTCCGCCGGAGATATGGGGGCAGGAAGAGGCCTACCGGGAGGTGCGCGCTCTTCCTCTGGCTTTTCTGGAGGCACTTTCCGCTTGAAACTTTTTTTGCGGATTGGTATAATATTTAGTTGCGAAACAGCGCGGGATCCACCGCGCGCGAGTCTTGAATAAGAAAGATGAGAGATCAATGAATACCAATACAACAGACAATTTCAGCCAATCTCTTCAGGCTCCCGAAGCTGAGCCGGAGAGACAGTACTATTTTATGGACCGGGCCAGGCAGCTGCTGCGGGAGAAAATCCGGCAGGCGGGACGCCCCCTGACTTTCTGTGTGGTGACTTTCGGCTGCCAGATGAACGCCAGGGATTCTGAAAAGCTTAAGGGGATTCTGGAACGGATCGGCTACGTCAAAGCCCAGGGGGAGGAGGCGGATTTTGTGATCTACAATACCTGTACCGTCCGGGAAAACGCCAATCTGCGGGTTTACGGCCGGCTGGGATATCTCCATTCCCTGAAAAAAAAGAATCCCCACATGCGCATCGCCCTCTGCGGCTGCATGATGCAGGAACCCCAGGTGGTGGAAAAGCTGAAAAAGAGCTACCGATTCGTGGATCTGGTCTTCGGAACCCACAATATTTATAAACTGGCGGAACTGCTGGTGCAGGTCTTTGAGCAGGATTCCATGGTGGTGGATATCTGGAAAGATACCGACAGGATCGTGGAGGATCTTCCGGTGGACCGGAAATATTCCTTTAAGTCCGGCGTCAATATTATGTTCGGCTGCAACAATTTCTGCAGCTACTGCATCGTCCCCTATGTGCGGGGACGGGAGAGAAGCCGCAGGCCGGAGGAAATTTTAAAAGAGATCGGTTCCCTGGCCCGGGACGGGGTCAAAGAAGTGATGCTGCTGGGACAGAATGTAAATTCCTACGGAAAAAATCTGCCGGAGCCCATGAGCTTTGCCGCCCTGCTGCGGAAGGCGGCGGAGATTCCCGGTATCCGGCGGATCCGCTTTATGACCTCCCATCCCAAGGATCTGTCGGAGGAGCTGATCCGGGCCATGGCGGAAACCCCCAAGGTGTGCCCCCATCTTCATCTGCCCCTGCAGTCCGGAAGCACCCGGATTCTGGAAAAGATGAACCGGCGCTATACCAAGGAGCAGTATCTGGAGCTGGTGGGACGGCTCCGCAAAGCTATGCCGGATATCTCTCTGACCACAGATATTATCGTGGGATTTCCGGGAGAAACAGAGGAAGATTTTCTGGAAACCCTGGATGTGGTGGAGAAGGTGCGGTTTGACAGCGCCTTCACCTTCCTGTATTCCAGAAGGACAGGCACCCCCGCCGCTTCTATGGAGGATCAGATTCCGGAGGAGGTTATGAAGGACCGGTTTGACCGGCTGCTGAAGCGGGTACAGGACATTGCCAGGGAATGCTGCGCCAGATTTCAGGGACAGACGAAGGATGTGCTGGTGGAGCAGGTGAATGAACAGGATCCGACCCTTGTGACGGGACGTATGGATAATAATCTGCTGGTGCATTTTCCGGGGGAGCCCTCCCTGATCGGCAGGATGGTACCGGTTCACCTCGACTCCTGCCGGGGCTTTTACTATCTGGGCACCAGAAGAGACTGACAGAAAGGATCAGACAAAGTGGCTTTATCACCAATGATGCAGCACTATGTTGCGACAAAAAAGGAATACCCGGACTGTATCCTCTTTTACAGGCTGGGTGATTTTTATGAGATGTTTTTCGAGGATGCCCAGACGGTGTCCAGAGAACTGGAACTGACCCTGACGGGAAAGGACTGCGGGCTGGAGGAGAGGGCGCCCATGTGCGGCGTGCCCTACCACGCGGCGGAGGTGTATATCAGCCGCCTCATTGAAAAAGGATATAAGGTGGCCATCTGCGAGCAGGTGGAGGATCCTAAAAAGGCCAAAGGCATGGTAAAGCGGGAAGTGATCCGGGTGGTGACTCCGGGAACCATGCTGGACGGGCAGAATCTGGATGAATCCAAAAATAATTATCTCATGAGCATTGTCTGCACGGAGGACCGGTTCGGAGTTTCCGTGGCGGACGTTTCCACAGGGGAATGCCTTGTAACGGAAGTGGATGCCCAGAGAAAACTCCTGGACGAGATACACAAGTTTATGCCGGCGGAGATCATCTGCAATCAGGCATTTCTGGTCTGCGGCGTGGATGTGGAAGACCTGAAAAACAGGCTGTCCATCGCCCTGTCGGCCCTGGACGACTGGTATTTTGACGACAGCACCTGCGAGCAGACTTTGAAGGAGCATTTTCAATGCGCCACCTTGGAGGGGCTTGGCATCGGCGACTTCAGCTGCGGCGCCATCGCCGCGGGGGCGCTGTTCCGGTATCTGCAGGAAACCCAGAAAAGCAGCCTTTCCCAGATGACCCATATCACCCCCTACAGCGCGGAAAAATATATGCTTCTGGACAGTTCTACCAGACGGAATCTGGAGCTGACGGAGACTCTGCGGGAGAAACAGAAGAGAGGATCCCTTCTCTGGGTGCTGGACAAGACCGGCACTGCCATGGGAGCCAGAATGCTGCGGCGGTTTGTGGAGCAACCTCTCATTGACCAGCAGGAGATTGAAAAGCGGCTGGACGCGGTGGAAGAGCTGACGAAGCAGCCAATGATCCGGGATGAGATCCGGGAATATCTGCGCCCCATTTACGATATGGAGCGCCTGGCCAGCCGCATCAGCTATCAGTCCGCCAATCCCAGAGATCTCATCGCCTTTAAAAGCTCTCTGGAAATGCTTCCTTTTATCAAGCAGCTGCTGAACTCTTTTGAGAAAAGCGAACTGCTGCAGAAAATCCAGGAGGATATGGACGCGCTGGAAGATCTCTGTGCCCTGATCCGCGATTCGATTATGGATGATCCGCCTTTGGCCATGAAGGACGGAGGCATTATCAAAGACGGGTACCACGAAAAAGTAGACGAGTACCGGAGAGCGAAAAACGAGGGAAAACAGTGGCTGGGCCAGCTGGAAAATGAAGAGCGGGAAAAAACCGGGATCCGGAACCTGCGGATCCGCTACAATAAAGTGTTCGGATATTATCTGGAAGTGACCAATTCCTTTAAAAATCTGGTGCCGGATTACTACGTCAGAAAACAGACCCTGGCCAACGCGGAGCGCTACACCACGGACCGGCTGAAGGAACTGGAGGATACCATCCTGGGAGCGGAGGACCGGCTGTCTTCTCTGGAATATGAGGTGTTCTGCAAAGTACGGGAGACCGTGGCGGATCAGGTTGAGCGGGTTCAGCGGACCGCCAAAGCGGTGGCGGCCCTGGATGTATTTGCCTCTCTGTCCCTGGTGGCCGGGAAAAACCGGTATGTGCGGCCAAAGCTGAACCAGAAGGGACGCATCGATATCCGGGAAGGCCGGCATCCGGTGGTGGAACAGATGATCCCGGGGGATATGTTCATCGCCAATGATACCTATCTGGACAACGGAGATCACCGGATATCCGTTATCACCGGTCCCAATATGGCCGGAAAATCCACCTACATGAGACAGACAGCCCTGATCGTACTCATGGCCCAGATCGGTTCCTTTGTGCCGGCTCAGAAAGCCAATATCGGTATTGCGGACCGGATTTTTACCCGGGTGGGGGCGTCGGATGATCTGGCCAGCGGCCAGAGCACCTTTATGGTGGAGATGACGGAGGTGGCCAATATTCTGCGGAACGCCACAGCCAACAGCCTGCTGATTCTGGATGAGATCGGCCGGGGAACCAGCACCTTTGACGGCCTGTCTATTGCCTGGGCGGTCATTGAGTATATCGCGGATACCAGAATTCTGGGAGCAAAAACGCTCTTCGCCACCCATTATCATGAACTGACAGAACTGGAGGGAAAACTTCCGGGAGTACATAATTACTGCATCGCTGTCAAGGAGAAGGGGGACGATATTGTATTTCTGCGAAAGATTGTGGCCGGCGGGGCGGACAAGAGCTACGGAATCCAGGTGGCCCGGCTGGCGGGCGTACCGGAGGCGGTGCTGACCCGGGCCAGGGAGCTGTCGGATCAGCTGTCCGACGCGGACATTACCCTGACGGTGAAGGAATTCGCCGGCGGCAAAAAGGGACGGCAGAGGGCGCCCCACTACGATGAGGTGGATATGAGCCAGATGTCCCTGTTTGACACGGTAAAAAATGACGCCATTATCGAAGAAATCGATCAGCTTGATATTTCCAATCTTACGCCGGTGGAAGCGCTGAACACCCTGTACCGGCTGCAGAATAAAATTAAAAACCGCTGGTAATTCCGGCGGAAGCCCGATCAGGAGGATAGTATGAGAGAGATACAGGTGCTGGATCAGAAGACCATCGACAAGATTGCCGCCGGAGAAGTGGTGGAGCGGCCGGCTTCCGTGGTGAAAGAACTGGTGGAAAACGCCATGGACGCCGGAGCTTCCGCCATTACCGTGGAAATCCGGGATGGGGGGAGCACACTGATCCGCATTACGGACAATGGAAGCGGCATTCCAAAAGACCAGATCCGTCTGGCTTTTCTGCGCCATGCCACCAGCAAAATACGCCGGGTGGAGGATCTTGCCGCGATTACTTCCCTGGGATTCAGGGGAGAGGCTCTCTCCAGCATTGCGGCGGTATCCCAGGTGGAACTGATTACCAAAATTCCGGAGAGTCTCACCGGCGTCAGATACTGTATCGAGGGGGGCACGGAAAGGGTTTTCGAGGAGATCGGTGCCCCCTCCGGCACCACCTTTCTGGTGCGGCATCTGTTTTATAATACGCCGGCAAGAGCTAAATTTCTAAAATCCCCCGCTGCGGAGGGAAACGCGGTGGCATCTGTGGTAGAACAGCTGTCCCTGTCCCATCCGGAACTTTCCTTTAAATTTATCCAAAACGGCCAGAACCGTCTGTATACCAGCGGAAACGGCAATGTCAAAGAAGCGGTCTATCAGATTTACGGCAGGGATATTACCAGGGAGCTGATTCCGCTGGAGGGAGAAAATGAGCTCTTCCGGATCCGCGGATATATCGGAAAGCCCGCCCTGGCCAGAGCCAACCGGAATTTTGAAAATTATTTTGTCAATGGCAGATATGTAAAGAGCAAACTGCTGGCCAAGGCCATCGAGGACGCCTACCATGGATTTATGATGCAGCACAGGTATCCATTTACCCTGCTGTATCTGGAGGTGGACGGCTCCAAAGTGGATGTGAATGTGCATCCCTCAAAGATGGAACTGCGCTTTTCCAATCAGGAGGGCATGTACCATCAGCTGTGCCTGGCCATTCAGAATACCCTGCTGGGAGCGGAGCGGATCCCGGAAATACATCTGGAGGAAAACCAGAAGGCAGCAAAGCCGGAACCAAAGACTGCCGGCCGTCCGGCTCCCCCGGAGCCTTTTGAAACAAAAAGGAAAATCCTGCTGGCAGAGACGCCGGCGGTTTACGGATCCGGACAAGGAAAATCACCGGAAGAACAGAAGAAAAAAATGGTTTCCTCTTCAGAGCCGGCGCCGGCGGTTCCGGCGGCAGCACCGGAAGAACCCATAAAAAAAGAAGAGGCGCCTCAGAGGGTTTCCGGCGAAGGCCGTCCGGAGCAGCTGGAACTGTTCCGGGAAAAGCTGCTGACGGACACCGCAAGGCCTTCTCACCGGATTCTGGGACAGATTTTTGATACCTACTGGCTGGTGGAATATCAGAACGCTCTCTATATCATCGATCAGCACGCGGCTCATGAAAAAGTGCTGTATGAGCGGATGATGCGGGAATTTCAAAACAAACAGGTAACCTCCCAGATGCTCTGCCCTCCGATGGTTTTAAGTCTTTCCGGCTCAGAGGCACAGCTGGTAGAAAAATACGCGGATGTGTTCCGGGAAACCGGCTATGAGATTGAGTCCTTCGGCGGGAAGGAGTATAAAATTTCCGCGGTTCCCGCCAATCTCTATCAGGTGGCGGAGAAGGAATTATTTACAGAGATTCTGGACAGGCTGGAAGAGGCAGGAGAGGGCGCGCCGGAAGTGATCCGGGAGAGGCTGGCTTCCATGTCCTGCAAGGCAGCGGTGAAGGGAAATCAGCATCTTTCCAGACAGGAGGCGGAGGCGCTGATCGATGAGCTGCTGACTCTGGAAAATCCCTACAACTGTCCCCACGGAAGGCCCACCATTGTCTCCATGTCCCGCTATGACCTGGACAGAAAATTCAAGCGCATCGTGTAAAGGGAGGTAAAAAATTGAGAAAAGCGTGTTTGGTGCTGACGGGGCCTACGGCGGTGGGCAAGACCAGACTGTCTCTGGCTCTGGCCCACCGGATCCGCGGATCCGTGATCTCCGCGGACTCTATGCAGGTATACCGGGGCATGGATATCGGCTCCGCCAAGATCCTGCCGGAGGAGATGGAGGGAATCCCCCACTATCTGGTGGATGTTCTGGAACCGGAGGAAGAGTTTCACGTAGCCCGATTTCAGCAGATGGCCAAAGAGGCCATGGAGGAAATCTGGGCCCGGGGACGCATCCCCATTCTTACCGGGGGAACCGGCTTTTATATCCAGGCCCTCCTAAAAAATGTGGATTTTTCAGACAGTTCCGGGGCATCCTCACTGCGGCCGGAACTGGAGAAACTGGGAGAGGAAGCTCTGTATCAGAGGCTGCTGGAAAAAGATCCGGAAGCGGCGGAAGCCATTCATCCCCACAACCGCAAGCGGGTGATCCGCGCGCTGGAATACTGCCTGGAAACAGGCAGAAAGATTTCCGACCACAATCAGAGAGAGCGGCAGCGGCCCTCCCCCTACTGCTGCGGATATTTTGTCCTGAACGATGAGAGAGAGAAACTTTACCGCCAGATCGACCGCCGGGTAGACCTTATGATAGAAAAAGGTCTGGTGGAGGAAGTGCGGCGTCTGGCGGCCAGAGGCCTGACAGAAGAAAATACCTCCATGAAAGGATTGGGATATAAAGAACTGTTTCCCTACCTCCGGGGAGAGATGGAACTGGATGAGGCGGTAAGGATTATAAAGCGCGATACCCGCCATTTTGCCAAACGGCAGCTGACCTGGTTCCGCAGGGAACCGGATGTGATCTGGATCAACAAGCAGGAATTCGGATACAGCGATGAAAAAATTCTTACATATATCCTGCGGCGCTGGCAGGAAATTCTGAGAGAGGAAGAAGAGCATGAAAGCAGAACTGTCCAACATGTATGAGACACTGGGAATCAGCAGAGAAGTATGGGAGTTCGGGGAAGCCATCGCCCGGGAGCTGGCCCCCCGGTTTGAAAGCATCGGAAAAACAGCGGAATACAACCAGCTGAAGGTAATCCGGGCCATGCAGGCCAACCGGGTCAGTGAGGCCTGTCTGTACGCTTCCAGCGGGTACGGATACAACGATCTGGGCCGGGATACCCTGGAAAAGGTGTATGCTTCGGCTTTTGGGGCCGAGGACGCCCTGGTGCGCCCTCAGATTGCCTGCGGAACCCATGCTCTGGCAGTGGCCCTGTCCGGAAATCTCCGGCCGGGGGATGAGCTGCTTTCCCCGGCGGGAAAACCCTATGACACCTTAGAGGAGGTTATCGGGATACGTCCTTCCAGAGGCTCTCTGGCAGAATACGGCGTAACCTACCGGCAGGTGGATCTGCTGGAGGGAGGCGCCTTTGACTACGAGGGAATCCGCCGGGCAATCAGTCCGAGGACCCGCATGGTGACCATTCAGCGCTCCAAAGGATACCAGACCCGTCCCACCTTCTCAGTCACCCAGATCGGAGAGCTGATCCGCTTTATCAAAAGCATCCGTCCGGATCTGATCTGTATGGTGGACAACTGTTACGGGGAGTTTGTGGAGGTACAGGAACCCTCAGAGGTGGGAGCGGACCTTATGGTGGGCTCCCTGATCAAGAATCCGGGAGGCGGCCTGGCCCCTATCGGCGGTTATATCGTAGGAAAAGAGGAGTATGTGGAGAACGCGGCGGCGCGGCTGACCTCTCCGGGACTGGGCAAAGAAGTGGGAGCCACTCTCGGTGTGAATCAGTCCTTCTATCAGGGCTTTTTCCTGGCGCCCACGGTAACGGCTTCCGCCCTGAAGGGGGCTGTTTTTGCCGCCAATATCTACGAGAGACTGGGATTTCCGGTGATTCCCAACGGTTCCGAGCCGCGGCATGACATTATCCAGGCAGTGACCCTTGGAAGCCCGGAAGCGGTGATTGCCTTCTGCCGGGGGATCCAGGCTGCCGCCCCGGTAGACAGCTACGTAGCTCCGGAACCCTGGGCTATGCCCGGATACGACAGCGATGTGATTATGGCGGCGGGAGCTTTTGTGCAGGGCTCCTCCATTGAGCTCAGCGCGGATGGCCCCATCAAGCCTCCTTACGCCGTCTATTTTCAGGGCGGCCTTACCTGGGAGCACGCCAAGTTCGGCATCCTCATGAGCCTGCAGAAACTTCTGGAACAGGGGCTGGCAGCTTTGCCCAGATAAGGAGGTGCCTATGGCAAAACAGATTGTAATTATCGGCGGCGGCGCTTCCGGACTGACGGCGGCCATTTTTGCCGCCAGGGCCGGAGCTTCCGTCACTTTGCTGGAACGAAATGAGCGTCCGGGAAGAAAACTGCTGGCCACCGGAAACGGCCGATGCAATCTCACCAATCTGAACCAGAGCAGACTTTGCTATCGGGGGGAGGATCCGGACCGGGCATTCCAGATCATTTCCCGGTTCAATGTCCAGAGAACCATCGGTTTTTTCTCCGACCTGGGACTGTATACCAGAAACCGGGAGGGATGGATCTATCCCTATACTGGGCAGGCTTCTTCCGTGCTTCAGCTGCTGCTGATGGAAGCCGCGGCGCGGAAGGTGAAGATTAAAACCCGGGAAACCGTAAAAGAGATCCGCCGGCAGGGGGATGGAAGCTTCCTCACCCTTACAGAGGGATGGCAGTATCCGTCCCAGGCTGTGGTTATCGCCTGCGGAAGCCCGGCTTCCGCTGTGGAAGGAGCCTCCGGAACCGCGGAAAACCTGGCAAAAAGCCTGGGCCACAGGTTTCTGCCTTTCCGCCCTGCCCTGGTTCCCCTTCTCTGCCGGGGAGGCTGGTTTTCCAAATGGGCGGGAATAAGGGCTCTTGGAACCGCTTCCCTGTATGTGGAGGAAGAAAGATTTGACAGTGAGACCGGGGAACTGCAGCTGACGGATTCCGGAATTTCCGGCATTCCTGTCTTTCAGCTCAGCCGATACGCGGCGGAGGCTTTAAGCCGGGGACAAAAGACGGAGATGTATCTGGACTTTCTTCCGGATTACAGCTGGGAAGCGCTGACAGAGTATCTGTCAGTCCGCAAAAAACAGTGTCCGTACAAGTCCGGCCGGGATCTTCTGATTGGTCTGATCCCGGAACGACTGATTCCGGTGCTGCTGCCCAGGGACATGGATTTCCGCCAGATGGCGGGAAGTATCAAGGCCTTTCCGGTGGAAATCAAAGGAACGGCTTCCCTGAAACAGGCCCAGGTCTGCTCCGGGGGAGTGCCGCTGCGGGAACTGACAGAAAATCTGGAGTCCTGCCTGGTAAAAGGAGTTTATTTTACCGGGGAGGCCGCGGACGTAGATGGAGCCTGCGGAGGTTACAACCTGCAGTGGGCCTGGTCCAGCGGGGCGGCGGCAGGAGCCCATGCGGCGGGAGGAACCTTATGATACAGATTACACAGCTGAAGCTTCCTATTCCCCACAGCCGGGAACAGCTGGAAGAAAAAATTGCCAGAACGCTGGGAATCCGGCCGACGGAGATCGAAAGCTACGAGATCGTCCGCAGGTCTGTGGACGCCCGGAAAAGAGAAGGCCTTCACTATGTGTATTCCCTGTGGGTGAAGACTTCCAGAGAAAAGAAGATTCTGGCAAAAAGTAAACATAAAAATATTATGTCAATTAATCCTGTGCGCTACCGTTTCCCGGACCCGGGAGAGCAGGTCCTGGAACATCCTCCGGTAGTGGTGGGGAGCGGTCCCGCGGGACTGTTCTGCGGCTACATGCTGGCAAAGCACGGATACCGTCCTCTGATCCTGGAGAGGGGAGACAGCGCCCGGGAGAGGCAGGACAAAGTAGAACACTTCTGGAAAACAGGGATTCTGGATCCCTCCTCCAATGTGCAGTTCGGAGAGGGCGGCGCCGGCACCTTTTCCGATGGGAAGCTGAATACCGGGGTGAAAGACAAAGCCGGAAGAAACCGGGAAGTGCTGCGGATTTTCGTGGAAGCCGGAGCGCCGGAAGATATTCTGTACGACGCAAGGCCTCATCTGGGCACGGATCTGCTGATTCAGATCGTGGAAACCATGAGGCGTCAGATTCAGGCCATGGGGGGAAGCTTCCGCTTCCGGACCCAGGCGACGGATCTCATTTTGCGGCAAAATCGGCTTCGCGGGCTGATTCTCAACGGAGAGGAAGAGCTTCCGGCAGAAGCTGTGATTCTGGCGTTGGGACACAGCGCCAGAGATACCTTCCAGATGCTGTACCGGCGGGGAATTTGCATGGAAGCAAAGTCCTTCGCCGCCGGAGTCCGGGTGGAACATCCCCAGGAGATGATTACCCGGAGCCAGTACGGAGAACATGTGCCGGAAGAGCTGAAGGCTGCCAGTTACCGTCTGGCCCAAAATCTGGATAACGGCCGGGGCGTATATTCCTTCTGTATGTGTCCCGGCGGCTGGGTGGTCAACGCTTCTTCGGAGCCGGGATTTCTGGCGGTGAACGGCATGAGCTACCGCGCCCGGGGAGGCCCTAACGCCAACAGCGCCATTGTGGTTACGGTAACTCCGGAGGATTACGCCCCCTATAATCAGGAAGGGCTGCCTGAGGCCTTAAGCGGGATGGCTTTTCAGCGGTATCTGGAAAAAATGGCCTTTAAAGCGGCCCGGGGCCGGATTCCGGTGCAGCGGTTTGAGGATTTCTGCCGGAACCGCCAGGGAGGGGCCGGCGGTTTCCCGCCCTGTATCAAAGGCGGATATTCTTATGAAAATGTCAGAAATCTTCTCCCGGAATTTATAGGGGATTCCCTGGAAGCGGGGATACGGGCCATGGACGCCCAGATTTCCGGATTTGCCATGGGGGATGCCCTTCTGTCAGCGGTGGAAAGCCGCACTTCCTCCCCGGTACGGATCTGCCGGAATGAATTTCTGGAATCCAATATACCCGGGCTTTATCCCTGCGGGGAGGGCGCCGGATACGCGGGGGGCATTACCTCCGCGGCCATGGACGGGATCCGCTGCGCGGAGGCGGTTGGTAAAAAATTTGTGAATTTCCGGTAATCCATGTACAAGGATTTTAATCTGTGCTAGAATAAAGTTTGATTTTCAGCCGGGGATCCTTCCGGTCTTTCAGAAGAGAGTAGACAGGAGATGTATTGAAGGAGAAAATCAATCTTACCATGAAAGAAAAGCCCCGTCAGGAACAGCCCTATGAAAAATGTCTGGACCGTGGACCGGATGTACTGACTGACGCGGAGCTTCTGGCTGTGATCCTGCGCTGCGGCTCCCGGGATCTGACCTCCCTGGAGCTGGCGGGAGAGATTCTAAAACGCTGTCCCTTTGAGGAGGGCCTTCTGGGAATCCATCATCTCTCCCTGGAAGAATTGCAGGATATCCGCGGCGTTGGGCCGGTGAAGGCGGTGCAGATCAAGTGTATCGCGGAGCTTTCCAAGCGCATGGCGGCGGCGTCCGCGGGGAAAAAACTGGATTTTCGGGATCCGGAATCCATTGCTTCCTATTATATGGAACTGCTCCGCCATGAAGAGCAGGAACGCTTAATCTGCGCCATGCTGGATACCAAGAATCATTTCCTGGGGGATGTGACGGTGACCATCGGTACCGTCAATACCTCGCTGATCTCCCCCAGGGAACTTTTCCTGGAAGCTTTGGCTTTTCACGCAGTCCATCTGATCCTGATCCACAATCATCCCAGCGGGGACGCGGCTCCCAGCCGGGAGGATATTACTGTAACCAAAAGGATTGCCAGAGCCGGGGAACTTCTGGGCATTACGCTGCTGGATCACATTATCATCGGCGACAGACAGTATGTCAGCCTTCTGAAAGAGGGTCTGCTCTGAGGGCTGCGGCAGGAAGCAAAAAGGGGATAGAAAAGAACATGCTTTTTGACAATGTTTACGGAGTAGATCTGGGAACCAGCGCGGTTAAGATCTACGATACAAAAAAAGATACGATCATAAAAGAAAAAAATATGATCGCCGTGCGCAACGGGGATACTGTATTTGCCGTGGGAAACGAGGCTTACGAAATCTTCGAAAAAACACCGGAAAATATCAAAGTGATTACCCCTATGACCAATGGGCGGATCAGCGATGTGATGCTGGTGGAGGCGGTGCTTCATACCCTGCTTGGCAGACTGGATTCTTCTATGGGATATCGCCCGACTCTGTATTTTTCTGTTCCCATGGATATGACAGAGCTGGAAAAACGCGCGTACTACTCCATTGCCCACAGAGGAAAGCTGAAAAAATGCCGGGTTTTTCTGGTGGAGAAGCCCATTGCGGACGCTTTGGCTCTCGGAATTCCTATCCAGAAGACCAGGGGTTCCCTGATCGTCAATATCGGCGCTCAGAGCACAGAAGTTTCGGCCCTGGCGGACGGCAGGGCGATTATAAGCCGGAATATTTCCCTGGGAGGCAAAGATTTTAACGCGGCTGTGGCCGCGGCGGTCCGCAGAAGAAACAGTTTTCAGATCAGCCTGAAAACCGCCAAGCGGCTGAAAATTTCTCTGACTGATCTGACCGGCGGCAAGCAGGAAGGACGCCGGGCCATGGGCATCGACACATCCACAGGCCTTCCCAGAGACGGAAATGTTTCCTGCTACACAGTAACCGCCGCGGTACAGGGAGTTCTGGAACAGCTTGCGGAGGAGATCCGCAAATTTTTGGAGAGAACGCCGCCCCAGGTCCGCAGTTCCATTTTAAAAGAAGGAATCTATTTTACCGGCGGCAGCACAAAGCTTCCGGGAATTGACAGCTTTTTCGCGGAACGGCTGGGATGCCAGATTCAGATTTCCGGATATTTTGATCTGTGTACCATTTGCGGATTGAAAGAACTGATCACACATCCGGTTCTGCACCGGTGGGCATTTGTGCCCAAGAGACGTAGAGGAGAGCGTTAACAGGGTTATGAAGAAAAAACGTAAATTTGTAATCAAAAACCGGCATCTGCTGGCAATTATGACTTTTTTCTGTATCAGCGCCATAGCGCTGACAGTGACCAATGTGGTGTCCATCAAACCCCTGCGGAATATCGCGGGAATGATGATTGTTCCCTTTCAGAACGGCATCAACGATGTGGGGGGCTGGCTGGCCGATCAGCAGGACGGATTCCGGGACACCCAGGAACTGGCTCAGGAAAATGAACAGCTTCAGGAGCAGATTGACAGTCTGACGGAGCAGAATAACCTTCTGCAGCAGAATCAGCAGGAGCTGGAGCGGCTGCAGGAACTGTATCAGCTGGACCAGAATTACTCCCAGTATGAAAAAGTCGCGGCACAGGTGATTTCCAAAGATCCGGGAAACTGGTACAGTACCTTTGTGATTAACCGGGGCACAGACAGCGGGATCCAGGTGGATATGAATGTGATCAGCGGCGGCGGCCTGGTGGGAATTGTCACGGAGGCTGGAAACAACTGGGCAGCGGTACGCTCCATTATCGATGATTCCAGCAGTGTCAGCGCCATGACGGTATCTAATTCCGACACCTGCATTGTCTCAGGTGATCTGCGTCTGATGGATCAGGACAAGCTGGCTTTCAGCCAGATGAATACAGAAAATGAGGTAGTGGAAGGGGAGCAGGTGGTAACCTCCTCCATCAGCGATAAATACCTTCCGGGTATCCTCATCGGCAGCATTGCCGAGGTGACGGAAGATTCCAATCATCTGACCAAGACCGGATACATCACTCCCACCGTAGATTTCCGTCATCTGGAGGAAGTTCTGGTGATCAAGCAGTTAAAACAGACAGGGGGAGCGTAAATGTGCAGAAAAATCGTGACGGCGGTGTGTGTCCTGGTAACCTTTCTTCTCCAGAGCACTGTGTTCCCGGCCCTTCCGTTTTTTAACGTGACGCCGAATCTGCTGCTGATCCTGACAGTTTCCTTGGGATTTGTCCACGGGCGGCGTACCGGGCTGTGGGTGGGATTCCTCTGCGGCCTTCTGATTGATCTTTTTTACAGCAATCTTTTCGGGTTCTATTCTCTGACCTATATGTATATCGGCTATCTCAACGGCCTGCTGTATCAGGTGTTTTTTGATGAAGATATTAAAGTCCCCATGATCCTGACAGCGGTCAGTGATTTTGGCTACAATCTTGTATTTTATGTAATACAGTTCGCTTTCCGGATGCGTTTTGACTTTTCCGCGTATCTGGTGCATACGATTCTTCCGGAAATGGTGTTTACGGTTCTGCTCAGCATCCCGCTGTACCGGATCTTTTTCCTGATTAACCGCAAACTGGTGCGCTATGAATTGGAGGGACAACAATCACCTTGGCTAAAAAGATAAAGAAATTCATTACCAAAATATTTTCACAGAGAGTTATTGTACTGGGGGCTGTTTTTCTGGCTATGTCCTCTATTTTAATAGTGCGGCTGTTTCAGCTGCAGATTGTAAACGGAGAGGAATACGCGGATAATTTTACCATACTGAGCACAAAAGAACGGCAGCTGAAGAGTACCAGAGGAAATATTTATGACTGCAACGGAAAACTTCTGGCCTACAATGAGCTTTCCAACTCCGTAACTCTGGAAGACAACGGAACCTACGACAGCACCAGAGAGAGAAATCTTTCTCTGAACGGAGAGATTTACCGCCTGGTCCGTCTCATTGAGAGCTGCGGAGATACAGTGACCAATGACTTCCATATTATTGTGGATGAGAGCGGAAATTTTGCTTTTGATCTGGAGGAGGGGACCACTTCGCTGGACCGGTTCCGGGCGGATATTTACGGCAGACGGACCATCGATGAGCTGGAAGCGGAGGAGAAAAACGCCACTGCGGAGGATATTATGGAGTATCTCAGCGGTTCCCAGCGGTTTGCCCTCCGCATTACCGACGGGGAGGATAAGCCCTATACGGCGGAAGAACTGGCAGAGCACGGGCTGCCCTCGGAATTTACCCCGGAGGAGGAGCTGAAGGTGGTGACAATCCGCTATCTTCTGTATCAGACCAGTTTTCAGCGCTATCTTCAGGTAACCATCGCTTCCAATGTCAGTGACGAGACGGTAGCCGCGGTTTATGAAAATCAGGATCAGCTTCCCGGCGTGGATATCGCGGAAGACTCCATCCGCGTTTACAACAATGCCGAATCCATGTCTTCTATTATCGGCTACACGGGCAGCGCTTCCCAGGAGGAGCTGGACGAGCTTTCGGAAATCCGGGATGACTACGAAAACACTTCGGTGATCGGAAAGACCGGAATCGAGCAGTATATGGAGACGACTCTGAAGGGAACAGACGGGCATGAGGAGGTTACGGTAGATACGGTGGGAAGAGTTCTGTCCGTCCGGGAAGATTCCCGGGTGGAGCCGGTACAGGGAAATGACGTGTACCTGACCATAGACAGCGAACTGCAGGAGGCCTGTTATCAGATCCTGGAACAGAGAATCGCGGGGATTCTGGTGGCCAATCTGATGGATATCAAAACGGTGGAAGGCATGGAAAATGTCAACTCCGACAACTTCCCTGTTCCCATTTATGATGTATATGTGGCTCTCATTGAAAACAGCGTCATTGACATAAATCATTTTACGGAGGCCGGAGCCTCCGCCACGGAGCAGTGGGTGCAGCAGGTCTTCGAGAAAAAGCAGCAGGAAGTGCTGGACAGTATCCGCGGACAGCTGGAGGAGGATTCCTCCGTCCCTTACCGGGAACTCAGCGAGGAAATGCAGGAGTATGTGGACTACATTGTGGAGGATATGCTGACTGAGGACGCGGGGATTCTGAACGCGGACGCCATAGATACCTCTGATTCGGTGTACAGGCAGTGGAGTGAAGATCAGTCTATTTCTCTCCAGGAATATCTCTCCTACGCGGCGAGCCAGAACTGGGTGGATGTGGGAAAACTTTCTCAAAGCGATGCCTACCTGGATTCTTCCCAGGTGTACCAGGCCATTACGGAGTATGTCCTGGCGGAAATTCCACAGGATACCTGGTTCAGCAAAATTATTTATAAATATCTGATTATGGAGGATCAGATCTCCGGAGAAGATGTCTGCACGCTCTTGTACGACCAGGGCGTTCTGAGCACAGAGGACGAGGCCTATACGTCTTTTCAGGAGGGAAAACTGTCTCCCTTTGACCTGCTCAGGCAGAAAATCATCAGTCTGGAGATCACTCCCGCGCAGCTGGCTCTGGATCCCTGTTCGGGTTCTATCGTAGTGGTGGACCCGGATACCGGAGAAGTAAAAGCCATGGTTTCCTATCCGGGATACGACAACAACCGCCTGGCTAACCAGATGGATACAGAATATTATTATCAGCTTTATGAAGATCTCTCCACCCCCTTCTACAATAAGGCGACGCAGCAGCTGACCGCCCCCGGATCTACCTTTAAACCCGTAACCATTGTGGCGGGCCTGAACGAGGGTGTCATCGACAATGATACAGTGATCAACTGCAACGGCCTTTTCGGGGAAGGGCTGGTGGACAAGGGCGACCAGCTGCACTGCTGGCTGCTTTCCGGCCACGGAAATCTGGATGTGGTGGGGGCCATTGAAAATTCCTGCAACGTGTTTCTGTGTACCACCGCTTATCTGCTGGGGCTGGATGCCGATGGAAATTTCAGCCAGAACGCCGCGCTGGAAAAGCTGCAGCAGTATGCTTCCCTTTTTGATCTGGATCAGAAAACAGGGGTGCAGATTACAGAATCCTCCCCCCATGTATCAGACGCCATGGGACTCCCCTCCGCGATCGGACAGGGAACCCATCAGTATACGACAGCCCAGCTGGCCCGCTATGTGTCCACTATTTACAACAGCGGTACCAGCTATGAGCTGAATCTTCTGGATAAGGTAACAGATTCAGAGGGAAATACAGTGGAAGAATTTTCACCGAAGGTTTCCAAACAGATGAATGTGGAAGACTGGATCTGGGAGGATGTGCATGAAGGCATGCGCCGTATGATCCAGAGCAGCGGAACCCTGCAGTCTCTGCCTCTGGAGCTCTACGGAAAATCCGGAACTGCCCAGGAATCAGAAAGCCGTCCCAATCACGGCCTCTTTATCGGGTACGCGAAGAACGGGGGGCAGGAGGATATCGCCTTTGCTACGAGAATCGCTTTCGGCTATTCTTCCACCAACGCGGCTGTAGTGGCCAAGGATCTGCTGAACTACTACTATAATCTGCAGGAAGAAACAGAAATCCTTACCGGCGAGGCCATGCAGAACGGACTTTCCACAACACATTTCGATTGATACTGAATTCACAGAAGAGAAAGAAACAGATTATGAATTCAGGAGGAACAGTATGAGTGAAGTAATCGTTGTAACTTCCGGAAAGGGCGGTGTGGGGAAGACTACCACCACCGCCAATATGGGGATCGGACTGGCCGGTCTCGGGAAAAAGGTGGCTATGGTGGATACAGATATCGGCCTTCGAAACCTGGATGTTGTTCTGGGGCTGGAAAACCGGATTGTTTATAATCTGGTGGATGTGATTGAGAGCCGCTGCCGTCTGAAACAGGCGCTAATCCGGGATAAGCGGCAGAAAGATCTGTATCTTCTTCCATCCGCTCAGACCCGGGATAAATCGGCCGTTACACCGGAGCAGATGTGCAAACTCTGCGAGGAACTGAAGACGCAGTTTGATTATGTGATCCTGGACTGTCCCGCGGGAATCGAACAGGGATTTCAGAACGCGGTGGCAGGCGCGGACCGGGCGGTGGTGGTAACCACTCCGGAGGTATCCTCCATCCGGGACGCGGACCGCATCATAGGCCTTCTGGAGGCCAGAGATTTGAGAAATATTTCCCTGATTATTAACAGAATCCGTCCGGATATGGTGAAGCGGGGAGAGATGATGTCTGTGGAGGATGTGGAAGAGATCCTGGCTGTTCCTCTGCTGGGTGTCATTCCGGACGATGAGTATGTGGTGGTGGCCACCAATCAGGGAGAACCTGTGTCCGGATCCAGATCCCCGGCGGGAACCGCCTATGAAAATATAAGCCGCCGGGTCACCGGCGAGGAGGTTCCGCTGATGGAGATCACCGGGAAAAAGCATTTTTTTCGGCGCATTTTCAAAAAATAGGAGGCATATATGGGATTGTTTCAAGGACGGAAACATTTTTCCGGAACCGTTGCGAGAAAGAGGCTGTCCATTCTTCTGACGGCAGAACGGCTGGACTGCGCTCCCAGAAATATGCAGATGATGAAGAATGATCTTACTATGGCCCTTGGCAGATATCTTTCCGTAGAGGAGGATAGGATTTCGATCCGCATTGATTATTCTCCGGCTGTTATGACCATCCGGATCCCTTTACACAATTCAGAGGATAAACATGTTAAAATTATATAAATTAAGAGATTACAATTTCAGATTGGTGCTGTTTCTGTTCCTTTTAAGCGGACTGGGGGTGCTGCTGGTAAATTCCGCAGATCCGACCCTTACCAGGCGTCAGCTGCTGGGAGTGGTCTTCGGGGCTGTTCTCATGGTGATCGTCTCCCTGATGGACTACAGCTGGATTTTAAATTTCTACTGGATCATCTACGGCCTGAACCTGGGAATGCTTCTGCTGGTAGTGATTCTGGGGCATACCTCCGGCGGCGCTACCCGCTGGCTCTCCATCGGCGGAAGCGATGGAGGCGGAGGCTTTCAGTTTCAGCCTGTGGAAATTTCCAAGATCCTGCTGGTGCTTTTTTTCGCCATGTTTTTAATGAAGCATGAGGATGACCTGAATACTCTGAAGACGATTCTCAAAGCGGTGGGCCTTATTGCCGCCCCTCTGATTCTGATCGTGCTTCAGCCTGACCTGAAGAATACCATTACCCTGGCGGTAGTATTCTGTCTGCTGATGTATGCGGCCGGATTGAAATATAAGATTATCGGAGGCGTTTTCCTGGTGACGGTTCCGCTGACGATTCTGATGCTGTTTCTCATTACGCAGACGAATCTTCCCATTATCAACGAGTACCAGCGCACCAGGATTATGGCCTTTTTTAACTCCGAGGACGATGAGTATTCAGAGGATACTATGCAGCAGGAAAACTCGGTGATGGCCATCGGTTCCGGCCAGCTGACAGGAAAAGGTCTGAACAACAACGAAGTGTCCAGCGCCAACAACGGCAACTATGTTCCGGAAATCCAGACAGATTTTATTTTCGCGGTGGCAGGGGAAGAGCTGGGCTTTGTAGGATGCTTTGCCATTGTGCTCCTGCTGTTTCTTATCATATTTGAATGTCTGCGGACAGGCAGAAGGGCTAAAGACAGGGGAGGAATGCTCATCTGCTGCGGGGTGGCGGCGCTGGTGGCGGTACAGAGTTTTATTAATATCTGTGTAGCTACCGGCCTGTTTCCCAACACCGGAACCCCGCTGCCTTTTGTGAGTTACGGCCTTTCTTCTCTGATGAGTTATTATATTGGTATGGGATTTGTCCTGAATATATCCCTGCAGCACAGAAACTATTATGGAGGTAAAAGAACATATGAAAATCGGCTTCATCGCGCATGACGCGAAAAAAGCGCTGATGCAGAATTTCTGCATCGCCTACCGGGGGATTCTGGCCAGACATTCCCTGTACGCCACCGGAACAACAGGACGGATGATCGAGGAGGCCTGCGGACTGAATGTATACAAATATCTGGCAGGCCATGTAGGGGGTGTTCAGCAGATGATTACTCAGATCGAGCAGAATGATCTGGACTTGCTGATTTTTCTCTGCGATCCGCTCACCACAAAAAAACATGAACCCAACATCAAACACATGATGTTTGTCTGCGATATGCACACGATCCCTCTGGCTACCAATCTGGCCACCGCGGAGATGCTGGTAAAATCTATGGACAGAGGAGAACTGGACTGGCGTGAAGCGTACAGAACAAGCGAAGAGTAAAGGAAAACATATCCGGGTTTTTAACCGGCTCCTGGGAATTGTCATTGCCCTGATGCTGGTTCTGTTGGGAGTCATTGGATTTCTGTTTTATCAGCAGGAGAGAGAACTGGATCTGTCGGAAGCTTTTCAGCCGGAAAAAGAGCTGAATCTGAACCCGGAGAGCGCCGGAAGAGCAGAGGCTTTTGCCGCGGATCTGTGTGTTTCTCCGGAGTATGTCGCCAGGGAGGGAGTTGCGCTGACTTCCGGGAATGAAAAAGCTCTGCTTTTTAACCTGGAAACCGGAGAATCTCTGTTTGCCCAGAATATTTACAGTCAGGCCTATCCGGCCAGCATTACAAAAATCATGACCGCGATTCTGGCTCTGGAAAAGGGAGATATGGGGGATTCAGTGACCATCACCCGGGAAGATCTGGACCTGGAGGAAGGCTCCCAGATGAGCGGACTTGCGGCGGGAGATCAGGTGACTATGGATCAGCTGTTTCACTCTCTGGTGGTTTACTCGGCTAACGACGCGGCCATGGCCATTGCCCGGCATATAGGAGGCACGGTTGAAAATTTTGTAGACATGATGAATCAGAAGGCCAGAGAACTGGGAATGACAGGCACGCATTTCGCGAATCCCCATGGATTGCATCAGGAGGATCATTATACAACGGCATATGACGTTTATCTGATGCTGAATTACGCGTCAAAGAACCAGAAATTTATGGATACGGCTCATCTGTCCTCTTATACCCTGGAAACAGCAGGGTCGGAGGATGGCAGCGGGCGCACCCTTTATCTCTCCTCTACAGATCAGTATCTGACAGGGGTGCAGAATCCGCCGGAGGGGGTAACGGTGCTGGGAGGAAAAACCGGAACAACGCCGGAGGCGGGATCTAATCTTGCCATTCTGGCGCAGAATGCCTACGGCGTGCCGTACATGGCGGTCATTATGAATGCCCCCTACGGAGCTGCCCTGTACGGGGATATGAACCTGCTTCTGCAGCAGATTAATTCATAGTCTTTCTTTACGTTACAGGAAGAAGCCAAGGGGGAATAAATTTTTTGAATTCTGCTTGAGTTTTTTGTTCAAATACACTATAATTAGAGCATGAACTCAGAAGTTTTTGGTCAAATTAATAACTCAAGTCTAAGGAGGAAACTGCTATGGTTCAATTAATTGTCGGAAAAAAAGGAAAAGGAAAAACAAAATACCTTCTGGATAAGGTGAACTCAGCCATCAGAGAAGCCCACGGAAGTATCGTGTATCTGGATAAGAGTTCTAAACATATGTATGAGTTGAATAACAAGATACGTCTGATCGATGTCTCCGCGTTTCCGCTGAAAAACAGTGACCAGTTTATCGGTTTTATCTGCGGTATTCTCTCTCAGGATCATGATCTGGAGCAGATGTATCTGGACAGCTTTTTAAGACTTTCAGGCCTGGAAGGAAATGAGGCCGGGGTAGAAAAATGCATCGGGCAGCTGGAAGAACTCAGTAAGTTGTTCCAGGTGGAGTTTGTCTTAAGTGTTTCCATGGACAAAGAGGAATTAAGTGCCGATCTTCAGTCGAAGACAATTTTGGCTTTATAAAATACATAGATGCCGTTTCCCGGGGCGCAGCCGCGTCCCGGGATTATTTTTATGCCTGCTTTGGCTCTTGAGGATTTGTGCCGATAATGCTAAAATAACGGTGGAGTATAATTTGGTAAAAATAAGGAGTGAGATTTTGGCAGAAAAAAAACGTGAGTTTTCTAAGAAGCAGGGAAAAAACAAAGGCGGAAGGCCGCGGCGATTTTTTAATCTGAACATCGGAACGGTCATCTTCGGCGCTCTGTTTCTCTATATGATTCTCTCTATTATTATTTACGCCGCTACAGACCATATAACCTCCTGTCAGGTTCTGGCAGGAACTCTTTCCCAAAATGAAACCTATACAGCCCTTGTACTGCGGTCGGAAGAGGTTGTGCCGGCTGCTGCCGGGGGATATGTCAATTATTTTGTGGAGGACAGCGCCAAGGTCGGCAAAAACAGCCCGATTTGCGGCATCAGCCAGAATCCGGATCTTTCAACGGAAACCGGGCAGCAGGATCCGGGGGAGATTCAGGGACAGGCCTCCGCTTTCTCAAAATCCTTTGACAGCAGCAGTTTTTACGATGTCTATGATTTTAAATACAAATTAAATGGAATGCTCCTGTCTCAGGCAGATCCCTCGTCGCTGTCCGGGACAATCTGCCAGGCTTCCCGGGACGGAATCGTGGCGTATTCCATAGATGGCTACGAGTCTTTAAAAGAGGAAGATCTGACCCTGGAGGATTTTCAGGACAAATCATACCGGCGCGAAAATCTGACAACAGAAGGGCAGATCCAGGCGGGCGCTCCCCTGTATCGCCTGATTCAAGGGGAAACATGGTCGATTGTGATTCCGGTGACGGAGGATGAGGCTGTCCGGCTGTCTTCCCGCCAGACCATGGAGGTGAATATTCTGAAGGACGGACAAAGTCTCAGCGGTCCGCTGGTACTGTTTACCGCGGGAGACCAAAAATATGTGAAAATTACCTTTGACAGCGGATTGGTCCGCTACTGCAATGATCGCTTCCTGGATGTGGAACTGGTGACGAACACAGTGACTGGCCTGAAACTTCCTCTTTCCGCGGTGGTTACAAAAGAGTTTTATACGATTCCATCGGAAATGGCTGTGGAGGGCGGCGCGAACGGCTCCACCGGTTTTCTGAAAGAAGTGACCGGGGAAGATGGAAAAGTGACCAGCAGTTTTGTGGAGGCGTCTATTTACGCGGAAATTCCGGAAGAAAACGGGGATGGAAGTCTCTATTATGTGGAAATGGGTTCTTTGGCGGATGGAGATGTACTGGTTCAGCCGGATTCCAATGCCCGGTATACCGTAGGCCAAACCGGAAGCCTGGAGGGAGTTTACTGTGTAAACCGGGGATACGCGGTGTTCCGCCGGATTATTGTACTGGAACAGGATGAGGAGTACTGCATCGCGGCGACGGGCACCGACTACGGGCTGGTGCAGTTTGATTATATTGTTGAAAATGGAAACAGCGTCAACGAGGAAGATATTTTATATTAGCGGCAAGGAGGCTTAAAAATGCTGAAAGACAATCTGGAAGAGGTAGAAAAAAACATACAGGAGGCATGCAGAAGAAGCGGTCGGGACCGCCGGGACGTCACCCTGGTAGCGGTCAGTAAGACCAAGCCTGCGGAAATGGTGCAGGAAGCCTACGATCTGGGACAGCGGGATTTCGGAGAAAACAAGGTGCAGGAACTGACTGCGAAATGCCAGGTGCTTCCGGAGGATATACGCTGGCATCTTATCGGGCATCTCCAGACAAACAAGGTAAAATATATTGTGGGGAAAACCTGTCTGGTTCATTCGGTGGACTCCCTCAAGCTGGCAGCCGCTATCAGCAAAGAAGCGGTTAAACACGGCTGTACGGTTCAGGTCCTGATCGAGGTAAATGTGGCGGGAGAAGAGAGCAAATTCGGTGTTTCGCCGGAAGAGACAGAAGCTCTGGTGAGAGAGGCATCGGCACTGCCGGCTCTGGAGATCCGGGGGCTTATGACCATAGCCCCAAATGTTTCCGATCCGGAAAAAAACCGGCCTGTTTTCAGGAGATTAAAAGAATTAAGTGTTGACATTGCAGGCAAAAACATTAATAATGTTACTATGAATGTTTTAAGCATGGGGATGACCGGAGACTACCAGGTAGCTGTAGAAGAGGGAGCTACCATTGTCCGAGTGGGGACAGGCATTTTCGGCCAGCGCGCTTACAGCGTTCAGGATTAAATTAATAGGAGAATGAGAATGAGCGTTTTAGACAAGTTTTTAAATGCAATCCGTCTGAATGATGATTACGATGAGGATGACGAGTTTTTTGATGAAGATGACGATATAGATGACGAAGATTTTGAGGAGGAAGAACCCAAATCCAAAAAACGTTTCTTTAAGAAAATGAGAGATTCGGAGGAGGAAGAAGTCCACTCTGCCAAAAAACCGGCAGCGAGGCCTGCGGCCGCAGTTTCCACGGGAGCAGGAGCTTCTTCCGCCGCAGCATCCAGGCAGCCGAAGATTTCCTCTCCCAAAGTTACGCCTATGCGCCGAAGAGCTTCCGCTACCGGCATGGAGGTTTGTGTGATCAAGCCGAATTCTATGGAAGATACCAGGGAAATCGCGGATACTCTCCTGGCAAACTGTACGGTTGTGCTGAATCTGGAGGGCATTGATGTGGAAGTAGCCCAGAGGATCATTGATTTTTCCTGCGGCGCCTGCTATTCCATTGGAGGAAGTCTTCAGAAAGTATCCAGTTACATCTTTATCCTCACACCGGCCAGTGTGGAAATTTCCGGTGATATCCAGGATATTTTAAATGGTGCGGTACCCTCCATCCGCACGGAGTTCTGAGAAACGCCATGGAGCGCGAAGCACTGTTTATAAAGAAGATGGAAGAGACAGCTGACAATGCCTATCAAAGAGGGATTGTCAGCTTTAGTGATTTTCTGGATTTATATGAGCAGCATCTGCTGCAGCGGATCGACTGGCAAAGCCGGGGCGTGTCTTTGCGGCTGTTTGGAGGCTACGACGCGGCGGAACGCCGGATGGCAGCCTTTTGTCCCCAGGATCTGCGTTATTCCTGGGAATATCCTTTTTCATGCCTCAGAATCCGGATGTCAGCGCCCAGATATTCCCGTCCCCTGACGCATCGGGATTATCTGGGCGCCGCGCTGGGTTTGGGAATTGAACGCCGGGTAATCGGGGACATTCTGACGGGAGAGGGGGAGGCGTTTTTATTCTGCGAGACCGGAATGGCGGAATTTCTTAAAACAGAACTGACCAGCGTGGGACGGGCTGCTGTCGCGGTCTCTGTCTGTGAAAATCCACGGGACATTCCCCCTCCCAAAGAAGAAGAAATAACCGGGACTGTGGCTTCTGTCCGTTTGGACGCAGTCATCGCGCTGGCTTTCCGTGCGTCCAGAAACTCTCTGACAGCCTTGACAGAGGCAGGAAAAGTATTTGTCAATGGCAGAATGATTACTTCCAATAGCCTGATCCTGAATCCGGGCGATCTGATTTCTGTCCGAGGAATGGGAAAATTCCGCTTCGATCAGATTCTGTCCGGAACAAAGAAAGGCAGACATTTAATACGCGTTTATCGCTATGTTTAGGAGGAGATATATATTATGGAATCACTGCACATCCAGCGCAGGGGAGAAGCGCTGGAATTTTCCTACGATATCGTCTGGGAAAAGGGATTTGCCGGGATCGCTCCCTGTATTCGCCAGCTGTCTCTGGCGGCAAGGAAGGCCTGTGTTGTCACAGACAGCCAGGTGGGGGAGCTTTATCTCCCCGAGATAATGGAACATCTGTCCGGCTGTTTTTCGCAGACAGACAGTTTTGTCTTTCCGGCAGGCGAGGAAAATAAAACACTCCATACAGTTCAGAGCCTGTATGAATTCCTTATCGGCAAGAAATATGAGCGCAGGGATCTGCTGATTGCCCTGGGCGGAGGCGTAGTGGGGGATCTGACCGGTTTTTCCGCTGCCACCTATCTGCGGGGGATTGATTTTATACAGGTTCCCACCACTCTTCTGGCTCAGGTTGACAGCAGTATCGGCGGAAAAACCGGCGTGGATTTTTCAAAGTACAAAAACATGGTAGGAGCCTTTTATCAGCCGCGCCTGGTTTACATGAATATGGAAGTGCTGCGCTCCCTTCCGGAACGGCAGTTCGCAGGCGGTATGGGGGAGGTTCTGAAAACAGCTCTGATCCGCGATAAAAGCTTTTACAGCTGGATCCTGGAAAATCAGGCCGGGATCAATCAGAGGGATCCGGATCTGCTGAGTTCCATGATACGCCGCTGCTGCGAAATAAAGGCGGCGGTGGTGGAAGAGGATCCAAAAGAGCAAGGGGTGCGGGCTGTTTTAAATCTTGGGCATACCCTGGGACATGCGGTAGAAAAATTAAAAGATTTCCGCCTTCAGCACGGGGAATGCGTGGCTCTCGGCACCTCCGCGGCCGCTTATCTTTCCCTGAAAAGAGGGTTTATCTCCAAAGAGGAGTATGAGTCTGTACTCAGGGGAATCGCCGCTTTTCATCTTCCTTCTCATGTGTCCGGACTACGGGCAGAAGAGATTCTTCAGGCAAGCAAATCAGATAAAAAAATGGAAAGCGGAAAGATTAAATTCATCCTGCTGCATCCTCTGGGGCGTGCTGTGATCGACCCGACAGTTTCGGATGAAGAAATTTTGGAAGCTGTCCGCACGATACAGAAAAGCGGGGAAGATACCATATGAAAGCCAAACAGCATACGCGAGTCACAGTAATTTCAGTGATTGCGCTGATTTTACTGCTGGCCTTTGATCAGTTTACCAAATATTTGGCAGTAACCTGTCTGAAGGGAAAAGCTCCGGTTGTGTTGATTCCGGGCGCATTGGAATTTCAATATCTGGAAAACAGAGGGGCTGCCTTCGGCTCTCTTCAAAATATGCAGGGAGTTTTCTGGATCCTGACACTTGTATTTCTGGCGGCAGCTCTGTACTTTTTTGTCAGAATGCCCAAAACAAAACGGTATTATCCGCTGGCGGGATGCTGTGCAGTGCTGGTAGCCGGCGCTTTGGGAAATTTCATTGACCGCGTTGCAAATCAGTATGTGGTTGATTTTATCTACTTTTCTCTGATTGATTTCCCGGTTTTTAATGTGGCGGATATTTATATCACAGTATCATTTATCTTTATTCTGGCCCTGGTCTTTTTTTATTACAAAGAGGGCGATTTCAGCTTTCTTGCAGCAAAAAAGAAGAGACAGGACTAGCAGCAGCGCGGCGGAACAGGGGGATATATGCAGGCAATTATGCTTACGGCTGAGGCATCTGATGCCGGAAAAAGAATGGATCGTTTTCTGACAGAAAAGCTGGAAGAATTTTCCAGATCCTATCTGCAGAAGCTCTTAAAAGAAGAAAGAGTTCTCATGGACGGGAAGGCGGTAAAAGCCAACTGCCGGGTCCAAGGAGGAGAGCAGTTTGAAGTCTTCCTTCCGGAACAGCAGGAACCACAGATACTGCCGGAAAATATTCCGCTGGATATATTGTATGAGGATCAGGATATACTGGTAGTCAATAAGCCTCAGAATATGGTGGTGCATCCCGCGGCGGGCCACTATGAACATACCCTGGTAAATGCCCTGATGTATCACTGCCGCGGCAGTCTTTCAGGCATCAATGGAATCCTTCGTCCGGGAATTGTCCATCGGATCGATAAGGATACTTCGGGAGCTCTGGTAATCTGCAAAAATGACGCGGCCCACCGCTCCCTGGCAGAGCAGCTGGCTGTTCACAGCATTACGAGACGTTACCGGGCCATTGCCCAGGGATATTTTCAGGAAGACTGTTTTACAGTAGAAGGAGACATTGGCCGTCACCCCATCGACCGTAAAAAAATGGCTGTCCATGTAAAAAACGGCAAACCCGCGGTCACCCATGTGACAGTTTTACAAAAACTCAAGGGATTTTCTTACCTTGAATGCCGGCTGGAAACAGGACGGACACATCAGATCCGGGTACATCTCTCCGGCATAGGACATCCGATTCTGGGTGACCCGCTCTACGGGCCAAAAAAATGTCCTGTTCCGCACCTGCAGGGACAGGTGCTGCATGCCATGGTGCTTGGCTTCGTACATCCCCGTACGGGAGAATATATGGAATTTACGGCGCCTTTGCCTGACTATTTCAAAAAACTTCTGCAGATCCTCCGCTGAATCGTCTGTACTTTTTTGAAAATTTGTATTATAATTATTGAAAACGGCGTAGAAAGGAGAGAGTTTATGAATACAATTATTACTATCAGCCGCCAGCACGGCAGCGCCGGACTCCAGATCGGAAGGGAACTGGCAAAAGAACTGAACATTCCCTGTTATGATAAAGAGCTTCTGGAAAGAGCAGCGAAAGACAGCGGACTCTGTAAAGAAATCTTTGAAGCAAATGAGAAAAAGCCCACCAGCAGTTTTCTGTATTCTCTGGTAATGGATACTTATTCTTACGGATATTCTTCCGGGGTGCTCTCTGACATGCCTTTAAATCAGAAAGTGTTCCTGGCACAATTTGATACCATCAAACAGCTGGCAAAAGAGGGACCTTGTGTATTTATCGGCAGGTGCGCGGATTACGCGCTGGAAGACAATCCCAACTGCCTCAGTGTTTTTGTCCACGCGGATCTGAAAAAAAGAATCCGCAGAGTCGCCGCCATAAATTCCATCAGTGACGCTAAAGCAAAAGATATCATTCAGAAAATGGATAAAAGCCGGGCAAGCTATTACAATTATTATACCTGCAAAAAATGGGGAGATATGGAAAGCTATCATGTATGCCTGGACAGTGGAATCTTTGGAATTGACGGCACTGTCAATCTGCTGAAAGTGATGATCGAACAGCGGGAACAGGGATTTAAACAGGCTATCTTTAACTGCAAACCGGGTGACACGGAATAAACATTTCACAAAAGAGAAAGCAGCTTTAACAAAGCGGGCTTTCTCTTTTGTGAAATATAGCCCGGCAAGTGATGCCCCGTTTGATTTACTGGGAATATTCAGCGGATACGAGGAATTCTCTCCGGCCATCCGCTGATATGGCCGTTGAGGATAGCGGAAAACATCCGCTCTTTTACTGCGGGATTTTCTCTGTTCAGTTCTGCCAGCAGTTCCTTGACATATTGCCGTCTGGTATTACCGTCAGCCGGGCAGGGATTTTTTACTACAGGAAGCTTATATTTGTGCTTGAACCCGATAACATCCGCTTCATCTACAAACATCATGGGCCGAATCACCCAAAGACCGGTTCTGTCCAGATAGGTTTTCGGTGAAAAGCAAAAGAAGCGTCCCTCGTAAATGAGAGAGAGCAGCATGGTTTCAACCAGATCATCCCTGTGATGGGCATATGCGACTTTGCCGCACCCTAATTCCCGAATTGCCTGGTTCAGGGCGCCTTTTCTCATTTTCGCGCAGAGAGAACAGGGATTTTCTTCTTTTCTCTCCTGAAAAATAATCGGGGCGATCTCTGTGGAAACCACAGTGTAGGGAATCCCCAGTTCCTCGCAGAGATTTCTGATGGCCGAGTAATCCGTTCCCGGAAATCCCAGATCAACAGTTACTGCGTGAAGAGTGAATGGCTTCGGGTAAAAACGCCGGAGACCGTGGAGGGCATACAAAAGCGTGAGACTGTCTTTCCCTCCGGAAATCCCTACGGCAATCCGGTCGTTTTCTTCAATCATCTGGTATTCATCCACGGCTTTTCTGGTCAGACTGAGTAAATGCTGTAATTTCATGGTTAAACCTCCAAATTTCCACTGTGAACAGGTATCAGACCCGTCCGGGCGGGAACGATACTTATTATATAAGATAGAAGAAAACTTGTAAATAGTTGAAACAGGGGATACATATGCTATATAATGAGATAACACTTCAAAAAAAATGACAGAGATGGGGTATTCTGAGAATGAAACTTGGACCGGACAACAAATATTTCCGCTGGGGATTAACCGCGTTTTTAACTGCCGCCGCAGGCATTCTGTTTTATTTTGTGATTTTTCATATGAGAGTCCTGAAAAGCGGCATCGACCTGGTGATCGCTATTCTGATGCCAGTGATCTATGGACTGCTGATCTCCTATGTTTTGTGGCCTTTAGTACGGATTTTTGAGACAAAGCTCTTTGGAAAAATCCTGAAAAAAATGAAAGTAACTCCCACCGCAAAGGGAAAGAAGGCTATACGGCTTACCTGCGTGCTGGCAACGCTGTTTCTGTTTCTGTTTGCCATCTATCTGCTTCTGGCCCTGCTGATCCCCCAGGTGGCAAACAGTATAGCCAGCATCGTAGAGAATTTTCCCAGATATATCGATAATATACAGGAATGGATTTCTTCCACCCTGAAAAATAATCCGGATATGGAAAATACGGTAAATAATCTGATCTCCACTTATTCTGAAAAAGCGGAAGAGTGGCTAAGCCAGGATCTCATGCCTCAGATGAACAGTATCATCCGGGAACTTTCATCCGGTCTTGTAGGCTTTATCACGTTTATTAAAAACGTGATTCTGGGAATCATCGTTTCTATCTATATGCTGTATGGAAAAGAAAACCTGATTGCCAACGCGAAAAAGGGAGTGTACGCGCTGTTCAGCACCAGGCGGGCCAATCAGATCATCAAAGATTGTCAGTATATCGACGCGACCTTCGGCAAATACATTATCGGAATGATGCTGGATTCTCTGAACATAGCGGTGTGGTGTTATGTGGGACTTTTGATTCTGCAAATGCCCTACGCGATTTTGATCAGTGTGGTTGTGGGTGTGACAAATTTCATACCATTCTTCGGCCCTTATCTGGGAGCAATTCCCAGCGCGGTTCTGATCTTTATGGTAAATCCGATTCAGGCGCTGTATTTCATCATTTTTATATTTGTTCTGCAGCAGATCGATGGGAATTTTATCGCCCCCAGAATTTTGGGAGATTCCACAGGCATGAGCAGTCTTATGGTACTGGTTGCCATTATGGTGGGCGGAGGACTGTTTGGTATCCCGGGCATGCTGATCGGCGTTCCGGTCTGCGCGGTACTGTGTACGGCGGTGAGACACTTCATGGAACGCCGTCTGGCGGATAAAAATCTGCCGACAGATCAGGAATTCTATAATGGACTGGATCAGATAAATGAAGAAAGCCATGAGGGCGTACATCTGCGCCGCGGAAGAGAGGTCCGCAGGGATGAAGCCTTTGTATTTAAAAGCCGAAAAACGGAAGAGAAAGAAAAGTAAAACACCAGCTGTAAGTTCTGGGATTTACATAACAAGATTATGTAAATCCCGTTTTTAATGGGTGGATTTTCCTCCTAGGGAATCTTCCCGCAGATGAACGGCGCCGGCAGCTTTACGGCGTCTGGAGTCATCCAGAGCTGCATAATGCTTTTTGGTCGTATTTACGTCTTTATGGCCCAAAACATCGGCAACCAGGTAAATATCACCGGTTTCCTGGTACAGTGCGGTTCCATAGGTACTGCGAAGTTTATGAGGCGTAATCTTTTTGGTTGTGGTAATATGGCTGGTATATTTCCGAACCAGATTTTCTACAGCCTTTACACCGATTCTCCTGCGCTGGGCAGAGTAGAAGAGCGCATGCTCATGTCCGGACAGAGGGATTACAGCCTCCCTTACGGGAAGATAATTTTCCAGAGCCTGCCGTACTTCATTTCCGAAATAAACGATCATCTCATTGCCGCCTTTGCGGGTTACTTTAATGCCGTTCACATGGAAATCTACATCCTCCAGATCCAGTCCCACACACTCAGATACCCGGATCCCGGTTCCGAGAAGCAGCGTAATAATGGCGATGTCGCGCTCTTTGGTCTTTTCATAATACGCTTTTTTCTGTCCGGTGAGAGAGTTTCCGCATTGTTCCATGTAATCCAGAAGGCGGGCAACCTCATCCGCCTCGAGCCTTACAATGGCCTTCTGGTGGAGTTTCGGCATATCTACCAGCAGAGTGGGGTTGGTCTGAATCAATTCGTGTTTATAATAATAGGCGTAAAAGGAGCGCAGAGCGGACATTTTCCGTTTCAGACCCTTTTCTCCGTTTGTGACGTACCGGCCATCGGAATCGCGGTAGGCTCTTAAATATTCCATATATTCCTCGATATCCAGAGCAGTGATCCGATCCAGCACGGAAAGCTCCATCTGATTTACGGGGACGCCGCGGAACATGGGATGTTCGCTGCTCAGGAACTGAAAAAAGATCCGCAGATCGTAGGCGTATTTGATGCGGGTGCTGGCAGCGGCAGTATTTGCGGCAGCTCTGAAAAAATCCGCCGCAAAGGGAGGGAGTGTCTGAAGGACCTCCCGGAGCTTCAGCGTATTTTCCCGGTCTGTAAGGGTATGATAGGTGATTCTTTTTGCTTCCATGGGGTTGACATCCTTTCTGCAATCTATTCGGAAAACACAGGTTTTTGGAATAGATTACCCTGAAATCATACCATAGTGATGAAAGATCGTCAAGAAAGGCAGGCACGAGTTTTGAGAGTCAAGTAAATATGCCCGTGGGTGTCACCTTGACGGTATCCACCAGTCCGTTCCCTCGTGCCTCCCCGAAAACAGGCCTTTCTTTACCGCTTATATTCTGATGAATAATATGGCACACAGAGTTTGCTGCCTGCCTGGAGATAATCGCCGTTCAGATGGTTGATCTCCCGGACCTCGTCTATATAGTCGTATATGTTTTGATATTCACCGGTCATGTAGGTTTCGGCAATGCTCCACAGACTGTCGCCGGAGTGAATCTGGATGCTTGTATAGTACTTGTATCTGGCTTCCGGCAGATTTTCTTCGGCTCTGGCATTGGAGATGGAAACACGGAAAAGAATCAGAACCGCCGCGCATAAAATCAAAAATAAAGCGGCAATTCCTTTTATCCTGTGATGCCTGTGTACTCTGTTTTTCATTATATTCTCCCCCTTTTCTGTTCTTGTAAAAAGAACGCCTGTTCGATATAAACAAATTATATATCGGGAACGTATGTTTGTCAACAAAAATTTAGAACAAATGTTCGGAAAATATGTTTGCATTCTGGCAGGGAGTATGGTATGATTAAAAAAACAAATTCCGGAGGTTACAGCTGCCATGGATAAAGGGCTTATCAATAAGAAACAGAGGGAGATCCTCTCCTATTTGAAAAAAGAAATTCTGGAAAAAGGGTATCCGCCTTCCGTTCGCGAGATATGTACCGCGGTGGGATTAAAATCCACTTCTTCCGTACATGCCCATCTGGAAGCGCTTGAGAAGCACGGATACATCAAGAAAGACGCCACCAAGCCACGGGCTATTGAAATCCTTGATGATATTTTTCAGGAACAGCGCCTGGAGCGGATCTCCGGCGCGGAGGAGCCGATTTCCGACACCCAGGACAATCTGGTAGAAGTACCTATTATCGGTGAGGTAGCGGCAGGTCAGCCATTGCTGGCAGTAGAGCGGATTGAGTCCTATTTTCCCGTACCCGCGGACCGTCTTCCAAACAATCAGACCTTTCTTCTGAAAGTAAAAGGTGAAAGCATGGTAAACGTCGGAATCCTGGACGGGGACTATGTTCTGGTGGAACAGAAGTCTACAGCTGGAAACGGGGAGATGGTGGTGGCTTTGGTGGATGATTCCGCCACTGTAAAAACCTTTTACAAAGAAGACGGATATTACCGTCTGCAGCCGGAAAACGATTTCATGGAACCGATCATCGTCAAAGGTGAGCTGCAGATTCTGGGTAAGGTGATCGGAGTTCTCCGCTTTATGGGTTGACCATGAGACGGCGGGTATGGCGCATAGAAAAAGGATCCTGCCGCAGCCGGAACTCTTTTCGGCGCAGGGATCCTTTTCTCTTCTGTCTGGGCGGACATCAGCGGAATTTATCCAGTTCCACCTGGGTTCCGTCCCTCCAGATTCTTTCCAGATCATAGAATAATCTGTTTTCCTCGTCAAAAATGTGCAGAACCACATCGCCATAATCCAGAAGGATCCAGTTGGCGTTCCGGTATCCCTCCACGCTTTTTGGCTCAAATCCGGCTTTTCCCAGCGTTTCCTCCACCTGATCGGCCATGGCCTGAACCTGGTTCCGGTTGGCACCGCTGGCAATGATAAAATAATCTGCGATGGTTGATATTTTTTCAATATCCAGAACACGTATGTCTACCGCCTTTTTATCTTCCAGAGCGGTTACCGCCAGTTTTACCATTTCGCTTGCTCTTGTCATTTTACGGTTTATTCCTCCTCTTCTTCTATCAGTCGTTTATAATATCTGTAGGCAGCTTCCGTAGTCAGATCCATGGATTTGGGATTTTCCTTCAGGTACTCTACAGTATCCCGCAGAATCCGGTACATGCACAGATCCAGGTCTTCAAAGGCCAGTTTTCGTATATCTGCCAGATTGGGAGCTTTATATCTGTTAGGTTCTATATAATCCGCAATATAAATAATCTGTTCCAGCTGAGTCATACGGGGTTTCCCGGTGGTATGCCAGCTGATGGCGCTTAGAATATCCGGATCTTTGACTTTGTAGACCTCTTCCGCCACATAGGCCCCCAGTTTCGCATGCAGTAAAAAAGGATTTTTGCGTTCAAAATCAGTCACTACAATCCCTGCCTTAGCGCACATGGAAAGCTTCTTCGGATTTGGAATACACTTGGCGCAGTCGTGGAGAAGTCCTGCGATCCGGGCTTTTTCTAATTCGCATCCGTGTACCATAGCAAGACAGGCCGCAGTGTACGTCACGCCCATGGTATGGCGGAAGCGGCCCGCGTCCAGCTCTTTGCGGAGCCGCTTTTCCGCTTTTTCATAAGAAAAATTCATGTTTCTTTCAACTCCCGTAAATATGATTTTCATATATATATTGAATCACCGGATCCGGCAGGTAATATTTGACGGATTCGCCCTTCAGGATCATGTCCCGGATATGGCGGGAGGATATGTCAAGATTCGGGGTGTCAAGCTTGAGGAACTCTCTCTGGTAACGGCTGCGCATGTCTGAGAGAACCGTGTCAAATTTTTCCGGACTCACCTGATTTCTCACAGCAGCCACAATATGACAGGCATTGGCGATCCGCTGAGGCTCCCGCCAGTGATTAAATTCAAAAAGAGAATCCCCGCCGATGATAAAATAAAATTCTGTGTCAGGGTACTGTTTCCGAAGATACTCCAAAGTTCGGTAGGTATAGCTGTATCCATCCTCGTACATTTCAATCAGGGACAATCTGAAATGAGGATTATCGGAAATGGCCAGCCGGACCATCTCCACCCGCTGCTCATCCGTTGCGCCGCCGGTTCTGTCTCGTTTATGCGGCGGGTTTCCGGAGGGCATAAACCAAACTCTCTCCAGGTTGAATTGCCGGTAAGCCGCTTCTCCCAGAATCAGATGCCCCACATGCACAGGATCAAAGGTGCCTCCCATAATACCTATCTTTTTTCCTTGACGCTCCACACTCTCTCACTCCTCAGGCTTTTGGAAGGATGATTTTCTTTTTATCTTTCTTTCCTTCCCGGTAAAGTATAATTTTTCTTCCGATGACCTGCACCACCTGAGACCCGGTCCGCTCTGCCAGAATCTGAGCCATCTCTCTGGAATCGTCCAGACAATTCTGGAGAACATGGATCTTAATCAGTTCTCTGGCCTCCAAAGCCTCATCTACGGATTTGGTGAATTCAGGGGTCAGACTGGATTTCCCGATCTGAAGAATGGGATCTATATTCATTGCAAGTCCTTTTAAATACGCGCGCTGTTTGCTGGTCATAGTGCCTCCTATTTATAATAGTCAAAGGCAAGGCCGTACATTCTCACAGTGTCCCCCTCCTGTATGCCTGCCTTTTCCAGATCCTCCAGGATACCGGATGTGCTGAGAAATTTTTGAAAAAAGGCAAAACCTTTTTCCGAATCAAGATTTGTATAGCCCAGCATTTTTTCAATTTTCGGGCCTTCAACAATATACGTATGAGGATCTTTCTCGTCCACGGAAACCGTATAAGGAAGATTCTCAGAGATCAGAGCCTCCTCCGGAAGAAATTCCGGCTCAAATACCAGAGGTTCCGAAGGAAGCTTCCGCAGCTCTTCCTGAACATAGTAAAGAAGTTCCCGAATTCCCTGCCCGCTGACAGCGGAAACCGGAAAGACGGGAATTCCCCGGGGTTCAAATTCCTTCTTTAAGCGTTCAACGGGATTCTCCCCATCCGTCTGAACCATAGCGTCAATCTTATTGGCGGCAATGATCTGGGGTTTTTTGAGAATTTCAGGATTATATTTTTCCAATTCCCGGTTGATCTGGAACACATCCTCCACAGGATCTCTTCCTTCTACGGAAGCGGCGTCTACCAGATGGATCAGCAGGCGGGTCCGCTCAATATGCCGCAGAAATTCATATCCCAGGCCGGCTCCCTCTGAAGCCCCTTCAATCAGGCCGGGGATATCCGCGATTACAAAGCCGCTGCATCCTTCCACGTCCACTACCCCCAGATTTGGGGTCAGGGTAGTGAAATGATAATTGGCGATTTTCGGTTCCGCATTGCTGACCCGGGAAAGAAAGGTGGATTTTCCCACATTGGGAAATCCTACCAGGCCTACGTCGGCGATTACTTTCAATTCCAGCCGCACTTCCAGTTCCTGTGCCGGCTGTCCGGGCTGGGCGTATTTCGGCACCTGCATGGTGGCAGTCGCGTAATGCATATTGCCGTTTCCGCCCCGCCCTCCTTTCAGAACTACCATCCGCTGATTTTCACCGGACATATCCGCAATAATTTTTCCGGAAGCCGCGTCCCGGATAATCGTTCCTTCCGGGACTTTGAGAATGATATCCGCCCCGTCCTTCCCATGGCAGCGCCGCTTGCCGCCCTCTTCGCCGTTTCCTGCGGAAAACTTTCGGCTGTAGCGGTATTCTCCCAGGGTATTCAGCCCCTTATCTACTTGAAAAATTACATCTCCGCCCCGTCCGCCGTCCCCGCCGTCCGGGCCGCCGGCAGCCACATACTTTTCCCTGCGGAAGCTGACATGGCCGTCGCCTCCCTTGCCGGAACGGATGATTATTTTCGCTCTGTCTGCAAACATCTTGACCTCCTGTACAGAGTTTCGGTTAAAAAATGCGGGGCTATTACAATCAATGCAACAGCCCCGCCAGCCTATCATTATTCAGCCACAGGAAGAACAGAAACCTGCTTTTTATCTCTTCCCTTTCTCTGGAATCTTACGATACCGTCCGCTTTTGCGTACAGAGTGTCGTCTTTACCAATACCAACGTTTACACCGGGATGGATTCTGGTGCCGCGCTGTCTGTAAAGAATATTTCCGGCTTTTACAAACTGGCCGTCTGCTCTCTTGGCGCCCAGTCTTTTGGACTCGGAATCACGGCCGTTCTTTGTGGAGCCAACTCCCTTCTTATGAGCAAAGAACTGAAGATTCATCTTCAACATGTATCTACACCTCCTCGAAAATAATGTCAATGTAATCCTGATTTGCCTCATCATCCTCAATCCCGGTCAGGCCTATGGCCAGAGCGCGCAGCAGAATGTCTGCTTCTCTGGAATGATCCCCGCTGATAGAGAGACGAATCCGTCCTCTTTCCTCATCGGTGTCTACGGTAAAATCATCCTCTGTCAGCTGCTCCAGCGCATTTACCGCAGTGAGCACCAAAACAGAGACGGCAGCACAGACAAGATCCTCACCGGCTTCCCCGGATCCGGCATGTCCATCTGCATCAAAGCCTGTATATTGGCCCGATTGATTCTGATAAAACGTTACTTTTGTCATGCAGCCACCAGCGATTAAGCGTTGATTTTTTCAATCTTTACAGCGGTGTACTGCTGTCTATGACCGTTTTTCTTGTGGTATCCGGTTTTTCTCTTATACTTGTAGACAATGACTTTGCGGGCCTTTCCGTTTTCGACAACGGAAGCGGTAACTGTAGCGCCTGCGGCGTCAGCTCCCACCTTCAGGGACGCGTCATCTCTTACTGCAAGTACCTGGTCAAACGTAACACTCTCACCGGCTTCCACACCAAGCTTTTCCACCTTAATGATATCGCCCTCGGCTACTTTGTACTGTTTACCACCTGTTGCAATAATTGCGTACATATGGCACCTCCTATAAACATTACTCGCCAGATTCGGTGGTTCCTGAGAACACTTATACCTCTCTGTGCGGCACACTAAATCAGCTTAGCATATGAGCCTGGATTTGTCAATACAATTTCCTCAGACAACGATTTTTTTTGCGGATGCGATGGCCAGGCAGCCGGGGCCTGTGTGGCAGGCAATACTCAGAGAAAGCAGATCTCCGTGAACCGGCATGCCAGGGAAGGAAGTCTCCACTTCCCGGCGCCATTCATCTACCGCTTCCTCCATGCCATAGCAGTAAGCAATCTGCAGACACATCTCTCCCCTTTGGACATATTTCGCAAAACGGGTGTCAAAATCTTTGTGCATGGCTTCCAGCATGACCTTTTTTGCCGCCTTTATTCCGCGAACTTTTGCGTAGGCATCCAGCTTCTCCCCCTGGATCTGCAGAACCGGCTTCAGCTTCAGCACCGTGCCGATCATGGCGGCAGCAGGGGTAATACGCCCGCCTTTTTTCAGATACTTCAAGGTGTCTACCATAATATAGATGCTGGATTCCTGCTTTTCATCCTCCAGACGCTGCCGGATTTCCAGGGCGCGGCAGCCGGCCCTGGCCATAGCGGCAGCGTCCAGCACCGACTGGTACTGGGTCACGGAAATTCGATGATTGTTTACCACCTGTACTCTGCCGTTAAAGTCCTCTGCCAGGGACAGCGCCGTCCCGCAGGAGGCACTGAGACCGCTGGACATGGGAATATGAACAATCTCTTCATATTCTTTCAGCAGATTGTTCCACAGATCTATAACGTCTCCCGGAGAGGGCTGAGAGGTGGATACAGCCATGGTGTCATCGGTCAGAAGCCTGTAAAATTCTTCCTGATCCAGGTTGACGCCCTCGTAATAGCAGGTGCCGTTTACAAAAAACGGCATGGGAATAACGGTGATTCCCAATTCTTTTGCCCGCTCCTGGGTGATCCCGCTGTTACTGTCTGTTACAATAGCTACTTTGGCCATTCCCGCTCCCTCCCGATTTGTAGAATTTTAGGCATTAGACCAAGTATATCACAGGACCAAAGTCCTGTACAGAAAATTCTGACCGGGGTTCAGCCTGAAAACCAAGGATAGGGCGCCAGGCTGCTGATACTGAGCATCAGAGTAAGGCAGCCGGCAGCCAGAAGCACAAACGTAGGAATCAGGATCCAAAGCAGCGTCTTTTTTCTGGCTGGTCCCCAGGGAAGAAAAGGGATAGGCCTTCCCATCTGGCAGCGGATCAGCATCCAGTGGGACAAATAAAAAAGGAATGGGATAATCGCTCCAAAGCAAAGATACAGCCCGATGGAAACAGGAAGTATCTTCCGCAGATACCCATAGGCAAGTTCTTCCAGAGACGAAGCCGGTACAGCTCCCATCATATAACCGGACGGCAGCAGGAGCAGCATCTGGATTCCATTGTGCAGGAAATGGAAGAAGCAGGAGTACACCATATTTCCCGTGCGCAGAAGCAGATACGACATAGCGGCGCCCAGCATAGCGGTAGGCAGGAACTTCCATATGCTCACATGGAAGGCTCCGAACAGCAGACCCATCAGAAGCACGATCAGCCAAGGATTTCTGAGAGAATTCTGGACTCCGTACTGAATCACGCCGCGATGAAGAGCCTCCTCACAGACCGCCGGGAGCACAGCTACCACCAGAAACGCGATTCCCCAGGGAATGCTGGTAATGACAAGATTCGCGGAATTCCCGCTTCCCAGAACGCCGGCAGGATAAAAATATGCCAGGATCAGATTCACAATTATCATGGACAGATAGGCGGCGGCCCACAAAACCGCAGTGGATCCCAGGGCAAGTCCCTTAGGCCGGTGAAGAGGAAACACCTGCCGCAGCGGTATTTTCTGCAGCCGGACAAAGAGAATAGAGGCTGCGAGAAACATCAGTTCTGTAATGACAACTCCGCCCATACCCAGACGATATTGAATATAGCTGCCGAAGAAAACAAAGACCGCCATAAGCGCGGCGAAAAAGACAAGCACTTTCCAGAGATTCAGCTTGGAAGGCTCTTTCGTCTTTTCCAGCCCGTAGGGAGCTGTGTTTTTTATTGTATCATATGGAATCTGTTCCATGGGAATCCTCCTCTCTTTCACCGGCTGAGAGCAGCGCCAGCTGTTCTTTCAGGGACCGGCGCTCTTTTTGGCGGGTAATTTCCATAATATCCAGGGGCGTCAGATCTATCACCGCTGTTTTGACGGGATCCTCCGCTGTCAGCTGCTTCATCTGAGACAGCAGAGAGCGGCGGAATTCTTCCCGCTTCATATTAATAAAATCAATAAGAATTACGCCGGACAGCTGGCGGAGCCGGATCTGACGGGCCGCTTCCGCCGCCGCCTCCTGATTGATGAGAAAAACCGTATCCTCCGCGTTCTTTTTCCCATCGTATTTTCCGGTATTTACATCAATGGCAGCGAAGGCTTCCGTCTGCTGGATTACCAGAAACCCGCCGGACTTCATCCATACTTTTTCACAGAGCAGGCTGTCTGTAAGGGCTTCCAGGGAGTACAGCCGGTATAGGGGCAGCAGGGAATCCCGGTACAGTTCCACAGAGAGAGGGGTTCTTTCCGACGCGGCCAGGCAGCGGTCCAGTTCTTCCATTACCTCCGGATCATCCGTGACAATCCGATCCAGGCTGCGCAGGGGAATCCTGGAAAACTCCTGGATCCAGTCCGGGGCGGACTGATACAGGCAGGTTCCCCAGGGACGGCATATCCCCTGCGTGAGGATATGTTCCATGGAGACTTTCATCCCCCGGAGTTCTTTTTGCAGTTCCTCCTCCGGAGCCTCCCCCGCGTTGGTCCGCGCAATGATACCAAAGGGGCTGGATTCCCGCTCAAAGATTTTTCTCAGCCGTTTCTTTTCTTCCGGAGCGAGGCGGCGGGAAAAATTGAGAAAGGGTCCTTCCGCAGTCAGGACCAGGTACTTCCCGGGCAGACGCAGACGGGCGGCGGCCCGGGGCAGTTTGGATTTCATGGCTTCCTTTTCAATCTGTACCAGCAGTTCATCTCCCGGCCTTAAAACCGTATTCTTTTTCCGGGTCTTATAAAGAGCGAAGCTGCTGTCGGAAAGAGGCAGGTAAACCCGCTGATCCCCTGAAATTCTTACAAAAGCGGCGCCGATATTCTCAGAAACTTTTTCTACCTGTCCCAGATAAATGCTGCCAAGAAGACTCTTTTTCCGCCGTGGGAACAGAAACAATTCTTCCGGGACATTCTCCCTGTAGAGGACCATACAGAGGCATTCCGCTGTTCCGCGGTTCATTCGGGCGATCACCAGCTTATGACTCAATGATATCCCCCAGTTCTCCCAGAGGGCGGAATTGGCGGCTGCCGTCTTTTCCCGCATCTGCGCAGAGTTCTTCCCGGCAAATCTGAAGGCTGTGTTCAGGGAAAGAAATTCCCAAAAACGCGCCGAACGCCTCTGCCGCCAGCTCCGGTTTCAGGTTATCCTTGCTTCCGGCGGAAATCCGCAGAACCAGCTCATTTCCCGACGCCTCCATCTTATAGATCAGCGGGCGGATGTCCACTTCCCGATCTCCCTTTTTTCCTTTTTTGGTAATGACAATGGACGGCTGAGAAAGAAATTCCCCAATCCTGTCCTGCCATCTTGCGGGGAGCATGGAAGGATCCCGAAAGGCAATCCGGTAATCCGCGGCAGATACCAGGGTCATTCCCTTGGAAGCCTTGTCCTCCGGGATCCGGATTACCTGAAGTATCCGGATTTCCGGCACCATGCAGGAATTAAGTCTTTGCTGAAATTCCGCGGTACTTTCACAGGAATGTACTTCCAGATCAAAGTATTCTCCGCAGCTTTCCGCTCCCACACCCAAAGGCTGGGCAAAGGACATGAGCATGTGGGGACTGAAGCCTCCGGAAAAAGCAACGTCCGCCCCCATTCGCCGCAGAGCCTTCTGAAAATAGCGCATGACGTCCAGATGGCCGATAAATTTCATAGAACCGGTTTTGGAAAATTTAATCCGCAGTCTCACAGCAGACACCTCCTCCGTATGTTCTGGCCCCGCAGCCGGAACACTGCTGCCGGCAGTTGGGGGTCACTTTTTCCGCCAGGGCGTTTTCCCACTCCCGTTTTAGAAACGCTTTGGTTACTCCGATATGAATAAAATCCCAGGGGAATAATTCCTCCGGATCCCGCTGCCGGGAAGTATAGAAGGCAGGATCAAGTCCCGTATCCCGGAAGGCTTTCTCCCAGCATTCCGGACGGAAAGTCTCCGACCAGGCGTCAAAAAGAGCCCCATTCCGGTAAGCCGCCTCAATCACCGCGCCCAGCCGCCGGTCTCCTCTGGCCAGCACCCCTTCCAGGACGCTGACATCCGCCTCATGGTAATTGTATTTGATGCTTTTCTGATTTTTCTGAGAGCGTATACTCTCCTTCAGCAGACGGGCTTTTTCCAGAAACTGTTCCTTCGTATTCATGGAAGCCCACTGGAAGGGCGTAAAGGGCTTGGGCACGAAGAAGGAACTGCTGGCTGTAATCTGGCACTTGCCGTTTCGCTGTTCTTTGGGAATGTCGTAGTACCGTTCCGCCACTTTTTCGCAAAGCTCCGCAATAGCCAGGATGTCCTCCTCTGTCTCTGTGGGAAGGCCCAGCATGAAATACAGCTTTACCTTATTCCAGCCGCCTTCAAAGGCCTGTCCCGCCCCTTTGAGGATATCTTCCTCTGTCAGTCCCTTGTTGATCACGTCCCGCATTCTCTGGGATCCTGCTTCCGGGGCAAAGGTCAGGCTGCTCTTCTTCACATCCTGTACCTTGGACATTACGTCCAGGGAAAAAGCGTCGATCCGCAGGGAAGGAAGCGAAATATTCACATGACGGCGGTCACAGTCCGCAATAAGATGATCCAGCAGTTCCGGCAGCTGGCTGTAATCGCTGGAACTTAAGGAACTCAGGGAAATCTCTTCGTAGCCGGTGCTTCGCAGCATAGCCTCGGCCTTTTCCTTCAGGGTCTTCAGATTTTTTTCCCGCAGAGGCCGGTAGATCATGCCTGCCTGGCAGAAGCGGCAGCCCCGGATGCAGCCCCGCTGGATTTCCAGCACTACCCGGTCCTGGGCAGCCTTCAGATAGGGAACCACCGGAGCCTCCGGATAGGAAACAGAGTCAAAGTCCAGAACCAGCTGCTTTTCCACTGTCTTTGGCGCTTCCAGGCAGAGGGGCTGGAAATCAGCCAGGGTGCCGTCCTCATGGTAGGCCGCTTTGTACAGGGAGGGAACGTAAATTCCCGGGATCCCCGCCGCTTTTTTCAGAAAATCCTGCCGGCTGCCGCCTGCTTTCCGGTTTTCCAGATACGCGTCAAAGAGCGCGTCATACACCACTTCTCCCTCACCGATATAAAAAAGATCAAAAAAATCCGCCAGAGGTTCCGGATTATAGGTACAGGGCCCGCCTCCGATAACCAGTGGATCCGCCGCTGTCCGTTCCCCGGCATGCAGCGGGATTCCGGCAAGATCCAGAATCTGCAGAACATTGGTGTAACACATTTCATACTGGAGCGTAATCCCAAGAAAATCAAACTCACGCACCGGGGCCTGGGACTCCAGGGCAAACAGGGGGATCTGCTTTTCCCGCAGGATCCGGTCCAGATCCGGCCAGGGGGAATAGACCCGCTGGCACCAGACATCCGGCCGTTTATTGAACATATCATAGAGGATCTGGATGCCAAGATGGGACATGCCGATCTCGTAGACGTCGGGAAAACACATGGCAAAGCGGATGTCCACCTTTTCCGGGTCTTTCGTAACGGCATTGATTTCGCCTCCGATATACCGGGCTGGCTTGTCAACTTTTAATAAAATTTCATCGCTTAAAGCTAGTTTTCTCATTCTTTAACACCTTATTTTATAAAATTTCAAATTATTTAAATATACTTCTTTCTTCACATACTCCAGGAACCATTATAGATTGTACTATACGGTACTACATATGTCAAAGCATTAGGACAGTTTAACCAGGAAAATAAGTTATAGGGGCAAGAGTGACATTGTCACAGAACTTTTCCCCCGTGTCTGATATGATTCTGTCAACACAAAAGATAAGGAGAAGAAATGTTATGGGATTTTTTGATCTTTTTAAATCACCGGATATAAACCAGGGCATCAGCCGTTTTCAGTCTGTGAAAGGCGCTGTTTTGCTGGATGTGCGCACCCGCGGGGAATATGCCCAGGGCCACATTCCCAAAAGCCGGAATCTGCCTTTGCAGGAACTTCACAAAGCTCCCTCAGCCATTCCCGGGCGTGATACGCCCCTGTTTGTCTACTGCCTCAGCGGAGCCAGAAGCCGCCAGGCGGTTTCCCAGCTTCAGGAAATGGGGTATACAGATGTGACCAATCTGGGAGGAATTCAAAAATATCAGGGAAAGGTGGTGCGCTGAATATGAAAATTGTAATCGTGGGAGGGGTTGCCGGAGGCGCTACCGCCGCCGCCCGGATCCGGCGTCTGGATGAAGCAGCGGAGATTCTTATTTTCGAACGCACCGAATATATTTCTTATGCCAACTGCGGACTGCCCTACTATATCGGCGGCGTGATTGCGGATCCAGAAGAACTGACGCTCCAGACTCCGGAGAAATTCTGGAACCGTTTTCGGATTGCTGTGAAGACCCGCCATGAGGTGACTGCCATTCATCCGGAAAGGAAAACAGTTATAGTGAAAAATCTGAAAACGGGAGAAATTTTTGAAGAAACCTACGATAAACTGCTGCTGTCTCCCGGAGCCAGACCGGTCAGACCGTCTCTTCCCGGTATAGACAGCAGCCGTCTCTTTACCCTGCGGACTGTGGAAGACACCCTGGCCATCCGGCGGTTTGTGGAACTGGAGCATCCCCGTTCCGCTGTCCTGGCCGGGGGCGGCTACATCGGACTGGAGCTGGCGGAAAACCTCCGGGACCTTGGTCTGGAGGTCACCATCGTGCAGCGCCCGAAACAGCTCTTAAATCCCTTCGATCCGGATATGGCCGCCTTTATCCACGCCAAGCTCCGAAGCCGGGGGATCCGCCTGCTGCTGGGGCATTCGGTGGAAGGATTCCGTGAAAAAGAAAATACTATGGAAGTGCTGCTGAAGGATGCGGCGTCTGTTTCCGCGGATCTGGTGATTCTGGCCATCGGAGTCGCCCCGGACAGTCATCTGGCCGCGGAAGCCGGATTGAAACAGGGGATCAAGGGCAGCATCGCCGTCAATGACCGCATGGAAACTTCTGTCCCGGACATTTACGCGGTAGGAGACGTAGTGGAGGTGGAGCATCAGATAACCGGAGAAAAAACTCTGATTTCTCTGGCCGGCCCCGCCAACCGCCAGGGGCGCATTGCCGCCGACAACATCTGCGGCGGCGACAGCCGCTATCCCGGATCCCAGGGTTCTTCGATAGTGAAACTGTTTGATATGACCGCGGCCAGCACGGGGATCAATGAAAAAACCGCCGTACAGCTGGGAATCGATTATGACAAGGTGATTCTGTCTCCCCAGAGTCATGCCTCCTACTATCCCGGGGGCAAAATGATGACGATGAAGATCCTCTGGGAAAAGAAAAGCCTGCGTCTTCTGGGAGCGCAGATCGTGGGATATGACGGAGTGGACAAGCGCATCGATGTGCTGGCTGCCGCCATGTACGCGGGGCTTTCGGCTGCCCGGCTGAAAGAGTTGGATCTGGCCTACGCCCCGCCCTACTCTTCCGCCAAGGATCCGGTAAACATGGCCGGCTTTCTGATTGAGAGTGTTTCCGCAGGAAACATCCGGCAGTTTCACTGGAATGAGGCGGACGCTCTTCCCCGGGACGGCAGCGTGCATCTCCTGGATGTCCGCACGGAACCGGAATTTGCCTCGGGACATCTGGAGGGCTTTGTAAATATTCCCCTGGATGAACTGCGGGAGCATCTGGATCAGCTGGATCCCGCAAAGCCCGTGCGGGCAGTCTGCCAGAGCGGGCTCCGCAGTTATCTGGCCTGCAGGATCCTGTCCCAGGAGGGATTCTCCTGCTCTCATTTATCCGGAGGCTACCGGTTTTATCAGACGGTTCTGGAAGACCGCTGCGCGGCGGAAAGCGCCTGGCCCTGCGGCGTGGACAAAACGTAACATCTCAGATCGGTTCCACATCCCTGGTAGCTATTACGTCGCTTCCCAGTCCCAGCACATCGGGGATCACGATCTGTCCCGCCTGCACCGGCGCCTGCAGAGTTACTTTCCGTATTTCCGCCATGATGTCAAACAGGCGGTCCTTCGGCACCGGTCTGGTCAGCCGCACGCTGCACAGAGGCAGAGCGCCGTTTTCCACCAGCACCGAGGAAGTCAGATTGCGGACAGGAGCTGTAATCTCCTGTTCCACATACTCTGCCCCCTTCGGGCACTTGTTTCCGGATACAGAACGGATTTCTGTCCCCTGGTATTCTGTCCGGATTTCGCAGCCGTTGGGGCAGAGAATACAGGTAAATGTTCTATTCATTCACAGTCACCACCTTTATCTCAGAATCAGAAATCAGCCGGGAAACCGGAAGCGCAATGTTTTCCATCACCGCCGGAAGGAGTCTGGGATATTTCTTCCGCAGGAGGCAGCGCTCCCCCTGACGGATCTCCACCCAGCTGTCCCGGAGCGGATGCCTGGGCCGGAAGGACAGGGTCACGTCCCGGGTTCCGGTTATGTGCTGGGGCACCGTGTATCCGATCTCTCCTCCGGCGCTCACCGGGATTCTGGCCGGAATGCGCTTTCCACGCAGATAATCCGCCGCCGAATCTGCCAGACGCTCCGCTTCCAGGGAAACGAAGTCTACCAGATCGTGGACGTGGAGCACATTGCCGGCCGCGAAAATTCCCGGGACGCTGGTCTGATAAAACTCATCCACCACCGCTCCCTTCGTCCGGGGATCCATCTCTATCCCCGCCATCCGGGACAGTTCGTTTTCCGGGATCAGTCCCACGGAGAGAATCAGGGTATCGCAGGGATAGATTTTTTCTGTTCCGGGAATCGGCTGCAGCCTCTGGTCTACCCGGCTGACTTCCACTGCCTCCAGCCGTCCGGCGCCTTTGATGTCTGTCACCGTATGACTTAAATACAGGGGGATCCCGTAATCCTTCAGGCACTGCTCAATGTTTCTCGGAAGGCCGCTGGCATAGGGCTGTATTTCAAAGACCGCCTCCACCTTGACACCTTCCAGCGTCAGCCTCCGGGCCATAATCATGCCGATGTCGCCGGAGCCCAGGATCACCGCCCTGCGCCCGATGCTTTTATTTTTCAGGTTCATATAGGCCTGGGCGGTTCCGGCGGTAAAAACCCCGGAAGGACGCTCTCCGGGAATGGCCAAGGCGCCCCGGGTCCGTTCCCGGCATCCCATGGCCAGAATCACCGCCTCCGCCTGGTACCGCGCCAGACCTTTTCTGGAAACCGCGATGACAGTCCGGTGAGAATCCAGGCCGATCACGGTGGTGTCCGTCTCCGCCGGGATTCCAAGCCTTCTGACTTCCTCCACAAAACGTCCGGCGTATTCCGGCCCGGAGAGGGAGCAGCCGAATCTGGACAGGCCGAAGCCGTCGTGAATGCACTGCCGCAGGATTCCTCCCAGCCAGTGTTCCCGCTCCAGGATCAGCAGGTCATCGATTCCTTTTTTCTTCAGTTCCGCGGCCGCCGCCAATCCTCCGGGGCCGCCGCCTATGATCACCGCCTGTTTTTTTATAAGACTCATTTTTCCCGCACCTCCCCGGTAAAGAGATAGGAGCCCTGCCTCTCATAGATCAGCTCCTCCGGTGATATCCCTTTTTCTTTCATCAGCAGCTCCGTGATCCTGGTCTGGCAGTATCCTCCCTGGCAGCGCCCCATCATGGCGCGGCACCGGTATTTGACCCCGGTAACCGTTCCGGCGCCCAGAACTCCGTGGATGGCGTGAAGGACTTCCGCCCGGGTAATGGTTTCGCACCGGCAGATAATTTCTCCGTAATCAGGGTTCTCCCGGATCATTTTTTCCTGCTCTTCCCTGGATTTGTCCCGGAAGGAGGGAAATCTGCGGCGGATGGGATTAAAACGGGGATTCGGCTTCAGTTCTTCCGCTTCCTCTATAAGCCGGACAATTTCCCTGGCAATGGGAACTGCGCTGGTAAGCCCCGGAGATTCGATTCCCACCAGATTTACCGCATGAGGAGCAATGTCAGCTCTGCGCTCAATGACAAAATCGTGATAGCCGCCCTCTTCTTTTGAGGAAAGCTTGGGGCGGATTCCCGCGAAACTGCGGATCAGATTTTCCCGTTTCAGATACGGGTAGATCCGGCTGCCGTCCCGGATCAGAAGCTCCATAATCCTGCGGCTGGTAGCGTAATCCCCCCGGTTCCGGATATATTCTGTGCTGGGCCCCACCAGGATGTTGCCCTCCAGGGTAGGGGTCAGATGGATCCCCAGGCCTCCGGTTTTATAATTGGGAACCGGATACACCGGCAGAGGCAGGGTATCCTTCAGCTTTTTGTCCAGTACAAAATATTCGCCCCGGCAGGGATGGAGGGTATAGCCGTCTATTCCCAGCATGGAAGCGATTTTGTCAGAACCCAGTCCCGCGCAGTTGACGATCCAGCGGCTGCGGAACACGCCGTTTCCGGCAGTGACAGTGTAGATCCCGTCCTCTTCCAGGCGGATGCCGGTGACTTCCCTTCCGCAGAAAAATTCCACACCGTTTTCGGCCGCGTTTTCCGCCATGCCGAAGGTAAATTCAAAGGGATTTAAAATCGCTGTGGTGGGGGACCAGAGAGCGAACTCACCCCGGATCAGGGGAGCCTTCTGCCGGATAAAGTCTCTGCCTGCCAGTTTCATTCCCTGAATGCCGTTTTTTTCTCCCTGCTCTTTCAGCCTGCCAAGGGCCTTCCGGTCGTCCTCTGTAAAACCTACTACCAGTTTGCCGGTACGCCGGTAGGGAATATCCAGTTCCTCTGCAGTCCGGTCAAAGCTGCGGTTTCCCTCCACACAGAATCGGGCCATGGCGGACCCGGGCGTATTGTTGTAGCCCGCATGGAGAACCGCGGAATTCCGATTGCTGGTTTCCATACAGATATCCGGCCCTTTTTCCAGCACGCAGAGAGACAGACAGTACCGGGACAGTTCCCTGGCCGCGGAACATCCGATGACCCCGGCCCCGATAATCAAAACATCGTATGCACGGTCCATCCCTATTCCCCCATTACCTGAAAGACAATCTCACGGTTCCGATCCCGGGTATCGCATTCCACCAGCGTAAGATTCTGCCAGGGCCCGATAGTGATTTTGCCGTCAATAAATGGAATGGTGATAAAGGGGCTCAGCAGGGCGGATTTAATATGGCTGGAGCCGTTGTCGTCATGCCAGGTGTTGTGGTGCTCGTAAAAAATAACCCTTCCGTTTTTGTCCATATAAGGAGAGATCTTGTCCAATGCGGCTTTCAGATCATGTTTTACAATCCCCGGCTCAAACTCCAGGGTGGTCAGCCCGGCAACCCCTCCGGTGGTAAAGCCGGTGATGACGCCGCTTTTGATGCGGAATTTCTCACAGGCTTCCTCCACACACTGCTGAAAATCACCTGTAACGTCAATCATTCCCATATGGGCTTTTGTTTTATACTTTTTTATGGAACTATATACAGCCATGCGTGTGTCCTCCTACTTAATTTCTAAATCTATAGTATCACATTTTCCGCGTCTGGCAAGTGCCGGCCGGGCGTATCCGCGCAGTAAAAAACAGCGGCCGGTGCGACGCAAAGCGAAGGACGCGCACCGGCCACTGCCTGAGAGGTTGATCTGTATTTAATATTTTCCGTATTTATCCAGCGTCTCAAACATGGCGTCCAGATTTTCCGGCTTGGAATTTTCCAGTGACCCGTTGAAATCAAAAATGTAGCCGCCGCCGGGCATGCAGTCCTCCAGCAGTTTCCTGGTTTCCGCAATGACCTCTTCCTTTTTGCCGAATTCCAACAGGGCTACGGGAAGATTTCCCATGATGCAGGCAGTGCCGCCCAAAATCCTCTTTGCCTCTTTCATATCGACTTTTTCGAAATGATACAGCACCTTTCCTTTGGGCACGTCCGTCAGCTGCTCCAGGCGGCTGCTATAAGGTCCTTCGGTATAGATATAAGGCGTCACCCCCCACTCTATCAGGGCCATCATGATTTTTTTCAGCGGCTTCCAGTAGAGCCGGTGGTACTGCTCCTCGTTCATGAAGCCGTCCATGGCCTTGTGCAGGGGGAAGAAGACTCGCTTCACCGGAAGATCCGCGTATTTCAGATACTGCAGAGCCTGGATCTGCTGATCCGCGAAGAGATCGCAGGCAGCCTCAATATATCCCTGCATGCTGTCGTCTGTCAGATCTTCAAAAATCCCCATGGTTCCCCGGAAATAGTCGCCAAGGATATCGTAGGGAGCCTCTGACATTCCAGAGAGAAGTCCCGGGAACCCCATGTCTGTCAGCTTCTGCATGTACTGCCCGGTGGCGGCCCCGGCCTTGGCGTCCTCCGCCGCGATTTCCGCCAGACGCTGGTAAGCTTCTCCCGCCTCCCGGCTGTAAAGGGGAGACAAAAATCCGGTATTCAGCACAACCGTGGGGGTAAAATGAATGCCCGCCAGACCTTTCAGGGACGGATACGCTCTGGGGATATACTTGCGGAGCATGAATCCGGTAAAATCCCCCAGCATTTCCGGATATTCCTCCTGGGTCATAAACTCCCGCTCAATGACCTGATGCGAACTGTAATCGGAAACAGAGGTTCCCGGTTTCCCGGGCCAGTCAATCATCTGGGAATCAGCCAGTTCATTGGCTTTTCCGCTGGTAAACCCGGAAAAAGTATGGAGATCGCAGAGGGGGTGCTCGCTGTAGAATTTAACAGCCGCGTCTCCGGCCGCTTCATAGTTGTAAAAAATATCCTTATAACTGGATCCGCTGCACCTCTGCATATAGGACGCGATAAAAGGAGCTACCGGCACCCGATCCGGGGTTCCCAGGGCAATGGCTGTGTCCACACGGTTCTTTCTCTCCGCAAATAACTTTGCTGTTTTTTCTTCCATAAAAGATTCCTCCTGTACTTCAAAGATAGTTTTATATTAAATCAAATCCGGGCAGGAAGACAGCCGCCGTATGTTGTTATTTTTTTCTGTATATGCTACACTGTGTAGCGGAGGAATGACTATGATAATCACCATGGAAATACTGTTTTGCCTGATGCAAAAAAAATATCCGATTCAGGCGGAGCATCTGTTGAAAAGTCATATGCCGGCGGATGAAATCCGCATTTATGAAGAAGGCATGGAACTGCCTTCCGGAACTCTGGTTCTTATAGATTCTTGGGAAAACTTCAGCAATGCTGCCCCGGAGGAAAATATATGTTTTCTGATCTGCGCCCCTGCCGCTTTGGGCAGCAGCTCCCGGATGCATGGATTTTCTTACGCGGTTCTGGCTGAAGGGATCCCCCCTGCGGAAGTGCAGATATTTCTGCTGGAACTGTGCAACAGACTGCGGCGCTGGGACGCCCGCTTCGCGGAAGAAATTTTCAGGCACGGAAATTATCGGGAAGTTATGGCGGAAGGCCGTGAATTTCTGGACTATGAATACAGCATCATCGATCAGAATATGGTCAATCTTTACAGCACCCCTGGATATCTGACTTTTATCGGTGGAAAAGAAATGGAAAGAATGCCATCTGAACTGATTCAGGCACTAATGCTGCAGCCGGAATTTCACGCAGTGGCAAAACTGGGAACGCCTTTTTACTACTACGATGAAACAAACGACATACAGCTTCTGTGCAGAAATCTGTTTCTGGAAGGTCAGTATTATGCCAGGATTGTCATGTATATAGGGGAAAGAGGCGCGGAAGTATCTGAAGGGATAAAAGAATTATTGGATCTGTTTGGCAGACATATGGAGCATCTGATCCGTTATACCATTGCCCCGGAAAGCAGACACACCGGCGACCAGCTGCATTACCTCTTCCGGGCTCTGGCAGAGGAAAAACAACCGGATCCCGCTTACTGCGCTTCGGTTCTGGCGTCATCCGGGTGGAATCGAACAGACACCTATGCGGTGATTAAACTCCGGTTTTATGAGGATAGGGGGTGGGATTCCCAGCTGGACACGGCCCTGCCCTATCTGGTCCGCGAGCTGGAGGGAGAATGGCCCGGATCCTGCGCCATTATATTTGACGCGTCCATCCTTTGGCTTGTGAATACCAGTGTTTCCGGCGGCCGTTCCGGGTGGGAGAAACTGCGGCAGAAAGCGGCCTTTTTTGTCCGGGATCATGTCTGTCACGCGGGAGTCAGTCCTCTGTTCCGGGATTATTTCATGATCCCGGACAGCGTCCGAACCGCGGACGCCGCTCTGGAAATCGGACTGCGGAAGCATCCGGAGTTCTGGTACTATCTGTTTGATGATTATCGCCTGGACTATATGATGGAAAAAATTTCCTCCGGAATCTCTCCCGCTTTTCTCCGGCATCCCGCCATAAAGATATTGGAGGACTGGGACCGGGAAAAGGGAACGGAACTTTCCGCTACTCTGGAGGCATACCTGGGGAACAATCTCAATATGACAGCAGCAGCGGAAAAACTGTATATCCACCGCACCACCTTCTGCCGGCGGATGAATCAGATCCGCAGGCTGACCGGGCTGAATATGAGTGACCGGGATACGGTTCTTACGCTGCTGCTGTCCTATCGTATGCTGTCAGATTACTCGGCGGATGGAGAGGATGGGCGCAAATGAGGCGCTGCTGACAATAATGCCCGCGTTTTCATTGGCCGCGTGAACTACCGTGCCGCCGCCCATATACAGGGCTACATGGCCGCTGTAGCAGATAATGTCACCCGGCTGCGCCTCCGCGTAGGAAACCGCCTTCCCCTCGCTTCGCAGCGCCGCGGAGTTTCTGGCTACCGAATAGCCGAAATGCCGGTAAATCAGGTTGACATATCCGGAACAGTCTGTCCCCTCTGTCAGGCTGCCGCCGCCCCAGACGTAGGGATTGCCCACAAACTGCAGGGCGTATTCGATGAGCTCCTGCCTTTTCTGAAAGTCTTTGTCCTGCCGCTCCTGCTCGGTCCAGTTCTGTTCCAGAATGGACTGAAATACCTTCCGGGCATTTTCCACATCGGCCGCGGAAGCCCCGGCCTGCTGACTCTCCGACAGCTTCTGAATCTGCTCATTATATTCATCAATCAGTTTCTGGTATTCATCCGCTTTTTGACGGGCTTCTTCCATCTGACCCGCATAGTCAGAGGAGGCCTGCCTTTTTTCCTCCAGTTTCTGCTGGAGGTATTCCTGCTGTTCTTCCTGCTCGTCCTTCATAGCCTGCAGACTTCCCAGAGCTTCCGCCTGCTGAGACTCTAATTCCTGTACCCGGGACACGGTGTCGGCGTATTCTTCCAGACAATCCCGGTCATATTCATACATCTGCTGGGTATATTCCGCCCGGTTCAGCAGCCCCGAGAGATCTCCGTCCTCCAGCAGGATCATAATCCATCCGGCATTTCCCCCGTGTTCATATATGTACTGGATCCTGGTCTGCATGGCTTCATACTGTTTTGACTTGTCGTTTTCCGCCTGGGCCAGATTCTGCCGGGTCTCCTCCAGAAGTTTTTCTTTATCCTCGATCTGCCGGCTGAGAGAGTCTACCGCGGACAGAGTAACCACCAGCTGCCCGTCCAGACTGCCGATCTCCTCCTCCATCTGCTTCTTCTGATCTTCCAGCGACTGTATAGAATCCAGAAGTGTCTTTAAAGACTGGTCCGCCTCCTCTTTCTGATCCTTTATCTCAGTGACCGTGGGCGCTGCCGCTGCGGTCAGAATCTGGGAACTGCACAGGGCGGCTGTGATCCCAAGAATTAATTTTTTTGTTTTACTCATAAGAACCTGCCTGTATATTTTCTATAACAGAATTAGAATACCATTTTTATTGTGCAGATTCAATCAGATTTTTGTAAATAAAAGAAAAATCTGTACAATTTTCGGCACAGAAAAAAAAGAAGCTGGAAACCGACGGGGTTTCACACGCCGATTCCCAGCAAAATATTTTTCTCCATCTGTTTTTATTTTTGGCTCAGGACCTGCTTTCCCTCCGCTATGTAGATCACCCATCCGGCTACATTCACTACATGATCCGCAATCCGCTCATAATATTTGCCGATCATCAGCTGATCCACCAAAGACCCCTCTTTCAGAAGGCCCTGGGTCAGTTCATTGCGGAATTTTACAAACAGTTCGTCCACCTTGTCATCCATATCAATCACCTGACGGGCCAGGGCAGTGTCAGAATTCTCCAGAGCCTCCAGTCCTTTGTCCAGCATCTCAATGGCAGCCCCGGCGATGTCCAGCAGCAGCTGGCAGGGACGATCCGTTTCTCCTGTCAGAAGGATTTCCGCGATATCCCCTCCGTTGATTCCAATCCGTTCCAGATCAGCGGCGATCTTCAGTGAACCGGACACCTGTCTCAAATCTGTGGCTACCGGCTGCTGCAGCAGAAGAAGACGGTTGCAGAGCGTCTCGATGAGACTTTCCATGTTGCTGATTTTTACACTTTTCTCGCAGATTTCATCCAGCTCCTCTTTATTCCTGCTGGAAAGCAGGCCGCAGGTGCTGCGGATGCTTTCCCGGCAGCTTTTGCCCATCTGGATTACAGATCTGCGAAGTTCTTCCAGCTCTTCATTAAAATTTGTCCTCATGCACAAAACCTCCTCTATCACCATCAGGCTCTCCTGAGCCTGTCTATTATTCAGTTTTACTTTATTCCAGCTTCTGTTATTTGTCAAATTAAATCTATGAAAAATTCAGATATTTTATGTATTTTTCAAAAAATTAATTATTTTTCATTTCTATGGGAGGGCTGGCTGGCTATAAAGAAACGCAGCAGTCTGGTCTTATGCAGAATAAAAATGGAAAAATCCATAAACAGATGGGCGATCAGGGTGCTGACAATCACTCCGTTGGATTTCAAAAGAAAATCTGTGTAAAAGCCGAACCAACAGATAAAAGCCGAATATCCGCCCATCAGCAGAAGCAGGGGAAGATTGCGCGCCGCCCCTCTGAGCGTTTCCATAAAACTTTTGATTGTAAAATCAAAGTAAAGAAATCGTCCTACCGCCAGCGTAATAAAGTAAAGGATTAGTTCGTCATAATTTGTATCGTCATAAATAAAACGGATATACAGTAAAATCAGTACAATGTAGAAGGAGGACACCAGGCGCACCGCGGCCTTCTGTTCCGATTTTATGTGAGTCAGCTTTACCAGCACCACGTCAAACCAGCTGGTCAGAAAAACAGAGAGGACAATAAACAAAAGCAGAAGAACGCTTTTATAGCGGATCCATATTTCCGCAGCCCGGGGCAGATACTGGGGCAGGTACGCGTCAATGAGATAGTAAAGGCTCAGAAACAGCAGCACGGCCGTGCTGCTGAATACCATCTCATAAAAACTCTCAATGACCCGATATTGTTTTTTGCTGTGTTTTTGCAGTTCCCGCTCAGGCATGGGAGCGGCTGCCGTCCGCAGCTTTTTCTTTACCTGAATTTTCGCGGCGCAGAGAATCACCGCCAGCACGGCGAACATTCCCAGAAAAGATACAAGTAAAAAGATACCGGCGTTTTTCAGGTTAAAATAGTGCAGCAGATAATATTCATTCATTTTGAAACTCCTTCCGAAACTTGAGGGCTTTTGCCCCAACATCGTTCTATATCATAGTCCCAAAATGTCAAAAGAATGTGAACTTTTTATAACAAAAACGGGAACCGATGCCTTCCCCCGGTTCCCGCTGCTGATTAAAGATAGTTCAGAAGATCCTCCGGCGTCTGAGCCAGACGTTGCGCTCCTCCCAGTTCTTCCGGAGAGCCAAATCCGTAAACACAGCCAATAAAGGGGCTTCCGCTGCTTTTGGCTGCCTCCAGATCGCTGTATCGATCTCCGATAACCACATAGGGCGGCGGGAAGCGATCCGTTACATGCAGTATGATCTCCGATTTCGGAGCAGACTGAAAGGACTCGCAGTCGAAAAAGAAATCAAACCACCGCTCCATGCGGAAAGCATCCCAGTGAATCTCTGCGTAGGAAGCCTGACAGTTGCTCAAAATCGCCATAGAATATCCCTTTTCTTTCAGCTGCCCCAGGATTTCCGGCATCCCGGGGTACCAGGCCGCCCGTCCCTCCTGTACCGCCTGCTTCATAGCTTCCCCCACCAGGGACGCTGCCTGCCCCTTGATTTCTCCCGGCAGGTCCGGCAGAAAGGAATTCCACATATCCCGGGTATTCATGCCCAGCCAGGAGGCGATCTTTTTCCCGGAGGCTTCGGGAACAGCGTATCCCTGCCGGCGCAGCCACTGAAAGGCCTGTTCCACCGCCGGTTCATAGATCCGCAGAGTATCGTGGATGGTGCCGTCGTAATCAAAGATCAGGGACGGCCTTTTTCCGGCGGCCATCTTACAGCTGCCGCGCCAGGTTCACCATTTCAATGGCTGACAGGGCGCAGTCATATCCTTTGTTGCCCGCCTTGCTCCCGGCTCTGGCAATGGCCTGCTCGATGTTTTCCGTGGTTACGATTCCGAAAAGTACAGGAACCCCGGCGGCAAGCCCTGTCTGGGCAATGCCCTTGGACACTTCGCTGCACACGTAATCGTAGTGGCTGGTGTCTCCCCGGATCACGGCCCCCACGCAGATCACCGCGTCGTATTTGCCGGATTTTGCCATTTTGGAGGCGATGAGGGGAATCTCAAAAGCGCCCGGCACCCAGGCCGCAGTAATGTTTTCCTCCGCTACTCCATGGCGGACCAGGCCGTCCACGGCGCCGGACAGCAGCTTGCTGACAATGATTTCATTAAATCGGGAAGCCACAATGGCTGCTTTCATGCCCTCCGGGGCAACTACCTTTCCTTCCAGTACCTGAATCTGTTTCATTTTCCTTTCCTCCTGACGTTTTAAAAGTGAATTTCTTTAAAAATGTGTCCCATTTTTTCCTGTTTGGTTTTCATATAGAAAGAGTCATATTTCTGGGGAGTGATTTCAATGGGGACCCGTTCCGTAATGGTAAGGCCGAACCCGTTGAGGCCATATACTTTCTGAGGATTGTTGGTGAGCAGCCGCAGGGATTTTGCTCCCAGATCCGACAGGATCTGAGCGCCCACCCAGTATTCCCGCAGATCCGGGGCAAAGCCCAGACGGATATTGGCTTCCACTGTATCCAGCCCCTGTTCCTGCAGCTCATAGGCTTTCAGCTTGTTGATGAGGCCGATGCCCCGGCCCTCCTGGCGCATATACAGAATAATGCCCCGGCCTTCCGCCTCCACCTGCCGCATGGCGGCCTGCAGCTGATTTCCGCAGTCACAGCGCAGAGAGCCGAAGGTATCCCCGGTAAGACATTCCGAATGCACCCGGCAGAGAAGGTTCTCTCCATCGCCGATCTCTCCTTTTACCAGGGCTACGTGGTGTTCTCCCGTAATGTTGTTGATATATCCGTAGATCCGGAAATGGCCGTAACAGGTGGGCATGTCCGCGCAGGCTTCCCGGACCACATGTTTTTCATGAATCCTGCAGTAATCCTGCAGTTCCTTGATGGTAATAAATTTCAGCCCGTATTTTTCCGCCAGTTTCCAGAGGCCGGGAGTGCGCATCATGGTACCGTCCTCCTCCATGACCTCGCAGCAGACCCCGCACTCTGTCAGCCCGGCCAGCCGCATGAGATCTACCGTGGCCTCTGTGTGGCCGTTCCGCGCCAGCACGCCGCCCTTTCTGGACACCAGGGGGAAGACATGGCCGGGGCGCCGCAGATCCCCGGGAATCGTGGAGGGATCCGCGCATTTTCGCATAGTGTATCCCCTCTCCTGGGCAGAGATGCCGGTGGTGGTATCTTTGTGGTCCACGGACACGGTAAAGGCAGTACAGTGATTGTCTGTATTTTCAGAAACCATCTGGGGCAGGCCCAGACGGGAGGCTACGGCGGCGCTCATAGGGGTGCAGATCAGCCCTCTGGCATGGCAGGCCATAAAATTAATATTTTCGCAGGTGGCAAATTCCGCAGCGCAGATCATGTCCCCCTCGTTTTCCCGGTCCGGGTCATCTGTCACCAGGATAATCTTTCCCGCCCGCAGCTCCTCCAGTGCCTCCGGAACGGTGCTGTATTTCTGTTCCATATAAAAATCTCTCCTTTTCTACACTTAAAAATCCAGTTCCCGGAGCATCTCCATGGTAATTCCGGAGGCTTCCGGCTTGGGCTGTGTTCCGGGATCTCTGCCCAAAACACAGCCCAGCAGTTTTTTTACGTATTTGCCGATCAGATCCGTCTCCAGATTCACCAAATCGCCCGGCCTCTTTTTCAGCAGAATGGTTTCCTGTCCCGTATGGGGAATCACGGATACCTGAAAAGAAGTTTCTCCCACGGCAGCTACGGTCAGGCTGACGCCGTCGATGCAGACGGATCCTTTTTCCACAATCAGTTCCAGAAGCTCCTCCCCCGCGGCCACAGTCACCCATACCGCGTTTTCCTCCCGGCGAAGCCGGGTGATGCTGCCGGTTCCGTCAATATGCCCGGAGACCAGATGGCCTCCGAATCTCCCATCCGCGGCCATAGCTCGCTCCAGGTTTACCGGATCCCCGGGCCGGCAGCCGGAGAGACTGCTCCGGCGCACCGTCTCCGCCATCACATCCGCGGTAAACCCATCCGGCTGGAGGGACACCACTGTCAGGCAGATGCCGTTTACGGCGATACTGTCTCCGATCCCGGTTCCCTCCAGGACTTTTTTTGCCCGGATAGAAATGGTTCCGGAACTGCCGGATAAGGCAAGTGAGCGGATCCGCCCTGTCTCTTCTACGATTCCTGTAAACATATTTTTTTCTCCTTACCGTCGATCACTTTCCAGGAAAGCAGGAGGTCCTCTTCTATCCTGGATATTTCTGTCAGCTCCAGGGGAAATGCCTGATCCGGAGTTTCCACCCCCGGGCCTTCCACCGGAGATCTGCCTCCGCCGCCGAACAGTTTGGGGGCGATAAATTCCCGGATTTCCCGGACGATTCCGGCCCGCAGGGCCGATTCATTGAGTCGGCCTCCTCCCTCCAGGAGAATGCTGTCAATGTTCTCGCGGCCCAGCTGCTTCATCAGTTCTCCCAGGTTGACTTTCTCCGGGGAATCCGGAACCTCCAGCACTCGGACTCCCCTTTCTTCCAGAGCCTTTTTTCTGGCGGTAAATTCCGGATCCCCCGCTGCGGCCCCGGAAGCGCAGGCGGCGATCACCGGAACCTGGTCCGCGGTCCGGCAGAGTTTTGAATCCAACGGAAGACGCAGACGGCTGTCACAGATAATGCGGATAGGGTTTCTCCTTCCCTCCTTTCGCACCGTGAGAAGAGGATCATCCGCCAGCACGGTGCCGATGCCCGCCAGGATTCCCATATAGCTCCAGCGCAGTTCCTGCACCTTCTGTCTGGCGGCTTCCCCGGTGATCCACTTGGAAGCGCCGGTGCGGGTGGCGATTTTCCCGTCGGCGGTCATGGCGTATTTCATCACCACATAGGGAGTGCCGGTGGTAATAAAATGAAAGAATACCGGATTCAGCCGGTCGCAGGCTTCTCTCATAAAATCTTCCTCCACCGTTACCCCGGCCTGCCGCAGAATGGCAGCCCCTTTGCCGGAAACCTTTGGGTTGGGATCTCTGGAGCCGATGACCACCCGGGCGATTTTCTGTTCCAGAATCGCTTCCGTGCAGGGAGGAGTTCTCCCGTAATGACAGCAGGGTTCCAGAGTCACATACAGAGTTGCCCCCTCGGCAGACTCCCTCAGAGAACGGATGGCATTGCGCTCCGCGTGGAGTTCTCCCCATCGGGCATGCCAGCCCTCCCCGATGATCCTGCCGTCCTTTACAATAACCGCTCCTACCAGAGGATTGGGATTGGTCCAACCCCTTCCCCGCCCGGCCAGTTCGATGGCACGTTCCATAAATTCACGATCTGTCATAGGCTCTCCTTTTTCTGAAAAAGCCCTGACAGAATTCCGTTTCCGGAATCTCTGACAGGGCTCTTTGCTCACATTGTTCTTTCTGGCAGTCTCCCCGCAAATAAAAAACTCTGAAATGAAACACATTTCAGAGCTGATTCACGCAGAAAAACCGCCTCTCTCTTCTTCCATCCAGACTATACTGTCGGCCCCGGAATCTCACCGGATCCTGCCTTTCGGCTCGCGGGCTTTACCGCCGGTAGGGACTTGCACCCTGCCCTGAAGATAGATATTTTTTTGACGAATTTTATTATACTCCTGTTCTTTCAGAAAAGCAAGGGAAATAATTTGTAAAATTCTCTTCTGACCTTTTGTTTTCCGGGATATTTCTGATACAATGAGGAAACGATGTGAGACAAATTGAAAGCGATCATCCGCAAGGACTTCCGTGGAGTGGCGGCCAACCGCAGACTGTTCCCGGCCCTGCAGATCATTCCCCCGGAATTTCGTAAAGAAATTCTGTCCATCTTCCTTTATAACTGTAACAGGGCATAAAGGGATGTTTTTTGCCCTTTAATTTTCCGGCCTTCAGATCTATAGCGTCCTTCAGATTTTTTTCCATGTATTCCGGTCCGATGGGACAGTCGTGATGGCAGGGAAGAATGGTCACTGCCTGATCTGCGATGCCACAGAGTTTTTTCTGGCTCTCAATATAAAGGTCCAGATTCCGGTGCGCGCCGAACATAAAGATAGGGCCTTCCTTCTGGACGGAATCCCCGGGCAGCAGCAGCTTCTTTTCCCGGTCCAAAAAGGCAACGCTTCCGTAAGTATGTCCGGGGATTTCCAGAACTTCCAGACAAAAATCTCCGCAGCGGAAAACGTCCCCCTCCCTCAGATCCTTTACTTCGATCCCGCTGTCCAACAGGTGCCAGTCTTTCTGATTCAGATAACAGCTGCCGAAATCCTTCAGGCCGCCGGTGTGATCTCTGTCTCCGTGGGTCAGAAGCACCTGAACCGGAAGATCCGTGACCTCCCGCACTGCCTGATACACCCCGCTGTCCTCAAATCCCGTATCAATGAGCAGGGCCTGCTGCTCTCCCACAATCAGAAACTGCCGCACCCGGCCATCCTCCAGGATATAAAAGTGATCCATAAAAAGCTTGATTTCTGTCATACATGCCTCCTTTTATAAATCCGCTGTTTTGAAAGCGGCGTAACCCTCATAAAAAACTGAAAATCTTTTACATTTATTTTAACACGAAACAGATACCGCCTCAATTCGGGACTTGCTTTTTTTGCGGAAATCAGGCATGATAGTACACGTACTTTAACAGAAAAGAGGGACATACAATGCTGCAGATCAGAAAAATGACAGGGGCGGACGCAAAAACAGTTCTCCCCATGGTATACGGTTTTTACAGAAGCGACGCAGTGGATCACGCAGTGCCGGAAGAAACCCTGAACCGGACCTTTCAGGCGGCAGTCACAGATGGCTCCCTACTGGAGGGATTCGTTTTGGAGGATGAGACCGGCGCGGTGGGCTTTGCCTATCTCTCCCCCTACTACGCCTGCGAAGTAGGCGGCGTCAACATGATGCTGGAGGAAATCTTTATTATTCCGGAAGCCCAGGGAAAAGGATACGGCACGGAATTTTTCCGCTGGATGGAGGAAACCTATCCGGAGGTGCGCCGGTTCCGTCTGGAAGTAACCGAAAGCAACCAGGCGGCGGTGAGGCTGTACAAAAAACTAGGGTATGATTTTATCCGGTATGAGCAGATGGCAAAGGACCGGAAATAATTTTCTCCATCACAAAATTTGTCAGCAGGACTCCCCTGCGCTCCACCTGCTGTTCCCGGACCAGCCGGTATCCCCGTTTTTCAAAAAATCCTCTGGCAGTCAGAGAGGCGTGGGTACGGATCACTGCCGTGCCCGCCGCCTGCTCCAGAGCCTCACAGAGAGCGGTGGCAACGCCCTGCCGCTGAGTGTCTTTTTTCCGCCAAGCCGTATGCTTCAGATCTCCCTCCTGGCTTCCGCAGGCCGCAGCAGTTCCAATACCAGGGTCCCCACAGTAACCGCATCCTCCACCGTCAGATAGTGATCCGCGGCCGCCTCCAGCAACAGCTTTCCGGAGGCGGGAAATTCTTCGTCCTCAAACCAGATGTTCACCAGCAGGGGATATCGGGGAAGGAAAGGAATCCTGGCACAGTAATCTCCTTTTCCCTGTATTTCCTCCGCCCCCAGCTTCTGAAAACTCTCCCGCACCTGTTCCGGTGTTTTCCCTTTCAGAAAGTTTCCCAGATCCCTCTCCGCGTCCCGGTCAAATTTGGTTCCCCGGATCACTCCCTCCCGCAGACTGCCGAAATTGATCCATTTCCCGGTCAGGGGAGTTCCGTCCGCCAGATCCAGATAGTGGAGCAGGATCAGATGCTGCCATCCCTCCACCGGGGGCTGAAAGGTACAGTCCGTCCAGGAAAGTCGCAGTTCACGCCCCAGAGATAAGATCCGCAGGGAAGCCGTTTCCTCCACAAAGGTTACTCCCGCAAGTCCGGCGATCTCCCTGGGATCCCGGATCCTCAGACGCTCCAGGGCTGCCTTTCTCATTTCCTCAAAAGCCCGGTTGGCTGTTTCTTTCATATAAATCCTCCTTTTGATCAGGCAATTCTTCTGATTTTCTCTGATTGAAGTATAACCTAAATAACCGCTTCTGTCTATTTTTATGGGCGATTCCTTCTTTCACCTCTTGACAGACTCTTTTCCGCGTCGTACAATAACATTGTTATATCACACTGCTATATGGAGGGGATCATGGAAGAAACCGCTTCTGCTACACTGAATAATATCCTGCTGGCCGCCATGGAAGAATTTTCCGACAAAGGCTTTCTGGGAGCCTCCCTGCGGCAGATCGTAAAAAAGGCTGGTGTTACCACCGGGGCGTTTTATGGCTATTTTTCCAGCAAGGAGGCTTTATTTGCCGCTCTTGTAGAACCCCATGCCGCCGCTCTTATGGGAAAGTTTATGGAAGCCCAGACCTCTTTTGCTGAACTCCCGGAAGAACAGCAGCCGGAACATATGGGAGTGGAATCCTCCCATTGTATCCACTGGATGGTGGATTATATCTGCCGGCATCGCGAACCGGTAAAGCTGCTGCTCTGCCGCTCAGAAGGCACCAGCTATGAGCATTTTGTCCATAATATGGTGGAGATCGAGGTAGAATATACCATAAAATATATGGAAGTCCTCCGGCATCTGGGGAAAAATATCCCCCAGCTGGATGAACAGATGTGCCATATCATTGCCAGCGGCATGTTTAACGGAGTATTTGAGGTCGTGATCCACGACATGCCCAGGGACAGAGCTCTGCGCTATGTGGATCAGCTGCGGGACTTTTATACAGCCGGATGGCTGAAATTAATGGGGCAGTAAGCCCCATTTTCTCGGCATGATAGTTAGTTTGTTCTAACTTCATGATAGATAAAAAGCTAGGAGGTATGATTTTGAAGCAAAAAAAACAAAGCAGCCTGTCCCGCATTTTAAGTTACGCAGGCGGGCACAAACATCTCACCCTGCTGGGCTGCCTTCTCTCCGCTCTTTCGGCGGTACTGGGGCTGATCCCCTATGTATGCGTCTGGCTGGCGGCAAGGAATGTACTGGAGGCCTGGCCCGGCACTGACGGAATATCCGGTCTGGCCCGCTGGGGCTGGACGGCGGTCTGGACCGCCATAGGCAGTATTCTCCTGTATTTTGCGGCCCTGATGTCTACCCATATCGCCGCCTTCCGCACAGCCCGGAATATCCGGCGTGCCGCCATGGCCCATGTACTGAAGCTTCCCCTGGGATTTTTTACAGAAAATCAGTCCGGGCGGCTGCGGAAGCTCATTGATGATAACGCCGGCCTTACAGAAGATCTTCTGGCCCACAAACTTCCTGATCTGGCGGGAACGGCAGTCACTCCCGCGGCAGCTGTTGTCATGCTGTTTCTCTTCGACTGGAGAATGGGTCTTCTGTGTCTGCTCACTATGATCCTTGCCTTCCTCTCTATGTGCCTGATGATGGGCGGAAAAAACGCCGGTTTCTTTCATCGGTATCAGAAGGAGATCGAGCGCATGAGCGGCGAGGCGGTAGAGTATGTCCGGGGCATTCCCGTGGTAAAGATGTTTCAGCAGACCGTCTACTCTTTCAAAGCGTTTTACGCCGCCATCCGGGATTACAGTGATCTGGCCAGTCAGTATGCCATGAGCTGCAGGGTAGGACAGACCTGCTTCCTGACTTTTATCAACGGGGCATTCGCCCTGCTGATCCCGGCGGCGCTTCTGCTGGCCTCCGGAGGAGATATCCGGACCGTGCTGGTCAATTTTATCTTTTATGCCCTGTTCGCCCCTGCCTGCGGCCAGATGATCAACCGGATTATGTATATGAGCGAGGCGGTCATGGAAGCGGACGAGGCGGTGGGCCGTCTGGAGGAAATTCTCAGCCGGAAACCTATGGAAGAATCCAATGAGCGGAAATCTCCGGCAAATGCCGCCGTGTCCTTTGACCATGTGACCTTTACCTATCCCGGCGCAGAGAGACCGGCTCTCAAGGATGTATCTTTCTCTGTCCTTCCCGGCCGGGTAACGGCGCTGGTCGGGCCCTCCGGCGGAGGAAAGACTACAGCCGCCAGCCTGATCCCCCGCTTCTGGGACGCGGACAGGGGGACGGTTTCCATCGGCGGAGTCGATGTGCGGGAGATGGACACGGACGCTTTAATGAAACAGGTGGCCTTTGTATTCCAGGATACCCGGCTGTTCAAAGAAAGCCTTCTGGAGAACATCCGGGCTGCCAGACCGGAGGCTTCCAGAGAGGAGGTTCTGTCTGCCGCCCACGCTGCTCAGTGCGATGACATTCTGGAAAAACTTCCCCGGGGTCTGGATACTGTGGTGGGGACAAAAGGCGTTTACCTCTCCGGAGGAGAACAGCAGCGGATCGCCCTGGCCCGCGCCATCCTGAAAGACGCTCCCATCGTCGTGCTGGATGAGGCCACAGCCTTTGCCGATCCGGAAAATGAACACCGGATCCAGAAGGCCTTTGAAGTGCTGACCAAGGGTAAAACTGTGCTGATGATCGCCCATCGCCTCTCAACGGTGCGGAATGCGGATTCCATTCTTGTCCTGCAGGGCGGAGAGATCGCCGAGCAGGGAAACCATAAGAGCCTGCTGGCACAGCATGGCGCCTATGCCGCCATGTGGGAGGATTACCAGCGCAGCGCCAGGTGGAAGCTTGGAAAACAAGGAAAGAAGGAGGGAACGGTATGACAAAGAAGTTACAGCACTTGTTTGCTCTCAGTGAAAAAGGGGCAAAGGATCTGGTGAAAGCCGTTATCTGGTGTTTCGTGTGCAATGTAAGCCTGATGCTTCCGGTGGGGGCTGTTCTGCTGACGGCCCGGCATCTTCTGGATTCCCTGGAAAAGGGAACCAGTCCTATGAATGGATTCTGGATCTATGCCGGTTCCGGCGCGGCTGTCCTGATTCTGCTGTTTATTCTTCACTGGTTCCAGTACGCTTCTCTGTATCTGGCAACCTATCAGGAAAGCGCCAGCCGGCGGGTGAGCCTGGCGGAAACCCTGCGCCGGCTTCCCCTGAGCTTTTTCGGGAATCGGGATCTGAGCGACCTGACCTCCACCATGATCGCGGACTGCTCCAGCCTGGATCAGATGTTCTCCCACTATGTTCCCCAGCTGTTCGCCTCCCTTTTCTCCACTCTGGTGATCGGCATTGCTATGTTCCTCAGCGACTGGCGGATGGCTCTGGCTGTTTTATGGGTAGTTCCTGCGGCTGTCCTGCTGACGGCAGGGAGCAAGAATATTCAGGATTCCTTTGGGGCCAAAAATATCCTGAATAAGCGGGCGGTGGCGGACTGCATCCAGGAAGGACTGGAAACCATACGGGAGATCAAAGCCTGCAGCCGCCAGAAAGCCTATATGAGAAAACTGGAAGAAAAGCTGGCCGCCATGGAGAAGGGCTCCATCCATTCCGAGCTGGCAACCGGCGTGTTTGTATGTTCCGCTCAGGCCTTCCTTCGTCTGGGTCTGGCAACTACCATTCTGACCGGCGGGGCGCTGCTGGCAGCCGGTGAACTTTCCTTCCTCTATTTTCTGGGATTCCTCTTTGCCGCCGCCAGGCTTTATGATCCCCTGGGGCTGGTGCTTCAGAATATCGCCGCTACCTTCAATACCAAGCTGCAGATCCAGCGGATGCGCTCCATTCTGGAACAGCCGGTGCAGAAAGGAACCGAGGATTTCACACCGCAGAATTACGACATTTCCTTTGACCATGTATCCTTTGCCTATAGGGAAGGAGACGGTGTGCTGGAAGATGTGAGCTTTACCGCCCGCCAGGGAGAAGTAACGGCTCTGATCGGGCCCTCCGGCGGCGGAAAATCCACAGCCTGCAAACTGGCGGCACGGTTTTGGGACGCTTCCAGGGGAACCGTAACCCTCGGAGGCATAGATGTATCTACTGTAGAACCGGAAACACTGTTAAAATACTATTCCATGGTATTCCAGGATGTGGTGCTGTTCCGGGATACCGTCATGGAAAATATCCGCCTGGGACGTCGGGATGCCACCGATGAGGAAGTTCTCGCTGCTGCCCGGGCTGCCCGGTGCGAGGAATTTGTCCGGAACCTTCCTCAGGGCTATCAGACCATGATCGGAGAAAATGGCTCTACCCTCTCCGGCGGCGAACGCCAGCGGATCTCCATTGCCCGCGCCTTGTTGAAGGACGCGCCGGTCATTCTTCTGGACGAGGCTACAGCCAGCCTGGATGTGGAGAACGAAAGCGCTGTTCAGGAAGCACTCTCCCGCCTGCTTCAGGGAAAGACTGTGCTGGTCATCGCTCACAGGATGCGCACGGTGGCCGGAGCGGATCACATCGTGGTGCTGGAGCGGGGCCGCGTTGCCCAACAGGGTACACCGGAAGAGCTGATGCGGAAAGGCGGGCTTTACCGCCGGATGGCAGAACTTCAAAAAGAAACGGCACAGTGGAAACTGGGAACCAGATAGCTTCTTGACAGGCTGGAGCAAGAATCGTATAATCAAAACAGTTAGTTTATACTAATTAAAAATCAACCATAAAAATTTTAACAGGGAGGCGCGATAGAACTATGTGGAAATATACCGTCGAAGTCCGGGGAATGATGTGCGGGATGTGCGAGGCACATGTAAACGACGCTGTGCGCAAAGCCTTCCCGGTAAAAAAAGTGAGTTCTTCCCGGGGCAAAAAGCAAACGGTGGTCATTTCTGAAAGGGAACTGGACACATCGGCACTTTCGGACGCTATCCGCAAGACCGGGTACAAGGTTGGCGAAATCCGGAAAGAGCCCTATGAAAAGAAAGGGTTGTTCGGATAACTCTTTCATACAATACCGCCGCCCATGAATCGGGCGGCGGTATTGTATGTACAGATCTTCTTTTAGACCTCCCCCAATAGGCGGATAAATTCTTCTGCCAGAGGGGTTAATTTGGCGTTATTCCTTATAATATAGCCAAAATAAACGGACTCCTTTCCGGATTCAATGGGAATCCCGCGGATCTGAAACGGTTCAAACCGCCCGTGGATAATCTTGCCGGACACATATGCCAGCTTTGTGTCTCGCAGAAATTGCAGGATTTCGTAGCTGCTGTCTGCGGTAACGACTTTGGGACGATCTTTTAATGTCCTCACGTCATTTTTTACATAGCCCACAAAGTTCGTATAAGAAAAGAAATCTTCTCTTGGTTGGATCAGGCTCAACCCCCGCAGCTGCTGAACATTTATTGATTTCTCCTGATACATCGGATGGGACGGACCCAAAAAAAGATATAGAGGGACTTTTCTCAACAAATGAAACGTCTGCCGTTTATGCTGCAGCATATCCTGCAGCGCAAAATACTGATGACCGGGTACGCAGACAACGGCGAGTTCCACCATATGCCTGTGCAGATATCGTATACCGTCTTCTACCGTACCCTCCCGGATCTGAAATCGGACACTGTTTTTTTCATGCCTCTGGTAAAACTTTACATAAAGCTCTGCGATCTGGCAGTCGAAATTCGCGAACACAGAAAACTGATTCATCTCCTGCTCTTCTTTCAGGCTGCCGATCTTCTCCGCACCCCGCAGAATATCCAGCGCGTACTCATAAACCTTCCTTCCCTGTTCCGTCAAAACAACACCATTTGCCCGGCGCTTCAGCAGACACATGTTTAATTCTTCCTCCAGGGCCTTTATCGTCTTGCTGATATGCGGCTGCGAGGTATACAGCGCCTCCGCGGCTGCTTTAAAGCTTCCTGTATCCACGCTGACTACAAAAAAACGCAACTGTTTTAACTGCATGATTTCTCCTTTGCCGTTATTTATGTTGGTTCACTTAACTTTCCCTCTCCTGGCTGAATATTTACCGGCCTTCACCAGATACATCAGTAAAAAAGCTGCGCCCGCCGCAATCCATGAAACGATATAAATCCAAACAATGCATTCCATATTTTCATATCTGGGCTGAATCAGCCAGATTCCCGCTATGCGCAGGAGGCAGACCGTTGCAAGCGTTATAACCATGGGGAGCAATGTATTTCCCATGCCGCAGCATGCCCCGGACAGCGCTTCCGCCACTGCGTAAAACACATAAAAGGGAGCCATCATCTGCATATATTTCACTACCAGCGGAAGCAGAATCCGGGCGTCTTCGCCTGAGACAAACCAGCCTCCCATGGCACCTGCGCCCAGATACAGAAACAGGCTGATGACGGATACAGTACCCACAGACATGGCAGTTCCGGTCAGTACCCCTTTGTTTATACGATGTTTTTTCCCCGCCCCAAGATTTTGCGCCACATAAGTGGTCAAAGCCGGACCCATGGCATCAGCGGCCAGCCAGACGAACATATCCAGTTTGTTGCAAACTCCCCAGGCTGCGATAGAATCGCTTCCCATGCGGTTCACACTGACCTGTACGATGGAATTTGCCACTGGAAAAAGCATAGACTGCAGGGCAAGAGGAAAACCTGTGACGACCATTCCCTTCGCGTATTTTGAACCTCCCCACAGGGGACCTTCTGACAATATCCCTTGTCCGCGCAGAACTCGGTTCAACAGAACAAACGCGCAGACCACACTGATAATCTGCGCAGCCACAGTGGCAGCCGCCGCTCCTTCTACGCCCAGCCCGCACAAGCCAACAAGCAGATAATCTCCAACGACATTGCTAAGAGAACATAAAACCAGTACGTATAAAGGACTTTTGGAATCACCAAAAGCCCGCAGGATCCCTGCCGCCATATTATACAGGATCATCGACCAGATTCCGCCGAAGTAGATCCGCGTGTAGGCAAGGGTCTCCCCGAAAATATTATCCGGCACACCCATTACCTGAAGCAACTGCGGCGAAAAAACAACTCCCGCTGCGCTGCAGGCGATTCCCAGCACCGCGGCAACCGTGCAGGCCGCGCGCACCGAACATTTCATACTTTCTTTATCGCTGGCTCCAAAATAGCGGGAAGTATGAATGGCCGCGCCGGCGGCAAGCCCGTTCATAAAATTGAGCGGGAATTTAAATAGAGTCGCCACTGCGTCAATGGATGCCAGACCTTCCTTACCTGCAAATTGCCCTACGATCACCGCATCTGTAGTCACATACAGCTGCTGGATCAGGGTTCCCAGCATGATCGGCAGCACAAAGGCAAGAATCCCTCTGCTTATGCTTCCATCCAGAAGATTCACTGCTTTTTTCATGCCGATCCCTTTCTGTCGTCCGCAAGACCTTCATAGCCTCCGTGTGTCTCTGGAAAAAGATAGCAGGCAACCAGATGCCCCGGCGTGATTTCCTCCAGGGCAGGTCTTTTCTGCCGGCAGATTTCCATACAGTGTACACAGCGATTCTGGAAGGGACATCCTGCCGGAACATCCAGAGGACTGGGAACGTCCCCTTCCAGACTTTCAATTTTTTTATGAAAATCCATATGAATATCGAAAAGAGATCCCATCAGAGCTTTTGTGTACGGATGCCGCGCCTCCGTTCCAAGCTTTTTCCCCGGGATGATCTCCACCAGATGCCCCAGATACATAACCGCCACTTCATCGGAAACAGAAGCCACTAAAGCAATATCATGACAGATAAAACCAATGGCCAGATTCATCTCCTTCTGCAGTCTGCGGATCAGCTGAATGACGGTTTTCTGTACGGAAACATCCAGGGCGGAGGTGGCCTCATCCAGAATCAGGACTTCCGGCTTTAGCGCCAGCGCCCGGGCGATTGCCACCCTCTGTCTCTGGCCGCCGCTGAGGCTGTGCGGGAAACGATCCATAAAATCACAGGGCAGTTCCACCATCTTCAACAGACTGCCGCAGACCTGTTTTTTTTCCCCGGCGGTGATCTCTCTGTAGTTCATCAGCGGTTCACAGATGATATCCCGGATCCGCATTTTAGGGTTGAAGGATGTATTCGGATCCTGGAACACCATCTGAATATGTCTGCGGCTCTGCCGCAGTTTTTCCCCTTTCAGTTCAGACAGCTTATCCCCCCGGAAGACGATTTCTCCCTGATCCGGCTTTTCAAGGGCAACCAGCAGCCGCATAAAGGTGCTTTTTCCGCACCCGGATTCGCCCACCAGACCCAAGGTCTTCCCTCTGTAGAATTTTAAATTGATATCCTTGTTTGCTGTCAGATATTTTCCTTTTCCTGCGGGAAAAGTCTTTGTAATGTGTTTTGCTTCCAGGATCAGCTCCTCATTGTTCAAGCCACTCACCTCCCATAGACGGAACAGAAGCAATCAGTTTTCTGGTATAGGGATTCCGGGAAGCGTGAAGGATCTGCTCCCGATCCCCCTGATCTTCAATCCTTCCGTTGCGCATCACAACTATGTGGTCGGCCATGTAAGCTGCCACACCGATATTGTGGGTTACAAGGATGATCCCTGTATGATATTCTGCCCGAAGTTCCATCATCTGCCGGACAATCTGTGCCTGTGTTGTCACATCCAGAGCGGAAGTGGGCTCATCCGCCAGCAGAAGCTTTGGCTGATAGGTCATCCCCATGGCGATCCCCACTCTCTGCCGCATGCCTCCCGACAGCTGGAAAGGATAGGAGCGCATCACATGATCTCCATCCGGAAGGCGCATCCGTTCCAGCATGGTGCTTCCTTTTTTCCATGCATCCTTTTTGCTGATTTTTTCATGGGTCCGGAGGTATTCCACAAATACATTTCCCACACGGCGGGTGGGATTCATCATAGCTCCGCTGTCCTGAAAAATCATGGAGATTTCCCTGCCTCGAAGAGCCCGCCATTGCCTTTCCGTATAACTAAGAAGAGATTTCCCGTTAAACACAATCTTCCCTCCCGTTACCTTTCCCGCCCCCGGCAGAAGCCCCATTACCGCGCGGATCACAGTTGTCTTTCCGCTTCCGCTTTCTCCCACCAGCGCAAGGATCTGCCCCGGCATCATCTCCATGGAAAAATCTATAACCGTCGGTATATTTTTGTAGGACACCGTCAAATGATCAATTTTCAGCATTTCCCTGCCTCCTGTTCATCCCTGGGATCCATAATATCCCGGAGAGAATCCCCCAGCATATTAAACACAACAACTACCAGAAAAATTGCCAACCCGGGAAAGATCGTCATCCAGGGGGCGCTCTGTATCAATCCCCGCCCCTCGTTCAGCATATAGCCCCATTCCGGTGCGGGCGGCTTCGCGCCGAATCCCAGAAAAGACAAGGCTGCAAGTTCCAGCATCATACCGCCCACATCTGTGGCTGCTGTGATGACCAGAATAGGCAGCGAATTTGGCAGCATATACGCTTTTATGATGTGAGAGGTTCTGGAGCCGGAGACGATGGCCGCGGACACGTAATCCCTGTCCCGGATTTTTAATACCAGGGATCTTGCCAGTCTGGCGTATTTCGTCCAGCTGACAACGGTAATGGCAATCACTGCGTTTCTCATGCTGGATCCGATAATGCCTGCTACCGCAAGGGCCAGCACCAGGCCTGGGAAGGCCACCATCATATCTGCGATACGCATAAGGATCGCGTCCACAACGCCTCCAAAACAGCCGGCGATCACGCCCACGGCGGTGCCGATCAGAAAGACCAGAATCACCACGCCAAAAGTGGACGTTAAAGAAGCGCGGGCTCCGTAAATCACCCTGACAAAAATATCTCTCCCCATTTTATCAGTTCCGAAAATATGTTCCCGGCTGGGAGCCTGCAGCGCATGGTCAATATTTCCGGTTAGGGGATCCGCGCCACCCGTGATCACCGGAGCAAAAACTGCTGTCAGAATGATGAGAACAGCCAGAACAGAAAAGATCATAAACTGCCTGTTTTTCAGAAAATCTTTTATCATACCTATTCTTATCTCCTCTTTATACGCATCCTGGGATCAATATATACATAGGAAGCGTCCACAATCAGATTGATCACCATATAAATCAATGCCATCCAGAGGACATAGCCCTGGATCAGATTATAGTCACTGGAGGTTATGGCGGACACGGCCAGATTACCCAGACCCGGATAGGAAAAAATAACCTCCACCACCGATGTGCCTCCCAGGAGACTTCCCACAGAGAGTCCCAGCATGGTTACAAGAGGAAGCAGCGCATTAGGAAAGACATTTCCCCAGATAATCCGGCTTTTCTTGATCCCTCTTGCCTGGGCTCCGATTACGTAATCCTGGTTCAGTTCTTCCAGCACCGCGGCGCGCACCTGACGGGTATACTTGGAGGCCATGGCAATGGCCAGTGTCAAAGCCGGCAGGAACAAGCTCCTAAAATCACCGTCTGCGCTGATTACCGGAAAGATCGTAAATTTTACACAAAATGCCAGCATCAGCAGAAGCGCCACCCAGAAATTCGGCATGGCGCAGCCTGCGAAAGTAAACCCTCTTGCCAGATAATCCAGCCAGGAATTTTTGTACAACGCCGAAAAAACCCCCAGAGGAACCGACAGAAGCAGCATCATCCCCAGGGCCATAGCCGCCAGACGCAGGGTTGGCCCTATCCGTTCCAGCAGCAGTTCTGTCACAGGCTGGCGGAGGGAATAAGAGGTACCGAAATCACCGTGAAGGCAGTTTCCCAGCCAGCGGACATACTGTGTCAAAAACGGATCGTTCAGCCCCATCTCCTCCCGAGTCTGCTCCACAATCTCTTCGGAAGGCATCTGCCCCATGGAGATATACATGTTTTCCACCGGATCCCCGGGAGATAAGTATGTCAGAAAAAAAGTGATAAAGCTGATCCCCACCAGAACCACGACAATCTGCAGCAGCCTGGAGAGCAGCTGTTTTTTGCTCAATACGATCACACCTCATTTCATCAGGAAAATACCCGGATCATTCTGCCGGAACAATTTCCGTAGTCAGCCAATAATAATCCGCTGTATGGATATGGGCATATCCTACACGCTCATTGGAATAAACCATGGAACTGTTATAGTAACCATCTACGATTACCAGGGCATCATCTATGATAATCTGCTGCATTTCCTTTACCAGTTCTTTTCTTCTCCCCGGATCCAGTTCATTCTGCAGAGATTCATACAACTGGTCATATTCCGGATTGGAATACCCGCAGTAAGTAGTTTCGGAGTACCAGTTGCCGAGATACTCCAGCGGATCGCCGGTTCCCACAGTGGTCCAGTTATTATTGTTCAGATCATAATCTCCCGCAGCCAATTTGCTCCACTGATCGTCGGAACTTCCGTATTCAGCTGTGACTCCGATGCCGATTTCCGCCAGGTACTGGGTATGCGCGTCTGAGAAATCATTTAACAGACGATTTTCGTAGGAAACATAGCGAAGATTAATATTCTGCCCCTCCAGTTCCCGGATACCGTCCCCATCGGTATCTATAATTCCCGCATTGTCCAGCAGTTCCCTGGCCCCTTCCGGATCATAGGCATAGGGATCTGTCAGTTCCTCATAGCCGTAATCCAGATTGGAAGGCAGTACGGAAATACCGGCTGTATACAGGCCGCCGATGGTTTTGGATGCGCAGATCTGGTCTTTATCAATCGCCATGAGGATCGCCTGGCGGAGGGTATCGTTGGCTAAAACCCCGTCCAGGTTCATCCAGCTGAATCCGCAGCGCACGCCGGTGGCGATATCCACGGTAAAGTCAGGATTCTCCTGAAAATCCTGAATGTCGGAAACATTGGTGATGTTTTCCACCAGATCTACCTGGCCGCTCTGCAGGGCCATGGTCTTTGCGGAGGCATCTCCCATGAAAAGAATATTCACTTTCTCATAGGGAACTTCTTCATAATAATTGGGATTGGCTGCCATCTCGTAACCGACTCCCACGCCCTCAAACTGGCTTACCATATAGGGGCCGGTTCCGATGACCCCATTCATGAAATCCTCTGTATGTTCTATATCAACCACCGCCATGACCGGATAAGCCAGCTGCCCCGGCAGGTCATTGTACGGCTGACTTGTAAGGATCGTCAGTGTATTTGCCTGGTCATCCGCTGTGATTTCCGCTTCAAACTCCAGATATTTTTCCGCGTTGGCCGAAGACTCTTCGGATACTTCTCTCAGATATTCAAAGCATTCCTTTACCTTTGAAGGGGTTACCTGACAGCCGTCCGAAAAATAAATATCGTCTCTCAGGGTAATCACCCATTTGGTATGCTCCTCATTTACTGTATAGCTTTCAGCCAGCCATGGCTCCGTATTCATTTCATCATCGAACCGGAAAAGAGCCTCCGTAATACCATAGCGCATGGCATTCCAGGCGCCGTTGGGCGTCAGAGAAAAATTCAGGGAGCCGTCATCGTACATCTGGCATCCGAAATTTAAAACCTTTTCTTCCCCGGCATGTGATTCCGCAGTTTTGGAGTTATCCGAACGGCTGCATCCGGAGAGCAGGAAAAGCGCGCTAATAGCTGCCATTCCAAAAACAAGATACTTTCTGGGCTTCATTTTTTCTTCCTCTCTTTGCTGTTTGTTACAAAGCCAAAAAAAAGATCTGATGCTCCCGCACCAGATCGGATCCTCTTTTCCACACAAAAAATGCTCGATTGCCTGCTTTTAAACAAAACAACGAATCGTATAGAATAAAGATTTCTCGTCCTCCGCAAGAACCTTTGACAGAAAATAAGCAGGTCTCCTGGCTTAAGCATTCTTGTCCTCGGCGCCTTCCCAGGGGATTTCCCCAGTGGCATTCTGCCTTGGACCAGCTATTACAGTGACGGGATCGCTCCGGATTTTCACCGGATTCCCTTTTAATCAGAACAGCTCTGAACTTATTTCTCACGGCTTAACTGCCGGCTTTGTACCGGTCTATTATAGCATCGGCCTTATGCCGCGTCCAGAATTTTTTCGGATCGTTATATTACAATTTGTTATGTCAAACCTCTCCCGCATTACGCTCTTTTTCTGACCCTCCGCACCAGCAGCGCCAGTGCCAGAACAGCCGCCGCAAAAAGCAGCTGCCACGCGCAGCCCTCCAGCAGACGCTGCTTCAGCGCCCCGGCAAGCTCCGAATGTGTCCCCAGGATCCCGTTATTTTCTTCATACCAGTAAACAGGCAGAAACCGGATGACGTTCCGCACGCCGGGACTCAGCAGGGACACCGGGATAAACACGCCGCCCAGAAAACTCATGCCCAGAGCCAGGACATTCGCCAGCCCGTTGACGCCGTTGGCGCTTCCCGCCAGATGCACTACCAGAAAGGCGACGGACAGCCCCACCAGCACCATGGAGGCCACGTTCAGGGCGTACCAGCCCAGATGCGGCTCCGATGGGAGCCCGCCCGGATTCATCAGCCACACCATCAGGAAGCTGGCACAGAAGAACGCCGCGCCGATCACCGCAAAGGCCAGCAGCATTTCCAGAAGGCGGCGGGACGCGCTGACCGCCGAGGCCCGCAGCCTCCTCCGGATCTCCGGGCGCTGATAATCCAGCATGACAAAGCCGATCACATAGCAGGACAGCGCCATGAGGATATAGGGCAGATACTGAAACGTTCCCGCCACCCTGCTCATCTTTGTATTGCCGGAAAGCAGGGAGACAGCTGTCTCTTCTCCCGAAACCGCTTCCATGTGCTCCGCCGCCTCTTCCGCTGTGAAACCGGCCTGCAGGTACAGGGCCGCGCTTGAGAGCCACCCCTCCGCCAGCTCCCTGACGTAATAGCTCTGACCGGAGCCTGGCCGTCCTGTTCCCTCCAGCACGTCCCCGGCGTCCGCGCCGTTTTTCGCCGCCTCCAGAAGCCGCTCCTCAAAGCCTTCCGGAATCACCAGCACATACTGGATATTGCCGTAATACAGCTCTTCCTGCAGCCGGGACTGCTCGTCAGGGAGCTCCTTCACGTCCTGCGTCCGCTTCAGGTAGCCGGTCAGGGCGGCTGACAGCATGCTCCCGTCCCGGTCCACCACCGTCAGCGCCACCGTTTCCGTCTCATAGGCATTCCCCGCCCCGTTTTCCATGGAACGGGTCATCAGCATCCCCAGCACCAGGAAAATAGCCAGATAGAGCAGGATCACCGCTTTCTGGCGGAGCGCCCCAGAAGATAACCCTTAAAGACTGTCATAGCGCCCCCTCCTTGTCATGAGCCAGGAACCCAGCAGAAAGATCAGACTTTCCGCCCCCATCAGAAGCAGGTTCATCCCCAGTCTCCCCATGTCGTCATAAACAGCGATGCAGTAGAAGGAATCGGCAATCAGAGCAGCCGGATTGATCCGGTTAATCATGGGCGCATGCTTTTCCACCAGATCCTTCATGCCGCTGATCATCAGTCCGGCCAGGAACGCGCAGAAGATGGATGAGCCGATCAGAACCGCCGTTTTCATATTCTGGCTCCATTTCCCGTTGCCTGCCAACCAACCAGCTTTAGACTTCAACCAGAACTGAAGCTCGTTATAATTTGTATTGTAGTCCGTCAAGAGTATTCCCGTATTCGGTAAAAGGAAATATTTCTCCGGGCTCATTGAATCCACATATTCTTTTAACGCGCAAAAACTCTGTACCAGCTCATCCGTAATTTCCGGCTCTTCCGGCTCTGTTGTCTGCGCGTCCTCCACCGTCACTGTCACGCTGCCCGAGACCGCCGTATCGGAAACACTTGTCGCACTGATCGTTGCCGTTCCGGCTTTCAGAGCGGTTACATTTCCATCTTCGTCAACAATGGCGATCTCTTCACTGTCCGAGCTCCACGTTACGGATTGATCCGCATTTTCCGGCGAAACATCCGCAGTAAATTTTGAAGTTTCGCCCACTTCCATGGATTTTGCGCCTGACACCATAACCGACTCCGGCACAACTGCGGTTTCTCCAACCGGAGTCAGATAATCCCAGTAAAAACCAAGAAACGCACTCTGAATCGTGCTTCCCATTCCGCCTGCTCCGACTCTGATATATACAACCGGATCGTCGTCTGGTGGCGTAAACGTCATGGTTTCAATAGCATCTATTATCATAGTTCCGAAACTGAAATCCTGTATATATTGATATTCCGCTCCGTCCTGCGGTTCGCTCGGAAGACCGCCTTTGGCGTTCGTGTCCGTCTGCCACTCCTCTTTACTATCGTACCACTGGAACAGATAGCACCCCGCCACGTTCGCACTCCAATGGAGTGAAACGTAAACCTGCCCGTCTTTTACTTCTACATCGGCGGTATTCATCATCGTTGTTCCATCTATCCCGTCAAACGTCACGTTTCCCATCGACGTATGGGCAATGATATAATTCCCGTTTTCGTCTGTTTCAAATGCAGCCTCCGGAAGTGAGAACGCGAAATTATTCGGATTCATAAACAGCCTGAACGGAACCTGATATGTTCCATCTTGAAGATCATCAGGAAGACTTGCCGTAGGCACGTAATAATATGGATCCGCGTCATCCTCCAGATAAAACGTATAGTTTATATCTGTTATGTCCGCATTCTCAGCCATCATCTCTATCCCGTTAGAGGAATCCACCTCTGTATAAGTCGCGTTGTATGCGCCTTCTTGTTCTTCTGTCAATGTTTCTCCAGAAGCCTCTGTATCAGTCTCGTTTCCGTCATTTTCTTCTGCCGAAGAGTTGTTGTCCGATGTTTCCGCTGTTGTTCCTGCGCTCTCGCCCGCAGTTTCGCTAGCTCCCTCATCTGGGATATTGCTATCTGGTGTTTCCTCTGTTGTCTCCATAGTCTCGTCAGTCCCTTCAGCCGATGAACTGCCGTCCTGTGTTTCCGCTATCGTCTCTGTATTTACGTCCGAGGCCAGAACTGACAGCGGTTGAGCTGCCGCCATTGATACGCTAAGAAGCGTGCACAGCCCGTATTTCATCAATTTCTTTTTTTTCATAACGATCCACTTTCTTCAAACAAATTTGAATCGGATTCCCGCGCAAAACTGCGGGAATCCTTTTTCCTGAAAATCGAGATCCTTTCCTGACTTAGTCGGCTACGTTAAATCCATAGTAAGCAGTCGGATTTTTCATAGCATCCGGAAGGAGACTTATGATCCAGTTTGGAAGTCCCGTAATGTTTGTTGCAAACTCTATCAGAAGCATATTGTCCATAGAACCCGCGTTATCTGTCGAACCATCTTCGAACTGCATTCCCTGAGCACCGTTCTCCAACGTAACCGTCAAAACATTACCATCTGCACTTGCCGCCGCCGCTTTCTCTTCACCATTTAAATAGTAATGGACGGTTGCGCCGCTCAATGTTCCAGATGCGGTAATTCCCATGAACGTATAACTTATGGACTGCGTTTCAATCATCAGCGTAATAGTACCGTCATTGTTGACTGTAACATTTGAAATGTCAGAATTCTGCACGATTCCCCCATCTGACATGGAAATGCCCTCATTATCTGCCTTGTAAGAATGATGTGCTGAGATTTTTGCTGTTCCCGACGTATATACGCCGTCTTTTCCAAGTGTTCCGAGATCAAATTCATCTTCTATCGCAGCTTTTGTATCGTTTGCTGCCCTGACCTCGCTCTGGATTTTCACATCAGATTCTATAGCTTCCTGAATTTCCATAACCTGATGCGCTGTCGGCTCAACCGAAACAGTCTCCGCCGCCATTACCGGCACAACGCCCGTGCTTAACATCGTCGCTGCTGCCAAAACTGCTGCTAATTTCTTGAACTTCATAATCAGGCCCTCCTTTGATATTTATATATTTGATTAGTTTTTACTAACTAATCTGTTTTAGAAAAGGAAAGCAATCAGGCCTTCCACAACACGATTTTATCAGATAATCACAGGATAGCAAGCTGTTTTTTTGTTACTCCCACCGTAACAAAACGGCTGTTTTTCATTTCTTGTATTAGGCTTTACTAACTAAAATCCCTTAAAACAAGCTGCTTTTCGGCTTTTACCAGTGATGTTACTCCCACCGTAACAGAAATTTATATTTTTTCAGAATCTGGGGATTTTCGGTGTGCCTGAAAGCTTTTCTTGCTTTTTCGTCCTATTTTCGCTATACTTCAGTTAGTGTGCATTAACCGAAAAGTGAGGAAACTGTCTATGAAGATCCACATATGGCAGGCCCTGCATGACACAGAGGCCCGCAGAGAAATGGAAAAAGAAAGCCTGGAGCAGATGATCCGGATCTACTGCCACGGAAAACACCGCGCACGGAAGGGCCAGCTCTGCCCTGACTGCCTGAAATTCCGTGATTACGCCTGGAAACGCACGGACAAATGTCCCTTCATGAAGACCAAGACCTTCTGCAGCCGCCTGCCTGAGCGCCGGTTCTTCATATTTTCTGGATAATCATGGAAAAAATCGCCGTTCGGATATGAATTTTCTTCTCCTTCAGCGGCGCGCAGGTCCGGAGCCTGCAGTTTCCGATCAGCAGATTTTCCTCCGCATGGTAGGTGTAATCCAGCATTTCCGCCGGAAAGGAATAATAATCCCCGTCCTTTACTGTCGGCTCGAAGCCCTTCTTCCCTTCATATTCCAATTCCGCCAGCTTTCCATGAAGCATCAGACGTTCCATCAGGTTCCGGCGTTCCAGGGCCACCGCCTTCAGCCGGATGGTTCCTGTTCCCTTTCTGACGCGCAGCGTGGCGGGATGCTCCATCCCCCGGTCTGCCATCGAAAGATATTTTCCACGTTCAAAATTCTCCCGGTAGATCACAAAGGCCACCGGATAGTCTCCATCTCCCAGCATATCCGCGAATTCTGAAAAAGTCAGGTTCCGCAGCGGCTTCAGCTGCTGGAAGAGCCGGTTAAGCCGGGTTCTTCGGAAAAGCTGCTCTTTCATACCTTCCGTGAGGAACATCACCATCTGCATGGCGTTTTCCCGGTTTTCATTCTCATCCAGATGCACGGTCTCCTGCAGGTATTCCTCCATAAGCCTGAGCTCTTCCCGGTACCGTCCGGCTATCGCTTTCCCTTCCTCTGTCAGTCTCAGTGAATCCCCGCAGACAATCTTCTGTGACACCAGATAACTGATATTCCGGCTGGCAGAAGCCTTGGACACCTGGAAAAAACGGGCCAGCTCCGTAACGGTAACGGTTTTTTTCTCATCTGTATCCAGATAAAGCAGATACGCCAGACGCTTCGTTGTCATTTCCATGTATTACTATCATCCTTTTCTTTGATTGAATAATTCGCAAACCCCCATCTCAGATGGGGGTTTGCGAATTATTCAATCAGTAAATACGATCACGTTTGACGCTGTCAAACAGGCAGTTGCACTTTTGGGGAAGGCCACTTTTGTCATGGACCGTGGTTATGATGAAAATAAGATATTCCTCCTGCTGGATCACTTGAAGCAGGATTACGTGATCCGTCTGACTTCCAAACGCAAACTGCTTTACCATAACAAATGGACTCAAGCAACGGAACTGCGGAACCGGCGGAAAGGCAAGATAAAAGCAGATGTTTTTTTTAAAGGGAAAGAACATACCGCATATCTTTCCCATGTCAAGGTTCAGATCACTGCCTCCCGAAAGGATATTTATCTGGTTCTGGTCTATGGCATTACGGAACATCCGATGATGCTGGCCACAAACAAAGAGATCCGTTCAAAGGATGATGTGATCCGCATTGCCAGGACCTACTTTTCCAGATGGCGGATCGAGGAATATTTCCGTTGTAAGAAGCAGACCCGCTCAGGGAGAAAGTCAGTTTCTGCTATTACCGGCTGGCGAAAGGCATCTCCGGCATACTGTCGTATGCAAAGCAAGGCGTCAGGCTGTGGTTCCAGACAAAACGTCCGGCATACCGTCAGCTCTGCCTTACGCTGACCGCTTAAATAAAAGAATATGTCACCCAAAGCCCGGTTCCGGCGGGGCTTATTAAAGTGCCTCTACTCTCGGTACTGCCATTCTGAATTTCTCAAAAAATCGGCAGATTGGTACTTTGGGTAGACATATCTGTTTTTTATTGCAGTTTGCGGAAACTCAAGATCCTCTCCTTCAGACCTGCTCACAGAACCGCCTGGATGAGTTTTATGGTGTACGCTTTCCGGGGATGAAGGATTACCTGCTCCGGCGTTCCCTCTTCCACGATCCTGCCTTCCGCCATGACCAGCACCCGGTCACAGAACTGCTGCACCAGAGCCAGGTCATGGCAGATAAACAGGTAGGACAGCCCCCACTCCCGCTTCAGGGAGGCTAACAATTCCAGAACCTGTTTCTGTACCGTGACATCCAGGGCGCTGGTAGCCTCATCGCAGATCAGCAGCCGGGGCTCCACCGCCAGCGCTCTGGCGATGGCCGCCCGCTGGCACTGGCCTCCGCTGACCTCATGGGGATAGCGGCCGGCAAAGTCCGCCGGAAGTCCGCACTGCATAAAAAGCTTCTCCACCCGCCTTTTTCGCTCTTTGGAAGAAAGGCCGGTATTTTTCAGGCTTTCTCCCACCCCGTCCCCCAGGGTCCGGCGGGGGTCAAAGGATTCCGCCGGAGACTGAAAGACCATCTGCAGCTGCCGGTATACCTGGCGCTGCTCCCGGGACTTCAGATGAGTGACCGCTCTGCCCCCAAGATAGATCTCCCCCTCCGAGGGCTTCAAAAGCCCGGTGATCATTCTGGCCACCGTGCTTTTGCCGGATCCGGATTCCCCCACGATGCCCAGAGTTTCTCCGGGAAGAAGGCAGAAGCTTACATGGTCCACAGCGGCCAGTTCCTCCTGTCCTTTTTTCTGAAATGTTTTGGTCAGTTTTTTTACTTCCAGCAAAGGTTCCATCTAATTTTTCTCCAGCACCGGCACAGCGGCCAGCAGCTCCTTTGTATAGTTTTCCCGGGGACGGCCCAGCACCTGCGGGGCCGGTCCGTACTCCACAGCCTCCCCCGCCTTTAAAACAAGGACTGTATCCGCCATGGCCCGGACCACTCCCAGATTATGGGTCACCAGCACCATGGCTGTGCCGTACAGTTCCCGCGTCAGCAGCAGTTCCTCCACCGCCTGTCTCTGCACAGAGACGTCCAGGGCGCTGGTAGGCTCATCCGCCAGCAGGATCTCCGGCTTCAGGAGCATGGCCATGGCGATCCCCACTCTCTGGTTCATGCCCCCGGAAAGTTCAAAGGGATAGCCGGCCAATATCCGTTCCCCTTCCCGGAAACCCAGCCGGGCAAAAAGCTCCAGGGCTTCTGTATCGCTTTCCTTCCGGGTGATCTTTCTGTGAGCGGAAAGACTCTCAAAGATCTGGCTGCCGATGGTGCGCACCGGACACAGGGCGGCTCCGGCGTCCTGAAAGATCATGCCGATCTGCGCGCCCCGGATCTTCCGCAGTTCCTTTTCCGTAAGATCCGGCAGGTTCCGGTCCCGATACAGGATCTCTCCTTGGGTCACCAGGCCTCCCTGGCCCAGGATCCCCAGGGCCCCCCGGATCAGGGAGCTTTTTCCGCTGCCGGATTCCCCCACAATTCCCAGGATTTCTCCGGACTTCAGGGTAAAATTGATATCACGGACTGCCGGGATCCCGTTATAGGAGATCTCCACCGACCGGTAAACAAGTAATTCTTCCATGGTTTTCTCCGTTCCGCCGCCTCAGCCGCCGATATCCAGATCCGCGGTGATCTCGTAATAATCGCAGGGATGCGCTGTCAGTCCCGTAACCGAAGCGTCTGCGACCATGCTCATCCGCAGATGGGAGGCAAACACAAAGGCATTGTCCTTCAGAATCACCTGCTGCATTTCCACAGCCAGTTCCTGCCGGCGGGCGCTGTCAAAGGTCCGGGACATCTCCTCCGCCAGGTTCTCCAGCTCATCGCTGTGATAATGGCCGTCATTGTTGGCGGAGCTGTCCAGGCAGCGGTAGGTAAAGAAATATTCCGGATCTCCCGTGGGCGCTGTCACCATGGCGCTGACGTAAATGTCCCAGGCAGAAGGGTCTGTGCGGATGCTGTTGTGGTCCGCGGTGCTGTTGATCTCCACCTGAAAACCGATCTCTCCCAGAGTGGACTGGGCATACTCCGCCAGCAGCGGCAGCTCCTGGCGGCTGGGATAGGTGAGCCAGCGCAGGGTCAGCAAAGTTCCCTCTTTTTCCCGGATTCCATCCCCATCTGTATCGATCCAGCCCGCTTCCTCCAGTACCTTTTCGGCTTCTTCCGGATCATAGGTTTCCGTGGAAACCGCGTCGCCGCCAAAGATAAAGTTTTCCGGGAATACCCCTTCTGCCGGATATCCGTTGCCCCCCAGCAGGGTCTCCACAAAGCCCTCCTTATCGATGCCCAGGGCAATGGCTTTGCGCACCGCGGGATCCCCGGTAACGGGGCTTTCAAAGTTCATGGTGCCGAAAAATGCCCGGCTGGTGGCACAGCTGGTAAAGGAGTACTGTTCATTTTCAAACAAAGGATAGCTGGCGTAGGGCATGCCGTAGGCCACATCGATCTCTCCCGACTGCAGAGCCATAGTCAGGGTATCTCCGTCAGTAATGGTGCGGACCGTAACCTTGTCCAGCTTCGGCTCCCCTCCCCAGTAGTTTTCATTTTTCACCAGCTCCAGTCCGCTGTCTGTCACCAGGGAAACCGCCTGGTAAGGCCCGGTGCCGGAGACAATCCCCTCCTCTGTGACTCCCGCCTCCATGTCGATGACGCAGCCGTAGGGATCCGCCAGATAATGGATCAGGGCAGGCACCGGCTCAGCGGTGTGTATGGTCAGAGTATAACCCTCCGCGGTGATCTCCCGGATTTGCAGGTCCTCCGCCGCCCGGACATGGACAGAGATCAGATCCTCCAGGCATTCTTTCACCGACTGAGCGTCCATATGCCGGCCGCTGGCAAAGTCCACATCCTCCCGGAGCTGAATCACCCAGGTCAGCTCGTCCGTGTTTTCATAGCTTTTCGCCAGCCAGGGCTCTATCTCCATGGAATCGGAAAAGCGGAACAGAGTCTCCCCCACTCCGTAGCGGATGCAGGCCCAGCCGCTGTTGTCCCGGTGGGGATTGATGTCGGGTTCTCCGTTTTCCGCGTTAAAGGTGGTATCGCCCCACACCAGCGACTTTTCTCCGGAGGTCTCCGGAGATGGCTCCTGAGCCAGCGTTCCGCCGCTGCACCCGGACAGCAGAGAAATCAGCAGTCCGGCGGCCAGGAATGTGGTCCATGTTTTTTTTCTCATTTTGTTCTTCTCCTTTTTCTCTGTCCGTTTCTGGGATCCAGATAATCCCGCACAGTGTCCCCCAGAAGGTTAAAAAGCACTACAGAAGCAAAAATCCCAAGTCCCGGGGTCAGTACCACCCAGGGATAGGTCTGCAGCATACTCCTGCCGCTGCTCATCATACTGCCCCACTCCGCTGTGGGGGGCTGGGCTCCCAGCCCCAGAAAAGAAAGGGCCGCGATCTCCATCATCATGGTGCCGATATCCAGCATGGCCGTCACCAGCACCGGGCCGGCGATGTTGGGCAGGATGTGGCGGAAAAGGATCCCCAAAGAAGAGGTTCCGGAAAGCTTTGCCGCCTGGATATAGGTGAGATTTTTCACCGTCAGAGTCTGGCTCCTGGCCAGTCTGGCATATTTGGGCCAGCTCACCGCCGCCAGGGCAATCACCGCGTTTTGGATGCCGCCCTGGAGCACTGCCGCCACAGCCATGGCGAACACCAGCCCCGGAAAAGCCAGGCAGATGTCCGAGACCCGCATGATCACCGCGTCCAGGGCTCCGCCGAAATAGCCGCAGAGCAGCCCCAGAAGAGTCCCTCCCACGGCGATGATCCCCACCAGAATCAGGGCAGAAAAAATACTGGTCTGTCCCCCTACGATCACCCGGGAGAGCATATCCCTCCCGTACCGGTCCGTGCCGAAGGGATGATCCGGGCTTGGGGGCTGCAGGGCAATAGACAGATCCTGCCCGTTGGGGTCATAGGGGCAGATCCATTCCGCGAAAACCGCCGCCAGCAGCAGGGCGATAACCAGAGACAGGAACAGGATCAGACGGATCCTGGTGTGATCGGCCCGGATCCTCTGCCGGCGCGCCCCGATCTTTTCAGTATGAGAATTCATGCCTTCTCACCTCCCAGCCGCACCCGGGGATCCAGGGCCCGGTAGCAAAGATCCGTAATAAGATTCACCGCCACATAGATCACGGCCATCCACACTACGTAAGCCTGGATCACAGGATAATCCCGCATATTGATGGCGTCCACCGCCAGCTTTCCCACCCCGTCCCACATAAAAATGGACTCCACAATGGCAGTCCCTCCCAGGAGACTGCCCAGAGACAGAGCCATGAGAGTGAGAATCGCGGACAGACAGGAACGCAGGACATATTTCCGCAGGATCACGGAAAAAGGCACCCCTCTGGCCCTTGCTCCCGTCACATAGTCCTTGCCCAGCTCCTCCAGCACCGCCGCCCGGATCTGCCGCATATATTTAGCGGACATGGCAATGGCCAGGGTCAGGGCCGGCAGGGCCGCGCTCCTGAGGCTCAGACCCTCCGAAATCACCGGAAAAACGGGAATATATATGGCCAGCAGATACATCAGCACCAGAGCCACAAAAAAGTTGGGAAGGCTGCTGCCGATAAAACTGCACACCCGGATCAGATAGTCCGTAAATCGATTCTGTCTTACCGCCGCCAGAATTCCCAGAGGCAGGGAGATCACCACCGTCAGCCCCATGGACAGCACCGTCAGAAGCAGGGTTGCCGGCAGCTTGGACACAAAGACAGAAAATACATCGCTGCCGGAAATATAGCTGGTGCCCAGATCTCCTGTAAGAAATCCTCCCAGCCAGCGGAAATACTGCGCCAGAAATGGCTGATCCAGCCCCAGCTCCGCTCTCCGGGCGGCGATCACCTCCGGGGAGAGGGCCACTCCGGAAACCTCCGACTGCTGCAGCACCGCGTCGCTGCCGGCGATCCGCATCAGGGCGAAAGAAAGAAAGGTAATGCCCAGCAGGATGGGAATCAGCAGAAGCAGCCTGCGGATCACATATTTCTTCATGATATCTCCTTCTGGCTCAGATTCTTTACCGCCCGGATCAGAAACATGGGGGTAGAGGAATTGTTGATCCTCTCCTCCCGGGTCCAGACCCGTCTCCAGATCTCCGGATCCGCCTCCATCTCCATTCCCAGTCTCTCCAGGACCTTCCGGTCCCATTCCGGGCGGAGAGCCAGGGAAAGGGGCGCCTGCACGGCAATGGCCTCCATGGCGGGGATATCCGTCCCGTCGGTCTCGTTGGCCACCCCTTCCGCCAGGATATTCTCCCGGTCCTTCAGATACCCTTCCCGGGCCTCCCGGTCATACAGATACCGGTACCAGTTGGCGTCAAAGTTCAGCAGAAGCCCGCCGGGCTTCAGGACCCGGCACCATTCCCCGTAGGCTTTCTCCGGGTGGGGCAGGTTCCAGGTAAGGTTCCTGGTAACGATCACGTCAAAACGGTTCTCCGGGAATTCCAGCTGTTCCGCGTTCATTCGCAGAAAACAGATGCGGTCCCTCCAGATCCCCGCGTTATTCCCGGCCTCCTTCAGCATGGATTCCGTATAGTCCACAGCGGTAACCTGATACCCCATTTCCGCCAGGATCACCGAAAAAAAACCGGGGCCGCAGCCTATGTCCAGAACAGAAAGTTCCCCCGGCTTCCGTTCCGGATACTGCCGGCTGATCTGCTCAAAAAGAACTCCGCCCCACACCTGATGCTGACCGGAGTTCAGTTCACTTTTATTCACTTCAGAATATCCGGCCGCCCGGTTGGTCCAGTAGGCCTGATTCTCTGTTTCATACTGCCGAAATGTCTGCATACATCCTCCTTAAAACCCGTCGTTCTTTGGTTCTCCCCTATAGTATCATACGGGTTTTAAGGCTGTAAGCCCCCCCTGGGGATAAAATTACTGCCGGGGCTGACTTTGCGAAGGCTTTTCCAGAGCTTTTTTAAACCGGAAGGCAAAGAGAATGGCCGTAAAGGTTACCGCCAGGGTGTCTGCCGCCGGTTCCGCCAGGTACACGGAGGTGGTCTTCTCCAAAGGCAGGATTCCCGGAAGCAGGTAGATCATAGGAATCAGCAGGACAAACTTCCGCACAACCGCCACCGCGATGGATTCCACCGCTCTGCCCAGGGCGTTAAAGGTCATCTGGCAGGCCATCTGGATTCCGAAGAGGAACATGACCCCCATGTAGATCCGCAGGGCAGTCCCGGTATAGGCGATCAGCTCCGGGCTGGTGGTAAACATGGCGGCAAACACTCCGGGAAACAGCATAACCAGAGCCCATAAGATCCCCGCGTAGGCCATGCTGACTTTCAGCAGGAGCCGGAAAGCCCCCTTGACTCTTCCGTAGTCCCCGGCCCCGTAGCAGTAGCTGATGATGGGCTGGGCGCCCTGTCCCAGTCCCTGCAGGGGGAGCATGGCGAACTGCATGACGCTGGTGAGAATGGTCATTGCTCCCACGGCAATGTCTCCTCCATAGTTCTGAAGAGAACTGTTAAAGCAGACGGAGATCACACTCTCGCTGGCCTGCATGATAAAGGTAGCCGCCCCCAGGGCCACGCAGGGGCCTATCACCTTGGGAACCAGCCGCAGATTCTTCTTTCGGATCCGCAGAAAGGTCCGCTTTCCGCAGAGAAAACTCACCACCCAGAGGCAGGAGAGGGCCTGGGAAATAATCGTGGCCAGCGCCGCGCCCCGGACGTTCATTCCCAGTCCGAAAATAAAGATGGGATCCAGGATAATGTTGGACACTGCCCCGATCAGCACAGAGAGCATGCCGGTCTTCGCAAAGCCCTGGGCAGTGATAAACGCGTTCATTCCCAGGGTCAGCTCCACAAAAATGGTTCCCACGGCGTAGATGTTCATGTAGTCCACCCCGTAGCCGATGGTCTTTTCACTGGCCCCGAAGGCCATGAGCAAATCCCGGTTCCAGATCAGCAGTACCGCTGTCAGGATCACGGAAAGGAGGATCTGCAGGACAAAGCAGTTGCCCAATGTTTTCTCCGCGGAATCCTTATCCTTCCTGCCCATAAAAATAGAAGCCCTGGGAGATCCCCCGTAGCCTACCAGTGCCGCGAAGGCGGATACGATCAGAATCAGAGGCATGCATACGCCTACCCCTGTCAGGGCGGAGGCTCCGATATCCGGAATATGCCCGATATAGATCCGGTCTACAATGTTGTACAGCATATTGATCAGCTGCGCCGCCACCGTGGGCAGAGCCAGCTTAACCAGTAATTTCCCCAGAGGCTCCCTCCGCAGAAATTCCTTGCTGTTCTCCGGAGTTTTCTGAAGTTCCATGTCTGTCTGTTCCTGTTCTTTCTGTTTCATTGGGGATCACTTCTCCTTCCTTCCAGGGCATTCCTGGAATTTTCAAACAGCCGGCGCTGGAGTTCTACCAGAGTTTCCAGATCCCGGCTGGAAAAACCCTGCAGCACCGCGGCCAGAAACTCCTCTCTGACCTGGTCCACCGCCTCCATCAGGGGCTTTGCCTGTTCCCGCAGCCGCAGATGGATCTTTCTTCTGTCCTCCCGGTCCGGCAGCCGTTCCAGCAGGGACTTCCGGATCAGGGACTCCACCGCCTTGGAGACGGCGCCCTTGGAGATCATCCGCAGTTCCGTAATGTCCCCCGCCGTGTCTTTTTCAGGGTTATTCAGCAGAAAACTCACAATCTCCGCTTCAGCCACCGTCAGATCGTGGTCCGTGCAGACGCGCTTCAGCATTCGGTCGTACAAGCGGAACAGGCCCCGCAGACCGGTAAATATTTCTGTTGTGGGAGTCATCCTTTTTTTCTCCTTTGTTTTTTTGTAAACAGTTTACAAAGAAACTATATGGGTAACAGTATACCATTTACAGAAAAGAAGTCAAGGTCCCCTGCGGCAAAAATCCAGGCCCGGCGACTGCGAAAGACTGCCAGGCCTGGATTTTTGCCGCGGATATTTTCAATGAGTGAATTCATGGCTTCAGTATAAGCCCTGTCCCTGTCCTCCGCAAGCCCCCGTGGGGGTTATTTCTTCTGCTGATTTCTGACCTTGGACGCCCGGATCAGAAACAGGGGCGTGGGATTGTAAAATTCATCCTTCTCCCGGTAGATTTCTCTTCCGATCCCCAGTTCGATCTGTACAGAAGTCATGCCTGCCGCTTCCAGAGCCTCCAGATCCCAGCCGGGACGGCTGCAGGCGGTAATAGACAGCTGCCGTTTCAGCCGCTCGCACTCCTCCAGCATTTCTCTCCCCAGTCTGTGGTGCGCGTGATTCTGGGGCAGGCCCCTGGAATCCGTACAGTCCTCCTTGCCGTAATCGGCGTCAAAATTCAGCAGCACACCGTCCTCCTTCAGAACCCGGCTCCACTCCCGGTAGGCCTTTTCCGCGTCCGGCAGAGTCCAGGTAAGATTTCTGGTAACCAGAACGTCAAAGGTTCCGTCAGAAAATTCCGGGTTCTCCGCGTCCATAACCTGAAACCTGCAGCGGCTCCGCTCTTCCGCCGACAGTTCCTCCGCCGCAAGTTCTTCGGCCCCCCGGATCATGCCGGGAGTGAGATCAATGCCGGTGACCTCATATCCTTCCCTGGCCAGCAGAATGGAGAAAAACCCCGTGCCGCAGCCCACATCCAGGATTTTCAGTTGCTTTTTCCCCGGCAGATGCTTCCGCAGGATCTCCAGAAAGCGGTCCGCCAGAGAACTGTGAAGCTCCTGTCTCCTCTGCTCCAGAAAATCCCGGCTGCGTTTGGACCAGTAGCCGGCGATCTGTTCCTTCCGGTCATCAGAATGATAGTCAATCTTTCCGTAAGCGATCATGGGACCGTTCTCGCAGACCTGCAGACTTCCCGTCTGGTAGAGGATCACACCGTTTTCCTGGGCCACAGACTCCTCCAGGATATTTCCCTCGTAGTCCCTGGTGACTCCCAGAAGATCCCCCACGCTGAACAGATCTCCCGGGCGTTTTTCAGGATACCAGAGGCCGAAGCAGGAAGCCGCCTGATACTGAATATCCGTCACTTCCAGGGGATAGTGGGTTCTGACGATATGGCCCCCGGGGCAGATTCCCAGATAATCCAGGATGCTCCGCACATCCTTTTTGGCGGACTGAACCTCCTCGCCGCTCCAGGCTCCCATGCCGCCCCGCTCCAGGAGAACGCTGGGGATCCCGCGGGAGGCTGCGTAGTTGTAAGAACCTCCGGAGTCCACCTCCGAGCGGACCATATAGGGCACGTCTGCCTGTCTTGCCATTTCCCGGGAGATCCGGGTCACCTCCGGATCCGCCTTTCCCGCGTAATAAATATAGGGGGCCAGTTCCTCATAGTCATCTCCGCTGTGGAGATCAATATAATAATCCGCCTCTTTGTGAAGGTGTTTCACCACCGCCGCTGCCAGGCGCTCCGTGACGGTTCCCATCGGATCCCCGGGGAATTCCCGGTTCAGGTTTTTTCCATCCTCCCGGCTGACGCTGCCCAGCCGGTTTTCAAAATCCTTCCGGTTCACAGTCTTTACCAGCAGGATCCGGCCGCTGACCTGCTCCGGCAAAAGTTCCTCCGCCAGTTCCAGCACTGCCTGGATTCCCACGTATTCCCCGGCGTGGACGCCGGCGGTGATCAGCACGGTTTTCCCGGGGGCCTTACCGCAGAGGATCGTGGCCGGAACCGAAAAGCCGCTCTCTCCCAGCTCCAGTATGCCGCTTATTTTTTCCCCCGGCCGGACCTCCTCCGGACGGATGATCTTTGTCTCGTATTTTTTGTATCCTTTCGCCATAGCTTCCAGTCCTTTTCTCATGTTATTCTTTTCCGCCGAAACGGAAATCACAGAATCTACTATAAAGGGCCTGGGGAAATACCGCAACCCACCCCGGGGGATATTTCCGGACCCTTTTTGGGGTTCAGGAATACCCGGTGAAACATTTCGAGCCGGGAATCCTTAAGATTCCCGGCTCTGCGGCGTTCTGCGCATTTTTTTAAATCTCAATCAGTTCGTACTCCCTGGAACCCATGCCCAGATCCGCGGCCGCCTCAATGGTATGGATTCCGTTGCGGCTGTTGACCCGCTCCATGAAATGCTCCTTTCCGGGATCATCGGAACGGAGCACCAGATCCATGCAGGCCTGATCGATGGCCACCGGATCCAGGGAAGCCAGAATGCCGATATCCTTCATGCAGGGATCTTCCGCCACTTCGCAGCAGTCGCAGTCCACGGAAAGATTTTTCATAACGTTGATAAAAGCGATCTTGTCCTTAAAATAAGCGGTAATGCTGGACGCCGCGTCCGCCATGGCTTCCGGAAAGGCCACTTCGCTGGCGTGCTGTTTCCAGGTCTCATAGCGGTCATCGGTCTTTCCGGCGCTGTGAATCAGCGCCTTGCCTCTGGAACTGGCGCAGCCGATAGCCAGCTGTTTCAGGGCCCCGCCGTATCCTCCCATGGGATGGCCTTTAAAGTGGGCCAGGACCAGCATGGAGTCATAATGAACCGTGTGACTTCCCACATGATTCTCCTTCAGGACTTTGCCTCCGGGAACCGGCCATACCAGATCCGGCTCCTCCGCGTCCAGAATATCCACCTGGAAATACTTGGTCCATCCGTGTTCCTGGATTAATTTCCAGTGCTCCTCGGTATGATCCCTCACGCCTCCGCAGGCATCCCCGTAAGCGGTGTTGGTCTCTACCACCGTGCCCTGCACTTCCTCCACCATGGGCTTCCAGAATTCCGGACGAAGATAGTTCTGATTGCCCCTTTCGCCGGAGTGAACCTTTACAGCCACCTTTCCCGGCAGGGTAATCCCCAGGGCGTGATACATCTTTACTACGGATTCCGGCGTAATTTCTTTTGTGAAATAAACCTTTGCTTTCATAGACTTTACCCTCCTGCAGACGGTCAGATGATTATGATGACACCAGGGTCAAATAGATATGCTTTTCATGCCTGCATGAAAAAGCATATCGACTTGACCCGCAAAACACCGAAAAGGAGCCATTTTTCGCAAAAAAATGTGCGGATTTGAGGTGTTTTAGGATTGTGAGAGCGCAAAGCGCGGAACAATCCGTGGTGTCAAGAGGTCAAATTAAAATTTGACCTCTTGACACCATGTCACTGCTTAAACAGTATCACCTTGCTGACATTGTGTCAACCTTTAATTTTATCTTCTGGCCAGCTCTCTGGTAATGTCCTCCCAGGTCACGCCCTTTTCCGCCATGAGTACCATCACATGGTAGAGAAAATCCGAGATTTCGTACTTGATCTCCTCCTTGTCCGGATTCTTGGCGGCGATGACGATCTCCGTACACTCCTCCCCTACCTTTTTCAGAATCTTGTCGATGCCTTTCTCAAACAGATAGTTGGTATAGGATCCTTCTTTCGGATGAATCTTTCTGTCCTGAATCACCGCGAAGACATTTTCAAAGACCTTCAGAGGATTGGCGCCGTCATATTCCTTACGGGCCAGCTCCCGGTAAAAGCAGGAGCGGCTGCCCGTATGGCAGGCGGCCCCGATCTGGGACACTTTGGCCAGCAGCGTGTCATTGTCGCAGTCAATGGAAAGAGACTTTACGTACTGAAAATGTCCGGAGGTCAGTCCCTTCACCCACAGTTCCTGACGGCTGCGGCTCCAGTAGGTCATTCTCCCGGTGGCCAGAGTAGCCTCATAGGCTTCCCGGTTCATATAGGCCAGCATCAGCACCTGGTCTGTCTTGTAATCCTGAACAACGCAGGGAATCAGGCCGTCACCGTTCAATTTGAATTCTTCCCAGGGGATGCTGCTCTCAAAGGTATTCACGGGAATCCCCCGCTGTTTCAGGGCGTGTTTCAGCTGCGTATAATTTCCCTGCTCCAGAACTTTGCCCGTAAGGGCCGCCGCGCTCTGACCGCAGAGAAGTTCTTCCGGGTTCCCCTGATCCGCCAGCACCAGCACCGGCAGGGAAGTCCTCGCTTTCAGCGCGTCCTGCATTCCCTCATCGCAGAGCAGCAGGCCGGCAAACTCCTGGATCTCCGGCCGGCAGTTTTCAAAGGCTTCCAGATCCGGCAGATAGACGGTGATCTTCTCTTTCCCGAATTTCTGGGAAACCTCTTTCAAAATCTTCCGGTTGCCCTCCTTGGAAAAATTCAGCACGGCCCGGCGGCAGCCGGCGTAGATCAGTTTCTTTACATCTTCCATGCGCTTTACGTTCCCGGCGCCTATCACCGGCACCTCCGCGGCGGCGCAGATTTTTTTTATTACTTCCAGGGCTTCCTCGTGGTCTTTGTCCCCTTCGGAGAGATCAAACACCAGCACCTCATCCGCCCCCTGATTTCCAAAATTCCCGGCCAGCTTCACCGGATCCGGATCCTCCAGTGCCTGGAAATCCGCGAAATTTTTTACTGCCTGCCCTTTTTTCAGATAAAGGCAGGGAATAATCAGCTTGTCCATATTCTCTCCTTACTCCAGGCTTCCCTTGGTGGAAAGCACATCGGTGATTCTGGGATCCAGGCAGGACGCCTGGTCCAGAGCTTTGGCAAAGGCCTTAAACAGAGCTTCCGCCATGTGGTGGCTGTTCCAGCCGGAAAGGATCTTCATGTGGAGATTCATGCCGCAGGAATAAGAGACCGCGTAGAAAAATTCCCGCACCATCTCGCTGCCCATATCTCCCAGCCGCTCCGCGGGAAAGGTTCCCTCAAAGGAAAAGTAAGGCCTGCCTCCCAGGTCAATGGCGCAGAGCACCAGAGTCTCGTCCATGGGCAGGATACAGCTTCCGTAGCGTCGGATCCCCCGCTTGTCTCCCAGGGCCTTGCGGAGCGCGGCTCCCAGGACAATACCTGTGTCCTCTACGGTGTGGTGGTCGTCCACCTCCAGATCTCCCCCCACCGTAATCTCCAGATCGAAAAGTCCGTGTCTGGCAAATCCCGCCAGCATGTGATCGAAAAATCCCACTCCCGTATGAATTTCATAGCTTCCATTTCCGTCCAGATCCAGCTTCAGATCAATGTCTGTCTCCCGGGTGGTCCGGATCTCTTCCGCGCGTCTTCTCATATCAGGACTCCTTTCCCTCAAAGCGCGCCGCGATGGCGTTGGCGTGAGCCGTCAGCTGCTCGCAGGCGGCAAACTGCTCAATATCACGGTGGATCTCCTCCAGGGCCTCCCTGGAATAATAGATGACGCTGGACTTCTTTACAAAATCATCCACGGACAGGGGTGAGAAAAACTTTGCCGTTCCGTTGGTGGGCAGCACATGGTTGGGGCCGGCAAAATAATCTCCCAGAGGTTCGCAGCTGTACTCACCCAGGAAAATCGCCCCCGCGTTGCGGATCTGGGTCATCACTTCGAAGGGGTTGGACATGACGATCTCCAGGTGCTCCGGGGCGATAGAGTTGACCGTGTCCACCGCTTCCCGGCGGTCCGCCGCCACCAGAATGTAGCCGAAATGATCCAGAGACTTCTCAATGATCTCCCGGCGGGACAGAACCTTCAGATATTCCTGGATCTCCCGGGAAACCGCCTCCCCGAAAGAACGGCTGGTGGTCACCAGAATGGCGGAGGCCATCTCGTCGTGTTCCGCCTGGGAGAGAAGGTCTGCGGCCACATAGCGGGGATTGGCCGTCTCATCCGCCAGCACGGTGATCTCGCTGGGGCCGGCAATGGAGTCAATGCTCACATTTCCGTAAACTGCCTTTTTGGCCAGAGCCACATAGATGTTGCCGGGTCCCACGATTTTATCCACCTTTGGAATGCTCTCCGTGCCGAAGGCCAGAGCCGCGATGGCCTGGGCGCCTCCCGCCTTGTAGATCCGGTCCACTCCCGCCTCCTGGGCGGAAACCAGCACCGCCGGATTCACTTTTCCCTGGGCGTCACAGGGAGTAGCCATGATGATCTCCGAAACACCCGCCACTTTGGCCGGCAGAATGTTCATCAGCACAGAGGAAGGGTACACTGCCTTTCCCCCCGGCACGTAGACTCCCACTCTTGCCATGGGGGTCACCTTCTGGCCCAGCAAAGTTCCTTTTTCCGTGGTGTGGAACCAGCTGTTCTGTTTCTGCCTTTCGTGGTAATCCCGGATATTCACCAGCGCCTTGCGGATCACCTCCGTCAGCTTTTCGTCCACCAGGGTGTAGGCCTCCCGGATTTCCTCCTCTGTCACCTGCACCGTCGTTTTGTCCAGCCTGGCGTGATCGAATTTTTCCGTATAGGCGAAAAGCGCCTGGTCTCCCTTCTCTTTAACCGCCGCTACAATTTCCCCCACCGCGGCCTCAAAGGTTCCGTACTGGTTGGGGCTGCGCTTCAGCAGATTTTCCAGAATGTCTTTCTTTGTCTCTTCCGTCAGTGTCACAATTCTCATGCTTGTCCTCTCCTTCTCTCAGGCTCCCGCGGCTCCTGATGCCATCCGCTTCATATTTCGGATCAGCTCTGTGATCCGGGCGTTTTCCATTCTCATGCTCACCGGGTTTACCACCATGCGGGCGGACAGGGGGCAGATTTCTTCCAGAACCTGCAGGCCGTTTTCTCTCAGAGTGCTTCCTGTTTCCACAATGTCCACGATCACCTCGGACAGCCCCACAATGGGGGCCAGCTCAATGGAGCCGTTGAGTTTGATGATCTCCACCGTCTGATTTTTCTGGTTGTAAAAATAATCCTTGGCGATTACCGGGTACTTGGTGGCCACCCGGATCAGCTGGTTGTGGTTCAGATATTCCCTGGCGCTCTCCGGCCCGCAGACGCACATGCGGCAGGCTCCGAACCCCAGATCCAGCACCTCGTAAATCTTCCGGCCCTCTTCCATAATGGTATCTTTTCCCACAATGCCGATATCCGCGGCGCCGTATTCTACATAGGTGGGAACATCCGGCCCTTTGGCCAGGAAAAACCGCAGTTTTTTCTCCTCATTGACAAAGATCAGCTTCCGGGAATTTTTATCTTTCATCTCCTGGCAGGTGATGCCCATTCCCTCCAGAAGCTCCAGAGTTTTGTATGCCAGCCGTCCCTTGGTCAGGGCAAAGGTTAAATATCTCATATTATCTGTCCTCTTTTTTCTGTAGTCACTGTCTCAGATACGGGCTCATGTCCACCCGTTCCGTCTGGCCGCTGGAAAGATTCAAGGCGTATACTTCCCTTTCTGAGCGAAAATAAATGATGCCGCCAAACTGATTTCTCATTCCATACTGGCGGTAATCCTCCAGAACCCGGCCCGGCTCAAAGCGGACGCAGGCCATATCCATTCCCCTGGCTCTGTGGGCAGCCGTAAAGGCAAGAGCCAATTTTTCCAGCCTGGCAGGATACAGCACCATGGTCATGGAGTTTTCCACGGGAATGCCGATGCGCTGCCGCTCCAGAGCGTTCAGCAGGGCGTCCACCTCCGCGGTGAATCCCACAGCCGGGGCGTCCTTCCCGTAGCGGGCCAGAAGGCGGTCATAGCGTCCCCCTTTGATCACCGCGTCCCCGGTGCCGTAGGTAAAGGCCTGGAAAATAATGCCGGTATAATACTCATAGGGGCTCAGCATGCCCAGATCAAATACCACATACTTTTCGCAGCCGTAGGCCTCCAGGAGCTCCCGGATCCGTTTCAGCCGCTCCAGGGCCTCCAGAGCTTTGGGATTTCGGGTCAGGTGTCCTGCCGCCTCCAGCATTTCCCGCTCCCCGATGAGCTCCGGAATCCGGTCGATGACCGCCGCCAGATTATCTTTCAATCCAAGCTTCTGCACCATTTCCTGGGCGCCGAACCGGTTTTTGATAATCAGCAGGTGCTTCAGCTCCTGCCTCTGCTCCTGGGAAAGGCCGGCCTCCTCCGCCAGAGCGTTAAAAAATCCGGCGTGGCCCACGCTGACCTGAAACTCCTTCAGATTGGCTTTTTTCATCACGGAAACAGCCATAGCGATCATCTCTGCGTCGGCTTCCGCGCTGTTCTCATTGAGAAACTCCACGCCCATCTGGGTACTCTCCCTGAGCCTTCCCTGATAGCTGGAATTATTGATAAAAACGCTGCCCTGGTAGCAGAGCCGGATGGGCATGGACTCCTCCGCGAAATACATGGAGGCAGCCCGGGCAATGGAGGGGGTAAAATCCGGCCGCAGGGCCAGGGTATTGCCGTCCCGGTCAAAGAACTTGTAAAGATTCCGGGAGGAAACCGTTCCCACTTCTTTGCCGAATACATCAAAAAACTCAAAGGAAGGAGTTTCGATGTGCTGATAGCCGTATGTATGAAACAGACGCTCGATCTGCCGCTCCAGCACCCGTTTCCGGGCGCACTCTCTTCCGTAGGTATCCCGGACTCCCTCCGGGGTGTGAATAAATTTTTTCATTGTTTTGTCTCCTGACGCTTTAGTCTGCTACCATATTATCACATGAAAACGATTTGTCAATCCCTAGTCAGCAAATCTTTCTGCAGCCCCTCCAGATAGGGAACCAGAACTCCCTGTTCCCCCTCCAGGAAAAAAGAGCGGTCCAGTTCGTCCATCCGAAAACTTTTCCGCCCCCCTTCTTCCCTGCGTCTCCAGAATGTTTCCAGCTCCCGCAGGCGCAGATAATAGAAAATATTTTTTTCCGCAAAGTACAGCAGCAGAAAGGCCACCCCCTTCTGCTTTTCAAACTCCTGCATAAACAGCAGCTGATGTTCATGGATATTGGCCAGAGGAAACACCTCCGTCTGGCATTCTTTGGCGTCAAAGCAGACAGGAATCCCCTGTACGGCTCCGATGTAGTCCACGGTACTTTTTTTATCAAAATATGCAAGGGTAATGTGCCGGTGCTCCTGATCGATCCGTATGGGAGTGATGGGGGTGGGCACCTTCTGGATCAGCGCCAGCCCCTTTTCCCGGTACTGCTCATTGGTGCGGTTGATGAGTTCTTCCAGGGTAGATCCCCGAAGTCCTCTGGAATTCCAGGTTGCCATAGACTCCTCCTATTTTACCAGGGAAATACGGTTCAATGGCCAGTACCGGAACAGGGCCTTGCCCAGGATCTTATCCCTTGCCACATATTTATGGTTCCAGAACCGTGAGTCGTGGGAATTGTTCCGGTTGTCCCCCATCATAAAATAACAGTCCTCAGGCACCTGATAAACCCCGTCCCCTTTTCCATCCGGCGTCTCCGGGCAGAAGCTGTCGTCCAGAGGCGTATCCGAGCCGTCAATGTAGACTTTTCCGTCGATAATTGTGACGGTTTCCCCCGGCAGGCCTATGATCCGCTTGATGTACAGCTGGCTTTCATCGTCCGGATATTTAAAAATCACAATGTCAAAGCGCTCCGGATCACCGAAGGTGTAGGCCAGACGGTTTCCAAAGATCTGATCGCCTGCCAGAATAGTGTTTTCCATAGACTCCGAAGGAATCCGGGCATTGACCACCACAAAGTTGGTCAGCAGAATCACCGCGGCGACCACCACCAGGATCAGCCGCACATATTCCCAGATCTCCCTGCCGATGCTCTTTCGGGCAGAGGGTTCCTCCTTTATTTCGTCCTGATCATTCATACAAAGCCTCCTGTAAATTCAGGTTTTTTATTATTTTCTTCAGCTGCTCCGGAAGAGGCGCTTCCAGCGTTTTCCCGGACAGATTCTCCAGCGTTTGGGGGCAGCGGTGAAAGCAGATCTGCCAGGCATGGAGGAACTGACGCTTCAGCCCGTACTGCCGGCGGAATCTGTCATTCAGCTTTGGATCTCCGTATTTAGGGTCCCCCGCCAGAGGATGCCCGATGCCGGCCAGATGGCCGCGGATCTGATGAGATTTTCCCGTGATCAGCTCTGTCTTCAGCAGGGTGCAGTCCCCGGACCATCCCAAAGGCTCGTAAGCCGTCTCAATGGGAACGCCCCCCGCCCCCGGAAAAGAAGTTACCGTGACCTGGTTTCTCTTTTCATCTTTTCTGAGATACCCGGATATCCGGCATTTTTCTCTCAGAGTTCCCTGAACCAGACAGAGATAGTATTTTTCCATATCCCTCTTCCGGAACAGCTCCGCCAGAGCCTGGGCTGCCCCCATGGTCTTTCCGGCCAGCACCAGCCCGCTGGTATTGCGGTCCAGACGGTTGGCGATGCCCGGGTGGAAGCCCTGCCGCTCCTCCGGTTTCAGAGCCCCCGACTTCAGGAGATAGCCGGTTACATATTCCACCAGGGAAAGATCCCCGGGAGCCGCTTTCTGGGAAAGCATCCCCGCCGGCTTATTCACCGCCAGCACCTGGCTGTCCTCATAGAGCACCAGCGCCGGATCCAGAGCAGGCAGTTCCCGGTCCCGGTTTTCTCCGCCCATAAATTTGTTCAGAGTCTCCTCCGAAAAAAACAGCCGCAGAGCGTCTCCCTCCCGAAGAAGTTCCTTTCCTTCCGCCCTCCGACCATTTAACACAATATTTTTCTTGCGCATCATTTTGTAGAGAAAGCCTTTTCCCGCTGACGGCAGATAGCGGAGCAGGTACTTGTCCAGCCGCTGTCCCGCCTCCCGGGATGTAATCGTAATCTCTTTCATGCAGAACCTCCCTTCAGGCCCGTGCTCAGAGAGAAAGCGCCAGAAGCAGATGCTTTACCAGCTGGCTTCTGGAAAGATCCGGATATTTCTCATCCGGAGTGAAATGTTCCGCGGCCGCCGCCTCAAATTCCGCCTGTCTGGCCCTGAGGGTGTCCAGCCGTTCCAGAAACGCCTTTTTCTGATCGAAGATCTTCACCGTCATCTTATACCGGTTGGCTCTTAAGGTTTTTGTAATATGCTCCTCCATAAAGTCCAGTTCTCTGCGTTTTACCGGCCGGTCCGTGTAAGCGGCCACATAATCGCCGCACACCGCCGCCGCGTCCACAAAAATGCTGACGTCTCTGGTGGTCATATAAAGTTCATAGGCCATGACGAGATCTCCGGCCCTGGCGCTGATCTCCTGGTAAAGCTCCTGCTTCATGGGCTTTTGGAGCCACATCATAATCATGCTCACCAGAGACATGCACACCGGAATGCATCCCACCAGGGCGATGACCGTATAGATGTTGTACCGGTCTCCCCGGTTCAGGATCATGCCCACGGCAAAAAAAGCTGCCGGCAGCAGACAGCAGGCCAGCGTCCGCATGAGGCGGAGCAGTTTCTGCTGACGGATGTAGCCGAAATCACCTTTTTTTATTTTTCCTCTTTTCATTGCCTGTTTCCTCTCTTCCACGGCCAATTTTACCAGACAATTCTCTTTTAGACAAGCGCTTTCTTTTCTGTCCCGGAGGCGTCGGGGGGATCAGGGCCTTGGGGCCATAGCCTATGAGATCCCTGCGTCCGCAGATTTCCAGGGCTTCCCGCACCAGTTCATAATTTTCCGGAACACGGTACTGGATCAGGGCTCTCTGCATAGCTTTCTCATGGGTTCCCCTGGGGATATGAAGCTTTTCCCCGGTGAAGGGATGCCTTCCGGTATAATACATGCAGGTGGAAACCGTAGAGGGCGTGGGATAAAAATCCTGGGCCTGCTCCGGAATAAATCCCATATCCCGGATGTATTCCGCCAGCTTCACCGCGTCTTTTAAGGTGGAGCCAGGGTGGGAAGAAATGAAATACGGAAGCACATACTGCCGCTTTCCCGATTTTTCATTGCAGGCGTTAAATTTTTTCAGGAATTCCTCATACACCTTATGGGAAGGTTTTCCCATACACCGGAGCACTTCCTCCGATACATGCTCCGGCGCCACCCGCAGCTGGCCGCTGATATGGTGCCGGACCAACTCCCGCAGAAAGGTGCCGTCCCGGTCGGCGGCCACGTAATCAAAGCGGATTCCGGAACGGATAAAGACCTTTTTAACCCCGGGAAGTTCCCGCAGCTTCCGGAGAATCCCTACATATTTCCGGTGGTCCACCCGGAGATTTCCGCAGGGTTTGGGAAACAGGCACTGGCGGCGGGCGCAGACTCCCCGGGTCAGCTGCTTCTCACAGGCGGGGGCCGTGAAGTCTGCGGTGGGCCCTCCCACATCGTGGATATACCCCTTAAATTCTTTGTCCCGAATCAGAATCTTTGCCTCCCGGATCAGGGATTCCTCGCTTCTGGCCTGGACCACCCGGCCTTCGTGGAAGGTCAGCGCGCAGAAATTGCAGCCGCCGAAACAGCCCCGGCTGCTGGTGAGAGAAAAACGGATCTCGGAAAAAGCCGGGATCCCTCCCGTCTGGTCGTACATGGGGTGCCAGGCCCTCATATAGGGCAGCTCATAGACATCGTCCATCTCACCCTCGGTGAGCGGTGCCGCCGGCGGATTCTGCACCACATATCCTCTGGATCCGTAATCTTCCGCCAGTACCCTGCCGGTAATGGAATCTGTGTTTTCATATTGGATCCGGAAGCTTTTCCCGTAGGCTTCCCGATCCACGGAAACCTCCTCCCAGGAGGGGAGAAACACCGGATCCGTCATCTCCGGAATCTCTCTGGTTTTATAGACAGTTCCCGGAATAAAGGTAAGAGAAGACACCGGCAGCCCGCTGTCCAAGGCCTCCGCGATGGCGGCAATGGAGCGCTCCCCCATGCCGTAGGAGATCAGATCCGCCCCGGAATCCAGAAGTACCGAGCGCCGGACTTTGTCTGACCAGTAATCATAGTGGGCCAGTCTCCTGAGGCTGGCCTCAATACCGCCCAGGATCACCGGCGTATGTTTATAGGTCCTGCGGATGAGGTTTCCGTAAACCGTCACTGCCCGGTCCGGCCGCAGCCCGGACTTCCCTCCCGGAGAATAGGCGTCAAAGCTGCGCTTCTTTTTAGCCGCCGTATAGTGGTTCACCATGGAATCCATGTTTCCGGAGGATACTAAAAAAGCCAGCCTTGGCTCTCCGAACACAGCGATGCTGTCGTCCCTTTTCCAGTCCGGCTGCGGGATCACAGCCACCTTGTAGCCTCTGGACTCCAGAACCCGGCTGATCACGGCCGGGCCGAAGGAGGAATGATCCACGTAAGCGTCTCCGATCACATAGACAAAATCCGGCCGCTCCCAGCCCAGCTTTTCCATTTCTTCTCTTGTAACCGGCAAAAAACCCATGCTTCTACCTCTCTCTGGCATTTTTCAGCTTCATCAGTTCCTTCAGTTCCTCCTGGGTAAGCCTTCTGGACTCTCCAGGCTTCAGGCATTCATCCAGGCGCAGGGGCCCCATGGACAGCCGTTTCAGAAAGGTTACCCTTTTATCCAGCGCTTCAAACATTCTCTTAATCTGATGGAACCGTCCTTCTTCTATGGTGACGATCACCCGGCTGAGCTCCCCGGCTTCCAGAATGAATAAATCCGCCGGCAGAGTGGGGGTCTCATCCCCGATATCCAGGCCCTCCTGAAAAGCGTGCTGATCCGCGCTCCCCACCCGGCCGTCAATGACCGCGTAATATTCTTTTGGCACATGCCTGCCGGGAGCCAGCAGGCGGTGGGAAAGAACTCCGTCGTTGGTAATCAGCAGCAGTCCCTCTGTATCTTTGTCCAGCCGCCCTACCGGGGACAGATCCCGGCGCCGCGGCGCCGGCAGCAGATCCAGCACGGTTCGCTGAAATCGGTCTCTGGAAGCTGTCACCACCCCCTGGGGCTTGTTCAGCATAAAATATTGAAACTCTTCGTACACCACCGGAACCCCGTCCGCCGCTACCAGGTCTGTTTCAGCGTCCACCCGCAGTTCCGGCTTCGCTGCCGGCTGCCCGTTGACAGTAATCCGTCCGCAGCGGATCATCTCTTTCAGATTTTTCCTGGTATCCACTCCCATTTCCGACAGAAATTTATCCAAACGCATTTTTTTCATGTTCTTCCTCCAGCCCCGCTACTGCCATCTCCACCCCGGCTGATATTTGTTTTTCAGATTCTGTCCTGCCAGCTTGGCAAAACCGAGAGGGAACCCGTCCGTACAGATCAGCTGCCATCCGGATGCCCGGGCCCTCCCGCCCTCCTGCTCCGGAAGCAGAGAGATGGTCTCTCCTTTCAGGTATTTCACTGTCCTGGGATCTGCGGAAGACAGATCCAGCACAGAGTCAAATTCCTCCTTTTTCAGAGCCATGGCCAGGGCCTGGGAAGGTTCAAATCTTCCTCTGCGGACCGATCCCAGAAGAAGTCCGGTGCGCAGAAAACGGATCCCCTTTTTTATTTCCATTTCCGGACACAGGGCGTAAATCTGCTCTTTATGGCACAGAAACTCGTATCCGCTGAAATCCCGGCGCACCTGTTTCAGAAAATCTTCCGCTTCCGGCGGGAGCGTTCCCTTCCGCTTTCGGACCGGTTCTGACGCCGCCTCAAAAGTTCCGGATTTTTTCAGAAGAGCCAGGAAATGCCCTTCCCCCGGCATTTTGTGAGGATAAATCCGCACAGCTTCCGAAAGCCCCAGTTTTCCGGGTTCAAACCCCTCAAAATACGGTGTCACCGGTTCCGGGGACAGATCCGGATGGTTCTTAAGAAGCTTCAGAATCTGCTCCTCATTTTCTTTTAGAGAAAAGGTGCAGGTAGAATAGAGCAGCTTTCCGCCGGGGCGCAGCATCCGCCAGGCGGCCTGGAGCAGCCGGGCCTGGACTTCCGCGTAGGAATCCGGCCCCGCCTGCTCCCAGTAGGCTGCCATGCGGCTGTCCCGGCGGAACATCCCCTCCCCGGAACAGGGCGCGTCCACCAGAATCTTGTCAAATCCCTCCGGCCAGGCTTCCGCCAGCCTGCCGGGATCTTCGCTGGCCACCAGGATATTGGCCGCCCCTGCCAGCTCCAGGTTTTTCAGGAGGCCTCCGGCTCTGGAGGCGCTGATATCATTAGCCAGCAGGAATCCCCTGCCCTGAAGCCTGGCCGCCAGCTCTGTGGCCTTGCCGCCCGGAGCCGCGCAGAGATCCAGCACCCGGTCCCCGGGGCTCACCGGAAGACGGGAGGCCGGCGTCATGGCGCTGGGCTCCTGAAGATAATAAAGGCCCGCATAGTAATGAGGATGTCTGGCCGGTGAGGCCGCACCCTCATAGTAGAATCCGTTGGGGATCCAGGGCACAGCCCTGAGATCCCACTCTGAAATTTTTAAAAACCGTTCCGGTGAGATCTTCAGGGTATTGACCCGAAGTCCGCTCCTGGGAGGCTGGCCAAAGCTCTCCAGATACTCTTGGTAATCCTCTCCCAGAAGCTTTCTCATTTCCAGACAGTATTTCTCCGGCAGCTTCATTCTCGTTCCTCTCTACAGATCTTCCGTCACGCTCTGGGCGCGGTATCCTTCCGCGATCATATCCAGCTGGGTATGAAAATGCTTCAGCTCCGCCATATCGTTCAGGGCGTAGATCCGGTAAAATTCCTCCTGGATCTTTTCTACCTCCCTCTGGCTGGTGACCCGGTACATATTTTCAATATTGTTCAGAATATCCGCCACCATCCGATGCTGCAGCTGGGAGGAAAGCTGGGCGTCCATGATCTCGCTGCGGACAGAGGACATTTCGTTATCCAGAGCAATAATGGCGTTGGCCGCGTTGCTGAGCCTCCGTTTGATATGCTCCGGAATTCTTTCCTTGTATTTATACTGAAGGGAATGCTCCACCGTAGCCCAGAAATCCATAGCCATAGTCCGGATCTGGATTTCCATCTGCAGCTTTTTCGGCCCTTCCAGGGTATGGACCGTATAGAAAATAATCAGGTGATAGCTGCGGTATCCGCTCTCCTTCATGTTTTTTACATAGTCTTTTTCGTACTGTACTTCAATGTCGGAGCGCTCCTCGATCATCCGGGATACCTTCTCGATATCCTCTACAAACTGACAGATAATCCTCACTCCGGCAATATCCTCCACCAGCTCTTCCAGCTGATCCATGGGTATATTTTTTCTCTTCATTTTGTCCAGAATGCTGCTGACCGTCTTGACGCGCCCTTCCACGCTCTCAATCGGACAGTACATGCCCCGGTCCTGATATTCCTTTTTCATATGGCGGAACTTCAGCACCAGTTCCTGCACCGCCAGCTCATACGGTCCAAGAAGTTTATGCCATAACAAAATATCCATGGTACTTCTCCCCTATACATGTATTCTTTCTACTTGAACAGTTTACACGATTCTCACGCATTGTCAAGAATCCTAAGCAGAGGATAGGGATTTACGGAGATTTCCTTTCCCTCCTCTGAGGTGAAATAAATGCCCAGATGCAGATGCACCGGAAACAGGCCTTGGGTGCCCTCCGGACCGTAGCCTGTGTCGCCCATAAATCCCAGCAGCTCCCCGGCGCGGATCTGTTCTCCCGGCTGAAAATTCCGGGCATAATCCGACAGATGGGCGTAATAAAAGTATCCTCCGGAGGGGCTGCGGACGCCGATCCGCCAGCCTCCCAGGTTCAGCCAGCCGATGTTTTCCACATATCCGTCTGTCATGCTGACCACCGGATATATTCCGCCCTCTGCCGGGGTTTCCCGTCCGCTCTCCCGGCAGAAAAGATCCGTCCCCTCGTGCCGTCTCTCTCCCTGGTCTCCTCTGGCGTCCATCCAGCCGTCCTCATAGGCTACATCCAAAACTTTATTTTCCAGGTTTCCCACCGGCATGGCCCTGAGGTCCGACCAGACCGCCCGGAGCGCGTCGGTCACTGCCTCCAGGGCTTCCGGTTTCCAGCGTTCCAGTACGGTTCGGTATCTCCGGTAATGTTCCGGCCGGACGCGGCCGGCGTCATCCAGGCTGAAACGGTTCACAATGAGAAAAACAGCCAGAACCTCCCAGACCTCTTCCCCCAGTTCCGCGGCGGCTTCCTCCGCCTTCGCGAAAGCTTCCAGAGTGATTTCCTGCTTTCGGAACGCTTCTGATTCCACTGTGCCGGCAGATAGATTTCCCGCCACAGCCAGAGCGTCCAGAAAGCTTTGAAATATCAGCGTCAGGCACAGCACTGCCGCCAGCAGTGAAAAACAGATCATTCCCCGCCGTCTCATAGAGCCCTCCGGAATTTATCCGCACTCTCTCTATTTTACGCCCGCCGGATCCCTCCTATGCCTTGGGCGCGGCGTTTATCTCAGTTCCCGCAGGACACGGAGAAGGTATTCGTAAACTCTTCCCGCGGAGGAGACAGAAAGACGTTCCTCTGTGGTGTGGATATCCAGGATGTCCGGCCCGATGGATACACAGTCCAGATCCGGCAGGCCGTCATAAAACAGGCCGCACTCCAGCCCTGCGTGGATCACTTCCACCGCCGGCTCGGTTCCGTACATATCCCGGTATACCTCCGTCATTTTATCTCTCAGGGGCGACTGCTCCCGAAACTCCCAGGCCGGATACGCCCCTTCCGTATGAAATTCTCCTCCCAGAAATTCCGTGAGATAGCAGATTCTGTCCCCAAGAGCCGCTTTCGCGCTGCCCACCGAGCTTCTGACGCTGACCGCGGCGGAGAGCTCCTCCGGATTCAGGCAGAGAATGCCCAGATTGCTGGAGGTCTCCACCAGCCCGGGAATGACCCCGCTCATTTTCTCCACACCGTTGGGCACATTCATCAGGAAAAAGATAACTTTCTGCAGGCTGGTGGGGTGAAGGGCCGGTTCTGTTCCCGCTCCCTTTTCCTCGGCCGTAAGGATGAGTCCCTCCTCTGTTCCTCTGTATTCTCCCCTAAGTTCCTCCTGAAGCTCCCGAAGGGTTTCTTTCAGCAGCTCTTTCTCATCGCTGTCGATCCCCACCAGCATTCTGGTCTCCCGGGGGATCGCGTTGTCCTTGGTTCCTCCGGAAAGTTCAGACAGCACATATTCCACTCTCTGTCCCAGCCGGTACAGGAGCCGGCCGGCCAGAAGGTTGGAATTTGCTCTGTTTTTGTGGATCTCGCTGCCGGAGTGCCCTCCCTGCAGGCCGGAGATAGTAATCTCATACCAGCAGCCGGACACGGCTCCGAACCGCACCGGAATCCCGCACCTGGCTGTCATCCCCCCGGCGCATCCGCAGAGCAGATGGCCTTCCTCCTCAGAATCCAGGTTAATAAGCCGCCGGCCCTTCAGGGCAGACAGATCCAGGGCGCCCGCCCCCAAAAGGCCGATCTCCTCATCCGCGGTGATCACCGCCTCCAGCGGCGGATGGGGAATATCCCGGCTTTCCAGAATCGCCAGCATGTAGGCCACCGCGATTCCGTCATCTCCTCCCAGAGTGGTATCCCTGGCGGACAGGAAATCCCCCTCCAGGATCAGATCCAGTCCTTCTGTCTGAAAATCATGAGACGACCCGGGCTTTTTCTCGCAGACCATATCGGAATGGCCCTGGAGAATTACCACAGGGGAATGTTCATAGCCTTCGGTTCCCTCTTTTAGAATCACCACATTGCCGGCGGAATCCTGGGCTGCCTCCAGGCCGTGATTCCGGGCAAATTCCATGAGATAAGCGCTGATTTTCTGCGTATGTCCGGAGCCTCTGGGGATTCTGCTGATCTCCTGAAAATAGTAAAATACCCGTTCCGGCTGAAGTGTATTTAATAATTCCATATCTGTCATCCCTTTCTTTCCCTGATTTTGCTGTTCCGCGTTTTATTTTTACACACCTATTTTAAAAAAGCAAGGCATATAGATAATTAAAACAGCCCGGAGCGCATATGCGGAAATATATTTTCTTTTTTCTTCTGATCCCTCTGTTTATCTATCTCCTGTTCTCTCCCGGGGAGGCCGTCCGCGCTTCGGCAAAAGGCGTGGATCTGTGGTTTCACACAGTTCTTCCCGCGCTGCTTCCCTTTATTATTCTGTCAGGGATTCTGGTTCGCTCCGGGATCCTGCTTCCGATTTTCCGGAAAGCGGACAAAATTTTCCGGATTTTCCCGGGACTGTCCGGCGCCGGCGTTTACGCTCTGCTTCTTGGCATCTTCTGCGGGTTTCCCATGGGCGCCAAAATCACCGCGGAACTTCTCCGGGAAGGCAGCGTCAGTTTTCGGGAAGCAAAGCTGCTGCTCCAGGTCTCCAACCATGTAAGCCCGGCCTTTCTTCTGGGCTACGCCGCGTCCCTGCTGCCGGATCCCGGCTGGGCTTTTCCCGCCGCGGTACTTTACTACAGTGCTGCCGCCGCCTCATTTTTCCTCACCCGGGGCTTTCCCGCAGTACATTTTGCTACCGGAAAAATCCGCAAAAAAGAGGCATCCAGATCCATCTCTCCTGAAGAACTTCTGGATACCTCTATTATGGACGGGTTTCTTGTAATCTTAAAGCTGGGCGGATACATTATCCTTTTTACGGTCTGGTCAGAAATGGTTCGATCCATGTCCGGGGGATTTCCTGTTCTGGCGCCTGTCTGCGCCATCTTCCTGGAAATATCCTCCGGAACAGAAATCCTGCTGTCCGCTCCGCTTCCTCCCGTTCTGCGGATGACACTTCTGCTGGCAGGTCTGTCTTTCGGCGGAATTTCCACCGCCGCCCAGACCGCCGGCATGATCCGCGGATCAGGTCTGCGCCTCTCTCTCTACCTGAAGGGCAAACTGCTGCAGGCAGGCCTGGCAGCCGCCTTTACCTTACTCTTCTTCGCCGTCGTCTAAATCATCCGCGTCAAAGGCTGTATCATCCAGCTCCTGCGGAGCCTCCTGGGCAGGATCCGCGGCAGCGGCCTGCTGCTGCGGCGCCAGCTCGCTTCTGTTTTTATTCACGATATCGTAGCAGCTCTGCAGAGAACCGATGAAGCTGCTGTAGCGCTCGCCTACATCCGCCAGGGTACTGCCCATGATCTGGGAAAGGTTGGCCAGCATATCGTCCGTATAGGAAATGGCGCTCATGCGGATATTGTTGGCGTCCTGCTGGGCGGAATCCAGAATCCCCTGGGCCTGCTGGTTGGCCGCGTTGACTGTCTCCGTCGCCTGGGCGTAAGCCTGCTGCATGACGGCGGTCTGCTCTACCAGTTCCCTGGCGTGAGCCTGGGCCTCCGCCACAATATTGTCCGCCTTGGACTGAGCGTCCGCCAGAATGGCGTCCTTGTTGCTGATGATCTTCTGATATCTCTTGATCTCATCGGGAGTCTTCAGACGGAGCTCTCTGAGAAGTTCCTCCAGCTCCTCTTTATTTACTACAATCTTGGTAGTGGAAAGCGGCTGATACCGGCAGCTCTCCACAAATTCTTCGATCTCTTCAATAATCTGTTCAATTCTGCTGCTGCTCATGTTATTTTCTCCTTATCACATTCTACTCGCCCTGTTCGGTCAGACCGTGGACTGCCCGGTATTTTCTGCGAATTTCCCGGGCCACATATTCCGGCACAAAATTATGTATGTCCCCGCCGAAAGCAGCTACTTCCTTTACTGTAGTGGAACTCAGATACGCGTATTCCAGAGAAGTGATCAGAAACGTCGTATCAATATCCGGCGCCAAAATCCGGTTCGTCTGTGCCATCTGCAGTTCATATTCAAAATCTGTAATAGCCCGCAGGCCTCTGACGATCACCTTGGCATCACAGGCCCTGGCAAAATCTACGGACAGACCGCTGAAAGATGTTACTTTCACATTCGGGATATCCTCAGTTACTTTCTTAAGTATATTAACACGTTCTTCCACAGAAAACAACGGAGTTTTTGCTGAATTGTTCAGCACGCCGATAATGACTTCGTCAAAAAGCTCCGCCGCCCTGCGGACTACGTCCATATGTCCAAAGGTAACCGGGTCAAAGGTTCCCGGATATACGGCTGTTCTCATATCTTTTTCTCCCCTCCCCCGCGCTTCAGAAAAAGATGCGCATTGGTTTTGTATTTTTTGATTCTGGTCACAGTAAACCCTGCCTGCTCCACCCAGTCAAAGCCTGTATCCATGGAGGCTTCCACCACCAGAAGGGTATTTTCGTCCACGCATTCTGCCTCTCGCAGACGTTCCAGGACTTCCCGCTCAAGCCCTTTCCTGTAGGGGGGATCCATAAAAATAATGCCGAAGGGCTCCTGCTTTCGCAGTCTTTCTACAGCCTGCCTAGCATCCATCACCCATACTTCGGCATCGCCCTCAAGTCCTGTAAATTTCAGATTTTCCCGGATGCAGGCCGCTGCTTTGCGGCTCTGCTCCACAAAACAGCAGCTGCGGGCTCCCCGGCTCAGGGCCTCAATGCCTATAGCTCCGCTGCCGCTGAACAGATCCAGGAAACGGCAGCCCGAAATCCTGGGATTTAATATATTAAAAAGCGTCTCTTTGATCCGGTCCGTGGTAGGACGGGTATCCGTGCCCGGCACAGTCTTCAGCGGAAGACTCCGGCACTTTCCGGCGATCACTCGCATATCTTATATCCTCAATTCTGTTCTCTCAGCTGTTCTCGCCATTCCAGATCGCCTCTGTCCAGTCCCAGGATCAGCGACTCGGCCGTGGCGATATTGGTAGCCACCGGAATATTATACTGATCGCAGCTGCGGACGATCTGGTACACATCAGGTTCCTTTGGATCGATCATGGCCGGATTGTAAAAAAAGATTACCATATCCATATCTCCCCGCTCGATCATCTCCGTAAACTGCTTATCTCCTCCTACGCTGCCCGCCAGAAATTTGTGAACCTTGAGATTTGTCACCTCTTCGATCCTTCTTCCGGTAGTCCCTGTAGCGTAAATCTCGTGTTTTATTAAAATGCCTTTATAGGCAATGCAAAAATCTTCGATGAGACTTTTCTTGCTGTTATGTGCGATTATGCCGACATTCATGGAATCTATCTCCTCCTATCCATCTCACGCTAGAAACCATTATAACAAATCGCTAAAAACTTCGCAATTCTTTTCGGCATTTTATACACTTTACCAGCGGACCGGTCCTTTGCCTGCGGATACAAAAACTTCCAGTTTATTTTCACGGCTTCCTCACATACTACCACTGTAACGAAATCATCGTTGCGAAATCAGAAGAAAGAAAACAAAGGAGGCGTATGAAAATGGCTAATCGTTCATCTAATACGACTGCAGTACCGGAAGCAAAAGGAGCTATGGATCGTTTTAAATTTGAAGTTGCCAGCGAGCTGGGAGTCCCCCTCTCTGACGGATACAACGGCAATCTGACTTCCAAGCAGAACGGATCCGTAGGGGGCTATATGGTCAAAAAAATGATCGAGGCCCAGGAGCGGCAGATGTCCGGCGGAAGCGGCCAGCAGTACTAAATTTTTCCTTTAAAAATCGGATAGGGGAAGTTTCTTCCCCTACCCGATCTTTTTTCTTTTACAGTTCAAAGCTTCCTGTCATTTCCTCATTGACTACATAGTATACCATATTTTCTTCGGGTTTCACGTATAATTTGATTGCTTTGATCTCCTTTTCCGCTTTTCCCGCTGCTGTCCACGCTTCTTTCGCTCTGCGTGTCCAATCCTCTGCCTGTACTTCTCTGCCGGCATACTGAAGAATCACGGAAGAAACAGGCTCCTGAGCCTCCGCTTTCGTTTCAGCTGTTTTTTTAACGGCTGTCTTCTTCGCCGCGGGTTTCTTCTCCGCAGCTTTTTTTACAGCAGCAGTTTTTACCGCCGCTTTCTCTTCGGTCTTTTCAGCGGCTTTCGGCGCTTGCTTCACCTCGTCCGCTTTTTTGGCGCTTACGGTTGCTTTAACAGCTTCCACAGATGTCTTCTTTTCTCCGGCCTTGACTGCTGCAACTGGTGATTTTTTTTCTACCATGTTACACACTCCTCCCACGCTTATGCGTGAATTATGATTCTTATAATTTCTTCCATATCATACGCTTTTTCCCGATTTATTGCAAGGCGGTCCCCAAAATTCAATGCAACTTTGTAAGTTTCAACCAGTTTTGTATAAAATTCAAAGTCCAATGTCATCAATTTGACGTTCCATATAGCGGTCCAGACAGTGCCTAAGCTCCCGGTTTTCCGGGCGTTCCAGATCCGGATCCAAGGCGGTCACATCCCCTGCCGCCCGGCTGGCCTCCTTCAGAACGGAGGCATCCTGATAGATATCCGCGATCTGAAATTCCGCCATTCCGCTCTGCCTCAGCCCGAACAGATCTCCCGGGCCTCTCTGCTTCAGGTCTTCCTCCGCGATATAAAATCCGTCGTTGGAACGGTTCAGAACTTCCAGCCTTCTGGAGCTTTCTTCCTTTCCGTCTCCCTGCATAAAAATACAGTAGGACTGGCTGCTGCCTCTTCCCACCCGTCCCCGGAGCTGATGCAGCTGGGCAAGACCGAACCGCTCGGCATTTTCCACCACCATCACCGTGGCGTTGGGCACATTGACTCCCACCTCAACGACGGTGGTGGACACCAGAATCTGGATCCGGTTTTCCGCGAAGGCCTCCATAATCTCCGTTTTCTGAGCTGGCTTCATCCGACCGTGAAGAGGCTCGATACGGACTGCTTCCGGAAAAATTTCCCGCAGCCGTCTGGTACAGGACATAACGTCCTCGCAGTCCAGTTCCTCGCTTTCTTCCACCATGGGACAGATCACATAGACCTGGTGGCCTTTTTCTATTTCCTTCTGCATAAAACGGCAGGCAGTCTGCCGGTAAGAGGGATCCACCACGCAGTTTTTAATGGGCAGCCGCCTGGCAGGAAGCTCATCCAGCACGGAGATATCCAGATCTCCGTAGAGGATCACCGCCAGAGTCCTGGGAATGGGGGTGGCGCTCATAACCAGCACATGGGGCTTGGCGCTTTTTTCATTCAGCAGCATTCTCTGGCGCACGCCGAACCGGTGCTGCTCATCTGTAATCACCAGGGCCAGATTCCGGTACTCCACCGCGTCCTGAATCAGAGCGTGGGTTCCGATGATAAACCGCGCTTCCCCGCTGCGGATGGAGGCATAGGCCTTTTTCCGTTCCGCAGCCGTGCAGCTGCCGGTGAGCAGCACCGGTTCCATGTCTGCCATGTGATTTTCCCGCAGCAGCCTGCTGATTGTCTCAAAATGCTGTCTTGCCAGCACTTCGGTAGGCGCCATCAGCGCGCTCTGATAACCGTTCTCTCCGGTCATAACCATGGCAAGGAAGGCCAGAATGGTCTTTCCGCTCCCCACGTCCCCCTGGATCAGACGGTTCATGCGGGTGTTCCCTTTCAGGTCCCTTTCGATCTCGTTCCAGACCCGCAGCTGTCCGCCTGTGAGCTGATAGGGGAGCTGTTCCATGATCTCCTCTGTTTTCCACACCGCCTTCATAGGCCAGCGGTTCCGTGCGGTTTCCGTTTTATCTTTCAGCCGGTAAAGCCCCAGCAGGAAAAGCAGAAATTCATCGAATACCAGCCGCCTCCTGGCCGCCTCCAGAGCCTGGCGGTTTTCGGGAAAATGGATATTTTCCAGGGCTTCTGAAAGGCCGCAGAGCCCGTATTCCGCCCGTATCTCTTCGGAGAGGTATTCTCCGGGACATCCTTTTTCCAACGCCTGGCGCACCGCTCTGGCTACCGTTTTGCCGGAAAGTCCGGCGGTCAGGGCGTACACCGGCTGCAGGCGCCCTTCCAGTTCCCCGTACTGGGCCGGGGTAAAGATCTCCGGATGTTCCATGATCCGCCGCCCGTTCTTCTCCGCCACCTTCCCCCGAAATACGTAAAGGGATCCTCTCCTCAGGGTACTTCGCAGAAAGGGCATATGAAACCAGTTCACCTGCAGGCTTCCCGTCTCATCCCGGAGATACACAATGGTAAGGGTATGGCGCCCGGAGGTTTTGATTTCCGGAGCTCTTTCAATGGGGCCGGCCACCGCGTTTTTGGCTCCGGTTTTCAGCTCCCCTATGGCTGCCGGGCTCTCATAACAGTCATACGCTCTGGGATAATAGCGGAGCAGCTGTTCCAGATCGCAGATCCCTGCTTTTTGAAACAGCCGCTCCGTCTTATCACCGATTCCTTTTAAAGACTTCAGTGATTCGTTCTTCATAATCCGGGCGTTCCCGCGGTTATTCTACTGAAATGATACAGTAGTAAACCGGCTGTCCGCCCTCATTCACCTCCACATCGCAGTCCGGATATTTTTCGGAAACCATGGCTCCCAGTTTTTCCGCTTCTTCCCCGCTGAAGCCCTCGCCATAGTAGATGCTGATCAGTTCCGCCTCATCCTTCATCATGGCATCCACCGTCTCCATAGATACGGTCAGGATATCCTGTCCCACTGCCAGAATCCCCGAATCTCCTACCGCCATAATATCTCCCTGGCGGATCTCCTTGTCGTCAATATGGGTATCCCGCACCGCGTAGGTAACCTGTCCCGTCCTTACCGTCCGGATCATTTCCCCCATAATCTCCGCGTTTTCTTCCGCTGATTTTTCCGGCGCGTAGTTGATAATGGCCGTGATCCCCTGAGGAATGGTCTTGGTGGGGATTACCAGAATCTTCTTGTCTTTGGTAAGGCCTGCCGCCTGATTGGCCGCCAGGATGATGTTTTTATTGTTGGGATAAATAAATATAGTTTTTGCCGGAACCTGCCGGATGGCGTTGAGCATGTCCTCGGTGCTGGGATTCATGGTCTGTCCTCCCTCGATGAGGTAATCCACGTCCAGTCCCTTAAAAATCTCATTGAATCCGTCTCCCACAGAAACCGAGATAAAGCCCACTTCCTTCAAGGGCGTCTCCGCCTCCCGGGGCTGCTCCTGCTCCTTCGCCAGCTTCTCCGCGTTTTTTATAACTCTTTCGTGATGCTCTTCCCGCATATTATCGATTTTCATGCGGGTCAAGGCGCCGAAAGTCAGCGCCTTTTGGATGGCAAGGCCTGGATCGTTGGTATGTACATGTACCTTGACGATCTCCTCATCCGCCACCAGCACCACGGAATCTCCGATAGACATCAGATACTCTTTGAACCCCTGTTCTTCCGCGTCGGTCAGCGCTCTGGTAAGCAGAATAATAAATTCCGTGCAGTATCCGTATTTTATGTCAGCCTCAGCCAGCGGCACCGAACCGGAAATTTCCGCCGGTTTCTTTTCCGTTGAGGGCACAGAAAAATCGAGAGGAATTTCCTTGCCGAGAAACGCATCGCAGGCTCCCTCCAGCACCGTCACCAGACCCTGGCCGCCGGAATCCACGACTCCTGCCTCTTTTAAGACAGGGAGCATCTCCGGCGTCTGTTCCAGCACCTGCCTGGCGTGCTCCAGGACCTGTCCGAGAAATTCTGAAAGTTCCATGTCCTCTTCTGAAAGCTGCGCCGCCTTTTCGGCAACCCCCTTGGCCACCGTAAGGATAGTTCCTTCCTTTGGCTTCATAACCGCCTTGTAAGCGGTCTCCACTGCTTTCTGGGCAGCCGCCGCCAGCAGCTTGGCATCAATTTCTTCCTCATCCCGAATGGCTTTGGTAAATCCCCTAAGAAGCTGAGACAGAATCACGCCGGAATTTCCTCTGGCCCCCCGCAGGGAACCGGAAGAAATAGCCTTGGCCAGATCTTTGACTGTGATCTTGTCAAGCTCCTGAACCTCCTTGACCGCGGACATAATGGTCATAGTCATGTTGGTTCCCGTGTCCCCGTCGGGTACGGGAAAAACATTCAGTTCATTGATCCATTCTTTTTTTAATTCCAGATTTTTTGCTCCTGCCAGAAACATTCTGGCAAGCAGGGCAGCATCTATCTTGTTTGCTGACACAACAGGTTTCCTCCTCTAAAACTCAGTCTATAACGCGCACGCCTTCCACCAGGATGCGGACCCGGTCCACTTCCATCCCTGTAAACGACTCCAGCTTGTATTTCACATTTCCGATCAGATTATCTGCCACCGCGGAAATACTGACGCCATATGCCACAATGACATGAAAATCCAGTGCAATCTTATTGTCGTTGATGGTTACGTTGATGCCGTGTTTAATGCTGTCCTTCCGGAGTAATTTTACCAGTCCGTCTTTCATGTTGACTGCCGCCATTCCCACGATGCCGAAACACTCTACCGCTACGCTCCCGGCATAGGTGGCGATGACATCCGTGTTGATGACAACCTCTCCCAATCCTGTATTCACACGACCCTTCATGTCTTACGCTCCCTTCCCTGCAGATTTCTCAATATTCCTACAGAAGGACATACTGAATTAATACGAGTATAACCGATTTTGCCATAAATTGAAATATAAAATTGAAAAACCCTGTAAAATTTATTTTAACGCTTGCAAAATCCATATATTTCTGATAGAATAGGCTGTGTTGTGGGTCTGCGTATACTGCGGCTCAAGTTTATATCAAGGAGGTGCAATCATGGCAAAGTGTGCAATCTGCGAAAAAGGCGTTTATTTCGGAAACAATGTAAGCCATTCTCATAGACGTTCCAACAAGATGTGGAAATCCAATGTGAAGTCCGTTCGTGTGAAAACCGAGAATGGAAACAAAAGAATGTACGTTTGTACTTCCTGCTTGAGAAGCGGAAAAGTAGAGCGTGCGTAAAAAGTAAAGGCTGCCCGGCGGGCAGCCTGTTTTTTTGAAAAAATCCGGCGGCGTTTCTCAGGAACAGAACAGATTGTAGCCTGCCAGCATCAGAAGCCCTGCCGCTACAACCGCGCAGAACGCGCCGGGAATCAGAATTCCGAGAAAGATCCCCACGCCTGTCCAGAACATCAGGAAACCCGCCAGTCGTCTCATGCATTAATCCTGCTCATCTTCCATCTCTTGGTGTATTATATGCTCAAACTCTTCCTCCGTATACGTGTCCCTGCCGCCTTTTTTGGTAAACTTCGCCGCGATATCCGGGATCATATCCAGGATCTTGGTAACCGCGTCCTGGTTCTTTACATTCACAAGTTTTGTGCCGTTGCTGTTAATGACCAAGATGGCGCTGGGTGTGATCTTTCCGCCCATACCGCCTCCGCCGTTGTTTTTCGCCTCGTTGGAGAAGGCTCCGGCGGCTACTCCGAAGGAGACGTCCACCAGCGGAAGGATAATGTTTTCCCCGATGTGGATGGCGTCGCCCACTACTGTCTTGGTAGTGATAAAACTGTCCATGCCTTTAAAAAGCGCCTCCACGGTAGACTGGAAATCGTTATTGTTCTTCTCTGACATTGCTATGCCTCCTTATGCTGAAATTTTTTTATAACACGCTGTACGTATTTATCTCTGTAGATTGCCAGACCATGCCTCAGCAGTACAAAAAGCACGATCCGCCCTTTCAGATTCACATCCGCCTCCAGGCAGGGCTCCTGAAAATCCGGAATCACCCGGAGCCCCTCCGGGATCAGAGGAAGAAACATTCCCACCGCGCCGATGGCCTGGCCGGTTGCCGCCGGATCGGAAAAGCCAAACCGCACATAGCCCCGCACCTTTTTGGGAAGTATGTGCCGCAGAATCACAGCTCCCCGGCGCTTTACGGTTTTCCAGGCTCTTTTAAATGTCAGCGAAGTGAAAAATCCATACCATTCTCTGATTTTAGCACAGTTCCTGCGGATTGTGAACCAGATTTTCTCCGCCGTCCGGCGAATCTTCCGGGGAATCTCCCGGATTTTCCTGAAAAAGGCGGATACCGGCGATTCCTTTTTCAAAACTTTCTGTTCCGGCTCCAGCAGAATCTTGGGAAAGTCCTGTTTCCCTTTTTGGAAGGGCTGTCCTCCCGGAGGAACCGATGGACCTTTTCGGGAAGTTTTCCCGGCTGAAGCGGCCTGCTTTTTCTCTTTCTTTCGGTTCAGATACTGTTTCACTTTTAAAACCGGTATGCCGAACAGATAGATTTTTACCGAAGGTTTTCCGTTCTCATAGCGAATCCTCACATATACCAGACGAAACAGCCATGAGACTTTCGCGCAGGCCTGAATCCTCTCTCCCTGCTTTACCAGATGTCCCCGGTAACAGACCGGCACAAACAGCAGCGCCAGAATCAGAAACACGGTAATTCCCAGAAGTACCAGAAGTATAATTCCTGTCACAGACAGCACCGTCAGAAGTATATGTAGCATAGGCGTCATCTCTCCTTAAGGTAGGCTTTTAGATTTCCGCCGTATCCGGCGGCGTAAGTTTCCCCGGCAATCCGACATACCAGATCCACTGCTTCCCTGTGTCCGCCGGCAATCCCGAAAATCTCCGGCCGGCTTTTCTGATCCGAATTCAGGAAAAAACGGCTGGCCTCCAAAATATCCAGCTGATCCCTGCCGTTGGCGGCTTCCGTAATAAGAAACAGTCCCGGAAAGCATTGTCCCCGATCCAGCATGCGCAGGATCTTCCTTTGTCTGCCTTTTATAGATTTTCCCAGATACAGATTTTTATACCATTCTGTCATAAAATTTACTCCCCGCCGGATCTGCGCAAAACCGGGGCGGCCGCAGGGAGACAAACTCCTGCGGCCGCCCCGGAACCATTCAGTAATACTTGCGGTTTCCCCACAGATTGGCTTTCTTTAAATCCAGATACTCTCCGTAGGCTCGTTCCAGAATCTGCCGCTCATTGGAAAACTTCAAAAGATGGTATGCTTCATGGTACTTGTAATAGCCGGAATCCGTAAAATATTCCTCCCGCTGGGGGCGGCTGTAATAGCTCCCGGCCCGCATGAGATACCAGTGGACTTCCTTCTCCACCGTATCATCCGGAATATTAAAGCTGTACCGGCTTTTTCCGATATATTTCACTATGGAAGCCTGAACCCCCGACTCCTCCAGCACCTCTCTGACAGCAGTTTCCTTATACTCTTCTCCTGCCTCAACAGTCCCTTTCGGCAACACCCATCCCTCGTATTTGTTTTTGTAGCTTTTGTACAAGGTCAGAATTTTGCCCCGGTAAATTACTACCCCGCCGCAGCTTGTTGCCTCAATCATCGCAAATCCTCCTGGGGCTGCCGGCCCGCCGCCTTAAGGGCAGCTGCCGGCGCGCTATTTCATAGATAACAGTATACCCCTTTTTCAGACCCCGCGCAACTGTCAAGCGAAATAGCTCTCAAAAATCTGCCGGGCAACCGGCACCGCCGCGGCGCTTCCGCTCTGCCCATTCTCCACGATCACAGCCACTACGATGTCAGCAGATCCGGTGTCCGAAAAGCCGATAAACCATCCATGGGCATTCCCCTGGTTTCCGTATTCCGCGGTTCCGGTTTTTCCGGCAATATTCCAGGGAAGATCTGACAGAGAGGAGGCAGTTCCGTAACTGACTACCCCGTGCATCAGTTCCCGCAGCGCCGCCGCTTCCCCGCTGGTCATAGCCTGGGTCAGTTCCCTGGGTTCCGTCCGCTCTGCCACCGAGCCGCTGGAGGATTCTACGCGGTCTACAATCGTGGGAACCATGATCTTTCCATCGTTGGCCACCGCCTGAGCTACCATGGCCATCTGCAGGGGTGTTGCCAGAGTATTTCCCTGGCCGATGGAGGTCTGCATGGTCAGGGGCGCTCCGTCGTAAATTCCCAGAGAGAAGGAACTGTCCACCGTGGGAAGGCCGATCTCACCGGGAAGCTCCTGATTAAAATAGAGACTTTCCGCGGCCTCCGTAAGCGCCTCCGCCCCCAGCTCCACACCCATATGGGCGAAGGCGCAGTTGCAGGAATTCGCCATGGCGTCCGCGAAGGTTTCTTCCCCGTGGGCGTTATTTCCGGCGCAGTGAATGGTAAAGCCGTTTTCCGTGTACTCCCCCTGGCAGGTGTAGCTGAAATCGTCAAAGGTTCCGTGCTGCCGGTAATAGGCCAGGGCAGTAACAATTTTAAAGGTGGATCCGGGGGGATACTGTCCCTGCAGAGCCCGGTTCAGCAGCGGGCTGCCGGAGTCATCGCTGATCAGAGCGTCCCAGTCTTCATCCAGGGTGTTGGGATTAAATCCCGGCTTGCTCACGTCCGCCAGAATCCGTCCTGTGGAGGCTTCCAGCACGATCACCGCCCCCCGGTTGTCTCCCAGCGCCTCCGAAGCCGCCTGCTGAAGATTTACACTGAGGGAAGTCACCAGGTTGTCCCCCTGCTTTTTTTCCTCTCTCAGATCGCTCTGAAGCTGTTCCAGAGGATCTCCGTGAGACTGCAGCAGATCCCTGCCCCGGGAGCTTTCCAGTCCGCTTCCGCCGTACTCCTCATACCCTACGGTGTGGGCGAAAAGCCCGTCATAGGGATAAACTCTGGTCTCATTTCCTTCCGCGTCCACCTGTGTCTGAGCCAGCACGCTTCCATCGGAAGCCAGAATAGAGCCCCGGATTACCTGTTCCGCCATTTTTTCCTGGCGCTTGTCGTACTGGCTGTATTGTCCCTTTAAATATTCGCTGCTCTCTACAGTCTGGAAATAGGCTACATACGCGATCAAGCCCAGAAAGAGGAATACAAAAAAGTAGGATACGATCACATAAGGCCTACCAGTTGAGGCTTTTTTCCGTCTGTTCTTCGATTCGTCTGGAGAAGTCATCTTCCTCCGGCGCGGATCCTCCCCGTGGTCCCGGGCAGTTCCAGTCATCCGGTCCTCCCTTATTCTGTTTTCCCTTTGGTTTCTGTCGTTGTAGTTTTTCAAACTGCTCACCTTCGTCTTCTCTTAAAATATAGAGGCCCTGAATTATGGCCAGCATCAGTATCGTACAAACCATGGAACTTCCGCCGTAGCTGACCAGAGGCAGCGTCACTCCGGTCAGCGGGATAAACTTCGTCACGCCCCCCACCGTCAGAAATACCTGGAACGCGTATTCCGTGCCCAGACCGATGGCAATGAGCTTATAGAACGGCTTGCTCATTTTCATGGAAATATTGACGATCAGAAGATAGGTTCCCATGCAGAGCAGAAGCAGGCAGATGGCAAACAGAACGCCCAGCTCCTCGCAGATGGCGGCAAAGGTGGAATCCTCGCTGGCCAGAGGAATCAGATCCGGATAGCCCTGAAACAGGCCTGTGCCGAACCAGCCGCCGGCACAGATGCCGAACAGCGCCTGGATAATCTGATAACCTTTCCCCTGGGGATCCGCGAAGGGATTTCTCCACACATCCACACGCACCTGCACATGGGAAAACAGCCGGTAAGCCGCGGCGGCGGCCAGAGCCCCGCACCCGAAGCCCGCAAATACATACCGCACTTTCCTGGTTGCCACGTACAGCATGACAATATACGTGATAAAATAAATCAGGGCAGCCCCCAGATCCGTGGAAAGCACCAGGATGCCCACATGTACGGCCGCCAGAACGGTGGCCAGCAGGATCCTGCGGAAGGTGAGATTCTTCTGCAGCATTCCCGCCACAAAAAATACAAAGGTAATCTTGACAAACTCAGAAAACTGAAAGCTGATGCCCCAGAACTTCAGGGAGAGATTGGCTCCCTGATAGACGCTGGAGAACAGAAATACGGCGCCCAGCAGCAGGATTCCGGCGATTCCGTAAAGCCAGGTCAGGTCTTTTACCAGCTTCACCTTCCGGACAATCACCGGAACCACAAAAGAAAGCAGTGTGGCAGCCGAGGTAATCACAAACTGTTTAAAGGCATTATTCAGGGACAGCCGGCTCTGGATCACAAAGCCTACCGACAAAAGCATGCACATGGTATTTAAAAGGATCAGCGACGCTTTTTTGTAGATCAGCCGGTACAGCCCCTGGACGATCAGGATGTAGAGAATCGTGCCCAGATACATAAAGATCATATTCAGACTGTAGGTCTGAAGAAACATGACCAGATACGCCGCGAAGTTAAACAGCAGCATCAGCACGATCTGCTTTCTCATGATCCGCCTGCGCGCTTCCTCATTTTTTCTTTTCAGCACCATGAACGTTTCCAGTGTGAAAAATAAAATCAGAAAAAGAAGCAGATATTTCGAAACTTCCACAATTATTTTTGTCATGGTCAACCTCTCACTCCACTCCCCGGCGGAAGTGGCCTTTTGTGTACTCTCTTCCGTTTCCCAGAGGCTCCGCCGGTTTCTCTCCTCCAAGGACAGCCAGAAATCTTTCCGCGGTCTCCGCTGCCTCTCTCCCGCTTTCTACTGTAAAATTCAGCCGGTAAGAGCGAAAACCCAGGCTCCGGATCTCTTCCCATTCAGACTCCAGGCTGGTGGGAAGGCTGTTGTAAATAATATTGCAACAGCAGGAGCAGACACACTGCACGGGAAATCTCATGCCTTTTCGGTCTCTAAGCGTCAGCAGATCTCCCCTGCCGGTACAGCGGTCCAGATTTTTTTTCAGGCACTGGCTGGAGAGCATCATCGGCGTACGGCCGTACAGGATCAGTTCGCTGAACCGGTTGTCTCTCTCCCTGAGTTCCCTCCGGTTCAGTTCCCAGGGGGCGGTGTCCCCCTGAATCCCGTTTTCCCTCCAGAACTGAAGAGACTGGCTGTTAAAAGTATACATGCCGGCATCCAAAATGGCAAGCCTCTGCAGATTCATTTTCCGCAGGATTCCGAAACTTTCCAGATTCCTCACCAGAATGCCGGAAATGCCCTCCTCCTCCAAACCTTCCAATTTTTCCGCGAATTCGCTTTTTCCATCCTTCCGAAGAATATAAGGAAGAGCCAGGTAAACTTTTTTCCCGGCAGAGGTCAGCTTCTCAGCCGTTTTTCTGAACTCTTCCCTCCATTGTCCCGGGCGGAATAAGGTAATCGGAAGATAATATCCGCTGATTCCCGAAAGACGCGCCAGACTATCCAGCTGTTCCGGCCTTTCAGCCAGAACCCTGAGTTCTCCGCTTTTGCCGGCCTCCTGCCTTTGGACCGGTTGAGGGAGGGGAGTCTGCCCCCTGTTTCCGGGGGGCGTTCTTCTCCATCCGGAGAGCATCTTTTCCCGCGCCGCGGCCAGCCCTTCTCTGCGCAGTTCATTGAGAACCTGGACAGGCACAAAAACATCTCCTCCCATGCGGATTTCCAGTTTTTTAAAAAAGAAAGAGCTGTTTCCGGTTTTTTCCATCTGAATCCGCGCCCGCTCTTCTGTGAGAGGTCTGTTTTTGGCAGGCTGTACCTCTGCCCCTTCAGCCACAGCGGAATACCCTCCCGCGGTAACCGCGAACCGGGCCGCATGTCCCGGGATCAGTTCCAGAATTCCCTCTGCCGGAATCTTCTCTTCCGACACCTCAGCGTTTTTTTCCGGCTCCGGCTTTTCCGTCTGCCTTTTTTCTGTCAGCTTTACATTTTTCAAAGCCATCATCTCACGGCCGTTCCGCGCCAGAAAATAGCTCTGATTAAAGCCATCCCTGTTAAACAGCTGAAAAAGTCTCTTTTTATCTTTTTCCGCCACCTGATAGCGGTCCGGATACCGGTCATAATATTCCCGCCGGCCCAGATATTCATCCAGATATTTTCTGTAGATTTCCACTACGCCGGCCGTATATTCCGGTTTTTTCATTCTCCCTTCGATTTTCAGGGACATGACCCCGGCTCTGAGGATGTCCGGAAGCAGTTCTACAGTACACATATCTTTGGTATTTAAAGGATAGGCTGTATTTTTTCCGTTGAGTCTTTTGTCTTTCTCCCAAACCTCGTAGGGAAGCCTGCAGGGCTGCGCGCAGCGGCCCCGGTTTCCGCTCCGCCCTCCGATCATACTGCTCATCAGGCACTGCCCGGAATAGCTGTAACACAAAGCCCCGTGCACAAAAGCTTCCAGTTCCATAGAGGTTCTGCCGCGGATGCATGCCAGCTCTTTCAGGGACAGTTCCCTGGCCGCTACCAGGCGGCTGACCCCCAGGGATTCCAGAAATTCCGCCCCGGCCGGTCCTGTCACCGCCATCTGTGTGCTGGCATGGACAGGAAGATCCGGGAATTCCCGGCGGACAAAACGCAGCACGCCGAAATCCTGAACCAGAACCCCGTCCAGCCCTGCCCGGTAAACCGGAAGGAGGTAGTCATACAGGCTCTCCTGCAGCTCTTTTTCCTTCAGCAGGGTATTCACCGTGAGATAAAGCTTTTTCCCGGCCAGATGGACCAGATCAATCGCCTCTGTCAATTCCTCTCCGCTGAGATTTTCCGCGTAGGCCCTGGCTCCGAAAAGCTGCCCTCCGGTATAGACCGCGTCGGCTCCGGCGGCCAGAGCTGCCTTCAGCGACGCAAAAGAGCCGGCCGGCGCCAGCAGTTCTGTGGTGTTCATATGCTTCTGTCCTCCCAAAGAAAAAAACAGGGATGTCCCTTCCGACATCCCCACCTGTCTGCTGCAGCTGTCAGGCATCTGCCCCTGCCGCGGAAGGCACCGCGGCATTCTTTGACGTCTGCCCTGCCCGGCCCTTTCGAAGGGCTTCTATCTCCTGTTTCAGCTTGTCGATCTGGATCTGGGCGGCGATCAGATCATGCTTGATATCGTACGTCTCCCGGTCCTTGGACTCCATATCCTCCTCCATGGAATCCGCCTGGGCCTTGGCCTTGAAATAATCATCCGCGATGTTTAATGCCAGCAGGGTAGAGCGGGTGTCCTGGGGCTGATGGCTGTAGCCCGGAAGCGTACTCAGCTCCGCTATTTTATTATTCAGGTAGGAGGCCACTCTCTGCAGGTATTCCTCGCTTTCATAGCCGCTTAACGTTACGATCTTTCCATCTATCAAAACCTTTACTGTATTTTTCGAGGCCATCCAATGTATCTCCTTCGTAAAATTCTTTTTCTAATCTTAACTCGATTTCTCAGGAAAAACAACCTTTTTTCTAAGATTCCCTCTCAAAAGGAAGGCCCAGATGCGTGTACGCCTGGCGCATGGCCACTCTTCCTCTGGGAGTCCGGCTCAAAAAACCGTGCTGGATCAGGTAGGGTTCGTAGACATCCTCTATGGTTCCGCTGTCCTCTCCTACAGCCGCTGCCAGGGTGTCCAGCCCTACGGGACCCCCGGAAAATTTTTCTATAATGGTCCGCAGCAGCAGCCGGTCGGTCTGATCCAGACCGTTTTTATCCACCTCCAGCAAATCCAGGGCCAGACAGGCCACTTCTCCCGTAATCCTTCCCTGATATTTTACCTGAGCGAAGTCCCGGACCCGCTTCAGCAGGCGGTTGGCAAGTCTCGGGGTGCCCCGGGATCTCCTGGCAAGCTCCCGGGCGCCTTCCGGATCAATCTCCACCCCCAGCACCTGGGCGGAACGGAGAATGATTGTCGTCAGTTCCCCTTCCGTATAGAATTCCAGATGGTGGATCACCCCAAACCGGTCTCTTAATGGAGCGGTCAGCAGCCCGGCCCTGGTGGTGGCCCCCACCAGGGTAAATTTCGGCAGTTCCAGCCGGATGGAACGGGCGGAGGCTCCCTTGCCGATCATAATATCAATGGCAAAATCCTCCATGGCAGGGTAGAGTACTTCCTCCACCTGGCGGTTCAGCCGGTGGATCTCATCCACAAACAGCACGTCCCCCTCTTTCAGTCCGTTTAAAATCGCCGCGATCTCCCCCGGCTTCTCAATGGCCGGCCCGGAAGTAACTTTCATTCGGACCCCCATCTCATTGGCAATAATACCCGCCAGAGTGGTCTTTCCCAGGCCCGGAGGGCCGTAAAACAGCACATGGTCCAGCACATCTCCCCTCTGTTTGGCGGCCTCTATGTACACCTTCAGATTTTCTTTGGTTTTTTCCTGGCCGATGTAATCCTCCAGAAGCTGCGGGCGGAGGCTCCCTTCTATTCTTCTGTCTTCTTCCGTAATATCCGTGGTAATGATCCGCTTCTCCATGACAACTCCTTACAGCATAAATTTCAGAGCAGCTTTCAGAATCTCCTCCGCGTCCATTTCCGGAGCAGCCTCCACTTTTCGGACAGCCTGAAGGGCTTCGGTGCCTGAATACCCCAAAGCGGTCAGAGCCTGCACCGCCTCCTCCGCCGCCGTATTGGCCGGCTTTCCGGAATTTTGTCCGGCAGCGCCGGACAGCTTTTTCTCAAAGGCGTCTTCCAGGTCCAGTTTATCTTTCAGTTCCAGGATCAGTTTCTGGGCGGTCTTTTTTCCCACCCCGGGAGCTTTAGAGATGGCCGCCGTATCTTCCGAGAGTACGGCAAATCTGAGTTCATCCGCGGATAATCCGGAGAGAATTCCCAGGGCGGCTTTGGGTCCGATGCCGTTGACTCCCAGCAGCATCCGGAACATTTCCAGATCTTCTCTGGAAAAAAAGCCGTACAGCTGCATGGCGTCTTCTTTTACATGGAGATAGGTATAGAGCTTCACGGCATCCCCGGTTCTGACTCCCGCCGCCAGATGTCCGGCCGCCATAAAAATACGGAAGCCCATGCCGTTGTGATCCAGCAGCAGCATATCTTCCGCGATCTCTTCCACCGTTCCCCTTATATATCCGATCATTGTACTCCTCCTTGACGCTGCCTATTATCTTACCATAGGGTCTGAGAAAAGTCAAAGACCCCGCGGGCTTTAAAACCCCCAGGGTCCTTCTCTTTTACAGGATCAGCTCTGTATCCGGAAACTGCCCGGTCAGCGCCTCTGCCCCCTCTCTGCCCAGCAGCAGGCAGGAAGTGCTCAGAGCGTCCCCAAGCAGGCCGCTGCTGCTGATTATGGTGGCCTGGGCGTATTCCGTCCGGGCCGGATATCCTGTGTCCGGATCCAGGATGTGGTGGTACTGCTGCCCCTGCCATTCATAGTACCTTTCATAGGTGCCGGCGGAAATCACTGCCCGGTCTTCCACGGAAACGGTTTTTTCATAGGTTCCCCGGGGCGCGAAGGGTTTCTGGATGCCTACCGTCCAGGGACTTCCGTCCGGTTTGGATCCGACGGTCATCACGTTGCCTCCCAGATTGATGAGAGCGCTCTCCACCCCGGCCGCTTTCAGATACTCTTTCAGTTTATCTGAAATATAGCCCTTCGCCAGAGCCCCCAGATCCAGAATGGTATCCTGCCGTTCAAAATACAGGATCCGCCCCTCCAGGCGGATGGAAGAACCGTCCACCTTTTCCAGGGCCTCCCGGATCTCCTCCTGGGAGGGAGGCTCATTTTTTTCTCCGGTAAAGTCCCAGATTTCGCAGAGCGGCCCCACCGTAATATCCAGTTTTCCGCCTGTCAGTTCGTAGAATTCAATGCCGGTCTTCACCACAGCCGCCAGATCTTCTGAGAGGAGCACATGGTCTTCGCTCCGATGGTTGACCTGATACAATTCGCTGTCCTCTCTGGTTCTGCTGAAGACCGTCTCCATCTGACCGCAGAGAGAAAAGCAGCCCTCCAGCAGCTCCTCCGGGTCTTTTCCTGTGATCTGTATGGAAATTTCTGTGTCGAAATAGAATCCGTTTCCCTCTGCGGCTGACTCCCCGCTGCCGCCGCAGCCCCAGAGGCACCCGGAAAGGCAGAGGCAGAGAGCCAGACACCATGCTTTTACCATTTGACGATACATCCTCTCGGGCACTGCTCCGCGCAGGTTCCGCAGCTGGTGCAGAGTTCATAGTTGATATGGGCCGCTCCCCCCTGCACCGTAATAGCCCCGGAAGGACAGTTCTTTTCACATTTTCTGCAGCCGATGCAGCCGGATCCGCAGACCTCCATCACCGCTTTGCCCCGGTCCTTTGTGGAGCAGGCCGCATGGTATTCCTTCTTCTCATAGGGCACCAGCTCTATCAGCCCTCTTGGGCAGGCTTTCACACAGGCGCCGCAGGCCTTGCAGGCTTCCCTGTCCACCCGGGCCGTTCCCTCCAGGAGGGACAGAGCCTGGAACTGGCAGGCTTTCACGCAGTCTCCGAATCCCAGGCAGCCGTAAGAACAGGCCTTGGGGCCGCCGCCCGGAAGCAGATTCGCCATGGCGCAGGATTCCACGCCAGTATAGTCATACTGTTTCTTCGCGGTCTGACAGGTTCCCTGGCAGCGGACGTAAGCAGTCATCCTCTCCGTCTCCCCTACTTCCTGTCCCATAATCTCACCGATTTTCTTTGCCACCGGAGCGCCTCCCACCGGACAGACTGTAAGGGGAGCCTTTCCGGAAGCCACCGCCGCGGCAGCGCCGTCGCAGCCGGGAAATCCGCAGCCGCCGCAGTTATTGCCCGGCAGCGCCTCCCGGATCATAGCTTCCCGCTCATCGGTCTCTACGGCAAGCTTTTTCCCTGCCAGGCTTAAGATCAGTCCGATAATCAGACCGCATCCGGCCACCACCAGGACAGAAATGAGTATTGTATTCATATTCCCTTATCTCCTCTCTTCTCACTTTCAAACCAGCCTCAGATAATGCCGGAAAATCCGAAAAATGACATGGACATCAGCATGGCTGTCAGAAGTACAATGGGCATTCCCTGAAATGCCTTGGGAACATCGTTATATTCCATTTTTTCCCTCAGTCCCGCCATGAGAACGATGGAAATAGTAAAGCCTGCCGCCGTGGCAAAACCGTTGACCACGCCCTCCAGAATCGTATAGTTATTCTGCACGTTCAGAATAGCCACTCCCAGAACCGCGCAGTTGGTGGTAATCAGCGGAAGATACACGCCCAGGGCCCGGTACAGGGATGGCACTTTTTTCTTCAGAAACATCTCCACCAGCTGTACCAGGGCGGCGATAACCAGGATAAACACAATGGTCTGCAGGTACTCCACCCCGCAGGGCACCAGGATAAACTTGTAAAGCAGGCTGGTGCAGAAGGAGGAAAGGGTCAGTACAAAGATTACCGCGCCGCCCATACCCGCGGCGGTATTCATTTTTTTGGAAACCCCAAGAAAGGCGCACAGGCCAAGAAACTGGCTTAAAACCACGTTGTTTACCAGCGCCGCGCCGATGGCGATCATCATCAGTTCTCTCATTGTTCACTCCCCTGCCTTTCCCGGCCCCCGCAGGCCATATTGCCGCAGCTCCCGCATCCCTGCGTGCAGTCATGTCTTTTTTGCGCTCCCGGCTTCCTGCTCCGCATTTTGTTGAGAAACGCCACCAGCAGCGCAAGGACGAAGAAGGCTCCCGGAGCCATAATAAAGATATTTACAGGTTCATAGGCCTCGGGCATAATCCGGAATCCGCAGAGGGTTCCGGAGCCCAGCAGTTCCCGGAACGCTCCGATGGAGAGCAGGCCGATGGTAAACCCAAGGCCCATGCCCAGCCCGTCAAAAATAGAGGGCAGCACCGGATTTTTTCCGGCGTAGGCCTCCGCCCGCCCCAGAATGATACAGTTTACTACGATCAGAGGAATATAGATTCCCAGAGCGTCATTGAGGCTGGGGATGTAGGCCTGCAGCAGAAACTCTACAATAGTCACAAAGGAAGCCACCACGCCGATATAGGCCGGCATCCGCACTCCGTCCGGAATAAAACGGCGCAGAGCCGCGATCATCAGATTGGACAGGGTCAGAATCACTGTGGTCGTCAGGCCCATGCCCACCCCGTTGATCACGGAGGTGGTGACCGCCAGGGTGGGACACATGCCGATCATCATGACAAAGGTGGGATTTTCTTTTACGATTCCGTTATACAGCCGTTCCATAGGTGTATTTGCTTTCATTCCGTCTCCCCTCCTTCTTCCTGCAGGGTCTGAAACGCGGTCAGCCCGGCGTTTACCGCGCTGGTAACCGCGTTGGTGGTAACCGTGGCGCCGCTTAAGGCATCGATCTCATTGTCCCCGGACGCTCCGGTTTTAGAGTAGGCAAAGGAATCTACCTGTTTTCCGCTGAACTGACTGCGGAACTCCTCTGTATCCGCCCGCATTCCCAGTCCCGCGGTCTCCTCGATAGAGAGGAAGGCGATCCCTTCTGTTGTTCCATCCGCCGCCACGCCCATGGTCAGCTGAATATCTCCGCCGTAGCCCTGGGCGGTGGTCACCGTCAGAACATAGCCCAGAAACTGATTTTCCTTATCCAGAGCCTGGGCCGCGGCGTCAATGCGTTCCTGGCTGTGGCCGCTTTCTGTCAGAGCTTCGTTCAGTCTGTCTGCCAGAGGCGCCTCCATCTCCAGATCTTCAAAATGGTCCGCCTCCGGAAAAACATTCCGGTAGGCTTCCTCCACTTTTTTCTGTTCCTGCAGACGGATTGGCTCTGCCGTTACATAGTGGACCACCCCCAGCAGAATTCCCATGACCAGGGTGAAGGCTGTCAGGGAGAGTGTATTTTTTACAATGGTTTTCATGCGTTCTTTCCTCCCTTCTTTTTTCCGCATCCGAAGCCTCCGGGAAGCGTCAGCCGCTCGATCAGCGGCACCAGAAGGTTGCAGAAGATGATGGCATAGGAAACTCCCTCCGCGGAACCGCCGAAGAAACGGAACAGACCGGTCATGATTCCCAGCAGGATTCCATATACGATCCGTCCGCGCCTGGTAATGGGACTGGTTACATAGTCCGTGGCCATAAACCAGGCCCCCAGCATCAGGCCGCCTCCCAGAAGCTCCGCCGCCAGGAAGGGAAGGTCAAATCCATGGTCCCCGAAGATCAGCACAAACGCTGAAAAGCTCCCCAGATACAGCAGGGGAATCCACAGCCGGATGACTCCCATCACCGCCAGGAAAATACCGCCGATCAGCAGAGCCAGAGCGGAGGTCTCTCCGATGGTTCCCCTGGTATTTCCCAGAAACATGCTTAAAAGATCCGCGCTGCCCCCGGCTTTCAGTTCCGCCAGCGGGGTGGCTCCGGAAACCGTGTCCACGATCCTGGCCGCGGTCTGAGAGCTCACACTGAAATCCGTCATTCTGGCGCTGAAGGAAATCAGCAGAAAGCAGCGTCCCGCCAGGGCAGGATTCATAAAGTTCTGTCCAAGACCTCCGAAAAGCTGTTTTACTACCAAAACGGCGAACACACTGCCGATCACAGGCATCCACAAAGGCACCGACACCGGAAGATTCATTCCCAGCAGCAGGCCTGTCACCACAGCGCTTCCGTCTTTGATGGTCACCGGACGGCGCATCAGCATTTCATATATATATTCTGTCATCACCGCTGAGGCGACGGATACCGCCAGCACCGCCGCCGCATAGGGCCCGAACACCCAGATGCCCACACAGGCCGCCGGGAGCAGGGCAAGGATCACCAGAAACATAATCGAACTTGTCTTCACCCGGGAACGGATGTGGGGCGAAGAAGAAACATGCAGTAACTTTTCCATGGTACTCCCCTCTCACCCTTTCTTTTTCTTGGCCAGCAGCAGCCGGCGCATGGACTTAATGGACTGGGACAGCTGACGTTTCGCCGGGCACACAAAGCTGCAGCACCCGCATTCACAGCATTCCATTCCGTGATATTTCAGGAACTTTTCCTCATCGCCGTGGTCGGCGAACACCGCCAGCCTGGCAGGCAGGATCTGGCCCGGGCAGGCCTCCATACAGCGCCCGCAGTTGATGCAGGCGGAAGGAGTCTGCTCCGATACCGGGTCCTTTCCAAACAGAAGCAGAGCGGAGGAGGTCTTGGTCACCGGAACTTCCAGGCTGAACAAGGCATTGCCCATCATGGGGCCTCCGGCAATCATTTTCTCAGGTTCCCCCTTGGCTCCCCCGGCTTTTTCCAGCACTTCCCGGAACAGCATTCCCGTAGGAACGATGTAATTTCCCGGCTTTGCCGCCCCATCTCCGCTGACAGTCATAGTGCGGTCCATAACCGGCTCTCCCAGGGCCACTGCCCGGTACACAGCCGCCGCTGTCTCCACGTTATCCACAATGCATCCCACATCCGCCGGCAGCATAGACGAATTGATTTTCCGCCCGGTAACCGCGTAGATGAGCATCCGCTCCGCTCCCTGGGGATACTTGGTTTTCAGCAGCTGAATGCGGATATTCCCGCAGCCTTTCAAAGCCTTTTCCAGAGCTGCCGCGCAGTCCTTTTTATTGTCCTCCACGCAGATGACGCCTCTGGCTCCCGGAAAAATGTGAAGCAGAATCTTAAGCCCCTCCGCCACCATTTCCGGATTTTCCAGCATTCTCCGGTAATCACTGGTCAGATACGGCTCACACTCTGCTCCGTTGATCAGTATGTAATCGATTTTCTCCGGCTCCTTCGGGGACAGCTTTACATGGGTCGGGAACCCCGCGCCTCCCATTCCTGTTACTCCGGCGTCAGAGATCCTCTCCAGTATCTCCTTTCCCGAAAGCTGGGTGTAATCCGCCGGCTCAAAGGCAGTCTCCCGCATAGCTCCGTCATTTTCCACCACAATACAATCTGCTGTATTGCCGGCGGGCATGCGCATCTTTTTGATCTCCTTTACCGTACCGGATACGCTGGCATGAACCGGGGCTGAAACAAAGCCTCCCGCTTCCGCTATCTTCTGTCCCCGCAGCACATGGTCTCCCTTGGCCACCGTCGGCCTGGCCGGCGCGCCGATATGCTGAGACAGAGAATAGAAAAGCAGTTCTCCCGGTTCCATGGGGGTCAGCGCCCGGGCCGCGGAAAGTGCTTTCCCGTCCTCCGGATGCACGCCTCCCCGAAACGTCCTTAATCCTGATTTTCTCATTTTTTTACCCATCCTTTTTGCAATCTTCGCGGCAGGAAAATTTCCTGATTTCTTTTCATCCCGCGAATTCTGTGCTATTATACCACGAAGAGGAGGAAAACGCTATGATTATCAGAGAAAAGAAAGCCTTATTTAGGGAGTGTTCCACAATTTCTTATCTGAATCTTTACCGGGATTCCGTATTTTTCGATATCGAAACCACCGGCCTCTCCTGGCGCCGCTCCCGTCTTTATCTGATGGGCGCTCTTTATTTTTCAGGAAACGCCTGGAACTTAAAACAATGGTTTCTGGAAAATCCTCTGGAGGAGCTTAGCCTCCTGCAGTCTTTCTCTGCTTTTCTGGAGCCTTTTTCTTCCGTGATCCACTATAACGGCCAGACCTTTGATCTGCCCTATCTGAAGCATAAATATGAGGACTATAAACTGCCCGATCCCCTGTCTTCCAAGGAAAGTCTGGATCTGTACCGGATCTTCCGTCCCTGGCAGAAGCCCCTGGGGCTTCCTTCCCTGAAACAGAAGGACGCGGAACAATTTCTGGGCATTTCCAGAGAAGATGTCTGCAGCGGCGGGGAACTGATCTCCTGCTATGAGGAATATCTGAAAACCGCCTCACCAGAGCTTCTGGAGCTCCTCCTGCTCCACAATCACGATGATGTGCTGGGGCTGGCGGAACTGCTGCCGCTGATGGGCTTTGACCATCTCCGCCGGGGAGACGCGGTTCCGGAGCAGGCAGAATTAAAAAAGGGAGAGCTGATTCTCTCCCTCTCCCTGAATTATCCTCTTCCGGTTCCCCTGTCCCTGGATGTTCCTCCCTACCGGCTGCGTGCCGGCAAAAGGAAGGCCGTGCTGTCAGCGGAAACATTTTCCGGGGAAATGAAGCATTTCTTCCCAAACTGGAAAGAGTATTATTATCTTCCCCTGGAGGACTGCGCCATTCACAAAAGCGTCGGCGTCTACGTAGACAAAAACTGCCGCCGGAAAGCATCCGCCCGCACCTGCTATCAGCGGACCAAAGGAACCTTTCTTCCCCAGCCCGTTCCCCTGTTTCAGCCGGAATTTTACCTGGAATACGGCTCTTCTCCCTCCTGGTTTTCCTTCCATGACGCCTTCCTGGAAGACAGGGAGGCCCTTGCCGCCTATGCCCGTTCTATCCTGACGGCAATGTTATGACGGCAGCCCCAGTTTTACCCGCAGAATTCTCGCCACAGACTCATCCAGCCGCTCCATGGAAATGGTCTGATTTTCTACCGCTTCCAGGACGCCTGCGTAGGCGGAGGAAAAGTCCCCGGGCATGAGGATCATATCCGCGCCTGCCAGAATTGCCCGGACTGCCGCCTCGCCGGAACTGTAGGACTGGGAGATGGCGCCCATATTCATGGCGTCGGTAATCACGATTCCATCATAGCCCATCTGCCCCCGGAGAACCTCCGTAATCATAGTGGAGGACAGAGAGGCCGGCGTATCATCGCCCACCACAGGGGGCAGGGAAATATGCCCGGCCATAATCATGGATACCCCTTCCTCCACGCCTCTCTGAAAGGGGATCAGTTCGCAGGACATGAGTTCTTCCAGGGTTTTATCTGTATAGGCATAGCCGGCATGGGTATCTCCCGCAGTGGCGCCGTGGCCCGGAAAATGCTTATAGCATCCCAGCACTCCCTGCTCCTTCAGACCCTTAAGTTCCGCGGCGGCCATCTCCGCCACCAGAGCCGGATCGCTGCCAAAGGAGCGGTAACGAACCACCTCATTTTCCGGATTGCTGAGCACATCCGCATCCGGGGCGAAATCCACATTAAATCCCAGATCCCTCAGATAGGTGCCAAGGGTTACTCCGGTTTCATAGGCCAGAGCCGAATCGCCGGTGCTGCCCACATCCCGCATATCTCCTACCCAGGGCACGTCAAAATTTCCCCGGCCGCCGATCCGGGTGACGGTTCCTCCTTCCTCATCCACACCTGTAAACACCGGCAGTCCCAGGCGTTCCCGGCTGTAAGTCTGGACGTTTTCCAGCATCTCCCGAACCTGGGACTCTGATTCCAGGTTCTGTGCCATATAGACCAATCCCCCCACGGGAATCGCGTCAAAAGCCTGCCGGGTGGTTTCTCCGGCAGCGGTAACCAGATCTGCTCCGGTAAGACTCTCCGGCGTGACAAAAAACAGCTGCGCCGCCTTTTCCTCCGCGGTCATGCGGGAGAGATATTCCCGGATCTCAGCCTCCGGATCCTGATTTGCAGCCGGCACAGGATCCTCTGCTTCTCCTTCGGCAGATTGTTGAGGATCCTCGGTGGGAACCGGTGTCTCTTCCGGCGCTTCCGTCTCCTTTTTCTCCGGAACAGAGCTCTGCCCTGTCTGGAAAACTTCACTGCCTGAATGGCTGCGGGTTTCCGGCGTCCGGCTGCACCCGGGAATAACAAGCCCGGCCAGAAAAATACAGGCCGAAATCATACCGATGGTTTTCTTTCTCATGATTCAGTCCTCATACTCTACAATATAACCCAGCCGTCCGCTGTAGTAGGAGACAGACGCGAGGATATCATCCGGCACGTCATTCATGACCCAGCGGTTTTCCGAACGGATAAAGCAAATGTCCAGATATGCTTCCTGCACCGTCCCGTCCTGGAAGCTGGGCTCTCCTTCCAGCCAGACAGAGCTGCACCAGTAATCCGGAGCGTTCACCTGTTCGCCGGACATCTGATTGTTCTCATCCACCCAGTAATACTCTCTGGAGGCGGGATCCCGGCGGCCTCCGATGCGGAACTGAATCTTATCCAGTCCCTGAGCGGTGATTTCCTGCACAATCCGGTCGAATTCTTCCTTTGTATTGATCCGGACCAGATAACCTCCCCGATCCTTGGCCTTCCGAAAAGCTTCCGACCAGGTACAGTCGTCCACTACATATTCATATCTGTAAATCTTCTCTTCCTCCAGTTCCTTCGAATCCAGATACGGAGTAGGCTCCGC
>DVKB01000005.1 GCA_018716305.1 Candidatus Scatomonas merdigallinarum
CGAAGACAAATCTCTTCTGGATTGGCTTAATGGATTGATGCATTAATTATGGAAAGTTGTTCGGGCGGATATTTCAGCAAAACTGTATATCCGCCAGGGCAACTTGTCATAAGAATTTGCTTGTCATAATACTGCATGGTGGTATCAATTTGAGGATGACCTAATATTTTTTTTGCCTGTTCAATGGGTGTTCCCTCTGTTCTAAATTAACATTTTCGATATTCAGATTTACCAATTCCCCTACACGAATTCCGGTAGAATAAAGCAGATCAATCTAATGATATTCACAAGTTTTTCTTCCATGCTGCCTGTACCCCTTTTTTACAAGAGTATAGCATAGAATGTTTACCTTGTCTGAAACTCTGCTTGTAAAGGGTCAAAGCATTTTATTCTCTCTAAAGCATTCATATATATAGGACGGATTTTCATAATACACACTGCTGTTATAGTCATCGATCTTATCGCTGATAAAGGAGTTATACACTTTTTGCAAAGCTTCTATCCTTCCTATATGATTTTCTTCTGACACTCTTTTAATCAGACGCTTGTACACTTTTCCGATATCCCAGTGAGAGGGAATCGCATACTGACAGTCGCCTACATTATCAAAATCCCCATTGCTTATATGCGCCTCTTCAATAAAATCGTCACTTACCCGGTCAATATTATCACTGTGATAGACATCCGCCAGCTCATAAATTTTTTCCAGCCGTTCCTGACCTAAAGCCTTTACAATATCTGATCGCTTATTTCTAGTTTTTCTTGCAATATAATCAATCAGACTGCATGTAAAAAACAGATCATTATCTTTGGCCGACTCTCTTCCTTCCGCTCCCAAGCTTATTTCACCTCCTCATATCCTCGATAACGCAGACATTTCAATGCCGGATCTGTACAGAAATTAATCTGGTAAGTTGGATACTTAAATTTCGCCAGTACCCAAAACTGTTCTCTGGTAATGACCTCATCCATATAATCGGAAATATAGTTGTAAATCTGATCATCTGCCATTGCTCCTATTACAATATCATAGTTGTGTGGCTTTCCGCTTCTGCAGTCAATGATAAAATCCAGCCATTCCTCCGTGGTAAACTGTCATCATTTTGCGTTCTCCTCATCCGAAATACTTCTGCATCAAATTATTAAAAAGCTGCTGTGTCTTTTCAAGAGAGTTTTGTATGGCAGATACGAATTTATTATTCTTTTTTAACATCTCACTCAATTCATCCAGATTCTTTTTGATTTCTTTCTCCGGCTGATAGATATCCGCCATAATTTCTTCCGTAGGCGGATATTCTACCGGAACATATTCGATCTCCTTATATTTGTTGATGGAAAGATCGTATTCGTTCTCCACAATCTCTTTTTTATCTACCATGAAAGACTGTTCTGTTCGTTTGCGCTCTTTCTCCTGTTCCCGGCTTTTAAAGCGCTGAAGAATACCGGGAATATCATTGTCCTGCACCTCCGCCCGTTTGAAGAGTTCGGTTTTCTTTGTCTTACATATTTTCAGCAGGTCGGCAGAAACCGTGTCATAGTCTAAACTGCCTTTAAAAGGCGGATTAGCCAAAATCAGGGTATATTTTTCTCTGTCCGAATTCTGATCGGAAAAGCTGTCCCGGTATTCGATAAAAGGATTCTCCACCCCGTGGGTCATCATATTCATGGCGCCGATCCGCAGCATGGTGCGGTCCATATCAAATCCATGAAATATATCATTTTGAACACCCCCTGCGGGGACGGATGTCAAATACCTCTCCGTGCAATTAAGTCTCGCTGTCATTCTTTTCTTTTTGCTGGAGAAAAAAATCGCTTTTTGTGTTTGGAGCATACGGTAGTAATACTGGGAAGAAATATTTCGCTGTAAAGTACGGACCCCCAGGTTTGTTCAATTGCTTCTTTTTCGTACCAGGCACGGGCTTTTGGATCTTTAACCTGCAGCAATCCCTATAATGCGTCCAGGAAAGTAACTTATCAGATCTTCCACTCGGTGAGTGGAAAATCTCAGGATACGTCTTATAAAAAGAATAGAAACTATACAGGTTGGTCTTCGTATATCCTTTTCCATACTCCGCTGACAATTCTTTTGCCAGCTTCTTTATGATTTCAGCACCGTATCTTGCTCTGTCTTCGCCCTGCATTTCTTCACTGGCAATCCGATATCCCAGGAGCCAATTTCTTCGAACAAGGGTTGTGTTTACCGCCTGGTATGCGGCTTTTTGTGAGGACTCAATAATCCACACATATCTTTAAAAATATCATCTGTTTTTACATACCCTTCCATAATGCTATTATTTCCGGCGTTAGGCCATTTATTCTCCAAAAGATCTGCCCCTCCCTATAACTCACACACCATGATATATTCCTGCTCATTCTCATCCACAGTCTGAAATCCTACCCGCTTGTACATTTTTACAGCATAGTTGGCTTTCTGCACCGCCAGAGACGCCCGCTTATATCCCTGCATTTTCAATAACTCCAACATTTGAACCATCATCTGGATGCCAATACCCTTCCCACGGTACTCCTTATACAAAGAAATCGCAAAGGATGGCGTGTCATCGTCTACATGACCGTAATCGTTCATGATTCTTGTCCACACAGCGCCCACCACGCTTCCATCGCAGTCAGCCACCAGACAATGATCCCCTTTCCGGGAACCGAAATCGTCTATGTATACTCGCAGCTCCGGCTGGTCAAGGATACTTCTGAGCGGCGGAGTTACACCCTCCGGAATAAAGATTGCCTCATACAGAAAATCTTTTAGCAATACAAACTCGTCCTTGCGGATTTCTCGAATTACATATGCTCTGTCATTATCAGTTACCATGATTGCCCTCTCCATATCAGTTCTTCAGTATCTTTGCTATGACCTCCGGCGCACATTTGTTTATCTCATGTCCTGCACCAGGAATTATGTGCAATTCTGCCTGCGGAAGCAGCCTGCCAAGCTGTTTCGAAGCTTTCAGATTTGCGTTATCTTTCTCTCCGCACAGAATCTTCACAGGACATTTTACTTCTTTCAGGCCGGAAGTAAAATCCAGAGAGCGCATGGAATGAGACAACCGGATCATACTCTCTTTTGAAACACCCATATCTAAAAAAGCTTTCTTTGGCATACAGCGAAATATCAGATTTTGAATGTCAATGAGCAGAGTCGGAACCTTTATCTGTACGCCGATCAGAATCAGCGAATCCACCTTTTCTTTGTGTCGTATTGTATAGTCCAGTGCCAGAATCGCTCCCAGGGAAAGACCACAGAGCCGAAGAGGCTCCTTCGTGTCCGCATATCGTTTTTCCAGTCCCATTATAATAGCAGAATATGTTCCTTCTTCCTTTGTAAGCGCAAGAAGCTCCGGACAATCGACTTCCGGTAAGGCTGCACAATTGATTACCGCGTCCCAATCATGAGCGTTTTGTCCTAATCCATGCAAAAACACAGTTTTCATATCTCAATTACTCCTATATTTTCCTGACAGGATGTCGGATCACAGTTTTCAGCTTTTCAGGAGCGACCCTCCTTGCATCGCTGAGATAGATTTCATGATGCAGGCGCTTGTCCGTAATATCCAGAGCATACCCCTGGCTCTCCATATACTCGTGCATAAGTGCGACAGTAGCTGGCTCATCATCATAGGGTCCGATGTGCATACACTGAACGCATTCGCCCTCGTCATAGGTAAAAAACTCAGCCTTGGAGAAATCGGTTTTCTTTTTCTTTGTGGCTTCCGCGACCGCCCATTCAAAATCTTTCTTTGTAACGAAATCAGGAAGTCGAATGACGGAGATCCATTTGAAATTTTCCTTATGGGCGTAATCAATGCCGTCCGCGCCATCCTGCCACCAAAAGCCCTCCAGCGGCGGCCAACATAATCGTAATACTCATCAATCTGATGATCACCCTTTTTACTCATCTTGATGGTGAAAGCAATGCCATAAAGCAGTCCGATAGACTGCTTGTATTCTCCATCTTCTGTATTCGGATCGCCCTGTCCGCGAACCGCTATATAATTCATGCTCGGCACGGTAACGATGCCAGGTTTATTCTTTGGCATATAGAACTCTTTGTATTCCTTTTTAAAGTCGAAAGCCATCTCCTATTCCTCCCGCTTTACATAAGTCAATTCCACATCATACCCAAGTGCTTCCATCATCGCGAGAAATGTCTTATTGACCACATTTTCGTTCTTCCTTATCAACCTGTTCACATAAGAAGGTGTGATGCTGATTTCTTTCGCAAGCTCCGCCTGTGTCGTTTTCTTCTCTATGCACTTAACCTTTACATCTACTTCTATATTGTTTTTGAGCATTCCGTTACCTCAACTCCTCGTGAAATGCAGCTTGTAGCATTTGTACAAGTTATTGTAGCGCATATCGGTACTGATTTCTAGACCTGTCGCAACAAAGTTTTTCTCTTTTTGACGAATATAACTTTTGACAATTCTATTATCCTTGCACCCGATTCACTGCGCAGCCTGTTCTGAAACACCCAAAGCGAATGATTATTACAATCCGAAAAATTTTCCGATTAAGGTCCCGTCTTTTCCCGCAGAACATACAGCAGCGGACCGGCGTCCTGTTTCCCTGACACCGGCCCGCTGCCGCGTTCCCTCTGTTCCCTGTATTTACTTTTCTGTTCCCAGATCTGTCTCCCGGATGATTTTCCGGATCGGCAGCACTGCCGCCGGAGTCACTGACAGTTCATCGATTCCCATCCGCAGGAAGGTTTCCGTAAGGCTCTGATCCGCCCCCAGTTCTCCGCAGATACCTACCCAGCAGCCTCCCTGGTGGCCGTTCTCAATGACCGTGCGGATCATCCGCAGCACCGCCGGATGATGGGCATCGTAAATGTTGTCCAGCCTGGCGTTCTGACGGTCAATGGCTAAGGTATACTGGGTCAGGTCGTTGGTGCCGATGCTGAAGAAATCTACCTCCTGCGCCAGCAGATCGCTGATGATCACAGCGGCGGGAGTTTCAATCATAATCCCCTGCTCCACCTGCCCGAAGGGGATGCCCTGAGCTTTCAGCTCCTCCTCCACCCGGGCCGCCATGGCTTTGGCTTCTCTGACTTCCTTTACGGAAATAATCATAGGATACATAACGGCGATGTTTCCATAGGCGCTGGCCCGGTAGATGGCTCTCAGCTGGGTGCGGAAGATTTCCTTCCGATCCAGGCAGATGCGGATGGCCCGGTAGCCCATGGCCGGATTGTCTTCCCGGTCCAGATGGAAATAGTCCACCTGCTTGTCCGCGCCGATATCCAGGGTGCGGATAATTACTTTCTTTCCGGCCATTGTCTCCGCCACAGCCTTGTACGCCTGGAATTGCTCTTCTTCCGTGGGATAATCGCTTTTTTCCAGATACAGAAATTCACTGCGGAAGAGGCCGATGCCGTCGGCGTCGTTGGCCAGCACTTTAGCCGTATCTCCCACGCTGCCGATATTCGCATAGAGCCGGATATGCTTCCCGTCCAGGGTCACATCCTCCTTATTCTTCAGGGTCTGCAGAAGTTCTCTCTGCCGTTCCTCTTCCTGTTTCTTTTCTTCATACTGCTTCAGTACCTGGGGCTCCGGATCCGCGATCAGTGTTCCCGTCTCCCCGTCCACAATGCCCATCCGGCCGTCCAGTTCTTCTCCCACCGGAACTCCCATCAGGGCCGGGATATTCATGGTTCTGGCCAGAATCGCCGTGTGGGAATTGGCGGATCCCAGCTCCGTGACAAAGGCCAGCAGTTTGGACTTGTCCATCTGAACAGTCTCGCTGGGAGCCAGATCTCTGGCAATGAGAATCACCGGCTCTTCTCCCAGATCGCCGGCATCGTGCCGGCCGCAGAGGATATTCACCACCCGCTCCGCCACATCCTTAATATCCGCGGCCCGGGCCTGCATATATTCATCTTCCATCTCCGCGAACATCTTGGAAAAATTGTCCCCGGTGACGGCCACGGCATACTCCGCGTTAATCTTCTGAGACTGGATCATGTTGCGGATGGAATCGTTCAGATCATCATCCTCCAGCATCATGGCATGAACGTCAAAGATGGCCGCTCCCGTCTCCCCTACTTCTTTTAAGGCCTTTTCGTAAAGGCCGTGAAGCTGACACACGGCCTTTTCCCTGGCCTCCTCATACCTGGCCAGCTCGGCCTCCGGGTCTGAGACCGTCCTGCGCTGTACCATCTGTTCGCCCTTGGAATAGAATCTCATCTTTCCAATCGCGATCCGCTTTAAAATTGATTTTCCTGTGTAGGTTTCCATGGCCTGTGCCTCCCTGCCGGATCAGAAATTTGCTTTAAAAAATTCTTCCAGAGCCGCGGCGGCTTCCGCCTCATCGGGCCCTTCCGCCGTAACGGTTACTTCCATTCCCTTCTTAATTCCCATACCCATGACAGCCAGCAGCTTTCCGGCATCCGCCTGTTTGCCGTTGCCCTGAATGGTAATTTTGGACTGGAATTTCTTTACTTCCTTTACCATAACCCCGGCCGGTCTCGCGTGGATCCCCAGTTCATCCTGAATGGTGTAGTTAAATGTCTTCATATTCCTTTTCTCCTTTCATTTTTACAATCTGCCTCTTGGGCAGAAAAATTTACTTTTCGCGGTACAGCACCATGCACTCGTAAGGCCTCAGGGCTGCTGTTTCCCCGTCAATCTTCTGTTCCTGATAATTTCCCAGAAGGCAGCGGAAGCTTTCCAGATTTTCCCCGCAGCTCCAGGAAATTTCCTTTCCGTAAAAATTACAGATCACCAGGAGTTCCTCTCCTTCCAGGAGCCGCTTATACACCAGAACAGAAGGGTTTCTCACATCCAGCGGTTCAAACTCTCCCCGGGCGATCACATCGTACTCTTTCCGCAGCCGCACCAGCTTCCGGTAATAATTCAGAATGGAATCCGGATCTTCCTGCTCCGCCTGGGCGTTGATATATCTGTAATTGTCTGTCACCTGGATCCAGGGCTCGCCGGCGGTGAATCCTGCATGGGGGCCCGCCGTCCACTGCATGGGGGTACGGCTGTTGTCCCGGGAGTGAATGGCCAGAATCTGATAGGCATTTTCCCGGGAAAGCCCCTTCTCCTGCAGAATCCGGAAATGGTTCAGGCTTTCCACGTCCCGGTACTGGCGGATATCCGTAAATCCGGGATTTGTCATGCCCAGTTCCTCCCCCTGGTAGATATAGGGAGTTCCCCGCATACAGTGTATCACGGTTCCCAGCATTTTGGCAGATTCCTTCCAGTACTTTTCTGTATTGCCGAAGCGGGACACCACCCGGGGCTGATCGTGGTTGCACCAGAATACCGCGTTCCAGGCCCTGTGCCGCGCCATCTTGGTCTGCCACTCATAGAGAATGTCCTTCAGCTTCTGGAAATCAAAGGGCACCATCACCCACTTTTCATTGCCCATAAAATCCACCTTCAGGTGATGGAAGCTGAACACCATGGACAGTTCCCCGGTGTCCTCTCCGGCATACTGATAGCAGTTCTCCAGGGTGGTGCTGGACATTTCCCCTACCGTTACAATCTCCGCGTCGGTGCCGAAGGTGGTCTCGTTGAGTTCCCGCAGATACCGGTGGATATTGGGGCCGTCCGTATAAAATCTTCTGCCGTCCCCCTGAAGGTCATCCTCAAAGGAACCCTTGCTGATAAGGTTTACCACATCAAAGCGGAAGCCTTTGACCCCTTTTTTCATCCAGAAGCGGACGATCTTCTGGATCTCCCGGCGAACCTGGGGATTATCCCAGTTCAGGTCCGGCTGGGACACGTCGAAGAGATGAAGATAATACTCATCGAACTGTTCCACATATTCCCAGGCGCTGCCCCCGAATTTGCTCTCCCAGTTCGTGGGGGGCACTCCGGGAGCCTTCCCCTTCCGGAAAATATAGAAATTTTTGTAGGTTTCATCCCCTGCCAGGGCTTTCTGAAACCACTGGTGCCGGCTGGAGGTGTGATTGAACACCATATCCAGCATCAGCCGGATGCCCCTGGCGGCTGCCTGGCGGGACAGCTCCTCAAAATCTTCCATGGTGCCGTACCGGGGATCGATCCGGTAATAGTCCTCCACATCGTATCCGTTATCCTTCTGCGGAGATACAAAGAAGGGCGTCATCCAGATATAATCCACTCCCAGATCCCGGATATAATCCAGCTTCTCTGTAATTCCTCTCAGATCACCCAGTCCGTCTCCGCTGCTGTCATAAAAGGATTTGGGATAAATCTGATATACGGTGCTTTTTCTGAAGTCTGTCACTGACTCCTCCTTTCCCCAGGCTCCGGCCTGGCTGGATTTTACTCAAAGATCACGATCGCGGTCTCCGCGGAACGGCAGTCCATTCCCGTGAGATAGCGGATATTTTTAGCCTCTCCTTCCTCTGTCACTACAAGCACAGTAGTCGCCGGATGGCCGGCCTCTCTCTTCCCGGGAAAGTTTTTTCATTCCCACCAGGAAGGTCAGTACAAAGGGGATAACAATGGCTACCGCCATAGCCAGAAGAAAATATCCGTAATAATCAGACACAATAGAGAGGATACCCGGCAGTCCTCCCACGCCGATGCTCAGAGCCTGTACGCCGAATCCCACGGAAATCATGGCGGCGATGGCGGATCCGATCATGCCGCAGATCAGCGGAAATCCATACTTCAGGTTCACGCCGAACAGGGCAGGCTCTGTGACTCCAAGATAGCAGGAAATACAGGCAGGCACATTGACCTGCTGGGCTCTCTCATTCTTCTTCTGCAGCAGGGACATGGCCAGTACCGCGGAACCCTGAGCGATATTGGACAGGGCGATCATGGGCCAGAGAATGGTAGTCTTGGTTCCCACGCTGAGGAGCTGGCTGTCGATGGCATTGGTCATATGATGAAGTCCTGTCATAACAATAGGCGCGTACAGCAGACCGAAGACTCCCGCGAAGAGCCAGCCAAAGGAGGACAGCAGGCCGCCTCTGACCACTTCGGCGATAGCGTTGCCGATAGCCCAGCCGATGGGACCCACAATCGTATGAGCGAGTATTACTGCCGGCAGCAGCGCGCAGACAGGAACCACAATCATACTGATTACTTCCGGACAGTGCTTTTTAAAGAATTTTTCCAGGAACACCAGAATAAATCCGGCCATCATGGCGGCGATTACCTGTCCCTGGTAGCCGATCATCTCCACCTTGAAAAATCCGAAATCCCACACCGGGATCTCTGTGGCTGTAGCTACGCTGAAGCCGTTCAGCAGCTGGGGAGACACCAGGGTCAGGCCCAGAATAATTCCCAGAATCTGGGTAGTTCCCATCTTTTTGGTAATGGACCAGCAGATACCCACCGGCAGCATATGGAAGACCGCCTCTCCGATGAGCCAGAGGAAACTGTACATGCCGGCCCAGAACTGGGAAACATCCGCCAGGGTCAGAGTTCCGTTTTCAAAAAAGCGGATCTCGCCGATCACGTTCCGGAAGCCCAGAATCAAACCGCCGCAGATCAGAGCAGGAATCAGAGGGGCGAAAATCTCTCCCAGGGCTCCCATAATTTTCTGCAGGGGCTTCTGATTGGTTTTTGCCGCGGCTTTCACCGCTTCCTTGCTGACTCCCTCGATGCCCGAGTAAGCCGTAAACTCATTGTAAAACACACCTACATCAGCGATGGAGTTATGTTTGAGTTTACCCAGTCCAGACACCGGCCGGATTACTTCCGCTTTTATGACAACGCCGTGCGGCGGCCCAGGGGAAGCCTTCCTCAGCCGGACACAAAACCGGAAGGAGCCGAATATACTAAGTAAAAAGGCTTCTGAAAAAGCCTGCTTAATATAGGAGGATCTTTTATGAATCATACGCCTGCCAGACAGCACAGGACTTCCGCCTCCGGCGGGATACACTCCTGTGAGGCTCCGGCTCCCATTTTCCTGGACGCGGAAATTCCCTTCGGCACCAGCCGCCGGTACGAGCTTTTTACCGTAGCCGGAGCGCCTCCCGTCTCCTCCATCCAGATCAATGCCCAGATCCTGGATGTGATGACGGACCGCTGCATCCAGCTCACTGCCAGCCTGGAGCAGCCCGGCGCGGAAACGGGAACCACCATGCGTCAGACCCAGGATTTCTATATTCCCGCCCGACACTGCCGCTGCCGGAAAGACATAATGGTAACCCCCATTGTCTTTACCCCCGCCGCCCAGTCCGCCTCCGATGAGGAAAACGGCGACTGTGTCAGCCCTGCCTTCAGCCTGACGCTCAGCGCCCGGGTCTTCAGCGGCCCCTGCCCCTGCGGGGACTGAAGGGATTCCGCGAATCTGGAGGGTCTCCCCCTGCGGGAGGCTCTCCTCTTTCTATTGACACTGATAAAATTTAAAATTATAATCAATAGGAATATTGCCGGAGCCAAAGGGATCCGGATACCATTCTGATTTTTAAAGGAGCACAACATATGAAAGAGATCATCCTCACCGGCGACCGGCCCACAGGCCGCCTTCATGTGGGACATTATGTGGGATCCCTGAAAGAGCGGGTAAAACTTCAGAATTCCGGCCGCTACGACGAAATTTATATTATGATCGCCGACGCCCAGGCCCTCACTGATAACGCGGAACACCCGGAGAAGGTCCGTCAGAATATCATGCAGGTAGCCCTGGACTATCTGGCCTGCGGCCTGGATCCGGAGAAATCCACCCTGTTTATCCAGTCCGCGGTGCCGGAGCTGACGGAACTTACCTTTTATTATATGAACCTGGTGACCGTCTCCCGGGTACAGAGAAATCCCACTGTAAAGGCTGAGATCCAGATGCGGAATTTTGAGGCCAGCATTCCTGTAGGCTTCTTCTGCTATCCCATCAGCCAGGCGGCGGACATCACCGCTTTTCGGGCAACGGCTGTGCCGGTAGGGGAGGATCAGCTGCCCATGCTGGAGCAGTGCAAAGAAATCGTCCATAAATTCAACAGCGTCTACGGGGAAACCCTCACGGATCCCAAGATCGTGCTGCCGGAAAATGCCTCCTGCCTGCGGCTGCCCGGCATCGACGGCAAGGCCAAAATGAGCAAATCCCTGGGGAACTGCATCTATCTCTCCGAGGAACCGGAAGAGATCCGCGCCAAGGTTATGTCCATGTTCACAGATCCCAATCATCTGCGGGTCAGCGATCCCGGCAAAGTGGAGGGCAACCCGGTCTTCATTTATCTGGAGGCTTTCTCCCGCCCGGAGCATTTCGCGGAATTCCTGCCGGAGTACAGCGGCCTGGAGGAACTGGAGGATCACTACCGCCGGGGCGGACTTGGGGATGTCAAGGTGAAAAAGTTCCTGAACCAGGTACTGCAGGTGGAACTGGAGCCCATCCGGGAACGGCGGAAGTACTGGGAGCAGCGGCTGCCTGAAGTTTACGAGATCCTTCGGGAGGGCAGCAGAACCGCCAGAGAAAAAGCGTCCCAGACCCTTCAGGATGTCCGGCACGCCATGCGCATCGACTATTTTGAAAATGACAATCTGCTGAAATAAGCAGAACAAGGGCCCGGAAAGCCGCGATTGAAATCGGCTCCGGGCCCATATTTCAGGTTTATAAGGTTTTCAAACAAACCTTTCCCTCTTTAAACACCGTCATCATTTCCCGGGTGAGAGCGATCTCCTCCTCATCCTCAGGCACTTCCTCCGGCAGATACCAGCCGGCCTCCGACAGCTCGTCCTCCTCCAGAGTGATCGTCTCGTCCTCCCCGTCCAATTCGCAGAAGAATCCCATGAGCAGAGTTCCGGAAAAAGACCAGGGCTGGCTCTTGTAATAGGTGAGATTTTTTACCTTCAGCCCCACTTCCTCCATAACTTCCCGGTGCACTGTCTCCTCAATGGTCTCCCCGATCTCGTTGAAACCGGCGATGAGCGCGAATTTCTTGTAATCTCTCCCGGCGTACTTGCTCATCAGCAATTTTCCCCTATGTATCACCCCGATGATTACCGCGGGGCTGATGGTGGGGTATACCTGATTGCCGCAGGCGGAACAGTAAAGCATCCGCTCCTTGTGATCCTGTTCCATCTTTCCGCCGCAGCGGCCGCAGCACTGATGGTTTCCGTACCAGCCAAAGAGCTGGTGGCCGGTGATGCCGGCAAAGGCCCGGTCTTTAGGTCTTGCTACCCGGAAGATTTTTACGTTCTCATACTGCCAGCCCTCCGGCGGTTCTCCCGGCAGTTCTCCCAGAAAATAGTTTTCCCCGCTGATCTCAAAGAGATAGGTGACAATCCGGCAGAGCTTTCCCAGCTCCCGGAAAACGGGAAAGCGGATCTCCCCTTTGTCATCCCTTTTCACCAGGGCTTCCCGGCCCCGGTACACCAGCACCGTATCGGAACCGGAGGCCTCTTTTTCCCGATATTCATTGTGATATGTCTTGGGGGCGATATCCTGTATCATGCTTCTGCTTCTTCCTTTCTGTTCTTTTGTTCACTTCGTCTCTCATCAGACTGTACACTACCGAGGCCAGCGGAATAAATACCAGCATTCCGATAATACCGAAAAGACTTCCGCCCACAGACACTGCCAGCAGCACCCATATCCCCGGCAGATCGATAGAGCCTCCCACAACTCTGGGATAGATAAGATTGCCCTCAATCTGCTGGATCACCGCGAACAGGATCACAAAGATCAGCGCCTTCAGAGGATCCACCGTCAGAATCAGCACCGCGCCGATGGCGCAGCTTAAATAGCAGCCGAAAATCGGAATGAAGGACAGCAGGGAGACAATCACGGCGATCAGAGGCGCGTAGGGAAAGCCCCCAAGGGCCATGGGCACCCAGTAGATCACAAACAGAATGCAGGCCTCCATGCACTGGCCGGTGATAAATCCGCCGAATTTTACCTCGCACAGATGCAGCACCTTCGACACTCCCCAGGCGGCCCGGTCCGGCAGAAAGGCATGTACCGTCCGGGACGCCTGGCTGTAAAGCTTTTCCTTTCGTCCCAAAATATAGCAGGAAAATACAAAGGCGATCATAAATGTGGACACGCTGCTGAAAATCCCGCTGAGGAACCCTGTGGCCGCAGCCACGGCTCCCTGCCAGTCCGCCGCGCTGCCGGATTTCAGGAAGCCGACGATCTCCCGGACCAGTGCCGCCCAGTCCACATCCCGGTTCAGGAACTCGTTGACCGGCTCCAGAAGTTCCGGGGAATCCGCCAGGATCTGGTTCAGCCATTCCCGGAGCCTCGGCACCGCGGCGTCCAGATTGACCACCACGTTCCGCAGAGCTTCCAGAATCTGAGGAATTACCAGTCCGATCACCGCGGCCAGCACTCCCAGAATAATCAGAACAGACAGCAGAATACTCACCGGCCGGCGGATTTTCTGCAGAAATTTGTGCCGCGCCGCGAAACGGTTGCCGAAAAGCCTGGGTTCCAGAAAACTCAGCAGCAGATTGATGCCGAAAGCCATGGCCGCTCCCAGGGCAAAGGGCGTCAGCAGCCGGGCCAGTCCCCGGAGCAGCGCCATCACCAGGTCAAATCTGAAAAAACAGAAAATCACCAGGACTGTAAAAACGATGAGCCATTGAATTTTGCGCATGGTTGCCTTGTCTAATTTCATCTTATGTATCCTTACATATAGGTTGCCAGGCCGTAGATCAGAATCACCAGCACGATGCAGGGCAGCACATAGGCGCAGTACCTGCGCAGCCCCTCCGGCACCTTCAGTCCTTTCCCTGTGTTGGCCTCCGCCCGGAATTTCTTCCATCCCCAGCCGTAGCGGCTGGTGCAGAAAATCACATAGAACAAAGAACCCAAGGGCAGCAGCAGATTGCTCACCAGGAAATCTTCCAGATCCATAATGGTATTCCCCGCCTTCAGGGGGTGGAAATCTGAAAGCACGTTAAAGCCCAGCACACAGGGCATGGACAGCGCAATGATCAGAATCGTGTTGACCAGGGCCGCCTTCTTCCTGCTCCAGCCGAAGAGATCCGCCCAGAATCCCAGAATATTCTCAAACACCGCGATGATGGTGGAAAAAGCCGCGAAAGCCATAAACACAAAGAACAGGCTTCCCCAGACTCTTCCTCCCGGCATATGGGTAAAAATATTGGGCAGCGTAATAAAGATCAGGTTAGGTCCGCTGTCAGGATTGACTCCGTAGGCAAAGCAGGCCGGAAAAATAATCAATCCGGAGGTAATTGCCACAAAAGTATCCAGGGCCGCCACCGTCACTGACTCCCCCAGCAGGGCTCTTTTCTTTTCCAGATAGCTGCCGAAAATAGCCATGGCTCCGATGCCCAGGCTCAGGGTGAAGAAGGACTGATTCATAGCCGCCACCATGGCGTTGCCCACTCCCACCTCCTGCAGTTTTCCAGCGTCCGGCTTCAGATAAAACTCCAGTCCTTCCGCCGCTCCGGGCAGGGAAATGCTGCGGACAGCCAGGATCACCATAATGGCCAGCAGAGCCAGCATCATCCATTTGGTAATCCTCTCCACTCCGTTTTTCAGCCCCATGGAGCAGATCAGGAAACCTACCGCCACCACGATTACCATCCAGAAGGTCAGCGTTCCCGGACTGGCGTTCATGGAATTAAAAATGCCTTCCACTTCTTCCGTTGTGGATCCCACAAACCGGCCGCTGGCAGTCAGATAAAAATAGTGGAGCATCCAGCCGGTAACCACCGTGTAGAACATCATCAGCAGATAGTTGCCCGCCACGGCGATGATTCCGTGGAGATGCCATTTCTGCCCCGGTTTTTCCAGCTGCTGACAGGCTTTCACAGCGCTTCTGCGGCTGGCTCTTCCCACGGAAAACTCCATGGTCAGAATGGGGATTCCCAGAACGACCAGGAAGAATATGTAGAACAGCACAAAAAACCCTCCGCCGTTCTGACCAGTGATGTACGGAAAACGCCAGACATTTCCGATGCCGATGGCGCAGCCGGCGGAGATCAGCACAAACCCCAGCCGGGACGCGAATTTTTCTCTTTCCATTGTTTTCTCTCCCTCATTGCAGCTTTTGTATTGCCGCCAAAGCGGCACCACTTCAGAGTATAGCCCGGAGAGGCGGGGATGTCAATTTCTCCCTTCCTCTGCCGGATTTCCGCCTTTCAGTTTATATAACGAATCTTCTGTTCCCTTTCCAGGGGATATCGGATCAGATCCTCCCGGTTCAAATCCTCCCGGCGCAGATCCACAGCCTGAATCTGACTGTTTTCATAAGTTTTGTAATAATAGATTCCCCGGTCCGCGTTGACGCAGCAGGAATAGGCGGTAATATCATATTTTCCCTCTGCCGTCACCACAGCCCCCCGGATCATGGACACCTGATCCAGGATATGGAAGAATTGGGTGACATTGTCCGCCTCTTCCTGCCCGCAGACCGAATTTTCTTTCAAAAAAGCCGCCCTCACAAACCGGGAAGCCGGGGATGCGTCCCCCGGCAGGCCTATAGCTCCCATGCCCTGTCCATAGGCGGTAAGTCTCAGTTCCCCGGCAAAGCGATTTTCCGGCGGACGCGCGGTCAGATTCATATAATTGCAGAGATTGGCAAGCTGAAAGTCAAAGGGGGGATTGTTGGTCAAAACTCCCACCGGATTTTCGTACACCTTCAGACCCTCTTTCACTGCTTCCAGCACAATGGCCCGCTCCCGGTCCGCCAGCATCCAATGCAGCGGCGCCGGAGGCATATGCTCCGCAAAGGATTCATCGGTCACATTCAGATTCCGGATCTGTTCCTCCGCCTCCCGCACCGTGGCGCACCGGCTCAGAATCCAGGGAATCAGCTCAAAGGACGCGGCGTTTTTCATATTCTCCCGGTATGGCTGATAGCAGGCGTTCCCCGGAAAATTCAGTCCGGCCATACCCAGGCCTTTCTCGTTGACTGCCTCCGCGTACAACGGATAAGAGGGTTCCGCCGCTCCCATGCCGATCATCGCGTAGTGCTCCTGTGTTTTCCCCTCTCTGCTCCAGAAAAACGGATACCTCCGGGGCGTAATCACCAGCTGTTCCCCGAAAGAATATTCCAGATCCAGATTGCGTCCGAAATAGAAATCTCTGTTTATAAAGGTAATACAGGTACACATACGCGGCAGCCTCCTTTACGCGCCTACTCCCGTATTCCGGTGATACTCCCCGGTCCAGTCCGCCAGGGCTTTGTCCAGATTCTCCGGCAGTTCCATAGGAACAATCCCAAAAATCCGGCGGTCCGCCTCCTGTCTGGTGCCGGCATCCACCCGGAATTCCTCTGCCAGACGGGCATAGGCTTCTTCCCCGTCTTTCAGATACACCCCGTAGAGGCAGGTCATCAGAGCGTCCTTTGTGTGAAGGATCTCGTAGGCTTTTCGGAAACAGGCGCAGGCTTCATCCATCTGGAACAGCCTGGCGTAGGCACATCCCATGTTATGATAAATATTCCCCGCCAGCTGGATTCCCATACGGTCTTTTTCATCCTTCCGCAGGATTTCCTCGTAGGCCTTGATGGCTTTTGTGTACTTTTTGTGAGCCATCAGGGCATCCCCCTTGCGCTTGGCTCTCACAGGGGCGGGCTCCTGTTCCAGTTTTTTCAGCGCTTCCTCCAGTCTGCGGAATTCCTGCTGGTTCAGATAATTGATTTCCTTTAAAACCGGAAAAATAAATTCCCCGGCAGAAAATTCCCGGTCCGGCAAGGGCGCCAGTTTCTGGGCCAGGGTCTTCAGGTTCAGTTCCTGCCACAGCCACTGTACCAGCTGCCGGTTCAGGATCGTATGGTCAAGCAGCGGCAGGTCTGTGCTGAAATAGTAGCACAGCTCCTCTATGGAATAAATATTCAGCCCGATATTTTCTATAAAGTACGGATTTTCCGCCTTCTTTGTCTGACATAAAATATATCCGCTCATGACCAGCCCTCCATGGTCTCATGCCAGACCTTGCCGCTGGCAGGAAACAATTCTCCCAGTCCCAGATCCTCCGCTGTGATCCGGCAGCGGTCCGGGGAATCAAATTCCACATGCAGACGGATCCGGGTAGCCCGGTCCGGACGCTCCGGCAGGCCCGGCAGAGCCATACCGTATCTGCGCCGTTTTCCCTCCTCCATACTGCTGACCACAAAAACCAGGGCGCTGGTTCCCTCCAGAAGGAACTCACACTCCTTCTCTGTCTCATACCAGTTTACCCCTGCGGTCACCAGGGGATAGTAAGCAGGGCAGCCGTTGATCTTCATATCCATTCCCACATTGAAACGGATCAGCGCGTCTCCCGCGTAGAGATAATTTTTCAGAGATTTCTCCTCCACTTTTTCCCGGGCGGCAAAGCAGGCGCCCCGGGCAAACAGATTGTCCCCGGCAAACACTTTCCGCTTTCCCCGGCACAGAAGCGCTGTGGATTTCTGGGCCCAGGATCGGTCAAACCCCTCCCCCACCAGATAGATGCTGGAATACAGCTCCTCCTTCAGAGATTCCTCAATCAGTCTGTGAAATTTCTGATCCTTCCCCTTCGGATCCCCTTTGAGGGAAACCGTCTTTCCCTCCCGGACAGAGGCCGTCACCGGCTTGGTTCTGAAATTCAGATCCAGCCGGAAAAAAGTCACATCCTCCCCCCCAAACAGGAACAGTCCCACGTTTCTGGCCCAGAGTTCCTGCTTCTGGCAGAGGGTATGGTAATAAAAACTCTCCCTGTAATCCTGGAGGAAACTCCGGCCGCGGGAAATTCCCAGGATCTCATAGGCCCTGCGGATAGCCTGGACAAAAGGTTTGGTCAGACGGGGAACCGTGATCATAATCCCCGCCGTCTGCCGGTCCGGCCTGTCCACCCCCACCATGGTCAGAACCTGCCGCAGAAACTCAGCCAGCAGTTCCCCTCCGGTAAAGGTCTCCCCCTCCGCGGAAAAAGAATTCCCATCCGCGCAGAGATCATACAGCCGGTCAATAAGCACGCCGTTTTTCTGCTCCGCGAAATACTCCGCCTCCAGCCCGTACCGCCATTCTCCGGTTTCCGGAAGACGGCAGAGCAGCGTGGGAAACGTGACTCTGGCGCTTCCCACCTTCACCGGAGCGGACACGGCGTCCTGGCTGCTCCGCTCATAGTAGCAGATCTGAGATTCTTTTCTGTTGAGATCGATCCCCACGATCAAATTCTTTGGTTCCATATTCCGTCACTCCTACTTTTTCAGAGAAAACAATTCTGAGGTATACGCGTCCTGCCACAGAAATTTTCTGGCGGCTTTTTCCATAAGCTCTCTGTTTCCCAGCTTTCTGGCCGCCAGCATCTGATTCAGAAGTTTATACCGGGTGCTGCCGGCCGTATCCACCTCTGTCAGCGAGACCTGTTCCCGGGCTGTATCACGGGTTTGGCCGTTTTCCGTCACTGTCAGATACCAGGTAAGGGTCTCCCCGTAAAACAGCAGAAACTCCTTCACAAAAATCCCCTGAAACATATCCCTCAGAGGCTCGCTGACCCAGCGGGCGTTTTCCTGCCCCTCTCCCCGCAGCTGATAATGGATCACCACCTGGCTTCCGGGGGCGAAATGTCTCTCTACAAATATTTTATCCTCCACCTGGTAGGCCTGGGTCCAGGGGGCAGGAAAGCGGGCATAAAAGCCAAACCGCAGGCCCCGGTCATTAAATTTCTTTAAAAGCTTCCGCGCCTGGCGCTCCTGCTGCTCTGTGAAGGCCGTCTGCTCCGAGTAATGCTTCAGAAGCGCCAGCTGGCAGACCTCGCTGATCTCCCAGCCCCACTCATAGATTCTTTCCAGATAACGGAAAATCTCTTTCTCCGTCCGTCTTCCTTCCAGAAAATATCCGGAGGACAGATAGCTGAGAAAGGCCTGTATAATTTTCTCGCTGCCCCGCTGTCTGGCATAACTGTCCAGGATCTCCGCCTCCGGTTCCGGATATCCCTGCACAAACATGGACAGCACCAGAATCCTCTCGTCCAGAGTATAGCTTTCCAGATTAAATCCCCGGACTTTTTTCCAGAGACTGCACATGCTCTCCAGAGTTCCCAGATAGTAGTCCCGCAGGTAGGTAAGGATCATCTCGTCGTATTTTCCCCGGGCGCACACATAGCTGCACAGGCACAGCAGTTCCTCATCCTCTTCGAATTCTTTTCTGAGCACCATGCGGCTGGCCAGGCGCAGCAGTTTCTGCTCCGGTATCCTCTCATAGCCGAACTCGGATACCAGGGCAAAGGCCTGCTCGTACAGCCCCCGGTCAATGAGCACTTCCGCCATGGTTCCCTTGTCCGCCGCCGCGTACCTGCGGATATCCAGGGTTTTCAGAATCGGCGCCAGAAAAGGCTCATCCCTGTGTTTGTAATAGTATTCCAGAAGTTTCATCCGGATCTGTTTTCTGTATTCCCCTGTAAACTCCGGATTTTCCGCCGCCCTGCCGTAGCAGCTGAGGGTTCTGGAATTCACTTCCATCTGCCAGGCCTTTTCTTTGCAGCAGTACAGCTCCAGCCCTGTATCCTCCACTCCCAGATCCATACACCTGGCCGCAGCCTCTTTCTCCTCCAGCAGCTGCGTCAATGAATACTCAACGGTAGAGGCAAATCTCCGTTTTTTGCCATCCTCAAACAAAATACTGGCGTCTTCACTGTACAGATCCACATACGCCGCTCCCTCCTGGCAGGGATAAACCCTTTCTTCTCCCAGAGCGTAATGGCAGACTACCACCTGGCGGATCTTAGGATCGCCGCAGACCAGCTTTCTTTTAAACAGCACCCGGCACAGGGCTGCCCCCTGTTCCCGGGTCTTGGGTTCCATGAGAAATTCCTGGTACAGAACGGCAAAATTTTCATCTATTCTTTCCTTCTCCAGAGAAGCTTCGGCAAATGCCTCCATCGCGCCGCGATAGCTCTCATAGCTGGCCGGATCCTCCTCCTTATGCCGGATCACACTGGCATAGAGAAATGCCTTCTTGCGCTCTCCCAGGGTATTATTGTATACAAAATACATTTTTACCTGTCTGGGCAGTTCCCGGCGGCTGTCCCCGTCAACAGTCTCCATATAGTACTCATACAGCCGGGTAATGCGGATCTCCTGTTCTACCGCCAGGGCGTACCAGGGGAAATATTCCTTTTTGATTGGATTGCCTTTCATCAGAAGCGCGCAGATAGCTTCCAGTACTTCCCGCTGGCAAAATGTCCTGTATCCCTCCGTCAGCAGCTCATAGACAGGCGCGGAAAATTCTTTCAGATGGCTGCTGAGGTAAGCCGCCCGGTCCAGCAGGGGCGCCGTCAGGATTTTCTCTCTCTGGACAAACCGCAGGACCTGAATCATAAAAGGAGACAGCCTCCGCAGAAGCGTCTCATGCCGTTCCAGAATTCTCCAGGCCGTAAGATACAGAAAAGGACTGGTGCATCCCCGCTCAAAAGCCGCTTCCATCTCATACAGGGCCCTGGAGGGCATGGTGTCGCAGAGCTGTTCATCCTGGAGCAGGAAATACAGAAGCAGAAAATCATCCGGCTGCTGCTGATAATATTTCCGCAGTTCCGGCGCAATCTCCTTTTTTTCCCGGGGCAGCAGATCTGCCTGCTTGGCGAGATAGAGATAGCCTGCCTTCTCCCGAATACTCTCCAGAGGGAGCGTCCCCTCTTTCATGGGCCACAAAAGCTCCAGAACCCGGGTATTTTCATCATTGCAGAAAGCCAGGTAGGCCTGGTACAGCTGAAACGCCGCGGTATGGTTTTCCTCCAGCAGTTCCCGGACCGTCTGGCTGCTCTGCTCATACCAGGTCCGGTAATCCATTTTTCGCAGCTGCAGCTGCAGAAGATCCCGCGTCAGTTTCAGAATTCCCCTCTTTTCAAAAGAAGTTTTCAGAGGCCGCATTCCATCCTCGCCGGAAGCCTCTATTTCAAAATCCAGGGTCTGATATACGGTTTTCAGACGGATCCGGCCGTATTTTTTCCCTTTCCCCAGCCTGTTCCGGTCCACTATGTATTCCAGCCCGTAAACTCTGCCGATAAAGTCGTCGGCGGTCACAACCTTTTTCTCAATCTGCAGGAAATCGCCGTACACCTGGATCTCCATCCGCACATAGCCCCAGGTACTCTTGTAAATATACAGGGTGTCCTTCTGAGATACCTCCAGGGTATAGACTGCTTTCTGCTGTTTGTCCAGACTCAGGCGCACCGGCTGCTTTCTGCCTGCCGCCACCAGAAATTCTTCCATATGCTGATAGGTGACGGGGTTGTGGGAAAGGCCTTTGTACAAAGCCCGGAAAGGCCGGTTTTTCCCGTTGAGAATACGGATAAACATAGGATTGGTAAACAGATGGAAGCCTGCCCGCAGATCCTTCATACACAGTTTGACAAAATCATCCAGGGCTTCCGCGTCTTCCGGAACGGCCAGGGCAGGATCCTCCTCCAGAACCGCCCGCACCGGGATCTGCTTTTCCGCCAGATTGCTGAGAATTGTAATGCTGCCTTCTATTTTATCACCTGCCCGAAGGCCCTTGGTGTCAATCCCGAATACCAGACTGCAGGTATTTCCTGAAAATTTTTCGTTTGCAATTAAAATACGATGGTTATCAGAAACCACCATTCCCTTTACTTTGCTCCCGTCCTCTGCCCCTACAGAGACGGAACCTCTATATTGTTTTCCTGCCGGCAGCTTCAGTTCCAGTCTCTCCTCCGACACCTTTAATTCCGGCGTCCGGCAGGAAAAACTTCCCTGCGCCAGCTCTTCCAACCTTTTTTTCAAAGTCTCCACCTGACCTTTTATCACTTGACTTAGCGCTGTTGCCGCTTTACTATATCAGTATACACTACAAAGAATATCTGCGCAACGTAAGTTTACAGAAAGCGGGGAACCCCAATGTTAAAGCACAAAGACCATTTTCACGGAAGCGACCTGGAGAAAATCCAGCAGATCTATCACATAAAAAAAGAAGAAATTATCAGTTTTTCTGCCAATGTCAATCCTCTGGGCATTTCCAGCAAACTCAGAAATTCTCTCTCCCGGCACCTGGACGCCATCACTGTCTATCCGGACCGGGAATATAAAGAGCTTCGGCAGTGCATCGCCCAGTATGCCGGCAGCCAGCCGGAAAATATTATTGTAGGGAACGGCTCCACCGAACTGATCTCCCTGTTCATCCAGACCTATCATCCGAAAAAGGCCATAATTCTGGGACCTACGTATTCAGAATACGAAAGAGAAATCACCCTGGGGGGAGGCTCCACGGTTTACTATCCTCTCCGGGAGGAACTGGGATTTCAGATGGATGTACAGGATTTCTGCAGCCATTTAAATGACAGCCTGGATCTGGCCGTGCTGTGCAACCCCAACAATCCCACCTCCACCGCCATCTCCGCCTCTGAGATGCGGCAGATCCTGGACGCCTGCCTGCAGCACGGAATCTTCGTCATGGTGGATGAAACCTACGTGGAATTTTCGGAACAGGTAGACGCTGTCTCCTCCGTGTCCCTGACGAATTATTACACCAATCTGATTATTCTCCGGGGCACTTCAAAATTCTTCGCGGCTCCGGGCCTGCGGCTGGGATACGCGGTTACCGGCAACCAGGATCTGATCCGCACCATCAATACCCGGCAGAACCCCTGGTCCATCAGTTCTCTGGCAGAGATTGCCGGACGTCTGATGTTCCAGGACCATGAATATATGGAAAACACCAGAAACCTGATTCTTTCCCAGCGGAAGCGCATGTATGACACCCTGGACTCCTGGGATACCGTAAAGGTCTATCCGCCTGCAGCCAATTTTATCCTGGCCAGGATCCTGAAGAAAGGCATCGACGCGGATCAGCTCTTTGACCACTGCATTCGTCAGAAGCTGATGATCCGCAACTGCTCCACCTTTCCTTTCCTGGACAACCATTACTTCCGGTTCTGCATTATGAATCCGGAGCAGAACAGCCTGCTGCTGAAGGCGCTGAGGGAAGTCCTGTGAAATGGCTGCAAAAGCCGCAGATTTGTCTTAGATCTCCCCGGAAAATCCGCTTTTCCGGGGAGTTTGAATTTTCAGGTTTTCTCAATAATCCATCCGTTCCGGTAAGCCTCCAGAAGTTCCTTCAGCTCACCGATGCGTTCTTTCAGGGCTTTTCCGTTATCCGTATCTCCCACATGCATCCGGTGGGGGGTCATCTTGACCATGATCCGCTCGGAATGGATGTCCGTCTCATTGACAATAGCCTCTCTGGTAGAGGTAAAAGGCATGTGAGCCACCAGCATCATGCCGTAAGAATTGTAAATCAGCGTATACCCGGCAATCCCCGTCTTGGCCTGATAGGCCTTGGAAAATCCTCCGTCAATGACCAGCACCTTTCCCCCGCATTTCACCGGGCTTTCCCCGGAACTCTGAAGCACCGGCACATGGCCGTTGACGATATGGGCGTCTGTCCCCAGACCGAACTCCGCCAGAATCCGATCCATGACTTCCTCCTGGTCCAGGAAGGAATAATAAGGATTCTTCTTTTCTTTATGGGACTCTTTTTCTTCCAGAAAATAGCTCTCAAAAGTAGCCATCTTATTTTTTCCGAAGAGGGGCGAACTGGGACAGCTCCAGATAAACCAGAGGATATCTTTTCCCTTCTCCCGTTCTTCCTCATCCACAGCAAAAAATGCTTTCCGCACATACTTTTCCAGAGCGTCATAGAGAGCTTTTCCGGAATATTCCTTTCCATATACGTTGACTTTCAGAAATTCTCCTTTTTCATCCAGGGGCACACAGCCGTGATAGAGCAGATTGTTATTATAGACCTTATAGAGACTGCCCCGGTTCAGAAGCAGGGTCATATGCTGCTGTAGCTTGCCGCAGTGCAGAAAGGCAGATTTCAGCTGATCCATCACATCCTCCTCCTCCCGCGTAAGACGGCAGGGATCCCGGGGATCAATGGTGGGAAAATGCGTATCCAGAAGGCGGTATTCCTTTCCCTCCAGAACAATCGTTCCTCTTTCGTAGTCGATCCGATCCAGAAGCATTCGGTTCTCCATGCCGAACTCCCCTCTGCGCCGGATCAGCTGTCCTTCCAGTTTAAACTGAATGACCACAATCGCTTTATGAATTTTCCGATTCATCTCGTCATCTTTGGAAGTACCGCTGCCGTTGGCCTTGATCTGAAAAAGCTGACAGGGATCGTCCCCGTAAACCTTCATGGCCATAGCTGCCAGAGGCACCATATTGATCCCGTACCCGTCTTCCAGCAGATCCAGATTCCCGTACCGGACAGAATTGCGGACCACATTGGCGATGCAGGCCAGCTGTCCTGCCGCCGCCCCCATCCACAGCACATCGTGGTTTCCCCACTGAATGTCCAGAGAATGGTACGACATCAGTTTGTCCATAATCCGGTCAGGCCCCGGCCCCCGGTCGTAGATGTCTCCCAGAATATGCAGATGATCGATGACCAGCCTCTGGATCAGTTCTCCCAGGGCCACAATAAACTCTTCCGCCCGGCCAATGGATATAATGGTGTCCACAATGGCGCTGTAGTAGGCCTCCTTATCCAGAACCTCCGCTTTCTCCGTAATCAGTTCCTCTATGACATAGGCAAAATCCCCGGGCAGAGCCTTGCGGACCTTGGAGCGGGTGTATTTGGAGGCTACGGTCTTGCAGACCTCGATCAGGCGGTACAGGGTGATTCTGTACCACTCATCCATATTTTTCTCTGTCTTTTTCACCAGATCCATCTTTTCCCGCGGATAATAGATCAGGGTGGCCAGGGCGTTTTTGTCCGCGGTGCTTAAGGTCCGTCCGAATACATCATCGATCTTTTTTTTCACGGAGCCGGACCCGTTTTTCAGCACATGAGAAAACGCCTCATATTCCCCGTGAATATCCGTAATAAAATGTTCCGTTCCCTTAGGCAGATTCAGGATAGACTGGAGATTGATGATCTCCGTAGAAGCTTTGGCAATGGTGGGGTACAATTCCGCCAGACACTGCAGATATTTTAATTCCGAATGCTCTTTCATCGCTCCTCCTTCCGGCATTATACAAAATCAAACAGCGAAATCTGGTTGGACTGGGGCAGATCCCCGAAAATGCCCAGATCGCTCATCAGGTCTATGACAGTGGCGCTGACCTTGGTCCGGCTTCGGAAATCATCCTTGGACAGAAATTTCCCGTCTCTGGCCGCCAGCACCACGGCGTCCGCCGCCTTGTCTCCCAGGCCCTCAATGGTGTCCAGCGCAGGCATCAGCCTGCCGTCCACAATCTGGAAGCGATGGGCTTTTGCCCGGTAGAGATCCACCGGCATAAACTCGTATCCTCTGGCGTACATTTCCTGGACAATCTTCATATCTTTATAGGTATCCTGCTCTTTCTTGGAAAGCGTATCCCATCGTTTCCGATATTCCTCCATGTAATACTCCAGCCGTTCCTGCCCCATGCACATAAGTTCATAGCTGAACGCGGAAGCCCGGATGGAAAAATAGGCCGCGTAGTAGGCCAGGGGCTCATAGATCTTGTACCAGGCAATCCGGTAGGCCATCATGACGTAGGCGGCCGCGTGAGCCTTGGGGAACATATATTTAATTTTCTTGCAGGACCAGATGTACCAGTCCGGCACCCCGTGGGCTGTCATTTCCTCCTCCCACTCCGGCTTCAGTCCCTTCCCTTTGCGGACACTCTCCATAATGGTAAATGCCTGCTCGCTCTCCAGGCCCATACCGATGAGATAGGTCATAATATCGTCACGGGTACAGATGGCGGTGGAAATGGTGGCCTTTCCCTCCTCGATCAGAGTCTGGGCGTTTCCCAGCCACACATCGGTACCGTGGGACAGACCGGAAATCCGGATCAGATCTGAAAAGGTCTGCGGCTTGGTGTCCTGAAGCATCTGGATTACAAAATCCGTGCCGAACTCCGGTATCCCCAGGCAGCCCAAAGGACAGCCCCCGATGTCTTCCGGCTTGATGCCCAGGGCCTCCGTGCTCTTGAAAAGAGACATGACCTTGGGCTCGTCCAGGGGAACCTTTGTGGCGTCCGTACCGGTGAGATCCTCCAGCATACGGATCATCGTGGGATCATCGTGTCCCAGAATGTCCAGCTTCAGCAGGTTCGCGTCTATGGAGTGATAGTCAAAATGGGTGGTAATGATGTCTGTATCATTATCGTTGGCGGGATGCTGCACCGGGGTAAAGGAATTGATATCCTCCCCGAAGGGCAGCACGATGATGCCGCCCGGGTGCTGGCCGGTGGTCCGGCGGATGCCGGTGCATCCCAGAACAATGCGGTCGATCTCACAGTTCCGCTTGTGGATCCCCCGCTCCTCATAATATTTCTTTACGTAGCCAAAGGCGGTTTTATCCGCCAGCGTGCCGATGGTTCCGGCCCGGAAAGTCTGCCCGGCTCCAAAAATCACTTCTGTGTACTTGTGAGCCTTACTCTGATATTCTCCGGAAAAGTTCAGGTCGATATCCGGCTCCTTGTTGCCCTTAAATCCCAGAAAGGTCTCAAAAGGAATGTCAAAGCCCATTTTCTTTAAGGGCTTCCCGCAGTTGGGGCAGAGCTTGTCCGGCATATCACAGCCTGCCCGGCCGGCATAGGCCTTCACCTCCTTGGAGTCAAAATCCACATAATGGCAGGACTCGCAGAGATAATGGGGGCTTAAGGGATTCACCTCCGTAATCCCGGCCATGGTGGCTACAAAGGAAGATCCCACAGACCCCCGGGAGCCTACCAGATAGCCGTCCTCGTTGGACTTCCACACCAGCTTCTGGGCAATGATGTACATCACAGCGTAGCCGTTGGAGATAATGGAGTTCAGCTCCCTCTCCAGCCTGGCCTCCACAATGGGAGGCAGGTTTTCCCCGTAAATCTCATGAGCCCGGTTATAGCAGATATCCCGGAGATCCTGGTCTGAATTTTCAATGACCGGCGGGAATTTTCCCGCCCGGATAGGCGAGATCTTCCGGCACATATCCGCAATTTTCTGAGGATTGTCAATGACGATCTCCTCCGCCTTGGCGCTGCCAAGATAAGAAAACTCTTCCAGCATCTCCTCCGTAGTATGCAGGTACAGCGGGGCCTGGTTGTCCGCGTCCTCAAATCCCTTGCCGAACATAATGATCCGCCGGTAGATCTCATCCTTGGGATCCATAAAATGCACGTCGCAGGTAGCCACCACCGGTTTCTGAAACTGCTCTCCCAGCTTGACAATCTTCCGGTTTACCTCCCGGATGTCCTCCTCGCTGCTGATATTCTCGTGATTCTCATCCCGGATCATAAAGGCGTTGTTTCCCACCGGCTGAATCTCCAAATAATCATAGAAAGAAACGATCCTGGAGATTTCCTGATCCGGCGCCCCCCGCAGCAGAGCCTGGTACAGCTCCCCAGCCTCGCAGGCGGACCCCAGCAGCAGGCCCTCCCTGTATTTCAGGAATACACTTTTGGGCAGTCTCGGCCTCCGGTTGTAATACTTCAGATGCGATTCCGATACCAGCCGGTACAGATTCACTCTTCCGGTCTCGCAGGTAGCCAGAATAATGGCGTGATAGGTGGGAAGCTTGCGCACGGTATTAGGCGACATGCTGCCCTGCTCATTGAGGGCGTCCAGGTCCAGAATGTCCCTCTCTTTCAGCATTTTTACAAATTTCACGAAGATCTCCGCCGTACAGGCCGCGTCGTCCACTGCCCGATGGTGGTTTTCCAGGGAAACTCCCAGAGCCTTGGCTACCGTATCCAGTTTGAACCGGTTCAGCCCCGGCAGCAGGAACCGGGCCATGGCTACCGTATCCACCACGGTAAACTCCCGGTCAATGCCCAGATCCCCGCAGTTTTTCCGGATAAAACTCATATCAAAGCCCGCGTTGTGGGCCACCATCACCGCACCCTCACAGAACCGCAGAAACTCCGGCAGCACCTGGTCAATGGTGGGGGCCGGCAGCACCATGTTGTCATTGATGCCCGTCAGATTTTCAATGCGGAAGGGAATCGGCGCCTCCGGGTTCACAAAGGTGGAAAAACGCTTTACAATCCGTCCTTCCTCCACCCGGACGGCCCCGATTTCAATGATCTTGCAGCTGGCCGGAGAAAACCCGGTGGTCTCAATGTCAAAAACTACAAAGGGACTGTCCAGGCTCTGGCCCTGACTGTCGCTGACAATTCCTTTCAGGTCATCTACCAGGTAGGCCTCCATCCCGTAAATCACTTTAAAGGGAGCGGAAATCTTTTTCAGTTCTTCCTTCGTCACCTCCGGATGATCCTTCTGATACTGGGCACGGTATCTGGAATCAATGTCCTCCATGGCATGATTGGCCTCGGGAAAGGCCTGAACCACTCCGTGATCCGTGATCGCGATAGCAGGATGTCCCCACTCGTAGGCCCGCTTTACCAGGGCCGCGGCGTCCGTTACTCCGTCCATATCGCTCATTTTGGTATGGCAGTGGAGCTCTACCCTCTTCCTGGAAGCATTGTCGTGGCGGGCTTCCCGGAAATTTTTGCTCTTCTTAATGCCCCACACAGAGGTTACCGTCAGTTCGTGGTCAAAAGAGTCGGTCATCACCTTTCCTTTGACCTTAATAAATGTCCCCTTCTTCAGAATTTTGGACAGCTCCGGGATCTGCTCCGCTTTAACAAAAATTTTTACCATAATGGTGTCTGTGTCGTCCGTCACAGCGAACACCAGCAGCCCCCGGCCGTTCCGCAGCTCCCGGCTGTCAAAATTCAAGATCTCCCCGCGGATCACTACATCCCCCACCGCTCCTTCAATACTGTCAATGGGAATGCTGTCATCCTCAAAATCCCTTCCGTACAGCACGTCCGGATTGTCGCTGCGCCGCACCGGCTGTTCCTCTCTGCCGTTTTTCCCCCGGTTCCGGCCGTTTTTCCTCCCGGCGGAATTTCCAAAGTACCTGCTTCCCGCTGCCTTTTCCGCAGGTTTTTTCTCTTCCGGTTCCGGCTCTTCCGCCCTCCCCAGGGAAAGATGCTCCGCTACATGCCTGGCTGCCTCCCGCATTTCCAGCTCACTTTTCTGAATCTCGCTCTCATCCCGCTCTTCCCGGAAGGAAGTGCGGATGCTCAGGCGGAACCCGCAGCGCTCACAGAAGATCTTATCCAGAACCCGATACAGTTCCTCCTCTTTTTCATGGGCGATCACGGAATTTTCCAGAGCCAGTTCCATGAGTTCCGGCTCCGGAAACGTAATCTTCGCCGTCCGGAACAGATGAAACAGCAGAATATGATAATTTTTCAGTTCCAGAAGGATGCTGGAATAGTAGACTTCCAGCAGCCTCTCCGGGGTGTACTGGCGGGACAGATAAAAGCGCTCAATGATCTTCACCCGGATAGGCGCATGGGAAAAAAGCTGGCTTTGGATCATGTCCTCCAGCTTGTATATATATTTCTTATGAATCCACTGGCTGCTGACCGTATAGATCCGCAGCAGATCTTTTCTGCGGTTCAGGGTTACCCGGACCACCTCCATGGTGGAAAGCAGTTCTCTCAGTTCTCCCTCTACCTCCAGCTTCGGAAATGCCTCCAGAAACTCTTTTCCCGTTTCTTCCATGTTTATCCTCCTGATTTTTCCCCTGCCCCGAAAACCCCTCTCAAGGGTTCCAGTTCAGCAGTTCCTCCCGCAGGCAGGCCAGCAGTTCGCTCTCCGGCACCTTCTTTACAATTTCACCTTTCTTAATCAGCAAGCCTTCTCCCTTGCCGCCCGCAATGCCGATATCCGCCTCCCGGGCCTCTCCTGGGCCGTTGACCACGCAGCCCATGACTGCCACTTTTAGATCGAGCGGAATATCCTGAACGAGAGTTTCCACCTGATTTGCCAGACCGATCAGATCAATCTGGGTCCGTCCGCAGGTGGGACAGGATACAACCTCCACGCCCCCTTTGCGCAGTCCCAGCGTCTTCAGAATCCGCTTGGCGGACTTTACTTCCTCCAAAGGCGCTCCCGTCAGGGATACCCGGATGGTATCCCCGATGCCCTGGTACAGAATGATTCCCAATCCCACAGCAGACTTGATATTTCCGGAATACAGGGTTCCCGCCTCGGTAATTCCCACATGCAGAGGGTGATCTGTCTTCGCCGCAATCAGTTCATGGGCTCTGGCGCACATCAATACATCTGAGGATTTAATACTGATTACCAGGTTCTCGTATCCCATATCCTCGATCAGGGCCGCCTGTGCTAAAGCGCTCTCTACCAGGCCCTCCGGGGTAACCCCGTGATACTTTTCCAGCAGTTCCTTTTCCAGGGAACCGCCGTTGACTCCCACCCGGATGGGAATATTCCGTTCTCTGGCCGCATCCACTACCGCCCTGACCCGATCCTGATCCCCGATATTTCCCGGATTGATGCGGATCTTGTCCGCTCCGTTTTCTATGGCAGCAATGGCCAGCCGGTAATCAAAATGAATATCCGCCACCAGAGGAATGGAAATCTGCTTTTTAATTTCCTTCAAAGCCGCGGCCGCTTCCATGTGGGGCACAGCGCAGCGGATGATGTCGCAGCCCGCCGCCTCCAGCTGGTGGATCTGGCTCACAGTGGCCGCCGCGTCCTCCGTCTTCGTATTGGTCATAGACTGAATCAGAATGGGATTGCCCCCGCCAATGACCCGATCCCCAATGCGGACTTCTCTTGTGTTTTTTCTTTCCATACTCAAACCCTCTCATATCTTCGGAAGGTAAACTCAATGTCAAAACAGGTCTGTTCCTCGCTCTCCTGTGCCAGCTTCCAATCCTGCCTTTCGTCCAGATTTGGAAAAAAGGTGTCCGCCTGATAGGCGAAATCAATTTTCGTCACATAGACGGTGTCGCAGTAGGGAAGCAGTTCTTCATAGACAGCCCCGCCTCCGATGACATAGGCCTCTTCCCCTTCCGCCTCTCCCAGAAGCTCCAGAAGTTCTTCAAGACTGTGAACCACCTCGGCCCCTCTGACCTGATACTCGGGATTCCTGGTAAGAACAATATTCCTGCGGTTCTTCAGGGGCTGCCCTCCCGGCAGGCTCTCCAGGGTTTTCCGTCCCATGATCACAGTGTGCCCCGCCGTCGTCTCCCGGAAAAATTTCATATCCGAAGGGATGCTGATCAGCAGCTTGTTCTGACAGCCGATCCCCCAGTTTTTATCCGCTGATAAAATTGCTTTCATTTCGCCGCCTCCTAAATCGCGATGGGAATATTTTTGATCTGTGGTCCGGTGACATAATTTTCCACCTGCAGATCCTCCACTGTAAAATCATAGAAATTCTTTATTTCCGGGTTCAGGGTGACTTTGGGAGCGTCATAGGTTTTTCGGCTGATGAGTTCCTTCACCAACGGAATATGCCGGTCATAAATATGGGCGTCCGCGATGACATGAACCAGCTCTCCGGCCTTCATGCCGCAGACCTGGGCAAACATCATCAGCAGCAGGGAATACTGGCACACATTCCAGTTATTGGCCGCCAGCACATCCTGAGATCTCTGATTGAGAATGGCGTTCAGAGTCAGCTGCTCACTGCCCGGCTCTCTGGTCACATTAAAGGTCATGGAGTACGCGCAGGGATACAGGGCCATTTCATGGAGATCCTGATGCACATATATATTTGTCATAATTCTGCGGCTGTAAGGATTGTGCCCCAGATCCCAGAGCACCCGGTCTACCTGATCCATCTCACCCTCTTTATACTGATGTTTCACTCCCAGCTGATAGCCGTAGGCCTTGCCGATGGAACCGTTTTCATCCGCCCACTCGTCCCAGATATGGCTGTGGAGTTCATGGATGTTGTTGGATTTTTTCTGCCAGATCCAGAGAATCTCGTCGAAAGCGCTTTTGAGAGCCGTTCTCCGCAGAGTCAGCGCCGGAAACTCCTTTGACAAGTCGTACCGGTTCACTACCCCGAAGCGCTTAATGGTATAGGCCAGGGTCCCGTCCTCCCAGTGAGGGCGCACCTTTTCTCCTTCCGTACTGCATCCGTTCTCTATAATATCCCGGCACATGCCGATAAACACCTGATCCGCGTAGCTCATAGGATTAAACCTCTCTTTCTTCTGTTTTTACTGCCGCCCCGCGGCTCTATGTATCATCTTAACATGGAGGACCGGGAATAGCAATTTAAATCCGGCTCCTCCTCTGTATATGCCGCAAATAATGGACCAGGCTCTTCTGCTGAGAAGTAAAGATAGACTTATTCCAATTAAAGAGGTAGGCCATGATGCAGGTGACAAAAAAATACGGGAGCATGCCGTAACCAAAGACTTCGCAGCCAATGAGGATAGAGGCCAGCAGGGTATTGGTTCCGCTGCCGAAGACGGCCGCATAGCCAAGGGCCATGACAAACTCCGCCGGCAGGCCGAACAGGGGAGCCAGCAGACTGCCCAGACAGGTGCCGATGGCAAACAGAGGCGCCACCTCTCCGCCGATGAATCCGGAGGAGAGAGTGAGAATCGTGAGCAGCGCTTTCAGGATCCAGTCATACCAGTAAATCCCGCCGCCGGAAAATCCCAGTTCCACCAGATTTTCTCCGCTTCCCGCGTACCGTCCCCCATGGACCAGCAGCATCACTGCCGCCAGGACAATACCCATAAGAACTACTTTCCTATAGGGATGGCCCTCGAAGAGAAACGTCAGACGCAGCCGCGCCAGACGGATTCCCTGAGCAAAGCAGGAACCCGCGATGCCGAACAGGATGCCCAGCAGCGCCATCTGCAGAAGCAGGGGAAAACTGACGCTCATTTCTGTCTCCAGGATGTAATGGAAATTGGAAAGTCCCAGCCGGCCGGACACAGTACTGGCTGTGAAGGAAGCCACCGCCGCGGGAAACAGGGCGCTGTACTCCAGTTCTCCCACCACCAGCACTTCCAGCGCAAAAAACACAGCCGCCAGAGGCGTCTGAAAAAGTCCGGCGAATCCGGCAGCCATACCGGTCAGAAGAAAAATCTTTTCCCGTTTTTCAATGGTCCACTTTCTCCTGACCAGCCGGTCTATATTGTCGGAAACCGCCGCTCCGATCTGGATGGCCACTCCCTCTCGTCCGGCGCTGCCTCCGCAGAGATGGGTCAGCCAGGTGGAAACCATGGCCAGGGGGATCATCCGCATAGGCAGATCCTGATCCTCTCCCAGCCCCACCCGGAATACCAGCTTCATTCCCTGGGAAGCCTTCTTGCCCAGGCGGCGGTACAGGGTTACAATGAGAACTCCCGCCAGCGGAAGGAAAGGAACCAAAACAAACAGATGCCCGGTACGGATGCCTGTACATTCCTGGAGTACCAGGCCGAAAAGAGCCTCCAGGACACCCACCGCGGCGCCAATCAGGGCGCCGGAAATTCCCAGGATCAGCAGGTCCTTATAGTTTGAAAAAATATGTTTTGCTATCGTCTTCATCGCGCTCACTCCTCCCGCGTTAATCATACTCGCCGGAAAGAAAAATGTAAAGTTTTCCCTGCCCGGTTATTTTTCGCCTGCCACGTCCAGGTAGATCTGCCGGATATTGGCCGGAATATTGATGGTATGAATGTAACCGAAAGGAAGATTCTGATTCCGGACGACGCGCAGCATTTTCTGATACGTGCTGTGAGAAATAAAATCCGTAAAAAAGTAAATATAATCCGCATGGCTCAGAATGCTTCCATCCATGGTGCCGGAAACCTTGGGGCTGAAAAATTCCCAGTTTTTAAATTTGTTTTTCAGTTTATAGGTCCAGTTATCATGTCCTCCCACGATCACGATCTTCTTCTCCGAAAGAACCTGTTCCATTTTTTCCTGATCCGCCGGTTCCGGTTCCTTCTCCGTCTCTGAGGACTGGTACACATGTTCCCGGAGCGCGATAAGCTCCTGGCGGTCCGCCTCGTAGCGCTCCTGCAGAGCCGTTCTCTCCGCCTGAGAACTTTTAGCCTCCGCGTACAGATTTTTCATGTGCCGGAGTTCCTGCTCTTTTTCATGGAGTTTTTTTCGCAGTTCTTCCACCTCTGCCAGCAGCTCCGGCTCCGTCAGTTCCCGGGAAGCCGCCGGAACCGCGGAAAGAACTCCGGGGGAATCTTTCTGTTTCTGCCTGGATCTGGTCTGCTGCGGCACGTTTTTTTCAGGATCATACCAGCATTCCTGCTCCTCCCCGTCCCATTCCTCTTGCTGGAGCAGCATATTCAGCGCGCTGTCCGCGCTGTCGGAAGCGTCGGTGAGGGCTCTCACCGTCTCAAACAGCACTGCGTACAGCTGGATCTCCTCAAAGGAAAAATTTTCTCCCGGATGTTTCATTTTCAAGAGGGACAAAGTCCGAGACATAACATCCCGGATGCCCCTGTACTCTTTATTGCAGCAGAACGCATAATCTCCCCCGTACCCCTGCTGATTCAGACACTGCTCCACAAACTCCTCTGCCTTTCTCCAGGTATGCATTTTCCTGTCCCGGAGCGTATCCTCCCGCGGCTCTCCCATCCACTGCTCCACCTGGCGGTCCGCTTCCTCCCGGACAGAATCCGGAACAGAAAAATAATATTGGTCTCTTTCCTCATCCTGCTCTGCCTCCATCTCCCTGAACCGGGAATCCAGTATTACATAGAGATAGACACAGTCTTTTTCCTTTTCAATTCCCAGAAAGCTGCTCATACATAAAATCCTGGCCATAATATAGATGGAAGTGTTTTTTTCTTCATCCTCAGACAGGGACAGAACTTCCAGCGCCGAAAGTGTCCGAAACCGCTTCAGCTGATCGTATTCTTTCTTATAATACGTCTTATAGAGATTCCGGAACATAGCCGCGGCGTACTCACTGCCCTTCCTGACCGCGTCATACATAAGATTCAGAATTTTGCGGCAGACCCCTGTCTCCAGGTCAGAATCCGACGGATGATCCTCCAGAAAAGCGTGGGCGGACAATTCTCCCAGGCGCTGATATTCATGGGCCAGGAAATCTCTGGCGATCCTGGAAAAATCAGCTTCCATATCTATTGTCATAAAATCATCCAGAAAAAAACATTCGCAGCCATAGGGATCCGGAAGAAGCTTCTGGTCATCCCCCTCCATCTCCTCCAGCATCCGAAAAACCTGCAGCTTTTTCAGCAGCTTTTCGCTCCCGGATTCCGGCTCTTTTTCCATAGCCAAAAGGCTCTCCCTTTTCTCCTTTGAAAAAGGCAGATGAATATCCAGTCCCTGTATTTCTTTTTTGCCGTCCATATGGTTCCTCCTGTAAAATTAAAACCTTTTTCCGTGAAAATCGTGGCGATACGCCGGAACTGCCTCTGAGAACTATCTGATGGTAAAATCATACCACGAGTCTCACGCAAAGACAAGAAGGAAATCCCGTTTACTTTTTTTAAATATTTGCTATAATCAAAAAAACGATGGGAGATTTCCCCGGTTCCCTGATAACCGGAAATTTGCATCTTCTATATTTTTTGTGGAAAAGCTGGAATTTCTGTTGATTTAATTGACGTATTATGTATAATTAAGTATTGGGGAAACGATGTTTTGTTTTCCGGTGAAATATCATAAGCCCGGCTTCGGCAGGCGCTTATATATTTACCATATATTTTATAGAAAAGAGGTTAAGAGTAGGATGACAGAAATCAATTTGAGCAAGTATGGCATCACGGGTACCACTGAGATCGTACACAACCCTTCCTATGACCTGCTGTTCCAGGAGGAGACCAAACCGGAGCTGGAAGGTTATGAGAAAGGTCAGGTCAGCGAACTGGGCGCAGTGAACGTTATGACCGGCGAATACACCGGACGTTCTCCCAAAGACAAATTCATCGTTATGGATGAGAATTCCAAGGACACTGTATGGTGGACTTCTGAGGAATACAAAAACGACAACCATCCGGCCAGCCAGGAAACCTGGAATGTGGTCAAGGAAATCGCTCAGAAAGAGCTTTCCAACAAGAAACTGTATGTGGTGGACGCTTTCTGCGGCGCCAACAAAGACACCCGCATGGCCATCCGTTTCATCATGGAAGTGGCATGGCAGGCACACTTCGTAACCAACATGTTCATTCAGCCCACCGCTGAGGAGCTGGAAAACTTCGAGCCGGATTTCGTTGTTTACAACGCTTCCAAGGCAAAAGTTCCCAACTACAAAGAACTGGGGCTGAACTCTGAGACTGCAGTTGTCTTCAACATCACCAGCCGTGAGCAGGTAATCATCAATACCTGGTACGGCGGCGAGATGAAGAAGGGTATGTTCTCCATGATGAACTACTATCTGCCTCTGAAGGGCATCGCTTCCATGCACTGCTCCGCCAACACGGATATGAACGGCGAGAATACCGCCATCTTCTTCGGACTTTCCGGAACCGGCAAGACCACCCTGTCCACCGATCCCAAGCGTCTGCTGATCGGCGATGACGAGCACGGCTGGGACGACAAGGGAGTCTTCAACTTTGAGGGCGGTTGCTACGCCAAGGTTATCGACCTGGACAAAGAGTCCGAGCCGGATATCTACAACGCCATCAAGAGAGACGCTCTGCTGGAGAACGTTACTCTGGATGAGAACGGCAAAATTGATTTCCATGACAAGAGTGTGACCGAGAACACCCGTGTGTCCTACCCCATCACTCACATCAACAATATTGTACGCCCGGTATCTTCCGCACCGGCAGCCAAGGAAGTCATCTTCCTGTCCGCTGACGCCTTCGGCGTGCTGCCTCCGGTATCCATCCTGACTCCGGAGCAGACCCAGTACTACTTCCTGTCCGGATTCACCGCGAAACTGGCAGGAACCGAGCGGGGCATCACCGAGCCCACCCCCACCTTCTCCGCATGCTTCGGACAGGCCTTCCTGGAACTGCATCCCACCAAGTACGCTGAGGAGCTGGTAAAGAGAATGCAGCAGAGCGGAGCCAAGGCTTACCTGGTAAACACCGGCTGGAACGGAACCGGCAAGCGTATCTCCATCAAGGATACCCGTGGAATCATCGACGCCATCCTGAACGGCGACATCCTGAAAGCTCCCACCAAGAAGATTCCTTACTTCAACATTGAAGTACCCACCGAGCTTCCGGGTGTAGACACCAACATTCTGGATCCCAGAGATACCTACGCGGACGCTTCCGAATGGGAGACCAAGGCCAAAGATCTGGCAGGAAGATTCATCAAGAACTTCGCCAAATATGAGGGCAACGAGGCCGGAAAAGCTCTGGTTGCGGCTGGTCCCCAGCTTTAATGAAATCCGCCGCTCCGGAAATATAAAAACTCTGTAACAAAAAAGGAACTGTTCCGACTCACGTTCAGGTGAGAACGAACAGTTCCTTCTTTTATTCATTTTCTTTTCTTTCCGGCGCCCAGCAGGGCCAGCAGGCCGCCCAGGAAAATACAGATATCGGAAAGGTTGAACACCAGACGGCTGAACCTTCTCCACTTACTGCGGAAGCTGAAATAATCCGTCACCATTCCCTGATGAAACCGGTCGAACCAGTTGCAGAGAGCTCCGCCCAGCATAAGGCTCAGGCCGGTCTTGCGCAGAGTATTCCCCTTTTTCGGCAGCATAGAAGCCAGAGCGATCAGAAGCCCCAGGATTATGCCGGCCGTTCCCCTCTTAATAATCAGCGGATGCCCGGAAAGTCCCCCCAGGGCAATGCCTGAATTGTGGTATTTGCGGATACGGATCTTTCCCCGGAACAGGGTCCGTTCCTCTCCCTCCGGAAGTTTCGCCTCCACATACTTTTTCAGAAGCAGATCTCCCAGAAATACCGCAAGTATAATGATAATAAAAACCATTCTTTACTCCTCTTGCGTATCCGTCCGCGGCTCATCCGGCTCCGTCTCGGTTCCTTCCTGCTGGACTTTCTGGAAAGATGTGCCGCAGTTCATACAGTAATTAGCGTCTTTGGGAATCAATTCCCCGCATCCCGGGCAGATTTTCGCTCCCTTTACCTGGGCGATCCGCTCCCTGCACTCCCGGATCTCCCGGGTCCGCTTCTCAATCCCCCGGCAGATTTCCTGAAGCTTCTCCGGAAGCTCTTCCTCCTCCGTATATTTCTGAAAGATCCATTCTCCCATTTTTCTGTAATCCATTTCAATCTGATCTTCCAGATTGTGCTGGCGGCTGCGTATCTTCTGCACCGTCACAAACTGGTCCGTTTTTTTGCCCAGCTTATTTGCCGCCCTGCTGATGGTATTTCCCACCGCGCCGAAAAAATCATTTGCGTTTGCCATGTCCTCACGCACCTCCTGTCTTATGACCGCATACCCAGTTCCGGGATCTCCTGCCCCCGCATGATAATCCTGGGTCCTCCTGTATGCTCCACATATTCTCTGGTAATAACCACCTCGCCGATGGTATCGTCTTTGGGGATCTCATACATAATATCCAGCATAAACTCCTCGATAATCGCTCTCAGAGCCCTGGCGCCCGTATCCTTTTCCAGAGCTCTGCGGGCAATCGCCCGCAGGGCCCCTTCCTCGAACTCCAGTTTGACCTCATCCATCTCCAGCAGCCGGCGGTACTGCTTGAGGATGGCGTTTTTTGGCTCCTGAAGGATCTGCACCAGCATATCCTCCGTCAGGCTTTCCAGGGCGAAAACGATGGGAAGCCTTCCCAAAAACTCCGGAATCATGCCGAAATTCCGCAGATCCTCCACCGTGACCTGCATCAGAAGATTTTTATCTTCATCGTACTTATCCTTCAGATCCGCCTGAAAGCCAATGGAAGACTGCTTGTTCAGCCGCTCCTTGATGATGTCCGGCAGGTCCGGAAAAGCGCCGCCGCAGATAAACAGAATATTCCGGGTATCCACCGTGGTAAGGGGCACCATGGCGTTTTTGCTGTTGGCTCCCACCGGAACCTCCACCTCGCTGCCCTCCAGCAGCTTCAGCATGCCCTGCTGCACCGCCTCGCCGCTGACATCCCGCTGATTGGTATTTTTCTTCTTGGCAATCTTATCGATCTCATCAATAAAAATAATCCCGTGCTGGGCCCTCTCCACATCATTGTCCGCCGCGGCCAGCAGCTTGGAAACTACGCTCTCAATATCATCGCCGATATATCCGGCTTCTGTCAGGGAGGTAGCGTCTGTAATGGCCAGGGGCACGTCCAGCAGACGGGCCAGGGTCTGTACAAGATAAGTTTTCCCGGAACCGGTGGGTCCAATCATCAGCATGTTGGATTTTTCAATTTCCACATCATCGCCGGGATCTGAAAACACTCTTTTATAATGGTTGTAAACTCCCACCGCCATAATCTTTTTGGCCTGTTCCTGACCGATGACATATTCATCCAGCTGTTCCTTAATCTTATGGGGCGGCGGAATATCCTTGATAGAAAATTCTTTCTTTTCCTTCTTCTCTTCTTTCTTCTTGACCTTGGGCTGGGGCGGAATCTGATTCCGCAGAGACGAGAGGTCGATCATGCTGATATTGGGCGGAAGATTTTTCATCAGGTCATTATAATTCAGATTGATATTCTGCATGGTGTCAAAGCTCTTCTGCATGCAGTCCGCGCAGACATGAATGTTGCCCGGCAGCTCGATCATCTTCCCTGCCTTGCTCTCCGGCCGTTTGCACATAAAGCAGTATTTTTCATACTCTTCCGGTTTCTTATCCTCTGGCTGTTCTCCGGAAGTCTCTGAGGGAACCTTGTCCCGGGTCTCTTTTTCCTCTGACATATAAGTCTTCTCCTTCTGTATGCGTTATTTCCGAAATTTTCCCTCAGGGCTGTACCGTCACCTGATAGGATTCCCCCTCCGGATTGGAATTATTTACCACATAAATCCGAGCCTGCTCCATATCTTCGGGAACACGGAAGGCGATTTCCGCTCTGGCAGGCTCTCCGCCCTGATTCACTTCCGGAACCAGCTGATCCGCCAGATAGTAAGGCGTACATGCCTCCCCCCCGCTGTCCAGGCAGCGGAAACTCATATCATCTACCAGCACGGCCTCCCCGGAAAGGCTTTCATAAGAATAGGTGAGAAGCAGAACTTTTTCCGGAGCCTCCGTCTCCGCTACGGCCCGGCGGTCTGTAAACTCCGCCTGCTCCAGGGTAACGGAATACAGTTCCCGGCCGTCCTCCGAAAAAATCAAGGGTTCTCCCAATTCTGCCTCTGAGCTCCGGGATTCTTCCGGAATATCCGTAGGCGCTGCCCCCTCTCCCATCTGTTCCGGATTTTCCTGCCCCTCCTCAGGAGTATTTATAAGGGGCGCGGAGCCGGAAGTCCCGGAGGGTTCTGACGATTCTTCCGTCTGTGAGGAATTTTCCACAGAATCCTTTTTCTCTGAGCAGCCTGATACCATCACCGCTGCCGCCAGCATACAGGCGGCGCTAAAAATCAGAATACGTCTTTTCATCTTTATCTCTCCTCTGTCCGCTCATCCAAAAGCACAGCGGATTTCCATAGTGCTATTATTTTATCACCCATGCACGCCGAAAACAAGTCCGCACAGGAAAATAAGGCGTCCGCGCACCGCTTATGCCAGCGCGCAGACGCCTGCTTCTTTACCATAGTTCTTTATCTGCCGGGAAATGCCTCCTGCTGCTGATTCATCTCACTGGCAGCTCCCAGGGTAACTGTCAGTTCCACCGGCTTATACTCTCCTTCATCGGAGCGCTGAACGACAATCTTCACCTGCTCTCCTGCCGCGTAATACTGCAGGGCATCCTTCAGCTCATCCATATTGCTGATGCTGCGTCCATCCAGTTCCGTCAGCACGTCCCCTCTCTTGACCCCTGCCGCTTCCGCGGGACCGTCCTCAATTACGGTAGAAATCCCCACACCGGTAGGCATTCCGTACATCTCAGAAGCATCGGAGGTAACGTTCACGCCTTCGATTCCCAGGAAGGAAGCCTGGCTCTCATCCACTTTATCACGGGTGGGAAGCTCCATGAGTTTTTCCAAAATAGGTTCTGCCTTAGCAATCGGGATAGCGAATCCAATACCGTCCACAGTGGTTCCGGAAGAAGTCATAGAACTTTTTGCCTCATTGATTCCCACCAGTTCACCCTTCATATTTAAGAGGGCGCCGCCGCTGTTTCCGGAGTTGATGGGAGCGTCCGTCTGAATCAGCCCGGTGGATTCAATCGTATTTCCGCTGTTGTCTGTAAGGGTCAGATCCCGGTCCATAGCGCTGACGTAACCGCTGGTCACAGACTGGCCATAACCCAGAGCGTTTCCGATAGCCACCACCTGATCTCCCAGTTCCAGTTCATCGGAATCACCCAAAGTCGCAATCTTAATGGCGTTCATGGTTTCCTGGGGGATATCGGAAAGATTTACCGAGACCACTGCCAGGTCATTGCTGGAGTCCGATCCTTTAATTTTCCCTTCCACGGAAGCCTCATCGATAAATCCAACAGAGAGGCTCTGGGCTCCCTGAACCACATGATTGTTGGTGGCGATCAGCAGTTCGCTGTCATTCTGGCCTACGATCACTCCTGTTCCCGCGCCCTCCACTTCATACTGCTGGGTGCCTCCGAAGAAACTCTGCATTTCTTCTACAGACATGGTTGAAATCGTCACTAAGGAGGGCATGGCGTTTTTTGCCACCTCTTTTACGGTTCCTGCCGCTCCCGCGCTGGCGGAAACAGTCTCTGAATCGGATCCGCCGCTGGTATCGGTCTGTGCCAGAGGCTGCGTGGTCTGCACCACCGTGTTGTCATCCCCGTCAAAATAGTCTGCCGCCCGGTTCACTCCGTACATGGTTCCTCCGGCTACCACTCCGAAGACCAGCGCCATGGCCACCGTGGCAGCCCACTTTCTTCCGGCGGTCATGGGCTTTCTGGGCTTTTTCACCTTACTCTTTTTCACTTTTGCTCCCGGAGCGCCAAATCCCGGTTTTGCTCCCGCAGGGCCGGAAGCCGTGTAGCGGTACTGCTGCCGTTTTCCCGCGTCCGCCCCTGCGGCGTTCCATCCGCCGCTGTTCTGGGCGCCCCAGGGATTGGATCCTGCCTGCTGGCCCTGGTCCTGGCGCAGCTTCGGATTCACCCAGCTGTAGGTGGTGCCCCCGGCTGTATTGGCGTTCTGAGATTGGTTTTCCGTATGTTCCTCTGTACCCGCGGAATTCTGCTGGCTGTTCAAATTTTCCTGATCATTTCTGAATTCTTCGCTCATAATCACTTACCCCTTTTCTTTATCCTAAGCTGTAAAAGCTTTCCTTTCTTTATCTTACATGGCTTATTGTAACGGGCAAATGTGTTGAATATGTGATGAATTGTGTAAAAAAAGGTGAACGGAAAAAGAACCGGACAGCCGCTGTTTTTTCAGCCGCTCCGGCTCTTCCCCGATCCATAAATTTCAGGTTTTTTTCCTCTTTTTATATAACCACGCACTGATGACAGATACGAGGGGTACAACCGCTATCACCCCGAAGGTTCCGGACAGTCCCTCCAATAATTCTGTCCCCATAAAATAGGAATTCATCAGCTGCCGTCCCGGCATACTATATGAATAATAGATCATCATAATGGACGCCGCTCCGCCTACAAAAGCCAGTACCAGGGTACTTACATTGGTGCCAAGCATATCCCTTCCAACCCTCATACCGCTTTTTGTCAATTCTTTCACCGATATCTCCGGCGAATGACTGTAAATCTCGCTGACTGCGGATGCGATCGACATAGCCACATCCATGGACGCTCCCAGCGAAGTAATAAGAATTCCTGAAAAGAGAAGGCCTCCGGCCTGAAGCTGGGAATTCTGCTCTATCAGAATCAGCGTCTCCACCTCTTCAACATTATAACCGTTAATATGCATAAAATAGGCAAAGATAAACGCGATCAGGCCGGACACCACACAGCCGATGGTGGTTCCCGCAATAGCCGAAAAGGTTTTTGCCGTAAATCCTCCCAAAAGGATCATAGAAAACAGGGTAATCAGAATACAGCACAAAACCGCTGCCAGAAACGGCTGCACTCCCATATACATCAGCGGCAGATACAGAAACAGCACACAAACCGCCGCGAATACCAGAGAGATTGCTGAAAATATGCCCTTTTTCCCTCCAACCCACATCAACAGTGCCAGGAATACCGCAATAAATATAATAATCACAGAGGTTCTGTCATAATTATAGACATTGGCCGCAAGGGTACCGTCATATTCGCTGATATTAATAATAACATGTGTTCCTACTTCACAGGTGGCTCCATATAAGTAACCGTCGAGGCTGGTCGCCTCGACGGTTTCTCCTTTATGAGAGCCACTGGTTATTTTTACCTTGACAATCTGTTCCCCGCTTCTGTCTCCAGTCTCCGTCAGGTTATCCTGTATGATTTCAGTTACCACCGCTTTTTCAAAAGAACTCCCATCCTCCGCTAAAAGCGGTACTTTATGTACGGAACGATTCAGGAAAACCAGACCGACCAAAAATGCCAGGGTCAGGATTGCAAAAATGATGTAACCCGCTCTCTTATTCTTCATGCTTTTTAACCAAGATAACGGGCAATCATGGTTGCTGCTTCTGCTCTGCAGGCTGTATTCTGCGGAGCCAGCACAGTGCCTTCATTCTGTCCGGTGATAATTCCGGTTCCTACTGCCCAGATCATGGCTTCCCGCGCAAAATCACTGATCTGCATGGCATCCGGATAATCCAGGACCGTTGCCTGCGCGGAAATTCCCGCGTTTCCGCTGTACCTGTAAAGCATGGTGGCAATCTGTTCCCTGGTTACAGGATCCGCCGGTCCGAATTTTCCGCTGTCTGTGTAGCCGGTTACGATACCATTCTCCACGGCCCAAGCAACCGCGTCGCTGTACCAGCTTCCCTGTTCTACATCGGCGAAATCCGCCTGGCTGTTTACTTCAGGGCTTCCTGCCATACGGTACAGGATGACTACGAAGTGCGCTCTTGCCAGAGTAGTGGTGGGGCCAAAATGGGTTTCATCCATACCGGTCATGATCGCTTTGTCATATAAGCTGTTTACTGCGTCGTAATAGTAGGAAGCCGCGTCTACATCCACATAGGGAAGCTCGGAACTTACCAGATTCGCTTTCGCGTCCGCCAGCCTGCTGTAAACTGCCTGATACTGATCTGCGTTGAGAATCGCCTGGCTGTTGTCCATGGTCTTGTCCAGGAACGGCGCGTATCCGGCTTTCAGTCTCTGGGAATTCGGATCCTTGTACTCGCCCTGGGCATATCCGTAATAGTTCAGAGGATCATTTTCATTATTGCCCTGGATGGAAGCATCGTATTTTTCTGTCAGCTCCGCGGGAACCATATCTTTGTCTGTTTCCAGATATGCCTCTGCCTCCGCGACTGCGTCTTCATACTTCTGATAGCTGGCAGAGGTGTAATCCTCCGCGTTCATCTCCTTGCTCTCATTGACAAGGCTCAGCAGAGATTCCTGATCCTGATTCTTGGTGATGGTAAAATCTCCGGCATATTTTGCTCCGGTATTGTCATAGGTCTTAATGGTAAAGGTATCATCTGAAAAATCAATGGTGGAGAACGTAGGCGTCTGCGTATTATTGCGTTCCGCGATGTAATACTGTTTCACGGTGTTCAGCGCGTAGAATTTACTTCCGGAAGCGGAACCTGCCGCGATGTACAGCGTGCCATCCGGATTCACTGCGGAAGTCTGGCCGTAATCCACTGCTTTTCCGTCAATGATCTGGTATGTTCTGGCATAAGAATGATCGTGACCGGTCAGGCAGATATCAATATCAAATTCATCCATAAGCGGGGCAAAGATGGTACGGAGGTTTGCGCCGTCCACATCCGAGTGGGGCTGTCCGGAACCATAGATATCATGATGGAACATTACCACTTTCCATGCTGCGTCTTCATGGCTCTCGATGGCTTTCTGCATCAGAGTTCTGTGCTCAGCAGCGTTTCTGTTGTTGCTGTTCAGCACAATAAACAGAACATCTCCATAGCTGAAGTAATAGTCAGATCCGGAATTCGTGGCCCCCAGATTATCTCCGTCATTGGGATTGTTGTAATGATACTGATAATCGTCTCCCAGACTCTCATGATTTCCGATTGTAGTCGCCAAAGGAAGGCTTCTCAGCTGCTCGGGAGTGGAGAACGCGGCAAATTCAAGCTCTCGGATATAATCCTTGTCAGCGCTGGAATAATCGATCTGATCTCCCGCGGACAGAATAAAGCTGGCGTCCGGCGCGATTTCAGAAGCCATATTCAAGGTCTGCGTCCAGCCCTCCAGATCCGAAGCAATATTCGCATCGTCAACTCTTCCCTGATTGGAGGATCCGGAAGCTCCCAGCTGCGGATCGCCTACCAGAATCGTCTGGAAAGAATCAAAATCCTTGGAAGTATAGCTGTATACGTCAGACCACTCTGCGCCTTCTCCGTCATTCCAGGTATAGCTGTAATAATAAGTGGTGTTTTCCGCAATTGCGCCGGTACCGGTAGAAACCTGGTTAGATGCCGTATAATCGATTCCCTCGCCGGCGTCATTGTCTGTGGTTTTGCTGATAGCGGCTGCGGTGCCCCTGTAAATTTTTGCGTCAGAAAGATCTTCTTTCGTGCCGATCTTAACTGCGGGGGTTCCTGCCTGCTCAGAATACCAGCTGAAATTTAACGCGGTTTCATCCTCTCCCGGAGTCAGGATAATTTTTCCCGCGTCCAGACGGGCATCGTATGCATCCGCGGCGGCGGCCTCACTCTCCTCTGCCGCCTCTGCTGTCACAGCAGTGTCAGTGTTCTGCGCAGTATCAGCAGATACCGTTACAAGCGTACCGGAAAACATTGATACCGCGCATAAAAGCGCCAAAACTTTTTTAGCCTTCATATAGGTGTTCCTCCTCTTCGTTGTTAAGCAACTCTATCCTATCCTGACTGCCAAAAAACTTCAATTGACTTTACACACATTTAGCAATATTTAACCTTACATCATACTTTTGCATAACAGAACCTTAAAAAACAATCCCCTTTGTAAATAATGAAGCAGCATAAAAAATCGGGAGAAGCTTTTCCGATCACATGCGTACCGAAAAACTTCTCCCGCTCCCTTGTAAAACTATAAAATATTCTTAATAAATCTTGTTATAATCGTTGCGCCTACCGCGCGCACTACCGTATCCTGGGGTTTAATCTGTCCGTTATCGCCCTGAATAATATTGAGCCCTATTGCCCATTTTATCGCATTCTCCGCATAATCCGAAACCCAGGCGGCATCCGGAAACGCGCCAAGCGACCCTGAAGTTGCTGTATCATACCCCATATACTGCATATATCGGTAAAGCATCGTAACCATCTGTTCACGGTTCAGGTTATCTCCCGGTCCGAAACATCCGTTGCTGTATCCTGTAACAATCCCCGCTGCGCTGGCCCATTTTACTGCATCTGTATACCAGGTTTCCCCCACGTCTTTAAACGCTGTACCTGTCTGGTCAGAGACTGCCGGTTCGCCGGCCATTCGGTATAAAATAAGCGCGAACTGGGCCCTCGCCATATTTTCCCCCGGTCCAAAGGTGTACCTGTTCAGTCCTGTCATGATTTCCTGGTCATCAATATATTTTACATAATCGTAAAACCAGGAATCCAGTGAAACATCCGTAAAGGAAACGCCGGAAATCTGCGGAACATCTCCGCTGCCCCGGTACACAAGATCGATATACGAGGAGCTGGCATACAGATACATGGTCTCATATTGATAATTCCCTCTGGCGGAAATTTCCAGGTCCGTCCGGCTGTCCGTCAGCGCAGGATCACTCTGTACCCGGTAAAAACCGCTGACCGGAGCGGAATCCAGAATTACAAAGGCATAGCAGGGCCACTCTCCTGTAGAATAAACCGCTCTGGAACTGGTGGTTGCATCAGCGCGGACATTCAGATCCGTCTGTTCCGGCAGAATGTCCTTTATTCCGATGGTATACACATAGGAATCCTCTCCGCCTCCGGTAAGATTCACGCTCCATGCCAGCGCCGCGGCTTTTTCTCCCCAATAGGGATCCGATGCGTACCGGACATTTAAACCGCTTGCTTTATTGCCCAGAAAGCCTCCGCTGTATTTCCAGTTATCCGGGTTCAGATACTGCTCGGAGAGAAAATACTGTGCATACTCCTCTATGCATACGGCGACGCTGGAAAAAGTATCCGCCGATTCACCCGGTGAACTGTCCACCGCATTGATTCCGAACAGATTATTCTTTGACTGCGAAATACTGCTGGTTCCCCACGCGCTTTCATTGGCCGCGATGCCGGCTATCAACAGAGCATTGATGCCGTATCTGTCCTGTGCCTGTACCATCAGCTGACCTGCCTCCCGCAGCTTTGAGCCGGTGCTGACCCGGCTGTTGATGATATCGTTCATCCGCGCGGCAGAATAATTTGAAACACTCCTCAAAGGCAGGTACTGAAAATAGTTAAAAAAAGGATCCGAAGCATTTACCGAATGTTCCCTGGTTCCTGACCGGTAATCCGACAGCATATACTCGAAATCTTCAAAGGTATAAAAGTAATGTCCGTCGTAACTGTAGTAATCTGCTCCGCTGCGCAGATAATCCGGAGCCTCTCCGTTATCCAGATTGCTGAGATAACTGGTTCCTGCCAGATTGGTGGTAATCCGGTGGATCAGCCTGCCTCCGCTTACTTCGTAATGGCTGATGGAACTTGCCTCATCGACATTGACGATTGTCACCTCTGACGGCGATACCAGGCCGGCAACCCCCGACAGCATAAACTTTACCATGCCGTTTTCCATCCCCAGATAGGCAGCGTCGGCCCCGTAATATCCGTTTGTATAACCATTTTCTCCGGTCACCGCGTCCGTATAATTTGTCACAACAGAACTGGAGGACTTGGTGCGGAAGTTGACCAGCTGTCCTCCTTCTTCCAGCGTCAGGGGATTCCGTCCGATTACCGTATCCTCCTCACCGTCATCCTCTGCTTCAATGACATTTCCTTCCTCATCCACACCGGTTACATGTTCCAGCGCCTCCCTATTTTCGCCTTGAAAAAAACTTTCTTCTTCCTCTTCCCGGGCCCACACTGCCCCTGACGCGCTGGTTATTCCCAGACAAATACATGAAAGCAGCGAAATATATTTTTTTATCACTTAAATACCGTCTCCTTTCTGTGCTTGTGATGGAACACCGGAAAACCGTAACCTCTGCTCCTCCTTACGTCTAAGGCGCCGCGCTGAATTTTATAAGCCCTCGGCGATTTCCATCAGGTACTGTCCATAGGCCGTTTTCAGCAGCGGCTGAGCCAGCTGTATCAGCTGATCTCTGTTTATAAAACCTCGTTTATAGGCAATTTCCTCAATACAGGAAATATATAAGCCCTGTCTCTTTTGAAATGCCGCGACAAAATCAGCCGCGTCCAGCAAGGCGTCATGATTTCCCGTATCCAGCCACGCGAATCCTCGTCCCAGTGTCTCCACATGAAGCGTTCCCCGCCTGAGATATTCATTGTTTACACTTGTAATTTCTATTTCACCTCTGGCTGAAGGTTGTACGTTTTTCGCAATCTCCACCACATCATTATCATAGAAATACAGACCCGGAACCGCGTATTTGGATTTCGGATGTTCCGGTTTTTCTTCAATGGAAAGAGCCCGCCCGTCCTGGTCAAACTCTACCACTCCATATTCTCTCGGATCCTTTACATAATATCCGAAAATAGTGGCTCCCTGTTCCCGCTCCGCGGCTGCCTTCAGAACCCGGGAAAAGCTCTGTCCATAAAAGATATTATCTCCCAAAACCAGCGCAACTCTGTCGCTTCCGATAAATTTCTCTCCCACAATAAAAGCATCCGCCAGGCCTCTCGGTGTTTCCTGAACCGCATAGGTAAAGGAAAGCCCCAGCTGCTCTCCTGTTCCGAACAGTTCTTCAAACACTTTAATGTCTCTTGGCGTGGAAATAATGAGAATTTCCCGGATTCCCGCCAGCATCAGGGTGGACAGCGGATAATAGATCATCGGTTTATCATATACCGGCATGATCTGCTTTGAAATTGCTTTTGTCAACGGATACAGTCTGGTGCCGGAGCCTCCGGCTAAAATTATACCTTTCATATCTTCCTCCTTTTTTAGAAAAGACGCAAAAAGACAGTGTCCATGCCACTGTATTTCTGCGTCTTTTTTTCAGATCTCAGCGATTACTGTACATATCGTCATAATATTTTTGATAATCCCCACTGGTTACGTGATTCATCCACTCTTCGTGTTCGAAATACCATTCAATCGTTTTGCGAATGCCCACTTCAAAAGTGGTCTCAGGATACCAGCCTACCTCAGCGCGGATTTTATCCGGAGCAATGGCATAGCGGCGGTCATGCCCTTTTCTGTCCTCCACAAAGGTAATCAATTCGTCTGTAATACCAGCTTTTCTCGGATCACTGTCCGGCAGCATTTCCCTTAAGGTTTCCAGAATTGTGTGGATAATCTGGAGATTCTGCCTCTCGTTGTGGCCTCCGATATTATAGGTCTCAAACAGTCTTCCCTTTTCCTGTACCATATCAATTCCCTTGCAGTGATCTTCCACATACAGCCAGTCACGGACATTTTTTCCATCTCCATATACCGGCAGCTTTCTTCCGTGGAGCGCGTTATTGATCATCAGCGGGATCAGTTTCTCAGGGAACTGATACGGGCCGTAATTGTTGCTGCAATTTGTAATATTGGCCGGGAATTTGTACGTATCCATATAAGCCTTTACCAGCATGTCGGAAGATGCTTTACTGGCGGAGTAAGGACTGTGAGGCGCATACGGGGTTGTCTCATAGAAGTATCCGCCGTCCTCTTCCAGCGAACCATATACTTCGTCCGTGGAGACATGCAGGAATTTGTGGTCCGGTTTAAAACTGCCGTCCGGAAGTTCCCAGGCTGCCTTCGCCGCGTTCAGCATTACCAGAGTTCCCAGTACATTGGTTTTTACAAACACTTCCGGATGCTTGATGCTCCGGTCTACATGACTTTCCGCCGCGAAATGAACCACTCTCTGAATGTCATTTTCCGCGAAGACTGCATTAATCTTCTCCGTATCACAGATATCCGCTTTGATGAACGTATAGTTCTCACGGTTTTCAATGTCTGCCAGATTTTCAAGATTTCCGGCATAGGTCAGTTTATCGACATTGATAATCCGGATCTCATTTCCATATTTTTTGAACATGTAATGAATATAGTTGGAACCGATAAATCCGGCTCCCCCCGTTACCAAATAGGTCCTCATTCTCCAATCCTCCATAAATCCTGCGAAAATAATATCGTTGGTATTATAGCATTGTCTTTTTCAAATAGCAACTGCAACCGCCTAGAGTTTTACACTGTTTTTTCAAATACCGCTCTTGACCACCGAGTTTCTTTCCTAATACCTATTGATTTTCTTTCACGCCATGTTAGAATAAAAGACATCGCAGACTGATTCATATACCTACTTTATTTTTTCCATCGAGACAGGAGATCTTTGATATTACGTACAGGTGCTGTAAGTTTCCAGCTTTTGGAATTTATGATCACATCCAGATCGTGCTGAACTGCTTGTCTGCGGCGGTCTGTCTCAGAAAGTTCCTGTTTAAGCTGTAAAATTTGCGCATCTTTCTGTGCATTCTGTTCCTGACAGGCTTCCAGAATTTTTTCCATCTGATGTATCTTCTGGTAGGCCATGTCCAGATGCTGCCTCTGCTGTGCTAACTGCTCCGGATATTTTCTGGTAAAGGTATCATTGAACAGATGGATCTTTGTATATTTTCCACATTCAATGGTAGAATAGTGATACGTATTTTTTAATAAATCAGAAAGCTTCCTATCTTCCATAAGTTTCTCCAGCGGAAAAAGCCCTAGGGGGGAGGGCCAGGAAGACCACTGAATCGGTCTGCACAGCAGGAAAGCCTTTTCACAGAGAAGTTCCTGAGAGCTTTTTGAATCCGGATACACGAAAAAATCTTTGAATGTGCGGATAAACAAATCGTCATCCATATCATCAAAAAAGCGGTGGCGAATACACATATATTCGTTATAAAAACGGGTATCATGTTCTTCGGAGCAGCTGCTGACATTTACTTTCGGATCTGAAACCCGCCTATAATACACCAGAGGTTCTTCCAGAATCCCGAAGGAAAATTTTTTAGTAAACCGAACCCACCATTCAAAATCCATTGCCTGAATGTAAAACAGATTGTGACTGCCGATCTCCGCCAAAGACTCCCGTGTGATCAAAGAGGACGGATTATTTAGGCGGTTTCCGTAGAAAAAGAAAAACCTGAGCCAATATTCCCGGGATTCAGTATGCGCCGAGAATTGCTCCTGCAACTCCGGCATTTTATCATCAATTACTGCGCCGTTTTCATCAATGAGCGTGACCCAGGTAAAACATCCCTGATGCTGCGGGTTGCTGCGAAGATAACAGATCTGTTTTTCCAGCTTATTCGGAAACCAGATATCATCGCTGTCAATAATAGCAATATAGTCCCCGCGAACTTTAGAAAACCCAATATTTGTAGCATAAGCAATATGCCGATTTTCCGGCAGTTCAAAATATTCTATTCGAGGATCATTAAACTTCCGGACAATCTGCCCGGTTAAATCATTCGAACCATCGTTGATGATAATAAGCTGCAGATTTTGATATGTCTGTTCTAAAACACTGCGTATACTTTTTTCAATAAATTCTTCTGCATTATAGGCAGTCATAATCACACTTATTAACGGTTTGCTCATAATTCTCTGCTCCTTGACAAGATGCTTTAATTATACGATAAAGTCTGGCAGAATCGCAACTAGAAGTCCATAATTCTAAAGGAACACATAAATTCTTATTTGGAGGTACTCATGAAACGTGTAATGATCCATGCTTATCTGGCCGGAAATCTTGGCGATGATCTCTTTGTTGTTATGCTGTGCCGTCGATACCCCAATATAAAGTTTCATATCCTGGCAGATGAATCTTACAAGCAAAAATTTCAAGATTTAAAGAATTGCAGGATCTTTTCAGAAAACGATTTTATAGTAAAAAAAATAAATCATTTTCTGCAGAAGCGCGGAATCTCCCGCGGATTCTGGAAACTGATGGTCCGCGGCTCCAAAGCTGTCATCCACATCGGCGGTTCTTCTTTTGTCCAGCACTATGATGATTGGTCCGCCTTTTTCGGAACAGATTTATATCTGGCGGAAAAAAGTAAGGGTCTTTACTTAATCGGCAGCAACTTCGGCCCATTTACAGATCCGAATTATCTGAGCGCCTACCATAATTTATTTCAAAAGTACAAAGGGATCTGCTTCCGCGATCAGCAATCCTATCAGCTTTTTTCGGATCTTCCCCATGCCGCCTGGGCCCCCGATGTAGTGTTTAACCTGCATCCCACATTAAAGCCCAAAAAGAGAAAGCTTCTGATCGCCCCGGTATATCTTGAAAACCGCACAGGTAAATATCCGCTCCATATGTTCCAGGACGCGTACCTGAATTTTCATTTAGTCATGATCCGTCATTTTATCCAGATGGGATATCAGATTGTTTTGACGGGTTTCTGTGTTCCTCAGGGGGATGGAATTATCATACAGAAACTCTATCAGGCCCTGGATCCTCCCCAAAGAGATTCTGTGCGATGTGTATTATATGACAAAAACCTTTCCTCCATCCTGCAGGAATTTAAAGAAAGTGAGTATGTGATCGGAACCCGATTCCACAGTATTATCCTGGGTCTGATATGCCAGTGCCGGGTTTTTCCTGTCATTTACGATCAGAAAACCGCCAACACCCTGGAAACTCTTCGCTTTCCATCTCATTTTCATCTGACTGAACTGAATGGAATTTCTTCAGAGGATCTGCAGAAAGGCTGGATCCGGCTCGATCCGCCGGAAATCCAGAGACTCCGCAGGGAAGCTGAAAAACAATTTCAATGGACGGATATCCTGTTTCGGCATAATGCCTCCAAATCAGAATAAAAATCCCCTGGCTGCCAATATATGCTGCTGGCGCCAGGGGAACTCTTTTTCCGGCATAGATCTAAAAAGCGGAAATACCCGGATTTATTATGTTACAGATTATATTTCTCGGCAAAACGCATAATGACGGCAGCGCATTCCGCTCTGGCCGCGCAGCCCTGCGGATCCAGCACTGTCTCATTGTATTTTCCGGTAATAATTCCGGCTCCTACCGCCCACTTCATGGCATCTTCCGCAAAGCTGCTGACATACGCCGCATCCTGATAGCCGCTTAATTCTTTTGAATCGCTGACATCATAACCCTGGTATTTCGCATAGCGGTACAGCATGGTTACCAGCTGCTCCCGATTCATCGTATCACCAGGGCCAAACAGACCTGTATTCTCATATCCGGTCAGGATTCCCCTGCTGTTTGCCCAGATAATCGCGTCTGTAAACCATACCCCTTCCGGAACGTCAGGGAATACCGGCCGGTACTCTGACGGTGTTTCCCCGCCGATGCGGTAAAGGATCAACGCTGCCTGCGCTCTGGCGACTTCTTCTGTAGGAGCAAAGACTGTATCTGACAGCCCTGTCATCAGTCCTTTTTCAAACACATATTTTACATAGCTGTAATACCAGGCTTCCTTCGGCACATCTGTAAAAACCATCTCCGCCGGCTGTACACTGGAATAATCTGTAAAGGAGGGAGTCCATTTTCCAATGGAAGAACCGAATCCCATCTGATCCAGAAGCTCCTTTATCTGATCCCGGACATCTTCCGTCACCTCCATGGTTCCCAGTGTAATTTCTTTGTAATCCTCCGGGTCAAGATAGTTTCCGGATGGATCTTTACTATTGATCTCCGCGAAACGGACATCTTCGTGGTAAGTGACATCCCTGGTCTCGCCGTTTTGATCCTTTCTCGTCCATACGCTCCATCTCTCATCCTGGATCAGGGGATCCATGTAGCATTCGATAAAGATTGCCGCTGAAGAAGTATTTTCATACGCGGGATTTTTGTGTTCCGGATCGTAAACCGTCAGGTAGCTGCTTCCATCTTCTCTTCTGGCTGTTTCCGTATAGCATTCCGTCTGCCAGGGCCGTCCCAGGCTTACAGTGCTGTCTTCTCCATAAGAGGGATCCACCGTCAGGGTACATCCGGAAAATACAAAACCGACATTGCCTTTTTTGGTGTTGGCCGCGGTAAAGTAGCCTGTATCTCTGCCGGCAAATCCGGCCATGTGAAGTTTACAGTTCAGGAAATAGGCTTCCGCATCGCCAAATATAAAATCTACTGTTCCTTCAATATAACAGTCCTCCACCTGTACTCTGGCGCCTGCCCCATGGAGATACAGGGTGTCCTGACGGCCAAGAAACTGACAATTTTTCAGATAAACCTTGTCCGCCGCGGATCCGAAGGCCGCGGCAGGCGTCTGCTGCCCCTCCCCGGTATGATCCGCAATATTATAGCTGTTCTGAAAGGTAATGCCGGAAGCGCTGAAGCCTGTGGCATTGGCCGTCAGCAGCACCGTACCGCACTGGTCGGTTCCCACATCATATTCATCCTGAGGAATAAATTCCCCCTCCGCGTTAAATGTATTAGAAGAATAATAACTCTCCTCAATTACAATCTCTCCGCCATTGCTGTACATGGGCTGGAAAGATACCCAAGGCTTATCCACCGTAACTTTTTCAGTATAAGTCCCCGGCGCGATCAGAAGTACCAGCGGTTCTGACGCGCTGGACTCATTTTCATTGAGGGCTTCCTGGATGGATGTATAGTCACAGTTTCCGTTCAAACCGACCGTTACAGTTCTGGCGTTAACCGTGCTGTCGCTCATGTAATCTACTGTGATTCCCGTAAGATAGCAGCTTCCCGTTCCATCCTCGCTGAGGAACTCCAGCGGAAGATATGTATTTTCCTCTACTGCCGGAAGGGCTGTCTCCTTCCCCAGAAAAATCTCTGTCCCATCCAGCAGGACCGTAAGATTATTATAATTATTTCCGGACAGCATAATGGACGCGCCCTGTGTATCCGGCGCTACCGGAATATAAAGAGTGGTTCCTGCCGCTATCTGCGTATCGTTTCCTCCCGCGGCTGCTGTACGCGGAGAGAATTTTCCCGTTGTGGCGTCAATCTGAATCCCGTCAAATTCTCCTTTCGCGCCCTGCACAGCAGGCCGTTCTACCGGACTGCTCTCCGTAAAATCCCAGGTCTTATCTTTTGCCTCCACCACAGGCGTGCCGTAATCGCTGTCCGACCCATAGTTCAAGGAAATTGTATTTACATAGCAGATTGTATCAAACTCCACCTTCAGGTATCGGGGATAGGAAGCCGCATCGCTCATATCCAGCGTAATCTCCGCATTGGAGGTACAGACAGTACCTTCCACTTTGATCTGCGAGGCAGTATGCCCGTCCTGGGTACCTGCGATTAACAGCACCGCGCCTTTTTCATCATAGGCTGCCGGAATATAAAGCACCGTGCCCGCGTTCACCACCGCCCGGTTCTGATCCGGCTGGATATTAAATTTACCCGCTGCGGCATCCACCTTCATATCCTCGAAGGTTCCTCTGTTCCCTTCCAGCTTGCTTCCCTCTGCCGGGTTTCCGCTCTCATCCAGCAGCCCCGCAGCACTGGCAAAACTATACGTTTTATCTTCCGGGAGAGCCTCTTCCGGTATTCCCGGGTATTCTTCTGCCGGCTCTTGATAAGACAGTGAAATTGTCTTTACATAGCTTTGTGAAAGAAATTCAATCACACAGGTTCCATCCGTCTCCCGGGCCTCCAGTGAGTAACTTCCGCTGCCCGAAAAAACCTCCTGCTCTGTACCGTTTATACAGATCTGGGATGTACTGCCTGAAAGCTGAATGGTCAGTTCCGCTCCCTCTGCATTTGCTTCCACCGGTATCATAAGCACGGTTCCCGCATTAATCTGAGTGTCGCCGGTCCTGGGAGAAAATTTTCCTTTCGCGGCGTCAATGAGAATACCCTGATATTCTCCCGTGGTACCCTCAACAAAGGGACGGGACGCATCTGTGCTCAGATCCCAGACTCGATCTCCTTCATGATGCTCCTGGGCTGCCTGCACTATCCGCGCGCTGCCTGGGATAAAAAATGTTCCCGCCAACATGCTGAACGTAAGTACTGCGGACAGCACGCCCGCTATCCACCTGCTTTTCATAGTGACCGCCTCCTTCTCTGGAAAACAAACTATATGTTCCCTTACATGGTATATTTTCCCAAGGAGAGCGTCAAGCGATTATCTTACTTTTTTATACTGGTTTATAACTGTTTCTCCGAAACACCCCCTGTGCCCCGGTCATGTCAGGCTTTAACATCTGGCTTTACAGCGTCCGGTTCTTGGCCGCCGCCCTGCATAAACAGCATAGACATCATCATCGGAACGCAGACAATGATGGGAAATGCGTACCGGATCGCCAGCACCGGGCCCAGCAGCATTGTTCCCCAAAACGCGAAAACCATCAGCAGCGGGAGCATCAGCTTATATTTTCTTCTGATCAGCAGACCGCTTCCCACAAACACTAAAACCAGGAACGGAAAAGCTTCATTTAAAATTACTGATAACACCGGTATCTTTTCGTGTGTAAGCTGTTCGGATACTCCCCGCAGATATTCGTCATAGGCTGGGAACAAAGAGTTTCTGGAAATATTTAATATATTCTGTCCGTTATCCAGCCAGGCGCCGTCATACAAGATAAATTCAACCCAGTACGGCGTATAGTCTGTGTAAAAATAGCCGCAGCTCAAATATAAAAAGGCGTCTACGTAAGCTGAAATATTTTTAATCCCTATGGAAAGCCATACTTTAAAAAACGGCAGCGGATCTTCTCTGAACTGTTCCGCGTTAAATCCTTCCTTTACCGTATCTGAGGTAACATTCAGATACTGATTCACATATTCTTCAGGAATATACTCGTAGACCGTATCTTTCTCTTCCTGCGTAACATGATCCGGATCTTGAGTCAAAACTCTTGCGATCTGCTGTATGGGGACGCTCAGTGCTTCCCTTGGATTGGCTGGTTCCACTCCCAGCCCGTTTGAAATTGGGCCGGTAAAAATATTCACCGCCACCGCGGCAGACAGGAAAGTCAAAAGACATTTCTTTCTGAACCCGCGCAGACAGAGCACCAGCACAATCCCCATGAGATACAGAATATAAATGCCCTGATTCCTGAACAGACACATGAGAATACACCATGCAATAAATCGGATTACATTTAATTTTGATCTGAAAAAATTCCGCGAATCCGTAATCAGCCCTACTGTCTCCACCATCACCAGCAGGAAAAAACCGGCAAAAATTGTATCCTTCGTGGTCAGGCATACCCAGATCTGCACAATAGGGTTCACTGCCAAAAACAAAAACGAAAAGACGCGCACAGCCGCGGGGATTCTGTAAGACCGCATTCTTTTCAATACATAGGCGAATACGGCAGCCATAAATGCCATCTGGATCAGCGTATAAAGCATCAGCCCCATATTATAGTCATTGGTCAGCCATTTCCCGAAAATAAAACAGCCGTTCAGCAGCCATGTATGCAGCAGAGGATGATGCGCGCTCAGCCCCTGTCCGCCAATGATCTGAAGGACCTGCGGATACGCGTCATAGGAATAAATTCCCGGAAACACAGCTAAAAATGCCGGTATCCAGCATATTATAATCAAAATAAAATAGCATAACAGCTGATGCCTCTCATAAAATTTCCAGAATCCTGACTTTCCGGAAATCTCAAACCGCAGAGACAGCGTTTCCAGTTTTGTATAGATAAACGTCAATGCCAGCCAAAAGACAAGGGCAGTCACTGCGATTCCTGTATACAGGCTGATTTTTTTTAAGTTCAGATGGCCTGTGGCGTAAAATTCTGTTCCAACCCGATAGCAAGTCCCCAAAATCACTGCCGGGAGTATACTGACAATTCTGGTTCTCTTTGTACTGTGACGGAACACCCAGGAAAAAGCCAGGAACGCGGCTAAAAATACCATCAGCGCCGTTACGCTGTTTGCCTTAATGCACCCTTCCGCCTGAAATACATAGGGCTCTGTCAACCCCCATGCAAACACATACGCCAGGATCGCCATGATTATTTTTTCAACTAAAATACTCCTCTTATTCGACATATATCTTCTCCTAATCCTGCTTTCTCACCATCTTTTTCATTTTATCTATGATCGCCCGCACCGGCGCTGTCAGTTTCCAGCTGGCGGAAGACAGAATGGTATTCAGATCCCCCGCTAATTTTTGATTGAGACTGTCCCGCATAGATATTTCTTCTCTGAGCTGCGCAGTTTCTCTTTCTCTTTCCCGGATCTGCCTTCTATAGTCTTCCAGTTCATTTTCCAGCTTAAAAATATGCTGCCGGGTCAGATTCAGCCAGTGCTCCTGTCCCCTGATCTTTTCTTCGTATTTTTGCGTATACAGATCATTAAAGATGTGCTGTCCCGTATATTTCCCGCATTCAATCGTTGAAAAATTATATTTTTCTTTCAGCAATTTTGAAAACCGCTCATCCGCCAGCATTTCTTCTAATTTCAGCAGGCCTAACGCCTGCGGGCAGTGTGAACCGTGGATCGGCCTGCAGAGCAGAAAGGCCTTTTCGCAGGCCAGCTCCTCCGGGCTTCTGGAATCCGGGCATACAAACATTTCCTGAAAAGCACGTAAAAACAGTTCGTCATCCATGTCATCAAAAAAATGATACCGGATAAACATATGCTCGTTAAAAAACCGGATATTGTGCATTTCTGAATCGCTGCTGACATTGACCTCCGGGTCGGAAACTCTCCTGTAGTAAACCAGCGATTCCTCTAGAATCCCAAATGAATACCGCTTGGCAAAACGCACCCACCATTCAAAATCCATCCCCTGAATATAAAACAGGCTGTGCCGGCCGATTTGAGAAAACGCTTCATATGTGACCAGCGAAGATGGATTGTTCAGCCGGTTTCCATAAAAGAAAAAGAATCTGAGCCAGTATTCCCTGGATTCCGTACTGGACGAATACAATTTCTTCAGTTCCGGCATTTTATCATCTATTACATGGCCCTGCTCATCGATCAGCGTAACCCAGGTGAAGCAGCCCTGATGCCGGGGATGCTGCCGAAGATACTCTAATTGTTTTTTGAGTTTATCCGCGTCCCAGATATCATCGCTGTCTATGATGGCAATATATTCTCCCTTAACCTTAGAAAATCCTACGTTGGTGGCATGGGCTATATGGCAGTTTTCCCCCAAAGAATAATACTCAATCCTGGAATCGGAAAATTCCGAAACAATAGCCTCTGTGCTGTCTGTAGAACCATCATTAACAATAATAAACTGTAGATTCTCATAGGTCTGATTCAAAACACTCTCGATACTTTTCCTGATGAACTTTTCCGCATTGTATGCCGTCATAACCACACTGATCAGCGGTGCATCCATACCTTCTACCCCCTGACTTCAATTTCCGCGCTAATATAAGTCATCATATCATGACGCGCCGGGTAATGCAACAGAGGAGCCATACCTGTCCGTGAAAAGATAGGTATGGCTCCTCTTTATCTGCTCAGCTAAAAACCGCCCCGTAGCACTGGTCCTCTATGAGACTGCCGCTCTCATCATAGATCCGGAAATAAGTCCAATAATACCCCTGATGCGGCGGCTGCCATGTCGTCCAGAAAGCACTTCCAACGTCCAGTGTCTGCAAACCGGTTCCGTAGATCCACGGATGCGGATCCCCGGAAACATATTTTCCGCAGTCCAGGATCAGCAGTTCATATCGATATTTCTGCCCCGGATTTATATTCGTGCTGACTCCAATGAGCCATCCCCCTCCGGAAGGATCAGGTCCCTGATATTTTCCGTTAATATAGACCGGATAATTTCTGTTCACCGCAAAATTAATTGTTTTAGAAACTATTTTCCCATATGAATCTCTCACTTCCACATGAAGCCAGTAATTGCCCTTTTTAGGCTGCCACGACGACCAGTTGGAACTGCTCCAGTCGCTGATCAGGTTCCAGCTCAGAGTATCGAGATTATAGGACTGCCATCGGATTTCTGTCCCCTCATCCGGACTTGAAACCGCCGCGCCGATCTGTATCTCATCTTCCTGATAAATCCAGCTCAATCCCTCGATCGTCACCGGCCGGACTGCAGCTGTTACCCCTGCTACATCAGAAGCTTCCTCCCCCAACGCATTTCTGGCGGTACAATACAGCCAGTAGCCGCCGCTTTTTTCCGGCCTGTACTCAAACTGATTGCTTTCGCTCCACTCGGAAGCGTAGATCCACGCGGCCGTGCTGCAGTCGTATACCTGCCATTGATACTCCATTCCTTCTGTCAAGCCTGACACAAGATATTCCGCGCGGACAGTACCGCTGTCATTTTGAAGAACCCGGATTCCTTCCGACTTCAGAACCGGCTGATCGTACTGAAGCATATGCCATATTTTATAGGCCCCCTTTTCGTTAATGTGGAGATAATCCGGTCCGCACATATCTTCCTTCTCGTCCAGACCTGACTGTCTTAAATCTACACAGCGGATTCCGTAATACTGACAGATCTCCACAATAGAATCCGCGTATAAATCTACGTCCTCATTGGTGCTGCTGCTCCACGAACTGATATCCCGGTAATAGGGAGTCAGGCAGATAATTTCCGCCTGGGGATAATATTCTTTTAACCGCGCCAGGGCAGTCTGGTATGCTGAACAAAATTCCGAAACATTTCCTATGCCCTCGCCGGGTACAAATTCACCCACCGGCGTGCTTGCGATATCATTTGTTCCTCCGAAAAACAGGATTATATCAGGCGTTCCGTTATCATCCAGTCTGGCAATTCTCTCTTCTGCCGCCATACACTGCTTGCTGTTGTATCCGCTGGGCTCTCCTTCCCACCATGCGACTTTTGATCCGCCTAAGGACTCATTTACCCCCAGCCTCATCTGATTGTTTTCAATATACCGCATCCACCAGGTTTCTGATACATCCATATACTGACTGCAGTAGTAATAATAATAAATACTCCAGGTGGTATACCCTTCATAGGTCCCCAGGCTGTCACTTAAAATAGAAACGACTTTTTTGTCTTCACTGTCTTGCGAAAAAATCTCCGGATGATCTGTCTCTCCTTCACGCAGCCACGGGGGAAAATCGATGTTTTCAATATTCTCCAGATCTTCCTTCTGCCTTTCAGATGCATGCGCCGCAAAGGCAGAAACAGAAAAAATCGCCAGGGTACATCCGCACAGAAGAATCATTCGTTTAAGTTTTCTCTTTAATTTCATCGCTGCCATATATTCCTCCAGCTGTATTTATAAACTCCCATTCAACGACACAAAGATGGCATGAACGCTCCGAACTGCCATAATTGTATAGAGATGTTGGGGGCAAAAGCCCCCAACTATGATGCCTGCGGATTGTTCCGTGCTGCGCACTCCCACAATCCTACCTAATATTCGCATATCGTGGGATATGCATCCCACTTTTATGCTCATATTAGGGCGGGTCCCAAAGCCTTAAACCCACTTATGAGCAAGCTCATGTGGGTTTAGGCCTTTTGACCCTGGCATCATAGCTAAACAATTATTATCTGAAACGTTCATGCCATCATCAAACGATTATTTACTCCATGGATCGAAAACTATGATTGCTGTCCTTTCAACCCTGATTTCCCAAAGACCTGTTTACACGTTTGGATCGGTGGGATCCCAGTTCTGATTTGGATCTGTAATCCGTATAATCGGCCCCTGTCCCAGCGGTCCGGGATCCGGACTGTCATAAATATCTACCTGCATTCCCAGAGGGCAGTTGTCATAAATCCATTTCGCGTCTCTCACACATAATCTGACACAGCCGCTGGATGCAGGGCTTCCTAAAAGGTTATACTGATTTGGATCCAGATTATAGCTGGTCATATTAGATCCCGCAACTGAATGGAATAAAACGCCTCCAACAATCCGGGTACAATACTGGCCGTATGAAGGACCGATCAGTTCATGCCAGCGGTATTTCGCCAATGTGTGGAAGGTTCCCGTGGGAGTCTCTTTGCCCGGCAGTCCCACGGAACACGCAAACCGCTTTACGGGAATGATATACCCGTTATTTCCATCCTTAGCGTAGATCGTAACCGTGCAGGTGGTACGGTTGATCTTTGCCAGATAAGAAGACTGTTTGGGCAGGATCCCGTCAAGGTCAAGCTGTTTTACGTTATTGATATAATAGAATTTATATCCGTTTTCATAATACCATCCGTTTTTCCCGAAATCCGACGGATAAATATGTTTGTTTACCTGATCCACCACTGTTCCCTGGGCGTTTGTGATCCTGCAGCAGAATTCATAATCGCCCACAGCCCACGGAACCCAGCTGATTGCTTTCGGAGTGCTTCCTGTATACAGTGTATCCCATCCGGATCCGTTCCACTGCAGATAGGTAAATGTATAGTCTTCATGCAGAATGTCTGTTCCGCTGACCGACAGGCTGGCCTGATACCCCACCTGAAGACTGCTGGAAAAGCCAAAGCTGCTGATTCTGTACCCTTTAATTAAGTATCCGATGGTTTTCTCATAGGTTTTTCCATTGCTTCCCGTAATTACCACATGAATCCAATAGGTTCCGCTGGCTTTCGGCTGCCAGTAGGTATTGTGCCCTGTCCCGATATTTGACCACTGCTTCGTCTGCAGATCATAAATCTGATACAGATACTGGAGATTCGGGTCATTGGATTCTACATTCTGCTGAATATAATAGGTGGCGTAATCCGGTGTATAAACCTGCAGATCCGTTAAATTCACATGGTATGGGTTGACCTGATAAGCAATCGTCGCCTGACTGCTTCCGCCGTCCTCTGTTCTGGCCTCCACATGGATCCAGTAGGTAGCAAAACGCTCCGGATTCCACACTGCTTCGGAAGACGCTGACCAGTCCTGAATTAAGCCCCAGGTCTGCTTGTCCAGATCATAATACATCCAGCGGTATTCCAGGCCGCTTCCGTTGGTGCTGCCGCTGATATTAACATGAATTTCTTTTTCACCTTCTGCCGATGTCTGGATTGATCCCAGTGTAATCGCAGGTTCTTCCGCTATATAACTCAGAAAGCTCTGCTTCAGGATCGTTCCCTCTCCATCATAAATCTGGAAACAGAGAAGATAGCTTCCCGGTCCGTCTGCCCGATAATCCGCGCTCTGCAAAGTATCCGTCTTTAAAATGCTCTTCCAGTACCGGCCGTCATATGCGAGATATTCATAGGTCAGAGGCTGTCCCAGAGGATTATTGACGCTTCCCGTCAATTTTACCGTGGAGGACCAGATCTGCTGTCCCCCTCCCTCTATGGAAAATCCGGCGATATCCGCGCCGGCGACCCGGTATCCCATGGTGCTGGTAATTTCCCGGCCGCTTCCGTCTTCCGCAACTACGTGGATCCAGTAATCTCCTCCTTTGGACGGTGTCCAAACACAGGAGGTGCCGCCGTTATCCTGAAGCGTATACCAAATCTGGTCAGACAGATCATACAGCATATATGTAAAGGATACATCCTGCATATTTGTCTCATACCGCGGCCGGATTTCGATTCCGCCGCCTGAAGCCGGATTGGTATCTATTCCGTTCAGACGAAGATAGGCCTGATCCACATGCAGAGTCTGAAAAGCGTTTGTCTCCTGCCCATTATACTGAACCTGATAAGCTACCAGATAATCTCCAACGGCATCCGGGGTCCACTGAACCTGGATTTCCGGATTCGCGGAACGGTAGATCTCTCTCCATGTGGTACCGTCATAATAAATATAACGAAATACCGCGTCCGGTTCCCCGGTTACAGCCGCTTTCCCTTTTAATGTAACCGTGCTTCCGATTGGAATATTCTGTGAAGGCGTAATCTCCAGCGCCGCGGCACTGGCGCTGGCCGCGGTTTTCTCCGTGACAGCCGCCGGACCGGAAGCGTCTTCCGCCAGAACGGGAACACTGGTAAACAGCATAAGAAAGCAGAGGAATGCTGCCAGAATTCTTTTTCCCTTCATACTTGTCTCCTTTCTGATCAATCACTTGTTTGTCTTTAATCATACTACATTTCTCTTTGCAGGAAAAGTATAAGATGAAATCTTTTCTTAAAGCCGTTTCAGCGAAAAATCCTGGCTGTCCAGCGTCAGATTCGGATTATAATAGGGATCTCCGTTTTTCAGAATATCCGGCCATTTTTCGGCAAATGTGGCGATTTCTTTCTGAAATCTCCGGATCTTTTCCGGGGTATCTTCCAGCCCTCTGGATTTCGACTCATAATGATACAATTCTGCGTATGGATTGTAAACGACAAGTTTTCCGAGTTCTCTCACCTTCATACAGAAATCAATATCGTTAAACGCCACCTCCAATTCCTCAGAAAATCCATGGACCGCCTCATATACAGATTTTTTTACCATCATGCAGGCTGCTGTCACGGCGCTGTAATCCTGCGCGCAGATAATGCGGTGGCAGTATCCGGTGGATCCCGGCGGCTGCTGCACAAAGCAGTGGCCTGCAATGCCTCCGAAGCCTACCACCACTCCGGCATGCTGGATAGTACCGTCCTCATAATACAGTCTCGCGCCTGTAATTCCCACATCCTCTCTCGAACAGTATCCTGCCAGTTCCTCTATACAGTCTTCATTGATAATTGCCGTATCATTGTTTAAAAGCCATAAGAGTTCTCCCCTGGCATATTTTTCTCCGAAATTATTGATCGCGGAGTAATTGAATTTTCCCTTATAGAAAACAACGCGTACTTTTGGATTGTTTTTCTGCAATTCTTCGTAGAACTGAAAAGTTTTCTCCTCTGTACTATTGTTTTCTATAATAATATATTCATAATTTTCATAGGAAGATTTCTCTTCGATCGAATCAATGCATCTTTTCAGATCATCGACATGATCCTTATTCGGGATCAGGATTGAGATCATCGGTTTGGGATTTAAATGGTATCTGGTCCGGTATAAGCCGGGATACTCTCCCCGAAATACTTCCGCGTCAATACCGACTCTGGCATAATGTGCTTCGATGGCTCTTTGTCCGGCTGAGAAAGCATATTCTTTGCTCTCCGGCTTCTCGGCAGTAGAATTTTCGTGCGTTCTCCAATGATACAAGGCCATAGGAATATGGCATACCTTCTTAGCCTTCTCTGCGCACCGCAAAATAAAATCATAATCCTGCGCCCCGTCAAATTCCTGCCGGAACACTCCCACTTCCTTCTGCAGCGATCTGCTCACCACCAGAAGGTGGCAGATATAGTTTACGGTTCTCAGCAGATCGATATTAAAATCCGGTTTAAAATTGGGCTCAAAATACAATCTGCCATTAGCGGAAATCTTATCTTCGTCGGAATAGATCATATCCGCTCCCGGATTCTGATTGATGCATTTTACGAATTCATAGAGCGCGTAATCAGCCAGCGTGTCATCATGATCCACAAAAGCCAGAAAATCTCCTGTCGCCGCTTCCAAAGCATGATTTGTATTATCGGCAATTTTCAGGGGTTTTTCCGAAACGATCACCCGGATTCTTTGATCCGCCGCCGCAAGTTCCGCCAAAATTTCTCCGAGAATCTTAGGATCCCCGCTGCCGTCTGAAAGACACAGTTCCCAATTTGTATAAGTCTGTCTCTTCACAGAGTCAACCAGCTGCTCCAAATATTCCGGTTCTGTCTTGTAGAGCGGCACAACAATACTGATTTTGGGCATAAAAGGAAAAACCTCGGTTTTTTGGCGCCGCAGTTCCCCTTCATCCGGCATCACCTTAAGACGCCATGTCTGATAATCGATCCGCCCGTTATTTCTGTTTTTCCACTTGCTCCATACTTTATCTGTGAGAGCTTTTACACCGTGAAGGCGCAGATAGTGGATCCCCTTCCTGTAATATCCCAGATACTTATCCCGTAAAACGGACCTCTGATCCAATTTAAAAGAATATACCGCCTGTCTGGTCTGGGAGCGCATCAGTATGCGGAATTCCCGTCCTTCCATGTGCTCTGCCTCCAGAGAAAAACCGCAGTATCTCTCGATTTCCTGTCCGCGGTATAATTCCACCACATCCGGTCTGTTTTGTCTGCGCAGCTTGCAGGGAACCTCTTCATTTTTTTCGTTTCTCAATTCTATAGAAACACTGGAAGAATCCACAGCCCATCCTCTGATCACACAGCTGCGGTCCGAAGCATCCCGGATCATTTCCTCAACAAAAAAAGGAAGTTCTTTCTGCTTTTTGCTGAGTTCTTTTACAGAGATGGAAAACCAGTGAAAGCGCTGCCTTCCCGCCGCCGCGTATACGTCCAGATTCCGGCCGCTCAAATTTAATCCTGGGAGGGTAAGAGCAGCTTTGACCCTGCATTTTCCGCCGCCGTCCAGATCCCCCATGCGCGCGAAAATTCCCGCGTCTTCCTGCGACAAAATTTTTAATGTCAGCTTTTTTTGGTCCAAAAAAGCTTCCAGAGCCGCGTCTTCCGGAACAATCCCCTGGAGATAATATATCTTCTGATCTTTCAGATCAAACCAGTCTTTTTCTGCCTCAAATCCATTATTCCGCATTTATCTGCCCTCTAACTGAAAAATTTGTACAAAATAATAATAAAGATATACAGGTATGCCAAACAGAACATCACGCTGACAAAGGTCTCCACATCAAACATATCGCTGACTGTCCGCAGGGCCAGCGTATTATTCGGAAAATCATCTGCATTCAGGTGAAGTTCCGCGTCTTCCTCCCCCTTGGGAACATTGTAGACGGTCAATGCATTTCCGGAAGCAGCATCCTGGGAACACAGGGTGAAAATAAACTTCTGTCCCCTGCAGTCTTTGATTTCATCGAATTTAATGGTATAATATTTTCCGTTAGCTACCGCAGACGCGTCCAGGATCCCGCTGCGCAGCGGCTCTTTTGATTCCGCGTCCAAAATCTGATACTGATAGGTGGATGTCAGCGTATTTCCATAGGTTGCGCACATAATGCTTATGCCGCTCAGCACTGGTTTTTCGCAGGTAAACTCCTGCTGTACCAAAAGGTCCGCCGTCAATTCTCCCATATTGCCATACAGGGAAGAATCTACCGATTTATCGTAAACCGGCACCTTCTTCCCCACATGCGCGTAAAGAAAAGCAATTATTACAATCACCGCAGCTGCTATAATATATTTGACAGATTTCTTCATCGCTTTTTCCCATCCTACCTATGACATTTCATACTGCCGCCCTATTTCTTCAGCAGTTCCCATCATTTTTATGTGTCCTTTTTCCAGCCAGATCGCATGCTTGCATATAGATTTCACCTGTTCTATGCTGTGGGATACGAACAGCACCGTTGTGTCCTTCCCCATCATATGTTTAATCCTGTCCTCGCATTTGAGCTGAAATCTGAAATCTCCGACGGACAGCACTTCATCTACGATCAGTATATCCGGTTTTCCAATCGTAGCGATGGCAAAGGCCAGTCTTGAAAGCATTCCTGAAGAATAATTCTTCACCGGAACATCCATAAACTCCGCCAGTTCAGAAAATTCAACTATATCGTCATAGTATTCCAGCATCTGTTTTTTGGAATAGCCCAAAATCGCGCCGTTCAGAAAAACATTTTCTCTGCCGGTCAGATCAAAATCAAATCCGGCTCCCAATTCGATCAGAGGCGCGACGCTTCCCGAAATCCGGACGGTTCCCTGGGTAGGCTTTAAAACCCCGGCAATGGTTTTCAGCAGGGTACTTTTTCCGCTTCCGTTCAGACCCACCAAGCCTACCGAATCTCCCCGTTCCACCTGGAAGGTGATATGTTTCAGCGCCCAAAATTCATCATACTGAATCTGTCCTTTCAGACGACGAATAAAATATTCCTTTATGCTGTTAACTTTTTCTTTCTCCAGATTAAACCGGATGGAGACATCGTTAACATCGATCATTATATCTCTCATATTTTTCCTTTATAAATTCAGAATAAAAGTATCCTGCTTTTTGTAAAATACATACAGGCCGATCAGGATCACCGCCGCGCATTCAACCAGCGCGATCACAAAGGACATCGGTCCCGGCATAATCCCATCCAACGCCAGATTTCTGAACATGAGAACCATATTCGTCAACGGATTCATCATGACAATTTTATGCACCACTCCCGGCAGCATGGACATCGGATAAATAATCGGAGTCAAATACATCAATGCTGTGATAAACACCCCGTACAAATGGATAATGTCCCGGAATTTTACCGCGTATGCCGCCAGAATCAATCCCACGCCGCTGGAAAATAAAATCACAAACAGTATGGGAATAACCGCGAGAAACATGGTGTAATGGAATTCGGCTCTGGTCGCCAGCATAACCACAATCAAAGCGGCAAAGGTAGCCATTACATTGACGGCACTTGACAAAATACGCGACAGCACAAACAGATATTTCGGAATATATGCTTTTTTGATCAGTGAAGCGCTGCCGATAATCGCCGTCAACGAACTGCTGGTGGATTCAGAATAAAAATTGAAAATGACCTGACCACTCAGGATATACAACGGAAAATTTTCTATGTTATTCCGAAACAGATTGGAAAATACAATGCTCAGCACAATCATCTGGCACAGCGGACTCAAAAGCGACCACAGCACCCCCAGCATGGACCGGCGGTACCGTGTCTTAATATCTCTGACCGCCAGTTCGCTCAGCAATGGCTTGTACTTTTTAAAATTTTCTACATAAGCTGTCAAGGCCTTACCTCCGTCTTATCTTGTCAGGCTTTCCAGACCCGGCCATTTCTGGTCTTTTTCAGAAATGATTAAATCATCGAACGTCATTCCTTCCGGCAGCGGCCACTCTACGCCGATGGCAGGATCTTTCCATGAAAGCCCGCCCTCGTCATTGGGATGATAGAAATCCGTACATTTATAAGCAAATTCCGCATTTTCTGACAGAACAATAAAGCCATGGGCGAAATTTTTAGGAATAAAAAACTGTTTTTTATTCTCCGCTGAAAGAATCACCCCATGCCATTTTCCATATGTTTCAGATCCCTTCCGCAGGTCCACCGCCACGTCAAAAACCTCTCCGCTTACTACACGTACCAGTTTATCCTGAGGATAATTGATCTGAAAATGCAGTCCCCGAAGCACTCCCTTTCTGGAGGAAGACTGGTTATCCTGTACAAACTCCTGATCTATCCCCGCGTTTTTGTAATCGTTGTAGTTATAAGTTTCCATAAAATAGCCGCGCTCATCTCCATAGACAGCCGGGGTGATGATTTTCAATCCTTCGATCTCACATGTTTCAACTGTAATTTTTCCCATAGCTTGTATACTCCTGTTCTTCTCTCTATCTATTGCCGCGTGTCATTATAGCATTATCTTTCTCAGACCGCAAGATTTCATTGTTCAATGAAACACACTGTCATCCGCGAGTTTATTTTTCAGATATCGGCGCAGCGCGTCCTGCCACGGCGGAAGCAGATGAAAACCGTTTTCTGTCAGCTTGGATTTGTCCAGCCTGCTGTTATGCGGACGTTTTGCCTTTGCAGGAAATTCTTCGCTGGTCAGGGGCGTCACCTGCACATCTTCCATCCCCGCCTGTCGATAAATTTCCTTCGTAAACTCATACCAGCTGCAGTATCCCTCATTGGAAGCGTGATAAATACCATATTTATCCGTCTCCACCATTTCTGTCAGCAGCACTGCCAGATCCCGGGTGTAGGTCGGCGATCCTACTTGATCGGCCACCACTCCTACTTTTCCGTTTTTTTTGCCGAGCCGGAGCATTGTATTAATGAAATTATGTCCGTTTTCCCCGAACACCCATTCCGTACGCACGATAAAATAAGACTTGACATACCGCTGCACTTCTCTTTCCCCGTCATATTTTGCCTGACCGTATACATTCAGCGGCTGAACCACAACATCGTCCGGCTTCCAGGGACGTGTGCCTTCCCCGTCAAAAACATAATCTGTACTGATATAAATCATTTTTAACTGGTGCCGGCCGCAGACCTCCGCAATATTGCGGGTTCCGTCCACATTCACCCTTCTGCACAGCTCCACGTTTTCTTCCGCGGCATCAACAGCCGTGTATGCGGCACAGTGGATCACCGCCTCCACATGGGCGTTCTCTATCACGTTCCGCGTCTCCTCCGCGTTGGTGATATCCATTTCCTCTATATCCACGCCGATTGCCGTATGATTTCTTTTCTCCAGTTCCTGCACCACATGGTAGCCCAGCTGTCCTTTTACACCTGTGACCAATACTCTCATGGCATCAACCTCCCTGCCTGTTTTTTAAAATTTTCCGCATTTTTTCCGGATTTCCCCATACTCCCGGAGAATCATAAGGCCGGTCCGGAAAAGCCCCATACTCCAATCGGATATCCAGATTTTTTTCCTTGATAAACTGCTCCGCTTTTTCAGCCAGAGAAATCGGATGTCCGGTACAAACGTTGATAATCCCCGTTACTTCCTGCTGCGTGGCAGCCAGCGCAATATATTCCGCCAGCTGTTCCACATCTATAAAATCATATAAATTTTTTCCGGAAGTAAAGGGGAAGGTCTTTCCGCCCTCCTGAGCTTTCTGCAGAATCTTTGTAAAGACAGAATGATTCTTTGTATCATCGCCCAAAATATAGTACGCCCGCAGCCAATACAGATTAAACTTTTTTTCCTGAGCCATCTGCATCAGAGATTGCCGAAGGGCATTTTTTGCCACTCCGTACTGAGACTGAGGATTGCAGGGGGTACACTCATCGATGGCGCCCTCCCAATAACCAATCTCATGCATGGTTCCCATAACAGCCAGATTTTTCAGTCCGCCCTCTACCATCTGTCTCAGAAAACGGCAGTGTCCCGAAAGATCTTCCATATGGCTGGAGGCGTTATGGACAAATCCGTTCCGCCATGCCAGATGAATGCAGACGTCCGGTTCTCCCAGTTCATGATAGATGTCCGGACAGTCCTCAAACACAGACCTGTTTATAATCTCCGCTCTTTCGTCTACACCGTCATTGCAGATATCCGCCGCTGTTACCGAATATCCCATGTCTAATAAATGTTTTACTACATGTCTTCCAATATAGCCGCCTGAACCTGTCACCAAAACTTTTTCCATGCCTGTTTCCTTTCTCTTTTCAGTTATTCTTTCTTGTTCACCCGAAAAATAGCGACTGCCCTGTCATGAACCTTTTGAAGCAGATACGCAGCGACAAAAATTACGCAGCAGCAGCAAAGGAAGAGCAGATAACTGTTAAACCGGGTCAGACTGTATAAGTCAAATTTCGCTGTAACCAAAAAAATTATGGTGTGATGCACAATAAAAATAGCATATGAGTACTTGCAGATCCACCCGCAGATCCTTCTGAAAGGAATCCATCTGAGAAAATCCGCCAGCCATACAAGGATCAAAAACACCGCGATCCCGATATAGGTCGCCTGAAGAGTGCTGTCGATCTGTATGGGCAAAATGAAATTCAGCACGATAATTCCTGCTGAAATCAGCGCCGCGGACCACCTTACCTTTTTCCCGCTTTGGATAAACAGCATACCGAAGATGATTCTGGGAAGCAGCACCGGCAGTATGATCGAATTGTGCGGATTCGGCCATATTAAAAATGCAGCGTATAAAACCGCGGAAGCCGCGGCCAGGCTTACGGGATGCGATAGAGCCCATTTTCTGAAAAGCGGGAAAAAGGGGTAAAAAAGAATAATCATTCCCAAAAACCATTCTCCCACAATGGCAAAATTCACCTGGCCGAAAGCCTGGGCATACATATCCAGTCCCAGAATACTGTAAATAATTCTATATTTAGGTATTCCGGGTGTCAATCCCTGGTTCTGATAGAAGTTGTAAAAAAAGAAAACTGCATATCCGAGCCAGAACATGGGATAAATACCCCAGAATCTTTTTTTGAAATAAATCCGCAGATCGCATGTCTCCTTATACACATACATTAAGGAGGCCCCTGAGATGATCAAAAAAAGCGATACTCCCAGATCTCCGATATATACGCGGCTGAAAGTAAGTCCCAGCACCGACTTTTCCGGCATCTGCGGATTGGTGTACAGAAACAGCGCGTTATAATGAGTCAGCACAATCAGCAGCGTTGCGGCGGCCCTTACAAAATCCAGATAAAATAATCTTTCTTTTTTCATCTGTTTATCCTGTTCTTTCCTATTTTCTGAACACCTTAGACCGAATACCGCCTGCCCCAAAGCCGCTGTGTCCAACTGCGTGCACAGCTTCTCTCTCCAGGATATCCGCTTCGATCTCTACAGCGCAGGGTCTGGCTTTTTTGTTTTTCCAGACAATCTGGGGATCCTCCGCTGTAAAATAAACCGTATCGCCCTGGCAGAATCCATTGGTGCTGCATTCAGCCAGGGAAACGGTTTCCTGGCTTCCATCTCCGGAAATCGTCCTGATCTTTATATTAGTCAGCGCGAACATCCCGAATTCAGAGGGATCAAATCTGAATTTTTTAATGCCCTTTGCAGCCAGATCGCTGTCAAGAGCAAAACGGACTGTCAGCTTTGTGTCCTTTCCTCTATTTGCCGCCGCGACAGTCCACTCTTCCTTCATTCCCTCTCCGCAGTCCCAGTAAAGTTTCGGCGTCATTCTTGGAACTTTCCGGCTCACTGCGGCTTCGATCAAAGTCTGGGGGATGTGATTTCCTGCATCGCCGGCAAAAAATACGGACTCCACTCTTTTTCCGCTTCTGCACGGAATATAAATCTGCGGATCCTCACCGATAAACAGCATTTTTTCGCCTACGATAAACCCGTTGGTATTGCAGACCGAAAGATTGATCTGTTCGATGCTTCCGTCTGTATAGACCAGATTTCCATGGAAATCTTCGATCAAAAGCATTCCGTTTTCTCCGGGATCCAGACGAAGCTGGCGCACGGGCAGATCAGACTTCTCGGCCGGGATCAGAAATTCGATTCCAAAATGCTTTCCATTAAAAGAAGCCCGGCTGGAAACCGCCCGCATTTCCCGGAAGCCTTCTCCCTCATCATAATACAGTCTCATCATGGTTCCATGGCCGATTTCCTTCTCGCCCTCGCCCTCGAACAAGCTGTTCAATTCCTGATGAAGATCATTCAGGGCTCTTACCGCGGGACCCTGTTCCCTCAGCTTTCCGACAACGTCCACCAGCTTTCCTCCGAGGCCATTGGCCATTACCGCCTGATTGAGCATGCGCAGCATAAAGTATAAATTTGTAATTTCTATGGACGCAACCGTATCGCAGAATCCCCAGGCAGGATAGTATCCTGCGTCCTGCACTGCAAAAGAGTACAGTCTTTCGATGGCATGCATAATGGTCCCATCGGTCTTTTTTACCGGTTCTTCCGGGAAATCCTCAAATTTCCACTGGCGGTCATACAGCTTTTTCATTGCCTGAGGCCGGTACCAGAAGAAACAGCCCAGTGCTGAAATCGGCGGCAGATCCGCGGACATAGGCACATGCATGCCAAGTTCTTTTGCCAGTGCCTTTGTCGCTTTAAAGTTAGCGCCCCACTCATTCCCCATGGTCGGAAAATAATCCGCGTGGTTCGGGGGGGCCGGGGTCAAAAGTCCCAGTCTCGGATTTTTTTCAAAGGTATCGATGATATTGCGGACGTAATCTTTGTTTTTCAGAACACTTTCAAAGCACTCATAAGCCCAGGAGGCCCCTACTGATTCCACCTCCAACTGTGTCACTTTTTTATCGTGGGCAAAACATACATAGTCGTATTCCAGAATCTCCGGATTCACGGCTACCAGCACCGATCCCACATCTCTTCCGCGATTCGGTATCAGAAGAACCTTGCAGGAGCGGCAGGGAAGATCCGCGAACTGCTTTTCTGCCAGTTCCTGCATTTTTCTGCTTCCGACCGTGATAAAGACATCTGCCTCCTCCGGCATAGAGCAGGCGTAACGATAGCTTTCCCCGATCAGATCCTCATAAAAGAGATGCATAACCAGCGCGATTTTTCTTTTTTTCAGAATCTCTGAAATATCCGCGGAGGTATTTGAAGGCAGAACATAATTCAGATGCAGGCACTGTTTAATCAAAGCCTGATTGCAGCAGCGCAGAATATTTTCCCAGATCAGTTCTACATCATAATCTGTTTCTGTCTTCAGATACTCCATCAATTCATACGTGGGTTCACCGATGGAGCCGTTAAGAAAATCTTCATAATTATGGAAGAAACTTCTGCGTTTAAATATCGGGCAGCGTTTCTCCTGCATCAGTCTTTTAGGCGCTTTCAGCAGAGGATATTCCGTGAACTTTTTCATATCGTCCGTATTTACATAGACATCCCACTTATATCCTTTGCTCGCAAAGTGATGGGTAAAATAAGATTCATGGTAGGCTACAGATTCCCCGTAGCTCTTTATTTTCGGCATGTTTTCCCAATACTCATGGAACTCCCGGCTGGAAAGCATCCGCTTTCTCACGGCAATGAAATGCGACTGAATGTGCTCTCTGATATACCCGCAGTCAATGATTCCGTAGGGATCTACCGGAACCATATGAAATTTAGTAATGCCCCAGAAGTCCAGCTCCGGCCGGGCGTCCATGCTGCCGAACATTTCCGAAAACGGGAAAACCGGCCCCATAATGGTATAATTCATTAAAATTACTTCATCGTACTGCTGCAGCTTTTCCCAGCCGAGGCTGAACATCGCCTCCCGGTAGGCCCATACGTCAAATCCCTTATTTTCCCGTTCCAGGATCTGATCGGTCAGCTCCTCAAATTTCTTTTTTCCTTCTGCGGATAATTTTCCGTTGCTGACAACCAGCAAATCTCTGCAGTTTTTCATCATATCCCGCAGCAGCACCAAATTGTAGTCGTCTACGATTCCCTGCGGATCAAAAAAAAAGTAAATTACTAATCTGTTATTCACGGTTATCTCCCTCTTTCAATGAATCTAATTCTTTATGACGTTCCTCGCAGTGAAGAAGCTGCATTTCAAAATTCTGTCTTCCCTGCTGCGCCACCGATGTAAGCAGCAATCCCGAGAAAAAGGAAATAATTGCCGCCAAGTATACAAAGCCGCACACGATCAGAGTCGGAAAATTAGGAACCAGACCGGTCTTGAAAAACGTAACCAGAACCGGCACCAGAAAAACCGTGCTGAGCGCCGTCAGCAGCGCGGCCAGTACTGAATAAAATCCCATCGGTTTATAAATTCGGTATAATCTGGCGATTGTCTTTAAAACTCTCAGCCCGTCGCTGTAGGTATTCAGTTTTGACTCGCTGCCCTGGGGCCGGTCTCTGTATTCAATAATTACATTTTCTACAAATAAATTTTTATCTACTGCATGAATGCTCATTTCCGTCTCAATCTCAAATCCTTTTGAAAGAACCGGAAAGGTTTTGACGAAGTTATAGCTGAAGGCTCTGTAGCCCGTCATAATATCCTTTATATTACTTTTAAATAACCGGTTGATCGAACGCCTTACCAGGGAATTTCCCATATTATGGAAACGGCGTTTATTCTCGGTAAAATACGTAGAAGAAAGCCGGTCTCCCACAACCATATCCACTTTTTTCTCCAGAACCAGATCCGCCATCTGACGTCCGTATTCTGCCGGATAGGTGTCGTCTCCATCTACCATTAAATAAACTTCCGCGTCTATTTCCCGAAACATACGCCTTATGACGTTGCCTTTTCCCTGCATATACTCATGCCGCACAACAGCCCCTGCCTCCCGGGCGATTCTTCCGGTTCCGTCTGTGGAATTGTTATCATACACATATATAACCGCTTCCGGCAGAGCTTTTTTCCAATCGCTGACAACTTTTCCTATCGTTTTGCTTTCATTATAGCAAGGGATTAAAACCGCGATCTTATCCATCATTTACCTCCATAGCGACTTTCTTAGCTGCTGATTGCTTCCTGGCACGCACCCAGTAATATCAGCGCATTTTCCCCGTTTACCTCATACACATGTATGTTGTAGACAGCGTTTTTATAATTAAAGTCCACGCCGTAGACCTCTGCTGTATAACTATTTTCCCCGCTGTTCACCGCGTCATACCACATTAAATCGGATTGATCCTCCTCCGCCCAGACTGCGCATTTTATGCCGGTGATATCATCCGAAAAAGCCCCGTTTATCTCTACTGCAAATTTCCCGCTCTGAAAGTCGTAAGGCACAGTGGAAATTACAGGGCCTGCCGCCGGATCTGTCTCCGCGGCAGTTTCTGTCTCGTCTTTTATTTCAATACTGCCGCCGGCGCTGTCGTACTCGCTTGCCGACACATCCTCTTTTTGGATAGTGGAACTTAGTTTTTCCATCAGCGCGGACTTCTGCGAAAGTCCCTGATTAACGCTTTCAACGCCGTACTGTTCGATTAAGGTTTCTTTTGATGAGTACAGGTTAACCCCCAGGCCCAGTCTGTCGCCTTCAATCTCCGCCCCAAGGCTTGCAAGGGTTGTAGGAAAGGCATCAAAGGTGCTGTACTCTCTGTAAGTATCTGTCTCCGGGCTCACCGGCGCGTTTATGTATGCTGTATAAACTTTTCTCTCATAATCAGAGGACACATCCTCGCAGTAATCCACATCCATGGTCAGATGGTCTCCTGAAATGACGATGGTTGTATTCTCATAAAATGGCTGTTCCTGGATCCACTGCACAAACTCTGACACCTGCCTGCTGGAGCATGCCATAACATTAGAATACTGGTCGTCTCCGAATTCATCTGTACACAGCCCGCAGACATATCCGTCTTCAAAATGCGTATCCACCGTCAAAAGGGTCAGATTAAACGGTTCTGAGGACGCTGATAATTCATTCAGCCGTTCTTTTGCGTGCTCAAACATCCGTTCATCTTCATATCCCCACCATACATAGTAATCTTCCGGAATCTCCCCGTGATTTTTGGAGTAATAATAGTCATATATTTCATAACCGCCATGCTGTTCAAAATAAAGCTTCCGGCCGCCAAACTCCGCGTCCGAACCGATCACCAACTCCTGCCGGTATCCTTCTTCCTCCAAAATATCACCCAGTGTTGTGATTCCCGGAAAAAAATTCTCCTGTGTATCCATTGAATTTTTCTCAATGGGAATCAATAACGGCAGGGCGGACGTCTGGCCGAACATAGCTCCTACCGTCCAGGTTGTCCCGGTCAAAGCATATCCTCCATTTAAAATGCTCTCTTCACCGGAAAAATTTTCATTTTCCAGAGAAAGCCGCGTTAATTCCGGTATAACGTTTTCCTCAAATGCTCCTCCGCTTTGCTGATCCGCATACGTAGTTTCCATAGACTCCAGATAAATATAGATCAAATTTCTTTTTTGTTCCGGAAAATTTATGTCGACGGATGCCGGATCCACATAATTATCATCAATAAAGGAAGAATATGTATTTTGATTTTTTACATACGCCGAGACATCCAGCGTGGTCCAAATGTGATTGACAGACAACGCGATCATCAGCACAGAAGCCGCAGGTACTGCGCCCAACAGAACCCGGTAAAACCTTTTCTTCTTTCTCATCAGGATCAGCAGACAGGTCAATATGACCGCCGCCAACACCGCGGCAGCCGCGCAGTAGAAAATGTAATCCCAGATGATATCGTCATTTGTGCCCTCCAGCGGCATTTTCAGATGATATACAATCTCTTCCATGCTGAGATTATTCCATGTCTTCAGCACCCAGATTACACTTCTGAAGATTAAAACAGCTAACGTTCCCAAAATCACCCAGAAAATTTTCCCTATGACTCCCGCTATTTTTTTGGCCGAAGTGCTTTTTTTCGTATTTTGTATCGCAAAATTTTCTGTTTCCGAGACAATTACTCCCATGTATCATATACCCTCTTTTCTTTTGTTTCAAGGGTATTATAGCAGTTTTAACATTTGTAAACAACCGGTAAAATCCAGATCAGTACTGTGAAAAATCCACCTATATCTATTTTTTTACGTGCCGCTTTCTGACCCACCCCGGCAGCTTCCTGTACCTCTTCCCCAGCCAGTACCCGGCGTACTTGCAGGCGCTCTGCCAGACCAGAGGGACCAGCAGCCAGGGTTTTCGTTTTTTCACCAGAAATCCCGCCGTCTGCTTCACCAGCCGGATCCCCTCCCCCTCAGAGGGATATTTCGCGAAGATTTCCGGATGATCCGCCTGGGAGACCCCCAGGTCGAAGTTCCGGCGAAACTGCTGGCGCCCCGTATAGTTGTGGGAATGGATCACCAGCGCCTCCGCCGCGTAGGCCACGGCGTACCCCGCCCGGATCACCTTTGAAGCGTAGATCATGTCTTCATTGAAGCCTGCCTGCTCCGGGAATCCGCCCAATTCGCGGTAGGTCTTCCGGTCATAGGCAGCGCAGACGTCGGAGCAGAAGAAGGTTTTGATGCCCAGCGTCTTAAGATCCGCCTGGGTCTTGATCCGGCTCTCAGGCGGATAATTAAAGGAACGGGTAAACCGTTCCGCCAGAGAGCAGTCTTCCCTGGGCAGCTGCCTGGCGTAGGCGGCTTTTACCAGTGGATTTTCAAAGGCCTTCACCAGATTTCCGATGAGATCCTCATCCGCAGGAAGAGCGTCCTGGGTCATGCAGAGAAAAAGATCCGCCTGGGACATGGCCGCCATCCGCCGCCTGGTTCCTCCGTGGTCAAATTCCTCCCGGCGGATATGCTCCACCCGGCAGCCGGGATATTCCGCCTCCAGAGCAGGATCCCAGTACTGCTCTTCTGTATTTATGATGATTACCTGACGCGCCGGATAACGCTGACAAGCCAGGCGCCGGAGCAGCATGGCAAACTCCGGTCCTGGCTTATAAGTTGGTATCAATATGTCGATGCTGGGCTGCTTCATCGTATGGTCCCCCATATCCCTGTTTTCCTCTCTGCTTTGAAGGGAACTGGTTTACCAGTCATAATCTTCCCAATCATCCTCGTAATCCTCGCCGCTGTCCAGCAGGCCCTGCCCCAGAGCCTCTTCGTAGGTAATGCCCTCCGGCAAATCCACATCTGACTGCTCCTCCGGGATATCGGCTTCCCCGTATCCTGTGGTATAGATCAGGTAATCGCTACGCTCCACCACCGTCTGAGAGGGCGTATAATTCTCCTCCGGGAACAGCAGCTCGTGGAGCTCTCTCACATTATATTCCAGAGTCACCGGCAGGACGCAGTCCAGCCCGGTCACCTCCTCTATATTTCCTCCCGCGTACTGGTGGAAGGGAAATCCCTTTTCTGAAGTAATGGTATAGCTCAGCAGGGGCTGGATCAGGGAAAAGATGTCCGTATTGCTGAGATTGGTGGTCACACAGGGCAGCACCTCGTTCAGAGCGGAATCCAGGGTTCCCAGGCCGGCACCTTTTACCTTGTCAAAAATCAGCTCCAGCACATGCCGCTGCCGGGCAGTGCGCCGGAAGTCGTTTCCGGCCGTCTTGCGGATCCGGGCATAGGATACAGCCTGGCTTCCGTTGAGATGAAAGGTCTGGGTGATGGCCCCGTCAAACACTTCCTTGGAGGGCAGCTCCACTTCCTCATAGGGCACCCCGCAGGCCTCTGAGGTCTCCACATTATAATTGTTCATGTGGATCACCTCTTCCCTGGTCATCTCCACATCCAGGCCTCCCAGGGCATCCACCAGCTTCTGAACCGCCACGAAATCCACCGTAATATATTTGGTGATATCCAGATCCAGATTGGTGTTCATCATGGTCAGCATCTGTTCCGGACCCCCATAGGCGTAGGCCGCGTTGGCCTTAGTATAATAGGGCTCTTCGTCCGGGTAGCTGATATTCAGATAGGTGTCCCGGTAAAGGGATACCAGCTTAATGGTCTTGTCATTGTGGTTCACGCAGGCGATCATCATGGTGTCGCTGTTCTGTCCGTCGTATTCTCCCCGGGTATCCAGGCCTACCAGGGCAAACAGGTCGATACCGGACAGGCTGGAATCGCTTCCCGTTTCGCCGCCCTCCCCCTTATTGGCCTCTGTGCGGGTAACTACCCGGTCGTCATCCGTTTCCTGATGGTTCACGAGGCCGAGTTTGTGGGTTGCCCAGATACAGCCCAGCAGCACCACCGTCAGCAGCGCCAGAATTACTATCTCTACCGCGAACAGAGCTTTTCTGTTCTTTTTCTTTCTTTTTACCCTTCTGCCGTAACTTGCCATGTTATTCCTACGATTCCTCTCTAGTACGCGTTTTTATTTACAAACCCTTTAAATACCGTCAGAAACAGGATCTTAAAATCCAGCCCCAGCGTCCAGTTTTCAATGTAGTACAGATCGCAGTCGATTCTTTTGCGGATGGACGTATCTCCCCGGAATCCGTTGACCTGGGCCCAGCCCGTCATACCCGGACGGACCTGGTGCTTCACCATATATCTGGGAATCTCTTCCCGGAACTTTTCCACGAAGAAAGGCCGTTCCGGCCTGGGACCCACCAGACTCATATCCCCTTTCAGCACGTTAAACAGCTGGGGCAGTTCGTCTATGCTGGTTTTCCTCATAAATTTTCCGAAGGGGGTGACTCTGGGATCGTCTTTTACGGTCCAGGCCTTCTTCTCCTGCTCCGGAGACTGCACCTCCATGGAACGGAACTTATACATCTCAAAGCTCCGGTTGTGGAGCCCTACTCTGGTCTGCCTGTAAATCAGCGGTCCCGGAGACGTGGCTTTAATCCCGATGACAGCCGCCAGCATGACCGGCGAAAACAGAACAATGCACAGCAGTGAGCCGATCACATCCATGATCCGCTTCACCATGGCATTGAAGGTGTTGCTCAGGGGCACATAGCGGATATTGATCACCGGCAGGCCCATCAGGTCTTCTGTGTACGGCTTGGTGGGTATGATATTGTGATAGTCCGGAATAAATTTTGTGTGAACGCCGGATTTCTCGCAGAGAGCCACGATCTCCTCCAGCCGGTAATATTCATTCAGTCCCAGTGTAATGGAAATCTCATCCAGTTTATTTTCCGGCAGGATCACCATCAGGTTGCCGATCCGGCCCAGAACCTTGATTCCCCGGTAAGTAGTTCCCGCTGTCACATGATCGTCCAGGATTCCCCTGACCGTATACCCCCACTCCGGGTGGGCCAGGATCCGGTCAATATATTCTTCCGCCGCCCGGCTGTAGCCCACCAGAAGAATGTGTTTCTGATTAAAGCCCTTTCTTCTTATATTCCGCAGCGCATACCGGATCAGATTTCTCAGCACGATTTCCAGAAGAATATTGACCGCATAGAAAATGACCAGCATGCTTCTGGAAAAATGCTGCTGTTTGATCATATACAGGCCCAGGATCACCACCAGCAGGCCGATGGTGTTGGCCCGGAAAAGATTGGCCGCTTCCAGTCTGCGCCCCTGTACCCGCTTGGGGGTGTAAAGGCTGCAGGCATAATAAAGCACCAGGTAAATCGGTATGATCAGCACCATGGCCAGGGCATAATAGGCAAAGGGCAGCGTCTGCACCGAATGTCCGAACAGCTCTGTCCGGAATTTTAATGTCCAGGCCAGCAGGTAGGAAATGATAATCACAAGGGCGTCCAGTACCACATGCATCCGGTTAAAGTACTTCTGATTATCTTTAATCACAGTAAATCACCTGTTTATACCTTTCCCAATTTTACATCTTACTATAACTTTCAGGAAAGCGCAATATAATTTTACAATCTCCGGAACACATTGATCCAGAGTTCGACCTGTATCTTCAGATAATTTTTCAGATTTTTCCAGCGGAATTTTACTTTCTTGCCGCGGTTTTCCTCCTGACGGCTCAGGGAAAATCCGTTTTTGATTCCCGCCGCGTACTCTCTCCCGTATCCTTTGAGAGCGAAGAACAGCAGCTTGACGGCGAACCCCGCCAGCAGAAAGGGGAGATTCAGAATCATCTGCGGCACCGGCATGTTTTTATGGATCAGATAAATATTATTTCTGGAAGAGTAACGGATCTTGAACTGATTGTAGCGGGAGCCGCTGGTTCCGCTTCCTATATGATAGACTTTCGCCTCCGGGCAGTACCAGTTCTCATACCCCTGGATCCTGGCCCGGTATCCCATGTCCAGATCCTCCAGATAGGCAAAATGGGCTTCGTCAAAAAGCCCGATCTTTTTCAGCAGATCCATCCGGTAAATCGCCGCTCCGGCGCAGACCGCAAAAACCCGACAGGCGCGGCTGTATTTTGCCGGGGGCTTTCCCTTGCCTCTGGCGAAGGCCCATCCCAGTGCGCTGTAATAATCCCCGGCAGCATCCAGTTTTTCATGGTCATGGGCCTGGATCATCATGGCTCCCGCGGAAAAGGCCCTGTCATGACAGCGGATCCCCCGGTACAGCTGCTCCGCGAAGTCCGGAAACACCTGAGTATCGTTGTTCAGCAGGATCACGTATTCTGCTTCCGCCTTCCGGATTCCTTCGTTGACCGCCCGGCAGAAACCCAGATTTTCCGGCAGCGAGACGATCTCCACCTCCGGGTACCGGGTTTTCACCAGTTCCAGGCTGCCGTCGGAAGATCCGTTGTCCACCAGAATCGTATAAAAATCCCTCCAGGTCTGCTGCCGCAGGGCGTCGAGGCAGGTTTCCAGATATTGTATGCCATTGTAGTTGGGTATCACCACCGCCGCTTTATGCATGGCTGACTCCTTACTTTGCCCTGAGAGAGTAATTCCATTTGCTCAGGGTCAGATTTTTGTTATAGCAGGGATCTCCCTTTTTGAGAAAATCTATCCAGCGGGTTCTCATAAACTCAATTTCCTCCTGGAACCGGCGGACTTTCTTTGGACTGTCCTCCGCACCTCTGGACTTGGATTCATCGTGGTACAGTTCCACCTCAGGGTTGTACACTACCAGATACCCCGCCTGTCCCGCCCGCAGGCAGAAATCCACATCGTTGAAGGCCACTGCCAGTTTTTCCTCAAATCCGCCCAGTTCTTCATACACCTTCCGCTTTACCATCATGCAGGCGGCGGTTACCGCGCTGTAATCCATCTGGATAGACGCCTTGTGGAGATACCCGCTGCGGTTTCGGGGCAGATTCAGAAAGGCGTGTCCGGCAATTCCCCCGATGCCGATGATAATTCCCGCATGCTGCACGGTGTTATCCGGATAGTAAAGCTTGGCTCCGGTGATCCCCACTTCCGGCCGCTGGCAGTTGCCCAGAAGCCCCTGGATCCAGTCCGGGGTAATCACACGGGTGTCGTTGTTCAGCAGCAGCAGGTATTCTCCCCGGGCCTGGCGGGCCGCGAAATTATTGATGGCGGAATAATTAAAGGGATTGTCCCACCTCAAAATCCGGACGCCCTCCTTTTCCAGCCTCCGGTAATACGCGAATGTCTCCTGGCATTCGCTGTTATTTTCTATAACCAGAATCTCATAGTTTTTGTAGGTGGATTTCTCCACTATGGAACGGATACAGTTTTCCAGAGCCTCTTTCTGATCCTTATTGGGAATGAGAATGCTTACCAGAGGTTCTCCCTGAACCGGATAGTTCACATGATAAAAGCCGAAATCTTTGGTCTGAACCACCGTGCCCGCTGTTCCCGTTCTGGCAAGATTTCCCTCTATGGCCCGCTTGCCGGCCTCGTAGGCGTACAGTTTGCTGGCGGGGTTGTCGGCAGTGGATGCCCTGTGGGTTCTCCAGTGATAGAGGATTCTGGGCACATGAGAAATTTTTTCCGCCTGCTCGACGCAGCGGAACACAAAGTCATAGTCCTGCGCCCCGTCGAATTCTCTGCGGAACCCTCCTGCCTTCCGGACCAGATCCCGCTTCACCACCAGGAAATGACAGATATAATTGTTGGACCGCAGCAGATCCAGATTAAAATCCGGCTTCAGATGGGGCTGATAATGTTCTCCACCCTCCGCGGTGACCTTGTCCTCGTCCGTATAGATGACATCTGCCCTCTCCTCCAGGATCCTGCAGGCAATCTCGTAGAGGGCGTCCGGAGCCAGCAGATCATCGTGATCCAGAAGTCCGATATAGTCTCCCCGGGCCATGGCAAAAGCCGCGTTGGTATTTTCCGCAATTCCCAGGTTTTCCGGCAGATTCTCATAGCGGATCCGGTCATCCCGGTTCGCGTACTCTTCCAGAATCCCGGCCATGGAAGCGTCCTCCGGGCTGGCATTGACCAGACACAGCTCCCAGTAGGGATAGCTTTGGGCCAGAAGAGAATCCAGCATCTCCCGCAGAAATTTTTCCGGCGTCCGGTAGGCCGGCACGGCAATGCTGATGGTCGCGGGCTGCTCCCATTTTCTTTTTCTCTGCCGGGACAGGGTCTCTTCCGATGCCCTGTGAGCCTCATACCAGGGACCGTAGGGAACCTCCTCCGGTTCCATCCGCTCCGCCAGACGGGCCAGAAACCCTTTCAGACCATAATGTTTCAGATAGCGCAGCCCTTTTTTTACCGTATAGGGCTTCAGTTTTTTTAAAAGCCGCAGCAGGGTATTTTCCGCCATTTTCTACTCCTTCGGACCGTCAAAATGAAAAAATTCACGGATGCAGTCCACCACATACTCCGCCTGCTCCAGGGTCAGGGAATAGTACATGGGCAGCCGCAGCAGCCGCTGGCTCTCCCGGGTAGTATAGACATCTTCCCCGTGGAAGCGGCCGAACTTTCTTCCCGCCGCCGCGCTGTGCAGCGGGATATAATGAAACACGCTGCAGATCTCACGCTGGTGCAGAAATCCGATCAGACGGCTCCGCGTATCCATATCTTTTACTTTTATGTAATACATGTGCGCGTTGTGGGAGGCGTACTCCGGCACTGTCGGCTGTTCCAGCAGCCCTGCCTCTTTCAGCGGCCTCAGCTCTCTGTGATAAAGCTCCCAGACAGACATCCGGCGCGCGTCAATGTCCCGGCAGGCTTCCAGCTGGGCATACAGGTAGGCCGCGTTCAGATCGCTGGGAAGATAAGAGGAGCCGTAATCCACCCAGGTATATTTGTCCACCTGCCCCCGGAAAAATTTGCTGCGGTCTGTGCCCTTTTCCCTTAAAATCTCCGCCCTCTCCAGATATTCATCTTTCTGGAACAGCAGGGCTCCGCCCTCTCCCATGCTGTAGTTTTTGGTCTCATGGAAGCTGAAGCAGCCGAAATCCCCCAGGGTTCCCAGCGCCCGTCCCTTGTAATAGGCGTGAACCCCCTGGGCGGCGTCCTCCACCACCTTCAGATGATATTTGTCCGCCAGGGCCAGAATGGTATCCATCTCACAGGCCACTCCGGCGTAGTGTACCGGCACAATCGCCCTGGTTTTTTCTGTAATGGCGCTCTCAATCAGCGTTTCGTCTATGTTCATGGTATCCGGCCGGATATCCACAAAGACAATCCGCGCTCCCCGAAGCACAAAAGCGTCCGCCGTCGACACAAAGGTATAGGAGGGCATAATCACTTCATCCCCGGGCTGAATATCGGAAAGGTAAGCCGCCATCTCCAGGGCATGGGTGCAGGAGGTGGTCAGCAGGGCGTATTTCGTCCCCAGATTTTCTTTCATCCAGGCGGAACAGCGTTTTGTAAACTCTCCGTCTCCGCAGATTTTATTGGCCTCCACCGCCTGTCTGATATATTCCAGCTCCCGCCCGGTATAGGGCGGACGGTTAAAATCAATCATCTTTTATCTTCTGCTCCTTCCTCCGCAGTCTTCTGTACATTCAAAGTTTCCCGCACCACATACTGGGGGGATTTATTCAGTGAGAGGATCATTCTGCCGATATATTCTCCGATGATGCCCAGCATCAGAAAGGCGATGCCGAACAGCACCAGCATGGCGCACATCAGGGAGGACCATCCTACCGCCACTGCCGGATCCATCAGTTTGCGGATCAGCACAATAATTCCTCCCACAAAGCCGGCCGCGGAAAACAGCACGCCGAAAATCGATGAAAGCCGCAGAGGAAGCGTTGTATAGTTCATAAATGACAGGAACAGTTTCAGCCCCTTGCGGAAGGTATAGTTGGAATGCCCCTCTTCTCTTTCGTAGTGCTCGATCTCAATATTTGCCATATTGTGGGTGGTCCGGAAAAACAGAAGCTGAATAAAAGGACTGTCTCCCTTGTATTTCTTCACCTCTTCAATGACGTAGCGTCTGGCCAGCCAGAAACTGCTCATCTGAATTCCCTCCGGCCGTTCCATCAGATGCCACAGAAAAAATCTGCTGACCGCTCCCGTAAAGTTCTTCCACGCGGAAAATTTCCGCTGCCGGAAAACTCCGAACACAACGTCATACCCTTCCTTTTCTTTTTCCAGAAACTGCCGGATCTGAGAGGGATGGTTCTGCAGATCATCATCCATTCCCACCACCAGTTCTCCGCTTACGTAGTGAAACGCCGCCATAAGCGCCGCGTGCTGTCCGAAGTTTTTCGCCAGGTTTACGCCTATCACATTGGGATATTTGGCGGCGGCCCTGCGGATCGCCTCGAAAGTATGGTCTCTGGAATAATCATTGACCAGCACCATCTCACATTCGTATCCTTCCATTCTGTCAAATTCTTCCATACACAGATCTACCAGTTTTTCAATAGTATGTTCCGAATTATAACAGGGTACAACGATTGACACTAACATCTTTTTCTCCTTTATACTTATGCCGGCAAATCCCGGCATCTTATACCGCGTATATAAAAATTCCCAGAAGGATCAGTCCCAGCCCCAGGATTTTTTTCCTGCTGAACCGCTCTTTTAAGAGAAAATATCCCATCACGGATATATAAATGTAGCTGGTGGATTCCAGGATCGGCTGCATGGAGAGCGGCACATATTTCAGCGCCAGCATAGTCAGGATTGTGGACACAAAAAACATTCCGTAAGCCGCTATAACTCTCAGATTTAAATACTCCCGGATCCAGCTGCTGTACCGGCGGTTGGCCGCCTTCTTCAGCAAAATCTGGGATACAGCCGAAATAAATACCGAGACCAGCATCACAATGACTGCCGCTGTAAATTTATTCATCTGCTGTCACCACCAGGCAGATCCCCGCGAAGATTACGCCTGCACCCAGAATCATATTCCAGGTGATCCTTTCCTGAAAAATCAGACTTCCCCAGAGCATTCCCCAGATCAGACTCACCGGACGGTTGGCATACGCCACCGTCAGAGGCATCCGTTTCAGGATCTGCTGCCATACCAGGGCGTAGACAAACATAATCGCCAGCGTCCCGCCATACCAGAGAAAAAACGGAAGTGAAAATGCCGGCTGACGGGCTGCCATCTTGGAACAGATGCCGCTCAGAGAAGAAATCAGCAGACTGCCATGCAGCATGCAGAGCAGAAGTGCCATATGCGGCAGTTTTCTCGATTTTTTCATATTATTCTCTCACAACCATCTTTATAATTCAACTGTTTTCTCAGCTTTTCATAAAGCCGCGGGCATGAGGGCCCTCGTTAAAAATCAGATCCAGAATCGTTACCCCGTGCTCAAAGGGGCCGAACAGCTGGGGATATTCCGGGTAGCCGGAGTAGTCCATATAGGTCAGCCGGATCCCGGCCTCCTCAAACAGTTCATCCACAATATAATCCTTTGCCGCCGGACCGGAGAGATATTCGGTTCCTCCCGCGGACCTGCAAAGCCCTACCAGGCGTTCTGTTTTTCCATCCACCAGTTCATAATCGGAAGACCAGGTAATCCTGGTAGGTATGTCCAGAATTTTGCAGATCTCCGTCAGAAACAGATAGTTGACCCTGCTCAGATGCGTCTCCTTTTCACAGGCCTGATACAGCCCTTCGATCCTGTCCTCATACATTTTAAAGTACGGAGCTTTTCCGTAATTTAAGGTCAGCGCTTTCCAGTGGTCATGGCACCAGGCGGAATCCAGAATCTCTGTGTCTTTGATCTTCTGATAGAACTTTCCTCGGTTGACCACCGGGATCGTCAGCCACTGAAGTCCCCGGGGCGTTTTTATTTTATTCCTGTTTCTCCAGTCCCGCCGGGTATACTGCATATCATCATATAAAATAAACTCATCCACCAGATTGATGATATCGAAATATCCCTTCCAGGGAATATAATTGGACTGTAAAATCGCGATCTTTTTCATTCTTTTACATCTCCCGTTCTTTTGCTTCCATCTCATTCAGTTTCGGCAGAATGTCAAAAAACAACGGCGTTCCTCCTGTGTGCAGGAACAGGACATTCTTTCCGGAAATTCTTTTTTCTTTCAGATATTCCCGCATTCCGTAAAATGCTTTTCCCACATAAGTCGGATCCATGCCGATCCCTTCTCTCCGGTATACGTCCAGGATCGTCTTCAGGATCTCTCTGCCAAAGCACCCGTAGCCTCCCGCCAGATACCGGTCTTCCACCAGAATTTCCGGATCCGCGCAGCAGCGGTACAGGACACCCTTTTTCTTCTGATATTCTTTTAAATTATCCCGGATCACGGAAATGGCCCTGGACGCCTGCCGGGTCACAGAAATACCCACAATCTTTCTGTCATCCCCCTCCATCAGATGGCCTGCCACCAGACCGGACTGGGTGGTATTGGTGCTGCTTGCCAGAAAGATATAATCAAAATGGACGCCCAGCTCTTTTTCCTGCGCGAGAATTTCCCGGTAAACTGCCGCGTAGGTTTCCATGGGAACCGCCGCGTTTCCCTGTCCGTAAATATCTCCGTATATATAATAGGGATTCCGGCCCTCCCCGCGGAAATCATCCATGGCTTTCTGCACCGTCTGAGCAATCTCTCCCTTGCGGCACAGATACGTCCGGACGCCGGAAGCCCGGATCAGGCAGGTATTCATACTGATCTCCCCCGGGTCCGCGTCGTCCGTATTGTGGAGCATGCTGCAGGGGATGCCTTTTTCTCTACAGGCCGCGGCCAGGATCCTGCAGAGGTTGGAATGATATCCGCCATAAATAATCATGGCGTCACAGTGTCTGCGCTCCATGTCTTCCAGAAAGGCTTCCGCGAAACGGACTTTATTTCCTCCAAAGGAAAACGGAAGCAGATCCTCCCTCTTTATATAGATCCTGTTTTCTCCTTCCATGGACGACATCCGATATATGGGAGTCTTTTCCAGAATCAGATCTCCTTCCAGTTCCAGACGGATACGGCGCAGAACCTCCTGCAGGCGCTCCTCGCACTGCCTCAGAGAGTTTCCCTTCAGGATCACCTGACCGATCCGGTCCCGCCCGTTGGTATAGGGGCGCACCGGATCTCCCGGCTCCGCGTTAAAGGACAGATCCACAATATCCTCTGACTTTGGGTTCTCATTGCGAATGTTTCTTACAACCCCCTCCCGGTGGGACAGCAGCGTGCGGCTCAGGCAGGCGGTTCGGGGCGGATTACTGAAATACCCGCTGACATCCTCCCCCAGAGCCAGTTTTACAATCGCTTCGTAATAATTAATCCCGTAATAGATGCCTGTCAGCTCCGACAGTCCTGTGGCTCCGGACCGGCCGGTCAGCTCAATGACGTACACCTTTCCATCCTTTTTTATGAAATCGCAGTTTACAGGGCAGTTGTCCAGCCCCAGAGCCCGGACCGCTTTCTCCGTCTGTTCCCGGATCTGTTCTCCCAAACGGTCCAGTTCCCGGAAAGGAACGGAATGTCCCACCGGCGTCGGAACGGCAGCCGGAAAATTCTCTGTCTGATTGGGCAGCATAAACAGAAGCTTTCCATTCTGTATCATAGCCTCCACCCCAAAGGTCTCTCCGGTAATAAACTCTTCTGCCAGACAGTAGTCTTTGCCGGAAGCTTCCAGACTTTTTTGAAAATTTTCTCTCGCCTCTTCCCGGGTATCGCAGCGGAAAATCCCTCTGCTTCCCATGAGATCCACGGCTTTGATAATCACCGGAAAAGTCAGCCGGTCCAAAGCTGCTTCCAGCTCTTCTTCCCCGTGAACCAGAAAAAAACGGGCGGTCTGTACGCCTGCCGCTTCCAGCGCCCGCTTCATTTTATATTTATTGGAAGCCTTTTCCGCCGCCTGGCGGCAGGGCCCCGGCAGCCCCAGGGCTTCGCAGGCCGCTCCAATAGCCCGCATTCCCAGGTCCAGGCCGCAGGTGGCAATGCCATCCGCCCCGTGTTCCCCGGCCGCCTTGATGACAGCCTCCGGATCCGCGATGTCCGCAAAGGCGGTCTCGTCCGCAATGCCAAAACCCGGGTATTCTCCCGTGATGCTGGCAGCGATGGTTCGGACTCCAAGCCTCTTTGCAGCCTCATACAGAGGAATCTGGGTATAGCTGGCGCCCAAAATCATTAGCTTTTTCAATATTTCCTCCTCCGAAGATTCTCAGAACATTCATCTGTAACAAATTCAAGGCTCACTCATAGTACTGGAAATGAATGCTCTTATTCCTCCTGACTTTTTTCTTCCAGAATCAGTTTTCTGGAAACAAAATTGTATACCATTACAACAGCGGTAGCCAGAACCTTGGCCGCCACATAATAGATTCCCATTCCGTCCACAGCGCCCCACATAAGAAGCTGATTTAAAAGCAGGCCGATGGCGCTTAAAATTACAAAAACAATGAATTCTTTTACTCTGTTGGCATTTTTCTTCCGCTGAAAAACATATTTCATGCTTAAAATATAATTGGCGACTACGGAAACCGTAAAGGACACCGCATTGGATATAAGATAATGGACGCCTGCTACCTCCCGGAGGAAAGTCAGGATCCCAAAATCTATAACCGTACAGATGACTCCCACGATTCCAAATTTCCATATCTGGTTAATCAGTTTTTTCATTCTATTTTCTCTCATTTTTTCTTCTATACTGTTTATTCCTGTGGGCTCCCACGAAGATCAGCGCGATTCCCGCCAGAATCAGCGCTCCCAGAACCGCCATGACCAGGTAGAGAAGCCGGCCTGCCCCGGACGTTTCCGTCTCCGAAGAGGTATTCCCGTTCTGGCTGCTCCCGCTGATGTCCCCGCTGCCCTCTTCTGCCGGAGCCGGCGTTTCTTCTGCCTGTTTTTGCGCCGCCTGCCAGGCGGTGTAATCCGCTTCCGCCGCAGAGGCTGTCCCCAGGATCCGGCCGCCGTATTCATACGTAAACTGAATCTGTCCTTCCGGTCCGGCAGCTTCCCGAACCTCCACATCCGCCGCTGAAACCCCCGCAGGCACCATGGCTTTTCCGCCTTCGGACACCTTCAGCCCATCAGTCATATCTGTTTTTGTAAACTGGCTGAAACCATAATCCAGGACCTTTGCCATCTCCTGGCAGATCAGGCCGCCGTCCGCGCATCCCATGAGAACGCCGATCAAAGTGACCCCGTTTCTCTCCGCGCAGACCATCAGGCAGTTCTGGGCCTCGTCCGTAAAACCTGTCTTGCCGCCGAAACACCCCTGGTAATAGTAGGGGCTGGCCGGATCCAGCATCATAATGTGGGTTCCATATCCCCTCTCCCCGGACAGGTTGGTGGCCGGTATGGTCACATACCGGGTTCCGAAGGTCTCCCGGAATTTGTCGTTCTTGATGGCTTCCCTGGTAATCAGCGCCAGGTCGTGGGCGCTGGTATAATGATCCACGGTGCTTTCCAGGCCGCTGGCATTGGTAAAATGTGTGCTGACGCACCCCAACTTTGCAGCCCGGTCGTTCATCATGTCCGCGAATCCCTGAACACTGCCTCCAATGTATTCCGCAGTCTGAGTTGCCACGTCATTGGCGGATTTTATAAGGATCATCTGCAGACACTGCTCCGCTGTAAATACTTCGCCCAAAACCGGGCTGCAGTTAGAACTTCCCGGATATGCCTCGGAAAGGCCTGTCTCCGTCATGGTGATCTGCTGATCCATGCCGCAGTTTTCCACCAGCAGCAGAGCGGTCATAATTTTCGTCAGGCTGGCCGGATATCTCTGGGCGTCCATCCCCTTGGCGTACAGCACCGCGCCTGTCTCCGCTTCCATAACGACGCCTGTCTTTGCCTGTATATCCGCCGCCTGGGGCCACTGCTGCCAGCTGTTGGAGTCCACCTGAAAAGAAGCGGCCGGATCCACCGCCGCCATGGCCGGCCGCGCCGCTGTACATATCGCTAATATCATTGCCAGAACTCCGGCAAGCCGCCGTCTGGACATTTTTCATTCCTCCTGTCTATTCTCCAAGGCCGCCCTCTACCGCCCCGGCAACTCCCCGGAGCGCTTCCTCTTCATCCTCCCCTGTGCAGATAATTTCAATCTCATCTCCGCATTTCACGCAGGCGCCCAGAACGCTTAAAACGCTTTTGGCGTTGGCTGTTCCCTCCCGGTGCCGGAACTCAACCCGGCACTTGTATTTTACGGCTTCTTTACACAGGTTTCCGGCCGGACGAAGGTGAAGACCTGTGGAATTCTTTACTGTCACCTTTTTGCTGACCATGCCTCTTACTCCTTTTTCGAAAGGGTTTCTTCTGTTACTGCGAGGTATCCGGCGTCGCTCTCAGCTGAATGGATACCTGGACGCTGTCCACCTGCTCGTATCCCTCCGGCAGAGAAATATTCACCGGAACCGTATAGTCTCCCTCTGTCATGCCGTTCAGATCTATGGACGCGGTAATCTGGGACCCTGTCAGTTCCTCCAGTTCTTTCTCTGCGGCCTGTACCCGCACTTCAATCTCCGCGCTGGCATAGGAGACGGCCAGATTGGAGGACAGATTCTGAACGGAAATGTCTTCTACATCCAGGGCAAATTCACGGGTTCCCCAGGGAAGCACTGTCACATTTACCGTTACAGTGGCAGACGCGTTGGTGGCAGTGATCATTCCCTCAGGCAAAAGATCCGCGATCTCAATATTGTCGACTTTCAGATCGCCTTCGGCCCCCTCTACGGAAATCATCTCCTCCGGTATGACAATTACATTCCCCTGTTTTTTCAGAGTCTCCAGAGCTTTCTCTGTTCCGGCCACCGTAATCTCTTCCGGAGTTGTGGAAATCTCTGTGACCTCGTATCCCTCCACCGGGTTTCCTGTATAACCCTCTACCTGGAACCGGACGCCGGAACGTTTCTGCCACAATTCTACGTTTACTTCAATTTCCGGCATTCCGCTGCCGTCAAAGCTCAGATCATCCGAAATAGTGGATTCCGGCAGTTCATTGTCCGCCGTATCATAGATCTTCAGATTCGCCTTGACGGAACCGTCCTGATTCATTCCGTTTACATTGATTTCCGCCACCACGGTGCCAATGGTGTTGATAATAGACTGGGGCCCGCTGATGGTCACCGAGTCCATGCTGGCCTTCAGGCTGCCGATCTCATATTCTTTTGCCGGCTTGGTTCCCCCTGTATCTACGGTGATGGGAAACTCCCGGCTGGCCACATCCTCAATGCGAACCGGGATCGTTGTCCTGGGCAGCGTAAGATTTTCCTGGGCAATTCCGGGGCAGGACACCCGCAGGGGAATATACACCGGATCGCTGTCCAGATCCACTGCCTCCGTCATGTCCGCCGTAACCTTGATATCGTTCGCTGTCAGCCTGCTGACCACAGACCGGTTGCCCTCTACAATGACGCTGATGGTTTTATACTGTTCGTCAATATGATACACCCGTTTTCCATTGGCAATGTAGGCTCCGTTTTCCACCTGCACTTCCACATTGGAGATAGACCTCTGAATCATAGGGTCATTGTAATCCACCACGATGTACCAGATCGCAATGGCAATGACCACGGAAATAATCTTCAGCGCCAGATTGTCCGTCAGTTTACCGAGCAGATTTTTTTTCATTCTTTCCCCGCCCCCTTCTTCCGGACTTTGTGTTCTCTGTTTTTGTGATCTTCTGTACCTGGTAGAGCTGTTCTCTCAGCTCGCTGGGTGAGACGCCGGTATGCAGGATTCCATTCATGGCGTAAGATACATTGCCGGTTTCCTCGGAGACGATAATGGTCAGCGAATCACTGATCTCACTGATGCCCACTCCCGCCCGATGGCGGGTGCCCAGATTCTTGCTGAGGCTGAGATTATCCGTCAGCGGCAGATAACAGGTGGCCGCTACCACCCGGTCTCCCCGCACGATCACCGCTCCGTCATGGAGGGGGGTGTTGTGCTCAAAAATATTGATCAGAAGCTGAGAGGTGAGGACCGCGTCTACCGGAATGCCCGTTTTTTCATACTCCTCAAGTTTTACTTCTTTTTCAACCACAATCAGGGCGCCGGTTTTCACCTCGCCCATGTCAAAACTTGCTCTGACCAGTTCGTTGACTGTTTTATCGCTGAAGCGGTCATTATTCTCCGAACTGCTGCCCAGCATAGCCAGATTCGTAAGGGGATTTTTATGGCCCAGCTGTTCCAGCACCCGGCGCAGCTCCGGCTGAAAAATAATAATCACCGCCGTGATCACCGCCACGCTGAGATTGCTGAACAGCCAGATGATCACATCCATATTCAGGAGATTCGCGATCACTGCAAAGATCACGATCAGAAGAATTCCCTTCAGCAGGGTATATGCTCTGGTATTTTTCAGCCAGAGTATAAAATGATAGACAAAATAGGCGATCAGAGCCACCTGTATAATATCTATGACTTCGATTTGTTTCGGCGGCTCCAGCCATGTCAGCACATGCATCCTGAACCAGTTGCTGACCGCGTCCATGCGATCACTCCCTTTCTGCCGGCCTCCTGCCGGTTCTCGTTACAGATCTTTCAGTGTCCTTTCCAGTCCCTCTGTATAATCCGCCTCCCAGTCCGCCGGCTCTTCTTCCGGAATATCCGCCCCTAAAGGCCCCGCGCTTCGCAGTGTATGCCCGGGATCCCTCCGCCGGCTTCCGGGAGAAGTTCTTTTGCGGACGGTATCTCTTTTGGGAACTGCCTTGACGTAATAGTAAAACTCGGCATCCTCAAACTGCAGCCTTGTGCTTCCCTCATAATCCGGAGAATAGACAAAAACCGACATGAGCCAGACAATCACTCCCGCTCCCGCTGTCCCCGCGATCAGCACAGGCACAGGCATAGGCATGCCCACAAATGCGCCGCCTCCCAGAACCAGAATCAGATAAACGCCGCAGCCTGCCGCAACGGCAATGATCTCCCCGTAGGCCGCTCCCAGTTTTCTCACAAACACAACCGTCAGCACTGCCGCCGCCGCGGCAAGCATCAGAATCCAGGTTTGGCCATCCCGGAACAGTCCGCTTCCCATGCGGCTCAGCACAGCGAGCCCGTTGGCGTCTTCCTCATAGGCAGCCGCCGCGTTCGTTCTGACAATATCCAGAAATTTCCAGGCGGCTGTCCCCAGAATGGCTGAGACCGCGGAAACCGGCCCCCGGATCAATCCCAGGGCCAGAGGCACCGCGCAGGGCATCCGCAGAAAAAAAGCCGCCGGCGTCAGCACCAAAGCCAGCGCGTCCCCCGGAACAAAGCGGAAATACAGAAGAGCCATCAAAAGGAAAAGCACAGCCGCAAAGGCCCCTACTTCCAGCCCCAGTCCGAAACAGTGAGCTGTGCACAGCAGAAAGCTCAGCAGAACCACCCCGTTCAGGGGCAGAACCGCCGAGATCAAAGCCAGCACCAGCACTACAAAAATATTGTCCAGGGGCCGCATATAACCCAGAAAACGGTTGATTCCCAGATAGACAGACAGGGCCAGCAAAAATTTCAGCGCGGGAAGCAGATAAATATCGTATCGCGCATACAGTATCTCCAGTTTTCTACGCAGTCCGTCAATCGTCGTCTTCATACATACCTCCTGCCAGCATCGCCTCATCCCGGTAAAGCTGCTCCAATTTTTTCAGCATACTGTAATATAATTTTACCCGCCTTGCAGCCCTTCTGTACTGCAGTCTGGCAATCGTATAGGTCAATACGGAATAAAAAGCCAGGACCACCAGATATCCGATCAGCGCTCCCAGAAGCAGCAGAAGCAAATTGTTCTCACTGAGAAGATTCAGCCAGTAGCTGAGATTGCCAAGAACCATCAGCCCCAGAAGCAGCAGATACGTCATGGTGGCAAGAAAGAAATTCTTGATCATCGAAAAAGCCGTATAATCTTTTTCCGTATATTTACATATTTTGAGATCCCGGCTTCCCGCCCCCTGCTCGTATCTGGCAATCTGAAACATCATCCGGATCCGCTCTTCATTCAACATAAAAAACACCTCGTCAAGTGTTCACATTATACCATACTTCTTTAGGTATGCAAAGGTAATTGTGAAATTCCTCCCGGAGTCACGCAGACGCACACAAAAAACACCCGCTCTGTCCCCCAGTCCTTCAGCACTTTCGCCACCGCGTCTACGGTACTGCCTGTAGTAAAAATGTCGTCCACGATCAGCGCCCGCTTCCAGGCTCTGATATCTTTTCCCGGCGCGAAGGCCTGATCCAGATTTTTCCTTCTCTCCCGGCTTCCCAGAAGTTTCTGAGCCGCTGTGTTTTTTCTGCGGATCACTGCGCCGGACACCGCGGGAATCCCTGTTTTCTCTGCCAGGCTGTCCGCCAGGACCTGAGCCTGATTATACCCTCTTTTTAAAAGCCGCTCTCTGTGCAGGGGCACCGGCACCAGAACCTGCGGATCCCAGCCGCGGATTTTTTCCGCTCCGAACCGAAGAATAGCGGCGCTGTAAAACCCGGCGTACTCCTGCCTTCCGCCATATTTAAACCGCAGAACCGACTCTTTATAGACTCCCTCGTAGGGAAAGGGAGCGAAGCCCTCCTCAAACCGGTGCCGGATCCGGGCGCAGTTTCCGCAGTACTCCTGTTCCTCCCGCTCCAGGGGCCTGCCGCACCGGAAACACCTGGGCTCCTTCGCGAACCGCAGCTTTCTGCCGCAGTCCCGGCAGAGCAGCGGTTCTGCCCTTCCCAGGATCCCGTCGCACAGCGGGCACCTCCTGGGATACAGCAATTCTGTCATGATCTGAATAAACGGATGCAAACAGCTCCTTTCTCCCCGAATCTCTCTCTTCTCTGCCCGCCGTCTCCGCGGGCTCTCAGTTTTCTTTCATTTCCCGGATTCTCTGAGCCAGGGTGGTATAGCGGTTCTCTTCCCTCTGGTTTTCAATCATGGCCCGGAAGGTCTCGGCGCTTCCCGTAAGAACCACGCACTTTCTGGCTCTGGTCACTGCTGTATACAGAAGATTCCTGGTCATCAGCATCCGGGGACCTCCCAGAAGAGGGATGACCACCGCCGGGTATTCGCTCCCCTGGGCCTTATGTATGGTGATGGCGTAGGCCAGTTCCAGCTCGTCCAGCTGTTTAAAAGTATATTCCGCGAACCGCCCCTCCTCGTACTCCACGGTCAGAAGCTCCGCGAAAGGATTAATGGAGGAAATGGTTCCCAGGTCTCCGTTAAAGACGCCCATCCCCTTCTGCGCGGCAATGCCGTGCCGCCCCCGGATCTCCCATTCCATCTGATAATTGTTTTTTATCTGCATCACTTTGTCGCCTTCCCGGAAAATTCCTCCGGAGGTTTCTTTTTCCGCTTTCTCCGGCGACGGCGGATTCAAATATTTCTGCAGGATTTCATTGAGGCGTTCCACTCCCAGAGGCCCTTTCCGCATGGGGGTGAGCACCTGAATCTCCTGGGGCCTGGCGTCTACATACCCGGGAAGCTTTCTGGAAACCAGAGTCAGAATGACTTTCTGGATCACCTGGATCTCGTTTCTCTGGAGGAAAAAGAAATCCCGGCTGTGGTTGTCCAGAACCACCTGCTCCCCCTTCTGGATCCGATGGGCGTTGACTACAATATCGCTCTCCTGGGCCTGACGGAAAATTTTTTCCAGTCTGACCACCGGAAACGCTTCCGAGCGGATCATGTCTTTCAGCACGCTGCCCGGTCCTACGCTGGGGAGCTGGTGCATATCCCCCACCAGGATCAGCCGGGTTCCCGGCACAATGGCGGAGAGCAGCGCGTGCATCAGATAGATATCCACCATGGACATCTCGTCAATAATTACTACATCCGCCTCCAGAGGGTTCTCCGCGTTTTTCTCAAAACGGATGTTGGCGGAGGATTCCTCCGCCATGCCGGAAAGCTCCAGCAGACGGTGAATGGTGGACGCCTCATGCCCCGTTGCCTCCTTCATCCGTTTGGCCGCCCTGCCGGTGGGCGCCGCCAGGGAGATCTCCAGCCCCTCCCCTTCAAAATACCGGATCATGGCGTTGATGGTAGTCGTTTTTCCGGTTCCCGGACCTCCCGTCAAAATCATAAGGCCGTTCTTCACCGCCTGAACCACCGCCTGCCGCTGCCCTTCGTCCAGGACAATACCGCTGCTCTTTTCCATGCGGGCAACATTCTGCCGCAGCTTTTCCTCCTGATCCGCGCAGACAATATTCAGCTCCTGCAGCATCCGCGCCGTATTCAGTTCCAGATAATAGGCTTGACTTGTATAGACATTTACAGAAGGTTCCCGGCCTTCCTGACGCTCTTCTTTCAGAATGACCTTCCGGTCGATGGCCAGATCCATCAGATGTTTTTCCAGCGTATCCGCCTGGACCCCCAGCAGCTGCCCTGCCCTATACAGCAGTTCCTGTCTGGGAAGATAGAGATGTCCCTGGGCTCCCGCCTGGCCCAGAACATAATAGAGACCGCTCTGCAGCCGGTATCCGGAATCCACCCGGATTCCGATCCTGGCGGCGATCTCATCCGCGATGCGGAACCCTACTCCCGGGATGTCCTCCGCCATCCTGTAGGGATTTTCTTTCAGCACCCGGTAAAGAGCGTCCTGATACTGGTTATAGATTTTTATGCCCAGAGAAAGCGAAATCCCGTACTGCGCCAGAAAAATCATAGCGTTCTGCATCTGAGATTTTTCAATCATCTGTTCCCCGATCTCACGGGCCTTTTTTTCACTGATTCCCTTGATCTCTGACAGCCGCTCCGGCTCCTCCTCCATAATCCTCAGGGTGTCCTCCCCGAAGCGGCGGACGATCCGGGCTGCCAGGGCAGGTCCGATGCCTTTCAGGGCCCCGCTGCCAAGATACCTCTCCAGAGCCAGCCCGCTCTCAGGGATTTTGATCCGGTATGTCTCCGCCCGGAACTGCTGTCCGTAGGCGGCATGGGTGGTATACTCCCCTTCCGCCTCCAGATATTCTCCCTCGTGAACAGCCTGAAAATTTCCTACGCAGGTTATTTCCCCGCTTTCCGCGGTGAGATTCAGTACGGTATATCCGTTCTCCTCATTGCGAAATACGATATGTTCCACATATCCTTCTATTTTTTCTCTCATGATTCAGCCGTTCTGTCTTTTGTGCTATCTCTTCTCAAATTCATTCATGATCTCTACGTATTTTCCCGCCCCCAGGGCTACCACCGCCACGGGATTTTCCGCCGTCATGGTATTAATGCCGGTCTGGCCGCCGATAACCTCCTCCAGGCCGTCCAGCAGAGCGCCTCCGCCCGTAAGGACAATGCCCCGTTCCGAGACATCCGCCGCCAGCTCCGGCGGTGTTTTTTCCAGAACACTGTGAACCGCCTCCACGATCTGATTTACGGACTCTTCCAGCGCTTCCCGGATTTCCCTGGAATGCAGCGCCACGGATTTGGGCAGGCCCGTCACTACATTCCGCCCCTTGATCTCCATGACTGCCTCCTCGGGTCTGGCCGCCGCGGTGCCGATCTTAATCTTGACTGCCTCCGCTGTCTGTTCGCCGATGAACAGTCCGTGATTCTTGCGGATGTAGCGGATGATGGCCTCATTAAAATTGTCCCCCGCCACCCGGATGGAGGAAGACACCACAATGCCTCCCAGGGAGATCACCGCGATATCGGTAGTTCCCCCTCCGATATCCACGATCATATTTCCGCAGGGCCTGGTAATGTCAATGCCCGCTCCGATGGCCGCCGCGATGGGCTCCTCAATAATCGTCACCTCCCTGGCTCCCGCCTGGTAGGTGGCGTCCTCCACCGCTCTGCGCTCCACATCTGTAACGCCGCTGGGAACGCAGATAACGATCCGCGGTTTCCGGAATCCTCTGCGGCCCATGGCCTTCTGTATAAAATAATGCAGCATTTTTTCCGTGATCATGTAATCGGAAATGACTCCCTGCCTCAGAGGGCGGATAGCCATAATATTTCCCGGCGTTCTGCCGATCATCTGACGTGCCTCTTCCCCGATGGCTTTTACCCGGTCCGCGTCCTTGTCGTAGGCCACTACGGAGGGCTCCTTCAGGACGATTCCTTTTCCTTTTACGTAAACCAGGATGCTGGATGTACCCAGATCAATTCCTATATCTGTCGCTGCTGCCATAATAATCCCCTTTCTTCCCGGTTCTCCCGTCTGTTTCCCGGCGAAGCGGATCCCCGGGATCCGCTTCGCTGGATTCATGATACCACGAATCTCTCTCCAGGGGAACGCTCTTTTTACAGATATTTTCTGACATATTTCCCGGTATAGGACGCGGGATTTTCCGCCACTTCCTCAGGAGTGCCCCGGGCAATCACAGTGCCTCCCTTGTCTCCCCCTTCCGGGCCGATATCGATAATGTAATCCGCGGTCTTAATCACATCCAGATTGTGCTCGATGACAATAACCGTATTGCCCCCTTCCGTCAGCCTTTTCAGAATATCAATCAGCTTGTGGACATCGGCGAAATGCAGGCCGGTGGTGGGCTCGTCCAGAATATAGACGGTCTTTCCCGTGCTTCTCCTGGAAAGCTCCGTGGCCAGCTTGATCCTCTGGGCTTCTCCTCCGGACAGGGTAGTGGAGGGCTGCCCCAGACGGATATAGGACAGTCCCACATCGTTGAGGGTTTCAATCTTTCTCCGGATCGAAGGAACGTGATCAAAAAATTGCAGCGCCTCCTCCACCGTCATATTCAGCACATCATAGATGCTTTTTCCTTTGTATTTTACCTCCAAAGTCTCCCGGTTATACCGTTTTCCGTGACATACCTCGCAGGGTACGTACACATCCGGCAGGAAATGCATTTCAATTTTAATAATGCCATCTCCGCTGCAGGCCTCGCAGCGGCCGCCCTTTACATTGAAGCTGAAGCGGCCTTTTTTGTATCCCCGGGCTTTGGCGTCAGCGGTGGAGGCAAACAGATCCCGGATCATATCGAACACGCCGGTATAGGTGGCAGGATTAGACCTGGGAGTGCGGCCGATGGGGGACTGATCGATGTTGATTACCTTGTCCAGCTGCTCCAGTCCCCGAATGCCCTTATGCTTTCCGGGAATGGTCCGCGCCCGGTTCAGGTCTCTTGCCAGGCGTTTGTAAAGAATTTCATTGACCAGGGAACTTTTCCCGGAACCGGATACGCCGGTGACGCAGGTCATAACCCCCAGGGGAAACTCCACATTGATATTTTTCAGATTGTTTTCCGCCGCCCCCAGCACCGTAATCCAGCCGGCAGGCTGTTTTCTGGTCTCCGGCACCGGAATTTTCAGCCGGCCGCTTAAATAGGCTCCGGTGATGGAGCGCTCGTTTTTCATCAGTTCCTCCGCGGTGCCCATAGCCACCAGCTCTCCCCCGTGCTGGCCGGCGCCGGGGCCGATGTCCACTACACAGTCGGCGGCCCGCATGGTGTCCTCGTCATGTTCCACTACAATCAGGCTGTTGCCCAGATCCCGCAGTTTTTTCAGAGTGGCCAGCAGCTTGTCATTATCTCTCTGGTGCAGGCCGATGCTGGGCTCGTCCAGGATATAGGCTACCCCCACCAGTCCGGAGCCGATCTGGGTAGCCAGGCGGATCCTCTGGGCCTCTCCCCCGGACAGGGTTCCCGTGGCCCGGGAAAGGCTCAGATAATTCAGCCCCACATCCATGAGGAACCGGAGCCGGGACCGGATCTCCTTGAGGATCTGTTTCCCGATAAGCTCCTGGTGTTCCGTCAGCCGCAGCTGTTCCATAAATTCCGTCAGCTGGTCGATGGGCATGCTGGTAATCTCATAGATATTTTTATCTCCCACCGTCACCGCCAGGGAAGTGGGTTTCAGCCTCTGTCCATGGCAGGCAGGGCAGGGAGTAAAGCGCATAAAAGTTTCATATTCCTGCTTGGTGGAATCCGAACCTGTCTCCCGGTACCGTCGCTCCACATTTTTGATAAGCCCCTCAAAGGCCACGTCATAGACGCCTTCTCCTCTCTGGCCCCGGTAATGAACCTGCACGCTGCGGCCTCCGGTTCCATAGATCAGGATATCGTGAATCTCTTTGGGGTAATCCTGAAACGGCGTAGCCAGGGAAAAATCATACTCTCTGGCCAGGGCCTCCAGCACCGCCCGGGTGTAGCTTCCCCTGTCCGTGCAGGACTGCCAGCCCAGCACCACAATAGCCCCTTCATCAATGGAAAGACTGGGATCCGGGATCATCAGTTCCTCGGCAAATTCCATTTTGTATCCCAGGCCGTAGCACTCCGGACAAGCGCCGAAGGGGTTGTTAAAGGAAAAGCTTCTGGGCTCGATCTCCTCCATACTGATATTGCAGTCGGGGCAGGAAAAACTCTGGCTGAAGTTCAGCTGATTTCCATCCATGGTATCCACCACCAGCAGGCCTCCGGACTGCTCCAGAACCATCTCGATGGAATCCGTAAGCCGTTTCTCGATCCCCGGCTTCACCACCAGACGGTCCACTACAATCTCAATGCTGTGCTTGATATTCTTATCCAGGGAAATTTCTTCCGTCAGCTCATAGAGATTCCCATCCACCCGCACCCGGACGAATCCGCTTTTTTTCGCCTGGGCCAGGACTTTTTCATGGCGGCCCTTCCTGCCCCGGACCACCGGGGCCAGAAGCTGGATCCGGGTGCGCTCCGGCAGTTCCAGGATCTTGTCCACCATCTGGTCCACGGTCTGACGGCTGATCTCCCGGCCGCATTTTGGACAGTGGGGAATTCCCACCCGGGCATAGAGAAGCCGGAAATAATCGTAGATCTCCGTCACCGTGCCTACGGTGGAGCGGGGATTGCGGTTGGTGGATTTCTGGTCAATGGAGATGGCCGGTGGCAGTCCCTCGATGCTCTCCACGTTGGGCTTTTCCATCTGGCCCAGAAACTGGCGGGCATAGGAGGAAAGGCTCTCCATATAGCGCCGCTGGCCCTCCGCGTAAATGGTATCGAAGGCCAGGGAGCTCTTGCCGGAACCGGAAAGTCCCGTCAGCACCACCAGCTCATTCCTGGGTATATCCACATTCAGATTTTTCAGATTGTTCTCCGCCGCCCCGCGGATCCTGATAAAGGGTTTCTTCTGACTCTGTTCCATAATACACTCCTCCGCGGCTGCCATCTTATATATCTCTTCTTCTGAGCCGCGCCGACTTTGGGGAGAATTCCCTTCTCCCGCAGTTTTAACCATTGTAACATACCTATTCCGCATTGGCAAACATTTGTTCTGTTATTTCTCCGGCAGAAACTCCGCCAGCACCACATTGCTGAGGGAGATCCCCTCTCCGGTAAATTTAAGCCTTCCGGCAGCCTCTTCCAGCAGGCCGTACCCCTCGTATTTTTCCAGCACTCCGGGCCAGACCTTTCGGACATCTGTCCCGAAGGTTTCCCGGAACCCGGCCAGAGAAATCCCCTCTGTAAGCCGCAGGCCCAGGATCATGTATTCCGACTGCCGGTCTGAAGCCGAAAGTTTTTCCTCTTCCCGGCGGATTTTCGGAAGATTCCCGCTGTCTTTCAGATATTCTTCCATAGAGTCCGTGTTCCGGAACCGGGTATCCCTCCACAGGGAGGACGCCCCCAGGCCCAGGCCCAGATATTCCCGCCCGGTCCAGTATCCCAGATTATGGCGGCAGCGGTATCCCTCTCTGGCGTAGTTGGAGATTTCATACTGCCGGCAGCCGTACTCCTCCAGAATTTCTCCGGTTCTCTCATACATCCGCCGCTCCGTATCCTCGTCGGGCAGATCCAGTTTCTCCCTGTTTTTATAGAAAGGAGTCCCCTCCTCCAGGATCAGGCTGTAAGCAGAAATATGCTCCGGCCCCAGTTCCGCCGTTTTTCTAAGGCTTGTCTCCCAGGAAACCAGGGTCTGGCCCGGGATTCCCGACATGAGGTCCACATTGATGTTGGAAAAGCCGGCTTCCCTTGCCTGCCGGAACCCTTCCAGAAACTCCTCCCATGTGTGGATACGTCCCAGCCTGCGCAGTTCCCGGTTGTCCGCGGACTGGCAGCCGATGCTGATCCGGTTGAAGCCCGCCTCCCGGCAGAGCCGGAGTTTTTCAGGATCCAGGGTGCCCGGATTGGCCTCCAGAGTAATCTCGCAGTCCCCGGCAAGCCGAAAAGATTTTTTAATTTCGGACAGCAGACGGCTCAGCTGTCCCCCGGTGAGCACCGTGGGGGTTCCGCCCCCGAAAAACACGCTGACCGCCCGGCACCCCTCCGCGTCCTGCCCGGCCCGGCGGATTTCCCTGGCCAGCGCCAGAAGATAAGCCTCTCTGGTACTTTCCTCTGCCGTCCCTGACAGGAAGTCACAGTAGCCGCATTTTCTCACGCAGAAAGGAATATGCGCATATAGTTCCAATTCTTGTTCTTTCCGGTCCATGATTTTGTTTCTCTCCGCTTTCATGCAGAAACAGGCTCCAAAACCCAGCCTTCCGCCTGTTTTGGAACCTGCTCCCGATTGTTTATTTATCATCCAGCTTCAGCACGCTCATAAAGGCTTTCTGCGGGATCTCCACACTGCCCACCTGACGCATCCGCTTCTTTCCTTCTTTCTGTTTTTCCAGAAGTTTCTTCTTTCTGGAAATATCGCCGCCGTAGCACTTGGCCAGCACATCCTTGCGCACGGCCTTCACCGTCTCCCTGGCGATGATCTTGCCGCCGATAGCCGCTTGGATGGGAATCTCAAACAGATGTCTGGGAATCTCGTCCTTGAGCTTCTCGCACATCTTCCTGCCCCGCTCGTAGGCGGAATCCGCATGGACGATGAAGGAGAGGGCGTCCACTTCCTCCCGGTTCACCAGGATATCTAACTTCACCAGGCTGGACCGCTCGTATCCTTTGAGCTCATAGTCAAAGGAGGCGTATCCCCGGGAACGGGACTTTAAGGCGTCGAAAAAGTCATAGATAATCTCATTGAGAGGCAGGTCATATTTTAACAGGGCCCTGGTTGTCTCAATGTATTCCATGCCCAGATACACGCCCCGCCGCTCCTGGCACAAGGTCATGATGGGGCCTACAAACTCCGTTGTCACCATGATCTCCGCGCTGACAATGGGTTCCTCCATATAGTCAATCTCCGACGGTTCCGGAAGGTTGGAGGGATTGGTCAGCTCGATCATCTCCCCGGAGGTCTTGTGCACCCGGTACACCACGCTGGGCGCGGTCGTCACCAGATCAAGGCCGTACTCCCGCTCCAGGCGCTCCTGGATAATCTCCAGATGCAGAAGCCCCAGAAAACCGCAGCGGAATCCGAAGCCCAGAGCTGCGGACGTCTCCGGCTCGTAAAAGAGGGAGGCGTCGTTGAGCTGAAGCTTCTCCAAAGCGTCCCGCAGGTCATTGTACTTGGCCCCGTCCGCCGGATACAGGCCGCAGTACACCATGGACGTCACCTTTTTATAGCCCGGAAGGGGCGCGTCGCAGGGATTCGCCCGATTTGTGACCGTATCGCCCACCCGGGTATCCCGCACATTCTTGATGCTGGCGGTCAGATATCCCACCATGCCCGCGGACAGCTCCTCGCAGGGAATAAACTGGCCCGCTCCGAAATATCCCACCTCCACCACATCGGCCTCCGCCCCGGTGGCCATCATGCGGATGGGCGTTCCCTTTTTCACAGTTCCGTCCATCAGGCGGCAGAACACAATCACGCCCTTGTAGGAGTCGTAGACCGAATCAAAAATCAGGGCCTTTAAAGGCGCCTCCGGGTCTCCCTTAGGCGCGGGAATCTTATGCACAACCGCCTCCAGCACCTGGTCGATATTGAGGCCGGTCTTGGCGGAAATGCGCGGGGCGTCGGCGGCGTCCAGGCCGATCACATCCTCGATCTCCGCCGCCACGTGATCCGGATCCGCACTGGGCAGGTCAATCTTGTTGATCACCGGAAACACGTCCAGGTCATGGTCCAGGGCCAGATACACATTCGCCAATGTCTGGGCCTCGATCCCCTGGGAGGCATCCACCACCAGGATGGCCCCGTCGCAGGCCGCCAGGCTCCGGGACACTTCATAATTAAAATCCACATGTCCAGGCGTGTCGATCAGGTTGAAAATGTACTCATTTCCATCCTGCGCCTTGTAGACCGTGCGCACGGCCTGGGACTTGATGGTGATGCCCCGCTCCCGCTCCAGATCCATGTTGTCCAGAACCTGCTCCTGCATCTCCCGGCTGGTAAGGAGCCCTGTCTTTTCAATAATTCGGTCTGCCAGGGTAGACTTTCCGTGATCAATGTGGGCGATAATACAAAAATTCCGTATTTTGCTCTGATCAATAGCTGCCATTTTTTATCCTCACTTCATCAAAACTTCATTAAAATTAAACAATGCACTGCACAGAATGCACCCGTTCCCAGGGCATGTCCCGGGCCGGGTGCCATTAAAATGGATTATACTATTATTTGCGCGGGGTTGTCAACCGGCGGGGAGCGGACATGTCTTTACAAGCAAGAGGGAACTGTACAAAGTTGGTTTCGCAACCATGCAGACACCTTTTGGCCATAACGTGCCGGTCTATGATAGGGAGCGAACCATCTGCGATCCGCTCCGCCTCAGCGTCTCGGAGATTATGGAGGAAGCAGAGTATGCAAACAAAATCTTTTCGGCTACTCACTTATTCCTCTCCCCCAAGCACCATATCCAAAAGCTCCGCCAGCGGCTCCATGGCGTTCACCGCCTCCTCAAAGGTATTCGTCTGGGCCCCCACTTCGATGAGGCTGGAGCGCGGGCGCAGGTGCATGTTGTAGCGCAGTCCCTTCAGATAAATTTTACGCGTATACCCCGGATAATAGGCGGCGGCCCCCAGCTGCATCTGCAGGCTGAACGCCAGGTTTTCCTCCCGGTAGGGATTGGGCAGATACTCGATGGCTCCCTCCGGTGTCTGGCTTAATCCGTTGAAGAACATAATCTGGGCCGTGGGACGGCCGTCCACTTCCGTGACCAGGCGCACATTTTCCCCAACCCCGTCCCGGTGGATGTCCAGAACCACCTGGATGGAGGGATACGTTTGGAGGATGGACGTCACGCCCTCCAAGGCATAGTTGTAGGCCTTGCTCCGGTCCAGCTTCCCGTCCCGCAGATCGTAGACCGATGTGTCGTGGTACACGGAGTATCCCTTCTCTGTCAAAAGCCGTGCAAGTTCTTCCCCCACAGCCACCACATTTTCTCCGGGTTCGGAGTCCGCAAAGGTCTCCTGGGAATGGGTGTGGTAGATGAGAATCTGCGGAGAGCCGGCTTCCGTATCAAGAGCCAGATCCACATCCAGCAGCGCCTGGGCATCCATTAGATCCCGGCCCGCCGTGGTAGATGTATGGACATTGTAAAAATTTTTCATCAGAAAATCATAATCCATCAGCTGTTCCAGCACATATGTACTCCCCGTAATAGGCCGGTCAATGCTGCCCGCCAGGGTCTGGGAACCGGCCAGAACCCCACTCTGTCCGGAGAGCGCAAAGGCCGCATCCCCGGTTTGGCCGTCCCCAGCCGGCGTTTCTTCTTTTTCACGGATTCCGCTCTCCTCCCCGCCATACCAGGCCAAATAGGCGTGCTCCTCATAAAAGCGGCGCAGCGCCTGGTAATTCCGATACGAAGGATCCGGTTCCTGCCATTCTCCCCATTCGTCGTCTGCCCTCCCGGAGGCCTCCTGCAGAAAAAATGCGCCCCTCTGATTCCACAGACTGGCAGCCAGCCAGCGGCCCCCGGCTCCGACCGCGTTCTGCAAAATGTCCGGCCAATTTTCCACAGCTCCGGCCCCCGCCCACAGGCCTCCCAGCAGACTCCCGGAGACCAGAAGGACGGCGGCAGCCTGGCTCAGCCTTCCCCCATGCCTTCTGCCCCCCACATGCATATTTCATTCTCCTGCAAATCCGTTTCATAGTATCATATGCAGAGCAGCCGGATAATTTTCATTCCCGCCCTTTTTCCTCAAATACGGCCTGATGGATTCCCTCCGATATCGTAAAGCTCAGCCGTTTGACTGACTGGTCAATATCCGGTGGTGTGACGTAGAGCGGGCCAAATTCCGGCTCCAAAAGCTCCCGGATAAGCTGATACTGATCCTCTGGTTCCATGCCGGCAATCCAGTCTCCTGTCTTTTTTGTGATTCTGCTGTTTCGCAGCACCTGAATCAATGCGGACAGCGTGTCCTGCACAATGGCCGCCGCCCCCACCACGGTCGGCACCCCGATGGCTAAGACGGGAACTCCCAGACTTTCTTCCGTCAGGCTGTGCCTGTGGTTGCCCACACCGGAGCCCGGCTGGATTCCCGTATCTGTCAGCTGAATTGTGGTTCCCAGACGCCGCACGCTCCGCGCCGCCAATGCGTCGATGGCAATCACCAGATCCGGCTTTGTCTCCCGGATTATCCCTTTTAAAATCTCCGCTGTCTCCATTCCGGTCTGGGCCATCACCCCGGGGGCTATACCGCTGATCTGTGCAGCCTCCTCCCGCTGCCCGAACTCTCTCAAATGTCTTGTCATCCGAAGATTTCCCACAACCCTGGGGCCCAGAGAATCCGGCGTCACACTGCTGTTTCCCAGTCCCGCAACCAAAATCGCCGGAAAGCCCTTTTTCTTTTTCCCTTTTTTCTTTTCCCCATTCTGCCCTCCGCCCGGCCCGCCCGTTTTGCGAAAGCATCCCCGGCCTCCCAGCATCTCTTCCATCAGCCGCCGCAGCTCCCCGGCCAGCTCCCCGGCAATCTGGCTGTGATACTCTTCATCCTCCTTTAAAAGCTGATTCGCCTCCAGAGTCAGGTAGGTGCCCATCGGCTTACCCATAGCCTGTGCCCCCTGACTGTTTAAAATTTTTACTTCCGTCAGCTTTACCCGGCTTTTTTTGTGTACCCATTCCCGCAGGGCCACACCGGACACCTCTCCGCCGTCCCCCTCAAAGCTCTCCCGATTCTCCAGGGCCAAGTCTGTTCGCACCGGAAAGCTGCTCACAGACTCTGTCTTTTTTCCGTCCATTCCTCGTTCCTCTAACTCCTGTTTCCCCTTCATTTGCCATGCACCTGACCTTTCTTAAAATTAACATTTTCCCGCCGTCCTGAATCGTTACCGGAATAGTAACAGTTTTTACAGGAATCGCGAAAATATGACTTGACATTCCCTGCCAAATTGGCTAGAATACAATAGTATGTTTACATTGAACTGTCCGTGTCCAGGCTTTGATGGAAAACACAACGATTATTTTAAAGAAACGGAGGTGTATTTCATTGGCTAACATTAAATCCGCAAAGAAGAGAATCTTAGTAAACGAGACGAAGGCTGCGAGAAACAAGGCGATTCGCTCCAAGGTTAAGACCGCGATTAAGAAGGTTGAGGCTGCTGCCGCTGCCGGAGACAAGGCTGCTGCTCAGGCTGCACTGCAGGCCGCTACCAAGGAGATCGAGATGGCTGCCAGCAAGGGAGTATATCACAAGAACAATGCTTCCCGCAAGGTATCCCGCATCAGCAAGGCTGTAAATTCTATCGCTTAATTATACACATACAAAAATCCTTCCGGACTAACCCACCGGAAGGATTTTTTGTCTTTTGAACCGCTGTCTTTTATTTTACACCCTTAATATACTCCAAAGCCACGCCGAGGCAGCCCTCCAGGCCCACCAGGCCGCTGTTTAAGCAGATGTCATAGGTCTCCATCTTGCCCCACTTTCCCGGCGTGCAGGCATCGCAGTATGCCTGGCGGCGTTTATCCACCGAGAGCACATGGGCCTTCAGACTATAGCGGGAAAGTTCCGGATGCACCTTCATGATGCGTCCGATCCGGTACTCCAGATCCGCGTACACAAAAATGTTGACCGCATCCGGCAGAATGGTCTCCGAGCACCGCTCCACAATCACGCAGGGGCCCTCCTGTGCAAGGCGGCGGATCACCGTCTCCTGGGCCTTATAAATGCTCTTTGTCAGAGAAGTCCGATTCTGGGCCACATGGAGAACCGATTCCTCCTCCGTGTCCGGCTCCACCTGATCCATGGCCTCCACTGCTGCCAGGTCCACGCCGCCCTCATCGGCAATCATAGCTGCCAGATTATCCCCGTAAAAAGGGATTCCCAGCCTGGACGCGATCATCTCCCCCAGTTCCTTTCTCCCGCTTCCATGCTGTCCGCTGATGGTAATCACATTCTTCATTTCCTTACCTCCCCATTGATAAATATTTATAATTACAATCGGCCCGCGTCATATACAGCCCGCTCGCCCCCGATAAATTTCGGCCGGGTTCTGGCGCAGACCACCCGCGCGCCGCCGATTTCCTTTGTTTTAATCCGCACCGGAACAGCCACATCCCGCAGATGCATGCCGATCAGCGTATCCCCAATATCGATTCCTCCGTGCGCCTTTATATGCTCCACTGCCACAGGGCGGTCAAAAAGCGCATAGGCGGCTGTGGCAAAGGAGCCGCCTGCCTTGAGCTGAGGCACCACATTTACCGGCTCCCAGCCGTAGCGCAGGGCGGCCTCCTCCTCTAAAATCAGCGCCCGGTTCAAGTGCTCGCAGCACTGGGCCGCCAGATAAATCCCTCTTGCCTTCAGTTCTTCCCATAGAGTCTCACAGACGGCCCTTCCTATCTCCTCGCTGGAGTGGGAGCCGATTTTAAAGCTGTCAATCTCGCTGGAGGAACAGCCCACCACCAGCACCTGTCCGGCCTTCATGTGCGCCTGTTCCAGGAACTCCGCCAGCACCTCTCTGGTACTCCCGCAGATTTCTGTAAGCTCCATCTCTTTCATCGCATCCATCGCCTTTCATCCTTTTCTCAATACCGATTTGCTATGAGCAGTTCCACCGCCAGCCGATCGGAGAGCCGCCCGGTTTTCACACTCTCCTCCGCGTCCACGCAGAGATTCACATAGGCCAGAATCTGCTCCCTGGTAAATGCCCGGGCCTGGGCCATCACCTTCCCCGCCACAAAGGGCTGGAGCTTCAGCCGGGAGGCTATGGCGCCCCGGTCCATGCCCTGCCCTGCCAGTTCCTTCACCTGCAAAATCTGGTTGAACTGCCTGGCGATGAGAAACAGAATCCGCATGGGCGGCTCCTTGAGCGTCAGAAGATCCTCATACAGATCCATGGCCTGGCGGGTTTTCCGGTTTGCAATCGCCGCAATCATCTCGAAAATCCGGTTTGTAATCTGGGGCGTGCAGATGGCGTCCACGTCCTCCTTTGTGATTACATCCCGGCCCAGGGTATAGCTGATCAGCTTTTCCAGCTCCGAGCTGATATTTTCCATATCGTCTCCCGTGAGGCTTAAGAAATATTCCATGGTCCCGGAGGTTATCTTTTTCCCGCTGCGGGACAGAATCCCCGCCGCCCATCTGCCCAACTGCGCCGAACTCTGCCTTTCCATCTCCGCCGCATAGCCCTTTTTCTTTACCGCTTTATATAGTTTGCTCCGCTTATCCACTTCGGATTCCACAAAGAGAAGGCAGGTGGTGTCCGGAATCTGCTCAATATAGGAACTGACGGTATCCGCCCCCGTCCCCCCCTTAAACCAGCCGCTGTCCTCCACAAGGACCAGGCGTTTTT
>DVKB01000006.1 GCA_018716305.1 Candidatus Scatomonas merdigallinarum
TCGCCGTTAGGTTCTGTGTTCGGATTTTTTCCGAAAATGAGAAAAGCCGAAAACCTCGATTTTTCAAGGAATTTTCGGCTTCTCGGTTACGTTCCTGGGCGGATTCGAACCGCCGGCCTTCCGCTTAGGAGGCGGACGCTCTATCCTGCTGAGCTACAGAAACTTATATAAAAACAGCTTTTTATCGCTGTTTTTAACTATTTTGTTGAACTGTTGACTTTTTTCACCTTTGACTCAGGCGGATGTTCCGACGTCACCTTAGGAGGCGGACGCTCTATCCTGCTGAGCTACGGAAACTTATTTAATACGCCCTCTATCATACTATAGTTTTTCTCTTTTTTCAATGAAAAATTTCCAGGGGCCGCGAGGAGGATTTTCCATTGGAAATAGATGTGCTATACTGAGAAAAAAATATAGGGAGGCATTGCAAAATGAAAACAAAGTTTAACCATCAGGAGGCCCTGGAGCTTCTTCGGAAATACAATCAGCAGCCCTTTCATATTCTTCACGGGCTGACCGTGGAGGGCTGCATGCGCTGGTTCGCCAGGGATCAGGGGTTTGAAGAGGAAGAGGATTTCTGGGGAATCGCGGGGCTTCTGCATGATATCGATTTTGAGCGGTACCCGGAGGAACACTGCCGGAAAGCTCCGGAGCTTCTTGAGGAGGCGAAAGCGGAGCCGGAACTGATTCATGCGGTGGTGAGCCACGGATACGGGATCTGCAGCCAGGTGGAGCCGGAACATCCCATGGAAAAAATTCTGTTCGCCGTGGATGAATTGACAGGCCTCATCGGCGCGGCAGCCAAAATGCGCCCATCCGGCAGCGTCATGGACATGGAGGTAAAGAGCCTGAAGAAAAAGTTTAAGGACAAACGGTTCGCCGCAGGCTGTTCCAGGGAGATTATCTCCCAGGGAGCGGAAATGCTGGGATGGAGCCTGGAGGAACTGATGGAGAAAAGCATTTTGGCCATGCGTTCCTGCGAGGAGGAGATTCGCCGGGAGATGGAGGATCTGGGGCTGAAAGCCTGAAAAAGATTCTTTTCCGTTGTAGACTTACGGCAAATACGGTATACTGGACAGAGGACAGTTCCGGCAGGGGGCTGTCCGGAAAAAGTTGTTCGGCAGGGAAAGACAGAGTATGAGTTACGTGGTATTTGATCTGGAGTGGAACCAGTGTCCGTATGGAAAAGACCGGGAGATCCGGCAGCTGCCCTTTGAGATTATCGAGATCGGGGCGGTAAAACTGAATCAAAACAGAGAATATGTGGACCGGTTTCATCGGATCATCCGGCCGGTGGTATATACAAAGCTGCATTTCAGAACCCGGGAGATTGTGAAAATGACCCAGGAGGAACTGGATCAGGGATCGTCTTTTGTGGACGCGGTGAGAGATTTCCTGGCCTGGGCCGGCGGCGGCGCTCAGTTCTGTACCTGGGGAACCGTGGATCTGGTGGAACTTCAGCGGAACATGAAGTATCACGGAGTACTTTCCCTGTTAAAAGGCCCTCTGCATTACTATGATGTGCAGAAGCTTTTCGCGGTTAATTTTGAAGACATGAAGAGCCGGCGCTCTCTGGAATATGGCATCGACTATCTGAAACTGGAAAAAAAGCTGGAATTTCACCAGGCTCTTTCAGACGCCTGGTATACGGCGGAGATTTTTCAGAAAATCGACATGGACGTGGTGCTGGCCTATGATTCTATTGATGTATATCAGAACCCCAAGACAAAAAAGGATGAGATCCACGCTGTCTATAACGGGTATTCCAAATTTATTTCCCGGGAATTCCGGACAAAAGAGGAAGCCATGGAAGACCGGGAGGTGCGGGCTACCCATTGCTGCCTGTGCGGCAGAAACGCCAGAAAAAAACTGCTGTGGTTTTCCGGAAATTCCAAAAATTATTACAGTATTGCCGTCTGTCCGGTCCATGGCTATATCAAGGGGAAAATCCGCCTGAAAAAGACCGATGAGAACAGGGTCTATGTGGTGAAAACCATAAAAGTCAGCAGCGAGGCGGAGGCGGAGGAGATCCGGAAAAAGAAGGAAGAAGTGAGGGAAAAGCGAAGGAGAAAACGGCAGGAAGAGAAAAAAACAGGCCGATAGAGAAAGTTCCCTGCCCGCAGGAAAATTTGTTTCGGAAATTTGAAAAAGAATACAAAAAGAATACATTTGCCAGGTATAATAATGTTGAGGTCAAATTAAAATCTGACCTCTTGACACCACGGATTGCTCCGCGCTTTGCGCTCTCACAATCCTAAAACACCTCAAATCCGCACATTTTTTTGCAAAAAATGGCTCCTTTTCGGTGTTTTGCGGGTCAAGTCGATATGCTTTTTCATGCAGGCATGAAAAGCATATCTATTTGAACCTGGTGTCGCATCATAGAGCCATCAAAAGCCGAAACAGATTTTTACAGGAAGGGGGAAAGATTATGAAAGCAAAATGGCTGGTATGTTTGCTGGCGGCAGCCTGCCTGTGGGCCGGGTGCGGAGAGGAAGACGTGGATCTGGAAAATCAGACGGCCACCCAGGCTTTGGTGATTAAAGATTGTGTGGGAAATACCTACTTCGCAGATGAGGAAGAGCGCTTTTTCCGGGTGGAGGAACTGGATCCGGAGACAGCGGAGGAACTGGAGATGGGAGATATAGCCGTCATTTACGGGGACGACTACGTGGACAACAGGGATCCCCATCCGGGAGTGTATCTCAACGCGGTGAAGGTAGATAAGGCAGCCGACGGAACACAGGAGGATGTGGAAGCCTGTCAGAAATATCTGGACAAGCTCTATGAATATCCGGATCAGGAACCATTGCCCAAGATGCTGCTGGAGTACCAGGATACCTCTCAGGTTCTGGATAGTGTGGAATATAGCTGGAAGTACCAGGATAAACTGGGATCTCACGGCATAACTTCCGCGGAAATATCTCTTCTGGAATATCCGGAGATTACCCGGATCGATCTGGAAAGTCCCGCCGATCTGAAACTGTCGTTTCCGGGAAAACCGGAAACGCTGACGGCGGTGCGCTGGTCCTCAGATTTCTGGGAGGCAGGGGATACGGCAGGAGCCGGGGAAGGGGAAACAGTCGCCCTGACTCCGGAAGAGAAGTCCCTGATCATTCAGGGGGCAGAGCCGGGATATGTGTATCAGATCCTGATGGAAAACTCCCAGGGCTACGTGAAATTTGGATTTTTAACGGAATAACGCCGCTTTTTACTTGACAATCACGAATTAATATACTTATAATAAAAAAGTGTGATTTAACCAGCTAAAAACCATGACGAAGCCAGTACGCTGCCGCGGAAAGCCAAAGAGAGCCGGGGAGGGTGGAAGCCCGGCGCGAGTAAGGGCAGGGGAATATCTCTTCCGAGTTGCCAAGCTGAAAGTTACAGTAAGCAAGGCCGCAGGTCCGGCGTTATGTGGACGGCATATGTCAGTATGTAAAAGGTGGTCAGCGAATGCAAGAGGCGTTCGTCCTATTACGGGGCGGACGCCTTTTCTGATTAAAAAAATAAGAGGAGGAAGCGCATGTATCAGAAAGTAGATACCAACCTGAATTTTGTCCAGCGGGAAAAGAAGACAAAAAAATTCTGGGACGCGGAGCATATCTTCGAGAAGAGCATGAAAGAGCGGGAAGGCTCTCCCATGTACACTTTCTATGACGGCCCCCCTACGGCCAACGGAAAGCCCCACATCGGCCATGTCCTGACCCGGGTAATCAAGGATATGATCCCCCGTTACCGCACCATGAAGGGCTACGAAGTTCCCAGAAAGGCCGGATGGGACACCCACGGCCTGCCGGTGGAACTGGAAGTAGAGAAGAAGCTGGGACTCAACGGCAAAGAGCAGATTGAAGAGTACGGCATCGAGCCCTTTATCAAGGAGTGCAAGGAGAGCGTCTGGAAATACAAGGGCATGTGGGAGGATTTCTCCGGCACCGTGGGCTTCTGGGCGGATATGGAGCATCCCTATGTGACCTATGACAATACCTTTATTGAATCCGAGTGGTGGGCGCTGAAGGAGATCTGGAAGAAAGGCCTTCTGTACAAGGGCTTTAAGATCGTTCCCTACTGTCCCCGCTGCGGTACCCCTCTGTCCGCCCAGGAGGTGGCCCAGGGCTATAAGACGGTCAAGGAGCGGTCCGCCATCGTCCGCTTTAAAGTAAAAGACGAGGACGCCTATTTCCTGGCCTGGACCACTACTCCCTGGACCCTGCCCTCCAACCTGGCCCTCTGCGTGAACCCGGAGGAGGACTACTGCAAAGTAAAGGCGGCGGACGGCTATACGTATTATATGGCGGCCGCCCTGCTGGATAAGGTCCTGGGAAAACTGGGAGATGAGGAGAAGGGGGTAAAAGCCTACGAGGTTCTGGATACCTTCAAGGGAACCGCCCTGGAATATAAAGAGTATGAGCCCCTGTTTGCCTGCGCCGGGGAGGCGGCGGCAAAGCAGCGGAAGAAAGCCCACTTTGTCACCTGCGACACCTATGTCACCATGACCGATGGTACCGGCATCGTTCACATTGCCCCGGCTTTCGGCGAGGACGACAGCCGGGTGGGCCGGGAATACAATCTGCCTTTCGTGCAGTTTGTAGACGGCCAGGGCAATATGACAGCGGAAACTCCCTACGGGGGCATCTTTGTGAAGAAAGCGGATCCCCTGGTGCTGAAGGATCTGGACAAGGAGGGCAAGCTCTTTGACGCTCCCAAGTTTGAGCATGAGTATCCCCACTGCTGGCGCTGTGAGACGCCGCTGATCTATTACGCCAGAGAGTCCTGGTTTATCAAGATGACGGCGGTGAAGGAGGATCTGATCCGCAACAACAACACCATCAACTGGATTCCCGAGAGCATCGGCAAGGGACGTTTCGGGGACTGGCTGGAAAATGTTCAGGACTGGGGCATTTCCAGGAACCGCTACTGGGGAACGCCCTTAAATATCTGGGTCTGTGAGGACTGCGGCCATATGCACTCCGTGGGCAGCATTGAGGAACTGAAAAGCCTCTCCGACAACTGTCCGGAGGACATTGAACTGCACCGTCCCTACGTGGACGCGGTGACATTCCCCTGTCCCAAGTGCGGAAAGACCATGCGCCGGGTGCCGGAGGTCATCGACTGCTGGTTCGATTCCGGGTCTATGCCCTTTGCCCAGCATCACTATCCCTTTGAAAATCAGGACCTGTTTGAAAAACAGTTCCCGGCCCAGTTTATTTCCGAGGCGGTGGATCAGACCAGAGGCTGGTTCTACTCCCTGCTGGCCATCTCCACCCTGATCTTCAACCGGGCTCCCTATGAGAACGTCATTGTTCTGGGCCATGTGCAGGATGAGAACGGGCAGAAGATGAGCAAGTCCAAGGGCAACGCGGTGGATCCCTTTGACGCCCTGGAGACCTACGGAGCCGACGCCATCCGCTGGTATTTCTACATTAACAGCGCCCCCTGGCTGCCCAACCGGTTCCACGGCAAGGCGGTGACGGAATATTCCCGGAAGTTCATGGGAACCCTGTGGAATACCTACGCATTTTTTGTGCTGTACGCTAACATCGACAGCTTTGACGCCACGAAATATACTCTGGACTATGAGAAGCTGTCCGTTATGGATAAATGGCTGCTGTCCCGGCTGAATTCCACCATTCAGACAGTGGACGATGACCTGGCCAATTACAAGATTCCCGAGGCGGCCAGAGCTCTGGAGGCCTTTGTGGACGATATGAGCAACTGGTACGTGCGCCGGAGCCGGGAGCGGTTCTGGGCCAAGGGCATGGAGCAGGATAAGATCAACGCTTACATGACCCTGTACACGGCTCTGGTGGAGTTCTGCAAGGCAGCGGCTCCCATGATCCCCTTCATGACAGAGGATATCTACCAGAATCTGGTGCGGAGCATTGACAAAGAGGCTCCGGAGAGCATTCATCTCTGCGATTACCCGGAGGTAAAAGCGGAGTGGATCGATAAGACCCTGGAGGAAGATATGGCCCATCTGCTGGAGATCGTAGTTATGGGGCGGGCCTGCCGGAACGCCGCCGGCCTGAAGAACCGCCAGCCCCTTTCCAGAATGCTGGTGAAGAGTTCCTGGGAGCTTTCCGATTTCTATCAGACCATCATCGAGGATGAGCTGAATATCAAGAAGGTAGAGTTTACGAACGATATCGGAAGCTACATTTCCTACAGCTTCAAGCCCCAGCTGAAAACCGTGGGCCCCAAATTCGGCAAGCTGGTAGGCGGCATCCGGGCGGCTCTCTCTGAGCTGGACGGAAACGCGGCCATGGCGGAACTGAGAAACACCGGAAGTCTGAAGCTGGATATCAACGGCACAGAGGCGGTACTGTCAGAGGAGGATCTGCTGATCGAGACTCTGCAGAAGGAAGGATACGTCACCGAATCGGATCAGTCTATTTCCGTGGTGCTGGACGGCAATCTGACTCCGGAACTTATTGAGGAGGGATTCGTCCGGGAGCTGATCAGCAAGATCCAGACCATGCGGAAGGAAGCCGGCTTTGAAGTCATGGACAAGATCCGGGTCTATGCCAGGGATAACCGGAAGATCGAGGAGATTCTGGCGGAACACGGCGAGGAGATCCGCTCTGAGGTTCTGGCGGAAGAGATCATCCTGGATAGGACCCAAGGATATGAGAAGGAATGGAACATTAATTCTGAAAAAGTAATGATGGCAGTAGAAAAACTGTAAAATGGAGGAGGATGCGCGAAATGCTTAACCCGGAATTCAAAAAGGAAACATTTAAGAGAATTGTCAAGGAAAATGTGAAAAACCTGTTCCGTACCACTCTGGAGGAGGCCAATCCCCAGCAGGTGTACCAGGCGGTGAGTTATGCGGTGAAGGACGTTATCATTGATAACTGGATGAAGACCCAGAAGGTCATCGATGAGAAGGATCCCAAAATTGTTTACTACATGTCCATGGAGTTCCTCACCGGAAGATACCTGGGCAATAACCTGCTGAATCTGACCGCCTATAAGGAAGTAAAGGAGGCTCTGGAGGAGCTGAATATTGACCTGAACGCCGTGGAGGATCAGGAGAGGGATCCCGCTCTCGGAAACGGCGGTCTTGGCCGTCTGGCGGCCTGCTTCCTGGACTCTCTGGCATCCCTGGGCTATGTGGCCTACGGCTGCGGCATCCGTTACCATTACGGCATGTTCAAGCAGGAGATCAGGGACGGATATCAGGTGGAGGTGCCGGATAACTGGCTGAAGAACGGCTATCCCTTTGAACTGAAACGGCCGGAGTACGCCAAGGAGATCAAGTTCGGCGGCTACGTCCGGGTAAATTACAATCAGAACACCGGAAGAAACGACTTTATCCAGGAGGGATATCAGTCTGTGCGGGCCCTTCCCTATGACCTGCCGGTGGTGGGCTACGGCAACAACGTAGTGGATACCCTGCGGATCTGGGACGCGGAAGCCATCAACGATTTCCAGCTGGATTCCTTTGATAAGGGCGATTACCACAAAGCGGTGGAGCAGGAGAACCTGGCCCGGACCATCGTGGAGGTTCTTTACCCCAACGACGCCCACATGGCCGGCAAGGAGCTGCGCCTGAAACAGCAGTACTTCTTTATCTCCGCCAGCGTACAGACAGCTATTAAAAAATATAAGAAACACCACAGTGATATCAAAAAACTGTATGAGAAAGTTACCTTCCAGATGAACGACACCCATCCCACAGTGGCGGTTCCGGAGCTCATGCGGATCCTCATGGATGAGGAGGGGCTGACCTGGGACGAGGCCTGGGAAGTGACCACCAAGACCTGCGCCTACACCAACCACACCATCATGGCGGAGGCCCTGGAAAAGTGGCCTATTGAGCTGTTCTCCAGACTGCTGCCCCGTGTATACCAGATTGTGGAGGAGATCAACCGCCGCTTCCTGGAGAGAGTCCGCTCTCAGTATCCGGGCAACGAGGACAAGGTGAGAAAGATGGCCGTCATCTACGACGGACAGGTGCGCATGGCAAATCTGGCTATCGTGGGCGGCTATTCCGTCAACGGCGTGGCAAGGCTTCACACCGAGATCCTGGAGAAAAGGGAACTGAAAGATTTCTACGAGATGATGCCGGAGAAATTCAGCAACAAGACCAACGGCATTACCCAGAGAAGATTCCTGCTCCACGGCAATCCCCTGCTGGCAGACTGGGTAACCGCCCATGTGGGCGCGGACTGGATCACGGATCTGTCCAAGATCTCCGGCCTGGCAGTCTATGCCGATGATGAGAAGGCCCAGGCGGAATTTATGAACATCAAATATCAGAACAAAGTCCGCCTGGCAGAATATATCCGGGAGCACAACGGCGTGGAAGTGGATCCCCGTTCCATTTTCGATGTGCAGGTAAAGAGACTTCACGAGTACAAGAGACAGCTGCTGAACATCCTGCATGTGATGTACCTGTACAATAAGATCAAAGAGCATCCGGAGATGCCCTTCTATCCCAGAACCTTTATCTTCGGCGCAAAGGCCAGCGCCGGCTACGCCAAAGCCAAGAAGATCATTAAGCTCATCAACAGCGTGGCGGAAGTAATCAACCATGACGATTCCATCAAAGGCAAGATCAAGGTGGTCTTTATCGAGGATTACCGGGTAAGCAACGCGGAGTGGATCTTCGCCGCGGCCGATGTGTCCGAGCAGATTTCCACTGCCAGCAAGGAGGCCTCCGGAACCGGAAACATGAAGTTCATGCTCAACGGAGCTCTGACCCTGGGCACCATGGACGGCGCCAACGTGGAGATCGTGGAGGAGGTAGGGGAGGACAATGCCTTTATCTTCGGACTTTCCGCGGACGAGGTCATGAACTATGAGAAGAACGGCGGCTACGATCCCATGCAGTACTTCAACAACGATCCGGATATCCGCCAGGTGCTGATGCAGCTCATTAACGGCATGTATTCCCACGGCGACATGAATCTGTTCCGGGATCTGTACGATTCCCTGCTGCAGTCCAACCAGTGGGAAAAGGCGGATCAGTACTTTATCCTGGCTGACTTTAAATCCTACGCGGCGGCCCAGGAGAGAGTGGAGGCCAGATACAGAGACGAGAAGGCCTGGGCGAGAAGCGCCATGCTGAATACCGCCAAGAGCGGCAAGTTCAGCTCTGACCGGACGATCCAGGAATACGTGGACGACATCTGGCATCTGGACAAGATCACGGTAAAATAAGCAGCGAAAAAAGCCGGACAGGATTTCAGCCCAGCAGCCTGAAACCTGCCCGGCGTATTCGTTATGATTTACAGGCAATGCTTATTCTGCCGCCGGAAGAGGAGAACTCCCGGCAGGTTTGACATGCAGATTCCCTTGTGATAAACTATCACTAATTATGGGAAACCAGGGTTATGGGGCGATGCCCCGTAAGAGAGCAAGGGAGTTTTTAACAGTTCAATTTGAGGTGAAAGCATTGGATAAAGCGGAATACCATTTGAAATTGCAGGAATTGACAAAGTACGTGGAAGAGCAGGATTATACCTCCGCGCTGAAGATTGTGGAGAGTGTGGAGTGGAGAAGGGTTAAAAGCCTCCGCACCCTGAATATGGTAGCTGACGTCTATGAGGCGAACCGGATGTACCGGGAGTGCAAAAATATTCTGCAGCTGGCCTTTGACCGGGCTTCCATCGGAAAAAGCATTCTCTACCGCCTGGTGGAGGTATGTCTGAAGCTGGGAGAGATTGAGGAGGCTGTGGACTATTACACGGAGTTCGCGGAGGTAGCCCCCCATGACAATTCCAGGTACATTCTGAAGTACAAAATCTACAGAGCAAGACGGTCCCCACTGCAGGATCAGATTGCCATTCTGGAGGAGTACAAGGACAGGGAATACACGGAGCGCTGGGCTTACGAACTGGCCAGGCTCTACAGCAAGGCCGGGGATCAGCAGAAATGCGTGGAAACCTGTGACGATATGATCCTGTGGTTCAGCGAAGGACAGTACGTCCGGAAGGCTATGGAGCTGAAACAGAAATATCAGCCTCTAAGCCCTATTCAGCAGGCTGCCTACCAGAAGGAAGTAGAAAGAGAGAGAGAAGAGTCAGAACAGAAAGAGCGCGGATCCCGTCCGCCCAAAGCGGAGGAAGCGCCGGCGTCTTCGGCGCCCCAGGCGGCAGCCGCGGCCTCGGCGGCCGCAGCCGGATCCGCTGCGAAGGCAGCAGCGGAAGTCCGGGATGCCCGGGAGGTGCTGCAGAAGATGGATGAGGCCGGGGCCGCCATTACCAAGGATGTGGAACTGCCGAAGGAGCCGAAAAAGCCGGAAGGAACCGCTGTGGATGATTTCTCGGTTACTTCCCGGGAATTTATGGGCAAGACAGCCAATCTGAAAGAGCAGCTGGAAAAGAGCATCCAGGATGTCTTTTCCGGTATCCGCAGGGAAGCCCCCCAGGCCCCCAGAGCGGAGGTTCCGGAAGAGTCCGGCGAACCGGGAAAGGAGCGGACAGCTACAGCGAACCTGCCCATCCAGGACCTGGAGCAGGAGCTGATGGAGAACCGGGTCAGCCCGTCCCCCAAACCGGAACAGGCTTCCCCGGTCCCGAAAGAAGAAAACCCGGAGGATCAGCAGATCGAAGGGCAGATGTCCCTGGCGGACTTTGACCTGGAAGCGCTGGTGCAGGAAACTGCGGACAGCCTGTCTGCGGAAATCGCGTCGGACGCGGCCCCGGAGCCAGTAAAAGAAGAAGAGCCGGCAGAGAGCGCGGAGGAATCTCCGGAGAAGCCGGAAGAGCCGGCGGAAAAAGCTGCGGAGGAGCCGGAAGAATCAGCGGAAAAAGCCGCGGAAGAGCCGGAGGCAGAGGCCCCGGAGCAGGAGACAAAAATCCTTCCGGACGCGTCAGAGGTGCTGGAATCTTCAGAGCAGAACGCGCCTACCCAGGAGACCAGGCAGGTCAAACCCCTCTATAACGAGGAGCTGGAGATTCCGGATCCGGAACCCACGCCGGAGGAAAAAGCCCAGAGGACCATTACTCTCAGCAAACTGGGACAGAACACAATACCGATTTCCATTGACGAGATTCTGCGGGAGGAGACTCCGGAGGAACGCCGGATCAGGATCCTCAACGACGCCAAGCCGGTCCGCATGAACGATGAGCAGAGAAAGATTTTTACCTATTTCGCCAGAGTGCCCGGCATGGACCAGCAGATTCTGGAAGCCATGAACGGCGTGTATGAGCACGCCGGGGAGCACACCTCCAAGCATGGAAATATCGCCATTATGGGAGCGCCGGGTACAGGAAAATCACAGCTGTCTCAGGGCCTGATGGTGGCGATGTGCAAGGATCTGGAGCTGGACGCGGCCAAGATCGCCCGCATCAGCGGAGCTTCTATGAACCAGAAGGATCCGGCCAAGATCGTAGCCAGAATGTCCGGCGGCTTCCTGATCATTGAGGACGCCTCTCTGATGAATGAGGAGACAGTAGAGCAGCTGAACCGGGCGATGGAATTCCGGACGGACTGCATGATCCTGATTATCGAGGACGAGAAGGCGGACATGCGGGCTATGCTGAAAAAGTATCCGGAGTTCGCCCGCAAATTTGATAAAGTAATTTCCATACCGGTATTTACCAACGATGAACTGGTAACCTTCGCCCGCACCTACGCTTCGGAAAACGGATATAAGATGGATGAGATGGGGATTCTGGCGCTGTACACAATGATCGGAAATAATCAGTCGGAACGGGATCCCATGACCATCTCCAAGGTGAAGGAAATCATGGACAAAGCCATGGCCCATGCCGGGAAAGGCTCCAAAAAGCGGGGAAGAAGAAAGAAAAACCGGAACACGGATGAGTTGATTGTATTGCAGGAAAAAGATTTTGAAGTATAAAGAGAAACCATGGCTGGGAGATCCCCAGAAAACCATCGCTGTCCTCCAGAAATACGGATTTCGGTTTCAGAAAAAATTCGGCCAGAATTTTCTCATCGATCCCCATGTACTGGATAAGATTACAGCGGCGGCAGAAATAAGAGAAGATGATTTTGTTGTAGAGATCGGGCCGGGTATTGGGACGCTTACCCAATACCTGGCCCATGCCGCGGGAGAGGTCTGCGCGGTGGAAATAGACAGAAACCTGATCCCGATCCTGGAAGATACCTTAAGCGCCTGGGATAATGTTACGGTGATCCGGGAGGATATTCTGAATCTGGATCTGAAGGCGCTGGCGGAGAAAAAAAATCAGGGAAAGCCCATCAAGATTGTGGCAAATCTCCCCTACTATATCACCACGCCCATTGTCATGGGACTATTGGAAAAAAAGGTTCCCATGAAATCTATGACTGTGATGGTGCAGAAGGAGGTAGCCCAGAGAATGCAGGCGGCTCCCGGAAGCAAAGACTACGGAGCCCTGTCTCTGGCGGTGCAGTATTACGCGGAGCCCTATCTGGCGGCAAATGTTCCTCCCAACTGTTTTATTCCCCGGCCAAATGTGGGAAGCGCGGTGATACGGCTGAACTGCAGAGAGCATCCGCCGGTGCGGACGGAGAATGAGACGCTGATGTTCCGGCTGATCCGGGCGGCATTTAATCAGAGAAGAAAAACCCTGCTGAACGGCCTGAGAAATGACGGCGGACTGGGGCTTACCAGAGAGCAGGCCGAGGAAGCCCTCAGCGCCTGCGGGCTGTCTGAGACGGTGCGTGGGGAAACTCTGGGGCTGGAGGAATACGCGGCTCTGGCAGATTATATCAGCAGATGGGAAACATCAAAGAAATGAGAAAATACAGGAGGCTGGCGCCCTCGCGCCAGCCTCTATTTTTAAAGGAAGGAGAGCCGGTTATTCACCGGCATTATGAAAAAGAAAAATTTATAAAATAATTACGGATTAATTATTTTATGTATTCAGTATATCCGGGAAATGTGTTGAAACCGTGTGCAAGCTGTAAAAAAATAATGAACAAAAATAAAAGGTTTTATGAAGGGAGAGTTTGCCTCCGGGGAGGCAAAAAACAGGCCTGTGGGTATAATTTATATAAAATCCACAAAGAAAAAAGAGCATATAATAAAAAAATATGCAAATTAACAAATGATTTACTGAGGGTTCACAAAATGTTCATAAATAGCTGATATAGTAAAAACAGTTCAGAGATGACCATTACAAAAATTTTTTCATAATAATAGCCCCGGCGGGATGTCAATCCTCCGGGGCACTCCTCATGTTTTGGGGAAAAAGCGGCTCAATTACAGATTCTCCAAAAATTGGAAAAACATCGTATCGCTTCCGTATTTTTCCGGGTTCAAAGCATAATCAACCAGGTATTTTACCATCTGTTCACTGCCGATAACATCCACATAACTTTTTATTTTTTCCAAACTATCTAATTTTTTTAAAACTTGCGCTGAGAGCAGTGAACGATCCTCCCCCCGAAAAATTTCCAGTTCAAAAAGAATATTCTCTATGGATTCTTCCGCGTTTTTTGTGATTCCCGGAGACATTAATAAACTTTGTCTTTAAAAAAGAGACCGCCGCACAAATTTTCCGTGCGGCAGCCTCTGTTCTGAGATCAATAATTTTCCACTTTGCGCTCAAAGTACGCTCTGGGATGGGCGCATACCGGACAGACTTCCGGAGCCTCTTCGCCCTCATAGACAAATCCGCAGTTGCGGCATTTCCAGCCCAGGGGAGCGTCGCCCTTAAAGGTCTTGCCCGCTTTGTAGGATTCCAGCAGCTTGCGGTATCTTTTTTCGTGGGCGGCCTCTACTCTGGCAACTCCCTCAAACTTTTCCGCCAGTTCCGGAAAGCCCTCTTCCCTGGCCTCTCTGGCCATTCTGGCGTACATGTCGGTCCACTCAAAATTTTCACCCGCGGCAGCGTCCTCCAGGTTGGCGGGGACGTCATGGATGCCGTGGAACTCTTTGAACCACATTTTCGCGTGTTCCTTTTCCTGATCGGCAGTCTCCAGATACAGAGCTGCCAGCTGCTCGTAGCCGGCCTTTTTAGCCTGGGAAGCGTAGTAGGTATACTTGTTCCGGGCCTGGGATTCCCCGGCAAAAGCCTCCATCAGATTCTGTTCGGTTTTGGTTCCGGCGTATTTGGACATGGTAAAATCCTCCCTTCCTGCGCCCTGTCCGGGCGTTCTGGCCTCATTATACGTGAGAAGAGGAGGGCGTGTCAACCGGAAGAAATCATTGTTTCCGGTGAGTGTTGATATAGTTTAAGGTGGGGGAGATCCCGAAAAAACACAGCAGGGCGCAGCCTATGGAGGCCAGCATGGACAGCAGATTGCTGTCAATAAAACGGATCAGCAGGGATGCCAGGATCCCTGCGGCTGTCAGGATCAGTCCCGGCACCACAAAGGGCGCGCGCAGATACTCTTTCATGGTTGTAACTCCTTTTTCTAAAGAATATTGTAGAATCCCAGGGCCATCAGCGCCACGGGTACGATGAAGGTCAGGCAGGTCAGCAGAAATTGTCTGCCAAAAATCTGATCCCTCATTTTTCCGTCAGGAAGACAGGACAGTACAAAGGAACCTGCCGTGGAAAACGGGGACGTGCAGGTCATAATGGCCCCGATGGTGATAGCGGAGGCCAGTGCTGTGGGGGAATGGCCTCCGCCTGCGGACACTGTAAGGACCATGGGCAGAAACAGTGGAACCACCACGGAGATGGCGCCGCTGAAGAAACTCATGAAACCGCCCAGCAGAACCAGGATGCATCCGATCGCGGTCTGGGAAAGGTTCGTATTGAGTATATCAGTAACAGAGCCGAAGATGCCGGTGGCTTCCGTGACGCCCAGGAGCATGCAGACCCCGCTTACCAGAATAATAGTATTCCAGGGGACGGATTCCAGCAGCACTTTTTTTTCATCTCCCAGGCGCAGCAGAGCGCAGACCACTGCTCCGACAATGGACAGCATCTGGATATCGAACAGTCTGGAAAAGCGCTGCATCATTTCCATAGGGTGCAGAGTGTTGAGGATGGCGGGAACCAGGACCAGGGCCAATACAGTCAGAAGCACCCCCAGAGTTTTTTTCTGTACTGTGTTCAGCTTTTCCGGCTTTTTGATCTCGCAGGGAGAAGCCCGATAGCCTTTAAAAAGCAGGTAGACAATGATCAGGGCGATGAGGCCGGTAATAAACATGTTTACACAGATTTTAGAAGAGATCGGCGCGGCGTCCGCCGCGAAATCGGAATCTTCGATAATTCCGCGGATGATGACTCCCGCCTGGCCCCAGGGAACCAGAGTGCCGGCTCCGGAACCGAGACAGATCAGCACCAGCAGAATCAGGTAATGGATCCCTGTACTGGCGCCGATCATGATGCAGACCGGAGCCATAAAGGAGGAGACGGCCGGAGCGGCGGCTCCCAGGAAAGCCATGAAAAAGGCCAGAAAATACAGAACAAAAGGCAGAAATTTTGTCCTGCCGCGAAAACGGTAAATAATATGGGACGCAATGATCTGAAGAGTGCCGTTCTGGATCGCGTATCCATAAAAGAAGCAGACGGAAAACATCAGAAATAAAATTTTTACCGGAAACAGCCCTACCACATCGTTAATACTAAGTTTCAGAATAAAACATCCGATCAGATAAGCAAAGGCCATTGCCAGGACTCCGGTGTTCAGCTTCCGATGGTATGAGATAAAAATAGATAACGCAAAAGCAGCCAGGCAGATGATTGCCACAGCAGTAGAATTCATACGTATATACCTCAGCCTTCTGCTTTGACGAAAGAGAAAAGAAAAGTGAGTCACTTCATTTAATTGTCGAGATTATAGCATAAAGAGTCAGAGATAACAAGCGTCAGGGAAAAATAAAAGAAAAAATTGTAAAACTGCACAAAAATGTGGAAAAAGACAAAAAGAACAATTTCAGAAAATAAATGCACTTTCTGAAATTGTTCTTTTTTCAGCCGCCGCGGCCAAGATCAATGGAACTGTCCGCGTAGATTTCTCTTCCGTGGCTGATTTCATAGCGCACGATAATTTCCGCGTCTTCCGGGCATCGGGCTTGAATGGCCTGGATCAGCTGACGGTGGATGGGAGCTATAAAATCCGCGTAATCATTCCGCCGCTCTTTGCTGTATACCAATTCCGACCGCAGGATCCGCATGATATTGCGGAGTTCTACAATTTCTTTATATAAAAATCTGTTTCCGGAAAACTTGGCGATCAGCAGATGAAACTGCATATGCAGATCCCGGACTCCGCAGACATTCAGCTGGGTGGGGGAGGGGGGCAGATCCCGGTAGGTGGCAATGGCGTCGTTGATTTCGATTAGAGTAGAAAGATCCTCCTGGGATACGCCCCGCTCCGCGGCCAGGTATGCCGCCTTTCCTTCCAGAAGGCTGTCCAGATAAATCAGGTCGGTCTTTTCCTGCAGAGAATATTCCCGGATTCCCAGATTGCTTTTGGTGATATTCTGCAGCAGGCCTTCGCTGCGCAGGCGGCTTAAGGCGGAGCGGACGGGAGTGCGGCTGATGCCCAGAGCTTTGGCGATTCCCTCTTCCGTGAATTTTTCTCCGGAAGGAATCTGGCCGGAAAAAATTGTATCCCGGATGATCCGGTAGATTTTCTGGTGGGCCGGCTTAAGATCTTTGTACATGTCTACGATTTCCTGAGGAAATTTCAGCATGGAGGTCTCCCTTCTGAACGCGAGAAACGTTTCTTTTCTTAATATTCTAACATAGTTGGAAGAGAAATCCATCAGATTTTTTTTCCTTCGCATCTCCGGGTAGAAAATACAAAAGAAAAGAATGATGAGTTGTATACATTTTGTACATTTTTCTCTTTTGTGTAAAAGGATGAAAATATAAAATGTATACAATTTTCGTTGACGGGGAGAAGATAATATTATATTATTTCCGCAGAAACGGAGCACGTCCGCAGCCTGATCCTGAAAGCGGCGGCTGGTCTGTCCGGGAAAAAGAAAGCTTTGACGAAAGAGAACCGGGACAGAAGGCTTCCGGAATTCCGGGCCAGCGGCGGGGGTATCCGGGCAAAAACAATAAAAGGGAGGCAGTTTATATGAGCAAAGTTTTTTCGGAAGAGGAAATGAAGGTTCGGTGCGTTATTCCGGGAGCCAGAGGAAGGATTGACATGCCTGTTTTCAGCGCTCCGATCACCGCGAAAGAGAATATGAAAAGAGCGATCTATGATAAAAATCCTCTGTTCATGCCAAGCTACAGATACTACCAGAATTTTACCCCCAGGGTAGTGCCGGATATTGAGGCCAGAGGATTTATTATGGATGGAGGCGCTCCGGCCCAGCATCCGGAGGGATTTAAGGATATGTTCGGGATCAACTGGCTGTTTATCCCGGTGGCAGGCGGTTCCATGGTAGAACCCGGCAATCCTCTGATGACGGATATGAACGAGTGGGAAGAAAAGGTTGTATGGCCGGATATTGACTCCTGGGACTGGGCCGGACAGGCGGAGCTGAGCAAAGAGTTCATCAAACAGGAGGAGCTGGCTCTGGTGCCCACGCTGATGACAGGATACTTTGAGCGCATGATTTCTATGATGGACTTTGAAGGCGCCGCCATGGCTCTGATCGATGAGGAGCAGCAGGAGGCGGTACATGGATTCCTTGATAAGCTGGCGGATCTTTACTGCAGGATAATCGACAAATATCTGGAGTATTTTCCGGGAATTGACGGGTTTACCGTTCATGACGACTGGGGCAGCCAGAGAGCGCCCTTCTTCTCTCTGGATACGGTGAGAGAGATGCTGGTTCCCCCTCTGAGCAAGGTGGTAAAACATGTACATTCCAAAGGACTGTTTTATGATATGCACTGCTGCGGCCAGGTGGAAGCCCTGCTTCCGGCTATGATCGAGGCCGGCGTGGATTCCTGGTCCGGACAGCCTATGAATGATAAGGCAATGCTGTATCACAAATATGGAAAAGAGATTCTCATCGGAGTGGAAACTCCGGATATTCCGGAAGATATGCCTGACGCTCAGGTGGATGAGATAGCTAAAAAATATGTAGAAGAGTTCATGGTTCCGGGAGCTCCGGCGATGATCGGTTTCAGCTCACAGATTCTGAACCCCTATTTCTTCGAAGCGGTTTATCGTTACTCTAGGGAAAAGGCGGGGGAATAATCCCTGCAGGAGGTTGAAAGAATGGGAAAAAAGAAGAAAGTAATGTATTCCGTCATGTCCTTCCGCTACGGTCTGACCAATGGGTTTTCCACACTGATTACCACCATGGCCAGCACCTACTGGGCAATTTTTCTGACAGACGCGGTGGGCCTTGAGACAGCGGTCATGGCAGGGATTCTGTCGGCGGCCAGTATTGTAGATATGGTTTCCGTTCCGTTTATCGGAATTATCATGCAGAAAGCAAAATTCAAGTCCGGAAAATTCCGCCCCTGGCTGATTCTGGGAGCTGTTACGGCGGCGGTATTCCGCTGGCTGACCTTTACAGATCCCGGTCTTACAGGCGCTGCTCAGGCAGTCTGGTTCGGCGGCGGCTATATCCTGACCTATATCGGCTACAATATTGCTTTTGCAGCCTTCACAGGGCTGCTTCCCCTGATGGCTACAGATCCGGACGACCGGCAGGCCTACGCGGGGGCGAAATCTATCTGCAACTCCGCGGGAAAATTTGTGTTTTCCCTGTTCAGCGTATCTCTGGTAGCTGCCTTTGGCCGCGGCAACGACGCTCTCGGCTATTCCATGCTGGCGCTTCTCATCGGCGTACTGGTAATTATAGCCTATTTCCAGCTGTTTACCGCTGTCAAAAAAATCGATGTGGTTCAGCCGGAGGTTCAGCGGGAGGATGCCGCTTCCGCTAAACCCGCTGCGGGCGACGCTTACAAAGCGTCTCTCTGGGAGATGATTAAATTTGCTATTACCAAGCCGTTTCTACTGTATCTGGGAGGCGCTTCCTGCAAAGGCTCCACCTATTTTATCATCACAGGTCTCGCCGCCTATTACTACACGTACGTGGTAGGGGACAAAAACATGCTGACCGTGTACCTGTCCTTAAGTACCTTCCTGATGATTTTCGGTTCCTTTATCATGCCCTTTATCAGCCGTCTGGTAAAAGGCGCCAAGCAGACCTATATCCTGGGTCTGGCTCTCTACGCGGCCTGTCTGGCTCTGGCGTATTTCCTGGGGCAGGACGCCATAGTGTTTACCGTTCTCATGAGCGCAGGCTATGTAGGATATTCCATTGCCCATGCGGCTGAAATCACGGTGTACTCTTCTGTGGTGGATTACTCCCAATGGAAGAGCGGCAAAGACCTGAAGCCCTTTATGATGTCTCTGTTTAACCTGGTTCCCAAGATCGGGACTACTGTGGGGAGTCTGGTTATGGGATACGGTCTGGTGGCCGTAGGATTTGACGCGGAGAATGTAACCGCCGGCGCGGTGGAAGGAATCCGGATTCTGTTCAGCGCTCTGCCCTGTATTCTCCTGATCGTGGGAATCCTGTTGATGGTGGTCTTCCCTCTGACTGACGACAGAGTGCGAAAGATGCAGGCGGAGATCAAAGCCAGAAAGAGCGGAACAAATTAATCCAACCGAGGATATATCATTGTCTGCAGGCAGGAGGGCGCCGAAGTATACGGCGCCCCCCTGTTTAAGGTTCTTCTGCTTCCCGCGGGACGGCGGTATGCTTTGAAACCCGCTGAACCACATAGGGATTTTTGTAGCTGTTAAAATATCTGGAGCGGGAGCGGATCGCGTCGGTGTACATCCAGGCCTGAGCTGTCTGGGGATCTCTCTGTTCAATGGCGTGCAGCAATTCCTCGTGGCAGGGCACAACGGTGCGGCGGTAGTACTCCGCGGGGGTCTGATCCGCGGGAAACGCGTCCAGAGAAGAATACTGACGCAGTTTTGAGCGGACATCCGCGATGCTTTGATAGAGATATTTATTTCGGGAAAGACGGGCGATGAGCAGATGGAACTGCAGATGCAGATCTCTGGCTCCCACCAGATCTTTTTCATAGCGGCTGTCATAGCGGATAGATGGATCCAGATTTCTGAGGTTTTCATTGATTTCCCGAAGCGTATCCATGTATTCCTCAGAAACTCCGTTCTGGGCGGCAAGGAAGGCGGCGTGGGATTCCAGCAGAGCGTCAAAGTCCAACAGGCTGTTCATATCTCTTCTGGAAATATGCGCGGGGACTTGTTCCGGTGATTTTATGGCAAAGAGGCCCTCTTGCTTCAGCTTTTCCAGAGCCCGCCGCAGAGGGGTGCGGCTGGTGCCCAGCTGCAGGGCGAGGGCTTCCTCCGAGAGCTTTTCGCCAGGCAGAATTTCTCCCTCTAAAAGAGCCCGGCGAAGCGTCAGATAAATGCGGTTATAGGCGGGTTTCACCTGCGCAAATGCCCGGAGTGTTTCCTCCGACAGTTGTTTCATGGTATGTTCTCCTCTCAGGAAAGTGCGGATTGCTCCAAATTCTCTTCCTATAGTAGCATACAAGAGGAAATTCCGTAAATATATTTCAGCCGGATAGGGGGAAAAAGAGCGCCGGCCCTTTTGGACCGGCGTTCTGAAAAGTTTATATTTACCTGAAACTGTGTGGTCGGATTAGCCGAAGTATCTCTTCAGCAGGCCTGCGAATGCTTTGCCGTGGCGGGCCTCATCCCTTGCCATCTCGTGAACGGTGTCGTGGATAGCGTCCAGGTTAGCGGCTTTGGCGCGTTTTGCCAGATCCGTCTTGCCTGCGGTAGCGCCGTTCTCAGCCTCAACTCTCATCTCCAGGTTCTTCTTGGTGCTGTCGGTTACAACCTCGCCCAGCAGCTCAGCGAATTTCGCGGCGTGCTCTGCCTCTTCGTAAGCAGCCTTCTCCCAGTACAGGCCGATCTCCGGATATCCTTCTCTGTGAGCGACCCGGGCCATTGCCAGATACATGCCGACTTCGGAGCACTCGCCCTCGAAGTTTGCTCTCAGGTCAGCCTTGATATCTTCCGGAACGTCAGCAGCAACGCCTACCACATGCTCTGCCGCCCAGGTCATATCCCCGGACTGCTCCACAAATTTGGAAGCGGGAGCGCCGCAGATGGGGCATTTCTCGGGAGCTGCTTCGCCTTCATAAACATAACCGCAAACGCTGCATACAAATTTTTTCATTTTTAAAATCCTCTCTTTCTGTGATGACTGATTAAGTTCTGATATTAGTAACTGTTACTGAAATTAATATATCACTGAATTTTGTAAATGTCAAGGCGTTTTCCAGATGATTTTTATGATTTTTCAGTACAGTTTTCGCAGAGTCCGTAAAAATTTACGCTGTAACTCTCAATGACGCCATGGAACCGCTGCTCCGCGGATTGTTTGATCCGGCTGATGTCTTCCATGTCCAGATCCAGCACTGCCCCGCACCGCCGGCAGGTGAAATGGTTGTGGGGGGAAATGTTGCCGTCAAACCGGTCCGCGCCGCCGTCCACGGTCAGCTTCCGGATCTCACCCAGATCCGAGAGAAGAGCCAGGTTTCTGTATACAGTTCCCAGGCTGATATTGGGATAAATTTTCCGGATATCGGTGTAGATCATATCGGCAGTCGGGTGGTCGCGGCGGTGCATGAGGTTTTCCTTGATGGATTCCCGCTGGCGGCTGTATTTCAGTGTTGCCATACATACCCTCCTTTTTGATAATAGTAATAGTTACTTAAATTATAATAATGGAAAAGCCGGGAATTGTCAAGTCCCGTCTTTGGGAGCCATTGTCAGAATCCCCGGTCTATGCTATGATAGGAGCAGTGAAAAAGGCTTTTCTCTTCTTTATACAGAGCAGAGCGGTAAGGAGACAGACAGATGGAAAAGATCAGAAAGAAATATTATATTACCACGGCAATCGCCTACACTTCCGGAAAACCGCATATCGGCAATACCTATGAGGCTGTGCTGGCGGACAGCATTGCCCGTTTCCACCGGCAGCAGGGCTACGATGTGTTCTTTCAGACCGGCACCGACGAGCACGGCCAGAAAATCGAACTGAAGGCCCAGGAGCAGGGGATCACCCCCAAGGAGCTGGTAGATAAAGTGTCCGGGGAGATCCGCGGCATCTGGGATCTCATGGAAACTTCCTATGATAAATTCATCCGCACTACGGATGCCCCCCATGAGAAGCAGGTGCAGAAGATCTTCAAAAAGCTCTACGACCAGGGGGATATCTATAAAGGCTATTACGAGGGGATGTACTGCACTCCCTGCGAATCCTTCTTTACGGAATCCCAGCTGGTGGACGGCAAGTGTCCGGACTGCGGCCGGCCGGTGACCCCGGCCAGGGAGGAGGCCTACTTCTTCCGCATGAGCAAATACGCTCCGAAACTGATCGAGTATATCAATGAGCATCCGGAGTTCATCCAGCCGGTGTCCCGGAAAAATGAGATGATGAACAACTTCCTGCTGCCGGGCCTCCAGGATCTCTGCGTGTCCAGGACCTCCTTCAGCTGGGGCATTCCCGTGGACTTTGACCCGAAGCATGTGGTCTACGTATGGCTGGACGCCCTCACCAACTATATCACCGGCATCGGTTACGACTGCGATGGAGACAGCAGCGGGCAGTTCGCCAAATACTGGCCGGCGGACCTGCACTTAATCGGAAAGGATATCGTCCGCTTCCACACCATTTACTGGCCTATTTTCCTCATGGCCCTGGGACTGCCCCTGCCCAAGCAGGTGTTCGGCCATCCCTGGCTTCTCCAGGGGGACGGCAAGATGAGCAAATCCAAGGGAAATGTCATCTATGCCGACGATCTGGTGAAGCTGTTCGGGGTGGACGCGGTGCGCTATTTTGTGCTTCATGAGATGCCCTTTGAAAATGACGGCGTCATTACCTGGGAGCTGATGGTGGAGCGGATGAATTCCGACCTGGCCAACACCCTGGGCAATCTGGTGAACCGCACCATCTCTATGTCCAACAAGTATTTCGGCGGAGTGGTAGAAGATAAAGGAGCCGCGGAGGAAGTGGACGCGGATCTGAAAGCGGTGGTAACGGGTACCGCCGCCAAAGTGGTGGAGAAGATGGACAAGCTCCGGGTGGCGGACGCCCTGACGGAGATCTTCAATCTCTTTAAGCGCTGCAATAAATACATTGATGAAACCATGCCCTGGGCCCTGGCCAAGGACGAGGCCAAAAAGGACCGGCTGGCCACGGTGCTGTACAATCTGGTGGACAGCATTGCCGTGGGAGCTTCCCTGCTGGAATCCTTTATGCCGGATACCACCCGGAGGATCCTGGAGCAGCTGAACGCCGGGAAGCGGGAGTATGAGGAGCTGGATCAGTTCGGCCTGTACCCCTCCGGAAATAAAGTCACCGACAAGCCGGAGATCCTCTTCGCCCGTCTGGATGTGAAGGAGGTTATGGCGGAGGTGGAGAAGATCCAGGAGGCTCAGCGGGCCGCCGCCGCTCCCACGGAGGAGAAACAGGAGGAAGAGTCCATCCACCTGGAGACCAAACCGGAAGTTACCTTTGAGGATTTTGAAAAGATGCAGTTTGCCGTGGGTGAGATCCTTGCCTGCGAGGCGGTGAAAAAGTCCAAAAAACTCCTTTGTTCCCAGGTGAAGATCGGGGATCAGGTAAAACAGATCGTCTCCGGCATCAAGGCGCACTACAGTCCGGAAGAGATGGTGGGCAAAAAGGTCATGGTGCTGGTGAATTTAAAGCCTGCCAAGCTGGCGGGGGTTCTCTCCGAGGGCATGATCCTCTGCGCGGAGGATCCGGAGGGCAATCTGGCCCTGGTTTCCCCGGAGAAGGAGATGCCTGCCGGGGCGGAGATCTGCTGACGGAGGCCGGAGAAGATGATTTTTGAGACACACGCCCACTATGACGATGAGGCCTTTGATGAGGACAGGGAGGAGCTGCTCTCCTCCCTGCCGGAAAAGGGCATCGGCACCGTGATCAATGTCTGCGCGGATGTGAAAAGCCTGGACGCTGTCCGGGAACTCATAGATAAATATCCCTATGTTTACGGGGCTGCGGGGATCCATCCGGATCACGCGGGAGATTTGAACGAAGAGATTTTTGAGAAGCTGCGGCAGCTCTGCCGCCATCCGAAAGTTGTGGCGGTGGGGGAGATCGGTCTGGATTATTACTGGCACAGGGATCCGGAAAGCCATGCCCTGCAGATGGAATGGTTTCAGCGGCAGATGGAACTGGCCCGGGAGGAGGGCCTGCCCTTTATCATTCACAGCCGGGAGGCCGCCGCGGACACTCTGGAAGCGGTGAAACGCCTTCGGGGCGGGGAGATCGGCGGCGTGATCCACTGCTTTTCCTATTCCAGGGAACTGGCGGAAGAATACCTGAAGATGGGATTGTACCTTGGGATCGGCGGAGTGGTGACCTTTAAAAACGCCCGCAGGCTGAAGGAAGCGGTGGCGGAAGCGCCGCTGGAACAGCTGCTGCTGGAGACGGACAGTCCCTATCTGGCCCCGGAACCCAACCGGGGAAAGCGAAATTCCTCTTTGAACCTGCCCTACGTGGCGGAGGAGATCGCCAGGCTGAAGGGCGTCACCCCGGAAGAGGTGATCGCGGTCACAGAGGAGAATGCCAGACGGCTGTTTCGGAAGATCAGAGCCTGAAGGGCAGACAAGGATGAAAGTTGTAACTAATGTACACCGGAGAATGAAAAATTCTCCGGTTTTTGTTGACTTTATCTATACCGATTGGTATACTGGTATCTACAGAGAGGTGACACATGGACAATCGGGAAATAATTTTAAAGACAGCGAAGTCTCTGTTTTACGCCAGAGGCTATGACGGAGTGGGAGTGCAGGAGATCGCGGAAAAGTCCGGGGTCACGAAACCTACCCTGTACTACTATTTCGGCAGCAAGAAGGGGCTTCTGGAACAGCTTTTGTCCCGGGATTTTCAGATCCTGGAAGCGGAGATGGAACAGGCCACCGTTTATGATGGCCTCCGCAATACGTTATACCGGACCGCCAGGGCGTTTTTCGACGCGGTGTGCCGGGACCCGGAGTTTTATCTGCTGCTGATGGCGCTGTTTTTTTCCGGGCGCAAGAGCGAAGGTTTCCGGACCGTCTACCCGTTTCTGGAGCGGTACTATCAGTTTTTCGTGAAAATTTTTGAGAGGGCCCAGGGAGAACTGGGAAATATGCGGGGCAGACAGAATCAGTTTGCCATTAGTTTTACCGGCTGCCTGCAGTTTTATCTGCTGGTGCGCTCCCGGGATACGGAGGACTTAAGTTCCATGCAGGTCAGCGATCAGGAGATTGAGGAGCTGCTGCAGCAGTTCTTATATGGAATCTATACTTAGACTAGGAGGTATGAGACATTGGGCAAATGGTATGAGGAGGCGGATTTTTATCACATCTATCCCCTGGGGCTTCTGGGAGCTCCCCGGCGGAATGAGGGCGGGGAGGTAGTCCACCGCCTGCGGACCCTGACGGAGGAGTGGATCCCCTGGATGAAGGAGATGCGGTTTGACGCGGTCTATATCGGCCCCCTGTTTGAATCGGTGGGCCACGGCTACGAGACCACCGACTATAAGCTGGTGGACCGCCGGCTGGGAGATAATGAAGATTTTAAGGAATTTGTGGCAAAGTCCCACGAGGCCGGTATACGCGTTGTGGTGGACGGGGTGTTCAATCACACGGGCCGGGAGTTTTTTGCGTTTAAGGATATTCAGGAGAAAAAATGGGATTCCCCCTACAAAAACTGGTACAAGGGCGTGAATTTCGGCGGCAACAACTGCTATAACGACGGCTTCAGCTATGAGTCCTGGAGGGGCTGCACAGAGCTGGTAAACTTAAATCCCTGGGAGGGAGCCGTTCGGGAATATCTGCTGGGGGTCATTGATTTCTGGATTGAGGAATTTGATATCGACGGTATCCGTCTGGACTGCGCCGACTGCCTGGAACTTTCCTTCCTGGAGGAGATGCGCCGCAGGACCGAGGCGAAAAAACAGGATTTTTGGCTTATGGGAGAAGTGATCCACGGGGACTACAGCCGCTATATCGGCGACGGTACCCGTCTGATCCACAGCGTTACCAATTATGAGCTTCACAAAGGGCTGTATTCCGGCCACAACGATCACAACTACTTTGAGATCGCTCATACCATCCGCCGGGAATTTGACCAGGGCGGCGGCCTGTACCGGGGCATGACCCTGTACAGCTTTGTGGATAACCATGACGTGAACCGGATCTGCAGCAAACTGAATGTGAAGGGACATCTGAAGCCGGTGCATGCTCTGCTGTATTTTCTTCCGGGGATCCCCTCCATTTATTACGGATCCGAGTTCGGCATAGAGGGCAGAACCGATCAGGGCGGAGACGATGCCCTGCGGCCGGCCATCGATCTGGAGCAGATGAAGGAGAAGAATCCCCACCCGGAACTGACAGAGTGGATAAAAACCCTGGGAGGGATCCGGAAAGCCCACCTGGACGCCTGCGCCGGCGGCGCCTACCGGGAACTCCTTCTGACCAACCGGCAGTATGCCTTCGCCAGAATCGGGGAAAAGGAAACCCTGGTGGTGGCGGTAAATAACGATGAGGGGGCGGCGGCCCCGGTATCCTTCCCCGTTCCCGGGGACGGGATCTATGAGGACCTGTTGACCAAAGAAAAGGCGGCCGCGCAGGGAGGAAGGATTTCTCTGGAGCTGGAACCCTGCGGCTGCAGGATCCTGATCCATACCCGGGACAGATAATCTCCGGAGGCGCCTCCGGGAGAAGGCGCTGTTCCGGGATCAGAAAGTATAGAAAGAAAAAGGAGAAAAAGCCATGGCAAGGAAGAAAAAGAAAAAAGAGGCGCGTTTCGGAGAACTGGATGCGTACCTGTTCGGCCAGGCAACCCATTACGAGATCTATGAAAAAATGGGAGCGCATCTGGATGTGAAGGACGGAAAGAAAGGTGTGTGGTTCACCGTCTGGGCTCCCAATGCCCAGGGGGTTTCCGTAGTAGGAGATTTTAACGGCTGGGAGGACGACGCCAATCCCATGGAAAAAGTGGCGGAAATGGGAGTTTATGAGGTGTTTATCCCCGGAGTAAAAGAGGGGGCTCTCTACAAATACTGCATTGAGGCCCGGGACGGCCGGCGTCTTTACAAGGCGGATCCCTACGGGTTCTGGGCGGAGAAACGTCCGGGAACCGCTTCCAGAGTGGCGGAGATCGGCGGTTTTAAGTGGACGGATGAAACCTGGATGACCGCCCGCCGGGAATTTTCTCCCAAGACTTCTCCCCTGGCTATCTACGAAGTACATCCCGGTTCCTGGAAAAAGCACCCCTGGTCCGAGGAGAATCCGGAAGGCTTTTATGATTACAAATACTTTGCCAGATCTCTGGCAGAGTATGTAAAGGATATGGGATATACCCATGTGGAGCTTATGGGAATCGCCGAGCATCCCCTGGACGCTTCCTGGGGGTATCAGGTGACCGGCTACTACGCGCCTACTTCCCGATATGGAACGCCCAAGGAATTCAAGTACCTGGTGAACTATCTCCACCGGAACAAGATCGGAGTGATCCTGGACTGGGTGCCGGCCCATTTTCCCAAAGACGCCCAGGGTCTGGCGGAATTTGACGGGGAAGCGGTGTATGAGCACGCGGATCCCCGGCAGGGGGAGCATCCTGACTGGGGCACCAAGATCTTTAATTACGGACGGCCGGAAGTAAAGAATTTCCTGCTGGCCAACGCCCTGTACTGGGTGGAGCAGTACCATGTGGACGGCCTGCGGGTGGACGCCGTGGCTTCTATGCTGTACCTGGACTACGGGCGGCAGGAAGGCCAGTGGATCCCCAATAAGTACGGCGGCAAGGAAAATCTGGAGGCCATTGAGTTCTTTAAGCACCTGAATTCCCTGGTTACAGGCCGGAATAAGGGAGCCATGATGATTGCCGAGGAGTCCACTGCCTGGCCCAAGGTCACCGGCAGCGTGGAGGAGGACGGCCTGGGCTTTACCCTTAAGTGGAACATGGGCTGGATGCACGATTTCCTGGAGTACATGAAGCTGGATCCATACTTCCGCAAATACAACCATAACAAGATGACCTTTGCCATGACCTACGCCTTCAGCGAGAATTATATCCTGGTTCTGTCCCACGATGAGGTGGTGCATCTGAAATGTTCTATGATCAACAAGATGCCGGGATATCCGGATGATAAGTTTGAGAACCTGAAGGCGGGCTACAGCTTTATGATGGGGCATCCCGGCAAGAAGCTTCTGTTCATGGGCCAGGATTTCGGCCAGCTCCGGGAGTGGAGCGAAGAGCGGGAGCTGGACTGGTTCCTTTTAGAGGATAAGCGCCACGAACATCTGCAGGCCTACGTGCGGGATCTGCTGGCACTGTACCGGAAGTATCCGGCCCTCCAGAGCGATACGGGCTATGAGTGTTTTTCCTGGATCAACGCCAATGACGGGGACAGAAGTATCTTCAGCTTTGTCCGCTGGTCCCCCACAGGCAAAAACAATCTGCTTTTTGTGATTAATTTTACCCCTGTGGACCGGCCGGACTACCGGGTGGGAGTGCCCAAGAGAAAGCAGTACCGGCTGATTCTGGACAGCAGAAGCCTCAAGTATGGAGGCAGCCATGAAGTGCCGGAGGTCTACCGGGCGGTAAAGAAAGAGTGCGACGGACAGCCCTTCTCTATCGGATATGAACTGCCGGCATATGGAGCGGCGGTGTTCCGGTTCTGAGATTCGGGGCTGCCTGCGGGAGGGAAAATTTATCTGACAGACGAATTCAAAGATAGTAAAAACGGATGCATCTCTCAGGAGAGGAAGCATCCGTTTTTTTGGTGCGCCCGGCGGCAGCCGCGAGTATCTCACATAAGCAGTTTCAGCCCGTACAGAGCCAGCAGATGAGCCGGATAAAAGAGGTAGAAAGCGTATTTGACTTTCATCCCCCGTCTGCCGTTATAGCAGGCTATGGGCAGCAGGGACAGAAAAGCTCCGGCGTTGGCGAAGCTTGCCAGGTTCAGGATCAGGCAGCCCATGGAGGGAGCCGGAAGGCCCCAGCCCCAGAGCAGATACATGGCGGCCACAGCGCCCACGCCCAGGGCGTCGTAATCTGTGCGCAGCAGCCAGGCGGCCAGGGCGAAAGCCAGAATGATAAGGATTTTTGCGCTCATCTGGGAATACCGCCCGGAGAGCTTCCCGCTGGCGGTTTCCAGAAGGATCAGCATCAGCAGAGCCAGGAACAGGGTAAACAGGGTGTTCTGATGCATCCGGAAAAAGGGCCTGCCGTACAGAGCCAGATCAAAGGGAACCTCCGAGAGCGCCGCGAAGAGCAGCAGGTTTCCGGCGTAGCGGAACCGGCTGCGGGTGTGGAGAAATCCCTCCACCAGCAGAAAGGCAAACAGAGGGAAAGCAATTCTTCCCACCAGGCCGCTTAAAATCAGACAGGCCGGGGAGGAAGGGCTTAAAAGTACCTTGCAGGCATGATCCGTGAGCATGGCCCCGCAGGCAATCAGTTTCAGGCTGCTCCCGGACAGATGAAGGGGAGCGGCGGAAAGAGTCTTATATTCCGCGGACATAATCAACCCCTCCTTTGACGTTTCCGGATCAGGAACAGGATCAGAAACAGAACGATAAGGCCGAAGGGCAGGGAAACCAGGGCGCTCTTTGTAAAGCCGGCCGCGATATAGCACACGAAAGAGATGGCAGCGGCCACCAGAGCGTAGGGAAGCTGGGTGGCCACATGATTGACGTGGCTGCACTGGGCGCCGGCGGAGGACATAATGGTGGTGTCCGAGATAGGGGAGCAGTGGTCCCCGCAGACCGCTCCCGCCATGCAGGCGGAGATGGCAATAATCATCATCTGATGATCGCTGTGCTGGAAGGCTTCCACCACAATGGGGATCAGAATGCCGAAGGTTCCCCAGGAGGTGCCGGTGGCGAAAGACAGCAGGCAGCCGATGAGGAAGATCACAGCCGGCAGAAAATTCATGAACCCGGCGGCAGAATTTTTGACGATTTCCGCCACAAAGGCTCCGGCGGCAAGATCGTCTGTCATGGATTTCAGCGTCCAGGCAAAGGTCAGGATCAGGATGGCCGGAACCATGGCTTTAAAGCCTTCGGGCAGACAGTTCATGCATTTTCCGAAGGTCATGACCCGGCGGATCAGAAACAGGACAATGGTGATCACCAGGGCAAAGAAGGAGCCAAGCATCAGTCCCACGGAAGCGTTGCTTCCGGCAAAGGCTTCCGCCAGGCCGGTTCCGGAGAAGAATCCTCCGGTGTACAGCATGCCCCCAACGCAGCAGACAATGAGGCAGACAATAGGAATCAGCAGATCGATGACGCTTCCATTGGGATTATCATCTTTGGCGCCATCGGTGTCATAGGGACGTTCCGGGGTGGTAAAAAGATCCCCCTTCAGAGCGTTGCGCTCATGAAGGGCCATAGGGCCGAAGTCCACCTTCATCATCGCCAGCCCGATCATCATGGCGATGGTCAGCAGAGCGTAGAAGTTAAAGGGAATGGCCTGGATGAACAGAGCAAGGCCGTCCTCCCCCTCCACAAAACCGGAAACCGCGGCTGCCCAGGAAGAGATAGGGGCGATAATGCACACCGGGGCTGCAGTGGCATCGATGAGATAAGCCAGCTTAGCCCGGGATACATGGTGTTTGTCTGTCACCGGCCGCATGACGCTGCCCACGGTCAGGCAGTTGAAATAATCGTCAATAAAAATCAGCACTCCCAGAACCACGGTAGCCAGCTGCGCGCCCACCCGGGTTTTGATCTTTCTGGACGCCCAGCGCCCGAAAGCGGCGGAGCCTCCCGCCTTGTTCATGAGGCTTACCATGGTTCCCAGAATTACCAGGAATACCAGGATCCCCAGATTCCCGGTATCCGACAGGACGGTGACAATGCCGCCGGAAAATACGTGGTTGACGGTATCCTCAACATTAAATCCGGTGTACAGCAGGGCGCCGGCCAGGATTCCGATAAACAGGGAACTGTACACTTCTTTTGTGAGCAGTGCCAGTCCGATGGCGATAATGGGAGGCACCAGCCCCCAGAAGGTAGCCTGCACACTGTCCGCGGTGGTGGTGCAGGCGGCAAGGATCATAACGATCACGATCACTGCCGCGGCGATGGCAGTGGAATAGATTTTTCTTTTGTTCTTCCGCATAATTTTCCCCTCATTTTCTTATCATCAATATGAAAAAATCCTATCGCATCCGGCAGGGCTTGTCAATTAAAAACTGCCCTTTCTGCACAGCTCCAGAAAAGAGAGCATATTTTCGGTAAGGTATTTGTTTTTGTGATAAATCAGGTTAAAAGTCCGGCGCGGGGGATGTTCCAGAAAGAGGCGGCTGACCTGGCCTTCCCGGATATCCTTTTCCACCAGCAGATAGGGGAGAACCGCGATCCCCAGACCCTCTGAAACCGCTTTTACGATAGCCTGGGTGCTGGAGCTTTCCCAAAGAGGACGGACGGACAGGTGTTCCAGGGCAAACCAGGCATCCAGGATTTCACGGCCGGCGCTGCCCTTTTCCCGCATAAGGAGAGGATACCCGGCCAGCCTGGCCGGGGTCAGACCGGTCTCCTGCGCGAGAGGATGAAAGGGAGCGGCAATGGCGCACATCTCGTCCTCCATAAAGGGTTCCGCTGCAATATCCGGATGGGAAGGGAAGGTTTCGATGAGCCCGATGTCAATGGAATTATCCAGAATGCAGCGCTCAATATAGGCAGACTGGTTAACCCGGGCTTCCACTGTCAGATCCGGATACAGCCTCTGGCAGGAGCGGATCAGCCCGGGCAGAATGTGGGTGCCGATGGTAATACTGGATCCCACCCGGAGGACTCCCATGGTATCCCAGTTCCGCATTTTTTGTTCCATTTCCCCGAACAGGCCGGTAATGTGGACGGCATAGGAGTAAAATTCTTTTCCGGCCTCCGTGGGCACGATGCCCCGGCCGATGCGGTCGAAGAGGCGGATTCCATAGTAGCCTTCCAGTTCCCGGAGGGCGAAGCTGACAGAAGGCTGGGCCAGGTGAAGTTCCCGGGCGGCCCGGGTAACGCTGCTGTTCTGAAAGACAGCCACAAAAATACGCAGATGCCGGAGCGTCATGGCAGAACTCCTTTCATAATAAAAAGATTATCTATTTAATAAAATAATACTATTTTACAAATTTATCAAATGGAAATATAACAGAAGAGGGAGAAAATGTGAATACAGGGAGAAACCTATGAAAAAAGCGCACGTTCTGTTTCGGATTTTTATTTCAACGCTGTATTTAAGCGCCTTTACCTTCGGGGGCGGATATGTAATCGTGACACTGATGAAGAAAAAATTTGTAGATCAGTATCATTGGATCCGTCAGGAGGAGATGCTGGATCTCATTGCCATTGCCCAGTCCTCGCCGGGAGCCATCGCGGTCAACGGGGCTATTGTGGTGGGATATAAGCTGGCAGGCCTGACGGGTGCCCTGACGGCTATCCTGGCCACGGTGATCCCGCCGTTTCTGATTATCTGGGTAATCGCCTTATTTTATGATGCCTTCCGTTCCAACCGGATCATCAGCCTGCTGCTGGAAGGGATGCAGTCCGGGGTGGCGGCGGTGATCGCGGCGGTAGTCTATGAGATGGCGGCGGGGATCGTCACCGGAAAGGACGCCTGCTCCATCCTGATTCTTGCGGGATCGTTTACGGCCTCCTGCGTGTTCGGGCTGAACGCTGCCTATATTGCAGCGGCCTGCGTCCTTCTGGGAGTGTTTCGGACCCTGGCCGGGAGAAGGGAGAAAAAAGCATGATTTATCTGCAGCTGTTTTGCAGCTTTTTTAAAATCGGCCTGCTGAGCTTCGGGGGCGGCTACGCGGCCATGCCGCTGATTCAGAATGAGGTGGTGGAAGCCCGCCATTGGCTTACTATGCCGGAATTTACAGATCTGATTACTATTTCCCAGATGACGCCGGGCCCCATCGCCCTGAATTCTCCTACCTTTGTGGGATTCCGTCTGGCGGGTATCCCGGGGGCCCTGGTGGCTACTTTGGGATGCGTTCTGCCTTCCTGCATCATTGTAACCTGTATCGCGAAGCTGTATCTGAAATATCAGAAGCTGACGGTGATCCAGGGGATTCTGGGTTCTCTCAGGCCGGCGGTGGTGGGAATGATCGCCGCCGCGGGAATCTCTATTTTAAGTTCCGCCTTCTGGGGCAGCGCCGGGCCGGTACTTCTGGCCAGGACAGATTGGGTTATGGCGGGGATTTTTGCCGGGGGCTTTCTGCTGCTGCAAAAATTCCGGTGGAATCCTATCCTGGTTATGGTATTGGCGGGCGGGGCGAGAGTGGCCGCGGGAGCGGTCATGGGGGAATTATAAAGACGCGGTCAGAGCCGGGAATTTTTGTATCTTAGATTGCCTAAAACGCATGTCTGCGATATGATAATAAATACAATGAGTACGGATTGTTCCGTGCTGCGCACTCCCACAATCCTACCAAATATTCGCATATCGTGGGATATACATCCCACTTTTATGCTCATATTAGGCCTTTTGACCCGGGCATCAAAATGATGTTGAGGTCAAATTAAAATTTGACCTCTTGACACCACGGATTGCTCCGCGCTTTGCGCTCTCACAATCCTAAAACACCTCAAATCCGCACATTTTTTTGCAAAAAATGGCTCCTTTTCGGTGTTTTTCGGGTCAAGTCGATATGCTTTTTCATGCAGGCATGAAAAGCATATCTATTTGACCCTGGTGTCATCAAAATGTGAAATAAATAAGATTGAGGTGAACACGCTGATGACGTATGAAAAAATTAAAAATTCCAATGAGCTTGAATTTGTCGTGTTTTGTATTGAAAATGTGGCTGAAAAACTAGGAGTGGGCGCAGAGCGTGTCTATCAGGCATTTACCGAAAAGAGCGATATTCTGAACGGCTATATTGTGCCGGAATATGAAGTGCTGCATACTCAGAGCCGGGAATATATTATAGACGATCTCCTTGATGTGATGAAGGAAAGGGGAGTGGAAGTATGATTCTCTATCATGGTTCCTTTTTGGAGATCGCAAAGCCGGATCTGGCGTATTCTCGTCTCAATGTGGATTTTGGGCGAGGCTTTTATGTGACGCCGCTGTATGAGCAGGCGGCGAAATGGTGCGGCAAGTTCAAACGTCGTGGAAAAGACGGCATTGTCTCGCGCTATAAGTATGACAAATCTCGGGAAGATGAATTGAAAATATTGAAATTTGATTCCTATTCCGAAGAATGGCTGGATTTTATTCTGAACTGCCGCAGCGGAAAAGATTCAACAGATTATGATCTTGTCGTGGGCGGTGTTGCCAATGATAAGGTATTCAATACGGTGGAATTGTTTTTTGATGGACTGATTGATAAAACAGAGGCCATCAATCGCCTGCGCTATGAAAAACCGAACTTGCAAATTTGTTTTCGTACAGAGAAAGCATTGTCGCTGCTGCGTTTTGAAGGGAGTGAACGTATATGATAGCGAACCCTATTTTGCTTCAGAAGAAATATAGCCGCGTCATTGAGTGCTTTGCAAAACTCCAGGGAATCTCCCTGGATGCGGCATTGGAGTTTTTCTATCATTCCGAAGTCTATCAGCTGATCCGAGACGGTGTTTCTGACATGCACTGCATGAGCGACGCGTATCTGGCAGAAGAATTGAAACAGGAATATACAGAGAAAATGCCGGATACCAGGGAAAAAGGTGAGTGATGCTGCCCCATCCAATGGGGCAGGAGTATCTAATAAATAATGCTTCCATTTATAGTGACGTCACTGCCGGATTTGTTTTGTATCAACAGCCGGCTGGGTCCATTCGTATAGGCTTTTAATAAAATGGATGGATTTTTTTCATTTGTCTCTGAGCCGCTTCCATTTTCCAAAGAAATATAAAGAGGGATCGCTTTGCTCAAATTTAAGGATACGGCTATTATTTGGTTGGCGGATAAATAAAATCCATTGGGATCTCCAGCGGGGTAATAACTTTTAGTTTGCCCTGCTTTTAGAATGGAATTTTTGATATTTACGTCATATGTAATAATCTCCGATGAGATTAAATTTCCCTCTGCATCATAAGTGTCGCAGCATAAATCTTGAAATGGAATAATATGTTTCTTCTCCTCTGTATGGAATTCTTGTATTGGTTCTGCAATCATGGTTTGCGGCGCTTCTTGCGCAAGCACATTGATGGAACCGGTTACGAACATACAGCCAACTAGAAGCATTCCTGTTAATCTTTTTTTCACGTTTAATCTCCGTTCTGCCTTTTTTCGATTGGAGGCCCAATTAGAAATGAGAGCAGTTTACAGTTCCGGGGGTCAAATGGAGAGTAAAACTGCCTGATACCGGTATCAGAGAGGATTATCATTTTATAGTTGTTGATGATGAGGTATTTTCTATATAAACATAACTACTGGAACCAGTTGTCTGTTCAAAACACACATAGGGGTCACTATCCGTTGTTTCACCGGATGTGCCATTTGTAAGTCCGGTCACTAAATGCGTCTTATTTGTCAAATGAAATTGAATTGCGGCTAACTCCCCGGTCTTTAATTCAAAAGGTTTACCATCCGAAGTAGCATACAGAATTAGAAATTCACCATTTTTTAAAGGAATGGAAGATTGATCGCTAACAGGAAGAATTTTTCCCAGAGCTTCGCCGAATTTTTGTCTGGAATAATATAAATCTTTAAAATCCAATATCTTCGTTTGAGCCATATTTCCATCCATTCTTTGCAGATGTAAAAACGAATTTTGAAATGATACGGATTGAATTTGACATTGGGTTGGAATTTGTAACCCTGCCATCAATACCCATATGGATATCATTAGCACGAGTCCCTTCTTTAATTTTGTCAAATTCATAATCGCTGTGAATCTATCTTTGATTAATTTCGTGTTATTTTGATTCGCTAAATTTACCGCAACATCTGTTGACTGTGTAGACTGAATCAGAAAAAGAAGCATTTCCGCATATGCTTTTCTATATTTTTTGTCCTTTCCTTTTAAGTTTTCATAGTCGCAGTCCTTTTCAAGCTCATCCTGGCATGCCTTTGCAAATAAATAAATGGCCGGATTAAACCAATGTAATCCACAGATAATTGTAATAAAAAATTTTTTCCTTAGATCTTTATGCTTTAAATGTGTTATTTCATGGAGAAAAATCATTCTTTCATCTTCGGAACTTAATTTTATGGAAGGCAAAAATAAATATTTTGCTCTATACCCTATTAACATTGGGCTGATATTCTTTGATGTTATTCGGACCGCTATCCTGCTATAGCCTTTTTGTGTTATAGGAATTCTTAATTTGTAGCACCAATCCATAAGATTTCCGCTTCCTTTGCTGTTCTTTAGCAAATCTTTTTTTATAGAGATATATTGTATGTACTTTCTAATATAATACAGAATAATGCCTGCCAGCCACAAAAGGAATAGAATATTTATCCAGGATGTTTCCGGTATTTGCAAAGGCAGCGTAACGCTTGAGGCGGTGTCACCTAAATAAGCAGATAAAGCTATTTCGTTTTGGGACTGTGTGTGTCCTACGGCAGGAAAATAAATTGGTATGATGCATAAAAGCCGAATTCCTAAGGCGCTCCATATCCATATCCATGTCCGCGGTTTTATTTTATATGCTGCTTTATGAATCAGTAAAACTATAAAAATCAAGGGAGTAATACTAAGCTCTGTTTGCAGAAGCCCTGCGAAAATCCATTTAATTATTTGTGCCATCATTATATTTTTCCAGCACTCCTTTTAACTCTTCTATATCTTCTTTGGAAAATACTTTTTCTTGAAACAGGTTTACCATCAGATTTTTCCATGAATTATCATATAATCTACTTAAGAGATTATCATTTTCAAATTTTTGATACTTCTGTTTTTCTATAACGGCGCTGTAATAATTTGTTCTGGTTGTACGATCACAATAGACAAAGCCCTTTTTCACCAGGGTTGCAAGCGTTGCCATAATAGAGGACAGAGGCAGACCGCTTCGAGTCTTTAAATGTTGTTGCACATATTTCGATGTGACTGGTTGCTCCGCTTCCCATATTACCTGCATAATTTCTAATTCTGCATCTCCGAGCTTCTTCATTTTGCCTTCCTTTCTTAAAAAACGTATTTTGGAGATCCAATAATATTTGTTACTTAGATTATATTATTATCAATTATAATTTTTTCCTGAAATAAATCAATAGAATTTTGAAGAATTTTATACAGAAAATAAACAAAATTATTTTGAATATAATGATGTTGGGGTCAAAAGCCCCCAACTATGATGCCTGCGGATTGTTCCGTGCTGCGCACTCCCACAATCCTACCCAATATTCGCATATCGTGGGATATGCATCCCACTTTTATGCTCATATTAGGGCGG
>DVKB01000007.1 GCA_018716305.1 Candidatus Scatomonas merdigallinarum
AAGGAGAGGGTTCTGTTCTATCTCTGCAGGATTTATACCGGGCAGCTGAAAAAGGGAGAAAGCTACGACAAACTGAAGAAATGCGTCCATGTAAGCGTGCTGGGCTTTAACCAGTTTCCGGAGGATGAGACTTGTTTCAGGGTATTCCACATGAAGGAGGAGGGTGCACAGACGCTCTACTCTGACAAGCTGGAAATCATGGTACTGGAGCTGAAAAAACTGCCGCCTGAGGCCCAGAGCGAGGAGGGGGTGGTCCGCTGGATGCGTTTCCTCAGTGGAAAGGGGAAGGAGGATTTAGCGGAAATGGCGGAGAAAGATCTTTACTTAAAAGAAGCATACGAGGAACTGGAGCGCCTGAGCATGGACGAGGAAAAGCGGTACGCCTACGAGGCCCGGGAGAAGGCTCTGCGGGATCATATTTCCATGATGAATTACGCCATGGAAAAAGGCCTGCAGGAAGGCCGTGACAAGGGATACGCGGAAGGCCGTGACAAGGGATATGCGGAAGGCCGTGAAGAGGGCTGTGACAGGGTGAATCGTTTGAACTGTCTTCTCATGAAAGACAAGCGGTATGAAGAAATGGCGCGGGCGGCCAGTGACCGGGAATATCAGGAGAAGCTGTTCCGGGAATACCGGATATAGAGAGGGAACGGATGGAAAAGCGGCAGGAGGAGCTGTGCATAGGCAGGGCTCCTCCTGCTGTTTTCTGAGAATCTTCCCGGCGAGTTTTAAATTATACTTCTCTTCGGGTGAAGCCATCGTAGGCAGTCAGCAGGAAGAGTCCCATGTAAATGGCCAGAACAAAAATCGAAAAGGTAAGGGTCTGGCCCGGAAAGGGAGGGCTGCCCTGGGCAACCGCGGAAAGTCCTGTATTGGAAAATACCAGATAGCGGCCCCAGTCGATGCCCAGTTCCGAAAGCAGGGAGGTAATTACGCTGCCGCCCAGGAGGCCGCCCAGCCCCAGAGCAATCGAGAGCGCGGAACTGCGGAACAGGGAACTGATGGCGAAAGCCATGGTCATCATCAGCAAAGGATTGACCGCCGCGAGCATAAACTGCTGAAAGCCGTAGAGAAGAATGGGTGTTCCCGCAGCCGCGCCGTTAGCGGCATGCACATACTCTCCGGCATAACCGGAAAAACCATAGCTGATCCCCAGCAGCAGAATTTCCAGTCCGAACAGCAGGAAGGTCAGAAATACCAGAAGGCTCAGGCAGCATAGGTACTTGCTCCAGAGAATTTTCCCCCGGCGCACCGGGTTGATCAGCAGAAATTTAATGGTTCCCTGACTGGTTTCATTGGCGATAATGCCTCCGGCAAAAACGATCATTACCAGAGCAATCAGGGTCATCAGCATAGGAGCGCTGTTTAAGGTTCGGATCAGCAGGGAATCTGTGACGGCGTACCCGTAATCTTTATCAAAGGTCAGAGTGTAGTCCAGATCATGATCTTCAATATACTGATGCTCCAGATAGGTGTTTTCGGCTTTGTCCAGAGCCGCCTGGTCCACGGGAATGCCGGCGTCCTTGTTCGCTTTCAGAGCATCATACTGGATTCTGGCCGCTTCCGTCTGTTCATGGCGGAGCTGTTCCGGCGAAGGTTTTTCCTCTTCCGGCTGCGCAGAGGATTCCGCGATAGTTTCATAGCTGGTATCGCTCTGAACAAAGGGAAGGTGAAAGAAAAAAGCCAGGCCCGCGGCAGCCAGCAGCAGAAGCAGGATCAGAATCTGGGAAGCCCGCCGGCGCAGCAGTTTGCTGTATTCGTTCTTAATCAGTTTAAACAATTTGACTGCCTCCTTCCTCGGTGAGACGGATAAACGCGTCCTCCAGGGTATGATCCTGATATTCGGACACAGTGTACAGAGAAATTCCCGCTTCGATCAGCAGGCGGTTGCAAAGAGAGAGAGGTTCCGGCAGGGGAGCCGTCTCTGGACTGCCTTTTTCCTGGTTTTTAAGGTAAATGAGAAATTCGTGTTCTGTCAGCAGCCGGGCGGACAGTTCGGGAATTTTTTCCCGAAGGAGCCTTGCCGCTGTTTCCGCCCGGTCGGTCCGGTACAGGAACGCGGCGCTGCCGCCGCAGGCCTCCTGGATCAGTTCTCCGATGGGTTTTATATCCCGAATTTCTCCGTTGACAATCAGTCCCACCCGGTCGCACATCAGTTCCATCTCGGACATGAGATGGGAGGAAACCAGGACGGCTGTACCATCCCTGTGGGCGGTTTCTTTGAGAATATCCCGGAGCTGGCGGATTCCCGCGGGATCCAGGCCGTTGGTAGGTTCATCCAGGATCAGCAGCTTCGGACGGTGGAGAAGAGCCTGGGCAACGCCCAGACGCTGACGCATTCCCAGAGAATAGCGGCGTACCTGCTCATGGATGCGGTTTTCCAGTCCCACCAGATGCACCACTTCTTTCATGCGCTCCTCTGAGATGCCGGGGCGCATATTCTGATAAAGCTTCAGATTCTGCCAGCCTGTCATATGACGGTAATGTTCCGGATTTTCCACGATGGCGCCCACATGGGACATGGCCTTTTCAAACTGTTTCTCCAGATTTTCTCCGCAGATTTCGATTTCGCCGGAGTCTGCCCGGATCAGTCCGCAGACCAGGCGGATGGTGGTGGTCTTTCCGGCTCCGTTGGGCCCCAGAAATCCGAATACCTCCCCGGGACGGCATTCCAGGCTGATATCTTTCAAAATCTGCCGTTTGCCTATGGCTTTGTTCAGATGCCGGATGGAAAGCGCCGGCGTTGCCTCTGCGCGGTCTGTATTGGAATTCATACCGGCACCTCCTCTCTGTCTGCCAGTTCCGACGCGGAAGACGCGGCGTACATCTGGCTGTAATTAATCTTCCAGGTTCCCTCTGTTTCTGACAGCTGCAGAAGCACATGGAGCTGGCTGGACTGGCGGATGACCTGACTGCCGTTTTTTACAGAGTCCGGAGCTTCCAGTTCCTGTGTGTAATCTTCTGCTGACTCATTGTAAGCGTATCCCGCGCCGAAGCATCCCAGATAGGATCCGTATCGGTCCAGCCAGACGGTGCTGTCAAGGGTCAGTTCCGCCTGGCAGACGCCGGGACCGCTTTTGCGGATTTTGCAGCTTTGCAGGGTTTCCCGGCAGGCCAGAGGGAGAAATACGGTTTCGTCATCCAGGAGTTCATAAAAAGAGGAGCGGGTGGTACTGTACCGCATAGCCTGAGAAACCGTTCCCGGATCTTCCCAGTACTGTTCCATAATCTCCAGAAATCCGGCCGTTTCCCCGTGGGACAGAGCCTCGGAGGATTTTGCCTCGTAGTCTTGGATCAGGGCGCTGATCTCTGAAAGACTGCTTTGAAACCGGGTCTGGTCGATGATCTGAAAAAGGATCACGCCGATGATGAGGACAGCGGCGGCCGCAAGGCCCCGGTTCCAGCGTTTCAGTTTTTTCATGAGCTTCCTTCCTTTCTGATTGAGATAAATCTTCCCCGCAGGGCCGCGGTTCCGGCGGGGTTCTGATTTTGGTATAGCACGGCGGAAGGGCGGGGTCAATACGGGCAAGAAAGGCTTAAGAAAGCTTAAGAAAAGGACCGGGGAAAGCTCAGAAAATCTTAAGGAATACGGAAAAAAGAGAAAAAAACTGGTTTTAGTAAAAGATTCCGTTTTTTGCACATTGAGTTATCAAAGGAAGAAAAAATCAGATAAGGAATCGGTGGAAAAGAAGAAATTTATGTAAAAACCATCTAAAATCAAAAAGAAAACGCTGTGAAAAGACGACAAAAATAAATTTGAGCGGAGCAGAAAAAATATTTTCGTTGTTCTGCCGAATAACGGACGCAATCAGAAAAATATTTTAGTAAAATTAGCAAAAAGAGAGGTTTCATCCGGAACCTGGGGCGCCCGTGGCGGGACGGAACTCTGCAATGTGCCGGATTTCGGCGGAAGGAGGAAATTTCTTTACAGGACAGGTTTACAACGGCACCTCCATGCAGGGAATTTATTCCGGCATGAGCGGATTTATCAATCAGTCCTATCCTTCCTCCACGGTAAACTATGAGGAGGCGGTGAATCGGGCAGCCGCGGAATCCGGAGTGCCGGCTTTCAGCTTTGAAGTGGGACAGTTCCAGGTATTCCCGGATGTGCTCTCGGAGCTGGACGGCTATACAGGCGTTCTGGAGCCCAGAAACCTGCAGCTGGTAGAAGAGCGCATTGAAGCTATGGGTATTTCCGATGAGGAAGTGGAAGATTACATCAATGCCAGCGGCATGCTTTCCAGACTGGGATACCGGATGGAGATCGAAGCGGCCCTGCGGACAAAAAATATGAGCGGTATTTCCCTGCTGGGTATCCAGGATTTCAGCGGCCAGAGCACAGCCCTGGTGGGAATGATGAATGCCCTGGGAGATCCGAAACCTTACGATTTCGCGGATCCGGAAGCGTTCGCCACCTTCTTCAGCCCGGAAGTAGCTCTTCTGGAGACAGAGAAATTCAGCTGGACCAATGCGGAGGACTTTACGGGAACCCTGATGCTGGCCAACTACGGGCCGGAGGATCTGGAAGGGGAGATGACTTGGAAACTGACGGAGGACGATACAATTCTGGCCCAGGGAAGCCTTCCCGGCACGGTCTTTACTCAGGGAACTGTCACAGACGCGGGGGAGATTTCCATTCCGCTGTCTGAGATTCAGGAAGCGAAGCAGCTGAAGCTTACCATTGCCCTGGGCGATGTGGAAAATTATTATGACCTTTGGGTTTATCCGGCCAACGAGACCGCTCCCGAGGGAGATGTTTACGTAACAGAATATCTGGACGAAGACGCTCTGTATATTCTGGAAGACGGCGGAAAAGTTCTGCTGTCTCCGAAAGTGAATAAATCTACTCTGCCAAACAGCATCACCGGCACCTTTACTACGGCTTTCTGGTCTTCCCAGTTTGTCAGCGAATCCCAGCCGGGCTCCATGGGACTTTTGATGGATCCGGAACATCCGGTATTTGACGGCTTCCCCACGGAGTACCATTCCAATTACCAGTGGTGGGCCATGGCCAAGCTGGGACGTCCTATGGTACTGGAAAATCTGACCCAGGAGGACGGAACCTTTCAGCCGGTAGGAAATCCCTCCCAGACCACGGGATTTGTAAAGGGGAATAATACCATTACCTTTGATCCGGTGCAGACTTCTCAGGTTCGCATTACCATGGTACACCAGGAGGGAATGGGCGTAGCCCTCAGCGAGTTCATTGTCTATGAGAAGGAAATTCCCGCGGAGTCTCTGAAGATCACCGCGGAGAAAGACGAAGTGCGGGTAGGAGAAACCCTGCAGCTGGGAATTGAATATGAGCCGGAAAACGCCAATGATACGGATGTCAGATGGAGAGCTCTGGACGCGGAAGGCAATAAATCAGAGATTGCCAAGGTTTCTCTCAGCGGAATCCTTACACCTTCTGCGGAGGGTACCGTTTATGTACAGGCCAGCCTGAGATCCAATCCTGAAGTATCAGATACCCTGGAGATCAGGGTTCTTCCGGAAGATCCGGATGTGACCCCGGAGCCTACAGACGCACCGGAGCCCACGGACACGCCGGAACCCACGGACACGCCGGAGCCCACGGACACGCCGGAGCCCACGGACACTCCGAACCCCTCTGATACTCCGGATCTCACGGATACCCCGGCAGTTACCGGAAAACCCGGAACTACGGATCAACCGGGAACCGGCGGCGGAAGCCGCCCGGGAACCAGCGCGCCCACCGGAGATGGCACTCCTCTGGCGGCCATGAGCCTTGCCCTGGGACTGGGAGCGGCCGGCGCCGCGAGTCTGGTTCTGTACCGGAAACGGGTGAGAAGATAAGATTAATATAGCCTGAATACGGCCCCGGAAGAGATTCCGGGGCCGTATTCGGTTCTGGTGCGCCTGGCGGCGCACGTTTCTCAAGGGTGCAAGTCCCAAATCCGCCCGGTAGTGGGAAGGATATAGCCGAAGGCAAGGGTGTCCATCGCGAGGTGGAATCTGAAGGAAGCCGGATATGGGAAAAC
>DVKB01000003.1 GCA_018716305.1 Candidatus Scatomonas merdigallinarum
CAATGTCAGTTAGTTAAGAAAGTAACCTGTTCTTAAAGAGATACAGATTTCCTCTTCATGGAAGAATGAATGGCGGTCTGCCCGATAAGTGTGATAGAAAGTGCACTGCTGACAGGTAAATAACCATTTGGGGCTAAAAAAGCGTATGGCAAACAGACAGGAATTGCACCTGTCAAAAAACAGCAGTATACTGTTAACAGCAGCCCAGTGGCTACGCCGCTCTGTAAATGAAATATTTCGGCTTTCGGAAGTGGGCGGTCTGCAGCCTTGGATATTTCCTGTCCTTACGCAGGGGAACCAGCTCCTTACGGAGCAGAGCTGCTATATTCATTCGGCCTTCCTCCGGGGGCAAACGGAGGAAGGCTCTGCAAATGTGTGCAGCCCTTGTGAAGTTCACCTGATATGCATGCTTCGTGTTCCCGGCTTCCAGTACTGTGGACTGTATAAGAGCTTCCGTTATATTATACAGGAGAAGCCTCGCGTACACTTCCTGCTCAACATGCATGGCTTTGCAGGAGTGGAAGCTGGCCATTCCGATGGTGTATTTCAGATCGCGGTAGGCGCACTCAATCTTCCACCTCGCAAAATAGAGTCTGGCGAGCCGCTCCGGTGGGAATTGCGCGAGGGAAAGATTTGTGACGAGACACTCATACGTGCCGGAGGGAAGCTGTATTCTGACAACCCGAAAGGTCATCGTGTAAGTATCGTCAGAACCGTACTGCACATAGTCAAAGGAAATGTCTGCCCCTATAAAACGGGGATGGCTTCCTGGCGGGATGGGAATTTTCTTTGACTGCCTGCGTTGGATGGTGACTGTAACTGTCCGGTCAAAAGTCCCATCGGTTGGGAGTCCCAGGTTTTTGAGGATTCCTTTGGACAGGACATCCTTGGAACGGAAGAGGAAGTACTGCCCTTTCTCCATGACATGAGCCATGTTGTTGTAGGAACAGTATCCCCGGTCTGCGATATAGATATCGCTGGTTTCCGGAAGGAGGGGGATACGGTCTACCATGGAGCAGAAGGCGCGAAATTCGTCCTTTTCATGGACAGGCTGGAGGAAAGCATCCATATACAGGTGGGTATCCATATCAAACAGGGTGTTTACATGAACACTGTAAAAGCCTTTCGCAGAATGGCCTTCGGATACGAAGTAGCTGTCGGGAGAGAAGCGGGGAGCGCTGTAGAAAGAGGCGGTGGAGCCATCAGCGGCAAGGCAGCGGTAGCCCGGGGCGGCACAGCGGGCAGGCGGTTCCAGGCCAGAGAGGGAAGCATTGAATGTATCCAGTACTTCTTTAATGGCGTCAGGCCTGAGTTTAGCCCGCTGCTGGCGGAAAGCGGAAGAAGTCGGAGCATCAGGGTCAAAGCCAAAGAAATCGAGCAGTTCGACCCTTGTGGAGGAAGCCCCCTCCGCAACAAGCAGACGGATCAGCGTGTCAGGAGGTAATTTGCGGGTTCGGGAGAAATCTATGCCCGGATGGAGAGAAAAGTCCTTGATGTGAGCCGTAACATTGTGGACGGCGGAGAGGAAGAGCTGTTTAATCATTTGTGGTGTAAGGTAAGCGCCCTATTTGGCACTTACGGTGTAATCATGTGCGTGGCCTCCTTAAGTGAAAAAAGTTTATTTTTCTACGTAAGGGCCGCCCTTGTTACCCCATAAAGTCATCAGTAACAAGGGCGGCCGCACATTTTGATTCGCATGTCAACTATTGAAACCGCCGTGTACCGAACGGTACGCACGGTGGTGTGAGAGGACGGGAGTTAATCACTCCCTCCTACTCGATCAGAGCCTGCGCCGTTTTGCGAGGCGGACTGCTGTTCCTTATAAATTTCCGAGACTTCTCTGGAAAGCTGAAGCTGTATATCCGAAAAGGAATTTTCCGGAAGATTCCGGGAATCGGGACCGGGCTGCGGCTCCTGAGAAGGCGGGGAAGACACAGGCGGTTCTTTGAAATCCGCAGCGTATTCCCTGGGCCGGGAAGGGGAAGGCGTCGGTTTCTGCGCCCTTCGGGCAGCTGTTTTCTGCGGCTGTTTTGTTTCCGGTTCACGTCTTTTCCGGCGCCGTTTTTTTCGTTTCGCCTTTTTTTCTTTCCGTTTCTGCTTCTTCCGGGACTTGCGGCGCCTGGCCTGCTCCCGATTTTCCCGCTGCAGATTCTGATCTTCCTGCTCCCAGTAATCTTTGTTCTTCCATGGCTTCAGCTGAACCAGAATGCCCAGAAAGGCCAGAATCGCTGTCAGCAGAATGGTGAGGAGAGGGCTGTCCTGTCCGGCGAGAGACAGCAGAAGAAAAGCAGAACCAAAACCTCCGCCGATGGCAGTGACCAGAGAGACTGTCACCCGCTCCCGGGCCAGAGCAAAGCCTCCGGCGGCGGCGCCGGCGATGAGGCAGGCTGCCAGGGCAGCCGTGGATGCCGGATGGAGAAGCTGCAGCAGGAGGAATACAGTGACTCCCCAGCACAGGATAAAAAGACCTGCCCGGTACAGCAGATATCCCAGCAGGGCACAGAAAATTCCCGCCGCCAGAGCTGCCAAAAGAGACCAGCGCAGGGAAAGCCGCATATGTATGCAGACCGCCAGACCGACAGCGGATCCCGCAAGAAAGCTGACGAGCACAATCCATAATTTCCGCAGCCGGTATCCCAGGAAACAGTTCAGCAGTGCAAAGACCAGAGCCGCAGCGGTCAGATACATTCCGTATTTCTGAAGGAAAACGCTGAAAGCGTTCCATTGGCCGGCAAGCTGGCGGATCAGTTCAAAGTGTTCCATAGAGTATCCTCCTTTGCGTTACAGGACCGGCAGCCGAAAGGGGCTGCGTTTACCGGTGATTGTAGTACGGTTTTTGGAATTTATCAAGGCAATTCACATTTTTTTTATAAATGCATAGGATAATAGGGAAAGCAAATGGGCAGGTACAGAGGGATGTTTTATCAAAAACCGTTACCCTTTTATATGGCGTATCCGGTGCCCCGTTTTTTTGACCGGGAATGGGAGCAGGAGCGGGATCTGCGGATTATGCAGTCCTATTATTCCGGAAGAACCGCGGAAATTCAGAAACTGGTGGAGCGGGAATGCGACCGTATGGAATACGATGGAAGCATGATGTTTGATGATTATCCGGACAAATTTATGATGCGCAGAATCTGCCGGCGCATTGAAGAGCAGCTGGAAGAAAAGGGAAAATCCGGGGGCAGTTCAGGCGGGGAAGAACTGGAGGAGCTGATCGGCGTTCTTCTTTGCGGAGAGATGTACCGGCGCCGGTGCCGCAGGAGAAATTGCCGCGCATTTTTTTAAATTTCCGGTTGCTGATTTTACGTAAACCGATTACAATAGAAGCATGCAGTCAGACATTCAGCCGGTCTCCGGGCGGGGCGACCCGCCGGGGACAGCTTCCGGCAGCCGGCCGGTAAAATGGGGAAACGGGCCGGCAGGGGGGACAAGCCGGAAGAACGGGTCAAATAGATAAGGGGAGCAATCAAAGAATGAAAAAATTTCTCATCAGGGCAGGGATCCTCATTGGCGTTTTTGTGGCCAGTGTTCTTATTTTTTCCGGGATTTTTAACAGAAAAAAGATCGTAGATACCAGAGCCATGGATAGTCCCACGCTTCCGGTGGCTTACATGCAGGTAGACGGAATTAAGGTGAACCGCATGTATGGTTATTGTCAGGATGTAGACGGAAAAACCATGCGTGAAACGGTAACGCCTGTGTATACAGGCCGGGAACTGGCTCTGGAGATTCAGAGTTTTGACAACGAGATACGGGGAGTGGACTATGAGGTGACTTCCCTCACCGACGGCAGCCTGGTTGAGAACGCCCGCGTCAAAAATCTGACGGAGGACGCAGGGAGCTACGCGGCCTCTTTTTCTCTGGAAACGCCCATTCTTCTGGATCAGGAATATCTGCTGACCTTTTACGTGGATACAGGCCGGGAGGAGCCGATCCGCTATTATACCAGGATCGTGCAGCGCTCCAGCGCCAAGGCGGAGGGGTATCTGACCTTTGTTGAGGACTTTTATGAAAATTGTCTGGACAAGAACCTGAGCGAGGATCAGATCGCTCAGCTGGAGCCGGACAGTTCTGTCTCCAACAGCAGCTTTCAGTCCGTGGATATTCATTCCAGCCGGGATATGATTACCTGGGGAGAACTGGATCCGCAGCTGGTGAAAGCGCCGGTGCCTTCGATTGTGGAATTGAATGCTATGACCGGCAGCGTCAGCCAGGAATATATTTTCTCTTCCGAGGATTCCGAGGGGAACGCCGAATATTATAAAGTACGGGAATTTTACCGTATGCGCATGAACCAGGATCAGGTGATCCTGCTGGATTTTGAGAGGTCCGCAACCCAGATCTTTGACGGGAACCTTCCGGTACAGACCGGTTCCGGACTGAATCTGGGGGTGGTAAGCCCAGAGGTGCAGTATATGACCAGTCAGCCGGCGGATATGGCGGCATTTGTCATTGAGGGGGAACTCTGGTCCTACAACCGGAGCACCAATAAGGCGGCCAGAGTCTTCGGCTACCACAGCGGCAGCTGGGATGAGAGAGAAGAGGGCGGAAATTATGAGATTAAGATCGTAAGGATCAGCGAAACCGGAGACATTACCTTTGTTGTTTACGGGTATATGAACAGCGACCGGTTTGAAGGACAGCTGGGCATTGGGGTCTATACCTACAGCGCGGAGCAGAATACGGCGGAAGAGGAATTGTTTCTCCACAGTGATACGGCTTTTCAGGAGATGCGGCAGAGTCTTTCCCACCTGTCCTATGTAAGCGCGGATGGAAATCTTTATCTGTTCCAGGACCGGACGCTGTACCGCATCCGTCTGGAGGACGGATCCTCCCAGCCGGTAAAGGAGGGCATTGATCCCCAGTGCTTTGAAGTTTCCGACAGCCAGCGGACGGTGGCCTGGATGGATGAAATGCTGCCGGACGGTTCTTCCAACATTACGGTGATGAATCTTGACAGCGGGGAAACCCGGACGATTTCCGCGGGAGCGGGGGAGAAGATCAAAGCCCTGGGCTTTATCAATGAAGATTTTATTTACGGCCTGGCCCGGGATCAAGAGATTCTGACGGATCCTTCCGGCAGCACCCTGTTTCCCATGTACCGGGTGTGCATCGAAAGCTTCAGCGGGGAAATCCTGAAAGATTATCAGGCAGAAGGATATTATGTAACCGGAATTACGGTGGATAACGGACTGATTGAGCTGAAGAGAGTGCAAAAGACGCAGGAGGGAGGATATTCCGAGACCAACAGCGACCATATCATGAATAATCTTCAGCCGGATGAGGAAACTGTTACTGTCAGGCTGAGTGTCAGCGAGCGGAAAAAGACCCAGGTGCTTCTGGAGTTCAGTGTCGCGGGCAGTTCCGAAAATATGATCGTGCTGAGGACCCAGTACCTGGAGACTTCTGACATGCCGGAGACAGTGATTGAGCTTCCGGAGAATGGGCAGGAACAGTATTACGTCTACGGAAAAGGCCGCCTGCTGGGCATTTACGCGGAACCGGGGGAAGCCGTCAATCTGGCGGATGAGCAGGTGGGAACCGTGCTCAACAGCCGGCAGCAGTATGTCTGGGAGAGAGGAAACTGGGGAACAGGCCACATCATAGAAGCCTCAGAGCTTCCGGAAGTTTTCCGCCAGGGAACAGCGGACCCGGCAGCCATCGGGGATGGTCTGGGGGAGGAATACAGTGTTCTGAATCTGACGGGCTGCTCTCTGGAAAGTCTGTATTACCAGCTGAGCCGGGGCTGTCCGGTGGCGGCAAGAAGATCTGCCTCTTCCGTGGTGACCATCGTAGGATATGATATCTACGACAATATCTGGATCTACGATCCCGGTACCCAGGCGGTGAGCGCTCTGGCCTGGGAGGACGCGGAGGCTCAGTTTGGAGCCTGCGGAAATGTTTTTATCAGCTGTCAGAAAAAGTGAAAAGGAGCGGAATCTATGGATGAGAGAATCAGAGAACTGTCCCACCGGCTGGTAAATTATTCCTGCCGGGTAAGCCGGGGGGATCGGGTGTGGATTCACTATATCGGAAGTGAGACCCGGGAATTGGCGAAGGCTTTGATCCGGGAGGTATACGCCGCGGGAGGCATCCCTTTTGCCCATTACGAGGATCCGGAGATCCAGCGGGAGATTCTGCTGCAGGCGGACCGGGAACAGCTGGAAGCTATGGCGGAATGGGACGCGGCGGAGATGTCCCGGATGGACTGCTATATCGGAGTGCGGGGCAGCGACAATGTGTCGGAACTGTCGGATGTGCCCGGGGAGAAGATGAATCTCTATGAAACCTGCTATTCCACTCCGGTGCACCACAGGATCCGTGTGCCGAAGACCCGCTGGGTGGTTCTGCGGTATCCTAACCGGGCAATGGCCCAGCTCTCCGGCACAAGCACAGAAGCTTTCCGGGATTTCTATTTCCGGGTCTGCAATCTGGATTATTCCAGAATGGCCAAAGCCATGGAGGCTCTGGTGGATCGTATGAACCGGACCGACCGGGTGCGGCTGAAAGGGCCGGGAACGGATCTGACCTTTTCCATCAAGGGAATTCCGGCGGTGCCCTGCGCCGGCCATATGAATATTCCCGATGGGGAGGTGTACACCGCTCCCGTGAGGGATTCCGTGAACGGCACCCTCTCCTATAACACGCCTTCTCTGTATCAGGGATTTACTTTTGAAAAGGTCAGCTTTACCTTCCGGGATGGGCGGATCGTGTCGGCCCGGGCCAATGATACGGAACGGATCAACCAGATTCTGGATACGGACGAAGGGGCCCGGTATATCGGAGAGTTTGCCATCGGCGTCAACCCCTATATTCTGGAACCCATGAAGGATATTCTCTTTGATGAGAAAATTATGGGCTCCATCCATTTTACTCCCGGCAGCTGCTACGAGGACGCGTACAATGGAAACGTTTCGGCGATCCACTGGGATCTGGTATGGATCCAGCGGGAGGAGTACGGCGGGGGAGAAATTTATTTTGATGATGTTCTGATCCGAAAGGACGGACGATTTACAGTTCCGGAACTGGAATGCCTGAATCCGGAACATCTGATCTGAAAAAGCGGCACAGGGCCGTCCCAGACAAAACAGTGTCCGGGGCGGCCCTGTCCGCGTTATCCCGGCGGCGCGCCCGAAGGAGCGAACAGGCAAAAACGGATTTTTTTCATCTGCGTGAAAAATCGGGTTGAGAAATTTTCACGGCAATTTTGTCAAAGATTTACAAAGTTCGAAAAATGTCGGAAAATGACTGGACAAACACTTCCAGAGTGCTATAATGAGTTCACAATCAATCAAAGTTCAATGATAAGCAATCCGGTTTCCGGTTGTATTTCCCCTCGAGGTTATAATTGAAAACAGAATCAGGAGGTGGGGCAGTGGTTTTCAGGTACTGCCTGGTGCTCTTGCTGACTGTTGGAGCGGCAGGCATGGATCTGCGGACACAGAAGATATCCAATATCTGGCTGTGCTGCGGATGGCTGAGTGGTCTTGGACACCAGTTTCTGACAGATCAGATCCGGGGCTTAGGAAGCTTTGCGGCGGGGAGTTTTCTGCCGGCGGCGCTTCTGTGGATCCTGTTTCTCTTCCGCATGATAGGCGCAGGAGATATAAAGCTTTTATCTGTGCTGGGCGGCATCATGGGAGTTCCGGATATTCTGATCTGTATGATCTGGTCTGTTATCTTTGGAGCGGTTTTGTCCGCTGCAATCTTAATTATCTGCGGGGATCTTTCCCGGCGTCTTACATATTTTACCAACTATTTTAAATTATATTTTCGCACAGGGAAAAGGATTCCTTACAGAAGAGAGGGAAGCCGTCCGGAGCATATCCATTTTTCGGTTCCTGTACTTATGGGGGTTCTCCTGTGGATCGGAGGGTTTTATTGATGCAGAACAAATCCCGGCATATTTTTGCGGTCTGCGATGTGGAAGTGGAATATGCCTACAATTTTATGGAGTATTTAAACAGAAAAAGGAGCCTGCCCTTTGAGGTTCAGGCCTTTACAGGACCGGAGATCCTGTGTGAATTCGCCGGGAAGCATCCCATCGAGATTTTGCTGATCTCCGACAAGGCGGTGACGGAGGAGGTACGGCAGCTGAAGGTGGGAAAACTGATTATCTTGTCGGAGGGAGTCCACAATCCGGAACTGGATCAGTATCCCAGCGTGTACAAATATCAGGCTTCTGATGACATTATCCGGGAAGTCATGGACTGCTACGGGGCGGAGAAAGCCGCCGTGTCGGGGGAGGCTGTGTTTAAGAAGGAGGCGGCCGTGATCGGCGTGTACAGTCCGGTAGGCAGAACCCAGAAAACCTCCTTTGCCGTTACCCTGGGACAGATTTTAGCCAGAGAGCGGGCGGTGCTGTACCTGAATATGGAAAGCTATTCGGGATTTGAGGAATTGCTGGGGGAGGATTATGAGAGAAATTTAAGCGATCTTCTGTATTACGCCAGGCAGGAAAACACCAATCTGGTCCATAAGCTTCAGGGAATGGTGAGGAGCCTGCAGAATCTGGATTACGTGCCGCCGGCAGTGGGTCCCATGGATATTCAGGAGGCGGGAAGCAGGGAATGGACGCTGCTGCTGAGCCAGATCGTCCAGAACAGCGGCTATGAGGCGGTGATCCTGGATCTGGGGGACGGGGTCTGCGACCTGTTTCAGATCCTGGAGCTGTGCACCCAGATCTATATGCCGGTGAGGAACGATCCCTTTTCCACGGCTAAGATCCATCAGTTCGAAACGCTGCTGCGGGTATGGGATTACACAGGAGTGCTGGAAAAAATCAGAAAGATTAAGCTTCCCTTTCACAGCACCAGCCGCACAGGGCCCGGATACTTTGAAGATCTGGTGTGGAGCGAACTGGGGGACACGGTGCGGCAGCTGCTGAGAAAGGAGCCCGGTTGAGAAACTTTGAGGAATTAAGAAGACAGCTTCTGGACCGCCTGGACACCGGGCGGGAACTGGAGGAGGCAGAGATCCGGGAGGCCATTGACAATCTGGTGCTGGAAGAAGGCAGAACCTGCCTGCTTTCTCTGAAAGAGAAAACCGAACTGCGGAACGCCCTGTTTTATTCCGTCCGGGGATTGGACGTACTGCAGGAACTGGCGGAGGATCCTCAGGTGACGGAGATCATGGCCAATGGGTGCCGGAACATCTTTTTTGAAAAGGGCGGTGTGATCCGGCGCTGGGACAGAGGTTTTTCTTCACCGGAACGGCTGGAGGATGTAATCCAGCAGATTGCGGGCCGGTGCAACCGTACCGTAAATGAGCAGATGCCGGTGATGGACGCCAGGCTGGCGGACGGATCCCGGGTCAATGTGGTCATGCGCCCGGTAGCTCTGGACGGCCCTGTTCTGACTATACGGAAATTTCCGGACCGTCCTATGACCATGGACCGGCTGGTGAGCCTTGGCACTCTTACCAGGGAGGCGGCGGATTTTCTGAGGGAGCTGGTGGAGGCCGGCTATACGATTCTGGTAGGCGGAGGAACCTCTACAGGGAAAACCACATTTCTCAACGCGCTGTCCGCCTTTATCCCCGCGGACGAAAGAATTGTTACCATCGAGGACAATGCGGAACTGCAGCTGCAGGGAATTGAGAATCTGGTGCGGCTGGAGGCCAGACCGGAGAGCCTGCAGGGCGGCCGGGAGATCAGTATCCGGGATCTGATCCGGACTGCCCTGAGAATGCGGCCGAACCGGATTATCATCGGCGAGGTCCGGGGAGCGGAGGCAGGGGATTTTCTTAACTGCCTGAACACCGGACATGAGGGGAGCCTGGGAAGCGCCCATGCCAACAGTATCCAGGACATGGCGGGAAGGCTTGAGATGATGGCCCTGATGGGCACCCGTCTCCCGGCGGAAGTGATCCGCCGCCAGATCGCCGCCGGCATCCAGGTGCTGATACATTTGGAGAGGGACAGGGAAGGCAGAAGGAAAGTGGAGGAGATCGGGGAGATCACCGGCGTACAGGAGGGGGAAGTACAGGTGGCTTCCCTGTACCGCAGAGCTTCCACGGGAGAACTGGAGCGGACCGGGGAGCTTCAGAGAAGAAGAAAGCTGGAGAGATACAGAGATGAAAAACAGAAGGCAGAAGGAAAAAATCAGATATGACAGGTATTTCTTTTCCGCCGGCGAATGGGTCCGGTATCTGGCCGCGGGCTGCGGGCTGGGCGGGTTTGCCGTATGGCTCTGCTACCATACCTGGATGGCGGTTCCTGTGGGAGTACCTCTGGCGGTCTGGTACATCGCGGGAAAGAAAAAACAGCTGGCGGAGGATAGGAGAAAACGCCTGAATTACCATTTCCGGGAAATTCTCTCCTCTCTGCGGACAGCCCTGTCTGCAGGGTATTCCCTGGAAAACGGTCTGCTGGAAGCCCTGAAGGATATAAAAAAACTCTACGGACCGGAAGATGAGGCGGTCAGGGAAATGGAGAGAATCGGCGTTCAGATCCGGCTGCAGATTCCCGTGGGGGAGCTTTTCGCGGAACTGGGACAGAGGAGCCAGGTAGAGGATATCCGGAATTTCGCGGAGGTTCTTACCATCGCCAGACGTATGGGAGGACCGCTGGATAAAATTCTGGAAAATACAGAAAGGACCATCCGGGAGAGGGTAGAAACCCGGAAGGAGATAGACGCCGCCCAGGCGGCGAAGAAATATGAGCAGCAGATTATGAGCCTGGTCCCGGTTGGCATGATTCTGTATCTCAGATTTTCCTTTGACGGTTTTATCCAACAGTTATACGGAAATCTTACAGGGGCGGCAGTGATGAGTCTCTGCCTGGGATTATATCTGTTCGCTTTCTGGCTGGGAAAACGGATGATCCAGACGGAATTATAGGGGGAAGACATATGCTGATATTGCATGGGATGATTTTTCTGGTTCTCTGGATGTATCGAAAAAAATTAGACCGGCAGGTGCTGCTGCTGATTCTCTGCGGAAACCTTCTGGGAACCGGTCTGACTGCCGCGGGGATGCTGGAGAAGGAACAGCCGGTGACAGAACTGGAGCGGAGGTACGGGGAAACCACAGAAGTGGCTCTCGAGGCGGAGACAGAAGAGGGGGAACGGGAAGCCGTGACTCTGCGGATTCCACAGGCGGACTGGACATCCGAGGAAGCGAGAACTATGCTGCAGGAAAAGCTGGAAGAACTGGACGGGATGATTCTGGGGGACAATTCTTCCTTTGAGGAAGTCCGCCGGGATCTGTATCTTCCGGAACAGTTCGAGGATTCTCCGGTAACCGTCCGCTGGAGTACCAGCGACAGCGGACTGCTGGACTGGCAGGGGCGCCTGGGGCCGGAAATTCCAGAGACAGGAGGGAAAGTGATTCTCAAAGGAGAACTCATGCTGCAGGAAGAATCGCTGGTATATACCCGGACCTTGAGAGTATATCCGGGGGAAAAACCGGAAGATCTGGGCGAACTGCTGGCGGAGGAGACAGAGAGAGTCAATGAAAACAACCGAGGAACCAGTTACCGCCTGCCTTCGGCGGCGAATGGAGAGCAGATTACCTGGTTCCGGAAGAGAGAAGAAAAAGGCGGCTATATAGCAGTGCTGTCCCTGATCGCCGGAGCGCTTCTGGTATTTTTCAGAAAGAATGAAGCCTGGAAACGGGAACAGAAGATACAGGAAGAGATGAAGCGGGAATACCCGGAAGTAATGAGCAGAATTCAGCTGCTGCTGGGAGCGGGGCTGGGGATGAGAAAAATATTTGAAAAAATTACGGCGGATTATAAAAGACAGCTGGAAAAAGAAAAAGGAGCGAAAAGACCTGCCTATGAAGAAATCGCAGGTGCTTACTACGAAATGGCAGGAGGGGTTTCGGAGCAGGAGGCCTATGAAAATTTTGGAAACAGAAGCCGCCTGCCGGAGTTTAAAAATCTTTCCGTGCTGCTGGTGCAGAATCTGAAAAAAGGCAGACGGGAACTGGGGCCGCTGCTGGAGAGGGAGGTGAGCGCGGCGTTGGAGGAGAGGCGGCGCCAGGCCAGAGCGGAGGGGGAGAAGGCCGGCACCCGCCTGCTGCTCCCTATGGGGATCATGCTGCTGGTGGTTCTGATACTGATGGTAGTTCCCGCGTTTCTTTCTATTTAAAGCGGCGGGACAGAAAGGAGGAGTTTATGGGAGAATTGAGACAGTTTCTGAAGGAAGAGGATGCTGTGGGGGTGGTGGAGATTATTCTGATTCTGGTGGTTCTGATCGGGCTGGTAATCATTTTTAAGGATCAGATTACCAGTCTGGTGAAAAGTATTCTGGAAAAGATTACCAATCAGAGCAATACAGTCTGAGCCGGAATAAACCCGCGGCTGAAGGGGGAAGAGAGAATGAAAAGGGGAAGTATTACACTGCAGCTGAGCCTGGTGCTGGGCCTGAGCCTGTCGCTGGTTCTTTACAGTATCCGTTCTGTCCGCATAGCGGACGGACGGGTCCTGATGTCCAGCGCGCTGGAACAGGGACTGTATTCCCTTTTCGCGGGATATGACCGGGATCTTTTTGAAGAATACGGCCTCCTGTTTCTGGACGGCGGCTACGGAGGAAAAGATCTGCAGCCCGGCAGGATCTGCCGGGAGGTGACAGAGGCGGCGGAGTATATCGTGGATCCGGGGAAGGGCGTGGGCGGAGCCAGAACATTATCGGGTTTTCAGCTCTCAGGGGGAGAAGTAACCGGATATCTGCTGGCTACCGATCAGTCGGGAGCCGCGTTTCAGAGCCAGGTGAGCCGGATCATGGCGGAACGGCTGGGAACCGCGGGAGTTCAGATGCTGGCGGCAGAGCTTACAGACGGATGGGAGATTTCCGGGGAGCAGGAAGAGTATCAGAGAAACGCGGATCCGGAAGGGGCCATTCGGGAATACGAATCCTGCCTGGAAACAGCGGCGGGGCAGACAGGGGGAGAGGGTACGGCTTTTAAGAAAGGCGTTTCCGGGACGGTATTTCTGACGGACTCAGAGATGGTACCGGAGGATTCGGCTTCTCAGGAAGTACCGGAAAATTTTCAGAATCCCATTGATATCGTTCTGGGAATGAGAACGATGGGAATACTGACCCTGGCGATTCCGGATCCTGCCAATCTGTCGGCGTATACGCTGGGGGAGGAACAGCTGGTCAGCCGCAGAACCCTGCAGCAGGGAATGGGAATGCTGCCCCGGGACGAGGATGGGACCTTTGACAGACTGCTGATGCTGGAGTTCCTGGCGGAAACCTTTCCCTGCTATACCAGCCAGAGCCAGGAGGAGGGGCTGAAATACCAGGTGGAATATGCCATAGGGAGAAAAAACAGTGACAGAGAAAATCTGAAGACGGTGCTGGACCGTCTGATGATGATCCGGGGAGCTTCCAATTTTCTGTATCTGATGACCAGTTCAGTCAGAGGAGCGGAAGCGGATCAGATGGCCTGGATCATCAGTCTCGCGCTGCTGATGCCTCAGATTCAGCCGCTTGTTTCCATGGTTTTGAAGGGCTGCTGGGCCTACGGCGAGAGTATTCTAGATCTTCGGGTACTGCTGGAGGGAGGGAAGATACCGCTGGTGAAGGACGACAGTTCCTGGCAGCTGTCTCTGACGGGATTGTCCGGAATACTGACAGCGGCAGGAGGAGAAAGAGACAGTGGAAAAGGGATGGATTATACATGGTATCTGCGGATGCTGCTGTTTGCGGAAAGCCAGGAGGCCCTTACTGAAGCGGCGATGGATCTGACGGAACACAATATCCGCGTTCGCTGCGCAAGGCCTGACTTCTGTCTGGATTCCTGCGTGTACGCGGCGGAGATCTGTCTGAGGGGGCAGGCAGACATTCAGCCAATCTATATTACAAGAAGCTACGGCTATGATATGGAGGGCTCCTGACCGGGACAGGAACAGGCGGGAGTTCCTCCGGAGAGGAGGTGCGGAAGGGTGCCCTTTTACGCGGATTCACACAGTTCTGGAAAATCAAATCAGAATGTTCATATCTTTATGCATTTCAAATTCTTAAAAATAAAACAAATCTCTCTTCTGAAAAAAGACAGGTATTCCCTTACCCCGAAAACGGAGAATACCAGATCCGGTAAAAGGGCAGCCTTCCGCGCCTTCCGCAGAGGCAGCCTCACGGCGGAGGCGGCTATGGTCCTCCCCATGTTTTTTCTGGCTGTCCTGTCCTGCATTTTTCTCATGAAGGTGTATGCTCTGCATATGGAGACAACCATACGGCTGCAGGAACAGGCAGAAAAGCTGGGCATGTTTGCCCACAGTGCGGAGGCGGATACGGTGATAGATCTGAGAGAGCGGGCAGCCTTTCAGATTCCGTTTCTGCCGCTGCCGGCCCTGGAGTTTGACTGCAGAGGAAGAGTCCGTCCCTGGGTGGGAAGAGATCCGGAGGAGGGAGAGACTGCGGCGGAAGATGCTCCGGTTTTGGTGTACATGACTGAACATGGGGAGGTTTATCACACAACCTCCCGCTGCAGCCATCTGTCCCTAAGCATCCGCAGAGTTCCCGGAAACGCCTTGGAACATCTGCGCAATGCTCAGGGAGAAGTTTACCGGCCCTGCGAGAAATGCGTGGGAAACGGCGGGATCAGCCCGCTGGTTCTGGTAACGGATCAGGGAGACTGCTACCACAATTCGCTGGAGTGCAGCGGACTGAAGCGGGGCGTGCGGTTGGTGGAACAGGACTCTCTGGAAGGAATTCCCTGCTGCAGCCGCTGCCAGGAACTGATGGCCGCGGCGGCAGCGTGAGTCCGGAGCGGATCCTGTGGATTGTACTGCTGGGAGTCAACAGTCTGCAGGATATGAGAAAAAGGGAAATCTGCCTGAAATTTACGCTGCTGGCAGCTGTTCTGGGGACTGTCTGGCAGCTGGTTGGAAAAAACACGGATCCCAGGGCTCTGGCTTCCGGTCTGATCCCCGGACTGTTCTGCCTGATTTCCAGCCTGATCAGCAGGGGACAGATGGGAGCCGGAGACGGACTGGTGGTCTGCGCCGGCGGAATCTGTCTGGGGTTTGGGGAATGCCTTTGGACACTTTGTCTGGCCCTGTTTGCCGTTTCCGCGGCAGGAATTGTGATAAAGACGAGGAAGAGGGGAGTCCGGGAGCTTCCTTTTATCCCCTTTCTTCTGGCAGCCTATTTAGCAGAAAGGATAGGGTGGTTTCTGTGAAAAAACAGATCCGTCGGGGGAGTCTTACAGTGGAGGCGGCTTTTATTGTGCCCATCTCCTGGTTCTGTGCGGCACTTCTGACAGCGCTGAATTTTTATATACATAATGTGGTGTGGTACCAGGCGGCAGCCTATGAAGCGGTTCTGGCGGCCAACGGAAGAGAGGGAGAAACGGGAGATCTGACGCCGGAGGAGCTTGCGGCGGAAAAGCTGAATCTGAGGCTTCAGGACCGGGTGATGCCGGGAGAGCTTCCTGACGCAAAGACCGAGGGTACAGGGCAGGCCACCACGATCCGGATGCAGGGATATGTTCTGCCGGGATTTTCCGGAATGCGGCTGACATGGAAGGCCGATGTTTCAGTGGAAAAGATCCGGCCGGCGGAATACATACGTCAGGCCCGGCTGATGAATGGGCTGCTGAATACGGAATAAAAGAATGGGGGCGCGGATTTTGCAGGTAGAGTACCGAAGAGATTTATACAGTAATTGCCTGGTGCTGTCGGAGGAGGAGCAGCCGGATCTGGCCTCTTACCAGGTGCGGATGCTGATGGCCAATGAACTGAAAGGGTTTCTGGGCTGCAAAGTGCATCAGATGGACGGAAGACTGCTGTTTTATTATGATATAACCTCCAAGCAGTCCCTGGAAACTTTGTTTGAGCATCAGAAAATATCTGCCCAGTCTCTGGAAATCATTCTGAAAAGCCTGGTGGAAGGGCTGAATACCATAAAAAATTTTCTGCTGAGCATGGACGGGTTTCTGCTGGATCCCAGGTTCATCTATATGAGCCCGGACAGAGATCAGGTCTGGTTTTGTTATCTCCCGGGAAATGCCGTGGCCCTGAATCGGCAGATGAGGGAATTCAGCGAGTTTCTTCTCCCGAGACTGGACAACAGGGACCGGCGGGGCGTAGTCATGGGATACGCCTTTTATCAGCTTTCCGTGGGGGACAGCTTTACGGCGGAGGACATTCAGAAGCTGCTCTGCACAACCGGCTCGGAGAGGCAGGTTTTTCCCGAGGAGTTCGCGAGGAAGACGGAGGCGGAAGAATTTACGCCGGAGGAGAAAAGGGAATGGGAGAGAGAACGGGCGCCGGGCACGAGAGAAGAGCTGCTGGATTCCTTTTTTTCAGAGGATGAACAGGAAAGTCCCGGGAGAAGCCGGAAAAAGGCGGCGGCGCTGGCCGGAGCGGCGGCAGGGGCCGCGCTGCTGCTGGGGAGCGCGGTATGGCTTGGAAGGCCGGCAGAGGGTCTGACGGCTCTGTGCGTTCTGGCCGGAGCGGGGCTGCTGATCTACGGACTCTATTTCCGGCAGCAGTCGGAGAAAAAATTCAAAAACCGGGAGGAGCCGGCGGATCAGCCGGAAAGATTTCGGGAGCTTCCCTCAGAACAGGAAAAGGAAATAAAACAAAAGGCATCCTTTCCCCGGGAGGAGGGAACGGCCTGCCTCTCCGGGGGAGAAAGACGGCGCTGTGGCAGGCTGATTCCCCTTTCTCCGGGCGGTCCGGAGGCGATTCCGTTGGATAAAGAGGTACTGCTGATCGGAAAAAGCAGGCAGAACGCGGATCTGGTTCTGGACGCGCCGGCGGTGAGCCGCATCCATGCCCGTCTGGTGTGGGACGGGGAAACCTACCGGATCAGCGACCTGAATTCCAGAAATGGAACCAGAGTCAATCAGATCCTGCTGGATCCGGGGAAAGAAGAACGCCTGAAGGACGGCGATGAAATACAATTTGCGGATTTGACGTACCTGTACCGAAAGTAGTATAGTATAGCCGATAAGAAATATTGTCCGGCCCCGGCGCGGCGGACAGCAGAAGGCTCTTGAAGCAGAAGGAGGACGGATGAGGTACAGGCCGGAAGAATACTACAGCCCTGATGAGGATATTATTGACAGGATGCGCAGGCGTTCCAGAAAAAGCTGGGTGAATTATATCCTGGTAGGAATCAATATTCTGATCTTTTTACTGGTGGAACTGACAGGAAGTTCAGAAGATACTCTGCATATGATCCGCTGGGGCGCTTCTTTTACGCCCCTGGTGGAGGCAGGAGAATACTACAGGCTGTTTACCTGCATGTTTCTGCATTTCGGATTCCAGCATCTGCTCAACAATATGCTGCTGCTGTTTTTTCTGGGGGATTATATGGAGAGGTTCATCGGCAAAATCCGCTACCTGATCCTGTATTTAGCAGGAGGAACAGCTGCCAGCGTGTTTTCCTGGAGACATGAGGTCAGCCAGGGAGAGATGACTGTGTCCGCCGGAGCTTCGGGAGCTATCTTCGCGGTTCTGGGAGGGCTGGTGGTTCTGCTGATTTTTCATAAAGGCCGGTTGGAAGAGCTGACCCTTCAGAGGGTGGCCATCATGTCGGTTCTGTCCATCTGGGTGGGATTTCAGTCCGCAGGCGTGGACGGATGGGCCCATCTGGGAGGATTTCTGGCCGGGGCGCTGCTGATGGCAGTCATGAACCTGCCCCGGATGCTGCGAAGAAACAGGCAGAATTCCTTTAATTCACCGAGAGGGCAATGGTAAAGGCGGGTGTCCCGTCAGAGGCGGCTGAAATGGATCCCTGATGGGCTTTGAGAATTTCTCTGCAAACCGCCAGCCCCAGGCCGGTGCCTTCCTTTTTATGAGTCACCAGAGGCTCAAAAAGCGTGGGAAGAAATTCCCGGGGAATGGAAGGGCCGCTGTCTGTTACTCGGATGAAAATCTGCTGCTCTTCTTCCCAGGCAGATACAGAGATAACGCCGCCCTCCGGCATAGCTTCCTCCGCGTTGCGGAACAGATTATAAAAAACCTGCCGTATTTTATTTTGATCCAGAGAAAGAACGGGAAGAGCCTCCGGCAAATCCAGGCGCAGAGAGATATTTCTTTCGGAGAGAACGGCCGCGGCGGAAGATGCCGCCTCCCGAAGGAGCCGGCACAGATCGGTGGGCTCTCTGTGAAGTCTGTCCGCATTGTTAAAATGGGACATATCATCCAGCAGCTGCCGGAGCAGCCCCATATTCTCCTGAATGTTCCGGTAATATAGGCTGGATGCTATTTCCGGATGTTCCCGGCGCAGCAGCTGCAGAAAACTGCTGATCAAAGCCACGGGATTGCGGATTTCATGGGAGAATTTTGACAGCAGCAGGCGGTAATTCTGAGCGTTCATGGCAGCCCCCTTTCCTGAAAAAGTGTAGCATGGGGATTTTCCGTTTGCAACGAAAAAAGTGTTGCAAATTGCGACGGGATTTGACACAATAAAGAAGATCCCTGGGCTGACAGAAAACTGCGCCGTATTCGGATGAGTCAGCTGAGGGATTTCCATATTTTTTAAGGAGGTAACAGACAATGGATTGTATCTTTTGCAAAATTGCCGCGGGGGAGATTCCCTCTGCCACCCTGTATGAGGACGAAGATTTCAGAGTCATCCTGGATCTGGGGCCGGCTGCCAGAGGGCACGCGCTGATCCTTCCCAAAGCACATTACGCGGATCTCTGTGAGATACCGGAGGAACTGGCTGCCAAGGCTATGATTCTGGCAAAAAAGATCGTTTCCGCAGGACGGAAGGCCCTGCGCTGCGATGGCTATAATATTGTCCAGAATAACGGAGAGGCCGCGGGACAGACAGTGTTCCATTTCCATATACATGTTATTCCCAGATATACAGGGGACAACGCAGGGGTGACCTGGACCCCGGGAACCCTGACGGAGGAAGACAGACAGGAGATTACGGCGTGTATGCGAGAAGCGCTGAAATAGTTCCGGAACGGGAAGTGCAGGTATGAAAATTTCGGACTTTGACCGCGTTTACCAGAAGTATGTGGATCTGGTTCACTACGCCGCATACAGTATGGTAAGAGATTATCATCTGGCACAGGATGTCTGCCAGGAGGTATTTATAAAAATGTACAGGGCCATCGACGGACTGGACGAGAAGAGCATCAAAGGCTGGCTGCTGGTAGTATCCAGGCTGACAGCCATCGATGCTCTGAGAAAACGGACCAGGCGGAGAGAAGCAAATCCGGATCCGGAGGAAAAGGATACATATCATGAGCCTTACACTCCGGACCGGATCCTGGACGATTTCCTCCTGAGAGAATTTGCCGGCAATCTCTTTCTGGCTCTGTACGAAAAGAACAAAGAGTGGTACGAGATCGTCATGCGGCTGGATGTGGAAGGCGCTCCCACAGCGGAAGTGGCACAGGAACTTGGGCTCTCCATCAATCATCTGCGGGTCAAGCATCACCGTGCCAGAGCCTGGCTGCGGGAACATTTCGGAAAAGAACTGAGGGAACTGCTTTAGCCTTTTCGCTCACACTCCTGGATCAGGGAGAGGATTTTTGAGATAGAATCTATCTGGTGGCTGGCTTTCATGGCAGCAATGTAGGTCTCCCGGTTTTCATACAGCTGATGAATGGAGGAGAGCAGGGATTCGCCGGTGAGTTCCTCTTCTTCCAGAACCATACTGAAGCCCTGTTTTTCGAAAGAGCGGGCATTCAGGATCTGATCGCCTCTGCTGGCCTTGGCGGACAGGGGAATCAGAAGATTGGGCTTTGCCAGCGCGCTGATCTCGCAGATCGCGTTGGCGCCGGCCCGGGAAATCACCAGATCCGCCAGGGCAAAGAGATCCGCCAGTTCTTTTTTGATGTATTCATACTGCACATATCCCTCTGTGTGATCCAGGGATGGATCCAGCTTGTCTTTGCCGCAGAGGTGGATTACCTGGAAGGTTTTCAGCAGTTCCGGAAGGATTTCCCGGACCGCGTCGTTGACTGCCACAGATCCCAGACTTCCGCCGATTACCAGAATCACCGGTTTATTGGCGGTAAATCCGCAGAAGTTCAGGGCTGCCAGTTTACTGCCCCGGAGAAGTTCTTCCCGGATGGGCGTTCCTGTGACAACTGCCTTGTCAGCCGGAAGGCTGGAGACAGTTTCAGGAAAATTGCAGCAGACTCTGGCAGCGGAGGGAATACAGAGGCGGTTTGCCAGACCGGGGGTCATGTCCGATTCATGGATGATTACCGGGATTTTACGGCTTTTTGCTGCCAATACTACGGGAACGGCCACAAAGCCTCCCTTGGAGAAAATGATATTGGGATTCAGATCCCGGAGAATTTTTTTGGCTTCGCTGATTCCCTTCAGTACCCGGAAGGGATCCGAGAGATTTTTAAGGTTCAGGTAGCGGCGAAGCTTTCCGGAGGAAATTCCGTAGTAGGGAATATCCATATCTTCAATTAGTTTTTTTTCAATCCCATCGCGGGAGCCGATGTAGGAAATCTGATAGCCCAGTTCCTGAAGTTTCGGTATCAGAGCGATATTAGGGGTTACATGGCCGGCAGTACCGCCGCCGGTGAGCACTATATGTTTCATGAAAATTCCTCCTGTCATGGGGATAGATTATGATGATATTATTAGTCCTGTAAGGCGAAAAGTCAAGGCATTATCCGGGCAGGAAAACAGCAAAGGGAGCAGGGATGAGCAAGAAAAAAGAGAAAGAGTGGAAACAGCGGCTGACAGCGGCTATGAACGCGGAAGCAGAGGAGATCGAGAAACAGGCGGAACCCTTCCATGCCGTACTTTCTGAAGAAAAAAAGGCAGAAATTTATCAGAATATTATGGAGAAAATTCAGGAGGACGAAAAAACCTCCAGTGCGGCAGATCCGCTTTCGGAGAAAAAAGCGGCAGGGGCGGAAGAACTGTCTTCCAGCCGGAAAACTGCTTGCAGAAAAAGTTTCTGGCGCCAGCCCCTGAAGCTGACCGGAGTGCTGGCGGCAGCGGTGGTGCTGATCTTCAGTATGACACTGACCAGTGAGGGGAACCGGATGTATTGGCTGGGGAGGTGGCAGTCTTTGTTTGAAGGCAGTGAGACAGAGAAAAGTGACAATGGCGGAGACAACATAGTGGTGGAGACATCAGAGCAGGAGGCAAGGGAACAGGCCTGGGAAGAATTGGGGATTGCGATGCCGGAGTTTTATTATGTGCCGGCGGGGATGCGTTTTGTTAAGGCTACAATAGACACTGTACGTAAAAGCATAGTGTTTCAGTATGGATTTAAAAAAAGTTATATATATTTAACAGCCTCAAAAAACGATGTAGATGCAGTAGTCCAAAGCGATAATCCGAACGGGGAATATGTAGAAAATATTCACGCCGGCGTGCAGGGGGAGGAGGTGCAGATACGGGTATCAAAAGATAGTTCAGGCGGTGAATCATATAAAAGGTATTTAGGAAAATGGGTTTATCAAAATTGTACGTATGAAATTAGCGGTATAAGTGAAAGAGATGTATTAATAGAGATTTTGCGAAATATGCAGTTCTCACAGTAATACTTTAGAATCACTGTCGAATTTTTTTGAAAAACGGAAAGGAAAAACAGGGAATGAGAAAATTTTTCAAAAAAATTGCAGGGATTGTCGTAGGAATTTCAAGCGTAACCTTTTTGGTGATGCCTGTTATGGCAGAAACAAGCGATAGGGGTACTATCAATACTGAAGCAACAGGTGTGGTAGAAGATACCTATATTCCAAGAACAAGGGGAAGAGTTTTTGTCAGAGGATTTATTCAGCTGACGGATTTGGACGGAAAAGCGGGAATTTATGGGGAGACATTGGCAGCGATAGACGCTGACGAAGTGGGATTATATTTATATCTGGAAAAATATGATGGGGACAGTTTTAGTACATATGATTATTGGAAAACAGTTGAGTATAATGATAGTATGAATGTAAAAGGATACACCATTTCCGTCCCCCAGGGCTATTACTACCGTCTCCGGGGTTTCCACTACGTTGATGCCGATGGCATCTATGAAAATGGAAGCACCATGACAGACGGGCTGAAAATCCCCCAGTAATTTCTCGATTTTCTTTCAATCTATTTTTAATTTCAATTCAACAATTCTTACAGGAAGAGCTGCCGTTTGAGGCGGCGGCTCTTCCTCAGATCTCAGAGGTTTCTCAGTTGTTTACTCTATTAATTTTTGAAGAAAAGCGGCGGTTTCATCGGCGCTGCACAAAAGCTCGCTTTCCTCCGGGGCAGAGGTTTCTGGAGAACGCACAAATATCCGAATTTCAGAAAATACTGCGGACGGTTTCCGGTAATAGCAGTCTTGATTTTCGGAACGTATCTGCGGGGAGTTATCAAACTGCCGAAGGGAATAAAATGAAAGCTGCTGAAATGCGACCCCATATTATCGAAACAGCGCGAGGATTCGTATTAGCAGCCGACGCTGAAAAAAGGAATCATCTGTTTCAGACACTGCAAATTATAATTGTGCCGGGAGCGGTTGAAAAAGTTAGCATTATGAATACAGATTGTATGGCAGATGAAGAATTTGAATTTCATTTAGGTTAGGAGAGAATGAATTATTTAACAGCGGTACATACAGACGTAGGAATTAGAAAAAGCACAAATCAGGATTCAGTGTACGTGGAGACTGCCGATACGGATCACGGGGAAGTGGCCATGGCAGTGGTCTGCGACGGAATGGGCGGCCTCGCGAAAGGCGAGGTCGCCAGTGCCGTCCTGATCCGGGATTTTGTTCAATGGTTTCACTGCCAGTTTCCGGCCATGCTGTACGGTGGTATTGAGGCGGACACTCTCCGCAAAAGCTGGGAAGAAGTGATCCGCAAGGCCAATACCCGCATTGCCGGATATGGAAGAAAAAAGGGAGTCAGCTTGGGAACCACGGTGGTGGCGGTCCTTCTGGTAAACGGAGTCTACTATATTATCAACGTCGGGGATTCCAGGACGTACCTGATCAGCGATTCCATCGTTCAGCTGACCCGGGATCAGACGGTGGTACAGCGGGAAATGGAGATGGGACGCATGACTCCGGAAGAAGCCAGGGTCAGCCCCCAGAGGAATGTGCTTCTGCAGTGTGTGGGAGCCAGCGGTGTGATCGCCCCGGATTTTTATGTGGGAGAATACAAAAGAGACCAGGTATTTATGCTCTGCTCGGACGGCTTCCGCCATGTGATCTCTCCATCGGAATTTTATGAGAGGCTGAATCCCTTCCGCATGCGGACAGAGCGGAGTATGCAGGAGAACGCGGTTTATTTTACAGAACTAAACAAGGCGAGAAACGAAAGCGACAACATTTCCGTTGTGCTGATACGCGCCTGCTGAGGGGGCTGACATGCTGCAGATAGGATCAATTATAGACGGAAAATATAAAATACTGAATAAAATCGGGCAGGGCGGTATGAGCGTTGTCTATCTCGCGATGAATGAAAGGGCCAATAAACAGTGGGCCATCAAAGAGGTGCGGAAGGACGGTGTTCAGAATTTTGAGGTGGTAAAGCAGGGGCTGATCGCTGAGACGGATCTTCTGAAAAAGCTGAACCATCCCAATCTGCCCAGCATCATTGACGTGATTGACGGGGACGGAACCTTTCTCATTGTTATGGACTATATCGAGGGAAAGTCCCTCAACAGCATTCTGCAGGAGCAGGGCGCCCAGAAGCAGGAAGATGTAGTAGAGTGGGCAAAACAACTCTGCGATGTTCTGGGATATCTTCATTCACGGAAGCCGCCCATCATCTATCGGGATATGAAGCCCGCGAATGTTATGCTGAAACCGGATGGGAGGGTTATGCTGATTGATTTCGGCATTGCCAGAGAGTTTAAAGAGAACCGTGTGGCGGATACAGTCTGCCTGGGAACCCGGGGTTACGCGGCGCCGGAACAGTACGGCGGACACGGCCAGACGGATGGCAGGACGGATATTTACTGTCTGGGAGCGACTTTGTATCATCTGCTGACAGGACATAATCCCAGCGAACCGCCCTTTGAAATGTACCCGATCCGGTATTGGAATCCCAAGCTTTCCTCCGGATTGGAGGAAATTATCCTGAAATGCACCCAGCAGAATCCGGCGGACCGGTATCAGTCCTGCGCGGAATTGATGTATGATCTGGAACACTATACGGAATTGGATGTTGAGTACAGAAGAGCGCAGACCCGGAAATGGAGAACCTTTCTCACCACAGCTTTCCTGGGAACGGCTGCGGGGATTGGCATGGTGGGCTTCCGGACGGCGGAAAATGTTACAACATCCAAAACCTATGACGCATATATCAGCGAGGCGGAATCCCTGGCGACCACCGACCCCCAGGAGTGCGTGGAATATTTTACCAGCGCCATCGAACTGGCCCCTTCCAGGGGAGAAGCCTATGAGGAACTTTTGAATTTCTTTCTCTGGCAGCATAATGAAAACAGCGGAAATGAGAAAAACACGGTCTGCGTGTTTTCTGAAGAAGAGGAGCAGCAGATGCGCCGGATGCTGGGAATTGTGGGGGACAGCAGCCGCAGCAATGAAGAATATCTGGAAACCAATAAAGAAGCCTATGAAGAATTTGCCTATGATCTGGGCATTGCCTATTTTTATTCCTACGAGGGGACCGGAAATAAGGCCGCGGCAAAAAAATGGCTGGGGATTGCCGCTGAAGCCACCCCTACAGAAAAGCTGAACCAGGCCAATATTGAGCGGGCGGAAAATCTGTACAAGATCGCCAGCTATTACGACAACCTGAATGTGCGGAATCAGGCGGGAGATTCTATGGTATCCTATGCGGATTACTGGCTGGATCTCACCCGCATGGCGGATCAGGAGCGGGAGGAGACGGGAAACAACGTCAATAAACTTCTGATCTATAAAGAACTGACTGCCCAGATCTTCAGCAGCGCGGTAGAGTTCCGGGGAGCGGGGATCACAGAGGATCAGATGAAAGCGGAACTGGACAAAATGGAAGAAAGCCTGGATCAGATGGAGATCATTCATGGCACCGCCAATGCCGCTTATGAGGAAGAACTGAAGCAGGCGGTATATGAAAATCTGAATATGGCCAGAAATAATCTGGCGGCGGTATTTAATACCGGAAACTTAGAAGGAGGTGGCCGGGATGCAGCAGATACAGCAGAAGATTGAACTGTTCCACAGCCTGTCTCTGATATGTATGCTTCTCTTTCTGGTGTGTCTGGGACTGTGTATATTTTTCTTTTTCAAGTTCCGGATCAGGGATATTTTTAACGTGCGGACAGGCCGGTCCATGAAAAGAAAAGTACGTCAGATGGAAGAGCGCAACGCGCAGACCGGGCGTTTCCGCATACCGGGAACTTCCGGGTCTTTAGGCGGCATCAGCCGCCGCCTGAACCATGTGAGAAAAGTGGAGATGGATCAGCTGATTGAAAATCCGGCCCAGAAGACGGACCCCATGCAGCCCTTTTCACGGGTTGGCATGGAGGAAACATCCGCGCTGCCGGGGATGGGATATAATATCCGTTCGGCTCAGGCAGAGGTAGATCAGAGCCATGGGCGGTTTGTTCTGAAAAAAGGAATTCTGCTGACCCATACCAATGAGTTTGTATAAAGTGAAAGGAAACATATGCGAAAAAAATTGAAAAAGCAGCTTTTGATTTCCCTGTGCTGTTTTTCCCTGATTTCCCTGGCGGTTCTGCTGATGCCGCTGGCGGGAGAGAGGGAGACGCTGACGCAGCGGGGACTGAACTGCGCGGTGGGCATACTGTTCTGGAGCGGGCTGCTGAGCGGGATTTTATCCTGCGTCTTTATCCATAAGAAAAACAGAAAATATTTGTCCGTTCATACAGATAAAGGCCGGCGGCCGGCGGCTGTCCGGTTTTTCAGCACCAGAGCCGCTGTCCTTGCGGACAGTGTTCTGATCGTAAGCCTGATCGGGGTAATCGCGGGAAATATATCGAAACAGTTCCATCCTGCGGCAGAATATATTTTTCTGTTTTTATTTGTGACTGCCCTGTATCTTCACTTTTTGACCAACAGCAATTTATTCCATCATACATATAGAGCAATCGACTGCAAAAAAAACTGGTAGGAGGAAAAAGAATGAAGGAGAAGCGGAACATCCGTAAAAGACTGCTGTCTCTGCTGCTGACGGCCCTGATGCTGGTCAGCGTAATGATTCAGCCTGTAACGGTCATGGCTGTGGATCCGGCCGGCGTGCGGACGGAAAGCGCAGAGACAGAAAAATCCGGAGAACCGGGAGAAACGGAGCCGGACGCGGATCAACCGGCGGAGGAAACATACGCGGTTACAGGCTGTGTTACCTGCGGAGATCGTCCGGCAGCCGGCGTGCAGGTATCCCTTCTGGAAAGCCCGGAAAAAATGGCAGCGACCGATGAAAATGGAGAGTACACCCTTGAGAATGTTCCCCCGGGAAAATACTCTCTAACGGCGGAAAAAGAAGGGTTTACCCTTGAAAATCCTGTTTCGGTGACGGTAGAGCATCAACCGGTTCAGGTACAGGCTGTAGAAATGGGACTTGCCGTTCCGGAGATAACCTGCAAAGGGGATTTCATGGTAGACGGAAGCGTAACATATGAGGTGAGCACGCCTGTGGAAGGGGCAGAATATAACTGGTCTTTCTCAGGCGCTTTCGAAGATCAGACAGCCACGGGAACTTCCGTCACAATGCCCGTTCTACAGCAGGGAATTGCTAAGGCTTCTGTTGAAGTTACTTATGGAACAGCCAGCGCGTCCTACATCCCGGATGAGACTGACTGTCCGGTGGTTCCGGTCAAAGATACTTCGATAGAGTTAATCGTGGAGCCCGGACCAGACAGCAAAGAGGCAGGAATTACCCAGCTGACACTGACTGCTGTTGTTGCGGGAACACAGGGAAATGAAGGCATCGTTACCTTTACAGAAGAAAGCGGATCAGGTACTTTTGATACGGACAACAAGGTGAAACTTGCAGACGGACAAGCAGCGTGCCGGTATAAGGCGAATTCTGAGGACGGATTCGGAGGTGAATTGAGATTTACCGCTGAATACAGCGGGGTGACGGATAGATACGCCTCCTCCAGTATAGAAGTATCCGGAACATATAACGCGAGAAAAGATCTGATATGGTGTGAAAAGGATGTATATGGAAATGACCTTGAGCAAAACGGCGGAGTTCTGGAAGCACATGTTGAATACGGAAGCTACTATAAAGATCCGGGTGAGGAGCAGGGGAAGGGAATATATGAAATTCCCATCGACACAGCTAACTCAAATGTATCCGACTCGAAGGATAATACCTACAGTTACAAGCTGATTGCCGTGAAGGACGGCCGGGAGGAAGAGATTACACCCATTAACGATGAGAACAGCCAGGGATATCTGGACGTACCTTTCAGTGTAGACCAGTATGGAATCCTCAGGATCCGCAGGGCAACACGGCCGGAGGAAGATTTCCGTGTTAAAGTTATACGGAAAACACCGGGCTACACAGACGCGGTAGGTGAAATCAGAGTGGTGATTGACCGGAGAAAGATTTCACTTAACGCGGAAGAAACTCCTCTGTTTTCCGTGGAAAAAGTATATGACGGGACTTCCCTCATGGAAGTTCCGAAGTTTACCGCAATACAACAGACAGAACAGAATTTCACCAGAGAAAATTCCGCGGATAGGAATAAAGAGGCGGTACTTGCCCAAGATACGGTTAAGGTTGAGTCCTTTGAATGGACAAAAAAGATAGATGATGGGAAGAAAGATGTTCACTGTAAGGAAGAAACACTGAAACCCGAACCCGGGCAGGTCAAAAATGTTGTTTTAAGCAGCGGCGGAGAAAATTATGAGGTTTCCCTGGACAGTGTTCCGGTGCAGGTGAAAATTACGCACAGAGACTATAAGGTTCGATTTGAAGAGGCAAAACGGGAATATGGAACTGAAAAATATATACAATCCCCTGTTTTAAGCCGCGATCCTGAAACTACCGGCTTTTTGAAGGAAGACTCCGAGAAGGCATTTGAGGAGATTCAGAAGGCGGTAGATTACATCGACCATTCTTCTATTTCTTCTCCCATGTGTGTATGCTTGGATAAGACAACAGAAAGTAATCTGTATATTGAACCCGTGATAAAAAAGGGATGTGAATATGCAGGCAACTACCACATTACAGTGGAAGAGGAAGAAAAAAAATCATGGGGCGCTCTGATTATTACACAGCAGAAGATTGACAATCCTCTTGAGGATCCTGCTTACGCAGAAATTACAGGGAACGGCATCTGCCGGGAAAAAGAAGATACGAAAGAAGTCGTCTGGATCAGAGGCCAATACGATAATCATGAGGGGGGCAATCTGAAGCTGATTCCGGCCGGTAAAACCAGTGATCTTTATAATACGGTTTTGATAGAGGCCGGACAGGGAAAGAACGGCATAAATATCAGTGAAGAAAATGTCATTACTGTCAACAAAAACAAAGGGGAAACCGATGAGAATGGAAGGGAAATCACTTATCAGCTGCAAAAAAAGGGTGACGGTGACATTTTAAGAGCGTATACAAAGAAATACCCTCTGGTGATTAAAGCGGATTCGGCGGCGCCCACAGTGGACATTTTGAATCTGGAGGATCCGGAGTTTACCATGACGCCGTGGGAGAAGCTGATAGCAGGAATGACGTTTGGCCTTTACGTTTCGGGAACCTACTCGGTAAAAGTGGAGATTGCGGATGGCGGAGCAGGAGTGGATCACTGGAGTTACGCGGTGGCAGATGTGCCTTCCGATCAAAATGGTGACTGGTGCGATTTTATAAACAATCTGCCGGAGTCAGCCTGGAAGGAGGGAGGCAAAGACTTAAAACAGGATATCCCGGTCTTTGAGGGAACTTCCCAGGAGGCGGCTTCTGTGCTTGAGAACAAGCTGATCCTGATCCGTGCCACAGATAAGGTGGGAAACGCAGCCACGTATCTTTCCAATGGAGTGGTGGTGGATAACTATCCTCCGCAGATTACTGTCTCTGACCTGAAGGATAACTATTCTGAGATGGATTTAACAGAAGATGGAAAGATAGAGTTTACGGTTCGTGCGGACGATACGAAGGGAGCGCAGGACAATGGAAAAGAACCCTCCGGAATCGATGCGGATGCAGTAACCTGGAACTTGTATGATGGCGGCGACGATATTACAAATATGCTGACTGTTGGAGAAGAAGGCACCTGGGAAGAAGGCAAAATTTTCACCATTGAGGCTCCGGATGATGTGAATTCCGATGCGTTAATTCTGAAGATCACGGCGAAGGACAGGGCCGGAAATACAGGAACGTATGAAAAAACCTTCCAGATTGACACCAAACCGGCAATAATTACCTGGGATTACGCAGCAGATTCCTGCGAGCCAAATACGGAGGGATATGCAAAAGGCGATGTTGTGTTGGAGGTGAAGATTAAAGACACGCATTTTGATGCGGAAAAGACATTGCTGCATTATACAGAGGATGGAGTCTGCCATGAAATGCCCTTTGCCGGGAACACAGATTCACAGGCTGGGATAAGCATAGAGGCAGAGTCGGCAGACGAAGACCTTTCAGAATATACATATTCTCTGACTTTCTCAGGGGAACATAAATATGAAAAGGTTTTGGTTTCTTCTACAGATAGTTTTGGGAATGGACCGAGCAAGTCGGATGAAAAGAGCTTTACCGTGGATAAGACGGCCCCGGCAGTTTCCCTGACCTACATGGAGGAGGACAACCCGCTTCACGGCGCCAGATATTTCCAGGCAGGAAGGGAAGCTGAGCTGACGGTAACGGACCGGAATCTGGATTTAAAGAATACAAAGATTACGGTAGCTGTGAAAAATTTAGCAGGGCTGGAAGACAAATGGACCTTTTCATTGGAGAACCAGGGTTACTCCAATGATTATTTCAGCGCTGAGACAGCAAAAGCCGCAGAGGATGCTGTAACTGTGTATTTTACATTTAAGGGAGACGCGAATTATGTCATTGAGGAATTGGTCTGCCGCGATATGGCGGAACGGACAGCAGCGGCTGACGTGGAAAACGGCGGGACGGCGGAAAACGTTACGATAAAGGGAGTTGTTCCCTTTGACTTTACAGTGGATCAAACAAATCCCGGAGGAAATGTTTCCATTACCTTGGAAAAAAGTATGTGGGATCGATTTGTAGAGGCCATTACCTTCGGGCTGTTTTCCAATCACAATGAAACAGCAGTATCCAGCGGTTCGGATGAGGGATCCGGAATTAAATCCATCCAGTATGTTGTGATGAGAGAAAGCCTGACTGAGACGGAACTGCGGAATATGGATGCTGACGGAAAAATAGATTGGACTACAGAGAATTACGGCGAGGGAGTCGCCGCGGAAGCTTTGGAGGAAACTCTGTCCCCCAACCGGCAGTGCGTGGTTTATGCCAAAGTAACGAATTACGCGGAGAGAGTAAGCTACTTAAGCTCCGATGGTTTCATTCTGGACAACATTGCTCCGGAGGTGACCGTGACTGTCCTGAATCCGGGGGATGCTGAGAACGGCATTTTTAATGAGGATGTGCGCCTGCGCATTGACGTGACAGATCCAAAGGCAGGGGAGACCTGTGCCGGACTGAGGGAGGTATGGTATGAAATTACCGCGGCAGGAAATGTCAATGAAAGCGGACAAGGGAACTGGCTCCTGAACGGGGAAGAAACCTTCAGTCAGGAGATTACCGTGGACGCGGACACCTATAACAGCAACGATGTCCGGGTGACTGCCTGCGCCGCAGACCGGGCAGACAACGAAGGCACAGCCCAGGCCGTACCGCTTCAGATCGATGTGACGGCCCCGTCCATCTCTGTATCCTGGGATCTCAACGATCCCGCCAACGGCAGATATTACAACGCCACCCGCACCGCCACAGTGACCATTACGGACCGGAACTTTGATCCGAACCGGACGGAGCTTTCCATTACCAACACAGACGGCGCGTCCGCCAGCATCGGCGGCTGGACGGTCAGCCAGGATATGGGCGTTTCCGACAGCGCTCCCGCGGTCTGCCAGGTGTCCTTCCCGGAGGACGGGGATTATACCTTTACGCTGAACACGGTGGATCTGGCAGGCAACAGCACCGCGTACGGACAGACCGATGAATTTACCATTGATAAGACGGCGCCGGTGATTACCGTAGCCTATGACAACAACGACGCGCGGCACGGAAATTACTATAAAGAATCCCGCACCGCCGCGGTGACAATCAATGAACACAATTTTGACGCGGCCAGCGTGCAGACGGCTATTACGGCCTCTCTGGAAGGACAGGGAATCGCTGCCCCGTCTCTGGGAGGATTTTCCGGCAGCGGCAACGTGCACACAGCCACCGTGGTTTACGACGCGGACGGAGAGTATACCTTTGATATCCAGTATACCGACCTGGCCGGAAATCCGGCTCAGGAGTATATTCCGGATCACTTTACCGTGGATCTGACAGCGCCGCAGGTCAACATTTTTGATATCGTGGATCAGTCGGCCAACAGAGACAGGGTAGCCCCCGGCGTGGAGTATACGGATATTAACTATGATCCGGAGGGCGTGGAGATTACTCTGACCGGAGCCAACAGCGGTGATGCCAACGTGGAAAGCAGCATCAGCTCCATCGAGAATGGCCAGAGAATTCAGTACAGTGATTTTGCCAGAACGGAAGAGATGGACGATCTGTATACCCTGACGGCGAAGATCACAGACCTGGCCGGAAACCTTACGGAAAAAGCAGTGAGATTCTCCGTCAACCGCTACGGTTCGGTATTTGTGCTGGACGAAGCTTCCCATGAGTGGCTTCACCAGGGAGGCGCGGCATACAGATACGCCAATCAGGAGACAGAGATCGGCGTCATGGAGATCAATGTGGATGAGATCGACGCGTACAGTATTGCGGTGGACCGGGACGGCGAACTGAAGAATCTGGAAGAGGGAAGCGAATTTGAGGTTGAGAAAACCAGAAATGAAGCAGCCTGGAGGGTGAACTATTACCATATTAAGGCTGAAAATTTTGCCGAGGAAGGCAACTATGACGTAACCATCACTTCCAGGGACAAGGCGGCCAACCAGGTGAACAACCAAACTGTTAAAAAATCAGACGGGGCCTTGCCCATTGAATTTACCATTGACAAAACAGCGCCCACAGTAGTGGTATCCGGAATTGAGAACGGAGGGCGCTACATGGCGGACAGCAGAAATATGATGCTGGACGTGAAGGACAATCTGGCTCTGGATACAGTAAGCATTACCGTGGGTGACGGAGAGCCGGAAATTATCAGGGCGGAGGAGCTTCGAGAGGCAGACGGAATTATCAGCCGGCCGATCTCCAGCTCTGACCGGTATCAGACGGTTCGGATTACGGCCGCGGATGCCGCCGGCAATGTGCTGGGGCAGGAAGCGCCGGGAGATGAAGGAGTCGACATCATTCTGTCAGTTCTGGTAACCTCTAACATCATGATTCAGTTCTTTATGAACAAACCGCTGTTTTACGGAACGATCATCGGACTGCTGGCACTGCTTGTGCTGATCCTCATCCTGATCAAGAGGAAAAGGAGACAGGATCCGATCGTCTGACCCAACTCCGTTAGACAAAGCAGAAATCGGTCGCTTTCTACGGCCTGCACTTTCCGCAGGGAATATATCCCTCCTCGATGAGTTCCTCCCGGCTGCCGGTGAAATTTTCCCGGTTGGACTCCTTCATTTCCCGGACGCTGGAGCAGGAAGGGAGATGGAAGCGGCGGGTATTGGTATTGACAATATAGATAGCTTCTTCATTTTCCGGGCTTGACTGTGAATCAGCGGGACGGCTGTCCCCGTCAGCATAGTCAATGGCGACTCCGGGCTGGACATTGGGCACAAAAACGCAGAAGGAGATGGATTCTCCCTGATCCTCCACGGACATAGCCTCCATAAGAACTCCGTCCGCTACCAGATTGCTGCCCTGAAAAACGGGAGTGACCCGGTACAGGACGTGGCAGCCGGTCTCTTTGATGTAATCTGCTACCATGTTTTCAAAGGGAAGCATGCCTTCCACATTCATGTATCGGGTTCCGGTAATAAGATTCTTCCGGTTGGCATCCTCGCCGGAGAGCTGCCAGCCAATGAGATGGCAGCGGTTGTAGAGATTTTTTCCATCTATAAAGTCATACTGTACACTGTGCCAGCCGGTTGGGTGAATTCCGCTGATATCCCCCCGCTCACCCCGGGGCATAAGATCCTGCCCCAGACAGGCAAAGGCGGTTCCGCAGCGCCCCAGAGAGTCCAGTTCGCTGTAGCTTTCGAAGGAAGCTGCGGTCAGATCTTTTTCTGAAAAGCCGGGAACATTGCCGTTGACGGCGGTATATGGCTGCCCGTTCCAGACGGCAGAAGGGTTCTCTTCCGCAGGCGTGCCGGAAACGCTGAGGGATCCGCTGGGAGATAGTTCGGCGTCCTGTGTTCCGGCTGTTCCCGCGCATCCGGAACACAGCAGGGCTCCGGCAAGAAGCAGGATCAGAATCCGGGAATAGAACTGCTTGAAGCCGCCCATTATTCATAATCCTCCCGAGTGATTTTTTCGTGGGAAAATCCCCTGAATTCTTCAGTAAATACCAGCGTCCGCCCCTCCAGCAGATGCGGATTAAAATATTGATCCGCCGGATAACTGCGGTTCCAGCGAAACAGAATGATTTTTTTTATTTTATTCTTCCAGGGCGTCAGATCTTGGTCTTCTACAAAGCAGTAATCATCGCTTCCCGCCAGAGAAAGAAAGTTTTCATCTGCCTGAATGGAAGCATCCTCCGGAAACTGGCTGCGGCTGTATTGGTTCATCCACAGTCTGGAAGCGGCTGTAAGCTTTAGAATATACGATCGCAGTTCACGGTCCTGGCTCAGCCGGCGGTGATTGAACATCATGCCGTTCCGCTCATCTACACATACAAATACGATCATCTTTGTTCTCCTTTCGCAACTTTTATTTACGGCACTATCATATCATGAAATTAACAGTATGTTTTGCAAATTTAATATTTTTTTCAGATACATGCAAAAGGAAGTATGCTATGATGAATGAGTAAGAAAGTCCGGCAGCGGCCGGATTCAGAAGCGAGGAGGACAGGTATGTCTGCTTATGTGGCAATGAAGGACGTGACCAAGGTCTATCAGATGGGGGAGGTCTCCATCAAGGCCTGCGATGGAATTAATTTTGAAATAGAGAAAGGACAGTTTGTGATTATTGTAGGCCCGTCGGGGGCGGGTAAAACTACGGTGCTGAACATTCTGGGGGGGATGGATACAGCTACGGAGGGACAGGTTTTTGTGGATGGGCGGGAAATCAGCCGGCTCAGGGGAAAAGGCCTGATCCAGTACCGCCGGGAGGACATCGGCTTTGTATTTCAGTTTTACAATCTGATGCAGAATTTAACGGCTCTGGAGAATGTGGAGCTGGCGCTGCAGATCTGCAGGAATCCGCTGGATGCGGAAACCGTCTTGAGGGAAGTAGGGCTGGAGGACCGGATGGATAATTTTCCGGCACAGCTTTCCGGAGGGGAGCAGCAGAGGGTGGCCATTGCCAGGGCGCTGGCGAAGAATCCCAAGCTGCTTCTCTGTGATGAGCCTACAGGGGCTCTGGACTATGTAACGGGAAAAGCGATTCTGAAGCTTTTGCAGGATACCTGCCGGCAGAAGGGTATGACAGTGCTGGTGATTACGCATAATTCCGCGCTGACGCCCATGGCAGACCGGGTGATTCACATTCGGAACGGACGGGTAAGTAAAATGGAAGACAATGAAAACCCTGTGCCTGTGGAAGAAATCGAGTGGTAAAGAACAATGAAAAGTGCGCTGAAAAAAGATTTTTTCCGGGAAATCCGGAGAAATTCAGGAAGATTTATTTCTATATTTTTTATAGTTCTTCTGGGAGCGGCCTTTTACTCCGGAATCCGTTCCGCGAATTATGATATGAAGTACTCCGCGGACCGTTATTATGACGAGTCTGCCCTGATGGATTTCCGGGTGCTGGGCACTCTGGGACTGACCGAGGCGGATCTGGAGGATATGCGTCAGGTGGAAGGCGTGGAGCGTGTGACCGGGGGATATACCCAGGAAGTGCTGTGCGACACCGGGGATACAGAAAGCGTTCTGAAACTCATTGCCCTGACGGAGGATGTAAACCGGGTGAACCTGGAGGAGGGGCGCCTGCCGGAAGCAGCGGATGAATGTGTGGTGGATGTGCTGGCCTCCACGGAACTGGGGTTTGAGATCGGGGATCAGATCACGGTCCGCTCCGGCACGGAGGATTCCCTGGAGGATGCCCTGAATTATGATACATACACCATTGTCGGGCGGGGCACCCTGCCCTATTATATGGAGCTGACCCGGGACAGCAGCGCCATTGGCGACGGCAACATGGACGCTTTTGTGCTGGTGAAGCCGGAGGCCTTTTCTCTGGATATCTACACGGAAGCCTATGTGCAGGTGCAGGGAGCGGAGGCCGCGTTCAGCTACAGTGATGAGTATGACGATCTGACAGAGCCTGTAAAGGAGCGGCTGGAAGAGATCGCGGACGCGGCCTGCCAGCGGAGATATGAGGAGATCCGCTCTGACGCGGAGGCTGAACTTTCCCATGCCAGAGAACAGGTGGAGGAGGGGGAGACTGAACTTTCCGACGCGGAGCGGGAGATTGCCGACGGATGGGAAGAACTGGCGGACGGAGAAGAAACTCTGAAGGAGAAACAGCAGGAGCTGGCGGACGGAGAGGGTGAACTGACAGACGGGGAAGCGGAGCTGGAAAGCGCCAGAGAGGAAATCGCCTATGGCGAGGCTCAGCTGGAAGAGGGAGAAGCAGTTCTGGTGCAGAGCGGAGCGGAGCTGGAAAATGCCCGGGCTCAGTATCAGGACGGTCTCGCGCAGTATGAGGCCGGCGAGGCAGCCTGGCAGGAACAGAAGGCCCAGTATGATGCCGGCGCGGCGGCTTATGAGGAAAACCGGGCCGGATATGAGGCGGGTCTGGCGGCTTACCAGGAGAAAAAGGCCCAGTATGACGCCGGCGCGGCGGCTTATCAGCAGGGAGAAGAAGAATACGCCCGGCAGGAGTCTGTGTTTCAGGCCGGATGGGACGCCTTTGTAAGTCAGGCCGGGATGGAGCCCCAGGCGGCGGTGGATCTGTTTGAACAGACAGATGCTCTGCGGCGGCAGCTGGAGGAACAGTTTGCCGCGGAGGGGGTTGATCCTTCCCAGTGGATGCAGGATCCGGAATATCGGCAGATTGTGGAATCCTGCGCGGTTCTGCAGCCTGCGGCAGAGCAGGCCGGAGAACTTCTGGAAGGACAGGCGGCTCTGCAGGAGTCCCGCGGCACTCTGGATGCCGCCAAAGCCCAGCTGGAGGCAGCGAAACCGGAACTGGAGGCGGCAAAGGCGGAACTGGATGCCGCCGCGCCGGCGCTGGAGCAGGTAAAGGCGCAGCTGGATGCCGCCGCGCCGCAGCTGGAACAGGGCCGCGCGCAGCTGGATGCCAGCAAAGCGCAGCTGGATGCCGCGGCACAGCAGATTGCCGATGGAGAAGCCGAGCTGGAAGCCGGCCGGCAGGAGATCGAGGCCAACCGAAGTCAGATTCAGGAGGCAAAGGCTCAGCTGGCTGAGGGCGAGGAAGAACTTGCGGATGCCAGAGCGCAGCTGGAGGACGGAAGAAAACAGCTGGAAGAGGGCTGGGAAGAACTGGAAGACAACCGGCAGAAGCTTCAGGAGGCGGAACAGGAATATGAGGATGCCCGGGAGGAAGCCCAGCCGGATCTGGCGGACGCCAGAGAGCAGATCGCCGATGGAGAGGAAGAACTGAATGACCTGGAAGTTCCGCAGTGGTATGTGCTGGGCAGGAGCGAGATCGCTTCCGCGGCCAGCTTCAGCCAGGACGCGGAGAGAATGAAGAATCTGGGCGAGGTGTTTCCGGTACTCTTTTTCCTGGTGGCAGCGCTGGTGAGTCTGACCGCCATGACCCGGATGGTGGAGGAGCAGCGGATCCAGATCGGTACGCTGAAAGCCCTGGGATACAGCGACGGCGTGATCGCGATGAAATATTTCAGCTATGCCATGCTGGCCACCGTGACGGGAGCGGTTCTGGGAATTTGGATCGGCGAGAAGGCCCTGCCCTATGTGATTATGGATGCCTATGGAATGATGTACATTGGCCTTCCGGCCTACTGCACTCCCATTAACTGGGATCAGGGAGCTATGGCTTTGGCAGCTTCCGCGGCCAGCACAGGCATCGCAACCCTGGCGGCCTGCTTCCACGAACTGAGGGCAAAGCCGGCGGAACTGATGCGGCCGGAAGCTCCGAAGAACGGCAAGCGGATCTTGCTGGAGAGAATCCATTTTATCTGGAAGCATCTGTCTTTTAACAGAAAGTCAACCTTCCGGAATTTGTTCCGCTATAAAAAACGGTTTATTATGACCATTATCGGTATCGGCGGCTGTATGGGACTGATGCTGGTGGGCTTTGGCCTGCAGGACTCCATCACCGCCATGGCAAAACGCCAGTATGTGGAGATTTTTACCTATGATGCGGCGGTATCTCTGGATTCCAGCGCCACGAAAGAACAGAAGGCAGCTCTGGCGGATTACGCTGAAAGCTATCCGGGTATGGACGAGACCCTGAAACTCTCTATGGAAAACGCGGAACTGAAGAACGGGGACAACTCTATAGACGTTCAGATCTATGTCCCGGAGGATCCGGAGCAGGCAAAGGATTTCGTAACCCTGCAGGACCGGGTGTCTCAGGAAAAATATGATTATCCCCTTCAGGGAGCGGCTCTTTCGGAAAAAACCGCCAAGATGCTGAAAGTCTCCGTGGGAGATACAGTGGAAGCGGATCTGGACGGACGGACCGCGAAGATTCCCGTGGTGGAGATCGTGGAAAACTATGTGATGCACTATATGTTCCTCTCCCCGGCACAGTATGAGGAATCCTTCGGGGAAGAACCGGATTACAATCAGCTGCAGCTGAACTATGAGGACACTTCTGCCGGCGTCCAGAGGCAGATGGGAAGCGATATGATGAACCAGAGGGCCTGCGCGGGGATCACCTTTGTGACGGATCTGGAGCAGCAGATCCAGGATATGCTGCAGGCGCTGAATATCGTGATTTATGTGCTGATTCTCTCGGCGGGGCTGCTGGCCTTTGTGGTTCTCTATAATCTGAATAATATCAATATTACAGAGCGAAGAAGAGAGATGGCGACCCTGAAAGTGCTGGGATTCTATGACTCTGAGGTGGCCATGTACGTCTACAGGGAGAACATTATTCTGACCATTATCGGCATCGGGGCAGGAGCCCTGATGGGGGCGTTTCTGCATCGGTTTATTATCCAGACCGTGGAGGTGGATCTGATGATGTTCGGCAGGCAGATCAGCTTTTTCAGCTATCTTCTCAGCGGTCTGATCACCCTGATCTTTTCTGTGCTGGTGAATCTGGTCATGTACAGGAACCTGAAGAAAATCGACATGATCGAGTCCCTGAAGAGCGTGGAGTAAAAGCGGCGGAAGGATTGCAATTCAGCAGGTTCATTGGTATAATAAAGCTACTTACAGGCGGCGTCCATTGCCGCTGTAAAATCTATAGCAAAGGGGTTGATGTTATGAATATCACCATCAGCGGTAAAAATATTGAGGTTACGGACGGCCTGAGAGCTGCTATTAATGACAAGCTCGGCAAGCTGGAGCGGTATTTCACACCGGAGACCGAGGTCATCGTAACCCTCAGTGTAGAAAAAGAAAGACAGAAGATAGAAGTTACAATCCCTGTAAAAGGCAGCATCATCCGTTCGGAGCAGGTCAGCAATGACATGTATGTATCCATCGATCTGGTGGAGGAGGTTATTGAGCGACAGCTCCGCAAGTATAAAAATAAGATTGTGGACAAGCATCAGTCCGGAGGAAATTTCCAGAAGGCGTACATGGAGAACGACTATATGGAAAACGAGGACATTCAGATTATCCGGACAAAGAAATTCGATATCAAACCCATGTATCCGGAAGATGCCTGTGTGCAGATGGAGCTTCTGGGACATAACTTTTTTGTATTCTGCAATGCGGAGACAGACGAAGTCAACGTGGTATATAAGAGAAAGGGAAATACTTACGGTCTGATCGAGCCGGAGCACTGAATACAGCGGCGGAAAAATCGGGGCCTCCCATACAGGGAGGCCCTTTTTGTGATGGCGGTGAACTAAGGTCAGCTCTTCAGCAGATAGGGTTCCTTCTGGCGCAGATAAACCTCTAGAGAAGTCCGGCTGATCAGAGAGGGGATAACACCGATCCGGGAGACGCTGAAGCCGGCAGCGTAGGTGGCAATCCGAGCCGCTGAGACCAGGTCATATCCGTATTGGAGGTAGGCGGCCAGAGCGCTCATAAACGCGTCGCAGGCGCCGGTGCTGTCCACAGCGGGAAAATCCGCCGCGGGTATCCGGCAGGAAATAGAAGAATCCTTTATGTAACAGCCCTTTTCTCCGAGAGTAATGATCATATGGCCTACGCCCCGGTCCAGAAAATAGTCCGCCATTTGCTCCAGCGATCCTTTTTGCGGACACAGTTCCGCGAGCTCATTTTTGTTGGGGACCAGAATATCAATGTACGGAAGCAGGGCGGCATCCAGACTGCCGCAGGCCGCGGGTTTCAAAAGGGTAGTAATCCCGTGCTTTTTTGCCAGCTCCAGGCCGGCCCTGACCGCGGCCATGGGGATTTCTGTCTGGATCAGGCAGAAGGAAGCGTCTTCAAATAACCGGGCATTGTCCAGAATATCCTTTCCTGTCATTGACTGGTTGGCGCCGGACATGATGGAGATCATGGATTCCCCGTCCGGCTGGATAAAGATATATCCCTGGCCCGTGGGATAATCGGGACAGCGGAATACGCCGGAATCAATGATGTCATGAGCCCTCAGGACAGAAAAAACTGTGTCGGAGGGGATATCGTCTCCAGTGTGGCCGATAAGCGCCGCTTTTTGTCCCAGCTTGGCAATCCCCACTGCCTGATTCATGCCTTTTCCGCCTACACTGACGGATGAAAGGGAAGAACTTACTGTTTTTCCGGATCTGGGAAGGGAAGAGACATTGAAATAATTATCAATATTGATGCTTCCTATCACCAGAATTTTTTTCGACTGTTCGCCGGCCGGAGGAGCGATAGAGCCTTTTGAGGTAAGTTCCGGGGAAAATGTGAAAGCCCGGACAGGCTTCGGGCTGTCTTCGATCAGATGAATGATCTCTTCTCCCAGATAGCAGCCGAAAGCTTCATGGGGAACCGGCAGAGCGGAAAGACCGGCGTGTCCCGACAGGAGACGCAGATCATCCAGCAGGGTGATCACAGAAAAGTCCCGGGGGATACCGCAGTGCAGGGATGAAAGTTTCGCGCAGAGCTTCAGCGCCGTATCCGCATCGGAACAGATAGCGGAAGTAACAGCGCGGCTGGTAATTTTTGAGAGGAGAGAATTCGTCACGGAAGGAAAAAGCAGATCGCAGTCCAGAGGGAGATTGTGTTCAAAGAGGCATGTTTTATATCCCTTTGTAAAATCAGCCAGTTCCCCCTGGGCAGGAGCCAGGCAGGCGATTTCTTTATGACCCAGTTCCAGGAGTTTTTCGGCGGCTTTGCATCCCAGGGCGTCATAGGGAATGCAGACGTTATCCCGGGAAAAACAGCCAAAGGTCAGACAGGGGATACCGGCTTCCTGGAGCAGATCGCTGCCCGGAAGTTCCCGGGATAAAGGTTCCCACAGCAGGCCGCTGACGCCACGGCTCAGCAGTGATTCGATGTGCCGGGCAGTTCCGTCAGGATTTTCCAGAGGATCCTGTCCGCAGACAGTGACCAGATATCCCTGTTCCCCTGCAGCCTTTATAATGCCGGAGAGGGTTCCGTCCGATATACGGCTGCAGGAGGCCAGAACGCCGATGGTCATAGTCCGACTTCCGGAGCGTTTTACAGAAGCATAGGGAATATAATTATATTTTTTTGCAAGACTGAGGATCCTGTCCCGGGTAGCGGGGCTGATGCTTTCGTCTTTGTGATTCATGATTTTTGAAACGGTGGATATAGAAACGTTGGCTAATTTTGCGAACTCTTTGATATTCATAGGTTTTCTCCTCTGCTGCGCCGCGGCTGAGAAAAGGGCAAGAGGGCCCTCCTGGTTTCCGGCGGCACTGTGGTATTTATTTTACTACTTCTGCAAAGGCTTGAAAAGATGAAGTTTATAGTTGTTTGAGAAATTGAATCAGATCTGTGAAAATTATAATAATTTAAAAAAAATAAAAAAAGCTATTGACTTATCTTGCTGATAATAGTATTTTAGAAACAGGAAAATTATTTAGGAAAATCTTTTCCCTAACAGAATCGTCAGCCAGCTCAAAGGAGAGAGAGACTCCTTTTTAAATGGTCACGAAAGGGGAACGTTCCCCGTGATAATTTACAAAGATATCCATTGAAATTCCGACAAAACTAACATATAATGGACAAATAAGCGGTATACAAAAGATAAAATCGGAATGATAATGAGAAAAAGGAGCGAAAAATATGGCGACTATAATGGAAATTGCTAAAAGAGCAGGCGTTTCAAAGACTACAGTGTCCAGGTACATAAACGGGGAAGCCAGAGGACATATTTCTCCGGATACCCAGAAAAGGATTCAAAAAGCCATTGATGATCTGGATTACCGCCCCAATGACGTGGCCCGCAGTCTGAAACGGAAGACGACGGATGTGGTGGGAGTGATTGTAAATGATATTTCCAATATCTTTTTTCTGCCCATGCTGAAGGGGATTGAGGAGGTACTGCAGAAAGCAGGATATCAGATGATGATCTGCAATTCCAATATGAGCACGGAGCAGGAAACGGAACTGGTCCGGATGCTGCTGCAGAAGCAGATCAGCGGTCTGATCATTATCGGCATGAATATGGATGTGACTCATATTGCGGATATGAATGTAAATGTGCCAGTGGTGCTGTTTGAGCGCTCTGCCGACGGAACTCCATACGACAGTGTCATGATCGATGATGAACTGGGAGTGCGGATGGCAGTGGAACATCTTCTGGAAAGCGGCCGGCGCAGAATTGCCCACATTGCAGGAAGCGCTAAATCGGAAATATCCAGAAAAAGATCGGAGATTTTTTTGAAAGTGATGCGGGAGCACGGAAGGATTCCGGAAGATCAGTACCTTGTGCAGGGGGATTACAGCATGGAACAGGCCTACCAGGCTATGGCAGGGCTCTGCAGGCTTCCCAGCCCGCCGGACGCAGTATTTTGTTCCAATGATCTGATGGCGGTTGGCGCTATGAAATATCTGCTGGAACATAGCTGCAGGATACCGGAACAGATGGCTATCGTGGGATACGATGATATCGATGCGGCTTCGCTGGTGACGCCGGCGCTGACCACTGTCCGGCAGCCGGTTCTGGAACTGGCCCAGAAGGGAGCAGAGATGCTTTTGAAAAGGATCGGGAAAAAGGGAGGTCCGGGAAAGCATCTGGTGTTGAAGCCGGAACTGATCATACGAAAAACAACGTAAGGGAGGAAAGGGCATTGCAGTACGATTTGGATTCGGAGCTGGTGAAAAGCTGGAAGCGGATCATTGATTACGGGCCGAGACCTTTCGGCTCGGAGAATCTGCGCAGATGCAGCGAGTATCTGGCAGAAGAACTGAAAAAAACAGCGGACAGAGCGTATGTGGATACAGACCCGGCGGAAGCCTGGGAGATAACCGGATGGAAGCTGGAACAGGCGGAGCCGATCCGGCGTGAAATCAAGTCCTATGTGTTTCTGAACAGCGGCGCCAGCGAAGGGTTCCGGGGTACCGTAAAATACGCCGGAAAAAACAGAATCTGGAACATGTATGTCTGGGACCGCTATATGGTTCTGGATGAAGAGGGCAGGATCTGCGCCTACGTGACTGTCAGAGGAGGAGAAGAGGCGATTCCTCAGATGCTGTTCCAGGGCAAAAGCCGGATTCCGCATTTTCTGGTGGGAGAAGAGGAAAGAAATTTTCTGGAGGAAGCCTGCCGGACAGGAGCAGTTCTGGAAGGCTACGCGGCCGCCCGCTGGATACCGGGAGCCCAGTGCAGAAATGTTGTGGGGCATCTGGGCCAGGGGAGCCGCAAGGTTGTGATCTGCGGACATTATGACACAGTCTATGCCACCAAGGGTGCCTATGACAATTCGGCGGGGGCAGCGGTGGTGCTGGAACTGGGCAGACGGCTGAAAAAATACCGGCTTCATGCGGAAATCGAACTGCTTCTCACAGACGGGGAAGAATTTGACCTGGAAGGAGCCAGGAACCGGTACCGAAAATGCGCCGGACAGGAGATCAGTATGGTGCTGAATATCGATGGGGTAGGGCGCCAGAAAATCCTGGAAGTCTGGAGCGGGCCGGAACCTTTTGAGAGAAAAATCCGGAAAATTCTGGATCAAAGCCAGGAAGAATTCGAGGCGGTTTACATTTGTCCGCCGCCGCCGGGAAGCGATCACGCGCCGTATTATGACGGGGGGATACCGGTGTGCATGCTGACCTTCAACGACCAGGGGATCCTGCACTCGCCGGAAGATGATTACCGGGAGAGTCTTATTGAGAACATGGAAGTTATGACCAGACTGTCACTGAACCTGCTGGAACAGTTAAAAGTGATAGAAAAAATTTAAGGAGGCAGATGAAAATGAAAAAAATGTGGGTGTTGACATTAACAGCGGCGATGACAGCCGGTATGATGCTGGCGGGATGCGGAGAGGGCAAATCAGAAGGCAGCGGTTCCTCATCGGGAACAGAGGCCGGTTCTCAGGCTGCCCAGGCAGCGGAATCCGCAGCAGGGGATGAAGGCGGAGAGAAGGTGATCGGAGTTTCCATCATGAACCTTCAGGCGGAATTTTTCCAGGATCTGCGGGCAGGTATCGAAGAAAACCTGCCGGAGGGGTATTCGGTCGATTTTAATGACGCCAATAACGATCTGAACAAGCAGCTTTCAGCGGTGGAAAATTTCTGCGCCAATAAGGTGGACGCGATTATTTTGAACGCGGTAGACGCGGAGGGAATCGTTACCGCTCTGGACACAGCAGAGGAAGCGGGAATCCCGGTGATCTGCGTAGACATGAAGCCCACCAGCGGAAGCTATGTCACTTATATCGGGTCAGACAACTATCTTGGAGGAGAACTGGCTGCAGAGTGGGCGGTCCAGAATCTGTTCGCGGACAATGATTCTCCTTCTATCGCGCTGCTGACCAACTCGAATTCCTCCGCGGCGACTTTAAGAATTTCCGGATTTAAGGATAAAATCACGGAACTCCTTCCGGATGTGGAGATCGTGGCTGAGGAAACAGGAAACACAAGAGAAGAATTTATGACAACTGCGGAGAATATTCTGACGGCCCACAGTGATCTGGATCTTTTCTTTGCCTACAGCGAGTCAGGCGGCCTGGGAGCCTACGATGCCATTGAAAGCGCAGGAAGAGAAGAAGTATCCATCATCGGTTTTGATGCCAGCGCGGAGGAACAGACCGCTATCGGAGAAAATGGCTGTTATAAAGCCAGCATCATTCAGTTCCCCCAGGAACTGGGAAAAACCTGTGTGGAGGCGGTAGAAAGCACGCTGTCCGGAGAAACTCTGGAAAATGAGATCGGAGTAGAGGTGGGCGTTTACACTGCGGACGGCATTGTATACGCTTCTGATCTGGAACAGTAAGTGACTGTCCGGCAGGCGGCTCTGGCCGCCTGCCGGGTGACAAGTAAAGGGGAAAAACATATGGAGAAGAAATATGTTCTGGAGTTTAAGGACATCAGAAAATCTTTTTCAGGGGTGCAGGTTTTAAATGATATCAGCTTTTCTGTAGAGAGGGGAAAGGTCCACGCGCTTCTGGGAGAAAACGGAGCCGGGAAATCTACCCTGATGAAAATTCTTTCAGGAGCTTATACAAAAGACGGCGGCACGATCTCATTTGACGGAAAAGAAATCGCGCCGAAAAATACCAATGACTCTGAAAAACTCGGAATATCTATTATTTATCAGGAATTAAATCTGATTCCTGAGATCAGCATCGCGGAAAATATTTATCTTCACAGACAGCCGGAAAAGTACGGATTTGTAGACTGGAAAAAGATGAACCGCATGGCGAAAGAAATGCTGGAGAAGGTGGGACTGAAACTAAAACCCCAGGAACTGGTAGGGCGTCTGACCGTAGCGCAGCAGCAGATGGTAGAGATTGCCAAAGCCCTGTCCAAGGATTTAAAGCTGCTGATCATGGACGAGCCCACTTCTTCTCTGACTGACGCGGAGACAAAGACGCTGTTTGGTTTGATCGGCAGTTTAAAAGAAAAAGGGATCACCATTATTTACATCAGCCATAGAATGAATGAAATTTTTGAAATCTGCGATTCCTATACAGTCATGCGCGATGGAAGTGTGATCCAGAGCGGACAGCTGCAGGACACGAATCTGGATGAACTGATCAAAAACATGGTGGGCCATGACATGTCCCAGGTGTTTCCCAAGCATCAGCCCCGCATCGGAGAAGAGGTTCTGCGGGCGGAACACATCAGCAACGGGGCGGAGGTAAAGGAGGTTTCCTTCTATTTGAAAAAAGGTGAGATTCTGGGATTTGCCGGCCTTATGGGAGCAGGAAGAACAGAAACCTTTAAGGCCATTTTCGGCTATGACAGCAGGCGGAAAGGCGACATTTATGTGAAAGGGGAAAAAGTTAATATCCGATCTCCGAAAGATGCCATCCGTTGCGGGCTGGGCTATGTGCCGGAAGACCGGAGACGGGAAGGACTGGTGACCTCCCTGCCGGTGGTGGACAATATTGTGATGGTAAAAATGGAAAATGCCATGAAAAAAGGCTTTTATTCGGCTTCTAAGGCGAAAGAGATCAGCAGCCGCTTTATTTCTTCCCTGATGATCAAGACAACAGGGATTTTTCAGAAATGTAAATTTTTAAGCGGCGGAAACCAGCAGAAGGTAGTGCTGGCTAAATGGCTGAACTGCGATTCCGATATCCTGATCCTGGATGAGCCCACCAGGGGGATCGATATTAACGCCAAAAGCGAGATATACCAGATGATCGTGGATCTGGCAGAGAGCGGAAAATCTGTGATCGTTATTTCATCGGAACTTCCGGAAGTGATCGGACTCTGCGACCGGGTTTACGTCATGTACGAGGGCAGAATTACCGGGCAGTTAGACCGGGAAGAACTGGATCAGGAAAGCATCATGCATTACGCGATGGGAGGAAATTAAGATGGGTGCAAAAAAACAACGTTCGGTTGATTGGGGGAATTTCGCGATACTGGCAGTCCTTCTGCTGATGATCATCGTGCTGACGATCATGAATCCGGTTTTTCTTTCAATGGATAATCTGGTGAATATCGCCAGACAGATTTCTATGGTGGCCATTGTGGCTATCGGCATGACTTTTGTGCTGATTATCGGGGAGATCGATCTTTCCGTGGGCCATATTGCCTGCCTCAGCGGGATTATTGTGGCGAAATGCCTGACGCTGAACATGGGGATTCCTCTTTCCTGCCTGATGGCGCTTTTGGTAGGAGCGCTTCTGGGATTTGCCAACGGATTTATTAACACTCAGTTTAAAATACCGTCCTTTATCGTCACCCTGGGCATGGATAATATTGCCTATGGAATCGTTCTGGTCATCACCAACGCCTATCCGATCACGGGCCTTCCGGAGGGATTTAAGGTTATCGGACGAGGATATGTAGGCGTGATCCCGGTACCGGTCATCATCATGGCGGTGTGCTACGCGGCAGGAATCATTTGCCTGAAATACGTAAAATTCGGAAGAAATATGTTTGCCATCGGCGGCAATCAGGACGCGGCGAAACTGTCCGGAATCACCGTGAAGAAAAACAAAATCGCTATCTTCACACTCTGCGGAGTGACGGCAGCTATTTCGGGAATTATTTTGTCATCCCGGCTGTTTTCCGGGCAGCCAAACTCCGGCTCATCATTTACGATGGATGCCATTGCCTCCTGCGTAATCGGAGGAACCAGCACTACCGGAGGAAAGGGAAGACTGTGGGGAACCTTCATCGGAGCTCTGATCATCGGAATTATCGATAACGGCATGACGCTGCTGGGCATTTCCACCAACTGGCAGTATATTGTGAAAGGAGCCATTATTATTATCGCGGTAGGTTTGGATTCCATCAGAGAAAAGTAAGTCGGAGGAAAGAAAAGTGGAAAAAGATATCAGAGAGGAAGTACGCCGGAGAGAAAACGAGTATGTGAAGTTTTTGGGAACACTGGTGGGATTTGACACTTCCGTGATCCGCCACGGAGAGGACGGGCAGGAGCAGAAGGCCCAGGAATTTCTGGCGGGCTATCTGGAAAAAATGGGCTGTCGGATCCACATGTTTGAGCCGGACAATGAGATTATGAAGGACTATCCCAGCTACAACCCGGGGCATTCCTACAAAGGCCGTCCGGATCTGGTGGCCGTCTACAAAGGAAGCGGCGGCGGCCGCTCCCTGATCCTTAACGGACACATAGATACTATGCCTTCCGGCAGTCTGGAAAAATGGGATACGGATCCCTGGACCCTGACTGAAAAAGACGGAAAACTTTACGGGCTTGGCGCTGATGACATGAAAGGCGGACTGAGCGCGGAGATTTTGGGGCTGGAACTGGCTTTGTCCCTGGGATTTCAGCCGAAAGGCGATATCATCATCGAATCCGTTGTGGATGAGGAGGGAGGCGGAAACGGATCCCTGGCCGCAGCGGCGGCGGGATACAAGGCGGATGCCGCTATTATCGCCGAGGGCTCTCTGCTGAATGTTTACACGGCCAACCGGGGAGCCTGGCTGGCGGAAGTGGAGGTGGAAGGGAAACCGATCCACGCCAGCCTGAAAGGTTTCGGGGAAAACGCTATAGATAAGACGGTAAAAGTGATCTGGGCCCTGCATGAGCTGGAAGAAAAATGGATGGCTACGAAGGTGCATCCGCTGCTGCAGCCGCCCACCATAAATATCGGTTGCATCGAGGGAGGGGTCGCGGCCTCTACAGTACCTGAGAGCTGCCGGCTGAAATTTGATGTGGAGTTTTATCCTTCGGAGAAGACCATTGAGGGAAAGATGGTCAGGGTAGACAAAAATGAAGTGGCCCGGGAAGTAGAGGAGTACCTGAACCGGATGGCTTCCGGGGATGAATGGCTGAAAGATCATCCTCTGAAATTCAGCTGGTATCAGGACTGCCCGCCTTATGAGACGGATCCAGGGCACCCTATTGTAAAGTGCGCGCTGGAGGCAGCCGGCGCTGTTACAGGCGGCACAAGTGAAATCGGCGGATTATCTTGCGGGTGCGATGCCAGGCATCTCTGCGACATCGCGGGCGTTCCCACAATCGTATTTGGGCCGGGAACCTGCCATCATGCCCATGTGGTCAATGAATTTCTGCCGAAAGAAGAATTTCTGCGGGCCATCGAGGCTTTCGCGAGAATTATCATGGATTGGACAAAATAAAAGCGGGAGGGAATATGGATAAAGTAAAGGTTTTATTTGCCGGGGAATCCTGGTTTTACTGCAAAATAGAAACAAAAGGCGTAGATCAGTTTTCGGTCAGCGGATATGAGACGGAGATAGAGAGGGTGCGCTCCTTTACCCGGGAATACGCGGAAATCACCCATGTGCCGGCACATATGGTAATGGAAGGTTTTCCGGAAACCAAAGAAGCATTACAGCAGTATGATCTGGTGGTGCTCAGCGATGTGGGGGCGAATTCTTTTCTGCTGCCGCCGAAAACATTTTTAAACAGCCAGGAAGCGCCCAATAAGCTGCGGGTCATCGCGGACTACGTAGCGGAGGGCGGGGCTTTCGGCATGATGGGAGGCTACCTGTCCTACATGGGGTTTGAAGCGAAAGGAGCTTACAAGCGGACAGCAGTGGAAGAAATTTTGCCGGTAACGCTTCTGGAAGGAGACGACCGGGAAGAACATCCGGAAGGAATCTCTTTTCAGGCTTGCCCCGGAGCTGAGGGCTTTCTGAAAGACTGCAGCGGCCAGTGGGGAAAACTTTTGGGCTACAATAAGCTGATCCTGAAGGACTCCGCAAAGCTGATCCTGGAATATCAGGGAGATCCGATCCTGGCGGTGGGCGAATACGGGAAAGGAAGAGTCTTCGCCTGGGCCTCTGACTGCGCGCCCCACTGGATGCCTCCGGAATTTTGTGAATCGGATAATAATAAAGCCCTCTGGAAGAATCTTTTCAGCTGGTGCGCGAAAAAGGATGAATGATGAAGATTTTAAATTACGGATCGCTGAATTATGATTATGTGTATACGGTTCCCCATATTGCCGCGGAGGGAGAAACCATCTCAGCTGAAGGGATGGAGTGCCATCTGGGAGGAAAAGGACTGAATCAGTCTGTAGCCATAGCCCGGGCGGGGAGCCGGGTATATCAGGGCGGGGCCGCAGGCAGCGACGGAGACCGGTTTTTTGAGTTCTGCGCCGCTAACGGCGTCAGTACAGAATTTATTGAGAGAATGGAAGGCGCCTGCGGCTGCGCTTTTATACAGGTGGATTCTTCCAGTGAAAACTGTATTGTACTGTACAGCGGTACAAATAAACGGCAGAGCCGGGAGCACATAGATCAGGTGCTGGAATCTTTTGAAGAGGGGGATCTGCTGATTCTCCAGAATGAAATCAATGAACTCCCCTATCTGATCGACAGAGCCTATGAGCGCGGCATGAGGATTGTGCTGAATCCGTCCCCTTATAACAGCCAGGTGGAAGAAAGTGATTTAAATAAGATCGAGTTTTTTCTGCTGAATGAAGTGGAAGGCGAGCAGATTTCCGGAAGCAGAGAACCGGAAAAAATTCTTTCCTATATGAAAAGGCGCTTTCCGGAAGCAAAGGTGGTGCTGACTCTGGGCAGCCAGGGAGCGGTTTATCAGGACAGCCGGCAGAAAATCTGCCAGCCGGCCTTTCCGGCGCCGGCGGTGGATACTACAGCTGCCGGAGATACCTTTACCGGATATTTTATCCACGGGATCGCCTGTCAGGATTCTGTCAGAAAAAGTCTGGAATCCGCGGCGAAAGCCGCAGCCATTGCCGTGTCCAGAAAAGGAGCTGCCGATTCCATCCCCTGGGCCGGGGAAGTGGAAGCTTTCGGAAGTTTAGAATGAATCTGTTTTGCCGGAATGCTGCCGCGCCTGTGAAATGTCATGGGCGGGGCGGCATTTTTTCGCTCCCGGTTGCCAAACGTCACAATCTTCTGTATAATGCATAAGATAGAGTAATCCTGCCGTATTTTGGCAGAAAGTAAAGAGAAAAAGAGGGTTTGTCATGGTTTACAATAATGTGCTTGAGGCGATGGGACATACGCCGATGATCCGGCTGAACCATATGGGAGACAAAGACGGAGCGGAAATTCTTGTAAAATATGAAGGGCTGAACGTGGGAGGCTCCATTAAAAGCCGCACGGCCTATAATATGATCCGGGCGGCGGAGAAAAAAGGATTGATCCATGAGAATACGGTGATCGTGGAGCCCACCAGCGGAAATCAGGGCATCGGACTGGCCCTGGTGGGAGCGGTCCGTGGGTATAAGACGATTATCGTTATGCCGGATTCTGTCAGTGAGGAGAGGAGAAAGCTGGTGCGCCACTATGGGGCGGAGGTGATCCTGATCCACGACGCCGGGGATATCGGCGCCTGCATTGAGGAGTGCCTGCAGACGGCTCTGCGGATGGCGCGGGAGGATCCCAACGTGTATGTGCCCCAGCAGTTTTCAAATCCTGCCAACAATGACGCCCACCGTTACCGGACAGCGGTGGAGATTCTGGAGCAGGTGGAGGGCCCCATCGACGGCTTCTGCTCCGGCGTAGGCACCGGCGGAACCATTTCCGGCATCGGGGAAGTGCTGAAAGCCCAGAATCCCCAGATTGAGATCTGGGCGGTGGAGCCGGAGAACGCCGCCATTCTGGCGGGGGGAAATATCGGCACCCACCTGCAGATGGGCATCGGGGACGGAGTGATCCCCGACAATCTGAACCAGAGCATTTACTCTGATATCTGCATTATCTCCGATGAGGAGGCCATCCGGACCGCCAAGGATCTGGCCCGGAAAGAAGGCCTCATGTGCGGCATTTCCAGCGGCACCAATGTGGCGGCGGCCATTCAGCTGGCCCGGAAGCTGGGGAAGGGAAAGACCGTGGTGACAGTGCTGCCGGATACGGCGGAACGGTACTTCAGTACCCCCCTGTTTGAAAATGAATAGAATGTGAAAAGGGCGCGGTTCCGGATGTTCAGATTCCAGAACCGCGCCCTTTTCACAGGCGCCGTGGATCAGCTGCTTAAAACGGTCCGTAGCCGATCCCGTGGGCGATCATGACCAGAGCAAAGGCGCTGACCATGAGTCCCAGATAGATTTTCCAGCAGAATTTCAGCCAGGTTCCGTAATCCACGCCGCACATGGACAGCTGAACCAGAGAACTGCCGGGCCAGAAACTGTTGGTGATGCCGTCCCCGTACTGGTAGGCCAGCACCAGCACCTGCTGGTTGATGTGCAGAATGTCTCCCAGAGGCTGCAGGATGGGCATGACGATGACTGCTTTTCCGCTGCCGGACACCACCAGGAAATTAAAGAGCGTTACAAATACAAAGATAATCAGCAGGGCCAGGAGAGCGCTCTTGTTTTTCAGAAGAAGGGACAGGCCGTGGACAATGGTGTCCATAATGCAGGCCTGATTCAGAAGAACTACCACAGCCTGGGCCATTCCCACAGCGAAGGCGGCGGCGAACACCCGCACTGCCCCTTTGCAGAAAAGCTGGCAGGCCTGGCTGGGACCAATGCGGAAAATCAGGGCCAGAAGGATTCCCATGATGACGTAGATAGCCGCGATCTGGGGGAAGGACCATTTCAGCCGGATGCATCCGTATCCCTGAATGACGATGATAGCCAGAAAGACCAGCAGACCTAAGATCCGCCTGAGATTCATTTCCTCCATGCCGGAGGTGTGGTCCTCCTGCCGCTGATTCAGGTACTCCCCGCTGACCAGGCTGGCGGAGGGATCCTTTTTGATTTTCCGGCAGTAGCTGTAAAGACCGAACAGACCGATGCAGTAGAACACCGCCAGCCCCGCCGCCCGGAAGCCGATGCCGGAAAACATAGGAAGTCCCACGATCTGCTGGGCCACGCCGGTGGTAAAAGTGTTCATAAGACCGGCGGTAAAGCCCACGGTGCTGCCCACAATGGCAAGCCCCGTTCCCACGATCCGGTCATATCCCAGGGCGAAGCCGATGGTGACCGCCAGGGGATAGAAGGGGTAGGCGGCCTCCCCATAGCCCAGAACGCCGAATACCACAAAGATGGTATAGAAAATGCAGACCACGGAGAATTCTTTTCCCTTCGTCTTTTTCAGAATGGCGCTGATCCCGGCTCCGAAGGCGCCGCTGACTTCCAGCAGGTAAATGACTCCGGAACTGATAAACAGGGTGCCCATAATAGTGGCGCCGCTGACAAAGCCGTTGTAAATAGCTTCAAAATAATCCATAAAGGAAATGGGATTTTCGTTTTCCACGTACCGGAAGGTGTCCGGGTCGATGACGGAAATTCCCGCTTCGTCCACCACCCGCTCATAGGAGCCGCTGGGCACCAGGTAGGACAGGATCACCACAAACAGCATGATAATCAGCAGGATGATAAATACATGGGGCATATGAAAGCCCCGGGCTTTTTTTGCGTTCGGTTTCATTGGTCTCCTCCTTCTCGTTTTGCCATGTCACAGAGCCACTGGAGAGCAAGATTGGCGTAGATAGCAGCGCCTATGGGAAGTACGCTTTCATCCAGCACCATTCGAGGGCTGTGCAGAGGGGCATTGCCGGGTTTCCCGGCTCCCAGAAACAGGAACATGCCGGGAATCTGTTCCGTGACATAGCCGAAGTCCTCTGTGCCGGTCATGGGCGGAATTTTTTTTACGCGCTCCGGTCCGGTGATCTCCCGGACATGGGGCAGGAGGCGGCTGCAGAGTTCCGGGTCGCTGCTGGTGCAGGGGGTGTGGAAAGCGGTCAGCTCATATTCTCCGCCCCAGGCCTTTACATAATGGTGGATCAGCTCCGGGATCCGACGGGTCAGATGGGCTGCCGCCGCCGGATCCAGGGTCCTCAGACCGATGTGAAGCTCCGCTTCGTCCGGAATAATGTTGACAGCGGTTCCGCCCTTTGCCACGCCGCAGGTAAGAGTTACCATGGAGGCGGGATCCGCTTCCCGGGCGGCCAGCAGATTCACTGCCCCATAGACCTGGTTCAGGATCATCAGGGGATCCACGCAGAGCTGGGGCTGGGAGCTGTGGCCGCCTCTTCCGCGGATCTTCAGAATGAAGGTATCCAGAGAGGCGGAATTGACGCCAAAGGCGCAGCAGGCGGTTCCGGTCTCTTCCACGGACTGAACGTGGAGGGCGAAAGCCGCCTGGGGCCGGGGATGTTCCAGAACCCCGGCCTCCACCATCAGCCTGGCGCCGGCGCCGGTTTCCTCCCCGGGCTGGAACATAAGCTTTACGGTTCCGGTCAGCTGATTTTCGTGGGCTTTCAGGATCCGAGCCGCGCCCAGCAGCATGGCGGCATGGCTGTCGTGGCCGCACATGTGAGAACAGGTTCCGGAGGACCGGAAGGGAAGGTGGTTTTCTTCCCGGATGGGCAGGGCGTCCATGTCCGCCCGCAGGAGAATACAGGGTTCTCCCCTGCCGATGAGAGCCGTAAGGCCCGTGGCCCGCTCCATCCGGGGAAAGCCGGCGGTCAGGTAATCCTCTGTCATTTTTTCCGGCAGTTCTCCCCCGCAGTCCTGCCAGGGAATTCCCATTTCATCCAGCCGCTGCCGGATGTAGGCGCAGGTGGCGGGCAGCTCCGTCCCTACCTCGGGACACTGGTGCAGCCGCCGCCGGTCTCTCAGAATTTCCGGAGCCAGGGCTTTCGCTTCTTTTTTTATCTCTTCCGCAGTGACGCGCATCTTTCATTCCTCCTGCATATTTTTTTAAAATCCTGCATAGAAAATTCCGGTAAACTTTCTCTTAAAAAGGAAAATCTCCGGGTATGGCAGGTTCCATCCTCGGAGTCATGTGAGTATAATGGATGAATAATTATGCCTATCTTACTACTTTTCCGAAAAAGATGCAAGGAATTGCCGGATTTTTGCGGAAAATTTCCTGACAAACCGCGGTGCTTCTGCTATCATAAAAGATAAAGGAGCGTGATAGAAGAGAATGTCTGATATACAGATTTTTATCAACGGCAAAATTTTTACTTCCGACGGCCGCCGTCCCTGGGCGGATGCCATGATTGCGGAGGACGGAAAAATTGTCTGGATAGGATCCGGAAAGGAGCTTCCGGACCGGAAGGGGCAGGTGACAGATCTGAAAGGCAGGCGCGTGATTCCCGGTTTTGTGGATGCCCATATGCACCCGGTGATGCTGGCGGATTTCCAGAAAAAGATCGCTGTGATGCCCCCCGGGATACGGTCGCTGAAGGATTTGGAGGAGGCGGTTCGGGACTGCCGCGGAAAGCAGGGCCCGGGACAGTGGATCCGGGGCTGGGGATATGACGAGCAGGCGCTGGATGAGAAGCGCTCTCCCAACCGCTGGGATCTGGACCGGGGCTGCAGTGACGCGCCGGTTTCCATTATGAGAACCTGCGCCCATATCTGCTGTGTCAACAGTATGGCCCTGAAGCTGGCGGGTATTGACCGGAATACCCCGGATCCTCCCGGAGGAAAAATCGAGAGAGACGCCTTTGGTGAACCCACAGGGGTGCTGAAGGAGAACGCCAGAAATCTGCTGGCTCCCTATCTGCCGGCAGAACCCAGGGAAAAACAGGTGGAAAATCTTCTGGAGCTGGGAGAACTTCTCGCCTCCCAGGGGGTTACCGCTGTCTGTGATATGGGGAATCTGGACAGCAGCGACAATTTTCCCATTTACGAGGAGGCGGCCCGCAGGGGATTCCGCCAGAGAGTGGGAGTATATTATATGTGGGATTTTTTCGGGGATCATCCGGAAGAGTTTCATCTCCTGGAAGGCCGGAGAGACCGGAGAAAGCAGATTTTTGCCGCGGGGCTGAAGCTCATCGGGGACGGAAGTGTTTCCGGACGGACGGCCTGGATGGCGGAGCCCTACGAAGGATCCAAGGATGATTTCGGTCTTCCGGTATGCTCAGAAGAATTGCTGGAATCCGCCATCCGCTTCTGCCGGGAACAGGGCTGCCAGCTTTCCATGCACGCCATGGGTACCAGAGCCATTGACCGCATGGTGCGCCGGGCCGCCGGGGAAGCTTCCTGGACGGAAGAGGGGATTCCCTATGTGCGGGTGGAGCATGTGACCCTGCCCTCGGAAGAGAGCATGCGGCTGGCCGCGGAGCATGGGATCGCCTTTGTCACCCAGCCTATTTTCCCTTACGCGGAAACCGCCAGCTACCTGGCGAATCTGGGGCCGGAACGGCTGAAACAGTGCTATCCGGTGAAGACGATTCTGGACCGGGGCGTGACTCTGGGATTTTCCACAGACGCCCCGGCGACCTTCTGGGCAGTGCCCTCGGATCCTTTCCCGGGACTGAAGCTGGCCGTTACCAGGCGGGCGGCGGAGGGGACAGACTGCGGAGCCGCTCAGGCGGTGACGGCGGAGACAGCCATACAGCTGTATACCAGAGAGGCGGCCCGGGCTGCCGGGATGAAAGGCTCCGGAATGCTGGCGGCGGGATACCGGGCGGATTTCGCGGTGCTCAGCGAAGATATTTTTGAGGCGGATCCGGAGCGGATCGATCAGATCCGGGTCATGGAAACTTACATAGGCGGAGAATGCGTATACCGCGGACAGGAGGATCAATAGAAATGTTTCAGATGCCGAAATACAGAGAACCTGATTTTACGCAGAAAAAATTTGCGGAGGCCCCGGACGCGGTCTGGGAAACCGTATCCATAAAAGGCGTAGCCCCGGAACAGTACCACAGCACTTCCATGTACCCGGAATATTTTAAGATCCGGGGAGAATGGAAGCTGGCAAAAGAAAGCCGCATGGATTCCAGCGTAGTCCTGGGAGAGGATGGAGAACTGCGGGTGGTGGAGAACCGGAATCTGGAGATAGGCGATAAGGTGATTATCGGAAGAACGGAGAACGGGGAGGAGGGCATCTACCTTCACAGCACCGGCTTTGAGGATCCGGAGGAAGAAGGAGGGGATCAGTTTGTTTTCCGCCAGGGGCGCAGCCGGGAAACGTCTTTTGCCAGGGATTATGACCGGCTTTTTGAACTGCTCCGGTATGAGAAGGAGCACGGAAATATCCTCTGGGTTATGGGGCCGGCCTTTGCCTTTGACGCCGATGCCAGGCGGGCCATGCAGGTCATGGTGGAAAACGGCTATGTGGACGGACTGATGGCGGGAAATGCCCTGGCCACCCACGATCTGGAGGGATCTATGTTCCACACGGCTCTGGGGCAGGATATCTACACCCAGAAATCCCAGCCCAACGGCCATTACAATCACCTGGACGTGATCAACCGGGTGAGGAAAAGCGGATCCATTCCCCGTTTTATTGAGGATTACCACATCGACAACGGCATTATGTACAGCTGTGTCAGACAGCAGGTGCCTTTTGTGCTCACCGGCTCCATCCGGGACGACGGCCCTCTGCCGGAGGTCATCGGCAATGCCTATGAGGGGCAGACTGCCATGCGGAATATGGTGAAAAAAGCCACCACAGTAATCTGTCTGGCCACCATGCTCCACACCATCGCCGCCGGCAATATGACTCCCTCCTACCGGGTGCTGGAGGACGGAACGGTGCGGCCGGTGTTCCTGTATACCGTGGACGCGGATGAGTTTGTGGTGAACAAGCTTCTGGACCGGGGCAGCCTGGCTGCCACCACCATCGTCACCAATGTGCAGGATTTTATTATGATTGTCGCGAAAGGCCTGAAGCTGATGTAAGGACCGGCGGGGAATCGCGGCCTTTTGCCGTTTATCTCATGAATTGTTAACGAAAAATTCATTGTTAAATAGGAAAGAAAGTGCTAGAATAGGTGCTGTATGCCGGCGGAGGGTCTTTTGAGGGCGCTGCCGGAGAATGAAAAGCAATAGGAGCGATTTAGGAATGAAATTATCCGAGCGAATTTTCGGCACCCACAGTGCCCGGGAATTGAAGAGAATTATGCCCATCGTGGATAAAATCGAGTCTCTGCGGCCGGACATGCAGAAGCTGACGGACGAGGAGCTTAAGGGTAAGACCAGAGAGTTTAAAGAGCGTCTGGGAAAAGGCGAGACTCTGGACGACCTGCTGCCGGAAGCCTTTGCCGCTGTCCGGGAGGCTGCCAAACGAGTGCTGAACATGGAGCACTACCGGGTGCAGCTCATCGGAGGCATTATCCTGCATCAGGGACGGATCGCCGAGATGAAGACCGGTGAAGGAAAAACCCTGGTTTCCACGCTGCCGGCGTATCTGAACGCCCTGACGGGAAGAGGCGTTCACATTGTCACTGTCAACGACTATCTGGCCAAGCGTGACGCAGAGTGGATGGGACAGGTACACGAGTTCCTGGGCCTGACGGTGGGCGTGGTGCTGAATTCCATGAAGAACGACGAGCGCCGGGCGGCCTATGCCTGCGATATTACCTATGTGACCAACAACGAGGACGGATTCGACTACCTGCGTGACAACATGGTCATCTACAAGGAGCAGCTGGTGCAGAGGGAACTGGCCTACGCCATCATCGACGAGGTGGACTCTGTGCTCATCGACGAGGCCCGTACCCCTCTGATTATTTCCGGACAGAGCGGAAAATCCACCAAACTGTACGAGACCTGCGATATCCTGGCCCAGCAGCTGAAGCGGGGGGAGGCTTCCGGAGAAGTTACCAAGATGACTGCTATTCTGGGAGAAGAGATCACAGAGACCGGGGATTTCATTGTCAATGAGAAGGATAAAGTGGTGACCCTGACCGAAGAGGGCGTCAAGAAGGTGGAGAAATTTTTCCATATTGAGAACCTGTCCGACCCGGAAAATCTGGAAATCCAGCACAACATTATCCTGGCCCTGCGGGCCCACAATCTCATGTTCCGGGATCAGGACTACGTGGTAAAGGATGACGAGGTTCTGATCGTGGATGAGTTTACGGGACGTATCATGCCGGGGCGCCGTTACTCGGACGGACTTCATCAGGCCATTGAGGCCAAGGAGCATGTGAAGGTCCGCCGGGAGAGCAAGACTCTGGCTACCATTACCTTCCAGAACTTCTTCAATAAATATGAGAAGAAAGCCGGTATGACCGGTACCGCCCTGACTGAGGAGCAGGAATTCCGGGATATTTACGGCATGGATGTCATCGAGATCCCCACCAACAAACCCGTGATCCGCGTAGACTATGAGGACGCGGTCTACATGACCAAGAAGGAAAAATTCCGGGCTGTGGTAGAGGAGATCAAGGAAGCCCACGACAGAAGGCAGCCGGTGCTGGTGGGTACCATTACCATTGAAACTTCCGAACTTCTGAGCAAGATGCTGAAGAGAGAGGGCATCCCTCATCAGGTGCTGAACGCCAAGTTCCATGAGCTGGAGGCGGAGATCGTGTCCCATGCCGGCGAGGCGGGAACGGTGACCATCGCCACCAATATGGCAGGACGTGGTACAGATATCAAGCTGGACGATGAGGCCAGGGCTGCCGGAGGCCTGCGGATCATCGGCACGGAGCGCCATGAGTCCAGGCGTATTGACAATCAGCTCCGGGGACGTTCCGGCCGTCAGGGAGATCCCGGAGAGTCCAGATTTTATATCTCCCTGGAAGACGACCTTATGCGCCTGTTCGGCTCCGAGAAGCTTATGAGTATGTTCCGTGCCCTGGGGGTAGCGGAAAATGAGCAGATCGAGCACCGGATGCTGACCTCCGCCATTGAGAAGGCACAGCAGAAGATCGAGGGCAATAACTACGGAATCCGTAAGAATCTGCTGGACTACGACCAGGTCAACAACGAGCAGAGAGAGATTATTTACAAAGAGAGACGCCGGGTGCTGGACGGCGAGAACATGAGGGATTCCATTTTCAAGATGATTTACGATACGGTGGACGGCACGGTGGATATGTGCATTTCCGACGACGCGGATTCCGCGGAGTGGGATCTGGAGGAACTGAACCGTCTGCTGATTCCGGTGGTTCCTCTGCGGCCGGTGACGGCGGAAGAAGTAAAGAACCTGAAGAAGAGCGATCTGAAGCAGAAGCTGAAAGAGAGCGCTGTGAAGCTCTACGAGGAGAAGGAGACGGAGTTTCCCCAGGAGGAGCAGATCCGTGAACTGGAGCGGGTGATTCTTCTGAAGGTCATCGACCAGAAATGGATGGATCATATCGACGATATGGATCAGCTCCGCCAGGGCATCGGCCTGCAGGCCTACGGCCAGCGGGATCCCAAGGTAGAGTACAAGATGGCTGCCTACGATATGTTTAATGAGATGATCGCTTCTATCCAGCAGGATACGGTGCGCCTCCTGTACCATGTGCGGATCGAGCAGAAGGTGGAGAGAGAGCAGGTTGCCAAGGTAACGGGCACCAACAAGGATGACAGCGTGATGAAAAAGCCCGCCCAGAGAGCAGAGAAGAAGATTTATCCCAACGATCCCTGCCCCTGCGGAAGCGGCAAGAAATATAAACAGTGCTGCGGGCGTAAGAAAGTCGGCTGACCCTTTTAAATGCAATGCGGGAAGCCGCCTATGAGCCGGCTTCAGCAGATAAAATCAAAAATAAGAAAGTGGGTGAAACTTGTGGTAGAACTTGATCAGTTTAAGGCTGAGCTCAATGCTTACGAGGGACCATTAGTGGAAGTGAGGGATTCACTTTGACCTCGCTAATAAGGAGCAGAGGATCGAAGAATTAGAGAGAAAGATGGAGGAACCGGATTTCTGGGATGTGCCCGAGAAGGCTCAGGAGCAGATGAAAGAGCTGGGAGATCTGAAGGAGGATCGGGATACCTTCAAGAAACTGGAGACAGCAAAAGAGGATATGGAAACCCTCATTGAAATGGGATATGAGGAGAACGATCCTTCCGTCATCCCGGAGATTCAAGAGATGCTGGAGGAGTTCAAACAGAATTTCGACGCCATCCGGGTGAAAACCCTTCTGTCCGGGGAGTACGACAAATGCAACGCCATCCTGAAGCTTAACGCGGGAGCCGGCGGCACCGAGGCCATGGACTGGTGCGGCATGCTGTACCGGATGTACCGCAGATGGGCGGAGCGCAAGGGCTTTGCCGTGGAAGAGCTGGATTTTCTGGAAGGAGAGGAGGCAGGAGTCAAATCTGTCACCTTCCAGGTCAACGGGGAAAACGCCTACGGCTATCTGAAATCGGAGAAGGGCGTACACCGTCTGGTGCGGATCTCTCCTTTCAACGCCAACGGAAAACGGCAGACCTCCTTTGTGTCCTGCGACGTGATGCCGGATATTGAGGACGACATTGACATCGAGGTAAAGGACGAGGATATCCGTATCGATACCTACCGTTCCAGCGGCGCCGGCGGACAGCATATCAACAAGACTTCATCGGCCATCCGTATTACCCATTTCCCCACGGGAATTGTGGTAACCTGCCAGAATGAGCGCTCTCAGCATATGAACAAAGAGAAGGCCATGCAGATGCTGAAGGCCAAGCTGTACATGCTGGCCCAGGAGGAACAGGCCGCCAAGCTGTCGGGAATCCGGGGAGAGGTGACGGATATTGCCTGGGGCAACCAGATCCGTTCCTATGTAATGCAGCCGTACACCATGGTGAAGGATCACAGAACCAATGAGGAGACCGGACAGGTGGACAATGTGCTGGACGGGGATATCGACCGTTTTATCAACGCCTATCTGAAGTGGACCGCGCTGAAAAAATAGCGGATAAGAACAGAAACGCAGCAGGGAAATCTCTCCCTGCTGCATTTTAGTCTTGCGGAAAGAAGCGGAGTATGGTACTATCTTTTCTGTGAGTACAAATGTTTTTCGTTGACGTACATTCAAGGGAATTTTAAATCGGGAGTAATGACAAAGCCATGGGTGAACGATATTATGTAGTGAAAGAAAAGGCGGTCCCGGAGGTTCTGCTGAAGGTGCTGGAAGCCAAACGGCTGATGGAGGCCAATAAGCGCCTGACGGTTCAGCAGGCCGCGGAGCAGGTGGGAATCAGCCGCAGTTCTTTCTATAAGTATCAGGATGATATTTTTCCCTTTCACGACAATGCTAAGGGAAAGACCATCACGTTTATTCTCCAGATGGATGATGAGCCGGGGATTCTGTCGGATGTTCTCAAAATTATCGCGGAATATCACGGAAACATCCTGACGATTCATCAGTCGATTCCAATCAACGGAGTAGCCACGCTGACCATCAGCGTGGACATTGCGCCGAAGCTGGGGGACGCTGCCTCCATGGTAGACCACATTGAGGCCAGAACCGGCGTACATGATTTGAAAATACTAGGCAGGGAGTGAAGAAAAAATGGTTAAGATTGCAGTGTTAGGATACGGAACCGTAGGATCCGGCGTGGTGGAGGTTTTTGAGAAAAACCGGGAAAGCATCTGCCGGAAATCGGGAGAAGAGATAGAGGTGAAATATGTTCTGGATCTGAGGGATTTTCCGGGAGACCCGGTGGAAAAGATTCTGGTCCATGATTACCAGGTGATCCTGGAGGATCCGGAAGTACAGGTGGTGGTGGAAACCATGGGCGGACTGAAACCGGCCTATGAGTTTACCAGACAGGCTCTGCTGGCGGGTAAAAGCGTATGTACCTCTAACAAGGCCCTGGTGGCGGAACACGGAGCGGAGCTGATGCAGATTGCCAGAGAACACAGGGTCAATTATCTGTATGAGGCCAGCTGCGGCGGCGGCATTCCCATTATCCGGCCTTTGTGCACCAGCCTTACTGCCGATGAAATCGATGAGATCAGCGGGATCCTCAACGGCACCACCAATTATATCCTGACCAAGATGGCTGCCGACGGGACAGATTTTGCCTCCGCTCTGAAAGAAGCCCAGGACAGAGGCTATGCCGAGAGAAACCCGGAGGCGGACGTGGAAGGCTATGATGCCTGCAGAAAGATCGCCATTCTGTCTTCTTTGGCTTTTGGAAGCCAGGTAAACTATCAGGACATCTATACGGAGGGAATTACCAAAATCACAGCGGAGGATATTAAGTACGCTCAGGCCATCGGAGTCAGCATTAAGCTGCTGGCAACCAGCCGCAAGGTAGAGGGCGGCGTGTACGCCATGGTGAGCCCGGTGATGATCGGCACAGATAATCCCCTGTACAGCGTCTGCGGCGTGTTCAACGCCATTCTGGTTCACGGAAATATGCTGGGGGACGCCATGTTCTACGGACAGGGAGCAGGCAAGCTTCCCACCGCCAGCGCGGTGGCTGCCGATGTGGTGGACTGCGCGACACATCAGGGTGAAAATATCCGTATCAGCTGGGGAGACAGCAGGATGGCTCTGATGGATCTGGGCCAGGTGAAACACCGGTTCTTCGTCCGGGTGCAGGGCAGCCTGGCGGAGCGTCTGCCGGAGCTGGAGAAGCAGTTCGGCCAGGTAGAGACCATTACCGTTCCCGGCGTGGACGGGGAGTTTGCCTTTATTACCGGGGAAATGCCTGAGGCGGAATATAAGGCGAGGGCGGAAGAGACCAAGGGAATCATCAGCATGATCCGCGCCAGATTTTAAGAGGCGGATCTGCAGGAGGAGAAAATTATTATGAAATATATTGTGATGCTGGGCGACGGCATGGCCGATGAACCCATAGAAGCCCTGGGAGGAAAGACCCCTCTGGAGTATGCGGATACGCCCACCCTGGACGCCTACGCGCCCCGGTCGGAGATCGGAATGGTGGACACCATCCCGGAGGGCATGTCTCCGGGCAGCGACACGGCCAATCTTTCGGTGATCGGATATAACCCCAGGGAGTACTATACAGGCCGCTCCCCTCTGGAGGCTCTGAGCATCGGAGTGCCAATGAAAGAGACGGATGTAGCTCTTCGCTGCAACATCGTCACCCTCTCTCAGGAAGAGGGGATTCCCTATGAACAGAGAACCATCATCGATCACAGCTCCGATGAGATTTCCACAGAGGACGCGGAGGTGCTGCTGAAAGCAGCGGCGGAAGTCCTTCAGAATGAGACTTATCAGTTCTATGTGGGAACCAGCTACCGGCACTGTCTGATCTGGGCCAACGGCTCTGTGGTGCCGCTGACGCCTCCCCACGATGTGCTGGGGCAGGTCATCGGCGCTTATCTGCCCAAAGACGCCAGGCTTCGGGAGATGCAGGAGAAGAGTTATGAGATCCTCTCCCGGCATCCGCTGAATATAGAAAGGGTAAAGAAGGGACTGAATCCCGCCAACAGCCTCTGGTTCTGGGGAGCCGGGACAAAGCCGGCCCTGTCCTCCTTCTATGAGAAATACCATAAGCGGGGCGTGATGATTTCCGCGGTGGATCTTCTGAAGGGAATTGCTGTGGGAGCAGGCATCGACAATAAGACGGTGGAGGGCGCCAACGGCGGACTGAATACCAATTACGAGGGAAAAGCCCAGGCAGCCCTGGACGCCCTGCTGAAAGAAGGTTATGATTTTGCCTACATTCATCTGGAGGCCCCGGATGAGATGGGACACCAGGGCAGCGTGGAGCGGAAGGTTCAGGCCATTGCCAATATGGATCAGCGGATTCTGAAGCCCATCCGCGAGGCCATGGATGCCTCCGGGGAAGAGTACCGCCTGCTGGTGCTGCCGGATCATCCCACGCCCATCCGCCTGCGGACCCATGTGGCGGAGCCGGTGCCTTACCTGCTTTATGACAGCGGCAAAAAGCAGAATCATTCCTGGCATTACAATGAGCGGGAAGCAGCGGAGAGCGGCAACCGTATTGACAGAGGCTGCGACCTGATGGGCTACCTGTTTTCGGAGGGCTGAGAGATGTTCAGAGAGATGAGACGAAACAGGCAGCAGCTCTCGGAAGAGGAAAGCCTTGCCGTGCTGGAGAGAGGGACTTCCGGAGTGCTGGCAGTTCTGGGAGATGAGGGATATCCCTATGCGGTTCCCTTAAGCTATGTCTACAGAAACGGAAAGATCTATTTCCACTGCGCCAAAAGCGGACATAAGCTGGAAGCGCTGAAACACTGCGGGAAAGTATCCTTCTGCGTGGTGGATCAGGATCAGGTGAAGCCGGAGGAGTATACCACTTATTTCCGCAGCGTCATCGCTTTCGGAAATGCCCGGATCCTGGAAGCGGAGGAGGAAAAGAGGGCCGCGATTCTGCTGCTGGCGGAAAAATATTGTCCCTCCCAGAGGGACGGATGGCAGGAGGCCATCGACAGGGAATGGAAGGCTCTATGCATGGTGGAGATCCGCGTAGAGCATATGACGGGAAAACAGGCCAGGGAGCTGGCCTGAGAAAAATACCCCCACTGGAGGATTCGGCTGTGAAAAGCCGGGCTCCGGGAGGGGTTTTTTATGCGTGCTGTTTTCCCTGCTGAATCTCCAGATAGAATTGCGCCAGGGCCGTCTCCTGGTAGGGTATGATCCAGAGAAATCCTATAAAGAGGCTTAAAATTCCCAGCAGATACATGCCCAGAAAACTGAACCGCAGATACAGATACCGCCCCTTGCGTCCCCGCATGAGGGCGGCGCTCTGTTTCAGGGAATCGCCGGCGGAGAGGGATTCATAGTCCATGAGCAGGTAGATGGACAGGGCGAACCACATGGTGAGGACGCAGCCAAGGAACACGGACAGGAATCCCCAGGCGTTTGTGAGAGCCAGGTACACCGGACGGGTGAAGGTTTCCCGCAGATACAGCCAGGTCAGGATAAAATCCGGAATTTCCAGGACCAGGGTGATCAGGGCCAGGATGGTTTTTACCCAGAGCAGCCGGTCTGAATGGGTGCTGAAGGCGTAAAAAAGGTCGGCAAAAGTGATCTCCTGTCCCCGGCAGGCCAGAAGCGCCATACGGGAGAGCCCCACCATCAGCATACTGGTGAAAACTGAAATAGAAAAAGCCAGGGCCAGCCGCAGCAGAATCCCGGCGGCTCCCGGCACCTGTCCCAGCAGGGAGACGGGAAGGGTCTCCAGTACCCCGCTGATCAGCAGAATCAGAAGACAGCCGCCGGAAAACATTCCGTACCGGCCCTGAAGGGTGATCCGGGCACTTGTCTTTAAACGCGCGTTATATGAGTGCATAGGAAGCCTCCTCTAAGAAAAGATCGTCACAGGTCCACTCTGAAATGGGAGCGGAACAGCCGGCCACAGGAGAGAGCGCCCGGGAGGAAAGGGGAGAGTCTGCGGATTCTCCCTGATATTCCTGGTAGATCTCCTGAAGCTGTTCTTTGTAGAGTTCAAAGTCTTCTGAGGACATGAGCAGCAGGGAGGCGGCCAGAATGCCGGCTTCCAGGCAGATGCCCACGATTCCGGTAATCATCCCGGCTGCCGCCTGGGAGAGCATGGGACCTGAGCCCCGGGACAGAAGGGCCAGGATAACGGCGAGAGCGCCTATAAAAATGGAGAGGCCGGTCATGGACAGAGCCACAGAGACAATACCCAGGATCATGGAAGCCATTGCCAGCGAGGCGGAACCGCGGCCCTTCCGGTCTGTATATGAATGCATAGGATACTCCTTTCCGCGGGCAGCCGGAGCTTTCCGCTCTGGTTTTCATCATACAGGAAGCGGTTGACAAATTCAACCCCTTTTGATACCCTCACGGGAGAGGAGGAAAGACAGCATGGATATCATCAGGAAACTCTCAGAAGAGCTGAAGGTGCGAAGAGAACAGGCAGAGGCTGCCGTAAAGCTCATTGATGAGGGAAATACCATTCCGTTTATTGCCAGATACAGAAAGGAAGCTACCGGATCTTTGGACGACCAGGTGCTGAGGAGCCTGTATGAGCGGCTGAATTACCTGAGAAATCTGGAGGAAAGAAAGGCGCAGGTCCGTTCCGGCATTGAGGAGCAGGGAAAATGGACCAGAGAGCTGGAACAGGAGCTGGAAAAGGCGGAGACGCTGGTGGCGGTGGAGGATCTTTACCGTCCCTACCGGCCCAAACGGCGAACCCGGGCTGCCATTGCCAGGGAGAGAGGGCTGGAGCCGCTGGCGGATCTGATCTGGCTGCAGAATACGAAGCGTCCCCTGGAGGAGGCGGCGGAAGCCTATGTGTCGGAAGAAAAGGGGGTGGCGGACGCCGAAGCGGCCCTTGCGGGAGCCGGGGATATTCTGGCGGAGCGGATCGCGGATGAAGCGGCCTACCGGAAGGAAATCCGCCGCAGAACCTTTCAGAAGGGCATTTTGAAGTCCGCGGCCAAAGACGAGAAAGTTCCTTCCGTCTATGAAATGTATTATGGGTTTGAAGAACCCGCGGCAAAGATTGCCGGGCACAGGATCCTGGCGGTGAACCGGGGAGAAAAGGAGAAGTTTCTGACGGTGAAGCTGCAGGCTCCGGAGGAGGAGATTCTTTGCTATCTGGAAAAACAGGTGATTCTCCGGGAAAATCCTTATACCGCCCCTCTGCTGCGGGAAGTCATTGCCGACAGTTACCGGCGGCTGATTGCACCGGCGATTGAGCGGGAGATCCGCGGTGAGCTGACAGAAAAGGCAGAGGATGGAGCCATCCGGGTGTTCGGAAAAAATCTGGAACAGCTGCTGATGCAGCCTCCCATTGCCGGGCAGGTGGTGCTGGGCTGGGATCCGGCCTTCCGCACCGGCTGCAAGCTGGCGGTGGTGGACGCTACCGGCAAGGTGCTGGACACGGCGGTGATCTATCCCACCGCGCCCACCAACGAGGCAAAGATCCGGGCGGCTAAGGAAACCCTGAAGAAAATGATCCGCAGACACCAGATTACCCTGATCTCTGTGGGAAACGGCACCGCGTCCCGGGAGTCGGAGCAGATAATCGTGGAACTGCTGAAGGAGATCCCGGAAAAGGTTCAATATGTGATCACCAACGAGGCGGGGGCTTCCGTCTACTCCGCCAGCAAGCTGGCCGCGGAGGAGTTCCCGGAATTTGATGTGGGCCAGAGAAGCGCGGCCTCCATTGCCAGGAGAGTGCAGGATCCCCTGGCGGAGCTGGTCAAGATCGACCCCAAAGCCATCGGCGTGGGACAGTATCAGCATGACATGGATCAGAAAAAACTGGGGAACGCTCTCACCGGCGTGGTGGAGGACTGCGTAAACCGGGTGGGAGTGGATCTGAATACAGCTTCCGCGCCGCTGATGGAATACATTTCCGGCATTACCAAAACCATTGCCAGAAATATTGTGGCATACCGGGAGGAGAACGGAAAATTCCGCAGCCGGAGAGAACTTCTGAAGGTGCCAAAGCTGGGGCCCAAGGCCTATGAGCAGTGCGCGGGTTTTATGCGGATCACCGGCGGAGACAATCCCCTGGACGCCACCAGCGTGCATCCGGAAACCTATACGGCGGTGGAAAAGCTGTTTCAAAAACTGGGGATGAAAACGGAGCAGATTCTGGACGGCACAGCCCTGTTCTATATTCCGGATTACGGAAAACTGGCGTCGGAGCTGGGCATCGGTGAGATCACCCTGAAAGACATTGTAAAAGAGCTGAAAAAGCCGGGAAGAGATCCCAGAGAGGATATGCCCAGGCCCATCCTGCGCAGCGATGTGCTGGATATCAAAGACCTGAAGGAGGGCATGATCCTCAAGGGAACCGTGCGCAATGTCATTGACTTCGGGGCTTTTGTGGATATCGGCGTCCATCAGGACGGGCTGGTGCATATTTCCAAGCTGACAAATAAGAAATTTGTAAAGCATCCCCTGGAGGTGGTCAGCGTAGGGGATGTTGTGGAAGTAAAGGTTCTCAGCGTAGATCCCGCGAAAAAGCGGATCTCCCTGTCCATGATTCTCTGAGATGATGACTCACTGGAAAGGGCAGAGATCCATGCGGATGAAATATCCCTGGGCATGGCCGCAGACCGGGCAGACCCGGGGAGCTTCATATCCGTGGTATACGTGGCCGCATTTCAGGCAGATCCAGTCAATCTCCAGATCGGAGACATAGAGGCTCCCTTCTTCCAGCAGGCTGGCAAAGCGGCCGAAACGGTCTCCGTGGATTTTTTCAATCTCCGCGATCCGCAGAAAGGAGGAGGCCACACCGTCGAAGCCTTCCTGCCGGGCGGTTTCACCGAAGTCCTTGTAAATGGAATCGTGTTCGTCATACTCATGGCTCTGGGCTGCCCGCAGCAGCCGGTCCAGGCTGGGATCGTGGTCTACCGGGTAGCCGGCGTCGATGATGACGGTCTGTCCGCTGAGATCTTTCATGAGATTGTAAAAGATTTTCGCGTGCTGCTGCTCCTGTCCGGCGGTAAAGCGGAACAGCTGCTCCAGCACATGCTGATGTTCCTTTTTTGCCAGGCTGGCGCTGAAAATGTAGCGGTTTCTGGCCATACTTTCCCCGGCAAAGGCCCGCATCAGATTGTCTTTTGTCTTGCTTTCCATAAAATTCTGAACCATAAAAAGTCCCTCCCTGCTGTTTGATACACATTTTCAGTATCTCCCGCAGGGAGGGATTTTATGCTTTTTGTTACTGGGTCAGGAAACGGAAGGGTTCCTCATCGCTAAGAAAATGCATGAGCTGATAGGCGCAGATAATAGCTACCTGCTCTTCTTTCAGAATCCGGCGGACTTCGGATCTGTCCGCCAGCACCACTTCGATTTCCTCGTTTTCCTCCATAAATTTCTGGCTGATCTGGCCGGAGGCGTAGCCAAAGACGGTGGCGCAGGACTCGTCCGTCATGCCGATGGTGGTGAACCCGGGCTTTTCAAACATGGGATCCGCCTGGATGGGGGAAAAGGTGAGGCCGGTCTCCTCATGGAGTTCCCGGATGGCAGCGCTGTGATAGTCCTCCCCCGGCTCTACCAGCCCCGCCGGCAGTTCATAGATATATCCGTCAATGGGGTACCGGTACTGCCGCACCAGAACCACCTGGTCATGTTTTTCCCCGTAAAGGCTGTAGATCACTACCCCATCGGGGGTGTTTTTGTGAGTCTTTAGTTTCAGATTTTCAATCTGTTTTGCCCGGGAGGCCACGAAATAGCGGGTGGCCTTTCCGTTTTTATTGGTTCCGTTTACCTGATACAGATTGACGAAGGGATTCTCCGTCAGCTGTTTTACCTCGCGGATCTGTGCCATGGTTCTGTCACTCCCTTTGTGAAATTCAGCCCCGCTGTTTCAGAAGGCGGCTGATATGCTTATATAATAGCAGAGTGATAAGGGAAACCGCAATACCCTTTACCAGATTAAAGGGGGCCACGATCAGCAGGCAGAACTTCAGGAGGCTGTCCACTGCCGGAACAATGGCCTGCCCCATGCCGACGAAGGCGGCGGTGTCCAGGTGGAAGGCCGCCCCGTAGGCGGGAAGCAGCATATAGGCGTTGATAAATACTGCCGCCGCGGTCATGCAGAGGGTGCCGGCGGCCATAGCGGCCAGCGCTCTTTTTCTGGTTTTATGGCGCTGATAGAGGAGACCCGCGGGAACCACCAAGGCGCAGCCCATAATCAGATTGGCCAGCTCGCCTACAAACATGGTATCTGTGCTGTTCATTACAAGATTCAGCAGAATCTTAATGAATTCGATGCAGGCTCCGGCAAAAGGCCCCATGGCGAAACTGCCGATGAGCACCGGCACTTCGCTGAAGTCCAGTTTGTAAAAGCCCGGAGCGAAGGGCAGAGCAAAATCAAACAGCATCAGTACCGCGGCCACAGCAGAAAGCATGGCGATCTGGATCATGGTTCTGGTGCGGCTGAGCTGTCCTGCTGCCGCCGGTCTGTTTTTTAACGCGATGTTGTTGTCCATAATTCTCCCTCTTTTCTGAAGATCTTACATCGTGCTTGGGACGAATGATGGCGCGCGTATCTGAAAAAGCCCCGGGACACAGATCCCGGGGCTTTGCGCGCAAAAATAAGATTCGTTCTTCTTCCATCCAGACTGTAACTGTTGGTACCGGAGTTGCACCGGTTCAGCCGCCGCCGAAGGCAGCGGGTCGCGGACTGTACCGCCAGTGGGGAATTGCGCCCCGCCCTGAAGATCTTCGATATGTTAATTTTTTTACAAACTCTATTATAGTCCGGTCCGGGAGAGAATGCAAGCATAAGATTTAAAATATCACGCGTGGGGAATATCCGTATACTCGCTGATCTCCCGGCTGGCGGTGCACAGATCCTCCACGGAAAGATCGGAAAGCCGGCTGTGGCCGGTGATCCGGGCGAAGGTTTTCAGCTCCTCCAGGGAAGTGTTCAGGTAGTTGCCGACTCTCCTGGCGGCGGGCTCAATTTTCAGCCGGGACCGCAGGTCGGGATCCTGGGTGGCGATGCCCATAGGACACATGCCGGAGCCGCAGATCCGGTACTGCTGGCAGCCCAGCGCCATAAGAGGACCTGTAGCGGCGGCCACAGCGTCAGCTCCCATAGCCAGGGCCTTGGCGAAATCAGAGGAAACCCGCAGGCCGCCGGTGATAATGAGGCTGATGCCGGAGTCTATGCTGTCCAGATATTTTCTGGCCCGGTGCAGGGCGTAGATGGTGGGAACGCTGGCGGAATCCCGCAGGAATCTGGGAGAGGATCCGGTGGCCCCGCCCCGGCCGTCAATGGTGATGAAATCCGGTTCCCCAAAGACACAGAAAGCCAGATCCGCCTCAATATGGCCTGCGGCGATCTTGACTCCCACCGGCCGTCCGCCGGAGGCCATTTTCAGCTGGCTGATCAGGGTTTTCAGATCTTCCTTTGTCTCTATGCCGGGAAAGCGGGAAGGGGCGATAATATCCTGACCCATGGGGCGGTTCCGGAGCCGGCTGATTTCCGGGGTGACTTTTTCCGCCGGCAGGTGTCCGCCCATGCCGGGCTTAGTGCCCTGGCCGATCTTAATCTCAATGGCGTCCGCCCTCTGAAGATTTTCCGGAGTGACGCTGTAGAGATTGCCTACATATTCAAAAATGTATTTTCCGGCGGCCTCCATTTCCTCCGGCAGAATGCCGCCTTCCCCGGAGCACATGGCGCTGCCTGCCATAGCGCTGCCCTTTGCCAGGGCGATTTTGGCCTCCCGGGAGAGAGCGCCGAAGGACATGTGGGAGATGTATACCGGATTTTCCAGCACCAGGGGCTGTTTTGCCCGGGGGCCGATGACCGTGCGGGTGTCCACAGGGGCACGCTCGTCCAGGGGCATGGGATCCAGCTGCGCTCCCAGGATAAAGATGTCGTCCCATCCGGGCATAGGAAGACGGGTTCCCATGGCGGCGGAGAGAGTTTTGCCGGAGACGGCCATCTCGTGGATCTCCGCCATCATGCGGCAGCTTTCATCGGCCCGGACCAGTTCCCGGGGATATTCAAGAGAAATTTCCTGCTTTTCGGGTTCCGAAGTCCGGGTATCCGCCTCCTCCCACAGGAAAAAGGCGGAAGCCGGCTGGCGGCAGACCGGGCACTCCTGTAATTGGGAAAACGGGCGCCCCTCCTTTTCTTCATCGTAGACAAAGCCGCAGACGCTGCATTTGTATTTTGCCATGCAAAAACCCCCTTTCATTGGTAGTGCCTTTATTCTACCATGGATGCGGAAAAATTCCTATTCCTGTTACGGAAAACTCTCCCCGAGACACAGAGCTCCGTACCCCACCCTGGGATCCGGATATTCGCTGATCCCGGGCAGAGGCCTGGCGCCCTTCCGCAGGTAGGCCTTCAGTTTTTCTCCGTAGAGAAAGGGGTCGTTTCCTCTGACAATGCCCCATTCCATCAGCAGAGCCGCGGAGCCGGCGATGAAGGGGGCGGCAAAGGAGGTTCCGGTAAAGAGACCGTAGCCTCCTCCGGGCCGGGGAGCCTGAATGTCTACCCCGGGAGCCGCCAGATCCGGCTTGGGGCCGCTCTGAAGGAGAGCCTGCCCCCGGCCGGAGAAGGGAGCGTAGGAGGAAAGACCGGAATTGTAGGCGCCTGCGGTGAGCGCCCGGCCTGCGGTGGATGGAATGGTCAGGGTGGCGTCCGGGGAGGGAAGATAAAAGGCGGCAGAGCTGTCAGAGCCGCTGCCCGGAAGCCACATGTGGAAGGTTCCGTGGGTGATCCGCCGGGGCGTCAGGCGCAGGGTCCAGACGCCGCTGTCTACGTAGGAGGCGCCGGGAGCCGGAAGAAAATCCAGAAAAATTTCCTGCAGCAAAGAGAAGGGGCCGGGCATGCCGTAAAGGGCCAGCACCTCCGTATTTGCCAGCCGGATCCGGAGAGGCCCCTGACCGGGACGGAGGGGACCGGCGCTTTCCCCGCCCGGGTGAATCAGCCATACATCCGCTTCATCCACATACTGCTTCCAGATCTGCAGGCTGGTGCCCAGGGTGTAGGGAGTTATGGAAAATTCTGTGTCGGAGGTCTGGCCGGAAACCATCCGGCCGGTATGGTGGGTGCGGCCTTCCCCGTCATTGCCGGCGCCGACACAGATGACATTCCTGCCCAGGCCGGAGACGGCGTCTATGTAGGTTTCCAGCAGAGAATCCCCGCTGTGAGAGCCGTAACTGTTGCCGAAGCTGATATTGACTGCCAGGGGGAGGGCCTGTTGGATAGAAAAGCGCACCGCGTAGTCCAGGGCCTGCATCAGCTGGGTGGTTCTGGGAAAATCCCCCGGTTTCGGCGTTCCCAGTTTGACGGCCAGCAGGCTGGCTTCCGGGGCAGCGCCTTTTAAGACCCCGCCGCTGGCTAAGCCGTTTCCGGCGGCAATGCCCAGAACCGCGGTGCCGTGGCCGGAGGCGTCCCGGCTGGGCACCTGTTCCAGAGGAGCCGCGGAAGCCAGGGCCGCGTTGATCTGTTCTTCCGTATAGAGGGTTCCCAGATGATAGCCTTCCGGGGGAGGGCCATCGGGGACAGTCTGATCCCAGAGCCGGAGGATGCGGGTGCTGCCGTCCGGCCGTCGGAAATCCGGGTGCGTGTAGTCCACGCCGGAGTCCAGACAGGCCAGGAGAACCCCTTTTCCCGTGAGAGGTACCCCGGCGGCGGAACCGCTCTGCACCGGGTTGATGCAGGAGGCGGCCCGGCCGTCAGCCGCCGCGAAATACAGACTTTTCGGCATCTCCATAAAGGTAACCCGGGGCAGAAGGCTGACTCTTTCCAGGGCTTCCCGGGACAGGCGGAGAATCGCGTAATTTCCCAGAAGGAGAGTGGAGGAAAGGGCCTCTTCCTCTAAAAACGAGGGATCTCCCTGGTAGCGGATCACCACTTCAAAGGTCTGATCTTCCGGATCGTATCCCGCACCCAAAGGCGCGGAGCGCATTCGTTCCTCCGGGGAAGCCCAGAGAGACAGATTCAGGAGATTTTCAATTTTCTGATTGTCCATAACAAAGCCTTTTCGGGGGATTATTTTACCTTATTCAGAGGTTTCGGGGATTATGCCCCATGCCCATTTGGCGCTTAATATGGTGCCTGCGGATTGCTCCGCGCTGTGCGCTCCCACAATCCTACCCAATATTCGTATACCGTGGGATATGCATCCCACTTTTATGCTCATATTAGGGCGGGTCCCAAGGCCTTAAACCCACTTATGAGCAAGCTCATGTGGGTTTAGGCCTTTTGACCCTGGCATCATGCAAATTGAAAAACGGGAAGAATTATGCTATGATGGGAGGGCAAACCAACAGTCGGCAGGCAGTCCGGGAGACTGCTGCCGAGGGAAGAAAGAGGAAAAGACAGATGAGAGACTGGAGAGAGGGAGTCCGCCGGGTGGAACCTTACGTGCCGGGTGAGCAGCCCAGTGAGAGACGAATGATTAAGCTGAATACCAATGAAAATCCCTATCCGCCGGCGCCGGGAGTAGAGAGGGCGCTGCGGGAGCTGGACGCGGACCGGCTGCGGCTGTATCCCGACCCGGAGGCCGGGATCCTGGTGGATGCCCTGGCAGAGTATTACAAGGTTAAGCCATCCCGGATCTTTGTGGGGGTGGGCTCCGACGATGTGCTGGCTATGGCGTTTCTCACCTTTTTTAACTCGGAGCAGCCTATTCTGTTTCCGGACATTACCTATTCCTTTTATGATGTCTGGGCAGGGCTGTTCCGGATTCCCTACCGCCAGGTTCCTTTGGATGAGAAGTTTCAGATCCGGCCGTCGGATTATTTCGGAGAAAACGGAGGCATTGTATTCCCCAACCCCAACGCCCCCACTGGGGAGGAGCTGCCCCAGGAGGCCATTGAGGAGATTTTGAAGCACAACCGGAATTCCGTGGTGATTGTGGATGAGGCGTATGTGGATTTCGGAGCCAAATCCGCCCTTCCCCTGTTGGAAAAGTACGACAATCTGCTGGTGGTGCAGACCTTCTCCAAATCCCGCTCCATGGCGGGCATGCGGATCGGATTCTGCGTGGGCAGCGAGGAGATGATCCGCTGCCTCAATGACGTGAAATATTCCTTTAATTCCTACACCATGGATCAGACCGCGCTGATTCTGGGAGCGGAGGCGGTAAAAGACCGGGAGTATTTCGACAGGACCAGAGGCGAGATCATGGATACCCGGGAGTGGACCAAAGGGGAACTTCGGCGGCTGGGATTTTGCTTCGGAGACTCCAGGGCCAACTTTATCTTTGCCGCCCATGAGAGGGTGCCGGCAGAGAAAATTTTTCAGGCGCTGCGGGAACAGCATATCTATGTACGGTATTTCCGGAAGCCCAGGATCAGCAATTACCTGCGGATTACCATCGGCACCAGGGAAGAAATGCGGGAACTCATTGATTTTCTGGAACATTGGCTGCCTTCGGCAAACGAAGAATAGGGACATTCCGCGGCTTCATATAATAGACGGAAACGGTATGGGGGACCTGCGGAAATGAAAAGCCATGCCTTGGGTGTATTTTTGTTCGGTCTGGCTACAGCGGCCTCTCTGACCCTGCTCTACGGAGTGGATCTTGGCAGGAGCTGGATCGAAGTCAGCGGCAGTACGGCCAGAGAATATCAGGTGCCCATCCGCCGGGTACAGGGCAGGGAAAAGCAGGCGGTTCTTACCTTTGACGCAGTCAGGGAAAGCAAAAATCTGGAAAAAATCCTTGGAATTCTGGAACAGGAACAGGTGCGGGCCGCGTTTTTTGTCACAGGGGACTGGGCGGAGCAGTATCCGGAAGAAGTCAGGAAGATCGCGGCCTCCGGACAGGATCTGGGAATCAGCGGCCGCGTTTGGCGGGATATGCGGGGACTTTCCGGCGCGGAAGCCAGGGAGGAACTTAAGGAAGTCAGGGAACAGGCGGAGGACGTAAGCGGTCAGGAGATTTCTCTGTTCCGGCCGCCGGAGGGCCGGGCCGGCTATCGGCTGGTAGAGAGTGCCAGGGACTGCGGATTGATCACAGTTGCCTGGGATGTGGACAGTCTGGACTGGAAAGAGTATGGAGCGGACTTTGTGGTGGAGCGTCTGACAGGCTCCCAGGGGATTCGGGACGGGAGCATTGTCCTTTGCAGAGCGGACGCCAAGGACACTGCGGAGGCCCTGGAGGATCTGATCCGGGAGATACGGGGACAGGGATATGAACTGGTGGGTATGTGGGAGCTTCTGTACCGGGAGGATTTCTACATAGATCAGCAGGGAACGCAGATTTCCTGGGCGCCGGAGGAAGAACAGGGAAAGAAACCTTAGAAGAAGAGGGGGAAGGATATGGAAACGGAATTAAAATTTGCCGTTCTCATTGACGCGGACAATATATCGGATAAATATATCAAGATTATTCTGGAGGAAACGGCCAACAGCGGCATCGCCACTTACAAGAGGATCTACGGGGACTGGACCAGTCCTCAGCTGGCCTCCTGGAAATCTGTGCTGCTGGACAATTCTATTATTCCCATGCAGCAGTACAGCTACACCACGGGGAAAAACGCCACAGACTCCGCCATGATTATTGATGCCATGGATATTCTGTATTCCGGCCATGTGGACGGGTTCTGTCTGGCTTCCTCAGACAGTGATTTTACCCGTCTGGCGGCCAGACTCCGGGAGGCCGGCATGCAGGTCATCGGCATGGGGGAGAGCAAGACGCCGCAGCCCTTTATTTCCGCCTGCAACCAGTTCAAATATCTGGATCTTCTCTATGAGAAGAAGCAGGAGGAGGCGGAAGAGGCGGCGGAGCCCCAGGCCAAACGGAGGGCGCATAGGGAGAAGAACAAGCCCCAGAAGGAACTGGAAAAGACAAAGAAGACCATTAACACCATTATCGAGAAATTTTCCGATGACGACGGCTGGATTTTTTCCGGAAAACTGGGGGATCAGCTTTCCAAGCGTCTGCCGGATTTTGATGTGCGGAATTTCGGCTTTTCCAAGCTGACGCCTTTTATGAAATCTCTGGGATGCTATGAGATCAACAAGGTGTCCGACGGAGGCGGCCAGAAACAGATATACTTCCGGGTAAAGGAGGGCAAAGGAAAATAAAAAAATCCGCGGAGGGCGTATGAGATTCACGAAAATGCAGGGATGCGGGAATGATTACGTGTATGTGGACGGTTTCCGGGAGCGGATAGAAGATCCGGCCCGGACGGCACAGATCGTAAGCGACCGCCATTTCGGGATCGGATCCGATGGACTGATCCTGATTCAGCCTTCCAAAAGAGCAGATTTTGCCATGGAGATGTACAATGCCGACGGTTCTGAAGGGGCCATGTGCGGCAACGGCATCCGGTGCCTGGCAAAATATGTATACGATCATGGGCTTACCCGGAAAACGGAGATCCGGGTGGAGACCAGAAGCGGGATCCGGGATCTCCGGATGAAGGTAAAAGATCACAAGGTTTATGAGGTACAGGCAGATATGGGACGTCCGGAGCTTGCGGCGGCCAGAATTCCGGTTCTGGCAGAGAAAGAGCAGGCGGTGGACGTCCCTGCTGTGATTCTGGGAAAGGAATACCGCTATACGGCGGTATCCATGGGGAACCCCCACGCGGTGGTTTTCGCGGGACCGGTGGAAAAGCTGGATCTGGAAACACTGGGGCCGGAGTTTGAGCACTATCCGGCGTTTCCGGACCGGATCAACACGGAATTCGCGGAAGTGACGGGGCCGGACAGCCTGCGGATGCGGGTCTGGGAGAGAGGCTCCGGGGAGACCCTGGCCTGCGGTACCGGGGCCTGCGCCGCGGCGGTGGCGGCGGTTCTTCTGGGAAAAGTCCGGAAAGATCAGGTGGAAGTCCGCCTGCGGGGAGGAGTCTTAAAAATTTTCTGGGATCGGGGGGCGGACCGGGTCTGGATGACCGGGCCCGCGGTTACGGTCTTTCAGGGAGAAATTCAGGGAATCGAATAAGCCTGAGAATCGGAAGGGCCCTATGGGGATTTACCCATACGGCCCTTCCGGCTGTCAGGTGAAAGGAGTATCAGAACAGGCCGCTGATCCGTCCTGTGCTGTCAATGTCAATGCTCTCCGCTGCCGGAGATTTGGGAAGTCCCGGCATCGTCATAATTTCGCCGGTGAGAGCCACGATAAATCCGGCGCCGGCGGAGATCTTCAGATTCCGCACCGTTACGGGAAAATCCCCGGGCGCACCCAGCTTGCTCGGATCATCGGAAAGGCTGTACTGGGTCTTTGCCACACAGATGGGACAGCTGCCGTAGCCCAGGGCCTCCAGCTGCTCCGCCTGCTTTCTGGCGGAAGCGGTGAGTATGGCTCCGGAGCCGCCGTAAATTTTCCGCACAATCTGATCCAGTTTATCCTGGATGCTTCCCTCCAGCTCATAGGAGAAGGTGAAGCCGGAGTGATCCTCTTCGCAGAGCCGAACCACTTCCTCTGCCAGGGCAATGCCGCCCTCGCCGCCCTTGGCCCAGACCTGGGACAGAGCCACGTTTACCCCCAGTTTCCGGCATTCCTGCTCCACCAGATCCAGTTCCGCCTTTGTGTCTGTGGGGAAGGCGTTGACCGCCACCACACAGGGCAGATGATAGACGCCGCGGATATTGCTGACATGCTTCAGCAGGTTGGGAAGGCCTTTTTCCAGGGCTTCCAGATTTTCTTCATTCAGATCCTTAATGGCAACTCCGCCGTGGTGCTTCAGAGCCCGGACGCTGGCCACTACCACCACCGCGCTGGGGGTCAGTCCGGCCATACGGCACTTGATGTCAAAGAATTTCTCCGCCCCCAGATCCGCGCCGAAGCCGGCTTCTGTGACGCAGTAGTCCCCCAGCTTCAGAGCCATGCGGGTGGCGGTGACGGAATTGCAGCCGTGGGCGATGTTGGCAAAGGGGCCACCGTGGATAATGGCGGGAGTATGCTCCAGAGTCTGTACCAGATTGGGCTTCAGGGCGTCCTTCAGCAGAGCGCACATGGCGCCTTCCGCGTGGAGATCGCCGGCAGTCACCGGCTTCTGCTCCGAGGCTTTTCCGTAGGTATAGCCCACCACCAGCTTTGCCAGCCGGGATTTCAGGTCGTCGATGTCGTTGGCCAGACAGAGGACGGCCATGATCTCCGAGGCGGCGGTAATGTCATATCCGTCCTCTCTGGGGGTTCCGTTGCTCTTTCCGCCCAGACCGTCCACGATATTGCGGAGCTGCCGGTCATTCATATCCATGCACCGGCGCCAGGTGATCCGCCTGGGATCTATGTTCAGGGCGTTGCCCTGATAGATGTGGTTGTCCACCATAGCCGCCAGGAGGTTGTTGGCGGTGCTGATGGCGTGAAAATCTCCGGTAAAATGAAGGTTGATATCTTCCATAGGAACCACCTGGGCGTATCCTCCCCCGGCGGCTCCGCCCTTGACGCCGAAAATAGGACCCAAAGAAGGCTCACGCAGGGCGGCCACGGATTTTTTGCCGATTTTCCGCAGGCCGTCCGCCAGCCCCACGGTGGTGGTGGTCTTTCCCTCTCCCGCGGGAGTGGGATTGATAGCGGTTACCAGCACCAGTTTTCCGTCCGGGGCCTCGGACTCTTTTAAGAGGCTGTAGTTGATTTTCGCCTTATATTTTCCGTACTGTTCCAGGTAGCGGTCGTCGATCCCCGCTTTTGCCGCAACTTCTGTAATAGGAGCCATGGTACACTCCTGGGCGATCTCGATATCTGATTTATAAGCCATACTGATTCTCCTTTCAAATGAAATTTCCTACGTTCCTTTCAAAGCTGCAGCCAAAAAAGTATCTATCAATCAACAAAATGTAGTTGTATCAAAAGATGAGCATCACAATAAAAGACACAAAAAACAGTATTTGTGAAAAAATAAACAGAATAAATATAAAAATATATTATATTATCTTACAATTAAAAGAGCATCACGGGGATTTAAGGAAGTCAATCCGGAAATGAAAAACCATGGATCTGAAGCGCAGGGGAAAAGAGAAACACTACAAAATGTAGAGGGAAAGAAAAAAGAATGCCTATTGCAACAGTTCCCTTTTTCCCTTACACTGTATCAGTAAACACCGGATACAGAACGCATTGATGAGAGGTGGAAATGATGAGTACAAATGACAGTCTGGCTGCCAGGGCCCGGGCCGGGGACGCGGAGGCCTTTGCCGAACTTTACCGGCAGGTGTATCAGGATCTGTACCGCTTTGCCCTGTACACCCTGAAAAATCCCCAGGATGCGGAGGACGCGGTGGGGGACGCGGTGGCGGACGCCTTTGCTTCCATAAAAAAACTGCGGGACGCCGGGGCTTTCCGGCCCTGGATCTTTCGGATCCTATCCAATAAATGCAGGAGAAAATTGAAAGAATATCTCCGGAAGACCCGGGAGCTGCCGGAGGAGATTCCCTGGGATGGAAAAGAACTCTTTGAAAACTACGCGGTGCGCAGCGCCTTTTTTGCCCTGGATTCCCAGGACCGTCTGATCCTGTCCCTGCATCTTTTCGCGGGCTACACCAGCCGGGAAATTGGAAGGGAACTGAATATGAACGAGAATACCGTTCGTTCCAGAGAGAGCAGGGCGCTGAAAAAACTGGCGGACATGCTGAAGGAATAGGAGGAACCCAACATGGATGAGAAAAAAATCTGGGCATCGCTGAAGCAGTCCGGGGAAACCCTGGCGGTGCCGGACGGCCTTCTGCCGGAAAAAATAGAGGAGAGACTGAGGGCGGAAAAAAAGCGCAGAGGGGAAACCCACAGAAGAATCCGGAGTATCCTGGCTGCGGCAGCCTGCGTGGTTCTCTGCGGCGCAGGGCTTTTTCTGGCCGCTTCTCTGGCCGGAGACAGGAACAGAGGCAGCGATTCCTCCGCTCCGGAAATGGCCGGGGCCAATGAGAATTTTGCTGCCGCCCCGGAGAAATCAGGAACAGCGGCGGCGCCCGAAAGCACCGGGGAAGACATGGAACCGGGGACAGAGTCCGGATCCCTTCCAAGCGAAGGAATCGCCGCGGCGGAAGGAAATTCCGGAACCTTCCGCATGGCGGAAAGCTACGGAGAACTGTATGATCTTCTGGAGAAGGGCACAGATACAGACGAGGGATACCGGCAGACCGCGGACGCGGAAGGATTTACGTATGCGCTGACCGAAATTGCCCTGACGCGGCCGGAGGGAAGCCGGGCGGACCTGCTGGGCCGGGAAGGCTTAAAAGAGTGGTTTCCCCAGGTAAACGGCGGGCCGGTGCCTTTGGAAGACTGTCTGCTGCTCTGGGGCGGAGGACCTGAGGTCTATCTTCTCACTGTCTCCGGGGAGCAGGATTCCCATGCATTCACGGATGTAAAACTGATTTTTGCCGGTGGAACAGAGGTTTCGCTGGAGGGGCAGGAGGCGGTGTTCCGCTGCGTCTCGGGAGAAAATGCAGGGAAAATTGCAAAACTTTCGATAAATGCAGGAAAAATATCTTATGCAGGGGAGTAAAGGCAGCGGATTTCGGAGGAAACCGTATTGCGCTGCCTGGGGAAAAGTATATAATGAATGAGGTTGGAGCCGCGAAAATGGCTCCCCCATCACGGCAGGAGGAAACAGCATGGAAAAACTTCATACAGTACAGGAAATATACAAAGATCCGGAATCTTTTCTGAACCGGAACATACAGATCGGAGGCTGGGTGCGGAGCAACCGGAGCTCCCGGAATTTCGGCTTTCTGACGGTGCAGGACGGAAGCTGCTTTCAGACGCTGCAGGCAGTCTATGGGAATCATATGGAAAATTTTCAGGAAATTTCCCGGCTGAACGTGGGATCCGCGGTTATTGTCCGGGGACGGCTGGTGCCCACCCCGGAGGCCAGGCAGCCGTTTGAGATCCAGGCGGAGGCCGTGGAGGTGGAAGGAGCGTCCACCCCGGATTATCCCCTGCAGAAAAAACGCCATTCTCTGGAATATCTGCGGACGATCTCCCATCTGCGGCCCAGGACCAATACTTTTCAGGCGGTGTTCCGCGTCCGCTCCCTGGCGGCCCACGCCATTCACTGCTTTTTCCAGGATCAGGGGTTTGTCTATGTGCATACGCCGCTGATTACCGGCAGCGACTGTGAGGGGGCAGGGGAGATGTTTCAGGTCACTGCCCTGGACCCGGAAGATCCTCCCAGAAATAAAGAAGGCCGGGTGGACTACAGCAAAGATTTTTTTCGGAAAAAGACTTCCCTTACGGTCAGCGGCCAGCTGAGCGGGGAGACCTTTGCCCAGGCTTTCCGAAAAATCTATACCTTCGGCCCCACCTTCCGGGCGGAGAATTCCAATACTCCCCGGCACGCGGCGGAGTTCTGGATGATCGAGCCGGAGATGGCGTTCGCGGATCTGGAGGACGATATGGAACTGGCGGAGGCTATGCTGAAGTACGTGATCCGCTTCGTGATGGAGCGGGCCCCGGAGGAACTGAAGTTTCTCAATTCCTTTGTGGATCCCGGGCTGTTGGAGAGGCTGAACCATGTGGCGGACTCTGCTTTTGCCCGGGTCACCTATACAGAGGCGGTGAAGCTGCTGGAACCCTATAATGATTCCTTTGAGTACCGGATTTCCTGGGGCGCGGATCTGCAGACGGAACACGAGCGCTGTCTCACGGAAAAGATCTTTCAGAGGCCGGTTTTTGTGACGGATTACCCCAAAGAGATCAAAGCTTTCTATATGAAGCAGAATCCCGACGGCCGCACGGTAGCGGCCATGGACTGTCTGGTGCCCGGCATCGGGGAGATCATCGGCGGAAGCCAGAGAGAGGAGGACTATGGGAAACTGCTGCGCAGAATGGAGGAGCTTTCTATGGATCCGGCAGAGTACGGGTTTTACCTGGATCTGCGAAAGTACGGCACCACCCGCCACGCGGGCTTCGGCCTGGGCTTTGAGCGGTGCATTATGTATCTGACCGGCATCGGCAACATCCGGGATGTGATTCCCTTTCCCAGAACTGCCGGAACCTGCGAATTTTAGAGGAGGAATTCATGAAGATCATTCACACGGCGGACATTCATCTGGGAGCCCAGCCGGATTTGGGATTTCCCTGGAGCCGGCAGCGGGGGCAGGACATCTGGGACACCTTCCGCCGTCTGGTGGCACAGACCCGGGCGGAGCGGGCGGATTTTCTGCTGATCAGCGGGGATCTTTTTCACCGGCAGCCTCTGCTGCGGGAGTTAAAGGAAGTAAACTATCTTTTTTCCACGATTTCCGACACCACAGTGGTTCTCATGGCGGGAAACCACGATTATCTGAAACGGGATTCCTACTACCCCGGGTTTTCTTGGGAGAAAAACGTCATCGGCCTCTGGAGCGAAGCCTGTGAAAAAATCAGCGTTCCCGGGAAACATACCGCTGTTTACGGGTGCAGCTATCATCAGCGGGAGATCCGGAATAATCTGTACGCGGGACTGCGGCCGGAGGGAGAGGAGGTCTTTCACCTGCTGCTGGCCCATGGGGGAGACGCGTCTCACAGTCCCCTGGATCTGAAAGAACTGGCCGGGGCGGGGTTTACCTACACCGCTCTGGGGCATATTCACAGGCCGCGGATTTTTCAGCGGGGCCGGATGGCATACAGCGGAGCCCTGGAGCCCATTGACCGGGGGGATGAGGGCCCCCATGGCTATATGCGGGTAGAATGCAGGCAGGATTCTGTCTATGGAGAGTTTGTGCCCTTCGCTTCCCGTTCCTATATGACCCTGGATATACCGGTGACAGAAAAAACTACGCAGTTTGCCCTGGAAGAACAGTGCGCGGAGGGGATCCGCCGGGCGGGGGAGCAGAATCTGTTTCGGCTGCGGCTTACGGGAACCCGGGATCCCCGGATAAATTTTTCCGCCGAAGCCCTGGCCCGGACCGGAAAGGTGACGGAGATACTGGATGAGACCAGGCCGGGCTGGGATCTGGAGGAGCTGTCCAGAATCTATCAGGGGACGCTGATCGGAGCGTATGTAGATCATTTCAGGGGAAAAAACGCTCCGGTGGAACAGAAGGCTCTGTTTTACGGAGTAGAAGCATTGATGGAGGCCAGAAGGGATCTATGAAGATCAGAGAACTGCGGGTAAAACATTTCGGAAAATTTCAGAATGCCAGGATCTGTCTGAGGGACGGGATCAATCTGGTGGCGGGAGAGAACGAGAGCGGAAAATCCACCCTGCACACCTTCATCCGCGGCATGTTTTTCGGTCTGCGCCGGATGCGGGGGAGAGCTTCCCGGACAGACACCTACAGCCGCTATGAGCCCTGGGAGGATCCCGCCCTCTATTCCGGAGAATTGGTTTTTGAAAGCGGAGGCAAGCGGTTCCGGATTTCCAGAAATTTCAGCAGAAATCAGGCTTCAGAGCGTCTGATCTGTGAGACTGACGGGGAGCTTCTTTCAGTGGCGGACGGAGATCTGAATATGCTGCTGGGAGGAATCAGCGAAAATATTTTTGAGAATACGGTGTCCGTGGGCCAGCTGAAAAGCGTCACCGGAGACGGCCTGGCACAGGAACTGAAAAATTATATGGCCAACTGCCAGGGAGGCCTGGATGGCGCTCTGGATCTGGCGGCGGCGGAGGAATATTTAAAGAAAAAAAGAAGCGGGCTGGGGGCGGCCAAAAGAGAAAAACAGGAAAGGCAGAAAGCGGAAAAACAGGCGCTGCTCTCGAAGCTTTCCTATGTCCGCCGGGAGTGTGAAAATCTGGAGGAGAATTTAAGAACAGCGGAAGAAAATCTGAAGCGGCAGATGCAGCAGGGGAAAGACGCTCCGGAAAGACCCGGGGAGAAATCCAGGGGCGGTATGGCAGCGGCCGGGGCGGCAGCGGCGGTTCTGCTGCTGGCCTGTGTCTGCGCCCTGTGTATGCTGCAGGGCTTCCATCCGCTGCTCCTTGCCGGCCTGGCGCTGTCCGCTCTGCTGCTTCTTGGGATTGTACGTTATTTTCTGAGACGCCGGATCCAGCCCGGCCGGCCCAAGGAGGATCCGGCCAGAGAACAGATCTCCAGGCTTCAGTGGAACATAGAATTTCTGTCCCGGGATCTGCGGGAAAAAAAGACAGCGGCGGAAAACGCGGAGACGGAATACCGGGAATACTGTCTGGCCTGCGAAGAACAGGACCCGCTGGAGACGGATATCGCCGGGGTGGATCTGGCGCTGGAAACGCTGAAAGAGCTTTCATCCGGCATGGAACAGAAGGCCGGTGCCGGTCTCCGGCAGAGAATGTCGGAACTTTTGTCCGCCCTGACAGAGGGCAGATATACCTCCGTGTCTGTGGACGGGGACCTGAATCTGGGCCTGTACAGCGGAAACACCTACGTCCCCCTGTACCAGGCAAGCAGGGGAACTCTGGAACAGGTTTATCTGGCGCTGCGGCTGGCGGCGGCGGAGCTTCTCTGCCCGGAGGAGGAACTGCCCCTGCTGCTGGACGAGGTGTTTGCCATGTACGACGACCGGAGGCTTGGCCGCGCTCTGAAAATTCTGGCGGATCAGGGCCGTCAGGTGCTGCTTTTTACCTGCCAGAGCAGGGAAGAACAGATACTGAAACAGTTATCCATACCTTATCATAAAGTACAGCTGCAGGAGGAAAGCATATGAAACTGCGAGTAGGATGCCATCTGTCCTCTGCCGGCGGTTTCCTGAAAATGGGGAAGACCGCGGCATCTATAGGAGCCAATACCTTTCAGTTTTTTACAAGAAATCCCCGGGGTTCCAGGGCGAAGGCGCTGGACCCGGAGGATATCCGGGCGTTTCTGGAGTTTGCGGAAGAACAGGATATCCGGCAGATTCTGGCCCATGCGCCCTACACTTTAAACGCCGCTTCCGGGGACGCCCATGTCCGGGAGTTTGCCAGGGAGACTATGGCCGATGATCTGCGGAGAATGGAATTTCTCCCCGGCAATCTGTATAACTTTCATCCGGGCAGCCATGTAGGCCAGGGAACAGAAGAGGGGATCAAAAAAATCGCGGAGATTCTCAATGAGATCCTGCGTCCGGAGCAGACCACCAGGGTGCTGCTGGAAACCATGGCCGGAAAAGGCACGGAGATAGGAGGCCGGTTTGAGGAACTGCGGGCTATTCTGGACCGGGTGGAGCTGGTGGAGCATATGGGGGTATGCCTGGATACCTGCCATGTCCATGACGGAGGCTATGACATCGTCAGCGATCTGGATGGAGTTTTGGAAGAGTTCGACGCGGTCATCGGTCTGGACCGGCTGAAAGCCATTCACATGAATGACAGCAAAAATCCCCCGGGAAGCCATAAGGACCGGCATGAAAAGCTGGGGGAGGGAACCATCGGAAAAGAAGCGCTGGTTCGGATCTTAAACCATCCCCGGCTGCGGGGAATCCCCGTCTATCTGGAGACTCCCAATGAACTGCCGGGCTACGCCGGAGAAATCGCCTTCCTGAAGCAGGCTTTTCAGGGCGGGGAGGATCACTGACGGCAGAAATCAATGACTTTCTGAAATTTCATAGAACCGCCGAAGAGGTCCAGGGCGCTGCCGATGGTTACATCCAGCCGGCCCTGGCCTTCCTGTTTCAGCTGCTCCAGATCCCGGAAGCTGCCGACGCCTCCGGCGTAGGTGACAGGAAACCCTTCCATCTGAGCCAGCAGCCGTACCAGTTCCGTCTCAATGCCGGAAGCTTTCCCCTCCACATCCACTGCGTGGATGAGAAATTCGCCGCACTGGCGGGAGAGCCGCTCCAGGAGCTTCAGCGTCACTTCTTCCTCTGTGAATTTCTGCCAGCGGTCAGTGACAATATAATAGCGTCCCTGCCGTTTCCGGCAGCTTAAGTCCAGAACCAGCCGGTCCCGCCCTACCCGGCGGACCAGCCGGTCCAGATTTTCGTAGTTGATCCGTCCGTCCCGGAATACATAGGAGGTGACAATGACATGGCTGGCTCCTGCCTGAAGAAAATCCGGCGCGTTGTCCGGGTTCACGCCTCCCCCCAGCTGCAGATGGCCGGGCCAGGCGGTCAGGGCGGACAGAGCCTGCTGTCTGGTACTCTCATAATATTCAGAGGAGGCGGCATTCAGCAAAATGATGTGCCCGCCCTCCAGTCCGTATTTCCGGTACAGCCGGGCATAGAAAGCCCCGTCCTGTTGGGAGACAAAATTTTCTGCCGCCTGATCCCCGGCGTCTTTCAGGGAACTCCCGATGATCTGCTTTACTTTTCCGTTGTGTATATCGATGCAGGGACGAAATTTCATGCTGCGCGCTCCTTCCTAGGTATTTTTGAACTGGTTTTATAGTAACATATTCTGAGGACAATGTCATGAAAATGGGGAAAGCGGATGAAGATCCTTTACCTGCTGTCGGATCTGATGATCCCCTGCATTATTTTTTTTATTGTCGGAACGGCGCTCGCGGCCAGGAAAAAGGTTTATGAAGATTTTACGTCGGGGGCAAAAGAGGGGCTGCGCACCGCGGCAAAGATCCTGCCCACCCTCATCGGCCTGATGACGGCGGTGGGGGTCCTGCGGGCGTCCGGTTTTCTGAATATGGCGGCGGAGCAGCTGGGAAAGCTGACGGAGAAAGCCGGTTTTCCCGCGGCCCTGGTGCCCCTTTCCCTGGTGCGGCTGTTTTCCGCCAGCGCCGCCTCCGGGCTTCTGCTGGATCTCTATAAGGAATACGGCACGGATTCCTTCATCGGCACGGCGGCCTCTCTGATGATGAGCTGCACAGAGACAGTGTTTTACACCATGTCCGTCTACTTTGTGGCGGCCAAAATTTCAAAAACCCGGTACACCCTGGCGGGGGCCCTGCTGGCCACGGCAGCGGGAATCGCGGCCAGCCTGCTGCTGGCGGGAGCGATGGCGGCATAAGGCTTGTTTTTGCGGAAGCTTCTGTAGTATACTGGTCGTGGAACACCGGCGGCAGAGCGGGGGGTTCCGAATTTAAAGCAGAAATGAGGAAGCGTCATGAGCGGCAGGGAATTTCCGGAGGTTTCCATGGAGAAAATTGTGGAAACCGTGAAAAAGGCAAAGAGATTTTTTGAGGATTCAGAAGCGGCCGGGCAGATCCATCAGAAAGGACAGGTGGATTTTGTGACCCAGGTGGATGTCCGGGTGCAGGAATATCTGTATCGGGAGCTTACCGGCCTGTATCCGCAAATACAGTTTATGGGGGAGGAGAAGGACAACAGCAGCCTGGATCCGGAGGGCAGCCTCTGGATTCTGGATCCTGTGGACGGCACTACCAATCTGATCCACGGGTACCCCATGAGCTGCGTTTCTCTGGCCCTGTCGGTGAAACGGACGGTCACGGCCGCGGTTATCTACAATCCCTATACCGAGGAGGTCTTTACGGCGCAAAAGGGCAAGGGAGCCTTTCTGAACGGAAAGCCGGTTCATGTGAGCCGGACAGAGAAGCTGGCTTCCGGCATAGTGGATTTCGGCACCGCTCCTTACTACCATGAGCATGCGGACTGGAATTTTCAGAAGACGAAGGAGATCTTCCTGGGGTGTCAGGATATCCGTCGGATGGGCTCCGCGGCGCTGGCCATGGCCTCTGTGGCCTGCGGACGCTGCGACGGATCCTATGAACTGTACCTGAAGCCCTGGGATTACGCGGCAGGCCTGCTGATGGTTCAGGAGGCCGGGGGAGTTGTCACGGATTTCAGCGGTCAGTTTCCGGATCCCACCAGACCGTCGGCGGTGCTGGCCACCAACGGCCGGATCCATGAAGAGCTGCGGGCCTATCTGCAGGGCTTTGCCGGCGCGAAGCAGGTATAAAAGGAAGGGGCTCGGGGAAAATAAAAATGCTTGCATTTTCTGAAGGTCTGGTATATAATTCAAATGCAGTAAAGATTACTATTATTGATTTTGAAGAAAGAAGAGGTACGGACAATGAAAAAATATGTATGCGATCCCTGTGGATATGAATATGATCCGGCTGTAGGAGATCCGGACAACGGCATCGCCCCGGGAACAGCCTTTGAGGATCTTCCCGATGACTGGGAGTGCCCCATCTGCGGCGCGGGAAAAGACGAGTTCAGCCCGGTGGATTAAAGAACAGCGGAACAATATCTCATACAGGCACATAAAATAAGCCCGCCGAAAGCGGGCTTATTTTGCGCGGCCGCCAAGGAACGGTTCCCCTCAGCTGTGCAGCTCAATCGCTTCAGAGGAAGCGCTTTTTCTGAGTTCCAGGAGCCGGAAAGAAAGCATCAGATAGAAAAGCTGCCTGCTGTCGTCAAAATCAATATTGATCAGTTCCCGGATCCGGTCCAGCCGGTACAGAAAGGTACTGCGGTGGATGAACAGCCTCTGAGACGCCTGAACGGCATTCAGATGGGTGTCCAGATAGGTTTCCAGAGTTTTGCAGTATTCCGAGTGATGCTGGATATCATAGGACTTCAGGGCCAGGATCTTGGGGGAACAGACCATGTAAGTGGGCAGCTCTCTGGTGCAGCATTCCAGAAGATAATAAAGAGAGATATTCTCAAATTTATGAATCCAGCGGTAGGTCTGATATTTGCTGCCGGTTTCCAGGGCAATGCGGGACTGGGTATAGCAGTGCTGCAGTTCCATGGTTCCCTGAATGGGACTGCTGACCCCGGTTTTCAGGAAGTTGTCGCGGAGAAAAAAGGTAATCCGGTTGACCATCTGATCCACCGTGCCGTCATAGCGGGTGAGGTTTACAAAGATCACCAGCTCCTCCCCGTAGGGAAAGGCGCAGGAACCGGGCACGGTTTTTTCAAAATGGCTGCAGAGATACCTGGTAGTCAGGTTCTGCTGATCCAGGGAAGTTACTTTCAGGCTCATGCAGCAGTAGCTGTGGGAGGAGTACCATCCGAACTCCGACAGCCGGCTGTCGATCAGGGAATAGTTGGTCTGTTTTTCACTGATAATATCTGCCAGCAGGTGCTCCAGACTGTAGCCGGAACTGAGATTCCCCTGGTCACTGTGGCTTAAGGCTGTCTGCACATAGCCGGCCAGATGCTCCAGCAGGGGAGGAAGTTCTTCAGCGAGAGGCGTAAGTTCCTCCGAAAGGATCAGCCTGTGGGAGTAATTGCCGTGCTGAAAAAGGTTGACGCAGAGTTCTCTGGAGCCGGAGAGATATTCGGGCAGATAAAAAGGTTTCCGGTATGTCCCGGCGTTCATGTAAAGAGGATCCAGCTTGCAGATGCTAAGAGTCTCAAAGGAAGTTTCCGGGTCGGTCAGATGGGAGAGCTTCGGGTCCGCGTCGATCATGCTGGAACAGGCAAGCAGAGAAAAATCAGCGGCCCGCAGAAGCAGCGGATTGCCGAAGATGGGAAAACTGGCGTCCAGAAGTTCCTGGATGTTGGAGTCCTGTCGGGTCAGGGTATTCAGCTTTTCATCCCAGGCGTCATACCGGTCAAACAGTTCCTGCAGCAGATTGAAAACCTCCGGAAGACCGCAGGAAGAGGGAAGCTTCAGCATTTTGTCGGAAGGAATCTCTTCTGTTTCTTCTTCCGGGCCCTGATACAGGATCAAAAAGGGAAATTTCCAGGACTCCGCGGCGGACAGGTTCGGACGGGTCCGGCACAGACTGACTCTTCCGGGAGCCGGGGAGGCGGGATCTGTGAGAAATACAGGGCGGCCCAGGCTCAGGGAAGTACCTGCCGCCCGGGGAATTTCTATGGAAAAACGCTGTTTCAGAGCATTCAGAATGATCTGCGGACTAAGTTTCATGAAGGCACCTCCAATCTTCATACATAGTGTAGGAAAAAGAAGACAAAAAGTCAATAGTTCTGCGGATACAGACCCGGAATTTTTTTTGGTATAATAAGGCCAATGGAAATCGATATTTGAATCGGAGGTATAAAGAAATGATTATTATCGGCGAGAAAATCAATGGCTCGATCCCTTCTGTGGCAGAAGCCATCGCGAAAAGGGATGCTGATTTTATCAAACAGCGCGCCATCGCACAGGCAGAGGCCGGCGCTACTTTTATTGACTGCTGCGCTTCTGTTCCGGAGGCGGAGGAGGTTGAAACTCTGAAATGGATGATCGACTGCATTCAGGAAGTCACCGATCTTCCCATCAGCGTGGACAGCCCCAGCCCGGACGTACTGATCCAGGTGTTCCCCTACTGCAAGCGCCCCGGCCTGATCAACTCCGTATCTATGGAGGGGGACAAGGTTGACAAGATCTTCCCGGCTATCGCCAACACCGAGTGGGAAGTGGTTGCTCTGTGCAGCGATGATACCGGTATTCCCAAAACCGCCGCTGACCGTCTGCGGGTATTCGACAACCTGATGGCCAAGGCGAAAGAGTACGGCATCAAACCCAGCCGCATGCACATCGATCCTCTGGTAGAGATGCTCTGCACCTCCGAGGACGGAATCGCCATGAATGAGGAAGTCATCAGCACCATCCGCAAACAGTATCCGGATATCCACATCACGGCTGCTGTCAGCAACATTTCCTTCAACCTGCCGGTTCGTAAGCTGCTGAACATGAGCTTCACCGTGCTGGCTATGAAGGCCGGACTGGACAGCGCTATTCTGGATCCCACCAACCGGGACCTGCTGGGCATCATCTATGCCACCGAGGCTATGCTGGGCCTGGATGATTTCTGTATGGAGTACATCTCCGCGTACAGAGACGGCCTGTTCGGACCGAAGAAATAAGTTCCGGAACCCGGACCGGCAGAGACACATATTAAACCGATTAATATAGCTTTCGGCGGAAAGAAAGCTGTATTAGATAAAAATTCAAGTACATAAAAATGGAGGAAAAAGGTATGTCAAAAATTGATGAAGTTGCTGCATTGGTAGAAAAGGGTAAAGCAAAACAGATCGGCGCCGCTGTACAGGCTGCTCTGGATGAGGGATGTGATCCCGTTGAGATCCTGAACAAAGGTATGATCGACGCTATGGGCGTTGTAGGCGAGAAGTTCAAAAATAACGAAATCTTCGTTCCCGAGATGCTGGTAGCCGCAAAAGCTATGAAGGTTGGCGTTGAGGTTCTGAAACCCCATCTTTCCAGCGGATCCACCGGAGCTCTTGGAAAAGTTATCATCGCTACCGTTGCCGGCGACCTTCATGATATCGGAAAGAACCTGGTTGCCATGATGATCGAGTCCGCAGGCTTCGAAGTAATCGACCTGGGCGTTGATGTTCCCATCGACAAGATCATCGCGGCTGTAAACGAGAATCCGGATGTTAAGATCGTTGCTCTGTCCGCTCTGCTGACCACCACCATGCCGTCTCTGCGTGACACTGTAGCCGCTCTGAACGCAGCTCCCTTCCGCAGCAACATCAAAGTTATGGTCGGCGGCGCTCCTATCACTCAGGCATTCGCTGATGAGATCGGCGCTGACGGATATTCTGAGGACGCAGCTTCCGCTGCTACTCTGGCAAAATCTCTGGCTAAATAAGCAGACGAGGAAAGCAGATCAGAAATGAAAAAATATACAGTTACTTTTTTGCCGCAGAACATGGTTCTGGAGGTGGAGGAGGGGACGACCCTTCTTCAGGCGGAGCAGATGGCAGGGCTGGAGCCCGATGCCCCCTGCGGAGGCAAAGGTACCTGTGGAAAGTGCAAAGTGAATATTACAGAGGGAGAACGGCAGGGAATTGTTTTGGCCTGCCAGACTCCCGTGGACTGTGATATGAAAGTAGATACGCTGTACCAGGAAAAGGTACAGCGTATTCTTACAGATGGGCTTTCCAGGCAGGTGCCCGTAGAGCCGGGAGTAGGATGGACAGAGGGAGACGCCGGGAGACCCTTCTATCTGATGGCCTTTGACATCGGAACCACTACCATTGTGGGATACCTGCTGGATGGAAAGACCGGAAAAGAAGTGAGTCTGGCCAGCACCATGAATCCCCAGCATCAGTTCGGGGCGGATGTGATTGCCCGCTCCAATTATGTGCTGGAACACGGCGGGGAAGAGATGAAGCAGGTAGTGCGGAAAGCTTTGAACCAGCTGATCGGACAGGCCTGTCAGGAGGCAGGGGTGCGAAGGGAAGAGATCCTGCAGGCTGCTATCGTGGGAAATACCTGTATGCATCATCTGTTTCTGGGCATCTCACCCAAATCTCTGGTGCTGGCGCCCTATGTGCCGGCGGTAAAGGACGGAATGATTCTGGAGGCGGAGGAGTGCGGACTGCGGATCGCAAAAGGAGGAAAACTCCTTCTGCTGCCCAATATTGCCGGCTTTGTAGGCGGAGATACGGTGGGATGCATGCTCTCGGTGGCCTTTGACCGCCTGGAGGATATGACGCTGATGATCGATATCGGCACCAACGGGGAGCTGGTTATGGGAAACCGCCATAAGATGGTGACCACCTCCACCGCCGCGGGACCGGCTTTTGAAGGAGCCAAGATTGAATGCGGCATGCGGGGAGCCAGGGGAGCCATCAGCCATATTACCGTACAGGATGGAAAACTGGATCTGGAAGTCATTGAGGGCGTAAAGCCGGTGGGAATCTGCGGATCCGGCCTCATTGACGGGATTGCCTTTATGATCCGTTACGGGATTCTGGACAGCTACGGAAGCCTCTGCGATCCGGAGGATCTGACGGGAGAATTCGAAAAGACCCTGGCCTGGCGTTTGAAAGAGCGGGACGGCAAACCGGTGTTTGTGCTGGTACCGGGAGAGGAGACCGCCAGCGGGGAGGATATCTATATCAGTCAGAAGGATATCCGGGAAGTGCAGCTGGCCAAAGGGGCCATCGCCGCGGGCATCCGTATTATGGCGGAGAAGCTTTCCATTCAGCCGGAGGACATTCGTCAGGTATACCTGGCGGGAGCTTTCGGAAACTATATGGACGCGGAAAATGCCTGCGAGATCGGTCTGATTCCCTACGCGCTGAAAGACAGGATCACGCCCATCGGAAACGCGGCCGGGGAAGGCTCCAAGCTGGCAGTGGTGAACCGGGGAGAGTACGAGTATGCCTGCAGATTGGCTAAGGAAGCGGAATTCATCGAGCTGGCCACAGAAAATGAATTCCAGGATACGTTTGTAGATGAATTAGAGTTTGCAAGAGCTGTCGAAAGATGATATGATGGTACTCAAACAGTAAACTGGGAGGCCCGTCATATATGACTTTAGACGAAATACAGAACGCAGTGATTCAGGGAAAACCTAGACTGGCGGAAAAGCTGGTGGAGGAGGCCCTGGAAAACGGAGCAGACAGCGCCGAAATTCTCGCCAGGGGGCTCCTGGGCGGCATGCAGCAGATTGGTCTCCGGTTTGGAGATGACAGGGATGTGGCCCGGGCGCTGGCCAGTTCCCGCGCCATGAAAGCGGGACTGGAAAAGCTGAAGCCTTTTCTGGAACAGGGCGTGCTGGGAAACCGGGGAAAGGTGCTGATCGGCACAGCCGGAGGGGATCTGCACGATGTGGGAAAAAACATCGTCAGCATTACTCTGCGCTGCGCGGGATTTGAGATTCGGGATCTGGGGGTGGATGTGTCCGCGGAGCAGTTTGTGGACGCGGTCCGGAAGGATCCGAAGGTGGACATTGTCTGTATTTCTTCGCTTCTGACCACTTCCATGCCGGAAATGCGCCATATTGTCCAGGCCCTGAACGGTTTGGAGCAGCGGGGGCGTTTTAAGGTTATGATCGGAGGAGGTTCTGTAACCCGGGAATTTGCCCGGGAGATCGGAGCTGACGCCTATACGGAAAACGCCATGGAAGCCGCCAGGTTCGCTGTGGCGGCAGTGGAAGAACAGCAGAAGTAAAAGATGAATCATACGCCTCAAAAAGAGCTGTGTCTGTCAGAAATGACAGAGTCCGGGTCTTTTTGAGGCGTTTTTTCGCGGGCGCGCGGCGGATCGTCAGGCAGTCAGCCCCAGTTCTTCCTCCAGCAGATAGAAGGGCATAGGCCCCAGATCCAGGATCTGTCTGTGAAACTCTTTCAGGTTAAAGGAATCCCCAAGCTGTGTTTCAGAGGCCTGGCGGATGTCCAGAAAGCTGAGATATCCATAGTAGTATTTCAGATAGTTGGCGGGGGTTTCGATGATATACTGAAAAATATCCCCGATCAGTTCCGGATCTGTGATTCCGAAAGGTTCCAGAAAGGCAGACACTTCCTCCTGGTTCCAGCCGTCGTAGTGAATCCCAAGATCCAGCAGGGAGTAGAGGCAGAGGTTCAGGGAACGGTTCAGCCACAGCAGCCGGGTCAGATCCGGATCCGCCTCCGCGTAGGAATAGGCAAAGGATTCTATGTAAGTGGCCCAGCCCTCCACATAGCCTCCGGGTTCATAGAGGCTGCGGATCAGAGGCGGATGGGTGGAGGAAAAATAAACGGTCTGATACAAATGGCCGGGAAACCCTTCGTGGGCCAGTGTGGTGAATAATTCAATGCCCTCCAGCCGGGAAGCGCGGTTGATATAAATGGAGTTGGGACTGTTGGTATCCGCCGGCGGGGTCAGGTAAAACGCGGGGCTCAGATAATCCTCCAGGGATTCGTCCACATATTTGACTTCGCAGTCCTCCACCTGGAGTTCCGGAAAATCCTCTTTCATGCGTTCCCGGAGAGTGTCCAGGATTTCTTCCGGAGTCTGCTGAGGGAAAGAAGACTCCTGGGTGAGAAGAGAGGGATTCTGGGACAGCAGAGCCTGCATTTCCCGGGCGTCCGTCTGAAGCTGCAAAAGGAGCCGGCGGCGGATCTGTTCCGGGGTGTCCAAGGTGCCTACCTGGGAGCGGAGAAGCCAGCGGTAGTAGTCTTTTCCCTCCGGAAAGCCTGCCAGTCCTCCGGGATTTTTTCCGGTTCCCCGCAGGGCGTCCAGTCCGTCTATGAGGGATTGATAGGCCGGATACACACAGGTTTCCAGAAGCTTCTGGTGGACAGCCAGGCAGGCCGCCTGCTCTTCCCGGGACAGGCCGGGAAATTCCTCTAATCTGCGGCGGAAGGAGGAGTCCAGCACAGAAGGGGACCGATGCTCCAGGAAAGCGGAGCACTGGTCGATGACGCCCTCCGCAGCGGTATCGTTCATGAAATAGCCGGCCTGGGATTTGGTCTGTTCAAATGCCAGTATCTGGGAAAAATACAGAGGGAGCTCTTTCAGAAGCCCCAGGTAGTCCAGGATATCCTGCCGGCTGCGGAAGGTGTACTCGCAGAGCAGGACTGGAAGCTGGGCCTGGACGCCCAGAGAAGGGCTTAAAACTTCCTGGATCAGTCCGAAGCGGGAGAGGGCTTCCCGGTTCTGGACGTCGTCTTTCATCAGTTTCAGGATCCGCTGATTTTCCTTTGTCAGAACTTCCGGATCCTGATCTTTCAGAAAAGTTTCCAGTTCCCGCAGCGCAGGGTCGGCAGAGGAGGTAAGATCAATGCTTCCCAGAGTGATCGGGTAATCCCGGATCCCGGCAGCGCCCGGATCCGCCAGGGTATAGTGAAGGTTTATGGTGGTGGAACAGATTTCTTCCCCAAAGAAATCCTCTGTAAATTTTTGAAATTCCCGGTTCTGAATATCCGGCCCTGTAAGGCTTTTCGCCAGAATAAACAGAAGGGCGGCGGCCAGAAAGGGAATCAGAAGAGGGAGGAGAAGCCGTCGGGATGGAAGTTTTTTCATAAAAACTCCTGTGTTCTCTTTTTTACAGTTTATGAGGGAAGAGGATTGGAAAGTACCGGAGCGCTGTGTTACAATGAGACCGGATGAAGAGAGTAAAGATGCCATGGGGGTGATTGAAATGAGACGCGGCATGACGGCTCTGGCGTTGGCGGTATGTCTGAGCCTGTGCGGGGGTTGCGCGGAGCGGCAGGAAATACCGGTGTCTGCCCTGGAAAGCTCTTCCCGGGAGGGAATGGATCGGGAAGAGGGAGCCGGAACCATATGGGATGAATCGGGTTATGAGGATGCGGATTTGCCGGAGGAGCTGAGAGAATTTGAGATCCGGATCCAGGGAGAAACCTACCGGCTGCCAGCGGATTTTCAGACCCTTGCGGACCGGGGCTGGGAATATCAGGGAGATCCGGAACGGGTTTTTGATTCCGACTCCTTTGTGGAGGGGGAAATCTTCCAAAAAGAGGACATGGTTCTGGCTGCCGCGGTGCTGAACGAGGCTGGGGAAGCTTCCAGGGCTGCGGACTGCCGGATTGCCGGCTTGGAAATTGACGGAAGCCTGCCCGGGAACCGGCAGCTGGAGGCGGAACTTCCGGGAGAGATTTCGCTGGGAGACGCCACAGAGGCGGAGGTCAGGGAGGCTTACGGAGAACCTGCGGACCGGTACGCGGAAGAGGAAAAGGTATTCCTTACCTATGGAACCGGCGTCTACCGCAGCGTACAGCTGGGGTTTGACGAAGAGACAGGAATCCTTCGGTTCCTGAAGCTGTTTTATATAGAAGAAACAGGAGAAGAGACGGCAGAGACTTCTTCCGGAGGCGCGAAGGAGTATCGGGAGCCTGAAAGGCCGGGAACAAGCTTTGCTGAGTCTGTGGTAGAATTCGGAGGAGATCTGTACCGGATCCCGGCGCCTGTCTCTGCTTTTGAGAAAAACGGGTGGCACATCCGCAGGGAAGAATCGGAGCAGACGGTGGAGGGCGGCCAGTACGGGGCCGGGATTCTGGAACGGGAGGGCGCCGGGTTTTATACCGTTTTCCGCAACCCGGGCAGCTCGGCGGCGAAGCTTTCCCAGTGTCTGGTGACAGAAGTATCCGCAGGGGAGGGAGCCGCGGAGGTTTCCATGGTTCTGGCGGGAGGCGTTTTCCTGGGGATGGAAGAGGAAGCGTTTCTGGAAATCGCAGGCCATATGCCCGGAGAAGAAGAATTTCTGGAGGAAGAACAGGCGGTACTCTACCGGTTTTACAGGAATGAGGCCGGACTGGACTATACAGAAGTAAAAGTGGATCAGACAACCGGTCTGGTCTGTCAGATGAAGGTAGTCTGCAATCGTGACAGGGATCTGGAAGAGCAGATCCTGGAAGAAGAGTAGCAGGAGGAAAAAGATGGAACACGTATATGATCTGATTATTATAGGAAGCGGTCCGGCAGGATTGAGCGCGGCCATTTACGCCCAGAGGGCCCGGCTGGATACGCTGATTCTGGAGGCCAGCTATGTCAGCGGAGGCCAGGTGGTAAATACCTACGAGGTGGACAATTATCCGGGGCTTCCCGGCATCAGCGGCATGGAGCTGGGCAGCACCCTGCGTGCCCATGCGGACAGGCTGGAAAGCCGGTTCGCCCGGGAAAAGGTGCTGGAACTGGAGTTGGAAGGAAAAATCAAAACAGTCAGAACCAGGAAGAATCTGTATCAGGCCAGGACGCTGATTCTGGCTATGGGCGCGGGACACAGGAAGCTTTCCGTGCCCGGGGAAGAGGAATTTGCCGGCATGGGCGTTTCCTACTGTGCCACCTGCGACGGAGCCTTTTTTAAGGATAAAGTCACGGCTGTGGTAGGCGGAGGGGATGTAGCGGCAGAAGACGCTATTTTTCTGGCCAGAGGATGCCGAAAGGTATACCTGATTCACCGGAGAGAGGAACTGCGGGCGGCGAAAATCCTCCAGGAGACGGTTCTGGGGCTGGAGAATGTAGAACCGGTGTGGAACAGCATGGTAACAGAAATTCAGGGAGAGGGCCAGGTAAAAAACCTGAAGATTCGGAATGTCCGCACGGGAGAGGCCGGAGATCTGCCGGTGGACGGCTGTTTTATCGCTGTGGGAATCAAGCCCAACAGCGAACTGGCTGCCGGAAAACTTGAGATGGATGAAGGGGGATATATCCGAGCCGGGGAAGACGGAGCTACCAGCGTGGCCGGCGTGTTCGCGGCGGGTGATATCCGGACCAAGCAGCTGAGGCAGATTATAACAGCGGCGGCAGACGGCGCCAACTGCGTCACCTCCGTGCAGAAGTATCTGCTGAGCTGCCGCTAATTGTGTGAAAAAATTCAAATTCGTGATACTGCACAAAGTTTGTCAAGGCAGGTCGTATTTGAGGGATTTTTGAGTGTGGATAGCCGGAAAAGTTATCCACATTCTTTTTTTGAAAAAAGGCTGTAAAATTAAGTTATGCACCGAGTTATCCACATTATCCACAGGAATAACCTGTGGATATTTCAATTTACATAAGAAAAATCAAAACGGATGTTTTGGTGAGATGTCCCAAATCAGTTTTTGGGGGTGGAAAATGTGGAGAAAAAGCTTGACAAATCCAAAGTCAAATTATGGGGAAAAGAGGAGAAATCTGCGGGGAAACATGATGCGGAGAAAAGAATTTTCAGAAAAATTTTCCGCGCGCAGGACAGGGCGCCCGGTTTTTTAAACGCAAAAAAACACCGTCCCCGGTGCTCTTTATCGTCATCGAAAACAGTGCTTTTAGTGCGCCTTCAGGGACTCGAACCCTGGACAAATAGATTAAGAGTCTACTGCTCTACCAACTGAGCTAAAGGCGCATATATGAAGTTCTCTTCCGTAACGCAAAACCTATTATAACAGAAAGAGAAAAAAAATCAAGCCCTTTTTTTACAAAAATTTTATAAGTTTTAATGAAAAACTTTAGGAGTCCAAAACATAGGGGGCAGCAAGGGCTTATTCGGGGAGATTCCCAGTATATTTTTCAATAAATCGCGAAGAAAGCGTTTGGAACCCGGGGTAAGAAAAAAAGGTGAAAATTTCCGGAAAAGATAAACATTTTCAAAAACGCTTAACGGATCAAAAATCGCGCTGACAGGAAACGAAGAAGGAAGATAGCAGATTTTTTTCTTGAAGAAAAGGTTTTTGAAAGATTTTTGCCGAAAAAGCAGCGTGCCTGAGGAAACGGGAATTTCTTTTGCCAGCGCCCTGCAGAGAATATCGCCATCATGATTATTAGGATCGTAAATCCCTGTGATTATGCCGGGATATAGCGAAAGACGGATATTCTGCAATGTACAGCAGTATAAGCCCCTGGCGGAAAGCACAGGCACCAGGGAAAGCAGGGAAGCGGGGAATAACTGTGTCTCATGCTTCTTTGCCGGGCAATTCTGGTAAAAAGTGCTTACATCCGGCGGGAATTTGTGATAACATAGTCACTCGGAAAATGAATACGCAGATTTTGGTAAAATTGGAAACGTCCACAGCCGCGGCTGTGATTAACGAACAACACGCAAAGATCTCCAAAGGAGAGGGCTGCGTGTTGTTTTTCTGATTTTAGAGATACAGGAGGGGCTTTAACATGCCGAAAACAAAATTTCAAAATTTTATTTTTACCGTAATGATGGCGCTGGAGCTTTTTGTCTATGACCGCCTGTCTAAAAAGCTGGCTTTTCGATTTGTGACACCGGGAAAGGATAGTCCGATTTTTGTCATACTGTCTGTGTCATCTATGATTGTCTGCCTGATGTGTCCGTCTATGAGTCTGGCGGCTGCACTGCTTTTTAAACACCCGGGCAGTGAAGCGGCTGCGGTATGGCTTCAGACCACGGTTATGAATTTTCCCATGGCACTGTGCTGGCAGATTTTCTTCTGCGGTCCTTTTGTTCGTCTGGTATTCCGCCGCGTATTCCGGAAACAGTTGAAATAGAAAGAGCTCTCGGTTGTATGAAAACGAGAGCTCAGGCGGTATGCCGGCTGCTACTTGTGTTTTCGCCCGGCTTTTTTCAGCAGGACGTTCAGCTCATACAGGGATTTCTGTATGCGGCACAGGCGCCGGCATCTGCCGGACAGTTCATATTCCAGCTGACGGATCTTTTGTGATATAGGGGAACACCTGCGGGTCGCCATCTGTCTGCTCCTTAGGGCTTTTATATTACTATATGATGCTGCGGCTGAGGTTAAATTAAAACTTGACTTCTTGGCATCACGGATTGCTCCGCGCTTTGCGCTCTCATTTTGGGCGGGCTATGAGTTTGCAGATGGGATGGCCCATGGAAGAAAATTTTTCCTCGTACTCTGTCATGATATTGTTCTGGTTCAGCACAGGATCCCGGTGCAGGTCAAAGGTGCTGGCTTCCAGGATCCAGTTTTTGGCCCGGATCTCCTCCAGGGAGAAGCGGAACAGATCCTGATTGTCGGTCTTGAATTCCACATGGCCTCCGGGAGCCAGAATCTGCTCGTACCGGGCCAGAAAGTCCCTGGAGGTCAGGCGCCGTTTGGCGTGGCGGTCTTTGGGCCAGGGGTCGGAAAAATTCAGGTAGATCCGCCCCACTTCTCCCGGGGCAAAAACTGAAGCCAGTTCCCGGGCGTCCAGCCGCAGGAAGCGGAAATTGCCGGGAGGTACGGGAAGGGAGTCGGCCAGGGCGTCGGCCTTCTGTACGGCCCGCAGCAGAACGCTGCTGTACATTTCGATGCCTATGTAGTTTCGTTCCGGATAGGCTTGAGCCAGATCCATTAAAAAACGCCCCTTTCCCATTCCTACTTCTATGTGCAGGGGATGGTCGTTCTGAAAAACCTGATTCCAGGCGGAACGATGGGAAGAAGGGTCTTGGACGACCCAGGAGCTTTCTGCGATGATGTCTCTGGAACCGGGGATGTTTCTTAAACGCATGGGGATCATTCCTCCTAAATGAAAAATTTGATATAAAATGAGCGGATTTGAGGCGCCTTGCGGGTCAGCGCAGTCCGCATGCCCTTTTGACGCTTGTCTCATAAAATTTGGTAATATTTTAAGGTTTTAAGGCCTTATGTATCATTCTACTATATAAATCATCGAAATAGAAGTTCCGCGAAAAAAATAGCTGGATTTTTTGAGAATAGAGGTATATGATAAGAGCATCGTCGGAAGGGGAGGAGTTCTGCCATGCATTTGCAATATATTTTATGGCAGGCGGAAGCTCTGTTTCGGCGTGTTTTGACAAGATGGGAGGTAGAAAATGGACGAAGTCTTGAGAAAATTGTCCGAGATTGAGACTGCCGCATCCCGGATCATGGAGGGAGCCGATCTGCAGAAGAAGGCTTTGGATCAGCAGCAGGAGGCCCGCATTGCCGAGTTTGACCGCCAGGTAGAAGCGGAGGCGGATCGGGAATTGGAGCGGCTGCGGGGAGAACTGTCCGGATCCGTAGAAAAGGATCTGGAAGCTATGAAAAAGAACGCGGAAGCGTCTCTGGCAGGTCTGGAACAGGAGTATCAGGAAAACCATCAGCAGCTTGCCAGTCAGATTTACGAAAAAATGATAAGGAAGTGATAGATTGGAGGGATTGATGTCTTACAGCGGATTGACCACAAAGATCCGCGCGATGCAGAGCCATCTCCTGAATGTTCAGAATTTCCGGGAAATCGTGGAACTGGAAGGGGTGCCCCAGGCTGTAAACTATCTGAAGGATAAGCCTTCCTACGGGCCGCTTCTGGGAAATCTGGAGACAGAGGATCTGCACCGGGGCCAGATCGAGCGTCTTCTGAAAAAGAGTATATACAGAGATTTCGCTAAACTGTACCGCTTTTCCAACGCGTCTCAGAGAAAATTTCTGGATCTCTATTTTGGAAGATACGAAGTTTATTTCCTGAAGGTGTGTCTCACCAGCATCCTGGATCACCGGCAGCCTTCCCTGGATCTTCGCGGATTCCGGGAGTTCTTTGATAAGCACTCCAAGCTGAAGCTGGAGAATCTGGAGGCGGCATCCACAGTGGATGAGTTCCTCTCCGCGATAAAGGATTCTGTGTACTATCCGCCCCTGGCCCGGCTGGGAGAGACCCGGCAGCCTACGCTGTTTGATTATGAGATGACCCTGGATCTGAATTATTTCCGGAGATTGTGGGAAAACCGTACAGTGATCCGGGAAAAGCAGGGGATCAAGGGTCTCACAAAGGCCCTGGGATCGAAAATGGATATGCTGAACATCCAGTGGATCTATCGCTGCAAGAAGTATTATCACATGAACAGCGCAGACATCTACGCGCTGCTGATCCCGGTGAATTACCGGCTGAGCAGCAGGACCATCCAGGAGATGGTGGAGGCGGACAGCCTGGAGACCCTGGAGAGTCTGATTGAAAAATGCTATTACGCAAAGCATTACCGTGAGTTTACGGAGGAACGTCTGGAGACGCTTTACGCGGAGATCCTGAAATATATCCTCAGTTCCGAGTCCAGGAAGCATCCCTACTCCGTGACTACGATTTATTCTTACCTGTATCACAAGGAACACGAGGTGGACCGGCTGATTATCGCCCTGGAATGCGTGCGGTACCGGATCGCTCCGGAGGAGGCGATGAAGCGTGTGGCCTGCAGGTGAGAAAATGGAACAGAAAACAGGAGGTGATCAAATTTGATTGTTAAGATGAAATTTCTGAGTATCACCGGCCCCAAGGAAGATATTGGACGTGTAACAGAAAAATATCTGTCAAAATACGAGATCCATCTGGAAAACGCGTTGTCAGAACTGAAGGAAGTCAAAAACCTCATGCCTTACATTCAGATCAATCCTTACAAGGAGAAGCTGAAGCTGGCGGAGGAGTATACGGCAATGCTTCCGGAAAAGAGCCGGACAGCCGGCAGAACCATGTCTTTGGAGGATTCCATCCGCTGTATCGATGAGATCGAGCATACCCTGGCGGAACTGCGGGAAGAGCGGAGCAGACTGGAAGCCAGAAGAAACAAATGCAGGGAACTGCTGGTAAAAATTGAACCTTTTCAGGATATTCCCTTTAACCTGACAGCGCTGCTGGATTTTAAGTATATCCGCTTCCGGTTTGGGAAGATCCCCAAAGAGTATTTTGAGAAATTTAAAAACTATATTTACGATAATGCCAGCACGATTTTTTATAAGTGCCATTCCGACGATCAGTTTATCTGGGGCATCTATTTCGCTCCCCGGGAGGATCTGAATAAGATCGACGCGGTATACGCGTCCATGCATTTTGAGCGGATTTTCCTGCCCAATGAATATGAGGGGACGCCGGAGGAAGCTTATCAGAAGCTGTCCCGGGAGATCGAGGAGCTGGATCAGAAGATCAGCGCCTGCGACGGCAGGCTGGAGTCGTCCCTGGTTAGCCGGGGCGAGAGCCTGGTGGGAGCCAGAGACGAGCTGGCATCCATGTCCAGAAATTTTGATGTGAGAAAGCTGGCGGCCTGCACCAATTCAGATTCAGAGACCTTCTATATTCTCTGCGGCTGGATGGCGGAAAAGGACGCCAGGGCCTTTCAGAAAGAAGTGGAAGGGGACAAGGATCTCTTCTGCTATGTGGAGGACGACAACAGCAATGTGCTGAGCCAGCCGCCCACCAAGCTGAAGAATCCGAAGATCTTCCGGCCCTTTGAAATGTTTATTAAGATGTATGGCCTTCCGGCCTATAATGAACTGGATCCCACGGTTTTTGTGGCGATTACCTATTCCTTTATCTTCGGCATTATGTTCGGGGATGTGGGACAGGGAGCCTGCCTGGTGCTGGGCGGATTTCTGATCTACGCTCTGAAGAAGGTGCCTTTGGGAGCGATTCTTGGAACGGCGGGCATTTCCTCGGTGATCTGGGGCTTTATCGACAACAGCTTCTTCGGGTTTGAGGGGTTCTTCCCCTACGAAGCCCTGCTGCACCCCAAGGACGACATGATTACCCTGCCCATTGTGGGAAGCATCAACATTGTCTTTGTGCTGGCTATTGCCTTCGGTATGTTTATGATCCTCTTTACCATGATCCTGAATATCATCAACTCGGTAAAGTGCAAAGACAAGGAAAATACCTGGTTCAGCCAGAACTCTGTCACCGGCTTTGTGTTTTACGGCTCTCTGGTGGTGATGATTTTCCTGGTTATGGGAAAGAGCAACCGGCTGGCCACGGTGCTGCCGGTGCTGATCGCCCTGATCGTCATCGGCCTGGTGATCATTATGCTGAAAGAAATGCTGGGAAGGATCGCTTCCCGCAAAAAGCCGGCCATCCAGGACGGAAAGGTCATGTATTTTGTCCAGGCTTTCTTTGAAACCTTTGAGACAGCCTTAAGCTTTCTGTCCAATACCCTGTCCTTTGTCCGGATCGGCGCCTTTGCCGTCAGCCATGTGGCCATGATGGAAGTGGTGATGATGCTGGCAGGGGCGGAGAACGGCGGAAGCCCCAACATGATCGTGGTGGTCATCGGCAACGCCTTTGTAGCTCTCATGGAGGGTCTGATCGTAGCCATTCAGGTTCTGCGTCTGGAGTATTATGAGATGTTCAGCCGTTTCTATAAAGGCAACGGCCGTGAATTCAAACCATTTCTGAAGAAAAGCAAATAAAAAGCAGGAGGAGACTATTATGACAACATTGATTCAGGTATTAACAGCAGCGGCACTGGTACTGACCATTGTAATTCCCATGGCATACTTTTTCGCGGGAAAACAGAGAAACAAAAAAAGATATAAGAGATCCCTGGCAGCCAACTGCGGCGCTTTCTTCGGCGTACTGCTCATCGCGGCCATTGTGACTGTATCCGGCGCGTCCACCGCTTCCGCGGCTGCCGGTGAGGCGGCTTCCGGCCTGGGCTACATCGGCGCGGCTCTGGCCGTAGGACTTTCCGGCATCGGTTCCGGCGTGGCTGTGGCCAGCTCCGCCAGCGCGGCTCTTGGGGCTTTAAGCGAGGACAGTTCTGTATTCGGTAAGTCTCTGATCTTTGTAGCCATGGCCGAAGGTATCGCGCTGTACGGTCTGATCATTGCCTTTATGATTATCGGCGCGCTTTAATTTCGGCCCGGACAAAGGTGGGATAAACATGAAAATGTATTTGATCAGCGATAATGTGGACACACTGACCGGCATGCGGCTGGCCGGTGTGGACGGTGTAGTGGTCCATGAGCGGGAGGAACTCCGCCGGGCCCTGGAAACGACATTGGCTGATAAAGAGATCGGCATCATTCTGCTGACGGAAAAATTCGGAAGAGAGTTTCCGGAGATCATCGATGATGTCAAACTGAATCACAGAATTCCGCTGATCATTGAAATCCCCGACCGCCATGGTACGGGGCGGAAAGCGGACTTTATCACGTCCTATGTGAATGAAGCAATCGGATTGAAATTGTAAGGCAGGTGAAAAATTTGACGACCGAAGAAAAGTTAGAGAATTTTTATAACCATTCCATAGAAAGCGCGAAAAACGAGGCGGAGCGCATTGTGACAGAATACCAGGCGGCCCTGGATCAGCAGTTTGCCGAGCACCAGAAGCGGAAGAAGGAGCAGACAGAGGAAGAACTGGCTGCGGAAAAGGAGAATCTGAAGCGGGAGAACAATAAGGCGCTTTCTGCGGAACAGCTTCAGATCAAGCGCTCTCTGTCCGCAAAGAGTCTGGAGATCGAGAAGAAAATTTTTGCCGAGGTGGAGGAAAAGCTGAAAGCCTTCCAGAAGACCCCGGAGTATGTGGAATATCTCCGCGAAAAGATTCAAAAAGACCTGGAATTCGCCAAGGGCGGCCAGATCCTGTTTTATCTGGATGCTTCCGACGAGGGGATCCGGGAACAGGTGGAGCAGGCGGCCGGAGTAAAGATACAGATTTCCCGGGAAAAAATAATAGGCGGTCTTCTGGCCGCTATCGAGGAGAAAAATATTCTGATCGATGATTCCTTCAGATCCATGCTGGCGGAAGAACGTGAATCTTTCAGACTTGAAGGAGGTCACGTACATGAATAAAGAAAAGAAAACAGGAGTGATCTACGGCATCAACGGGCCGGTGGTATACCTGAAGGGCAATACCGGTTTTAAGATGTCGGAGATGGTCTATGTGGGAGAAGAGCGTCTGGTAGGGGAGGTCATCAGCCTGACCAAAGATACCACCACGGTTCAGGTGTTTGAGGAGACCACCGGCCTGAAGCCGGGAGCCACAGTGGAAGCCAGCGGCGATGCCATTTCCGTCCTTCTGGGCCCGGGAATCCTGAACAATATTTTTGACGGAATTGAGCGGCCCCTGAAGAATATCGCCGCTCAGTCCGGCCATTTTATCACCCGGGGCGTCAATGTGGATTCTCTGGACACAGAGAAGCAGTGGCAGGTGACGGTGAAGGTATCTGTGGGAGACGTGGTTTCCCCGGGAACGATTATTGCCGAGACGCCGGAGACAAAGAGTATTATTCATAAATCCATGGTGCCCCCGGATCTGGAGACCGGACGGGTAACCTGGACGGCCGAGGATGGTCCGCATACGATTCTGGATCCCATTGTGAAGCTGGAACTGGCGGACGGAACCGAGAGGGAGCTGACCCTCTGCCAGAAATGGCCTATCCGGGTTCCCAGGCCCATTGCCAGCCGCTATCCGGCTTCGGAACCCCTGGTTACCGGCCAGCGGATCCTGGATACGATGTTCCCCATCGCCAAGGGAGGCACGGCTGCGGTGCCGGGAGGATTCGGAACCGGAAAGACCATGACCCAGCATCAGATCGCCAAGTGGTCCAACGCGGATATTATCATTTATATCGGCTGCGGCGAGCGCGGAAACGAGATGACCCAGGTGCTGGAGGAGTTTTCCGAGCTGGTGGATCCCCGTTCCGGAAACCTGCTTATGGACCGGACAGCGCTGATCGCCAACACCTCCAACATGCCGGTAGCTGCCCGTGAGGCTTCCATTTATACCGGACTGACCCTGGCGGAGTATTACCGGGATATGGGCTACGATGTGGCCATTATGGCTGACTCCACTTCCCGCTGGGCGGAGGCTCTCCGTGAGCTGTCCGGCCGTCTGGAGGAAATGCCCGCAGAGGAAGGCTATCCGGCCTACCTGGCTTCCCGGCTGTCCGCTTTCTATGAGCGGGCCGGCATGACCCAGAATCTCAACGGCACAGAGGGAAGCGTCTCCATTATCGGAGCCGTCTCTCCTCAGGGTGGCGATTTCTCCGAGCCGGTTACCATGAATACCAAGCGGTTTGTCCGCTGCTTCTGGGGACTGGATAAATCCCTGGCTTACGCCAGACATTTTCCGGCCATCCACTGGCTGACCAGCTACAGCGAGTACCTGAATGATCTGGCCCCCTGGTACAAGGCCAACGTGAATAAAAATTTTGTCAGCGACCGGAATCAGCTCATGGGGATTCTGAACCAGGAAAGCTCCCTGATGGAGATCGTAAAGCTGATCGGAAGCGATGTACTGCCGGACGACCAGAAGCTGACCCTGGAGATCGCCCGGGTGATCCGGTTGGGATTTCTGCAGCAGAACGCCTTCCACAAGGACGATACCTGCGTGCCCCTGAGCAAGCAGTTCCAGATGATGGAGACCATTCTCTATCTGTATAAAAAGGCCAGGGCGCTGGTGACCATGGGACATCCCATGTCTGTGCTGAAGGAAAGCAATATTTTTGACAAAGTTATCTCTATTAAATATGATGTGCCCAATGACAAACCGGAACTGTTTGACAGCTACCGGAAGGCCATCGATGATTTCTATAATGAAGTCCTGGAAAAGAACGCGTAAAGGAGGGAAACCATATGTCCATAGAATATCTTGGCTTAAGTGAAGTAAATGGCCCTCTGGCAGTTCTTGAGGGCGTGGAGAACGCTGCCTATGAGGAAATGGTGGAGTTCAGCCTGGATGACGGCTCAAAGAAGCTGGGACGGATCGTGGCGGTCTATGAGGACAAGGCCATTATTCAGGTGTTTGAGGGAACCGAGGGTATCTCCCTGAAAAATACCCACACCCGCCTTACGGGACGCCCCATGGAGATCCCTCTCTCTGAGGAGATCCTGGGAAGAACCTTTGACGGCATCGGAAATCCCATTGACGGGCTGGGGCCCATTGTCTCAGAGCGCAGGGTCAACGTCAACGGCCTGCCCTTGAACCCGGTGTCCCGGCGGTATCCCAGAAACTATATCCGCACGGGTATTTCCGCCATCGATGGGCTGACCACCCTGATCCGGGGACAGAAGCTTCCTATTTTTTCCGGAAACGGACTGCCTCATGACCAGCTGGCGGCCCAGATCGTGCAGCAGGCCTCCCTGGGCGAGGGCAGCGATGAAAAATTCGCCATTGTCTTTGCGGCCATGGGCGTTAAATACGATGTGGCGGAATTCTTCCGCCGTACCTTTGAGGAAAGCGGAGTATCCGACCACGTTGTCATGTACCTGAATCTGGCTAACGACCCGGTGGTGGAGCGTCTGATCACCCCCAAGGTGGCCTTAAGCGCCGCGGAGTACCTGGCTTTTGAGAAGGGTATGCACATTCTGGTAATCCTGACGGATATCACTTCCTTCTGCGAGGCCATGCGTGAGGTGTCCTCCTCCAAAGGAGAAATTCCCTCCCGAAAAGGATACCCGGGCTACCTGTACAGTGAACTGGCCACCCTCTATGAGCGGGCCGGCATTGTCAAGGACGGAAAGGGTTCTGTGACCCAGATCCCCATTCTGACCATGCCCAACGATGATATCACCCATCCCATCCCGGACCTGACCGGATATATTACCGAGGGACAGATTGTTCTGGACCGTCAGCTTCACGGACAGTCCATTTATCCCCCTATCTCCGTGCTGCCCTCCCTGTCCCGTCTGATGAAGGACGGTATTGGAAAAGGGTACACCAGGGAGGATCATCAGGATGTGGCCAACCAGCTGTTCTCCTGCTACGCCAAGGTGGGGGATGCCAGATCTCTGGCTTCCGTTATCGGCGAGGACGAGCTGTCTCCTCTGGATAAGAAATATCTGGTGTTCGGAACTCAGTTTGAAAAACAGTTTATCGGTCAGAAACCGGATGAAAACCGCAGCATAGAGGAAACGCTGGACATCGGCTGGAAGCTTCTGGGGCTGCTTCCCAGGGAGGAACTGGACCGGATCGATACAAAAATTCTGGATCACTACTATCATCCCACAGAGTTCGACGCGGCGGAGGAAGCCAGATCGGAAGCAGATCAGATGGCTGCCCGGATCTGAGAAGGCCGGGAGCTGAAAGATACAGGAAAGGGGGAATTCTATGGATCCGAATACATTTCCTACCAAGGGTAATCTGATGCTGGCGAAAAATTCCCTCGGTCTGGCCCGCATGGGCTATGAACTGATGGACAAAAAGCGGAATATTCTGGTGCGGGAGATTATGGATCTCATCGAGAAGGCCAAGGAGATTCAGGCCAGGATCGATACCACCTTCCGGGAGGCCTACGCGGCTCTGCAGAAGGCCAATATTGAAAACGGCATCGACTATGTGCAGACTATTTCCTGCACGGTTCCTGTGGAAGAGTCCATCCGGATCAAAACCCGCAGCATCATGGGGGTGGAGATCCCTCTGGTAGAGGCTGATCCCTCGGGAACAGCGCCTACCTACGCTTTCTACACCACTAGGGAATCCATGGATGAGGCAAGGATCGCCTTTACAAAAGTAAAAGAGCTGACCCTGCAGCTGTCCATGGTGGAAAATTCAGCCTACCGGCTGGCGGTGGCCATTAAGAAGACCCAGAAAAGGGCCAACGCCCTGAAGAATATTACCATCCCTCATTATGTACAGCTGTCCAAGGATATTTCCGAGGCGCTGGAGGAAAAAGAGAGAGAAGAATTTACCCGGCTGAAAGTCATCAAGAGAATGCAGCAGAACGGATCATAAGTTGGCAAATGTCCCGGAACAAACTTGTTTCGGGACATTTTCTGTAGTACAATAAATGATACGGGGCGGTTCAGGGGATCTGCCCGCGAGTAAATGAAAGGGGATACAGTTATGAAATGTTCATATTGCGGCTATGACAATCCGGAAGGTGCGCATTTTTGTTCCGGCTGCGGGAAAAAGCTGGACGCGCAGGCCCCCCAGGGACAGTCCGGGGAACCGCTGCAGGATACACAGGTATACCGCCGGCAGGAGAGGCCGGGCCAGTGGGAGGAACCGCCGCGGCAGCCTTATCAGCCTTACCGCCAGCCGGAACCGGAGCGGCCCCGCAGGGAATCCTCCGGTTCCGGCAGCGGAAGAGCAGCGGATAAGGCGGCAGGCAGGAGAAACAAAGAGGAGAAAAAGATTATTCTCATTGGTGTGGTTCTGGCCTGTGTGGTAGTGGCGGCGGGAATCGCGGCCTACCTTCTGCTCTCCCGCTATATGGGAGGCGGAGAGGACGGAGAACGGGAGGCCCTGGCGGTGACATCCTCCTCGGAAACCTCTTCCGGAAGCGAGAAGGAAGAGACGTCCTCCGAAAATCAGCGGCCGGAGCCTACGGAGGATCCGGAAGAAACACCCAGAAAAACTCCCACGCCGACGCCCAAGCCCACGGAAGTTCCTCTGACCGTGTCTCTGGTGGACGCGGAGCAGGCGGATATGACGGGATATTCCCGGGTAGGCGTCCGGGAAGCCATGGCTTCTTCTGTGGTGGAGCAGGAGGGATATGACAATACCGCAGCCATGGCAGTGGATGGAGACGTCATTACATCCTGGCAGGAAGGAGCGGATGGAGACGGCATCAATGAATTTATCAATCTGAAGCTGGACCGGGAGTACGAGGTGCGGTACATTACCCTGAATCTGGGCAACTGGAGAGATCAGGACAGGTACGATAAAAACAATGTGCCCAAGACTCTGACGATCTGGCTGGATGAAAAGAGCTTTAAAGTAAACTTTCCCCATGAGCAGACCCAGTTCTGTCTGGAATTTTCCAGGGACTGCCCGGCCTCTGAGATTTATGTGCGGATCGACGACGTCTACGAGGGTTCTCTCTGGGATGATACCTGCATTTCAGAGATCGGCATTTACGGGGCATAAACCCTATGGGAACGAAAAAAAAATCCTTTGTAAAAAAAATTCTGGCCGGGGCGGGAGCGCTGGCTCTGGCTGCGCTGCTGGGGTTCTGGATTTCCCGGGACAGGGGCGGGCAGGCGGAGCCAAAGTCCCTCTCCATATCAGAGCCTGAGGCGGAAGCTTCTCCCTCCCCTGCAGAGGAGCAGACGCCCGCGGCTGCCGCTGAAAAAGAACCTGTCCCGACTCTGCGGCAGACGCCGGAGCCCACGCCCGGTCTGGCGGAAACCCTGGAGACGGTTCCCGCGGGAACCATTGTGGCGGAGGCGGAGATCGACCGGTCAAATCTGGGACTGTATTTTCAGGCTTATGAAATTTCAGACCGGATTTTTGAGAGAATCTACGGGGACGACCGGTCCTATAAAACCTACTGTACGGTTCCCAGGGAAGACCTGCGGTATGTCAAGGTGCTGCACTATGGCTACGACGGGCAGATCCGGGTGGGGGAACTGCTGGTGAACGCGCTTCTGGCGGAGGACATGAAGGAGATTTTCCAGATCCTTTTTGAGCATCAGTACCAGATTGAAAAGATGTTCCTAATAGACGATTACGGGGCGGATGACAACCGGTCTGTCAACGACAACAACACTTCCTGTTTTAATTTCCGCCTGGTTACCAACGGGGGAACGCTCTCCAATCATGCAGCCGGCTGCGCCATCGATATCAATCCGCGGCAGAATCCCTATTATGTGATTTTGGAGGACGGAACCTATACCTGGGAAAACGAGGACGCCCAGCTGTATATGGACAGGGACGCGCCGGACGCGGCGGAACGGCATATGATCACCCATGCGGATCTCTGCTATCAGGTTTTTTCACAATATGGGTACAGCTGGGGCGGCAACTGGGGAAATCCTCTGGACTATCAGCATTTTGAGAAGGTGGTATATGAGGCGGAAATGCCGGATGCCGCCGTGGCGGAATAGGAGGACTGTACTGCAATGGCAAAAGAGATAAAAACCAACGCTATGCGCATGCTGGATCGGCAGAAGATACCTTACCGGGTGCTCCAGTATGAGTGCGATACTTTTATTGACGGACTTCACACGGCGGCCAAGACCGGAGCTCCGGTGGAACAGTCTTTTAAAACCCTGGTTACACGGGGGAAAAGCGGACAGTTTTATGTGATGGTCATTCCTATCGCGGAGGAACTGGATCTCAAGGAAGCGGCGAGGCTGGCGGGTGAAAAATCTCTGGAAATGATCCACGTAAAGGAGATCAACAGCGTCACCGGATACGTCCGGGGCGGCTGCAGCCCCATCGGAATGAAAAAACAATTTCCCACTTTTATCCATGAATCCGCGGAAAAGTATGGCGAAATCTACATAAGCGGAGGCAGAATCGGCACGACCCTTTGTCTGTCTCCCACAGACCTGATAAAGGTGTGCCGGGGACACTTCGGTAAACTCACATGAAAATGCGGTTTTTTTCGGAAAACGCTTTTCAATCCGCGGGAAATAGGATATAATCTGCTTAGCAAAACAAAAATAGTTCAATCACAGGAGGGTGACAGAAATGAAAGTTGAGAATATTAAAGACATAGACAAATTTTTCAGCGTAATAAACAGCTGCAAGGGCCGCGTAGAGCTGGTAACCGGCGAGGGTGACAGACTGAACCTGAAATCCAAACTGACCCAGTACGTAGCTCTGGCGAACATTTTCTCCAACGGAGAGATTCCCCAGATGGAGATCATCGCTTCCGAGAAAGAAGATGTAGATAAGCTGCTGAACTTCATGATCAACGGTTGATTGTACGAAATAGAAAAAAGAGACAGCAAGGGGGGCAGTCCCATGAAAAGAAATTTTTCATGGGACTGCCCCTGCTTTCTGGACGTTATCTGTTTTGCCAACTACTTTAAAAACACCTGGGAATACAGAAAAGACTCAGGGATTTCTGAGGGGCAGGGTTACCGTAAAGGCAGTATGCAGGTCATGGCTCTCCAGGGAGATGCTGCCCCTGTGGAGTTCCGCAATGCGTCTGGCAATGGTAAGGCCCAGACCGGTTCCCTCTCTGGCATGGGAGCGGTCCCCCTGATAAAATTTCTGAAAGACACGGTTCTGATCCCGGGGAGGGATTTCAGAGCCGCTGTTTTTGATCCGGACCCGGATCTGTTCCGGAGTTTCCTGAATGGAAACCTCAACGGCGCCCCCTTCCGGGGTGAATTTTACCGCGTTGTCCAGAAGATTGATCCAGACCTGTTTCAGCATTTCTTCATTGGCGGTGACGGTATGCTCCTGAAATTCCAGGGACAGCCGCAGATGTTTTCGGGACCACTTCTTTTCCAGCAGCAGAATGCAGGTGCGGATCTGCTCAGAGAGATTAAAGGGCGCGGTGCCGGTAAGGATTTTCTGGTTTTCGATCCGGGTGTAGTTCAGCACGCCGGTAGCCATTTCCGCCAGCCGTCCGGATTCCTCCTGGATAATTCCCAGGTACTCCCTGGTCTGTTCTTCTGACAGCCCGCCCCGGTTCAGAAGCTGGGCGAAGCCCCGGATGGAGACGATGGGTGTCTTAAATTCATGAGAAAAGCTGTTGACAAAGTCGGAGCGGAGAATTTCTGTGTTCTGCAGTTCCTCCGCCAGCCGGTTGAAGCTGCCGGAGAGCTCTTTTCCCAGGTAGTGCTTTCCCTCCGGAAGCCGCGCCTCGTAGTCCCCCTCCGCCAGCCGGCGCAGCCCCCGGATCAGCCGGTTTACCGGACGGAAGGGCAGGCGTCCCAGGGTCAGAGCCAGAAAGGTGCCGACGCCGATGCTGGCCAGGGCGAAAATGAGCAGGATAAAAAGCAGATCAGATTTGGCGTTTTCCTCTATGGTCCAGATTCCGCTTCGGATCAGAATATACCCTGCCAGCCCCATGATCAGCATGGTAGAAGCGAAAATCATAAAGACCATCAGGGTAAAGAGCAGGGTCAGGAGAGCGATCCTGTTCTGTTTCGGTTTTGCGCTTTTTTTCATAAATGTTTCACCGCCTTATAGCCCAGTCCCCGCACAGAGACGATCTCAAATTCCGGCCAGCCTTCAAACCGTTTCCGGAGCCGGCCGATGTGAACGGTTACGGTTTCCCATCCGCTCTCGCTGTCCATGCCCCAGATTTCGTCCATCAGCTGAATCCGGGTAAAAATTTTTCCGGGAGAGGACAGAAGCTTGTAGAGCAGCTGAAACTCTTTCTGGGGAAGCTCCAGGGTCTGCCCGTGGCCGGTGACTGTGAGAGAATCATAGTCCAGCGTCACCTGGCCCAGAGTAATCCTGTGTTCGCTGGCGATCCGGGACCGGCGCAGCAGAGCCTGGATCCGCAGCACCAGTTCCTCCATATCCACAGGTTTTGTCATATAGTCGTCGATCCCCGCCCGAAATCCTTTTTTTCGGTCTTCCGGAAGCTGCCTGGCGGAGACCATGAGAATGGGCAGCTGATTTTGGACGCCGCGGAGGGTTTCCGTAAATTCATATCCGTCCATTTCGGGCATCATCAGATCCAGCACCGCCAGATCAATGTATTCTTTTTCCAGAATTTTTAAAGCTTCCGCCCCGTTTTCCGCTGTAAAAACGGTATACTCTTCCGCTTCCAGAACCGCCTGCATGTAGCGCCGGGTGTTCCGGTCATCGTCAGCTACCAGAATATGAAACATGTTATGTACCTCGCTGTTGTTTGAATGGGCCGGAAATGCCGGGTTCCGGATCCATCATATCATCCCGGCGCACCAAAGTCAAAACGGAGCAGAGTTTAGTTTCAGTTTAGGTTTGAGGCGTATTTTAAAACCAAGTCTGAAAATCCCTCCGCAAATTCCCTTTCAGAGACGGTTTTGGCGGAGGGACAACATAGGAAAGGAGTATTTGTATGCTGAAACTGCTCAAGAAATTTACGAAAACAGAATGGCTCTTATCCTGCGCAGCCCTGGCATTTATTATTCTTCAGGTCTGGATGGATCTGACTCTGCCGGATTATATGTCGGAGATCACAACGCTGGTGCAGACAGAGGGAAGCGCCATGGGAGAGATCCTGGCTGCCGGGGGAAAGATGCTGGGCTGCGCCCTGCTGAGCTTCGGCGCCTCGGTATGTACGGTGATCTGCGCCGCCAGGATCGCTTCTAATTTTTCTTCCAATCTGCGGTCCCTGCTGTTCAATCAGGTGCAGTCTTTTACCATGGCGGAGGTCGGAAAATTTTCCACCGCCAGTCTGATTACCCGTTCCACCAATGACGTGATGCAGGTGCAGATGCTGATTGTTATGGGACTGCAGGTACTGCTGAAGGCTCCTATTACCGCGGTATGGGCCATTGCCAAGATTTCCGGCAAGAGCTGGCAGTGGACCTTCAGCACCGGGGTGGCGGTGGCTGTTCTGATGGTGATTGTCCTGACCTGCGTGGCCATTGCCATGCCGAAATTCCGGAAACTGCAGGTACTCACTGATGACCTGAACCGAATTACCCGGGAAAATCTTACGGGTCTGAGCGTAATCCGGGCATACAACGCGGAAGCATACCAGGAAAAAAAGTTTGAGGAGGCCAATGCCAGCCTCACAGGAGCGCAGCTTTTTGCCAACCGCACCCTGGCTTTTCTGATGCCGGGAATCCAGCTGGTCATGAACGGGCTGGCCCTGGCGGTCTACTGGATCGGCGCTTTTCTGATCCAGAACGCGGCCCTGGAGAACAAGCTGCCGATTTTTTCCGATATGATCGTCTTTTCCCAGTATGCCATGCAGGTAGTCATGTCCTTTATGATGCTGGTGATTATCCTGATTCTTTTCCCCAGAGCGGCTGTTGCCGCCCGAAGGATCAATGAGGTTCTGGATACGGCCCCGTCCATTCAGGACGGAACTGTGACGGAAACCGACCCGGAGCACGCCGGGGAAGTAGAGTTTCGGGATGTAAGCTTCCGCTATCCCGACGCGGAGGGAGATGTGCTTCATCATATTTCCTTTACGGCGCGTAAAGGAGAGACGGTGGCTTTTATCGGTTCTACCGGCTGCGGAAAAAGTACAGTGATCAATTTGATTCCCAGATTTTATGACGCCACGGAAGGGCAGGTGCTGGTGGACGGCGTGGATGTCCGGCAGTACGACCAGAAGGCGCTCCGGAATAAGATCGGCTATATTTCCCAGAAAGCGGTGCTGTTTTCCGGAACCGTTAAAAGCAATGTGGCCTATGGGGACAACGGCCGGCCAGGTTTCCTGGATGAAGATATAGTGGAAGCCGTCTACACGGCGGAGGCCAGTGAATTTGTGGAGAAAATGGTGGGAACCTATGACGCCCACATTGCCCAGGGAGGATCCAATCTGTCCGGAGGGCAGAAACAGAGAATTTCTATTGCCAGGGCTGTGTGCAGGCATCCGGAGATTCTGATCTTCGACGATTCTTTCTCCGCCCTGGATTATAAGACAGACCGGAAGGTAAGGGAAAATCTGAAAAAGGAGTGCGGAAACGCTACCCGGCTGATTGTGGCCCAGCGGATCGGAACCATCCGGGACGCGGATCAGATTATCGTTCTCCACGACGGAGCTATTGCCGGAAAGGGAACCCATGAGGAGCTGATGAAGAACTGCGGGGTTTATCAGCAGATCGCTCTCTCACAGCTTTCAAAGGAGGAATTGTCATGACAGAGAAAAGGGAATACAAAACCGGACATACCCCCATGAGGGGCCCCGGAGGCAGAAGGCACCAGGGAGGACGGGCCAAGGACTTTAAAGGGACCTGGAAGAAACTGCTGGTCTACTGCCGGAGCTATTATGTGCCCATCCTGATCGCGGTGCTCTGCGCCGCGGCGGGTACGATCTTTACCCTGGTAGGCCCGGATCAGCTGTCTGATTTAACGAAAGTTATCACCAACGGCCTGCTGGGAGGCATCGATATGGAGGAAGTGTCCCGGATCGGATTTCTGCTGGTGACGCTTTATGTCTGCGGCGCTGTGCTGAATTTTACCCAGCATTTCATTATGACCACCATTTCCCAGCGGGTATCCAGGCGCATGCGCAGCCAGATCTGTGTCAAAATCAATCGTCTGCCCATGAGCTTTTACGGAAGAACTTCCAACGGGGATATTCTTTCCCGGGTGACCAATGATGTGGATATGATTTCCCAGTCTCTGAATCAGAGCGTCGGAATGCTGGTGTCTGCCATTACCCTGTTTGCGGGCTCCCTGATTATGATGCTGGTCACCAATGTGATTATGGCGGTTACCGCGGTGGCGGCGGTCTTCCTGGGATTTCTGCTGATGAGCCTGATTACGGGACATTCTCAGAAATATTTTTCCCGCCAGCAGCGCCATCTGGGCGAACTGAACGGGCAGATCGAGGAGATTTATTCCGGCCATACGGTGGTCAAGGCTTACAATGGAGAAGAGGAGGCCGGAAAGAAGTTTGAGGAAATGAACGGAAAGCTGAAACAGAGCGCTTTCCGGGCCCAGTGCCTGGCAGGTATGATGCAGCCCCTGATGATCTTTATCGGCAATCTGGGCTATGTGGCGGTCTGTGTTATGGGCGCCGTACTGACTATGAATCATCAGATCGGTTTTGAAGTGATTGTAGCCTTTATGATGTACGTGAGATTTTTCACCCAGCCCCTGTCTCAGATTGCCCAGGCGGTTCAGTCTCTTCAGTCCGGGGCGGCCGCGGGAGAGCGGGTCTTTGAGTTCCTGGAGGCTGAGGAAATGCAGGAGGAGAGCGGAAAGAACGCCCATCTGGACCGGGTCCGGGGAGAAGTGGAATTTGACCATGTCAAATTCGGATACACGGATGATAAGGTCATTATCCACGATTTCTCCGCTCACGCCCTGCCCGGGCAGAAGATCGCCATTGTGGGCCCCACAGGAGCTGGAAAGACCACGCTGGTGAATCTGCTGATGCGGTTCTATGAACTGCAGGGAGGAGAGATCCGCATTGACGGTGTTCCCACCAGCGCCCTGCGCCGGGAGGAGGTGCATTCTCAGTTCTGCATGGTGCTTCAGGATACCTGGCTGTTTGAGGGAACCATCCGGGAAAATCTGGTTTACTGTACGCCGGAGGTTCCGGAAGGCAGGATGGAGGAAGCCTGCAGAGCTGTGGGACTGGATCATTTTATTCATACCCTTCCCCGGGGATATGATACCCCTTTGAATGACCAGCTGAATCTGTCCCAGGGGCAGAAACAGCAGCTTACCATCGCCAGAGCTATGATCGCGGATAAACCCATGCTGATTCTGGATGAAGCCACCAGTTCTGTGGATACCCGCACGGAACAGCAGATCCAGAGCGCCATGGACGCGCTGATGAAAGGGCGGACTTCCTTTGTCATTGCCCACAGACTTTCTACTATTAAGAATGCGGATCTGATTCTGGTGCTGAAAGACGGGGATGTCATTGAGAGCGGCACCCACCAGGAGCTTCTGGACAGGAATGGATTCTACGCGGGCCTCTACAACAGTCAGTTTGAACAGTCCGCGGCGGAGTAAAGGAGGGACAGGGATGAAATGGAATTATCTGGTGATTGAGCGGGAGTACGGCAGCGGCGGCACAGAGATTGCCCGCCGCCTGGGGGAGGCCTGCGGGATCCCCTGCTACGGCCGGGAGATTCTGGAAGCGGTTTCCAGGAAAAACCATGTGCCGGTGGAGGCCATTCAGCACTATGAGGAGACCGTGTCCGGCAGCCTGCTCTATACACTGTTTACTATGAGCCAGTCCCGTTCCGGGGAGTCTGATCTGCTGAGCAGGGAGGGCCATGTGTTTCTGGCGGAACAAAGGGAGATCGAAGAAATGGCGGCCAGAGGTCCGGCGGTCTTTCTGGGCCACTGCGCGGCGGAGGCCCTGAAGGATTATCCGGGGGTGGCTCGGATCTTTATCCGGGCCGGCAGGGAGGCAAAAAGGAAGAGAATCGTGGAAGAATACAGGATTCCCCAGGATCAGGCGGACGCCACCCGGAAACGTTTTGACAATAAACGGGCCAGGTACTATTACGCCAATACAGCACGCAAATGGGCAAATCCGGAAAATTACGATCTGATTCTGGATTCCTCCACCCTGGGGATCGAGAGCTGTGTGAAAATCCTGAAAAGCCTGATGGATTAGGGAAAGAGCGGGTTTGACAGAAAAGAATCCGGGTGCTATGATAGTCCCGTGAATAAGGAGGAATTAAGACATGGCAAAGATAGATATTATTTCCGGTTTTCTGGGAGCGGGAAAAACCACCCTGATCAAAAAACTGCTGACAGACGCTCTGAAGGGACAGCAGGTGGTTCTCATTGAGAATGAGTTCGGGGAGATCGGCATTGACGGAGGCTTTCTGAAAGACGCGGGCATTGAGATTAAAGAGATGAATTCCGGCTGCATCTGCTGCTCCCTGGTGGGAGATTTCGGAACTGCCCTGAAGGAAGTGGCAGAGACCTATCATCCGGATCGGATCATCATTGAACCTTCGGGAGTAGGCAAGCTTTCCGATGTGATCCAGGCGGTAGAGCGGGTTTCGGAGGAAGCCGGGCTGGAGCTGAACTGCGCCGTTACCGTGGTGGATGTGACGAAATGCAAGATGTATCTGAAGAACTTCGGAGAATTTTTCAAAAACCAGGTGGAGGCGGCAGGCACCATTATTCTCAGCCGTACCGATCTGCCAAAAGCCACCGATGAAAAAGTGGAGGAGGCTCTGAAGCTGATCCGGGAACTGAATCCGGAAGCCACGGTCATCACCACTCCGGTGGAACAGCTGGGCGGGAAAAAAGTCCTGGATACCATGGAGGGAGTAAAGATTGATCTCTCCCATGCGGAGGAAGAGCACGGCCATGAGTGCCATCACCACGATCATGAGGAGTGCGGCCATGAGCACCATCACCACGATCATGAGGAGTGCGGCCATGAGCACCATCATCACGATCATGAAGCGTGCGGCTGCGGGGATCATCACGCCCATGAAGACGGGCATCACCACCATCACCATGCGGATGAGGTGTTCCAGAGCTGGGGCAGAGAGACCATTCGCAGATTTGACCGGGACGAGATCCGGGAGATCCTTGGAAGACTATCGGAAAACCCGGAGTTTGGCACTGTTCTGCGTGCCAAAGGCATGGTAGAAGGAACCGATGGTCATTGGATTTACTTTGATATGGTGCCGGAAGAGGCAGATGTGCGGGAAGGCGCTCCGGAGTACACGGGGAGAATCTGTGTCATCGGAGCGGGCCTGAAGGAGGAGAAACTGGCGGAACTGTTCGGAATCTGAACGGTTTTTGGCGGGAAGGACGAAAACAGATGAACAAAGTGGGCAAGCCCACCTCAACTCCCCCTCCCCTCAATCTTGAGGGGCTTGAACACTTTGCGCGCCGCCGCAATACCGCAAAGCGGTAACATACTTTATTGCGGCGTGTGCATCCTGCCCGGAGAACAGCCCGGGGAATACGAGGATGAGACCTGTTTCAGGGTATTCCACATGAAGGAGGAGGGGACACAGACGCTCTACTCCGACAAGCTGGAAATCATGGTACTGGAGCTGAAAAAACTGCCTCCGGAGGCCCAGAGCGAGGAGGGGGTGGTCCGCTGGATGCGTTTCCTCAGTGGAAAGGGGAAGGAGGATTTAGCGGAAATGGCGGAAAAAGATCTTTACTTAAAAGAAGCGTACGAGGAACTGGAGCGCCTGAGCATGGACGAGGAAAAGCGGTACGCCTACGAGGCCCGGGAGAAGGCTCTGCGGGATCACATTTCCATGATGAATTACGCCATGGAAAAAGGCCTGCAGGAAGGGCGTGACAAGGGATATATGGAAGGGCGTGACAAGGGGTACGCGGAAGGGCATGAAGAAGGGCGTGAAGAAGGGCGTGAAGAGGGGCATGAAGAAGGATACGAGGAGGGCTTAGGCAGAGTAAATCTTCTGAATCGTTTTCTTCTGAAAGAGAATCGTTATGACGATCTGGCCCGGGCGGCTATTGATCAGGAATATCAGGAGAAACTGTTCCGGGAATATCAGATCTGAAGAACTGTTCCTCTGCGTCTTAGTCCAAATGTGGAAAAATAACGAAAAAAATTTAGTCTGACGGCCGGATGACGGGAAAATCAGGGAATGCTATAGTGAAGCCAGTAAAAACAATGAGTTGGAGTGGGTTTATGGAACAGATTGTTGTGCTGGCGGTGCTGATTTTTATGGTGGCGGTCCTGATTACCGGAAAAGCTTCGCTGGGATGGATCGGACTTTTGATCCCCTGTATTTTTACTGTTGCCGGGATTACTTCCGGCGGGGAAGCCTTTCAGGGGCTGACAGAGAAAAGTATTTTTATTTTTGTGGGGGCCTTCGTTTTAAGCGAGGCTTTCTTTCAGGCGGGTCTGGCGGCCAAATTGGGAAACTGGATGAAAAGAAGACTGGCATATATCAGGAGCGAGGGTATGATTCTTCTGCTTCTCTGCCTGTTTTCCGCAGCGCTTTCCAGCGTACTTTCCAGTCTGGGAGTTCAGGTGGCCATGCTGGCCCTGGTGCTGGCTGTTGGAAAGAATTTGAAAGTGAGCAAAACAAAGTCCATGATGGCTATCGGCTACGCGGCCACCATAGGAGGAAGTATGACTCTTATGGGCACACCCCTGAACATGGTGGGGAGGACGGCCTATGAAAACGCGGTGCCGGGAGACACCATCGGAATCTTTGAAATTTCCAGGATTACAGTGCCTGCGGGACTGCTGATGATTCTCTATTTCTGCTTTGTGGGAAGCCGTTTTCTGCCGGATCGGAGAGCTATGGAGGACGCGAAGCAGGAGGCTCAGTCAGCGGGAACCAGAAAAAATCAGGCGGTAACAGCCATTACTTTTGCAGCGTTTATCGTTCTGATCGCTTTGGACGGAGTGGGAAAGATTCCTCCCGCCAATGTAATCAGTGTCTTGGCTCTTCTGGTGATCGGAGGCTTTAGAATCCTCAGTATCAGGCAGATGGTTCTGTCCATCCGCTGGGACATCCTGATGTTTGTGGTGGGAATTCAATCCTTTGCCGCGGCAGTAGAAAGTACAGGGATTGACCGGATTCTGTCGGAACAGGCTGTCAGACTTTTCGGCCAGGGAATCCCGGACCGGCTGCTGATTGCGGGGGTGTTTCTGGTGGTGGTGCTGATTACCCAGTTTCTGAATAATACCGGTACCTTTGGTGTGGTTCTGCCCTTTGTGCTGGTTTTGGCTTCCAGTCTCCAGGTGAATCTGAAACCGGTTATTTTGACAGCCATGATTGCCTCCAGCTGCAGTTTTGCTCTGCCGGTAGCGGCTCCCACTTTTCCCATGTTGGCCAGGGAAGGGGATATCCGCGTTACGGACTGGCTGATTCAGGGACTGCCCTTGGTTCTCATAGGATTTCTGGCCTGTGTGCTCTTTGTTCCGGTGCTGTGGCCGCTGTAGGGCTCAGAACTGCACATTTTCTTCCTGGTACAGATCTACAATGCGGAAGGAAAGATCCAGATAAAGAACCGTATCCCGGTCGTTGAGATCCAGGCCGGTAAGCTCACAGATTTTGTTCAGCCGGTAGGTGAGAGTTCCCCGGTGCAGAAACAGGATTTTGGCCGCCTGTACCGGCTGGCAGTTGGAACGGATATACTCCCGGAGGGTATTATAATAATCACTGCCCTTCTCCCGGTCATTTTTCCTTAAAATGCGCAGGCTGGCGGAACAGGCAGTATGCAGATCCAGTTCCCCTACGGAATTGCGGAGCAGGTAGGACAGCGCAATGTGGGGGAAGGGCTGGCAGTATTGATCCGGATCTTTTTTCATGCCGTATTCCAGGCCTATGGAAGCCTGATGCACATATTCTTTCAGCCGCAGGATATTAAAGAAAATGCTGCTGGCCCCGAAACGGATTCCATCTTTCAGTCCCAGTTCATGGAGCTGGGCATAGTAGGGTTCCGCGTTAGTCTCTGACTGGGGCAGGTGAAATACAGTGTACAATCTGGCTCCTCTGAAAAAGGCCACGCCGTCACCGGCGTGTTCGATAATATCCAGGCAGATGGTGTAGGCCCGGGCATCATCGACAGAGGGGAGGGCAGCGCAGGCAGCCAGATAGCCGTCGCCGTGTTTCCAGCCGATTCGGCCCAGCTGCTCCTGAACCATTTCCACATCGCAGGAGGGATCAAAGAGAAGAGAATCCAGCAGTTTCTGCAGCGGCAGTTCCGAAGTCCGGCGGTTGGCCTTATAGTGAAGGAACCCTTTTTCCACAAACTGGCAGAAATATTCCAGAAGCCGCAGCTGACTGGCTTTCAGAGACGACTGAAGTTCGTTAATCAGGATTCTGCCCAGATAACGCTGATGCTCATCGAACACATTGATATAGATATCTCTGTGTTTATTCCAGGAAGGAGTCCAGTACTGGGCGGTGTGAGTCTTATAAGTCTGGAGAAATTCCTCCGAGTGATAGAGCATGTTTCTCCGCTCCGCAGGCAAAAGAAGATTGCCTGTATTGGGATCCGGCTTCATGGTCATCATCCCCACCACATAGGTAGTCCGGACCACGGCATTGTTGTCGTGGTCCAGGATATAAATAGGGTTATGAAAGACAGGAGCCGAGGCATCGCAGAGAGCCGCCAGATCGCCGCCCTGCAGGAGAATCTGATTCAAATCAGAGGACCAGGTCCGGAACAGAGAAAAAATATTCTGGATCAGTTCCATGATCCGCCACAGGCTTTGTTCCGCAGGGATCTGAATGACAGAACGGCTGAAAAAAACCGGCAGGTCTGCCAGAGGCTCACCGCCCACCAGGATCAGAGCGCAGTTTTTCTCCAGGGCTGTTTTCAGGTACTCGGGTCTGGTCAGATAAACACAGCGCTCAGATACTTCCTGCTGTCCGAAATAAAGACGCACATCTTCCAGAATCATAGGATCATTTCCTCTGTAAAAAATATAATCTGAAACACGATCGTCCATATAGTCCGCTACCATCTGCATATTTAGAAATAATCTCAGATTTTCTTTTTTCATCCTGTATTTTCCTCTGTTGTATCTATATTTTATGGTTTCGATTATAACATAAGAAATTTAACCATAACAGACAGAAGGACTCAATATAGAATGGTCTGTATGCACAAAGTTTTCATTCTTTTTTTGAACAGCCTGGAGAATAGTAAAAAAACAACACAGCCTATACAATAAAGCTGATATGGAAAGCGCGCGCTAAACAACAAAAGAGGAGGGAATGTCTATGCTGCAGATTATAGCAACACTGGCACTGCTGGTTCTGCTGATTTTCAGTATTGTAAAAAAATACAATACCACAGTAGTGCTCCTGGCCCTGTCGCTGATCGCCTACGCGGGACTGACCATTGCCAATGGCAGTGTTATGGGGGACGCCGGCAGCGGAAGCGCCTTTTTCGACATCTTTGAGATGATTCGTCAGAGCGCCTCCGGAACCATGGGAGGAAATGTGCTGATTATCATGTCTATCTACGGTTATATTGTGTACATGAATCACATCAAAGCTTCCGATATGTTTGCCACCATGGTGGCGACTCCTTTAAAAAAGATCAAACGCCCCTACCTGCTGGCCGCCGGTCTGATTCTGGTAGGCAACCTGATCAAAATTATCATCCCCAGCGGCATCAGCGTAGCCGCCCTGATGATTGCCACCCTGTATCCGGTGCTGCTGAAGGTGGGATGTTCAAAAGCTACCAGCGCTTCCGCTGTACTGATGTCTTACCTGACGGTATGGGGTCCCTCGGATGCCAGTCTGTATACGGCACTTTCCCTGGCAGGGGTGGAGGATGTGTCTGTTTCCGAGTGGTTTGTTCAGAGCCAGATTCCGGTGATGCTGGTGACTCTGGCAGTGGTTCTGGCGGTATTTATTCCAGTATCCAAATTATTTGATAAGAGGGAAAATGCCCAGCCGGCCCAGGAAGCGCTGGACTCCAAAACCCTGAAAGATATCGGCGTTCCGTACTTTTACGCCTTTCTTCCCCTGCTGCCGCTGATTACAATTATGATTTTCAGCGAGCTGGTAGTGGGCAGCATTGTAATCAGCGTGGTAGCCGCCTGTTATTTCTGCCTGGTAGTGGCTGTCCTCATTCACACCATCTGCCAGAGAAAATTCAAAGAATGCTTCAACGGCGTTTCCGTTGTATTTAACGGCATGGGCGATTATTTCAAAGGCCCCGGCATCCTGCTGGTGTTCGGCACCCTGTTCGCCTCTGCCCTTAACGGCATCGGCGGCATGAAGCTGATCGTAGATGGGCTCACCGGGCTTGAGAGCGGCACGGCCATCGCCGTAGCTATTACCACCCTGCTGGGTATCTTTGTAGTGGGTGTCACCGGCGTGTTCAACGGAAATGTCAGCCTGATTATTCCGGTTATGACTTCCATTATTGCTTCGGCGGGTCTGCCCACGCTGCCCTTCCTGCACCTGGGGCTGATTGGCTGTGCTCTGGGTTCGGCAGTGACGCCGGTAGCAGGAGCTTCCCTGTATATTGCCTCAGCCACCAACGTAAGTATTCTTACCTGCGTAAAACGGAATTTGATTCCGGTGATCTGCGGCGGTATTGCAGCCATTATTGTGACCATGGTATTCTTCGCCTGATCCGGCGGAGCCGCATTCACCAGTAGAAGGAGAGTTAGCAATGTTAAATCAGAAATTTACAGAAGAGGAAATGACGCGGATCGGCAGTTACAAACTTCCCGGAAGCTACGGCCCCGCCAGCCTGGAGCAGCCGAAGCTGAATACACCCATCACACCCCGGGAAAATATGATGCGGGTTATGAAGGGGGAGCAGCCCATGTGGCTGCCCAATATGAACCGGGATATGAACATTGTCTGTCCGGACATGATGCCGGACGCCTCAGCCAGAGCTTTTGGGGGGATCGACTGGTTCGGAGTAGACTGGCAGTATGAGCCCCTTACCAAGGCGGCCATGGTGCGGCCGGGAACCAGAAGACTGTCGGATATTACCAAATGGAGAGAAGAACTGATCTTTCCGGATCTCAATGATCTGGACTGGGAGAAGGATTCAAAGGAACTGTACCACATGCTTCCCAATGACCGGTTTACCTATTTTATTATCTACAACGGAATCTTTGAGCGGCTGGCGGATCTCACCAGTTTTGAGGATGCTTTCTGCTATCTGCTGGAGGAGCAGGAGGAACTGACCGCTTTCTTTGATAAAATGATTGAATGGTATATCGGTCTGACTAAGATTGCCAGAACCTATTACCACGCGGATATGATCCTCTTCCACGATGACATGGGAACCCAGAGAGCGCCCTTCTTCTCACCGGAGATTTATGAGGAGCTGTTTATTCCCCAGTATCAGAAGCTGACCGGCGCGGTGCACGAGCAGGGTATGTTTATTGCTCTTCATTCCTGCGGAAATGTGCGCCGGCAGATTCCCAACTTTATCACCGCGGGATTTGATGCCTGGGAAGGCCAGGAGGGGGTTATGGACAAAGATGAGATCATGGAAACCTTCGGTGATCAGCTGGTACAGATCGGCCAGTATCAGATCAGCGGAGATCTCACAGATGAGGAGGCGGTGGAGGCACTCCGCCATATGATCGAGACCCGGGGCAGAAAAGGAAGATGTGCTTACCGGATTCGGGATAACCGTCCCCGCAAAGGCAATACGGATCTGGAAGACGAGATGTACCGCTGCAGCAGAAAGTTTTACGATACCCTGATCGGTTAGGAGGGATGGCATGGCAGCACTGACTTACAAAGAAAACGCCCTGCTGGCTCTGCGGCACAAAGAGCCGGAATTTCTGCCTATGATCCAGGATATACAGACTTATACGCCGCTGGGCATGGATTTTGTCTGCGAATATATTAACGTGCCGGGCACCGCCAATGACTGGTTCGGCCAGAGCTGGACCTTTGAGCCGGGTATCGGCGCTCCAAATCCCACCCCGGGCGTTCACCTGGTGCCGGATATTACTCTCTGGCGGGACTTTATGAAGTTTCCGGACCTGTCCAAGCTGGACTGGGAGGGGCATTCGTCCGCGGACACGGCTTCCTGGGATCGGGAAAACCGGCTCACCCGAATCAACGATGTGTTCGGCCCCTGGGAGAGAATGTTCAGCGTTATGGAATTTCAGGATGCCCTCTGCGCTCTGATGGAGGAGCCGGAAGCCTGCTATGACTTTTTCGGAGCCATTGCCGACCATAAGATCCGGCTGTATGAGTATATTATCAAATATTATCGCCCGGACATCATCTGCATGCATGATGACTACGGACATGGAAAAGGAATGTTCATGTCCCCGGAAGTCTGGAGAGAACTGATTAAACCCCACCTTCAGCGGATCATTGACATGGTTGCCTCCTACGGCGTGATCTACGAGCACCACTGCTGCGGATATTTTGCCCCGATCCTGGGAGAGATCGCTGATATGGGATGCGCCGCCACCAATCTGGTACACAAGTCCAACCATCCGGCAGAACTGAAAAAGGAGCTGGGACACAAAATGTGTATGATCGGAGCTTTTGATACCCAGTACCTGGACGCGCCTTCCACTGCCGAAGAAGAAATGCGGGCCAGCGTGCGGAAAACCCTGGATGAAATGGCGCCGGGGGGGAGCTACATAACTCTCTGCGGGCTGAAAACAAAGGGGCGCAATGAGATTGTAACGGACGAGATCCGCCGGTACAGCGGGAATTTTTATGCCTGCCCCAGGCCGGACGCGGGAATTTGACAAAACATAAAATCTACTGGCTATCTGCCGAGCTCTGTGAGCAAAACGGCGACGCCCTCTGCGTGAGAGAAGGGTGTCGCCGTTTTTTCCGGCCCTTTTTGATTTCCTGGCATATTCCCTCCGCCTCTGAAATATATTAGTTCTAAAGAGGTGAGAGTTAATGAAGAAAGAAGAACTGATCCGGCTGTTTTCCGGGCGGGTAAGACGGATTTTAGAGAGGGTGGATCTGGATTTCAGCCAGGTTCATGAGATCCGGATGAGGACGGGAGCGCCGCTGCAGATGATCTGCAGAGGAAAAGAATTTTTTCCCGATGAAAGGGGACGGGCCTCCCGGGCTGAAAAAGGCGCCTTTATAACAGAACGGGATCTCAGGGAAACCATGGAATACATAGGAAATTACTCTCTGTATGCCTATGAAGATGAGATCCGCCAGGGGTATCTCACCATTCAGGGCGGCCACAGAGTAGGAATTGCTGGAAAAGCAGTGATCGAAGACGGGAAGGTCAGAGGAATCAGTCCCATTTCCTGTATTAATCTGCGGATTTCCCACAGTGTGGAGGGATGCGCGGATCCGGTGATGCCATATCTCTGGGAGAAGGAGGAATTCTGCCACACTTTGATTGTGTCGGCGCCCCGCTGCGGAAAGACTACCCTGCTGCGGGATGTGATCCGCCAGATCTCAGACGGAGCCGGCGGCCGCCGGGGGCTGACTGTGGGAGTGGTAGACGAGCGTTCCGAGATCGCCGGGGCCTGCCGGGGTGTTGCCCAGAACCGTATGGGAATCCGCACGGATGTGCTGGACGGCTGTCCCAAGGCGGAGGGCATGATGATGCTGATCCGCTCCATGTCCCCCGAGGTAGTGGCTGTGGATGAGATCGGCACGGCGGAGGATCTCCGCGCCCTGGAATCGGTCCTGAACTGCGGCTGCCGGATTCTGGCTACCGTACACGGAAATTCCATGGAGGATGTGAGGCAGAAACCTCTGCTGGGAGATCTGGTGGAACGGCATGTGTTTCAGCGCTACATTCTGCTGTCAGGAAAGGAAAGCCCGGGGACGCTCCAGGCGGTTTTTGACGGCAGGGGAACCAGGCTGTACCAGAAGGGAGTCGGGCCATGCTGCGGGGCTGCGCGCTGTGTATCCTGGTGACAGCGTCTGCCGCTCTGGGATTTGTTCTGAGCCAGCGTCTGTCTAAACGCCTGGGCCAGTTAAAAATTCTCAAGCGGATGACGCTGTTTCTTCACGGGGAGATTTCCTGCGCCCGGGTTCCTCTGCCGGAAGCGTTCTGGAGCGTGGGAGGAAAAGTTCCGGAACCATTCCGGGAATTTCTCCGGGAGGTGTCGGAGGATCTGGGGAAATACTCAGGCAGCAGCCTGGGACAGGTGTTCGCAGAACATGTGGACTGCCATCTGAGAGATACCAGCCTTACGCAGGAAGACCGGGCCCGGCTTAAGGAACTGGGCGACAGTCTGGGATATCTGGACAAAGCCATGCAGCTGGCAAATCTGGAAGCCTACAGCCGGGAACTGGATCTGTCCATTGAAGAACTTACGGAAGGACTGCCCGCGAAAAAAAAGCTTTTCCGGAGCCTGGGGCTCATGGGAGGACTTTTCCTGGCTATCCTTCTGTTTTGAGAGAAGAAGAAAGGAAGGGGAGCGCCATGGATGTGGGGGTCATTTTTAAGATCGGCGCTGTGGGGATCCTGGTTTCTGTGCTGGGACAGGTCCTGAAGCACAGCGGACGGGAAGAACAGGCATTTCTGGTGAGTCTGGGGGGACTGATCATTGTCCTGTTCTGGCTGCTCCCCTATATTTCAGATCTGTTTGACACCATCAGGAAGCTTTTTACGCTGTAAAGGAGCTGGCGTATGGATGTGATCCGAATCGCGGTGCTGGGCATCGCGGGTCTGTTTCTCTGCATTTTTCTGAAAGACACGAAGCCGGAATATGCCCTCTATGTGAGCCTTGCCACCGGCGTCTGCATTCTTCTTCTGGCTACGGGAAAACTGTCTTACCTGATGGAAATGCTGAACCGGCTGAAATCCTATGTCCCCATAGATACCGCGTATCTGAACGCGCTGCTGAAAATGGTGGGGATTACTTATGTAGGGCAGTTTTCCGCGGGAATCTGCCGGGACGCCGGTTATTCGTCCATAGCCGGACAGATTGAGATTTTTTCCAGGCTGGCTATACTGGTGATCAGCATGCCGGTGCTGACGGCCCTGATGGAAACCATCCAGGGATTTCTCGCATGAAAAGGTTCCGGATGATTCTGTGTATCCTTGCTCTGCTTCTTGGAATGCCGGTCTGGTCCGCGGCGGCGGAAGCAGAGACGGAACGGGATGTAACGGGGATGATGGAGGATTCTCTGTTGGAGGAGCTGGAACTGGAGGAAATGCAGGATTCTGTGGACAGGCTTCTGGGAGAATCCGAGCTGTCCGTGGAAGATTCCCTGGACAGGCTTATGGAAGGAGAAGATCCGGCGGATGGAACCGAATTGGGTGAAAATGTAATTTCACAGATCCGCAGGGCCTTTCGGGAACAGAAGGAGACCTGGATCCAGATGCTGATCCTGGTGCTGGCGGCGGCTCTGCTGTCTAATTTTGCCGCCCTGTTTGAAAACGGCCAGATGGGAGAGATGGCCTTTTATATGATTTATCTGCTGGTTTTCGCCCTTCTCCTGAAAAATTTTCAGGCCTTAAGCGGGCAGATTTCAGAGATGCTGCGGGGACTGGTAACTTTTATGAAAGCGCTTATCCCGGCGTACTATCTTACTATTGCCGCGGCTTCCGGCGTATCTTCCGCCGCCATGTTCTATCAGGCGGTGCTTCTCGCGGTCTGGCTGGTGGAATACCTGCTGATCTATCTGATTCTGCCGGGAATTCATGTGTATCTTCTGCTTTCTCTGGTCAACCAGCTGTCAAAGGAGGATTTCCTCTCTCATATGGCGGAGCTGCTGAAGAATATTATTTCCTGGGTGCTGAAGACAGCTCTGGGACTGATTATCGGCATGCAGCTTACCAGAAATCTGGTGGCTCCGGCCTTAGATTCCCTGCGGCGGACAGTGATCGGCAAGACGGCCAGCGCTCTGCCGGGGGTAGGGAATGCCATTGACGCTGTGACGGAGATGGTCATCGGCTCCGCGGCCCTGATCCGAAACTGCGTGGGAGCTGTGGCAGTGGTAATTCTGTTTCTCTGCGCGCTGGCACCGGTCATTCAGGTGGGAGTTACCGGATTCGCCTACCGTTTTCTGGCAGCCTTGGCGCAGCCCGTGTCAGACCGGCGCATGGTGGGATGCCTGAGCGCTATGGGCACCGGCTGCGGCCTGCTGCTGAAGGTGCTGATTACCACGGAGGTGCTGTTTATGCTCACCATAGCCATACTGGCGGGGACGGCGGGAGGCTGATATGACGGAATGGATCTACGGCTGGATGAAAGGTCTGGCCTTTTTCTTTATCTTTATGACAGCGGTGCTGAACTGCCTGCCGGATCAGAAATACCGGAAATACGTCCGCTTTTTTCTGGGAATGCTGCTGCTGATTCTGATGACCGGCCCGCTGCTGGAGCTGTTCCGTCTGGATGAAAGACTGAGCCGGACCGCCGGACGGAATCTTCTGGAGGCGGAAGTGGAAAGCATGGAAAATGCTTATCAGATGGAAGGGCTGCAGGAGGAATATCTGTATCAGGGATATCAGGCGGAGATAGAAAATCAGATCCGGAATTTTCTCACAGAGCAGGGTATCCCGGCAAAGTCTGTGGAGGCGGAACTGGAACCGGAGGAGATGAAAGTATCTTCTATTAAAATCCGGGCATCGGTGGACCGGGACAAAGTGCTTTACCAGTCGGAACTGAAAGAAGAGCAGGAAAAGCTGGAACAGAAACTGGAAGAAATAAAAGCCGAGCTGTCAGAGGTCTATGGGACAGAGCCCTCGCATATAGATGTAGCAGTCCAGAAATGAGGGCTTTCTCCGCCGGCAGGAAAGGGGAAGAAGGGCATGAAGGGAAAATGGCTGGAGCATCTGAAACACATAAAAAAAGAGCAGTGGATCGTCTATCTTCTTCTGGGCGCGCTGCTTCTGGTGATTTTTCTGCCGGTGGAGAAAAAAGAGCAGGAGGGGAAGACAGAGGAAGAAGCTGGGGAACAGATGCCGGAGGAGGACTATGAGCCGTACCGAAGCCAGACGGAAGAACTGGAGGAAAAACTGGAGAGAGCCCTGTCCCGGGTGGAAGGGGTGGGAAAGGTGGAGGTGGTGCTGTCACTGGAATCCACCAATCAGAAAGTGGTGGAGAAGGATGTGCCCGCTTCCCGGAGCAGTCAGGAAAGCTCCGGCGCTCAGGAGAGCAGCAGCGCTTCATCGGTCACCACAGAGGAGAGCACGGTGTACCAGACGGACAGCGATGGAAGTGAAACGCCTTATGTGGTCCGGGAAAACTATCCGGAGATCCGGGGTGTTCTGGTAGTAGCCCAGGGCGGAGGGGACCCTGTGGCAGTTCAGCAGATCCAGGAGGCTGTCATGGCGTTATTCCGGGTGGAAGCCCACAAAATTAAGGTAATGAAAATGAAAGGATCATGAAGGAGAGAGGGCATTGAAAAAAAGAATCTTCAAAAAAAATCAGATCATTGTTACGGCTCTGGCTATTTTAATCGCGGTGGCGGGCTATATTAATTACGCGGATTCCGCCCTGAAGAAGGAGGACAGCGCCGGGAGCGCCTCTGCCGGGGAAGAAGCCTCCGCCGCAGGCAGCGAAGAAAACAGTTTTCTGGAAGAGATCGAGAGCCTGGACCAGGATATTACAGATGAAACCGCGGCAGCCGGGGAAGAGACCACGGAAGACTCAGGGGAAGAGACAGACGGTTCCCAAAGCGGTGAGACTGCCTCCGGAACACCGGGTGAGGCGGTGCTGACGACGGCCTCTACATATATGGCCCAGGCCCGCATTGAGAGAGAACAGACCCGTTCCCAGAATAAAGAAACTTTGCTGGGAATCATCAATAATGCGGCTCTGTCGGAGGAAGAGCGCCAGAGCGCGGTGCAGAGCATGGTGGAACTTACAGACGCGGTAGAAAAAGAGGCAGCCGCGGAACTGCTGCTGGAAGCCAAAGGCTTTGAAGATGTGGTGGTAAATCTTTCCGGAGAAACCGTGGACGTTATTGTGCCTGCCACGGAACTGGCGGACGACCAGAGAGCCCAGATTGAGGATGTAATCAAGCGGAAGACCGGTGTGGAAGTGGCAAATATCGTCATTACCCCCATGGGCGGAGAAAAATAGAAATATTGCTGCTCGAAATTCAGAAAAAACGGGCGGCAGCCGAGAAAAAACGGCTGCCGCCTGACGGGTCAGATAAAAATCTCATTCTCCCTGCGGATTTCCTTCAGAGGCATCAGCTTCTGATTCATACCGGACTGCAGCGCTTCCGGGAGGACTCTGGCTTTTTCCGGGCAGACGCTGGTGCATGCCATGCAGAGGATGCAGTTGGAAAGCTCTGTGACCACTTCTGTCTCGCTGACGCGGATTGCGCCTGTAGGGCAGACGGCGGCGCATTTTCCGCAGTGCCGGCAGTTTTCCAGGGAGATGGGCGCGGCAGCTACCTGCATTTCCGGCTTATAGGGATCATTGCCGGGAACGGCAGGTGTGCTGGAATCTCCGCCGGCTATTTTTTTCAGAACTTTTTCCGCGAAATCCCGGATTTCCTTCAGGTCCGCCTCATCCGGCCTGCCGGCAGCTACCTGGGGAACAATAGAGTGTCGGGCGATAAACGCGCCGGAGGCCAGAATCTCAAAGCCCGCGGCAGCCACGGTATGGTTCAGCTCCAGAAGCGCGTCGTCATAGGCGCGGTTTCCGTAAACCACCAGAGTAACAGCCTTTGTGCCGCTGCCATGAAGACTGCGGAGCTTCTCTGCTGCCGGAGCGGGAATCCTTCCGCCGAATACCGGCAGGGCAAAAACAGCCAGATCGCAGGCAGGGGCTTCCGGAGTCTGATCCCGGACGCCCAGATCCAACTCCCTGACGGACTGAGCGGCAGCCGCAGCGAAGGCGCTGCCGACGCGTCTGGTGCCGCCGGTTGGGCTGAAATAGTAGAGCGCTGACTTTTGTACCATAATCATTTCCTCCTCCAATCAGATCATTGCGGAAGGCCAAGGACACGCTGCCTTCCTTTTTTTATGTATACAGTATAGAAAATCCACGCCTGTTTTTCAAGAGAATCAGAAGAACTGATTCTTGCTCCGGTACTTTTTCTGTGCTAGAATAGGATGGGTTTTTGCAGAAACCTGAAATGATTGAAGTACAGGAGGCTTTTTTGTGGCTGATTATACGAAGGAAATAGAAAGAAGGCGGACCTTTGCCATCATCTCCCACCCGGATGCCGGCAAGACTACCCTGACTGAAAAATTTCTGCTGTACGGAGGCGCCATTAATCTGGCAGGCTCCGTAAAGGGAAAGGCGACGGCCCGGCACGCGGTGTCGGACTGGATGGAGATTGAGAAGGAGAGAGGTATCTCGGTAACTTCCTCTGTGCTGCAGTTCCAGTATGACGGATACTGCATCAATATTCTGGACACCCCGGGGCACCAGGATTTCTCCGAGGACACCTACCGGACCCTCATGGCGGCGGATTCCGCGGTGATGGTCATTGACGGCAGCAAGGGCGTGGAGGCCCAGACCCGGAAGCTGTTCAAAGTCTGCGTCATGCGCCATATCCCTATTTTTACCTTTATCAACAAAATGGACCGGGATGCCAACGATACCTTTGACCTGGTGGATGAAATTGAGAAGGAGCTGGGGATTGCCACCTGTCCCGTAAACTGGCCTATCGGCTCCGGAAAGAGTTTTAAAGGAGTCTATGACCGCAATACCCGGAAGGTGCTGGTGTTCTCCGATACCCAGAAGGGCACCAAAGAAGGCATTGAGGAGGAGATTGATATTGAAGATCCCCATCTTCTGGATGTGGTGACGGAGGAGCAGCGGGATACTCTGCTGGAGGAGATCGAGCTGCTGGACGGGGCCGCCGCGGAGTTTGACCAGGAAAAGGTGAGCCGGGGGGAGCTTTCCCCGGTATTTTTCGGCTCTGCCCTGACAAACTTCGGCGTGGAGACCTTCCTGAAGCATTTTCTGCAGATGACCACATCCCCGCTGCCCCGGAAGGCGGACGCGGGAGAGATAGATCCTATGAGGGAGGACTTCTCCGCCTTTGTTTTTAAGATTCAGGCCAACATGAATAAAAACCATCGGGACCGCATCGCCTTTATGCGGATCTGTTCCGGGAAATTCGACGCGGGCATGGAAGTGTACCACGTTCAGGGGGATAAGAAGATGCGGCTTCTGCAGCCCCAGCAGATGATGGCTGACGACCGCCATGTGGTGGATGAGGCTTACGCCGGAGACATTATCGGCGTTTTTGACCCGGGCATTTTCTCCATCGGGGATACCATCTGTATGCCCGGAAAGAAGTTTGCCTATGAGGGAATCCCTACCTTCGCCCCGGAGCATTTCGCCCGGGTGACCCAACTGGACACCATGAAGAGAAAACAGTTTGTGAAAGGCATCAACCAGATCGCCCAGGAGGGAGCCATTCAGATCTTCCAGGAAGCCAAGGGCGGCATGGAGGAGATCATTGTGGGAGTTGTGGGGGTTCTGCAGTTTGATGTGCTGAAATACCGTCTGGAGAATGAGTATAACGTGGACATCCGTCTGGATATGCTGCCCTACGAGTATATCCGCTGGATCGCCAACAAGGATCAGGTGGATGTGGACAGGATCGTGGGCACCTCAGATATGAAGAAGGTCATGGATCTGAAGGGCAACCCCCTGCTGCTGTTTATTAATTCCTGGAGCGTGGGAATGGTTCTGGACCGCAACGAGGGACTGGTTCTGGAGGAGTTCAGCAAGAACTGACAAAGCCTATGAAAAATATACCGGCGGCACAGTGGTGCCGCGTTTTTCTGAAACAGCAGGTGCGGCCCGGAGATCTGTGCATTGACGCCACGGCAGGCAACGGATATGACACGGAGTTTCTCTGCTCCCTGACCGGGGAAAAGGGCCGGGTGCTGGCCTTTGACATCCAGGAGCAGGCCCTGGAACAGACCCGCCAAAGGCTGGAGCGGGCGGGCTATGCCGGCAGGGCCAGCCTGATCCTGCAGGGGCATGAACACATGGCGGACTATGCCCGGGAGGGAACGGTTTCCGCGGCAGTCTTTAATTTCGGCTACCTGCCCGGGGGGGATCACCGTCTGGCTACCCGGCCCGAAACCAGTCTCAAAGCCCTGGATGCGGCGCTTGGCCTGCTGAAAGAGGGCGGGATCCTGTGTCTGTGCCTTTACAGCGGCGGCGATACGGGATACGCGGAAAAGCAGGCCCTGATGGACTGGCTGGAGAAACTGGACGAAAAGGCGTATCTGGCTGTGCGCTGCCAGTACTGCAACCGGAAAAAGGATGCTCCGCTGCCGGTGCTGGTGGTAAAATTGCGGCAGTACCCTTGTACACAGCCTTCAATTTTGCTATAATGGATGAAAGCTGAGTGCTGGATAGGAGGTTTTGACATGGCGGAGAGCAGGGACCTGAAGAGAAACACGTATACTATATATGACGATAATACGGTGGGCACCGTGCAGATCGCGGATGAAGTGGTGGCGATCATCGCCGGGCTGGCCGCCACGGAGGTGGAGGGTGTTGTGTCCATGGCAGGAAACATCACCAACGACATCGTGGGAAAACTGGGAATGAAAAATCTTTCCAGAGGCGTAAAGGTAGAGGTTCTGGAGGGAGTGGTCAGTGTACGGCTGGCATTGAATATCCGGTACGGCTACAGCATTCCGGAAACCAGCCAGAAAGTGCAGGAAAAAGTCAAGGCAGCCATTGAGAATATGACCGGGCTGGAAGTGGCGGATGTCAATATCAGTATCACGGACGTGGTGCTGGATCAGACAAAATAGCCCGGACCGGCATAGAGCAGCGGCCGGATTCTGCCGGGCCGCAGGAGACCGCGGGGCCTGAGCGGAAATGTTCAGGAATTCCGCGGTCTTCCTTCTATAAACAGAGAAAACAGAGGAATGAAGTGATGAAACGGAGCGAACTGAGGGAGAATATATTCAAATTGCTTTTTATGGCGCAGTTTAACAGTCAGGAGGAAATGCCGGAACAGCTGCGTCTGTATTTTGAAGCCGCGCAGCAGGGCAGGGAGGACGTAGTCTGTGGCCGGGATCCCAGCCGGGAAGAGGAAGACTACATGGAGGCCAAGTACAGCCGGATCTGCGAAAAACTTCCGGAGATTGACGCTTTCCTGAACCGGATTTCCGTGGGATGGAAGACCAGCCGCATGAATAAGGTGGATCTGACCATTCTTCGGCTGGCGGTCTATGAGATGCAGTACGATGAAGAGGTACCCACCGCGGTAGCCATCAACGAGGCGGTGGAACTTGCGAAACGCTTCGGCGGGGAGGATTCCACGTCCTTTGTCAACGGCATTCTTGGGAAAGCCGCCAGAGAACAGGACAGGGAGCAGTGAGCAGTATCTATACCGTGGGGCAGGTAAATGCCTACATTAAAAAAATGTTTGTCCAGGATTTTATGCTGAACCGCATTGCCGTTAAGGGGGAGGTCAGCAACTGTAAATATCACAGGTCCGGGCACATTTATTTTTCACTGAAAGATGAAACCGGAACCATGGCCTGCGTCATGTTCGCGGGAGCCCGCCGGGGTCTGGCTTTTCAGATGAAGGACGGAGATAAAGTGGTGGCGGAGGGAAGTGTCGATGTCTATGAGAGGGACGGAAGATACCAGCTCTATGCCAGACGCATTACTCTGGAAGGAGCGGGCCTGCTGTATGAGAGGTTTCTGGCTCTGAAGGCAGAGCTGGAAGAAATGGGGATGTTTGCCCCGGAATACAAGCAGCCGATTCCCACATATGTAAGAAAGCTGGGGATTGTCACAGCTCCCACCGGGGCCGCGGTCCGGGATATCCAGAATATTGCCCTGCGGCGGAATCCGTTTATCCAGCTGATTCTGTTCCCTGCCCTGGTGCAGGGCCAGGGAGCGGCGGAGAGCATTGTGAAGGGCATTAAGGCCCTGGACCGCCTGGGGCTGGACGCTATTATCGTGGGCCGGGGCGGAGGCTCCATAGAAGACCTCTGGGCATTTAATGAGGAAGCGGTGGCCCGGGCAATCTTTGAGTGCAAAACCCCGGTGATTTCCGCGGTAGGGCATGAGACAGATACTACTATCGCGGATTTCGCGGCGGATCTGCGGGCGCCGACCCCCTCCGCGGCGGCAGAGCTGGCTGTGGCGGACGTCCGGGGCATTCTGGAGAGCCTGGCACAGTACCGGAGACGGCTGCGTACAGGATTCTGCCGCGTCCTGGAGGGGGAGAGGGACAGACTTCTGCAGTACCGGACCCGGTGGAATTTTCTGAGTCCGGAAAATCAAATCCGGGAAAAACGCCAGCGGCTGGCGGACGCGGAACAGCAGCTGCGCCGGAAGATGGAAAACCGGATCCGGGAGGCCAGACACCGGCTGCAGCTGTCACTGGAAACTTTCCGGGTGCTTTCGCCCCTGGCAAAACTGAATCAGGGCCTGGCGTATCTGGAAAATCCGGAGGGCAGGGCGGTTACCAGTATCCGGGACACTTCCCCGGGAGAACTTCTGACCATCCGGGTGCGGGACGGATCCATCCGCAGCCTGGTCCAGAAGCTGGAACCTTGGGAGGAACCGGGAGCGGACCGGGCGGATATATTTACCCAGTAAAGAAAGGAAAAACAGGAGAGCTATGGAGGAGACCAGGGAAGCTGTCAAGCAGGAAAAGACTCTGGAGGAAGCCTTCCGGGAACTGGACGCCCTCAGCGGGCGGCTGGAGGAGAGAGGCGTTTCTCTGGAAGAGTCCTTTCAGATCTATAAACAGGGCATGGATCTTTTGAAGTACTGCAGCGAGAAGATTGATACCGTGGAGAAAAAAATGCTCCAGATAGATGAAAATGGTGAGATCAGTGAATTTTAAAGAAGAATTGGAAACAAAAACCAGAGAAGCGGACCGCGTTGTCCGGTCTTTTCTGCCGGAGGCAAAAGGATTTCCGGCACAGATGATAGAGGCCATGAATTACAGTGTTGCCGCCGGGGGCAAAAGGATCCGCCCCATCCTGGTGATGGAGGCCTTCCGCATGTTCGGGGGAAGGGGCGATACCGCCTGGCCCTTTATGGCGGCCATAGAGATGGTACACACCCATTCCCTGATCCATGACGATCTTCCGGCTATTGACAACGATGACTACCGCCGGGGGAAAAAGACCACTCACGCGGTCTACGGGGAGGCATTGGGGATCCTCAGCGGAGACGCTCTTTTAAATTATGCTTACGAAACGGCTCTTTCTTCCCTGGCAGACGGGAAGCAGACGGACCGCAAGATCAGAGCTCTGCGGATTCTGGCAAACAAAAGCGGGGTCTACGGCATGCTGGGCGGCCAGAGTGTGGATGTGCAGAACGAGAAAATGGGCAGCCTTTCTCTCAGCAGCCAGGAGCTGGATTATATTTATCTTCACAAAACTTCCGCTTTGCTGGAAGCTTCCCTGGAAATGGGGGCTGTTCTGGCGGGGGCAGGAGAACGGGAAGCGGCGGCCATGGAGCAGATCGGCAGAAAAACCGGTCTGGCTTTCCAGATCCGGGACGATATTCTGGATGTAACCGGCACCCGGGAAACGCTGGGAAAACCAGTGCTGTCAGACGCGAAAAATCAGAAGACTACCTATGTGACTCTTTACGGCACGGAAAAAGCGGAGGAGATCGTGCAGGAGCTCACAGGCGAGGCGGAAAAACTTCTGGAGAGGCTTCCGGGAGAAAAAGAATTTCTCTGCGGACTGCTGGAATGGATGGCTTGCCGGGAGAAATAAAAGAGAACAACAGTACAGATAAGGACGGATGGGAATGTTAGAAAAAATCAAAAAACCGAATGATGTCAAAAAGATTCCGGCAGAGCGGCTGCCGGAACTGGCGGAGGAGATCAGGGGATTTTTGATTGAGAGCCTGAGCCGGACGGGAGGACATCTGGCTTCCAATCTGGGTGTGGTGGAGCTGACCATTGCCCTGCACCGGGTCTACACCCTTCCGGAGGATAAGATCATCTGGGATGTGGGGCATCAGGCGTACACCCACAAAATCCTCACAGGCCGGAAAGAGGATTTCGGCTGCCTGCGGCAGGCGGGAGGGATCAGCGGATTCCCAAGACGGGATGAAAGTCCCTGCGACGCTTTGGATACCGGCCACAGTTCCACCTCTCTTTCCGCCGCCCTGGGATATGTCCGGGCCAGAGATCTGAAAAAACAGCGGTACCATGTGGCGGCAGTCATCGGGGACGGAGCCCTCACCGGCGGCATGGCCTATGAAGCCATGAACAACGCGGCGGAGCTGAAGACAAATCTTGTGATCGTACTCAATGATAATGAAATGTCTATTTCCCGGAATGTAGGAGGAATTTCCAATTATCTGGCGGATGTCCGTACATCTTCCGCCTATACAGGCTTCAAGATGGGCCTCACTTCCGCCCTGGAAAAGATTCCGGGGATTGGAAAAGGCGTGGTGGATACTCTGCGGAAAACAAAAAGCAGCATCAAGCAGCTGGTGATTCCCGGTATGTTTTTTGAAAACATGGGTCTCACCTATCTGGGTCCGGTAAACGGCCATAATATCCGGCAGCTGATGAAGGTGCTGGCGGAAGCCAAGCGGTTTGAAGGGCCGGTGCTGGTTCATGTGCTGACGGAGAAGGGGCGGGGCTACGGGCCGGCAGCGCGCCATCCGGCCAGGTTTCACGGAACCGCCCCCTTTGAGATTGAGACAGGGATTCCCTCAAAGCGGGGAGGCCCCACCTATACGGATATTTTTTCTACGGTTATGCGGAAGATGGGAGACCGGGAACCGGATGTGGTGGCGGTGACGGCCGCCATGGAGGCGGGAACCGGTCTGAAGCGGTTTGCGAACCTGTTTCCCGGAAGGTTCTTTGACGTGGGGATCGCGGAACAGCACGCGGTGACTTTCGCGGCGGGACTGGCTCTGGGAGGGCTGGTGCCGGTGGTGGCGGTGTACTCTTCTTTCCTGCAGCGGGCCTACGATCAGGTGCTGGAGGATGTCTGTCTCCAGAAGCTGCATGTGGTCTTTGCCCTGGACCGGGCGGGCCTGGTGGGGGCGGACGGGAAGACCCATCAGGGACTGTTTGACCTGTCCTATCTCACTCAGATGCCGGGTATGACGGTTATGGCTCCCAAAAATCTCTGGGAACTTTCGGATATGATGAAATTCGCGGTGCATTTTCACGGCCCCATAGCAGTGCGCTATCCCAGAGGAGAGGCCTGCCGCGAGTTTCAGGGGCAGAGGGCGCCGGTGGAACTGGGCAGAGCTGAAATCCTGGAAAAGGGGAGCCGGGTGGCATTTTTGGCGGTAGGCGCCATGGTGCCGGAAGCGGCAAAAGCGGTGGAACTGCTGAGGGAGCGGACCGGAATCCGGGCTACTCTGGTCAACGTCCGGTTTGTAAAACCCTTCGATCGGGAGTTGCTGCGGCAGCTTTCCGGGGACCACGCTCTTTTTGTGACGATGGAGGAAAATGTAGAAACCGGAGGATTCGGCCAGCAGGTACAGGTGTTCGCGGATCAGGAGCATCTGCCTGTATCGGTGTGCATTGCCGCGGCGCCGGATCAGTTTGTGGGCCACGGAACCACGGCGCAGCAGAGAGAATGGTGCGGCCTGGACGCCGCTTCCGTGACCAGGCGGATTTTGGAAAGGCTGAAGCCGGAAAAAACGGCGGACAGCGGGAGGATAGAATGAAAGAGAGACTGGATGTTCTGGTGGCCGGCCGGGGGCTGGCCCCTTCCAGGGAAAAGGCTAAGGCCATGATTATGGCGGGAGAGATTCTGGTAGACGGACAGAGGGAGGACAAACCGGGGACTTCTTTTCCGGATACAGTGGAGATTACGGTCAAGGGGAAGCCGTTGCCCTACGTAAGCCGGGGAGGCTTAAAGCTTGCCAAGGCAGTGGAATGCTTTGGCCTGAAGCTGGAGGGCAGGCTCTGCATGGATGTGGGGAGCTCTACAGGGGGATTTACCGACTGTATGCTGCAGAATGGGGCCGAAAAGGTGTATTCTGTGGATGTAGGCCATGGCCAGCTGGCCTGGAAGCTTCGGGAAGATCCCCGGGTAATCTGTATGGAGAGAACCAATATCCGCTATGTAACTTTGGAGGATATCGGGGCGCCCCCCTCTTTTGTGTCTGTGGATGTATCCTTTATCTCCCTTACGAAGATTCTGATTCCTGTGCGGGAACTCATGGCTGAGGAAGGGGAGATGGTATGCCTCATTAAACCTCAGTTTGAAGCGGGCAGAGAAAAGGTAGGGAAAAAAGGCGTGGTCCGGGATCCGTCCGTACACCGGGATGTGATCCGGCAGGTGGCGCTCTGCGGGTCCGGGATCGGGTTTCAGCTGCTGGATCTGGATTTTTCTCCGGTAAAAGGACCGGAAGGAAATATCGAATACCTGCTGTATATGAAAAAAACTGCCGGGGATCAGCCCGGGGAGGAAGGGCTGCCCCGGGGCTTTGAGGAGAAAATACGGGCCACAGTGTCCAAAGCCCACGAGGCTCTGGACTGAATGCAGGAGGATTCCGGTTCAGAGGAAGGACGGACAGCATGAAGAATTTTTACATTATTGCAAACCGGATTAAAGATAAACACCTGTCTGTGGCAGGGGAGATCGCTGCCTACCTGGAACAGCAGGGCTGTTCCTGTTCGGTGGAGACCGCGGGATCGGACCGTGAGGAAGGGAACTATCATTATACGGATCCGGGGGCCATTCCGAAGGAGATCCAGTGCGTCATCGTGCTGGGGGGAGACGGCACTTTGCTGCAGGCCGCCAGAGATATCGTGGGCCGGCAGATCCCTCTCCTGGGAATCAATCTGGGCACCCTGGGATATCTGGCGGAGATTGACCGCCAGAATATTTTTCCTGCCCTGGACCGCCTGATGCGGGATGAATATGAGATCGAAGGACGGATGATGCTGACGGGAACGGTTTACCGGGGAGACAGGATCCTGGATCAGGATATCGCCCTCAACGATATTGTCATCGGCGGCCAGGAAAATTTTACCATCATACAGTTTAACAATTACGTCAATGGAGAATATCTGAATACATACCGGGCAGACGGGATCATCATCGCTACTCCCACCGGTTCAACCGGCTACAGTCTTTCCGCGGGAGGCCCGCTGATCTCCCCGTCGGCGGCGCTGTTCCTTATGACGCCTCTGGCTCCTCATACTCTGAATACCAGAAGCATTGTTTTCCCGCCGGAAGATACCATTACCGTGGAGATTGGACGGGGACGGGACGGGCAGCTGCAGCAGGCGGCCGCCTACTTTGACGGAGATACCCGGGTACCCATGGAGACCGGGGACCGGATCGAGATCCGCCGGGCGGAACTGGATACATTGATTCTGAAAATTCATCACAGCAGTTTTCTGGAAATACTCAGCCGAAAAATGAGCAACAGATAGAAGAACAGGGAGAGACAGATGAAGATAGCAAGACATGCGGAGATAATCAAATTGATAAATCAGTACGCCATCGAGACCCAGGAGGAGCTGGCGGCGAGGCTGAATGAAAGTGGATTTTCCGTGACCCAGGCCACGGTTTCCCGGGATATCCGCCAGCTGAATCTTACCAAGATGCCCACAGAGAACGGGCATTTCCGGTATGTCCTCATGCAGAAGAAGGATCAGAATCTATCGGAAAAATATGCCCGGGTGCTGAAGGACGCGGTTCTGTCCATGGATGTGGCCCAGAATATCCTGGTGATCAAAACAGTTTCCGGCATGGCGATGGCCGCGGCCGCCGCCCTGGACGAGCTGAACTGGGGGGAGATCGTGGGCTGCATTGCCGGGGACAATACGATTATGTGCGCGGTCCGCAGCGCGGAGGAAGCGGTGCAGGCCGTAGAAAAGCTGAAAAAAATGCTGGATATTTTTGGAAAGGTACACTGACCTTCAAGGACGGGAAAAAGAGGTGACAGGATGCTTACAAATCTGCATGTAAAAGATCTGGCTCTCATTGAGGAAGCGGATGTGGAATTCGGCCCGGGGCTGAATATTCTCACAGGAGAGACGGGAGCCGGAAAATCAATTCTCATGGGAGCGGTAAATCTGGCTCTGGGGCAGAAAGCTTCCCGGGATATGATCCGGGAGGGAGCTTCCTCCTGTCTGGCTGAACTGGTTTTTCAGGTGGAGAATCCCGGGACCCGCCGGGCCTTGGAAGAATTGGATATCGATACGGAGGACGGACAGCTGATTGTGAGCCGGAAAATTACCGGAAACCGCAGTGTCAGCCGCATCAACGGCCAGACCTGTACGGCGGCTCAGGTCAGGGCAGCTGCCGCCCTGCTGCTGGATATTCATGGACAGCACGAGCATCAGTCTCTTCTGTACCGGGACAGGCAGCTGGAGATTCTGGACGCTTACGGCAGGGAAAAGCTGGATCCCTGTCTCAGGGAAACCGCGGAGTGTTACAGCAGATACCGTCGGATAAAAAAGGAGCTGGAAGACAGCCAGATGGATCAGGCGGCCAGGGCCCGGGAAATTTCTCTGCTGGAATTTGAGATCCGTGAGATCCGGGAAGCGGCGCTGATCCCCGGCGAGGAGGAAGAGCTGGAAAAAAATTACCGGAAAATGGCCAACAGCAAAAAAATTGCCGAAGCCCTGGGGGCAGCGCATCAGCTGACGGGAAACGACGGAGGCGCCGGGGATCTCACCGGGCGGGCGCTGCGGGAACTGTCCTGTGTGTCCGGTTTTGACGAGACCCTGTCCGGTATGGAAAAAAGCCTCGCTGACATCGACAGTCTTCTGGGAGATTTCAACCGGGAGGCCGCCGCCTATCTGGACGATTTTACCTTTTCCGAGGAGGAGTTTTACCAGACGGGCCAGAGACTGGATCTGATCAATCATTTAAAGACAAAATATGGAAATTCTGTAGAAAAGATCCTGGAATACCAGAAGAGCCAGGAGGAAAAACTGGAACAGCTGCAGAATTTTGAGGAGAGGAAAGCGAAACTGGAAGAACAGCTGGACGGCGCGGAGGAAGCTTTAAAAGAAGTTTCGCATAAAGTTTCCGCCCTGCGGGCACAATACTGCAGAGAACTGACGGAAAAAATCACCGAGGCTTTGCTGGATCTGAATTTCCTGGACGTATCTTTTGAGATCCGCCTTACCAGACTTCCCAGGTATACGGAAAAAGGCTGGGATGAAATCGAATTTCAGATTTCCACCAATCCGGGAGAACCGGTGAAGCCGCTGGGGCGGGTAGTGTCAGGGGGCGAGCTGTCCCGGATTATGCTGGCCATAAAAACTATTCTGGCGGACCGGGACGCGGTGGAGACCCTGATCTTTGACGAGATCGACACAGGAATCAGCGGGCGGACCGCCCAGAAGGTGTCGGAAAAAATGGCTCAGATCGGAAGAAGGCGCCAGGTAATCTGCATTACCCACCTGGCCCAGATCGCGGCTATGGCGGATGAACACTTTGAGATTGTCAAGCAGGTGGAAAATCAGGAAACTTCCACCAGGATCCGCCGTCTTTCCCGGGAGGAATCCGTGGAAGAACTGGCACGGATCCTGGGAGGAGCCCAGATCACAGAGGCGGTGCTGAGCAATGCCCGAGAGATGAAAGAATTGGCTGAACAACAAAAAACTTCCCGGTTGAAATGAATTTCTTTTTCACATACTAGAACCGGGTCCTGAAAGGGTGTCTGTCCTTAAGGCAGATGCCCTTTTTGGGTCCGGGAAGGATGTGAGAACCATGGCGGAAAGAAAACACAGATACCGGCGTCTGCTGCTGGCCCTGCTGGTAATTGCGCTGGCGGGCGCCGGCATATGGGGATACAGGTATCTGAAGCGCTCTGTTCCGGATCAGATTTATGTGGACCGGGGAACAGGGCCGGGATTAGAATCCCTCACAGACCATCCGCTGATCACATTTTCGGATGACCTGGAAGTATCCGGCGGCGCTTCTTACCAGGTTTCATGCAGCGTTATGGGTATGCTTCCCCTGAAGACAGTGACTGTGCGGGAGGCGGACCGTCCGGTGGTGCAGGTCTGCGGAGCTCCCGTGGGGATTTATATGGAGACCCGGGGAGTGCTTATCATTGACGCCGGAGAAATCCGCGGGGCGGACGGAAGCCTAAAGAGTCCCGCGGAACACATTGTAAAAGCCGGTGACTATATCCGCGGGGTGGACGGCCGCGCGCTGGAGGATAAGCAGGAGCTTATGGATCTGGTAGCTGAAAGCGGCGGAAAGGATATGGTGCTGGAAGTCTGGCGCCAGGGACAGCAGGTGGATCTGAAACTGACTCCGGTTCAGTCGGAAGATGGTTCCTATAAGCTGGGAATCTGGGTGAGAGATAATATCCAGGGCATCGGCACCCTCACCTATGTGGAGGAAGATGGAAGCTTCGGCGCCCTGGGACACGGGATCAGCGATGTAGATGTGGGGGAGATCCTCCAGGTGGATCAGGGAGAGCTGTACCAGGCGGATATCCTCTCTGTAGTGAAAGGGCAGGATGGGGTTCCGGGAGAACTGAAGGGCGTGATTCGCTACTATCCGGAGGAAAAAATCGGCGAGATCCAGACCAATTCCGGAGTGGGAATCTACGGAACCCTGTCGTCCCGGGGAATGTCCTCCCTGCCTCTGCGCCAGGTGGAAATTGCCCGCAGGCAGGAGGTACGGGAAGGGCCGGCCACCCTGCTGTGCGCGGCCGGAGGTTCCCCGGAAGAATATGAGATCCAGATTACCGCCATTCACTGGGATCAGCAGGATACCAACAAATGTTTTACCATCCAGGTGACAGATCCCAGACTGCTGGAAGAGACAGGCGGCATTGTCCAGGGAATGAGCGGCTCCCCCATTCTCCAGGATGGAAGACTGGTGGGAGCGGTGACCCATGTATTTGTCTCGGAGGCCGCCAGCGGCTACGGGATTTTTATTGAAAATATGATGGAAGCCGCCTCCTGAGAGCGGAGGCCGCAGACGGAGCCGGCATTGGGCCGCGGCGGGAGAAGTTCCCCGCCGCGGCCCTTCGCGGCGCGATCCAGATTTCAGAACTGCTGCCGGGAAAGTTCGTCATACTTCCGCAGACAATCACGTACAATCTCGGAATCCGAGCGGCAGGCGATATCTTTATGTCCCACCTTCTGGCTGGTTTCACTGCCTTTTCCCAAAACCAGGATCACTGTTTTTTCTTCGGCGTCGCGGACGGCTTTCCCCACAGCTTCCTCCCGGTCCGGGATGCACTCATAGGAACAGCCGGCCTCTTTCAGATATCCGCCGATTTCCCTGCAGATATCCTGCACTCGTTCCGGGCCGGGGTCATCGGTGGAGAGATAGACATGGCTGCAGTATTTCCCGGCCACCAGCCCCAGATCTTTTCGGCGGTTCAGGGCCTTCCCCCCGGGGCATCCGAAGACGGCGGTTACCTGGAAATCCGGGTATTCCAGCTTTACCGTCTCAAAAATTTTTTCAAAGCTCAGACCGTTGTGGGCGAAATCCACAATGGCCCGGATCTTTCCGTCCCGGCTCTGGAATTCTTCCATCCGCCCGTTGACGGTGGCCCGGGAAAGTCCGGCCTGCATGTCCTCCACGGGAATTCCGAAGGAATAGGCAACCGCAATGGCCGCCAGAGCGTTTTCTACGTTAAAGATTCCATGCATGGCCAGAGAAAACGCCCCGTCGAAGGCCGGGCATTTCACCCGGAATTCTACTTTGCCCTGATCGGTTTTCAGATCATATCCGCAGATATCGGCTCCCGGGGCAGTGCCGAAGGTCACGATCCGCTCCGCCGCGGCCGCATGCCGCAGAATCGTGCGGCTGAAGGGGGAATCCAGATTTACGCAGGCGGTTTTTACCTGGCGGAACAGCAGCAGCTTGGAATGAAAATAGTCCTGAAAATCCTTGTGTTCCACAGGACTGATGTGATCCTCGGAAATGTTCAGAAAGACGCCCGCGTCAAAAGAAATTCCCTGAACCCGCCCATATTTCAGGGCCTGGCTGGAAACCTCCATGGCTACATGGGAAATGCCGCTGTCATAGGCATTGCGGAAATGGCGGTACAGTTCCAAGGATTCCGGGGTTGTAATCCGGGAAGGACTGCGCTCTTTGCCGTCGTAGAGCTCCACCGAGGTAAAGCAGGCCATGGGCCGGCCGCCGGTATGTTTTGCGTGTTCATCAAAGATGGCCTTTACATAGTAGGCAGTGGTGGTTTTGCCTTTGGTGCCGGTAATGCCGATGCAGCTAAGCGCGCCCTTTGGGATCTGGTAGTACATACGGGCCAGCAGAGGCATGGCCTCTCTGACATTCTTTACCAGGATGCAGGGTACGTCCTCCAGGCCGTAGTCTGTCTCGCTGATATAGAGGACAGCTCCCCGGTCTACAGCCTCCCTGAGGTAGGCCTCCTTAAAGAGAGCTCCCTTGCAGACAAACAGGGTTCCGGAAGCGGATTTTCCGGATTCATAGGTAAGGCCTGTGACTGGAGTTTTTTCCCGGCCAAACAGCCGGAAGGATACAGTGAGGCCGGCGTCCTCCAGAAGTTTCAGGTAGTCTTCTATAACGTAATTGATCATTGGTATTTCCATAACCTTTCATAAAACAGTTTTCCGGCAGTGGGGCTGCCTGCCTGTATTTTAACGCAACTGTCCGGGATTTGCAATCAGAGGATCACGCGGACAGATTTGCGCCTTGAGTTTCCACGGGCGGATATAGTATAATCCAACTGAGAATTTCCGCAGGATCCGGGAACAGAAAACGACGGAGGAGACAAGATGGGACAGGAATACGGGGAGCGGTTTCACAGGGCCAGAAGAGAGGAACAGCGTCTGGAAGCGGCTCTTCACGCGTTGACGCCGGAAGAAATACCGGAGGAAGCAGAGAGGGAGGAACTTCTGAAATATATCGGTTACCGGAAGCGGTCCGCCGTGCAGATGCTGATCCGCCAGGGGAACCTCCCGGGGCTGAAAGCCATGAAAGAAAAGGGCTGGATCGAGGAGCAGTATCTATCCGGCTATCGGGAGCTGGCAGCCGGTCTGCGGGAAATGGAAATCTGGGCCTGGTTTTATCCGAAGGACAGCCGGGAAGAAAACAGAAAAAATCTGACGGCGTCAAGGGAGGATCTGGGGCTTCAGGTGTGGAACCTGACGCTGAAGAAGCTGAGAATAAAGCTTCCGGGTTTTGCCGGAGCTTTTGCTGCTTTAAAGTTTCAGGAAAAAGAAGGGGCTTCCTATCTGGAAGGGGACGGATTTACGGTGTTTTACAATCGAACAGAACTGCTGGATCGGTTCTGCCGGGAACCGGACAGCATCGCCCGGGACTATATGCATCTTTTCCTGCATCAGCTGTATTTTCATCCTGTGCTGGCTAAAGGGCGGCGGGAAGCACTCTGGGATCTGGCCTGTGATATCGCTGTGGAGGAGATGCTGGACAGCTGGGAAATAAGAGAACTGAAAAAGGAAGGCGGGAACCGGAGAAGGCTGCTGCTGAAAGAGGCCGGCCTTCCGGAAAAACCGCTGCCCGCCCAGCGGCTGTACAGCGCCCTGGTCAGCTCCGGGCTTTCCCGGGAGGAAGGGGAGAAGCTGGCGGAGGCCTTTCAGGTGGACGGGCATAAATTATGGAAAGAGTACAGACAGGAGGAAATGCCGGAGCAAAACTCGCGGGAGCCGGGGGAAAAAGGCGGAGGGACGCGGCAGACGGAAACCAACAGAAGCCTGCGTTTTCTCAGAAAATGGACCAGAATCCGGAAGGAATACGCTCTGCGGATGGAAGAGCAGCATCAGCGCGCAGGGACTGCCGCCGGAGGAGGACGGCAGTCCCTGCGTCTCACAGGAAAAGGCGGGTATGATTACAGAAATTTTCTGGAGCAGTTTATGGTTTCCGGAGAAGAGGTGGAGCTGGATCTGGACAGTTTTGATTACATTACTTACTGGTACAGCCGGGAACATTATGAGGGAGTAGTTCTGCTGGAACCTCTGGAATATAAGGAAATTCACCGCATGCGGGAAATGGTGATTGCCATTGACACCTCCGGTTCCTGCTCCGGCCGGGTGGTTCAGCAGTTTCTGGAGGAAACCTACCGGATTCTGTCGGAGAGGGAAAATTTTTTCAGAAAGATGGAGGTGCATCTGATTCAGTGCGACTCTATGATACAGGAGCATGCGGTGATCCGGTCGGAGGAAGAATTTCTGGATTATATGGAGCATGTGACGGTGAAAGGCCTGGGCGGGACGGACTTCCGCCCTGTATTTGATCTGGTAGACCGCCTGATCCGGGAAAAGGAGCTGAGAGACCTGGGTGGACTTCTGTACTTCACAGACGGGGACGGGGTATATCCTTCCAAGCCGCCGTCCTATGATACAGCCTTTGTCTTTCTCAACGATGCCCATGAAAAACACAGGATTCCGGACTGGGGACTCCGCCTGAATCTTCATATGGATTTACCGGACGAGACGTAAAACTTTCGCCCTCCGGGAAGGGAGGAAAGTTGGAAGGGAGAAAAATGAACATACAGCAGGCGAAAGAAGAGATTATAAATACAGTAAAGATATACACCGCCAAAGACCGGGAGGGACATTACAGGATTCCGCCGGTCCATCAGCGGCCCCTTCTGCTGATCGGACCTCCGGGCATCGGCAAGACAGCCATTGTCCGCCAGGCAGCCGAGGAATGCGGGGTGGGGCTGGTGGCCTATACTATTACCCATCACACCCGCCAGAGCGCCGTAGGCCTGCCGGTAATCCGGGAAAAGGACTATCAGGGCCGCCAGGTTCAGGTGACGGAATATACCATGTCGGAGATCATCGCTTCCGTCTATGAATGCATGGAAAATCAGCAGGTTCAGGAGGGGATTCTGTTTATCGATGAGATCAACTGCGTGTCGGAGACACTGGCCCCTACCATGCTGCAGTTCCTGCAGAATAAGACCTTCGGCACTCACCGGGTTCCGAGAGGATGGATCATTGTGGCCGCGGGAAACCCGCCGGAGTACAACAAGTCTGCCAAAACCTTTGATATTGTGACCCTGGACCGGGTGAAAAGCATTCGGGTAGAGATCGACTTTCCGGCCTGGAAACAGTACGCGTCCGGGGAGGGGATTCATGGGGCGGTTCTGGCCTATCTGTCAGGAAAGCCGCAGAATTTCTATTACATCGAACAGGGCCGGGGAGACCGGGAATTTGTGACGGCCAGAGGCTGGGAAGATCTTTCCGTCCTGCTGTACGCTTACGAGGAAGAGAAAATTCCCGTGGGGGAAGATACCATACGGGAATATATCCACTGCGGCCGGATCGCCGGGGATTTCGCTGCGTTTTACCGGCTGTATCTTCATTACAGAAGAGACTATGATCCGGCGGGGATCCTGAAGGGCGGGACAGAAAACAACTGCAGGCAGAGAGAACTGTTCCGGCAGGCCGGGGCGGATGAGCGCTACGGCGTTATGGAAATGCTGCTGGGAGGACTTACGGAAGCGTTCCGGGACTGTCTGGAAAGCAGAAAACTTCTGGACAGAGAAAAAGAACTGTATGGCAGATACCGGAGTCTGCCGGAGAAACCCGGCCAGAGAGCAGAACAGCGGATGGAAGAATTTCTGGAGGATTTGGAACAGGCGCTCCGGGTCAAAGACCGGCACCGGCTGATCTCTGAAGAAGATCTGAAGCGGGAAGAGACAGTGCAGAGGGAATTTCGCGGGGCACAGGAAAGGCTTCGGGAGCGAAGAGCCGTAAGTCCCGCTGAGGCGGAGGCTGTACTGGGACAGTGGATGGATGAAAAAGAGCAGGTTCTGTCGGCGAGAGAGCAGGAGGCAGGGGAGATGCTGGAGAGGGCCTTTGCCTTTCTGGAAGATACACTGGAAGACGGACCGGAGATGGGATATTTTATGACGGCTCTTACCCGCTCCCCGGCATCGGCGGAATTTCTTAACCGCCACCCCAGTCCTGCCTGCGGACGCCATCTGCAGGCTCTGGCTGTCACCGATGAGGAAGAGGAGCTCCGGCGCCGGATCAAGGAGGCGTCCGGTATCCGCTCCTGACAGTGAAAAAGGCGGTTTTCCAGTGTCGTACCGGCAGGAAGGGATGTCAGTTTCTGGTAAAAAACGGCGAAATATAGCGAACGAAAATGAAGATTGATTCCCCGTATCTATTGAACTGCCTATCCATAGTTCTTATAATACAGATAGTGTCCGAAAAAGGCAGAGGGCGCCCGCCTGTTCGGAACATCAGGAATGCTGTAAGGTTATGGAGGAGATAGCATGGAAAAACTGAATGTTGCTGTGGCCGATGATAATGAGCGGATCCTGGATCTGTTCGGGACGCTGATCAAAAATGACAGGGATCTGGAACTGGTAGGATCGGCGGACAACGGAAAAGATCTGTATGAGATCATCCGTCAGAAGCAGCCGGACGTAGTCCTGCTGGACATTATCATGCCGAAGATGGACGGCCTGACCATGATGGAAAAGGTCAATCAGGATACCACACTGAAAAAGCGCCCGGCATTTATCGTAGTTTCCGCGGTGGGCCAGGAGAGAATTACAGAAGACGCCTTTAATCTGGGAGCGGCGTACTATATCCTGAAACCCTTTGACAATGAGATGCTGCTGAACCGGATCAAAAATGTGCGGGGTCTGACTCCCAGGCGGGGAGATTTTCGGGGGACAGCGGCGGAGGGAAGAAACCCCAGGCAGGAGAGAAATCTGGAGCTGGATGTGACCAATATCATCCATGAGATCGGGGTGCCGGCCCACATCAAAGGCTATCAGTACCTTCGGGACGCCATTATTCTTTCGGTAGAAGACATGGAGATGCTGAATTCTATCACGAAGATCCTGTACCCTACCATCGCGAAAAAATATCAGACCACGCCCAGCCGGGTGGAGAGGGCCATCCGACATGCCATTGAGGTGGCCTGGAGCAGGGGGAAAATGGATACCATCGACGAGCTGTTCGGCTACACGGTCAGCACGGGAAAGGGAAAACCCACAAATTCGGAGTTTATCGCTTTAATCGCGGACAAAATCCGCCTGGAATATAAGAATTAGTTGCCAGATAATGCTTTTCATTCAGAGGAAAAAGGAGTATAATTTAGCTATCCGCAGACTGAAAAAAAGCGGAAGTTTTAGCCAAGGAGGACTCATCCAGATATGAAAAGGATCTTGTTCGTGGCATCCGAATGTGTGCCGTTTCTGAAGACAGGTGGCCTGGCAGACGTAGTAGGCTCTCTGCCGAAGTATTTCCCCAAGGAATATTTCGATGTAAGGGTTGTGATGCCCAAGTACTCAGGCATCCGGGAAGAATTTAAAAACCAGATGCAGTTCATCACAAATTTTTATATGGACCTGAATTGGAGACAGCAGTACGTAGGAGTATTTAAACTGGAGCATAACGGAATTACTTTTTATTTTATTGATAACGAGGAACATTTTTCCGGCGATAAGCCCTATGCCGGCATGCCCTGGGATCTGGAGAAATTCGCTTTCTTTTCCAAAGCATCCCTCTCTATTCTCCCGGTCATCGGCTTCCGGCCGGACATCATCCACTGCCATGACTGGCAGACGGGACTTGTGCCGGTTTATCTGCATGAAAGATTTCAGGGCAGCGAGTTTTACCGGGGGATAAAATCTGTCATGACCATACATAACCTGAAGTTTCAGGGTGTCTGGGATATTAAAACCATTAAAAGCATTACAGGGCTGTCGGACTATTACTTTACTCCGGACAAGCTGGAATTTAAGAAAGACGCCAATTATCTGAAGGGCGGGCTGGTCTATGCCGATGCCATTACCACCGTAAGCCGAACCTACGCGGAGGAGATCAAGACTCCCTTCTACGGAGAGGGGCTGGACGGACTTATGCGGGCCAGGACCAACGACCTGCGGGGAATCGTCAACGGCATCGATTATGACGAGTACAACCCGGAGACAGATGAATTCATTTACAAGCACTATAATGCCAAAACATTCCGCAAGGAAAAATCTAAAAATAAGACCGGGCTGCAGCAGGATCTGGGCCTTGATGTGGATCCCAAGACCATGATGATCGGCATTGTGTCCCGCCTGACGGATCAGAAGGGATTCGACCTTATCGCCTATATGATGGAGGAAATGTGCCAGGACGGCATTCAGCTGGTAGTTCTGGGTACCGGGGATCCGAAATATGAGAATATGTTCCGCCATTACGCATGGAAATACGACAAAAAAGTTTCCGCCAATATTTATTATTCGGAGGCCATGTCTCACAAAATCTACGCCGCGGCGGACGCGTTCCTGATGCCCTCGCTGTTTGAGCCCTGCGGCCTGAGCCAGCTTATGAGCCTGCGGTACGGCACAGTGCCCATTGTCAGAGAGACCGGCGGCCTCAAAGATACGGTGCAGCCGTACAATGAATACGAGGGCACAGGCACCGGATTCTCTTTTGCCAACTATAACGCCCACGAAATGCTGGGAACTATCCGTTACGCCGAGCGCATCTACTATGACCGGAAACGGGAGTGGAATAAGATCGTGGACCGGGGAATGGCGCAGGATTACTCGTGGGCCAGTTCCGCGAAGCAGTATGAAGAACTTTATAACTGGCTGGCCTGATCCGGGCCGGCACGCAGCGCGGGGATACCTGAAAGGCCGGGCTTTTCTGCCGGCCTTTCAGGTATCCCCGCAATTTTTATGCGCTCCTTCTTGACGGACCGGAAAAGCCATGCTACACTGAAGCTATCATTTCCTGCGGCAGCGGTTCGCTGCGTTTTCCCGGAGTACAGAGACTGCAAAAACCCGTAAGGTTCAGGTTGACAAGAGACTGAAAATATACTATTATGCTGAAAGAGAGCGAACATGCGTTCTTTTGAAAAGGAGAAAATTATGGCTGACAATCACACTGAAAAAATGAACGCGCTGCAGGCGGCGCTTGGTCAGATTGAAAAACAGTACGGCAAAGGAGCCGTCATGAAACTGGGAGATTCCGGAACGAATATGAATGTGGAAACGATTCCTACGGGATCCCTGAGCCTGGATATCGCGCTGGGGCTGGGAGGAGTTCCCCGGGGCAGGATCGTGGAAATCTACGGTCCCGAGTCCTCCGGAAAGACCACCGTGGCGCTGCACATGGTGGCCGAAGTTCAGAAGAGGGGAGGCATTGCCGGCTTCATTGACGCGGAGCACGCGCTGGATCCTGTGTACGCCAAAAATATCGGAGTGGACATTGATAATCTCTATATCTCTCAGCCCGACAACGGAGAACAGGCGCTGGAGATCACAGAGACCATGGTGCGTTCGGGAGCGGTGGATATTGTAATCGTCGATTCCGTGGCGGCTCTGGTGCCCAAGGCGGAGATCGACGGCGATATGGGAGATTCCCATGTGGGCCTGCAGGCCCGGATGATGTCCCAGGCCTGCAGGAAGCTTACCGCCTCCATCAGCAAGACCAACTGTATCGTGATCTTTATCAATCAGCTCAGAGAAAAGGTGGGCGTTATGTTCGGCAGCCCCGAAACGACTACCGGAGGCCGGGCACTTAAGTTTTACTCCTCCGTCCGTCTGGATGTCCGCAGGATCGAGGCCCTGAAGCAGGGAGGCGAGATAGTGGGAAACCGCACCCGCATCAAGGTGGTAAAGAACAAGGTGGCTCCGCCCTTCCGCGAGGCGGAATTTGATATAATGTTTGGCAAAGGCATTTCCCGGGAAGGAGATGTGCTGGATCTGGCGGTAGCCCAGAATGTGATCCAGAAAAGCGGCGCCTGGTTTGCCTACAAGGAGAACAAGATCGGGCAGGGCCGTGAGAATGCCAAACAGTATCTGCGAGAGCATCCGGAAGTGCTGGACGAAGTGGAGTCCAGGGTCCGGGAAGCCTGCGGTCTGCCGGCCGCTCCGGAACCGGCAGCCAAGGCTCCGGAGAGTCCGGAAGGCGGAGAACTCTGATATGGAAGACAGACGCGCCGGGGAGGCCCGGAAGAAAGCGCTGAAAAAACTGCTGGTCCGCGACAGAAGCGAAAAAGAACTGAGGGAGATTCTCCGCAGAGAGGGCTTTCAGGAGGGGGAAACAGAGGACGCCGTAGAGTATGTGAAATCCTTCGGCTATGTCAATGACCGGCGGTACGCGGAAAACTATGTGATGAGCGCGGGCAGGAAAAAGAGCAGATCTGCCCTGCGCTCTTTTCTGCTGGAAAAGGGAATTTCAGAAGAAGATACGGAGGCGGCTCTTGCGGAACTTCCGGTGGATGAGGGAGAGCTGATCCGGGAACTGCTGGGGAAAAAGGCGGGCGAGCCTCGCAAAATGGATGAAAAGGAACTGAGAAGAGTATTCGGCTATTTGGCCAGACGCGGATTTTCGCCGGGAGATATCTGGCGGGAACTTAAGAATTTTCAGGATTCAGCCGGCTAATCTAATTGACAAATTTGTGAAAACAGTATAAAATTGTAGTGTTGTGATTGTACAATGAAAACTAAATAAGGAGGTGCTCCGGTGATGAATGATGCAATAATTGCAATTATTGCTGTTATCGTTGCTGTGGTTGTCACCGTACTTATTGCGGTTCCTGTAGCCGGCAAGGCCGCGGTCGCCAAAAAGGTGCAGCAGGATGCTGAAAAGGTAGGCACTGCCGAAGAAAAAGCCAGAAGTATTATAGATGAGGCATTAAAGACGGCGGAAACAAAGAAGCGGGAGGCGCTCCTGGAAGCCAAGGAAGAGAACCTGAAAGTGAAAAACGAACAGGACAGGGAATACCGGGAACGCAGAGCGGAACTGCAGAAGTATGAAAAAAGAGTTTTGTCCAAAGAGGAATCTGTGGACAGAAAGGCCGACGTGCTGGAGCGGCGCGAGAACGACCTGACAGCCAAAGAAGCAGAGCTGAAAAAGAAAGAAAAGAAAGTTGACGAGTTACACGATCAAGGAGTACAGGAACTGGAAAGAATTTCCGGTTTCACCTCCGAAGAGGCAAAAGAGTATCTTCTGAAATCTGTAGAAGACGAAGTGAAGATTGATACTGCCAGGCTTTACAGGGAACTGGAAAGCAAGGCCAAGGAAGAGGCCGGACGCAAAGCCAAAGAGTATGTGGTAACTGCCATTCAGAAGTGCGCGGTAGATCATGTGGCTGAATCCACGATCTCCGTAGTGCAGCTTCCCAGCGATGAGATGAAGGGACGGATCATCGGACGGGAAGGGCGGAATATCCGTACTCTGGAGACTTTGACAGGCGTGGATCTTATTATAGATGATACGCCGGAAGCGGTAGTCCTGTCTTCCTTTGATCCCATCCGCCGTGAGGTGGCCAGGATCGCACTGGAGAAACTGATTGTAGACGGCCGTATCCATCCGGCACGTATTGAGGAAATGGTGGAGAAAGCCCAGAGAGAAGTGGACACCATGATCCGTGAAGAGGGAGGGGCGGCGGCTATGGAGGTCGGCGTACATGGCATCCATCCGGAACTGATCCGTCTTCTGGGCCGCATGAAGTTCCGTTCCAGTTATGGACAGAACGCACTGAAGCATTCGATTGAGGTAGCGCAGCTTGCCGGACTTCTGGCAGGCGAGGTAGGCCTGGATGTCCGCACCGCGAAGCGGGCCGGGCTGTTGCATGATATCGGAAAATCCATCGACCATGAGGTGGAGGGCTCCCATATCCAGATCGGCGCAGATCTGTGCAGAAAATATAAGGAGAGCGCCGTAGTCGTAAACGCGGTGGAAGCCCATCATGGAGATGTGGAACCCCAGTCGCTGATCGCCTGTATCGTCCAGTCCGCGGACGCGATTTCCGCGGCACGTCCGGGCGCAAGGCGGGAGACGCTGGAGACATATACAAACAGATTGAAACAGTTGGAAGATATTACGAACTCCTTCAAGGGAGTAGAAAAATCTTTTGCCATTCAGGCAGGTAGAGAAGTGCGTGTCATGGTCATCCCCGAACAGGTGAATGATTCGGATATGGTTCTTCTGGCCAGGGATATTTCTAAGCAGATTGAGAGCGAACTGGAGTATCCGGGCCAGATCAAAGTAAATGTGATCCGGGAAAGCCGTGTAACAGATTACGCCAAATAAGAGAGAGCCCCGCAGCTGAAAAGCTGCGGGGCTTTTCAATGCTTCCGTTCTTTGCGGGACAATCATACCAAAGGTGCGGCAGTGGTTCTGCTGGAATCTGTATTATGGGCCGGATTTCACCTATACTGTAAGTATGACAGCAGTACTGACAGGAGGAAATGACGCATGTGGAAACTTGGCCGCAGAATACAGGCAAACAGAGAAAGACTTGGAATGAAGCAGGAAGAACTGGCTGAGCTTGCAGAATTAAGTGTAAATTACATCAGCGCCATAGAGAGGGGTGTGAAGTGCCCCAGCCTGGACGCGTTTGTGCGTATTGCCAACGCCTTGGAGGTATCCTCGGATGAACTGCTGCGGGATTCCCTGGCAGTGAGATTTGATATCCGCTCTACGGATCTGGGAGAGAGAATTTCACTGCTGAAGCCGAGAGATAAAGAGGTAATTCTGGATGTGGTAGCCCTGCTGGTGAAACATGCCCAGAAATAAAGAATGCGGGGAGCAGCAGGGGGGAGAGAGGATGCTGAATTCAGAAGAAGAAAGATTTCTGCGTGAAATATATCAAAAATACGCAGAGAAATTGTACCGGTTTCTTTCAGGACTTTCCAGCGGCAGCGATAAGATTTCGGAGGATATCTGCCAGGAAGTGTGGATCAGCTTTGCCAGGCAGATCCAGCGGATGGAATCCTGGGAGGATAAGCAGATCCTGGCCTGGCTGCGGCTGATGGCCCGGGTAAAATACCGCAGGTATATCAAGAAGCAGGAGAAGAGGGACGGGCGGCCTTTGGAGACCTTTCTGCGGGACGAAAACTGTGCCGGTGACTCTGCGGAAGATATTGCTTTGCTGGAGATTCTCTGTAAGGAAAAATTCAGCGAACTGACTGAAACGGAAAAAGAGCTGGTTCGCTGCAAGATATACGGCGTTTCCTACCGGCAGACGCATCCGGGAGATACCCGAAGCGAAAACGCCCTGGCGATCCGCTGCAGCCGGGCTTTCCGAAAATGGAAGCGGCGAATTCAGGAGGACGGGCTGGAATATTCATGAGTTGCCTGACAAAAGGGCATGAGACACGGTTTGCTCCGCGCTCAGTCATGCCTGCCTGCGCCGGCGCAGACCGCGTGTCTTTTTGACTCTGATGTCATATTCATAAAAAACTCATAAAAATCTCATAAAAAAACTCACAGGCAGGCCTGACAGCCTGCTTGTTTTATTGGGAAAAAATGGGTATACTAATAGTCTGAAGACAGAATTTTAAATGCAGGAAGGAGACAAACCATGGACCATACATTACTGCCTGCGCGGGAAGAGATAAATCAGGAATATTGCTGGAAGCTGGAAGATATATTTGATACAGACGAAGTCTGGAGGAAAGAGTATCAGGAACTGCAGAAAGGCCTGGAACTTCTGCGGGGATTCCAGGGCACGGCTGTCCGGGGACCGGAACGGCTTTTTACTGTTCTGGAAACTCTGGGAAACATAGAACAGCGGTTTGAAAGGGTGTATGTGTACGCCAATCAAAAATATCATCAGGATACAGGAAATCAGAAGTATCAGGAAATGTCAGGAAAGGCCGCGGCTCTTTCAGTGGCTCTTTCGGACGCCGCGGCCTTTCTGGAGCCGGAGATCCTGACGCTGGAGGCTACCCGGCTGGAGGAGTGGCTGGAGGAATATGAACCGCTTCGGTTTTACCGGAGATACCTGGGAGAAATCATGAGGAGAAAGCCCCATGTCCTGTCCCGGGAACTGGAAGGCGTTCTGGCTAAGGCCAAAGAACTGGGAAACAGTCCCCAGCAGATTTTCATGGCCTTTAACAACGCGGATATTGATTTCGGAACGATACAGAATGAAGCCGGGGAGGAGACGGCCCTGACCAACGGAAGATATACTTCCTTTATGGAATCAGAAAACCGGGAAGTGAGACGGGCGGCGTTTCAGCGCCTGTATCAGGTTTACGGGAAACATAAGAATATGCTGGCTGCCACCTTTGAGGCAAATCTTAAGCAAGCCCGCTTTTTTTCTTCCATGCGTCAGTATCCTTCCCCGTTGGAGGAAGCTCTGGACGGGGGAAATATCCCTGCTGCCGTGTATACGGAACTGATCCGGGCTGTCCACGAGAAACTGCCGGCCATGTACCGGTATGTGCGGCTCAGAAAGCGTCTGCTGGGCACAGAGGAACTGCATATGTATGATGTATATACACCGCTGGTCAAAGGGGCGGAGAAGAAATATTCCTTCGAGGACGCCAAAACTTTGGTAAAGGAAGGGCTGGCTGTGCTGGGAGAGGATTACGGAAAAATTCTGGAGGAGGGATTCCAAAACCGCTGGATCGATGTGTATGAAAATCGGGGAAAACGCAGCGGCGCCTATTCCTGGGGAGCTTACGGCACACATCCTTATGTGCTTCTGAATTTCAGCGGAAATCTGAATTCTGTTTTTACTTTAGCTCATGAAATGGGACACGCCATTCACAGTTACTATTCAGACCATGCGCAGCCTTACATTTACGCGGGGTACCGGATTTTTGTGGCGGAGGTTGCTTCTACCGTCAACGAATTTCTCCTGATCAGCGATCTGATCCGCAAGGCGGACAGCCGCCGGGAGAAAGCGTATCTGGTCAATTATCTGCTGGAGCAGTTCCGGGGAACTCTCTACCGCCAGACCATGTTCGCGGAATTTGAAAAAATGGCTCATGAGCGCCTGGCGGAGGAGGGGAGTCTGTCTGCCGGGACTCTCTGTTCTATGTACGGGGAATTGAACCGGCAGTATTTTGGGCCGGATATGGTCCAGGATCCGGAAATCGACCTGGAATGGGCCAGAATTCCGCATTTTTACACGCCTTTTTATGTATATCAGTACGCGACAGGATTTTCTGCCGCTATCGCTATCGGCAGAAAGATCCTGAAAGGGGAGAAGGACAGTGTGGAACATTACAAAGAATTTCTGCGGGGAGGCTGTTCCATGGATCCCATTGACCTGCTGAAACTATGCGGCGTGGATATGACGGAGAAAAAAACCGTGGAGGAGGCGCTGGAAGTATTTGAGTCCTGTGTCCGGGAACTGGAAGAGCTGACAGATGTTCTATAGATTGAGTTGCCCGATAAATGGGCATGAGACACGGATTGCACCGCGCTTCGTGCTCCCGCAATCCCAAAAGCACCTCAAATTCGCTCATTTTTTTGTGGAAATGGCTGCTTTTCGGTGTTTTGCGCGCCATAAAGTCATGTTTGCCTGCGCCAGCGCAGCCCGCATGGCCTTTTGCCGCTTGTCTCATAGAATGGCTGTAGGGGAAAGTCGAAAATTTAATCCGGCCAGGGGATTGCAAAAGCCGGAGAACATGTTACAATAATGTTGCGAAAAAATTAAGGGTGAGAGTATGAATTTATATGAAGCAATTTTTGCCAGAAAATCTGTGCGCAGTTATACCAATGAGACCTTAAGTCCTCAGGTGTTGGATAAAATCCGTGAACATTTCCATGAGCTTACCGGACTGTTCGGGGGCATTGACACGGCGGTTTCCGTTCTGGACAACCGAAAAGCCCAGCAGAAATTTTTAAGCCTTTTCAGTGTCCGGGCTCCCTATTATCTGGCCTTTTATTCGGAACAGGCTCCCAGGTATCTGATGAACATGGGATATTTAATGGAGCAGATGGTGCTGTATCTGTGCAGCATCGGTCTGGGAACCTGCTATATCGGCAGCAGAAGGGTGCGCCGGGAACTGCAGGAAAAGGATGGAAAAAAGCTGGTGGGAATCATTGCTTTCGGAAAGAGCAAAGGGCCATGGACCCGGAAGCCTTCGGAAGCCAACCGTCTGGCCATGGATGAACTCTGCGTGTTCAAGGAAGTTCCCCGTCAGTGGATGAAACAGCTTCTGGAAGCGGCCCGGCTGGCGCCCTCCAGCATGAACAGCCAGCCATGGAGATTTGTGGTCTATGATAACCGGATTCACATTTTTTCCAAAAAACACAGTGCGGAGCAGCTGAAAAAATGGGATGAGGTAAACTTTGGCATTATGTTTGCCAATCTGATGGTTGCCGCAGAGGAAGCCTGGCTGGATGTGGATCTCATTCGTCTGGAAGATATCTCCCAGAAAAATTTCCCCAACAACCAGTATGTGCTCAGTGCTATCCTCAAGGCATAAAAACTTTCCGCCGGCCGGCAGAACAGAAGCGTCTGCCGCCGGCCGAAAAAATAAAATAAAAAAATAATTGACATTTCGCTGAAGCTATAGTATAGTATAACTCGTGGTTCGGAAAACTACATAAATGCGCGAGTGGCTCAGGGGTGGAGTACAACCTTGCCAAGGTTGGGGTCGCGGGTTCGAATCCCGTCTCGCGCTTCTGACAAAAATGCGGAATCCCCGGAAATGTTGAATTTCCGGGGATTTTTCTATGTCCAGATGGAAAGAAGGGTTTTTTCCTTTTCCGGGGCAAGCAGCTTACCGATCCGCAGGCTGGAATCCTTCGAAGAACCGAAAAAAGAAGTATCTTTGCTGGAACTGCAGGCGGAATCATGGTATAATCGCCTGAAAGGAGAGGGGTGAAATGCCATGAAAAAAGTGATACGGATGCCCTTCCGGGTTATTTGGTTTGCGTTAAAAAATGATATGTACGGCATCCTTTTTCCGGCAGCCGTAGTGATTGCCGGAACCGTGTGTGGAATTGCGTCCGGGGATGTGGGGAAAGGGATCCTGTCGGCAGCGGTCATCCTGGTTATCTATGGAATCGCGAAAGCGATCTGGAACCGAATCAGTAGAATCGGAGGGCAGACAAGAGAGGACATATACCGGCGGATCCGAAAAAGAGAAAAGAGAAAAGAACTGATTCAATATATTTTGAAGTAAAAGGAGAGAAAAAGAGGGGAGGGCTGTGCTTTTTACAGCCCCCATTTTCCTTCCCCGCTGAAAAAGAAGATGCAGAGATGGGTACAAAAATACCTTAAAAAATCTGAAAGAATTTCTTAAAAATCAGAAAGGAAGCGGGACTTGAATAAATTTTACAGATAGAGGTATTGTGAGCAGATGGACAGTATGATAAAATGTAGCGGATGCGGAAAGTGCCTGCCTTGTCCGGTGAAAATCCGGATTCCGGAGGTGTTCCGCGTCTATAACCAGCATCTGGGCGGAAAGGAAGAAGAGGCGGAAAAAGCGTACGGAGAACTCGCGTACCCGGCCTCTGAATGCCTGCGCTGCGGCCGCTGCGAAAAGCTGTGTCCGGAGCATATCGGTATCAGCGCCATGATGCTGGAAATTCAGGAGGAGATGGAATAGCCATCTGAAATGGGAGGAACAATGAAACTTGAAGTAAAAGGACTTCGGAAATCATTCGGAGAGACAGAAGTGCTCCACAGCATTTCTTTTTCGGTGGAAAGCGGAAAAGCTCTGGGGCTTCTGGGAAGAAACGGAGCGGGAAAGACTACCACCATCCGCATTATCATGAACGTATTTAAAGCCAATCAGGGGGAGATTCTGCTGGATGGGAAGCCCTTTCAGCCCGGAAGCGCAAGCCTTGGATACCTTCCGGAGGAGAGAGGACTTTATCCCAAGAAGAAAGTAGGGGAACAGATCCTGTACCTGGCGGAACTGCGGGGACTGAAGCCTGCCCTGGCAAAAAAGAATATGCAGTACTGGCTGGACCGGATGGGCGTCAGAGAATATGAAAACCGCAAACTGGAGACGCTCTCAAAGGGAAATCAGCAGAAAGTGCAGCTGGCCCAGACGCTGGTCTGCGATCCGCAGATTATTATTCTGGATGAGCCTTTTTCAGGACTGGATCCGGTGAACTCCCAGATCCTGAAGGAAGTCATCGCGGAGCAGATTGAAAAGGGGAAATTGGTGATCTTTTCCAGTCATCAGATGAATTACGTGGAGGAATTCTGCGAGGATATTGTTATCATCCATCACGGAAACATTGTGCTGAATGGAAATCTGCGGGAGATTAAAAAGGAATTTGGAAAAGACCGGCTGATTTTAAGCCTTGTGGGCAGGGACGCCGGAGAAACCCTGGAACTGGTGAGACGGGAATTCGGGGAACTGGCGGAAGCGGCCGGCACACAGAGGGAAAAAGTGATTCTGAAGCTGAAAGAGGGCAGCACAAAACAGATGCTGCTGCGGAAATTGGCTCAGACGGATCTGGATGTGGAGTGCTTCGGAAGCTACGAACCTTCCTTAAATGATATTTTTGTGGAAAGCGCAGGTGACGAGGCATGAAGCAGTTTTTTACCGTATTGAAATTTGAACTGGGAAATTATTTTAAAAATAAAAGTTTTGTGGCCGCCACGGTGGTGCTGGCGGTAATCCTGGCCGCGGTTATCACTGTGCCCACCCTGTTTATGGGAAACGGCTCCGGGAGCAGTCAGGGAGAAGACGGCGGAGGAGAGGCGGCCGGAAGAAAAGTGCTGGCTGTAGCGGACGAAAGCGGCAGTATTGCCGATGAGGAATCCTTCGCTTCGTATCTGCCGGAGTACCAGGTTACTTTCTGCGACGGGGAAGAAAGCGTCAGAACCATGGTGGAGGAAGAAGAGGCAGCCGCGGGATTCCTGGTGACGGGAGCGGACAGCTATGAATATATCCTGAAAAACCGCTCCATGATGTCGGACTATCAGGAGCCTTTTGAGGCGGCACTGGCCCGGAATTACCGGACGGCTTCCCTGGAGCAGCTGGGAATTGACCCGGCGGAGGTGGAGAATGTATACTCCGTTCCCATGCAGTCACAGACGGTGGTCCTGGGCAAGGACAGCGCTCAGAATTACTGGTACACCTATATACTGGTATTTTTCCTGTATTTTCTGATTATTTTCTACGGACAGATGATTGCGGTGTCTGTGACATCGGAAAAGAGCAACCGGGCCATAGAGATCCTGGTTACCAGCGTTGACAGCAACAGCCTGATTTTCGGCAAGGTCATCGCGGGCGCTTTGGCCGGTATTGTCCAGGCAGGAGTGATTCTGGGAAGCGCGGTCATCGCTTACCGGGCCACGGCGGACGCCTGGGGACACATGCTGGATTTCATTTTCCAAATTCCGGCCCCGGTGTGGATGATCTTTATTGTATTCGGGATTCTGGGATATCTGCTTTACGCCTTTCTGTTCGGCATGGTGGGGGCGCTGGTGTCCAAGACCGAAGATATCAGCAAGAGTTCCGGTGTGGTAACCTTCCTGTATCTGGCCTCCTTTCTGATTACCATGTACGGCCTGACCTCTCCGGATTCCCTGCTGGTAAAGGCGGCTTCCTACATTCCCTTTACCTCCAGCAACGCCATGCTGCTGAGAGCTTCCATGGGAACGGTGGGGACCTGGGAGATTGCTCTCTCGCTGGCTGTTCTGGCTGTTTCCTGTATCCTGGCGGGAATGCTGGCGGCGGCGGTGTTCCGGTTCGGAACTCTCCGGTACGGAAATCCCATTAAGCTGTCCACAGCTCTGCGGAAAATACGTGAGAAATAAAAAAACTTCTTGAATTTTCCCCGGACGCATGATAATATAATTGCGTTCAGGGATGCCTAGTTAGCTCAGTTGGTAGAGCAGAGGACTGAAAATCCTCGTGTCTCTGGTTCGATTCCGGAACTAGGCATAATCATCAGAGGAGGGGCGGATGTTTCCGTCCCTTTTTCGCGCAGGATGGCCGGCAGGGAACTGCCGTGTCTGAGCGCGGCATCGCGTCACACTCTGCCGCGGGGGATTCGCGGTAGCTCAGATTGGGAGGTAAAAAAATATGTATGATGTAACAGCTCTGGGAGAAGTTCTGATTGATTTTACACCCTATGGCACCAGTGAGGGCGGGCAGGCTCTGTTTGAGCAGAATCCAGGCGGAGCTCCGGCCAATGTTCTGGCGGCTCTGGAACGCCTGGGCCAGCGGACGGCTTTTATCGGCAAGGTGGGAGACGATATGCACGGACAGCTGCTGAAAGAGACCCTGGAAAGCTGCGGGGTGGATACCAGAGGACTGGTGGTGGATCCGGATTATTTTACGACTCTGGCATTTGTGGCTCTGAAAAACGGGGAGCGGAGTTTTTCCTTTGCCAGAAAGCCCGGGGCTGACACTCAGCTGCGGCAGGAAGAGGTAAACACGGAAGTGCTGAAAAATACAAAAATCTTTCATTGCGGTTCTCTGTCACTGACGGATGAACCGGCCAGGAGCGCCACTTTTTTCGCTTTAAAGACTGCCAAAGAGGCGGGAGCGCTGATCTCTTACGATCCCAATTACCGGGCGCTTCTCTGGAAAAGTCCTCAGGAGGCCATGGAGCATATGCGCTCCGTGATTCCCTATGCGGATATTATGAAGATTTCTGATGAGGAGACGGCCCTTCTGACGGGCCATGAGGATCCGGATGAGGCGGCTGACGCTCTTCTGGCCCAAGGGGTCTCCTGCGTACTGGTGACACTGGGAAGCCAGGGAGCTCTGATGAAGACGGAAAAATTCCGGGTGCAGGAAAAGGGAAAGGCAAGAAAGGCCGTAGACACCACCGGCGCCGGAGATGCTTTCTGGGGCGGCATTCTCTCCCGCTTCGCCTTTTACAGCGCGAATCCCAAGGAGCTCACAGAAGAGCAGGGGCGGGAATTCGTGCGGTTTGCCAACGCGGTGGCCGGCCTCTGCGTGGAAAAACGGGGCGGCATACCCGCTATGCCGGATCTGGAGGCGGTGCTGAAGGAAGTATGAAAATTTTGCTGACAGCCGTCAACGCGAAATATATTCATTCCAATCTGGCGGTCTACTCGCTGAAAGCTTACGCAGAGAGACAGGGGACTCCTGTCTCTCTGCTGGAATTTACCATCAATCAGCAGCCGGATGAAATTCTGGGGGAGATCTACCGCCTCAGACCGGATGTAGTGGCCTTTTCTGTATATATCTGGAATGTCTCGCTGATCCGTGTTCTGGCGGAGGATATCCACAAGATTCTGCCGGAGACTGAAATCTGGATGGGCGGCCCGGAGGTGTCCTGGAACAGTCGGGAGATGCTGGAACAGCTTCCCTTTCTCAGAGGGATTCTCCGGGGAGAGGGGGAAAAAAGCTTCGGAGGCCTGTGCCGGTACTACTGTTCCGGCCGGAGCTTTTCTCTGAAGGAGATTCGGGGCCTTGTATTTCGGGAGCAGAATGGAACGGTGGTGTGTACGCCGGAGCAGGAACCGCTGGATATGGACCAGCTGCCCTTTCCCTATGGACAGCCGGAAGAGTTTGAAAACCGGATTCTCTATTATGAGTCCAGCCGGGGCTGTCCTTTTTTCTGCAGCTACTGCCTTTCCTCCCTGGACCGGCATCTGAGGTTCCGCAGCCTGAACCTGGTTCTGAGGGAACTGTCCTTTTTTCTGGAGCGCCGGGTGCGGCAGGTGAAGTTTGTAGACCGTACCTTTAACGCGGACCGGAGCAGAGCCAGGAGGATCTGGAATTTTCTGAAGGATCAGGACAACGGATATACAAATTTTCATTTTGAAATCGAGGGGGATTTGCTGGAGGAGGAAGATCTGGAGCTGTTTTCCGGTATGCGGCCGGGGCTGATCCAGCTGGAGATCGGCGTGCAGTCTACCAATCCGGAAACGCTGAAGGCTGTCCGGCGGCATACGGATTTTGAAAAACTCAGCCGGAGGGTAGAGGCAGTCGGGAAACTTCACAATATTCATCAGCATCTGGATCTCATAGCGGGACTTCCGGGGGAAGGCCTGGAGAGCTTCCGGCGGTCCTTCTGTCAGGTATATGCCCTGAAGCCCCAGCAGCTGCAGCTGGGATTTTTAAAGGTGCTGAAGGGTACAGAGATGGAGCGGATAGCAGAGGCGGGCGGATACCGGTGGAAATCGGAACCGCCCTATGAAGTGCTGGAAACTCCCTGGCTCTCTTACGGGGAGATCCGCAGGCTGAAGCTGGCGGAGGAAATGGTAGAGATCTTTTTTAACAGCGGACAGTTTCAGAAAACTTTAGCCCGGGCAGGGCAGGGCTTTGCGGATCCTTTTGCTTTCTACGAAAGGCTGGGGCTGTTCTGTGAGGAGAGAGGCTGGCTGAGTAAGTCTCACAGCAGGATCCAGAGATACCAGATCCTGCGGGAGTTTCTGCTGCGGGAAGCGCCGGAGCAGGAAGGAGTGTTCCGGGAATGTCTGGTATATGACCTGTACGCCAGGGAGAATCTGAAATCCCGTCCGGAATGGGCGGGAGAAGAGGGATTGTCCCGGGAAGCGGTGAGACAGTTTTACCGGCAGGCGGCAAAGGATCCGAATCTGCCCGAAGGGTACAGAGGCAGGGACTGGAAACAGCTGAAATCCATGACCCATCTGGAAGAATTCCGGGAGGCTGTTCCGGGATTCCGGGAAGGGTACAAATGCCTGCTGTTTACTTACGAAACAAGAGATCCTCTGGACGGCAGCGCGGCCGTTTGGGATGTAACAGAAAAGATTCAGCGGCAGGAATAAGAAAGAGAGGAAAGAAATGAATCGGAGAAAGAGAGCGGCGGCAGCCGTGATCGCCATTATCCTGGTGGCCGCTATGGTGGTTCCCCTGGTGATCGGCGCCCTGGCCTGAGATAGGAAAGAGGAGGAAAGGCGCGGGGCTGGGACGGCAGACAGCCGCAAAATACGCAGGGACATAAATGGAGGACGAGATGAAAATAGGAAAATTGCCGGAACCGGTATTGATCCGTTCCATTCTGAAACAGGTGGGACACAGAAGAAAAGAAGTGCTGGCAGGGCCTTCGGTGGGAGTGGACTGCGCGGCCCTGGAAGTGGAGCCGGGGGAAGTGCTGGTCCTGTCCTCGGACCCCATTACAGGGACGGTAAAGGATATCGGAAGCCACTGCATTCACATTACGGCCAATGATCTGGCGGCTTCCGGGGCCGAGCCTCTGGGGGTGATGCTGACGGTCCTTCTGCCGGAAGAGGTGGAAGAGCCTGAGATCCGGCATATGGTACAGGAGGCAGAGGAAACCTGCCGCAGCCTGGACATGGAGATTCTGGGCGGCCATACGGAAATCACCCGGGTGGTGAGCCAGCCTCTGATTTCTGTGACCGGCATAGGAAAGATACGCAGGGAAGCGCTTCTGACCCCTGCCGGGATTCATCCGGGCATGGATCTGGTGATCAGCAAATGGATCGGACTGGAAGCCACCGCCATTCTGGCCAAGGAGAGAGAAGAAATGCTGACGGAGCGGTTTTCGCCGGAATTTATCCGAACTGCCCGGGAATTTTCCCGGTATCTTTCCGTAGTGCCGGACGCCAGAGCGGCCCGGACTGCCGGGGCAGCGGCCATGCATGACATTACGGAGGGAGGCGTTTTCGGAGCTTTCTGGGAAATGGCTTCCGCCGGAGGCGTGGGGCTGGAGATCGATCTGCGGGCCATCCCGATCCGCCAGGAAACCGTGGAGATCTGTGAGTTTTTCGGGGTCAATCCCTATCAGATTATGTCCAGCGGCTCCATGCTGATCGCCGCGGAGGACGGCCAGGCTGTGGTGAGGGCGCTTAAGGACGCTGGAATTCCGGGAACCGTAGTGGGGCGGACTACGGCCAGCAATGCCCGGATCCTGAGAAACAAAGAAGAAATCCGGTATCTGGACAAACCGCAGCCGGATGAATTATACCGGGCCCTGGAGGTGAAAAAGCTGTGACTCGCGTCAATATTGTACTGCACGAACCGGAGATTCCCTCCAACACCGGGAATATCGGCAGAACCTGCGCGGCTGCGGGAGCCAGGCTTCATCTGATTGAGCCCCTGGGATTCCATCTCAACGAGAAAACGCTCCGCAGAGCCGGTATGGATTACTGGGATAAGCTGGATGTCACCCGGTATGTGGATTATGAAGAGTTTCTGCAGCTGAACCCAGGAGCGAAATTATATTTTGCCACCACAAAGGCCAGGCGCCTGTATACAGAAGTTTCCTATGAAAAGGACTGCTATATCATGTTTGGAAAAGAGAGCGCCGGGATTCCGGAAGAAATTCTGGTGCGGCATCCGGACAGCTGTATCCGGATTCCCATGCTGGAGGAAACCCGTTCTCTCAACCTTTCCAATTCCGTGGCTATTATTCTCTATGAAGCCCTGCGCCAGCACGGCTTTGAGAATCTGGAGAAAAAAGGACAGCTCCACCATCTGCGGTGGAGCTGAATCCAATCCGTCTGTCAGGCGGAGGCCTCCGGCGGTTTTGCCCTGTCCAGAGAAAAAACGAATTCTGTGCCGGTTCCCTCGGTGCTGATGACGTTGATATTCTGTTTGTGGGCATTGATGATTTCTTTTACAATAGCAAGTCCCAGGCCGGTGCCCTTGCGGTCTTTGCCCCGGGAGGCGTCCAGTTTGTAAAACCGTTCCCAGATTTTGGAGAGGGAGGCCCGGGGGATTCCCATGCCGTTGTCTTTCACAGATACAAAGACTTTGCCGTGGCGCTCCGTAGTTTCCACACGGATGGTGGAATTGTTGGGGCTGAATTTAATTGCGTTATCCAATAGGTTGTAGAGAACCTGCTGGATTTTTCCGATATCAGCGGACACATAGAGAGGTTCTGCCGTCAGCAGCAGCTCAATGGAGATGCGCTTGGCGGTGCAGGCGCCCTCGAAAGTGGCCGCTGTTTTTTTGATCACCCCATTGATGTCAAAGCTGGTAATGTCCAGATAAAACCCGGTGTTGTCCATGCGGTTCAGATCCAGCATCCCCCGGGTGAGTTTGTTGAGGCGGTCCGTCTCAAAAAGAACAATATTCAGATATTTTTCCTGCATTTCCGGAGGAATAGTTCCGTCCAGGATTGCCTCCACATACCCTTTGATAGAGGTCAGAGGAGAGCGGAAATCGTGGGAGACATTGGCCACAAATTTCCGCTGGTACTCATCGGTGCGCTTCAGTTCCCCGGACATATAGTTCAAAGTCTGAGCCAGGTAGCCCATTTCATCTCCGGTGCGGACAGGAATGGTATAGCCGAGATTTCCGGAAGCGTATTCCTGAGCCCCGCGGGTAATTTTTTTCAGAGGGTTATAGATAAAAATCACTACCAGCACCAGAACTACGAAAAAGATCAGGAACAGCAGCAGAAACAGCATATAAAAGCTGGACAGCAGCGCCTCCCGGTCCCGGTAGATATCCTGCATGTCCATGTGGATGGACACGTAGCCCCGGATATTCAGGTTGGAGGTAATGGGAACCATGACGCTGAGCACATCGTGATCAAAGTAATCAAAAAATCTGCCGATGGTATAATAGCCGGATCCCAGGTCAAGGGGATCGAAATCCGGCAGGCTCTCACTGGTCTCCGGGTCAAAGGATTCGGAAGTATTGAGCCGGATCCGGCCTTCTGTGCTTATGAGCCAGATCTGAGAGTTCTGGTACAGGGCCAGGGCCTTGAGATTGTCATAGATATCCTCCAGAGCTTCGGCATCCGAGATGTAAATGGCGTCCTGGGAAGCGGCGATTTGATCCGCTTCCCGGTACAGCCGGCGGCTGTAGGTTTCCACCAGGCTGTTTTCCACCATTTTGGAACCCAGGGTGGCGATGAGGATAAAGGAGGCAATGCCGATGAGCACATACGCCAGAAAAAATTTCCAGAATAAACGGTTCCGCATTACGATCTGACCTCAAATTTATATCCGATCCCCCAGACTGTGCTGATGGACCAGTTGGCGTGATCCTTGATTTTTTCCCGGAGACGTTTGATATGTACGTCTACGGTCCGGGTGTCGCCGATGTACTCATAGCCCCAGATGTGGTCCAGAAGCTGCTCCCTGGTAAATACCTGATTGGGAGAGGAGGCCAGAAAGTACAGAAGCTCCAGTTCTTTGGGGGGCATATCCACGGTTTTCCCTTTATAGATCACGGAATAGTTGGTCTGATTAATAATCAGATCCTGGTATTCCACATATTTTCCCGTAGTCTGAGAAGCGGCGGCAGGAGCCGCGGGCTGGAAACGGCGGAGCACCGCCTTGACCCTGGCTACCAGTTCCTTGGAGTCAAAGGGCTTAATGATATAGTCGTCCGCCCCCAGCTCCAGCCCCAGCACCTTGTCAAATACCTCCCCCTTGGCAGAGAGCATGATAATGGGGAGGTTGGACTTGTGCCGGATCTCCCGGCAGACCTGATAGCCGTCGATGCCGGGCAGCATCAGATCCAGAAGCACCAGATTGGGCTGAAAGGCTTCCACTTCTTTCAGGGCTTCCTCTCCGTCATTGACAATCCTGCACTCGTAGCACTCCTTCGTCAGATAGAGTGAAATCAGTTCCGCGATATTGTTATCATCGTCCACGATGAGAATTTTCTGTTTAGCAACCATTCTGTATCCTTTCTATTTCTTAAATGTCACAATGGTGACGCCGGCATCGCCCTCTCCGAACTCTGCCAGGTGAAAATCCTGCACGATCTTCTGGCGTCGCAGATAGCTGTGAATTCCCTTGCGCAGGGCGCCGGTGCCTTTCCCGTGTACGATCCGCACACTGGGAATATGGGCCAGATAAGCATCGTCCAGGTATTTGTCCAGTTCCGCCACGGCCTCGTCCACCGTCTTTCCCAGGAGATTGATCTCCGTGCTGACAGAAGCAGACTTGGACATGCGGATTTTCCCGGAACTGGTCCGGCTTAAGCCTCCGCCGGTAATTACCGGCTCGTCAATGAGCTGCAGATCCGAAAGGTGGACCTTGGAGCGGATGATGCCCATCTGTACAAAGAGATATCCTTTGGAATCCGGTTTTGTGCTGACCGTTCCTTTCAGATTCATGCTCAGCACCTTTACACTGTCACCGATATGCAGGTCGGAGGGCTTCAAAGTACCGGCTTTTTTCTCCGGGGTTTTCATGGCCAGCTTCTCCGCGGTTTTGGACATCTTTCCCCGGAGTTCGGACCGCCGTTTTTCCATTTCTTTTACGGAAATCCCGGCCTTGCCGAACTTTTGGAAATCCCGCATGGTCTGATCCGCGTAGTCCTTGGCTTCCTTCAGGATGGCGTGGGCTTTTTCGCTGGCCTCCCGGAGAATGGCTTCCCGCTGGCTGTCCAGCTTCTGCTGCCGGCTGTTCAGTTCATTTTTCAGCCGCTCCACTTCCTGACGGTAGCGGGCAAGTTCTTCTTTTTCGTTTTCCAGAGCTACCCGGTTCTGCTCCAGGGTGGTCAGCACATCCTCGAAGGACTCATCCTGCTCGCTGAGCTGTTCTTTTGCCTCCTGGATAATAAACTCCGGCAGTCCCAGTTTGGCGGAAATGGCAAAGGCGTTGCTCTTTCCGGGCACTCCGATCAGCAGCCGGTAGGTGGGACGCAGAGTCTCTACATCAAATTCGCAGCAGGCATTTTCCACTCCCTCTGTGGAGAGGGCAAAGAGTTTCAGTTCGCTGTAGTGGGTGGTAGCCATGGTGCGGATCCCCTGCCGGTGCAGGAAGGAGAGAATGGCAATAGCCAGAGCAGCCCCCTCCGTAGGGTCTGTTCCGGCGCCCAGTTCGTCAAAGAGAACCAGAGAACGGGAATCTGCCTTTTCCAGAAAAGAGACCGTATTGGTCATGTGAGAGGAAAAGGTACTCAGAGACTGTTCAATGCTCTGCTCATCACCGATATCCGCGTAGACCTGGTGAAACAGGGCCAGCTGAGAGCGGTCCAGCGCGGGAATGTGCAGGCCGGACTGGCCCATGAGGGTCAAAAGCCCCATGGTTTTCAGAGAAACAGTTTTTCCGCCGGTGTTGGGTCCAGTGACGATCAGCAGATCAAAGGTCTCACCCAGAGAGAGATCAATGGGAACTACCTGTTTTTTCGGGATCAGAGGATGTCTGGCCTGGCGCAGATGAATTCTGCCGGCTTCATTGAACTCGGGTTTGGTGGCATTCATATCCATGGCAAGAGAGGCCCGGGCAAAAATAAAGTCCAGCTCCGCCATATTTTCCAGGTTATACTGAAGCGCCTCCAGATGTTCCGCCGCGGAGGCGCTTAAAGAGGCCAGAACCGCTTCGATCTCTTTTTCCTCCTGCAGTTCCAGCTCGCGGATTTCATTGTTCAGTTTTACTACAGCCATGGGCTCGATAAAAACGGTGGCCCCGGTGGAGGACTGGTCATGGATCATGCCGGGGACCTGAGAACGGTATTCGGATTTCACAGGCAGGCAGTACCGCCCGCTCCGCATGGTGATGACGGCATCCTGAAGATAAGTACGAAGGGAGCCGTTCATCAGACTGTTCAGCTGGCTGTGGATCCGTTCTCCGTTGAGGCGGATGGAACGGCGGACATGCCGCAGGGCAGGGCTGGCATCATCGCTGATCTCTTCCTCGGAAAGAATGCAGCGCCGGATTTCAGCGGATAAAGGCGTCAGAGGTTCCAGCAGATCAAAAAGTTCTTCCAGGCTGTCGGCGGGGGCGTCTGCCCGCTCCCGGCGTCCATAGGATTTGACCCGGGCTGTGTTTTCCAGCAGCCCGGCGATAGCCAGCAGCTCCGACTGATTCAGAGAACTTCCCAGAGCCAGCCTTCCCAGAGACGGCTTCAGATCCCGGGCGCTGCCAAAGGAAATGCTTCCTTTTTGAAACAGGCGGCTTAAAGCGTCGCCGGTTTCCTGCTGCCGGCGTCGGATGGTCTCCAGATCTTCCAGAGGCGTCAGAGAACGGCAGAGCTCGGCTCCCAGAGGCGAAGTAGCCCGGGCCGCCAGCAGGTCTATGATTTTATCGTATTCCAGAGTTTTTAAAGCTTTTTTATTCATAATAAATCTCCCCATTATGGCTTCTATTGTACTCTAAAACCGGAAGTTAGGAAAGAGGATTTTGTGGAATTTTATTCATAGATTGTTCATAACTTTTTGTTAAAATAATTCGGAACATGCATATTCAATAGGAGGAACTTTGCCTATGGAACAGAAGCCGGAACACCAGGAGCATGAGCAGAAGGAACTGGAAAAGAAAAATTACAGCTTTATCCGGGAAATTGTCAAGAAAAAACCTCTGGATAAGCGGGGCCTGCTGCGGAAGATTCTCAGTCTGGCAGGAGCGGCTGTGCTGGCAGGAGTGGTTGCCTCCTTTGTGTTTGTCTGGATGGTGCCTGTGGCGGAACGGATGGTAAACGGAGACTCTTCACGGGTCAGTTTTCCGGAGGATGAGGAGGAAACCTCCACTTCCTCCCAGTCTGTCACAGACAGCAGCCAACCAGCGCAGGAAACTCCCATGCCCGCGTCACAGCCGGAGATCGGACTTGAGGAGTACCGGCAGCTGTACAAGGATATGCTGGCTGTGGCGGAGAAACCCAAACGGGCGCTGGTGACGGTTGTGGGAATTTCCAGCGAGATGGATTATTTTAACCAGAATTACGAAAATCAGAAACAGATTTCCGGACTGCTGGCGGCGGATAACGGCCAGGATCTGTTTATTCTGACGGAATACCGGGTGGTAGAAAATGTGGAGAGGATCCAGGTCACCTTTTATGACGGCTCCACGGTAGACGCCATCTATCAGCGGCACGATGCCAACACGGGACTGACTATTCTGAAGGTGGGACTTTCTGAACTGGAGGACAGCACCCGGGAGGGGATCGAACTGGCGCCTCTGGGCAGTTCTTACGGAGTGACTCAGGGAGAGCCCGTGATGGCCCTGGGAAGCCCTATGGGCTACAGTGATTCTGTGGCTTACGGCGTAATTACCTCTGTGACCAATAAAATATCCACTCTTGACACAGAGTATAATCTTCTGACCACCGATATCAACGGCAGCGGTGAGGGAAGCGGGGTGCTGATTAATCTGGACGGAGAGATCATCGGGATCATCGCTCAGAGCTACAGCACAGAAGATAAAGATATCATCACAGCCCTGGCAGTTTCTCAGATCAAGGATCTCATCGAGAGCCTCTCCAACGATGAGGCGAGGCCTTATATAGGGATCAAGGGCCAGGATGTGACTGCACAGATCTCCCATAGAACCGGCATCCCTAAAGGAGTGCTGGTGACGGCGGTGCAGGCGGATTCTCCTGCTATGCTGGCGGGAATGAAAGAGTACGACGTAGTAGTAAAAATCGGCGAAGATGAAATATCCAGCTTCCGGCAGTACCGGGATCGGCTGGATCAGCTGACGCCGGGGCAGACTGTGATTCTCACCGCTATGCGCCGGGGAGCGGAAGGATACGCGGAGGTAGAATTCGAGGTCACAGTGGGAGAGATCTGACGCGGCAGAAACGTCAGAGGAAGATAAAAGAAAAAGAGGAGAGTATGATTATGAAATATATCAAAGAATTCCGGGAGGGCATGCGCGCCGCGGGGATTTATCTGTGCAAATTTCGGCAGTCCGCGGTGACGAAAAACGGAAAGCCCTATGAAAATGTGATCCTGCAGGACAAGACAGGCACCATCGACGCGAAGATCTGGGAGCCCAACTCCGTGGGGATCGATGAATTCGACAGTCTGGACTACATAGATATCGTGGGAGATGTGACCAGCTTTGCAGGGGCCCTGCAGGTGTCCATCAAACGGCTGCGCCGGGCCGGAGAAGATGAATACAACCCGGCAGATTATCTTCCTGCCAGCCGGTTCCGGATCGAGGACATGTATCAGGAACTGATGAAATATCTGGAAAGCGTCAAAAATCCCTATCTGCACCAGCTGCTGGAGAGCTGGTTCACAGGGGATCAGGAATTTATCAAAAGATTTCAGCTGAGTTCCGCAGCCAAGAGCGTTCATCACGGGTTTATAGGAGGACTGCTGGAGCACACCTTAAGTGTGACCCGGATGTGCCATTATTTTTCTAAGGCATACCCTATTCTCAACCGGGATCTTCTGATTACCGCGGCTATCCTTCACGATGTGGGAAAAACAAAGGAACTGTCAGCCTTTCCGGCCAATGACTATACGGATGACGGGCAGCTGCTGGGCCATATCATGATCGGGGCAGAGATGGTTCACGACCGTGCCGGGGAGATTCCCGGATTTCCGGAGCAGCTGGAAAATGAACTGAAGCACTGCATCCTGGCCCACCACGGAGAACTGGAATATGGCTCCCCTAAAAAGCCGGCCCTGGCGGAGGCTCTGGCCCTGAATCTGGCAGACAACGCGGACGCCAGAATGGAGACCTTACGGGAACTCTTTGAGAATTCAGACGGCACTTCGGACTGGCTGGGCTACAGCAGAATCTTTGAATCCAATATCAGAAGGACAGGGGAAATCTGAACCCCTGTCTTCTTTTTTCAGAAGCGGCAGAGAAAATGCCGTTTATTTCCAGGGAGAGAACAGATGGAGTTTAAAAAGAATAATACGGTGATCCTCCGCATCGAGGACATGAGCCAGGATGGACTGGGCATCGGAAAGGCGGAGGGCTACGCCCTTTTTGTAAAAGATACAGTGATCGGGGATCTGGCAAAGGTGAAGATCCTGAAAACAAAAAAGAATTACGGTTTTGCCAGGCTGGAGGAGCTGCTGGAGGCTTCAGACAAGCGAACAGAACCAAAGTGTCCACTGGCCCGGCCCTGCGGAGGCTGCCAGCTGCAGATGATGAAATATGAAGAGCAGCTCCGCTGGAAAGAACAGAAAGTACGCAGCGATCTGCAGAGGCTGGGAGGATTTCAGGAAATCCCCATGGAACCTATCCAGGGCATGGAGAATCCTTTCCGCTACCGGAACAAAGCCCAGTTCCCCATTGGATACGACCGGGAGGGAAAACTGGTGGCCGGTTTTTACGCCGGCAGAACCCACACCATCATACCGGCAGATGATTGCCTTTTGGGCAGCGAGAGCAATCGCCGGATTTTGGAGCGGATCCTGGACTGGATGGAGCAGTACGGCATCGCAGCCTACCGGGAGGACACGGGAAAGGGGCTGGTGCGCCACGCGCTGATCCGCAGCGGCTTCGCCACCGGGGAGATCATGGTCTGTCTGGTAATCAACGGGAAACAGTTTCCCCGGGGAAAAGAACTGACAGAGAGCCTGACGCAGATCCCGGGCATGACTTCCATTACCTTCAGCTCCAATACCCGCCGGGACAATGTGATCCTGGGAGACTCCTATGAAGTCCTCTGGGGGCAGGACTATATTACTGACTCCATCGGAGAGATCCGCTATCAGATCTCGCCTCTGTCTTTTTATCAGGTAAATCCGGTTCAGACCCGGCGGCTGTACCGGCAGGCACTGGAGTACGCGGGCCTTACGGGAAAGGAAACGGTCTACGACCTCTACTGCGGCATCGGCACCATTTCCCTGTTCCTGGCCCAGAGAGCCGGAAAAGTCTTCGGGGTGGAGATTGTGCCCCAGGCAGTGGAGGACGCCAGAGCCAACGCCCGATTAAACGGAATTACGAATGCGGAATTTTTCGCCGGCCGGGCGGAAGAGATTGTGCCTCGGCAGTACCGGGAGCAGGGAATCCGGGCGGATGTGGTGGTGGTGGATCCTCCCCGGAAGGGCTGCGGAGAGGAACTGCTGGAGACTATGACAGCCATGGCTCCGGAGAAGATCGTTTATGTCAGCTGCGACCCGGCCACTCTGGCCAGGGACCTGAAATATCTGTGCGCCAGGGGGTATGAGCTGAAGAAGGTGAGGGCCTTTGATCAGTTTCCGCAGACGGTGCATGTGGAGACTGTGTGCCTCTTGAGCAACCGAAAACCAGATACGAAAGTCAGGGTCGATGTGGATCTGGAAGACTACTATCGTATCAAGGACGCAGAGAAGAATCAGAACTGAAAATAAAACACCGAACAGAAAGCGATTAGCTGCTGATGCGTAAAAGCATTGGCAGCTTTTTTCTTGCCTGAAATCGCTGAAGGGAGGTGGAGCCGATGATTTGACCTGTAGAAGTGAGGCAGAGCATCAATGGATAATCAATGACAATCACGAAATGGAGGCAATCTATGGCAAAGAAAAGAAGTATTAAGGTTTATGGGCAGAGCGGCTATAAATATCAGGAGACGCCGACAATCATGCTGAAGGGAATGTGGCTGAAGGAGCTGGGGTTTGAAATTGGAGATTACATATCTGTTGTCTGCGAGGACGGTAAACTGATCATTACTCCGGATACAGAAAGAGCAGAGCTGGAGAAGGCCGAAGCAGAAATTATGGAGAATGAAAAAAAGGCAATGAAGAAGAGGGTAAAAGAAAGAAGAAGAGAGCTGCTTGAGCGGCGAGTGGCTGAGAGTCAGATTGAGTACGGTACCCGTACAGATGAATAGGAGGCAAATATGGGAAGAATCATTTTGATTGGAGCTACGAAAGGCGGAGTAGGCAAGACGGTGAGCACGTACAATCTGGCATATTCTCTTGCAAGCATGGGGAAAAAGGTTCTGGCTGTTGATTTCGACAGCCAGGCCAACCTGACCACCTGTATTGGCGTTGAAGATACGGGGGCGATTTCGACTACGATCGGGCATCTGATGATGCTGCAGCTTGACGATGAAGAGCTTCCGGATCTGAAAGAGTACATTATGAGTCGGGATGGAGTGGACTTTATTCCTTCGTCAATGGTTTTGTCTGCGGTTGATGCGAAGCTTCGGATGGAGATGGGCGCCGAGAAGATGCTGGCAAACATCCTGGAGTCGTTAAGAGATAGATATGATTATCTGATCGTTGATACCTGTCCGGCGCTGGGGGCACTTACCATTAATGCCCTGGCAGCGGCTGACGGAGTTGTGATTACGGTAAATCCCCAGTTGCTGGCAATGAAAGGGCTGCAGGATTTTCTGAAAACCATTCAGAAGATCAAAAAGCGCATCAATCCGAAGCTGGAGGTGGAAGGGATCCTGCTTACCATGTGTGATATGAGAACAAATCTCTGCAAGGTGATTTCAGAGCAGGTGGCGGAGGCGTTTGAAGGAAGGATCCGGATCTTTGAGAGCAGGATTCCCAGTACTGTAAAGGTCGGCGAGAGTATCTATTACTGTGAACCTCTTCTGGAATATGCACCGCAGGCAAAGGTGAGCAAGGCGTATCTGGACTTTGGGAAGGAGCTGATGGGATATGAAGGCTAACCAGCCTAAGAGAAAATTGTTCAATGACGCTGTTGATCTGCTGACCGGTGATGCTCCCGACAGCGGGATTCAGGTGATCCCGGTAGATCAGATAAAGCCTTTCCATGGGCATCCATTTAAGCTATATCAGGGGGAGCGGCTGGATGATATGGTGGATAGCATTCGGGAGCACGGCATCCTGGCGCCGGTGATCGTTCGGAAGCTCAGTTCTGGATATGAGATGCTGGCTGGGCATAACAGGCAGAATGCGGCAAGAATTGCGGGGCTTAAAGAGATTCCGGCAATTGTGAAAGAAGATTTGAAGGATGAAGAAGCCTGGGTTTATGTGCTGGAGACTAATGTGATCCAGAGATCCTTCAGCGATCTAACCGTTACGGAGAGGATTGCAGTACTGGCTGCCAGATATGATAAGGTCTGTGGTACAAAGAAACGGGAAGAGATTATAGAAGAGCTTCACAGACTGACTGGTGCTGGTGGACATGATGTCCACCAGCAGGCGAAGTCCAGGGAGTTGATTGGACAGGAATATGGTATGACCGGCCGGAATATTGCAAGGTATGTTCGCTGCAATCAGCTGATCCCGGCATTCAAGGAAATGCTGGATGATGGATCTCTCACACTGGTATCAGGGGTGGAGCTTTCGTTCTTATCTGAGGAAGAACAGGAGCTTGTCAACAAGGCATTGGAGCAGAATGGGATCAGAATCAAAGGAAATATTGCAAAGAAGCTTAAAGCGGCAGCAGGAACCATTACAGAAAAAACGGTACGATCAATACTGGCGTTGGATAAAAGCGTTACAGAGGTCAAGAAAAAAAGCTCTATCAATGTGAAGGTTCCGGCGGATGTCTATCATAGATATTTCTCAGAGGCAGATGACAGAGAGGTTCAGAAAATTATTGTGAAGGCACTTGGACTTTACTATAAGGCGAAGGGAGAGTGAGCCATGTACACACGACAAGAGCTGAATGCGATAGACCGGAGCTATTTCGAAGTCATCATTGCGGATGAATACGAAGTGACTCTTATGTCGAGGAATACACGGCACGTCTGGCATCTTCGGAATGTGGAGCTGCCGGATGGAGAGGTAACGGTAATTCTCCATAAACATCAGGTTTCAGATCCTTATCATGTACATGGAAGAAGCCGGACGATGAAGCAAGCTATACGGTATATTAAGAAGCATGATCTGTTTCAGATGAACGGCAGGAAGCCAGTCTGTAAAGGATAAAAGAGGGAGCGGAAGCATCCGGTGAGGGGTGCTTCCGCTCCTGTGGGTTTAGTGTTATTTTCGGTTTTTCTTATGATGGCGGAGTCTCAGATATTCGCAGACAGCGTCATGGGCGTTGTTGATTTCCTGACGGCCACGGCTGGACTTCAGACCGATTTCGATGCAGATATCATCAGTGGACAGCCCCTGCAGGCTCAGACGAATGATCCTGGCATAGCGGGGGTTCTCCCGATCGAAGTGTGCCAGAAGCTGGATCTGCAGTTCTTCTTCTGTGGGTTCCGGGCAGAGCTTGTCCAAAACCTGATCCTCTACGGACGGCTGTGATGTGTCTTCGATTTCAAAGGCTTCGCTGTCATATTCGTAATCGAGAGACAGAATCTCCACACGCTTCGGGTTGTGGCGCTCCAAAAGCCCCTTGTTCGGACATCCTGTGCAGCGTCTGGTGGAAGGACAGAGCTTTTTGGTGCCGTCCGGGTTCTTGCCGACGACGCAGCGGCCCTCGCGGCGCTGTTCCATATCTTTATTGAGATCAGCCCAGAAATCTTTCATGTAAGAAGCATACTGATCTTCACTGATGGCCATGAATCCGATCTCAAAGGAAAACTCCCCGAGATTCATGGTGGTGAAGTTGTCCTGGATGTAGTCGCCCTTCTGCAAGCCGAACTTCTCTTTAAGGAAGGGAACTAAAACCTTGCTGTCTGGAACAGGATGACCGTCAAAGGATTTGCGGTTGCTGTACTTCTGCGTGTTACTGTAATCTGCATTTCTTGCCATTTGAATTTCCTCCTTGGATTGGCGCGGAGGAAATCCGCATGGTATTTGTTAAGTTGTGTCTTCAAAAGGCCATTCATAGGAGTTCCTCCTAGTTTTCTTGAATGGCCAGTTGCCCTATAGACTGGACCTGTTTGCTAGTTACTTCCATCAGTAGGCTTTCGGGCGCTGACTTGATCAGGATCAGCTCACTTTCTGATGGATAAAGGTGAACATAGTCGCATACAATCCGTTGAACAACTCTTGAGATAATTTGCACTTTGATATATACTTAAGTGCGAATGACTATGATTGACTCAAATCGATTGTTATTCAGGATGAGTAGCAATGCGTTCAGCTTTTATGATTTAAGTATAGATGAGATGAAGCATTTTCTCGCTGACGCAGAAATAGACATTGTGTGGACAGGTACGGACATTTCACAGACAGACACGGACAAAGCGATTTTTTTGAATCGAGGATGATAAATTTGGAATTCAGTGAGTTTTTACAGAGGTTCTACCTGCCGGATGACGGAGGCGGAATTTCGAATTATAAAGCGAAGAAGAAGGTGCCCATGTTCTTTTTCGATAATGTACTTGATGAGGGCTACGATGAAAGTACCATCTGCCCGTCTGACAGTACATATGAGAAATGGTTGACCGGTACCCGTAAACCGGACAGTTCAGTATGGGCAGAGACGATAGATTACTTCAATGATATAAAGCTTCAGAAAGCCTTGCTTGCATCGCTCTCGGATAAGAATCTGAGGAAAGTAATGGAGAGCTTTGGCATCGTCTTTGAAGTGGGCGAGAATCCGGACAAGTTGCTGTTTGCCAGAGCTGTGGTGGAACAGTTCAGGGCTATCGCTAATGGTGGCGGTGTAGCAGCAAATATCGTTCCAACAGAATATAAAAAGCCTCTGGAATTGAAAGGCTTTGGTGTCTACATACGGGAGGCTAAGAGAAAATTCGGTGCAATGAAGCTGCCAGGTGAAGGAGAGAGCCGACTGGGGGAATACTTTGTCTGTAATCACATAGGTACGTCATCAGCTGCGTTTCCGAACAGGGTAAGAGGTAACTATATTGAGAACGCCACATTGCCTGTTTTGCGGAATTTTGACAGGCGTGGGGAGACGCGCAATATCATTCTGATTGGCGCATGTGGTTATGGGAAAACGATGATGCTTCAACATCTGTTCCTTGAAGCTGCGGATCATGTGTCGGATACCGGATTATTGCCGCTGTTTGCTGAACTTAGGAACTATCTGTCAGAGAAGGGAGACCTTGTGCCGTTCCTTGCAGAAACGGCTCAGGAATTTGACCGTTCATTTTCCAGGGAAAAGATGGAGGATATTCTTGAGCGTGGGCAGGCAGAGATCCTGCTGGATGGGCTCGATGAGATGGATCCAAAGGAAACGAATGCATTCCAGCGCAGGCTGCAGGAACTGATCCATCAGTATCCCAACAACCAGGTGGTTATCTCATCCAGGCAGTGTTCCGCTATAAGCGGCGTAAGGGGATTTACTAAGCTGTATATTCAGCCACTTGATGATGATCAGGTAATTATCCTTATTGATAAACTGCTGAAGGATGTGGAAGACGATACGGCTAAGAACACTGTTCTGTCCTTTATGGATGCCGGTAAGGGATATGTAAGGAGAAATGAATTCGTAGCAACGAATCCTCTGCTGCTCACGATCATGGTCAGGAACTACGAGAGATTTCGTGATGAAGGCGAGCGCAAGATAGGCTTCTATGAAGTGATGTACGATGCGCTGATCAGAGGGCATGACGAAGCTAAGGAATCATTCGATAGATTTTTCCATAGTGTAGGCAGCAGTGATGAGTTTACGCAGGTATTCCGCGAATTCTGCACTCTGGCTTATATGGAAGGCATATATATTTTTGACCACAGATCCTTTGAGAAGTTCTATAAGAAACTTAAGAGTAAGAATGAACTGAATAATCCAAAGAAGTTTACGCTCAGTGCTTTTGAGCACGATGTATGCGCGACCGCTTGTATGATGTATGAGCAGGAATCCGGTATCTTCTATATTGATCCGGGCTTTCAGGATTACTTCTTTGCAGAGTTCTATTACTTTGAGGAAACAGATCCGACAAAGGAAATGGGACGTGCACTATGGGATAGGAAGATTGACTCATTTAGGAATCTTGACGCACTGAAGATGCTTTATGAGATTGCTCCGGACAAGGTGAATGTCTGTATCATACAGCCATACCTGGAGAATATATTCCGGGGCAAAGAGGATGCGGAGGCTTTCCTGAGATTCCTTGCAAACGGCTTTGGTGAAGTGAAATATACACTGCTTAATAAGCCATTGATTGATGAATATATGAATAAGCCTCTGAAGGCTGAGAAGTTCGATTTTGTACCGGAGACAAACTTCACAAAGAACGTCATTTATGGGTTGATATGTGACCTTCTGGGAATACCAAATACTTTCGTTATAGGATCAATGGAACCGGAGGTTGAGCAGGATGGTGCGACACATTTTCTTTCAGGTTTCTATGACAAGGTAAGCGATTTAGATGCGCCTGAAGGTGGAGAAAAGATATGGCTCCGGGGAATGAAGTATGATGTAAGACACATAGGCGATAAGCAATATTTTCAAGACCTGGAATATATGCCGATGCCGGTTACAGATAATACTGGACAGGCAGTATGCTTTGGTTATGATTATATTGTGAATCCAATGTCACTGGTGGACGATCCGGATAAAAAAGGTTTTTTTATGGAGTTGTGCACTACGGCCAAGCTTGATCAATTATATAAAAGAATAAAAGAATATTACACGAAACTAACAGAACTGCAGAAAACCAATGATTTCAGGTAACGGAGGTAAGTAATGAGTGAAGTCGAACGCTGGGTAAGTCTTGAAGATATTGCAGCCCATCTGGATGTCAGTAAGGACACTATAAGGGCATGGATAAAGAAGGGTACGATTCCATTTCATAAAGTAGGCAGACAGTATAAGTTCCGGGTATCCGAGGTGGATGCCTGGGTTGAGAGCGGCGAAAGCGCTGACGCAGATAAACAAACCGAGGAGGAATAAACGATGGCAATCGATAACAAAAAAGAACAGGAACGGGAAGAACTGCATCGCGCTATATGGGCTATTGCCGATGAGCTGAGAGGTGCTGTAGACGGATGGGATTTCAAGAACTATGTGCTGGGCACGATGTTCTATCGCTATATCTCCGAGAATTTAACCGCTTATATCAACAGCGGTGAAGAGGCAGCAGGCAATACGGATTTTGATTATGCCAAGATGTTGGATGCCGATGCTGAAGAGGCACGAGAAGGTCTTGTTGAAGAAAAGGGATTCTTTATCCTTCCGAGTGAGCTTTTCTGTAATGTGAGGACCAAGGCTGACCGGGGAGAGATCTGGAAGTATCCTAACGGTGCGGATATGCTCTTAAACGAAAAGCTTGAAGAGGTATTCCGTCATATCGAGGAATCCGCAAAGGGAAGCATTTCAGAGAGAAGCTTTGCAGGTCTGTTTGATGACTTTGATGTAAACAGCAATAAGCTGGGCAGCACGGTAAACAAACGTAATGAGCGTCTGACAAAGCTTCTGAATGGCGTGGCGGCAATGAATCTGGGATCCGTTAAGGATCATGAGATTGATACTTTCGGTGATGCCTATGAGTATCTTATGACAATGTATGCGTCCAATGCCGGAAAATCCGGTGGCGAATTTTTTACACCTGCAGATGTGTCTGTGCTGCTTACTCGCCTTGGAACGGTCGGTAAGACGAAAATTAATAAAGTTTATGATCCGGCCTGCGGATCCGGTTCTCTACTTTTGAAGGTGGAGAAAATCCTAGGAAAGGATGCTGTGCAGACTGGTTTCTTTGGACAGGAAATCAATATTACGACATATAATCTCTGCCGTATCAATATGTTTCTGCATGATATCGGATTTGATAAGTTTGACATCGAGTGCGAAGATACTCTTATCAATCCGCAGCACTGGGATGATGAACCGTTTGAACTGATTGTTTCAAATCCACCATATTCTATCAAATGGGCTGGGGATGAGAATCCGTTGCTTATAAATGATCCACGCTTTTCACCTGCTGGTGTGCTGGCGCCTAAGAGCAAGGCAGACCTTGCATTTATCATGCATTCGCTTTCATGGCTAGCACCGAACGGAACAGCGGCCATTGTCTGCTTCCCCGGTGTTATGTATAGAGGTGGTGCGGAACAGAAGATCAGAAAATATTTGGTGGATAACAACTTTGTGGACTGTATCATTCAGCTTCCGAGTAACTTGTTCTTTGGCACATCGATTGCGACATGCATCATGGTTATGAAGCGCGGTAAGCAGGACAATAGGATCCTCTTCATTGATGCTACTAACCAGTGTGTGAAGGTTACGAATAATAACAAGTTGTTGCCGGAGCATATTGATACTATCGTGGACGCTTTCTCAAAGCGTGAGGATGTTGAGTATCTTTGCCGTTTGGTAGATTACGATGAGGTTAAGGAGCAGAACTACAATCTTTCTGTTAGTACATATGTAGAGCCAGAAGACACACGAGAAAAGATTGATATCGTAAAACTCAATGCTGAAATAAAAGAGATTGTTGCTCGTGAGCAGATTCTTCGCGATGAGATTGAGAAGATCATCGCTGAAATCGAAGGAGAGCAGGACGTATGAAAGTATATATTGCAAGAGAACGTAGTGGTATAAATGCAAAGGGTGAGTTTGATCCGACTACCAGATCACTTACAGTTTTGCAGGGGTCCGTACTCTCTGTATCTATTGCATATACAGAAAAATTCCGTGGGGCTAAGAGTATTGAAAAAAGCCGAGAAGGCGTTGTAAAGGGCAATATTCTTCAAAGGGATGTGACTTTTAAGAGCGCATCTACAGCTGCAAATTTTGTTACTGGAACCAGTACCAATGGACTGACAGCATGGAAAGATAAAAACGGAAAAACAATCAAAGAACTTATTGCAGAGGCGGAGGCATAATGATGAGTAAGATAAATGAGTTGATCGAAGCCTTATGTCCCGAGGGTGTGCCTTTTAAAAAGCTTGGAGAGATAGGCTCTTTCTATGGAGGACTTACAGGCAAATCAAAGGACGATTTTAAGGATGGAAATGCTGTTTTCATTACTTACATGAATGTATTTTCCAATATTGAACTGAAGATAAACGTTACTGATAGGGTTCGTGTTGGAGAAAACGAAAAGCAGAACATAGTGCAGTATGGCGACATCTTATTCACTGGTTCATCTGAAACACCCAATGAATGCGGAATGTCTTCTGTATTGACTACACATACCGATGAAAAGCTGTATTTAAACAGTTTCTGTTTCGGATACAGATTTCATGACCCAGAGATGTTTTTGCCTGGCTTCACGAAGCATTTATTCCGTTCTGATGATCTTCGCTATCAGATTACTCGCACGGCCAGCGGTGTAACGCGATTTAATGTTTCAAAGAGGAAAATGAAAGATGTGAGAGTCCCTGTACCTCCTCTGGAGGTACAACGTGAAATTGTCCGCGTGCTGGATAATTTCACGTTGCTTTCAGCGTTGCTTTCAGCGGAGCTTTCAGCTCGCAGAAAGCAGTATGAATATTATCGGAATGAACTTCTCACTTTCGGTGACTATATTCCATCTTGTCAGTTACGTGATATAGTGAACTTTAGAAACGGGAAAGGTCATGAGAAGGATATATCAGCAAATGGCAAATATATAGTGGTAAATTCTAAATTTATATCGACTAATGGAGATGTCAAAAAATATACTAATAAACAAATTTGTCCATTATATGTTGATGACATTCTTATGGTGATGAGTGATTTGCCAAATGGTAGAGCACTTGCAAAGTGCTATTTGGTTGATGAAGATGATAAATATTCTCTGAATCAACGGATTGGTGCGTTTCATGTAAAGACAGATACAGTTAGAACTAGATTTTTATTACACGTACTGAATCGGAATAGACAATTGCTTGCTTATGATAACGGGGTAGATCAAACAAATTTAAAGAAGGACGAGATTCTTAATATAACCATTCCTATTCCGAATATTGAAATACAAGACAGACTCGTATATGCTTTAGATCATTTTGAAGCAATCTGCTCTGATTTAGATATTGGTCTGCCAGCTGAGATCGAAACTCGACAAAAACAGTATGAATATTATAGGGATATACTGTTGACATTTGCTGAGACCGGCAACAGCATTTTGACAGACAGACAGACAGACAGACAGACAGACAGACAGACAGACAGACAGACAGACAGACAGACAGACAGACAGACAGACAGACAGACAGACAGACAGACAGACAGACAGACAGACAGACAGACAGGCTGAAATAAGGCTCCTGCAGTATGTGTTTGGCTTTGCTTATGTTACATTGGAAGATATATCGGAGAATTGTGATTCGCAGAGAAAACCTGTGACCAAGGGCAATCGTACTTCCGGAGAATATCCGTATTACGGTGCATCAGGTATAGTTGATTATGTGGATGATTATATCTTTGATGGTGATTATTTGCTGATATCAGAGGATGGCGCGAATTTAGTGGCAAGAGTAACGCCTATCGCATTTTCTATATCTGGTAAGAATTGGGTAAATAACCATGCCCATGTCTTGAGATTTGATGATAAATATGAACAAAAGTATGTAGAAATGTACCTTAATGCTACGGATTTGAGCAAGTACATTAGCGGGGCTGCTCAACCAAAGCTGAATCAGAAAAATCTAAATAGCATTCCGATTCCGCTACCAAGCAAAGAAGAAACACAGAGAATTGTGAAGATACTGGATCGGTTTGATCGTCTCTGCAATGATATATCTGAAGGACTTCCCGCAGAGAATGATGCAAGACAAAAACAGTATGAGTACTACCGAGACAAACTGTTGACATTTAAAGGAAACTAAAGATAAGGAGGTACGATATGCCGTATTTCAATATTGTCGCAGAGACAAATCAGAATACAGTGGTGACGAAATACGAGCCAGTCAAATCTCGTTCTGATAATTATGAGTCTGAAGCGGCTTTGGAAAAGGAATTCATCCGGCTTCTTGGGGAACAAGGGTATCAGTATTTGCCGATCCATTCAGAGGCAGATCTGATAGCCAATCTTCGGGAACGATTGGAAGAATTGAATAAGTATCAGTTCTCTGATACGGAGTGGGAGCGATTCTTCAATTCTTGTATTGCTAATCCAAATGATCATATTGTGGAGAAGACTGCAAAGATTCAGGAGGATTATGTCCAGGTGCTGAAACGTGATGATTCTATGACAAAGAACATCACGCTCATAGACAGAAATAATATTCATAATAATCGCCTGCAGGTTATTAATCAGTATGCTCTTGGTAAAGAGAATGGTGCAGCTTATGATAATCGTTATGATGTGACGATTCTGGTAAATGGTCTTCCTCTTGTGCATGTGGAGTTAAAGCGCCGTGGCATTCCGATTCGTGAGGCATTTAATCAGATTGAGAGATATCAGAGAGATTCTTTTTGGGCAGGCAGCGGTCTGTTTGAGTACGTGCAAATATTTGTTATTTCCAATGGTACGAATACAAAGTATTATTCAAATTCTACTCGTAGCAATGCTATTAAGGATGCTGGATCACGTAATGCTAAGAAGGGAAAGACTAGTAACAGCTTTGAGTTTACATCTTTCTGGGCTGACTCTAATAACCGTGTTATCACGGATCTGATTGATTTCGCAAAGACATTCTTTGCAAAGCATACATTGCTGAATATTTTGACTAAATATTGCGTATTTACATCTGAGAATATGCTGATGGTAATGCGTCCGTATCAGATTACGGCGACAGAGCGCATACTGAACAGAATCGAGATTGCTCACAATTATAAGAAATATGGCGATATTGCTGCCGGTGGCTACATCTGGCACACCACAGGTTCCGGTAAGACGCTTACATCTTTCAAGACAGCAAGGCTAGCCACAAAACTTCCTTATATTGATAAGGTGCTTTTTGTCGTTGACCGTAAGGATTTGGACTACCAGACTATGAAGGAATATGACCGTTTCGAAAAGGGTGCTGCTAACAGCAATTCCTCAACGGCGATTTTGGAAAGACAGCTGAGAGACTCCAAAGCGCATATCATTATTACGACCATCCAGAAACTCTCTACCTTTATCAAGAAAAATAAAGAGCATGAGATTTATAAGAGGCAGATTGTTATTATCTTTGACGAATGCCACCGCAGTCAGTTTGGCGATATGCATGATGCCATTGTAAAGAGCTTCAAGCAGTATTATATGTTTGGCTTTACCGGAACACCTATTTTTCCGGTAAATGCAGGGGCACGGGTGAATCCGAAGTACTTTACGACAGAGCAGACCTTTGGTGATCAGCTTCACGCATATACCATTGTTGATGCCATCAACGATAAGAATGTTCTGCCGTTTCGTATAGATTATATCAAGACCATGGATACGGATGCAGACATTGACGATGAAGAGGTTTGGGATATTGACAGGAAGAAAGCTTTTGAGGCACCGGAACGTATTTCTCTTGTGGCAAATTATATTCTCAACCACTTTGATCAGAAGACTTATCGTGGTGATAAGAGCTATGTTTTCAACACACTGACGAATATAGCTGAGGTTGCGTCGGCTGATCGTGGAAAGGTCGAGGAAATCAAACAGAAGCAGAGGATTTCCGGATTCAATTCCATCTTTGCTGTTTCTTCTGTGCCGATGGCAAAGTTGTATTATGATGAGTTACGCAAGATCATCAAAAATGATCCGACAAAGGATCTGAAGATTGCGGTTATTTATAGCTACGCTGCAAATGAGGAAGAGATTGATGGGATCCTTGATGAGGAAAATCCGGAAGATACTTCCGCACTTGATCAGAATTCCAGAGATTTCCTGGAATCGGCTATACAGGATTATAACCAGATGTTCCATACGAATTATGACACATCTAGTGATAAGTTTCAGAACTATTATAAGGATGTATCACTCCGTATGAAGAACAAGGAACTGGATCTGCTGATAGTGGTGAATATGTTCCTGACCGGCTTTGATGCCACGACACTGAATACGCTGTGGGTGGATAAGAATCTGAAGATGCACGGGTTGATCCAGGCATTCAGCCGTACCAATCGTATTCTTAACAGCATCAAGACATTCGGAAACATTGTCTGTTTCCGTAACTTGCAGAAGCGCGTTGATGCTGCCATTTCCCTATTTGGGGATAAGAATGCGGGGGGCATCGTGCTTATGCAGAGCTTTAAGGACTATTATTACGGCTATGAGTCCGTGGATGGCAGACTAATGCCGGGTTATGTGGAGATGATTGAGGATCTGACTACAAAGTTCCCGCTTACAGAGCCGCAGATTATCGGCGAACAGAATCAGAAGGACTTTATCGCTCTATTTGGTGCAATTCTTCGTATGAGAAACCTGCTTGTTTCCTTCGATGAGTTCATGGACAAGGAATTGCTTACGGAACGTGACCTTCAGGATTATCTTGGAAGGTATCAGGATCTCAGGGATGAATGGAAGCGCAAGCGCGAAAATAGCGAAAGCACGGACATTACAGACGACATCGTTTTCGAGATAGAGCTTATCAAGCAGATAGAGATCAATATTGATTACATTCTGATGCTAGTTAAGAAGTATCATGACAGCCATGGTGAGGATAAGGAAATCCTTGTTACTATCAAGAAGGCAGTGGATGCCAGCCCGGAGCTGCGTAGTAAGAAGGCTCTGATAGAATCCTTCATTGCCGGTGTAAATGACATTGATGATGTCATGGATGTATGGCATGACTATGTAATTGAGATGAAGGACAAGGATCTGGTTATCATCATCGAGGAAGAACGCTTGAAGCCGGATGAAACTAAAGAGTTTATGGAAAAGTCTTTCCGCGACGATGAACTAAAGACGATAGGAACAGATATTGATAAGATTATGCCGCCGGTATCCCGATTTGGCGGATCCGGAAGGGCTAAGAGGAAAGAAGCGTTGATCAGAAGACTCATGGCTTACTTTGAAAAATTCAGAGGGTTGGTATAAAGAAGGAAGGAATCTTACTGACGCTGTAGAAACAATATTATGTGAAGGAGAGATGAGTTTATGTCATTAGATTTGGTAAAGGAGATTTTTAGTGCGTTGCCTGACTGTAAGGAATGGCATGCTCATTTGCTCAGCTTTACACATTCGAAACGCCATGGAACGACATATAATTGCAGAAGAATAGAATTAGAGCCTTCTGAGAGACTGAGTGCCCTTATTCGAGACATTGCCGCAGGATATGTCGGTGAAGGGAAGAATAAGCTGAAAAAGTATGCAGATGTCCGAGAGTACGATGGTACATGCAATACCACAACTGTTTATAGGATAAGTGAAAATAATCCGGACATAGAAATTGATTTGGAGGCCTTGCTTCAGGGAATTGCAGATTCTGATTCGGAAGCTGACCCGTTTGGCATGAAAGCTCAGGCATATGTTCTTTGTGGGAATATGAGACGTGATGATGAAGACCATCAGATTAAACTGATATCAATGAATACTCCGATCACAACGTTAAAGAATCGGTTTTGGCATGATAAAGGTAAGTTTTGGGAGATCCCTGATAAGGTTTTAAACCTTCGTACCTCCATGAACGTCATCATATATGACCGGAAAGTTTATTTTTTGGATATGTCTGGAGAAACATTGTTTAATATGGAACGCGCCTACAAGCTTAAGTGCAGTGAAACTATCGATGAGATAGAAGGGTTGAGAATCATTTCTGATCCAGATGTATTCCGTAGCACTGCTTCTTCCGGACAGAATCCAAGACGTTTTGCGGCTTTCAGTAAATCAAAGCTACAACTTTTAACAAAAAAGAGAAATCGAGAGAAAGCTGCAAAATACTTTAAGATTCCATTGACGGAAGATAAGCAGTTTGATACATCCCAGAAGGTTGATGCCGAAAATCTTGTAAAGGTTCTTTGTGGTAAAGCTATGTGGGATGTCCTAGAAGAAGTTCCGGTGGAGGTTGACGGATCGAAAGACTGGGTAAGTTGAAGGAGATAGGAAATGTCGGTTTTTGTTTCTTTTAGCATGTACTTCCTGTCGTTTGTACCATTGTGGATTACTGTTTTGTTCATTGATATCAAGAGCCTGGTGGATGGTGGCGGCGACAAATGGACGGAGATAATCGGTATCACAGGAATCCTTTGGGGACTGTTGATCTCAGCGATTATACTCTTCGCTAAATTCTTTGTAACAGATGATGAGAAGTACACGCTTACAATACAAGAGGCGAAGGAAAGCAAGACTGTAACGGCGGAGTTTTTGCTTTCATACATTCTTCCATTATTTACATTCGATTTTACGCAATGGGATGAAGTGATTAAGTTTTTGCTCTTCTTCATCATTTTTGGTTATTTGTGCATCCGCCACAATAATTTTAGCGTGAATATCATACTGGAACTCATGCACTATAGAATGTATGACTGCAGTCTAATGAATGCTGATGGTAAAGAGGTTGATAGGACAGTTATCAGCAAAAATATACTTTCGACAAGTAAGGGAAAAGATATCCAGGTGAAGATTCTGAATAATGAGTATTATCTGGACTTATATGATAAGAAGAAATAACCGTTGATGTTTGGAGGTGATCATCTTTGATATACACAGACGCTGAACTAAAAGAAAAAATCTATGAGATGCTAAAGGACTTTGAAACGGAAGTTGTCGAATTCAAAGAGGCGAACAATAACTATTCCTTCAAAGATATCGGGAAGTATTTCTCCGCTCTTGGAAATGAAGCTAATATCAGAGGCAAGTCGGAAGGCTGGCTGATATTTGGCATCACCAATAAAGGCGAATTCAAGGGATCCGATTATCGCAAAAGTGGGAACCTTCAGTCGCTGAAAAAAGAAATAACTTCAGGAACTAACGAAAGACTGACATTTCTGGATATCTATGAACTGACTATGGAAAAATGCCGGATTGTGGTATTTCAGATTCCTCCGGCAATTCCCGGAATTCCGACAACATGGAACGGGGCTGCATGGTCAAGAGAGCATGAATCTCTGGCTCCTCTTCCCATGAACAAGGTAGATTTGATACGTAGTCAGGTTGGGTTGGACTGGTCAAAAGAGATAGTGAAAGATGCTACCCTCGATGATCTGGATCCTGAAGCTGTAGCATATGCAAGAAAGATGTTTTCGCAGAAACAGGAGAACAGGAAGCAGGCCAAAGAAATATTATCCGGCTTATCTGATATAGATGTCCTGAACAAAGCAGGTATTTGTTTCAAAGGTCAGATTACAAGAACCGCTCTTCTTTTGCTGGGGAAGAAAGAGTCAGCATTCTATTTTGATGGCTTTACTCCGAGAATAACCTGGACGCTTTATAATGCTGACAAGACGGTTAAAGCATATGAGCATTTCGATATGCCGTTCCTGCTTGCTGTAGACAAGGTTTATGCAAAGATCAGAAACGAGAAGTACAGATATATCGCTGAACAGCAGACGCTCTTCCCGGAAGAAGTGCAGCAATATGACGCTGACCTTGTCAAAGAAATTATCAACAATTGTATCGCTCATTCAGATTACAGGCGGCATGGAAAGATTAATATTGAGGAATTTGAGGATCATCTTGTTTTCATAAATGAGGGCTCTTTCATTCCGGAGACCATAGAGAAAGCACTGGAGCCGGGCTATAAACCGCCGTATTATCGGAATGCTTTTCTCTGCAATGCAATGGTCAACATGTATATGATTGATACGAATTCAATGGGTATTCCGATGATCTACAATATTCAAAAGGCAAGATGTTTCCCGCTTCCTTCGTATGATCTGGATGTTGTGAACAGAGTGAGTGTTACGGTTTATGGCAAGGTTCTTGATAAGAACTATACACGATTGCTTCATTCCAATGGAGATTTGGATTTAAAGACAGTATTTTTGCTTGACCAGGTACAGAAGAGAAAGACTATCTCCAAAGACGATTATAAGTCACTTAGGAAAAGCGGACTTGTTGAGGGAAGATATCCGGCATTATATGTTTCATATAAGATAGCAGAAGCCGTTGGAGATAAGGCGGGGTATGTTAGAAATAAGGGCTTAGATGAGAAAATATTGAAAGAGCTTATTATTTCTGCATTGAAAAACGGACCTCAAAAGAAAGCTGATATTTATGAATCGGTGAAACATGCATTCTCTGATGTTTTAACAGAAGAGAAGCAATACAAGAAGCTTTCCAATCTCCTACAAAAAATGAAAAAGGAAGGAATTATCGATGTCCGTGGCAGTGCGGTTCACGCAGAATGGTTTCTTGTAGAGTAGATTTAGTCAAGAAAGTCGGTTTTTAGTCAAGGAATTAGTCAAAGAAAATGATCATGAAGTCAACGAGGATACTGGAATAGCCTGTATTTCCGGGGTCCTCGTTGACTAAATACGAATTTTGAAATTTGGCTTTAGTCGAGACTTAGTCCTTGCGGTACCATTGTGTCTCATACCCATCCGCCCGCAGCTGGATATCCGGCATCCATTCCGGGGATTGTCCCATCTGTTCGCAGACAGCTTTCAGGTCAACGCCGGGGCTGCATTCAATGATCAGCTCATCATGAACGTGTCCTACGATGAAGCAGTGCCGGAGGGTTTTCATGGCGTGGCAGAGGATATCCCGGCTGATGGCCTGGACGATATTTTCCACGAATTTCGGCCCGTAGGATTCGATACGTTCCCATTTCTTTGTGGTGCCTACGCCTTCATAGGTGACGGATTCCCCGCCGAATTGATTGATCCCGATCCGGGGTTTGACATAGGACAGCCGCCGGCCGGAGGGAAGCTGGATGAAGAGCATTCCGCTCTTATAAAAGAAACGGATGCTGCGGACTTTCGTTGGAATGCGTTGTGTGATCGCAGTTTTGACGGCACGGTCCACATCCCACCAGAATGCAGTAATCATGGGATTAGAGGCACGCCAGGAGTTTACCAGTGGCTGGAGTTCTTCTTCAGACAGACCCATGTCGAGAGCACCCATTGACTTTAAGGCGCCGACGGAACCGCCGTATCCGAGGGCGAGTTCTGCGATCTTTCCCTTCTGGCGAAGATGGCTGTTGATTCCGTGTTTTTCTACAGGCACGCCGAACATCTGGCTGGCGGAAGCACAATAGATATCCTTTCCCTCCGCAAATACCCTGGAGCGCCAGGTCTCCCCCGCGAGGTGTGCAAGTACTCTGGCTTCAATGGCGGAGAAGTCGCTGACAATGAATTTGTATCCAGGGCGTGGTATAAAGGCAGTGCGGATCAGCTCCGACAGGACTGCCGGTACGGAGTCGTAAAGAAGCTCCAGCATTTCATAATCTCCGTCAATGACATACTGCCGGGCCTGATCCAGATCCGGAAGATGGTTCTGGGGGAGGTTCTGCAGCTGGATCAGTCGGCCGGCCCATCTGCCGGAACGGTTGGCACCGTAGAACTGGAACATGCCGTGAGCCCTGCCGTCCCTGCAGACTGCGTTCTGCATTGCCTGGTACTTCTTCACGGAGGATTTTGCAAGCTGCTGGCGGAGCATGAGAGCAGTCTGGACAGTCTGGTTATCCGAGTTACGGATCAATTCTTTGACGGCTTTTTTGTCAAGGGCGTCTGCTTCCACGCCTTGATCGGCGAGCCATTCTTTCATTTGCTGGACGCTGTTTGGGTTTTCGAGCCCGGTAATTGCCTGCATTGAGGCAGTGAGCGTTTCCCTGGAACGCCCGTCAAAAGAGATTGCATTTCTTACAATATTCATATCCAGGGCAATGCCTCTGTCATTGATTTTCTGATCAAGATGATATTCATCCCAGATGAAGTCTGGAACAGGATATTTGGCAAGGCGTTTTTTAACGGCCATTTCTACTTCCACGTCACGGAGATTATATTTCTTAAAACGCATCCATTTCTCGCTGTCATGCTGAGGCAGGTTCCGGGTTCGTCCGCCGTTTGCTTTGGTGGGCTTGCAGGGAGTGCAGAAGTAGCGGATCAGGTCTTTCCCTTCCTTCAGCTTCTGGTTCTGGAGCTTCAGGACTGCCCCGACGCCTTCCAGAGACAGCGGAAGTCCCATATAGGCAGACCAGATCATGGTACATTTCCAGGATTCCGGATTCAGATAATGGCCTGCCGGATCTTCCGGTATGCTGTATCCGAGAAAGTATTTGGGATGGCAGCGCTTCAGCCAATTGGAAAGACAGATTCGCTCAAAGTTTGCGTTGAAGGCCCATTTGGTCACAGATTCATCTGCCAGGGCGGAGAGGATTTCTTCCGGCACATGGTCTCCGCAGGCGAGATCGTACACCTGGACCGGTCCGCCGTCTATGGATACTCCGAAGAGCAGTATTTCGAAACGGTCGGCCTCCGCATATTTATAGACGCCGCTTTTGGAAATGTCGATATCGCTGAAGGTTTCCAGATCGATGGATAGTTCTTTCATAGTGTTTCCTTTCTCTACAGACAGAGGATATATGCTCTGTCTGTCAGCCTTTCTTCCGGGGCGACTTGGGTTTCATTGACTTCTCTTACAATTGCAGAAAGTTCATCTGCCGTTGCTTTCTCTGCGAATGGGGAGAGCATCATTTCATGCACCGAAGAGGGGAGAACAAACAGCATGTTTGTATGGTGCTCGCGGGCAAAGCTGCGAAGGGCCTTGCGGTTTAAAATAGTGGCTGCCCCCTTATATTTCTCTGAATTGGTGATCACATGGAGGCTGATGTCTGGCTCCGCAGGGGCTTCTAATGGAATTCCCGACATGTCCGACAAAAGCTTTGTAAGGCTTGTGATCTGCGTATCTGCGCAAAGATTCTCCATTGCTTTTTCCCAGGCGCGGCATTCATCAATGCCAGCGTGAGATAGAAGGTCTGGTGTGAGTTTGACAGAGTAGCTGGTATCCGAGAGTTTCCCTTTCAGGAACAGGTACTGTTCGATGCCGTCCAGATCGCAGGGTCTCTTTATGGTGTCGTCGTCTGAAGAGGCCTGCAGGCCAATGGTGATATGCTCCAGGATCCATTCCGGGTCGTTGAAATGAATGGTGATGTCTGTGATATGATCGATATTCATGAATGTCCTCCTCCTTAAAAAAGGGCGGCAGCATTGCCGCCACCCTGCAGGTTTATTTGTTCAAATTCTTACTGATCTCATCAAGCTTTTCACTGATCTTATCCAGGGATTCCTGACGCTTCCTTTTACGTTCCCTGGAAGAGTCCATCGCTTTAAAGATGGCATCCATGATGAAGTTCATGGATACAATGATGCCGATGGCACAAAAGACCATAATGATAAATGCTGGTATTGTCATTGATTTCACCTCTTTTCATTGAGTGCCGCAGGCAGCAGCTTACAGGGCTGCCCCTGCCTGATTGTCAGTTTAATCGAGAAAATCATCCTCATCGTCCGCAGTTGCAAAGTCATCTTCAGCCCTGGACTTGCCTCCGAGTGGCTCGCCGTCACGGATTTTCTGCAGATTGTTCAGACCGCAGGCGATGCCCTTATTGCCGTTGCTGTTGAAAGCATAGAGGTTGATGCTGGCTCTGCCATATACGCCGGAGTACACTTCCGAGCGCTCCAGGATCGGCTGTCTGTCCGCATCTACGATGCCGGGAGCTGTGGAGCTGTTGGCGTTGATGAAGTAGCTGTTCTTATATGCCTCATCATCGGGACGCTCCAGATCGCCGTCGCGCAGAGGCGTCTTGATGGCGGAAAGAGCAGGGACGGACTTGCCGTTTCCCTTCAGCTTGCTCTGGCCTTCCTCATAGGCAGCCTGGATGGCGGCCTTGATCTTGTTGACAGTCGCTGTATCGGACTTGGGGATGATGAGGGAGACACTGTACTTCGGCGCTCCGCCGTTGATGCTCTTCGGGTCCCAGACATTCGCGTAGGACCATCTGGTATTGACTCCTGTGATAACTTTTGTTGCGTTCATAAACTTAGGCATAATATTGTCCTCCTTATTCTTCGATAAAATCATCTTTGGCTGTGTTCATTGCCGGCCTCTTATCTGTATCCGGCACCAGTGTCGGTTTTCCCGGCGGCTTTGTGATAAAGCCGGCCAGAAGTTCTTCAAATTTCTTTTTCCCAAGAAGGGAAGTCATTGCTGTGATACCCAGTATCTTTTTCTCATAAGGGTCGTATCCGGCATTTGTCACTACAGAAGCAACCGTATTTTCATCGGTGTATTTTCTGACTGATCTGCCTTCCACAACCTTGAATCCTGGATATTCAGTTCCGCTCATTGCCTTCTGGAGTGCATATTCTTTGATGTCTCCGGCCCATGCCACCAGATCATCGATCCGGGGAAGGATAGCTGCAATCTCAGCATCCTCCAGAGTGGCGGGCTGTTCAAAGTCGTATGCAGCAAGCTCCATGTTATATTCGGCCCGTTTGTGGCAGGCAGCCTTGACCTTGCAGAACTGGCAGTGGTCACCGGCATGGAATTCGCCTTCGCCGTTGTATGCGAGTTTGGCAGTAGGCTTAAGAAAATTTTCAGCCCATGCAAGCAGTTCCTCTTTGCTGATGATGAAGGTACTGATATTGTTCCGGCGCGGCTGGAAGATGGTCATCGTTACGGATTCCACATCATAGATCCCGTCGTAGGTATCCAGGGCTCCGAGAGCGTAGCACATCATCTGCGGGTTATTTTCCGCTTCGACCAAAATCCCAAGACCATATTTGAAATCAATAATCTGAAGGATCTTGTCCGATATGATGAGACAGTCGCCGGTGCCGAAGCCGTCCGGTACCCATTTGGAGAAATCCAGCCTCTGTTCAACGAGGATCAGCGGATCTTTGCAGTGCTGCCTGGCTTTTTCGTACTGCTCCATTACAAAGGAACAGTATTCATCAGTCGCGTCCGCCATTTACGTATCAAAGAAATCCAGATTTTCTGTGGGATCCTTAACCTCTTCGCCTAATGCCCGAAGTACTTTGTACTCACACAGCTCATGGGCATCGGTACCCTGCTGGGCGTAGGGAGAAAATTCGTCCTTGATCTCCGCACAGAGCTTTGCCGAGGGTGGACATGAAAGCCACCGGTGAGAAGCTGATGCAGAGAGATATGCGTGTCTAGGCATCTTTAAGTCCCTCTACTTCCGAAACGAGAGCCGGATAGCTTTCCGCGGGAATGTCTGTCAGACTGCCGCCGTTTCCGTATTTCTTTACAATGGCCTTCACCTGTGCCTTGAACTGTCCGCCGTCTTCCTTTGCTTTGGCTGCCAGGAGGGCTCTGACTTCTTCCTTGGAGTAGGAACGCACTTCCGGTTCAGGAGCTGTGGCTTCCTTTTTAGGTTCTTCCGTGGATTCTGCCGGCTCTGTGAAGCATTCTTTAATGGCATTTGCGGTCCGGATCATTTGTTCTCCGCAGGAGATAAGATCATCCAGGACCTGTGACAATTCGCTCATTTTGCTCATGTTGTCATTCTCCTTATTTTTAATATTCATCTATAAAGGTTCATATCTTTGTCTGTTTGCCGCCTCAGTAATTGTTACCGGGGCGGCTTATTCAATCGTTCTGTCTTTCATCGTCGCACCTCCGTTCTTCTGTTCTGGTGGTCTAGGTATGAGAGGAACGGGTTTTCCGATTTTTGGACAAAAAAATTTCCGGCCGGTGCGAGGGTCGGATTTTTCTTTGTAAAAGGAAGCGATTCTGCTACATGCGAAAGCTTTTGAAAAAAGTTCTGAAAAATCGGAAAATCGCCCGGACTCATACCTAGACCTTCGGAAAGCCAGGTGTGGCTTTACCACTCAGTTGAAAGAGGTGGTTCCCTTGAGGGTTAATAAGAAGATGCGGACAGTACCCCAATTCATAAGAAGATAGCAGGAGGCAAATAGATGTTTTTTGTTTTACAGACGGCAAACGTGACGGCTGATGCTAGGAACTGTGTGTATCCGAACAGGAAAGAGATCACATCAGGTGACGAATTGAAAGAGGCGGTCAGGTTTGATCATGTGTGCGGGGAGTTTAAGAAGAACTACCGCAATATCAACAACTTTCTGAAGTCCAACGTCATTGTGATGGACTGTGACAATGACCATTCGGAGGATCCGGAAGACTGGATCACATTTAAAAAGCTAGAAGAGCTCTTTGAGGAAATTGACTATGCGGCGGCACCGAGCCGGAATCATATGAAAGAAAAGGACAGTAAGGCAGCGAGACCGAAGTTCCATGTATACTTTCCTATAGAAGAGACAGGAGATGCGGAACATTATGTCGCGGTCAAAAGAGCGATACAGAAAGTCTTCCCATTTTTTGATGACAATGCGCTGGATGCTGCCAGATTCATCTTCGGGGCGGATGCCGGCGAGATTGTCTGGCATGAAGGATGGATGCGAATTGATGAAGAGGTGGATCCGGAGCCGGCTGAGGATGATAAAAGCGGCAGCAATTACACAGGCAGGAGCATCCGGCAGGGATCGAGGAATAAGACGCTTTCCCATTTTGCGGGAAGGGCACTGAAGAGGTTCGGAGAGACGGAAAAGGCTAAGCAGGTGTTCCTGGACGAGGCGGCGAAGTGTGATCCGCCTTTGGAGCAGGAAGAGCTTAAAACTATCTGGTATTCGGCATTGAAGTTTTTCACAAGCAAGGTGAAGACACAGCCGGGGTATGTGGAGCCAGATGAATACAATTCCGATTTCAGGGCCGGATGCTTAAAGCCGGATGACTATTCGGATATCGGGCAGGCGAAAATGCTGTGCAGGGAATACGGCGATGAGCTGAGATATTCCGACGCGACGGATTATCTCAGATATGACGGTGATTCCTGGATTGAAGAGAAGCAGCTTGCGGTCGGTGCAATGGAAGAATTCCTGGATCTGCAGCTTGCGGATGCCCAGGAATATGTTGAAAACGCAAAGAAGGCACTGATGGCAGCGGGTGTGCAGGAGACGGTGATCAATGCAGGCGGCAAGGCTTTGGAAAAGGCGGTTCCGCAGGATTTTCTGAAGCTGCTGTATGTTTATCTGTCAGCGAAGACCTATCTGGTATTCGTTATGAAGAGGCGGGATTACAAATATGTAGTGTCAGCCCTGAATGCGGCGAAGCCGATGCTGGCGGTAAGTGTGGCTGATCTGGACAAGGATGAGAAGCTTCTGAACACGCCGTATGCGACATATGACCTGTCAAAGGGAATTGAAGTTGGGGAGCGTCCCCATGATCCGGAGGATCTGATCACAAAGATCACAAACGTATCTCCGTCAGATGATGGTAAAGAATTGTGGGATCAGTGCCTGGAGCTTTTCTTCTCCGGGGATAAGGAATTGATTGACTATGTGCAGATGGTGGTTGGTATGGCTGCGGTTGGAAAGGTTTACCAGGAGCATCTCATCATTGCCTACGGCAGCGGTGCGAATGGGAAGTCTACGTTCTGGAACACCATATCCAGAGTGCTGGGTACTTACAGCGGCAAGCTGTCAGCGGAAACTCTGACGGTGGGATGCAAGAGGAACGTGAAGCCGGAAATGGCGGAGCTTAAGGGTAAACGGCTGATCATTTCATCGGAGATGGAAGAAGGCATGCGGCTGAATACCGCAGTCGTAAAACAGCTTTGCTCCACGGATGAGATTTTCGCTGAAAAGAAGTATAAGGCACCGTTTGCTTTTGTGCCGAGCCATACGCTGGTCCTTTATACCAATCATCTTCCGAAGGTCGGTGCCAATGATGACGGTATCTGGCGAAGGCTGATCGTGATCCCCTTCAATGCAAAGATCGTCGGTGACAGCGATATCAAAAATTATGCGGATTTTCTTTACGAAAAAGCGGGCGGCTACATCCTGAAGTGGGTGATTGAGGGAGCGAAAAAGGCCATTGATGCGAATTTCAAGACCACGTTTCCGAGATGTGTCCAAGAAGCAATCAAGGCATACAGGGGAGAGAATGACTGGCTGGGACATTTTATTGAGGAATGCTGCGACGTGGCTCCTTCCTATCTGGAAAAGTCCGGAGCGCTTTACCAGAAATACCGTGAGTATGCCGCGAACAACGGTGAATTCACGAGGCAGAACGGAGATTTTAATTCTGCTCTGGAAAATGCCGGGTTCAGCAAACGCAAGACAAAAAAGGGAGCTTTTTTCTATGGGTTGAAGCTTAAAGAGGGACAGGATTTCCTGTAAGGGTGACGGTCGGTGACAGGTAATTCTAAAACCCCGTATAGGCGATTTTTGGGGCTGAAAATTCATATATAGAGAGTTTATGAAACACCTGTCACCACCTGTCACCTTCGATTTGATGGAGGTGTCGCAATGAAGGAAAAAACGATAGAGCAGAGACTTGTTAAGGCGGTGAAAGCCAGAGGCGGGATCTGCCCTAAGTGGGTGTCTCCGGGATTTGACGGGGTGCCGGACAGATTAGTCTTCCTGCCGGGGCGGCATTTCGGATTGGTGGAAGTGAAAGCACCGGGCGAGAAGCCGAGAGCCTTGCAGGTCTCAAGACATAAATTATTGGCAAAGTTAGGATTCCCCATATACATACTTGATGGGGTTGAGCAAATCGGAGGGATTTTAGATGAGATACAGGCCACATGAATATCAGAGATATGCGATCAATTTCATAAAGGAACATCCCATAGCGGCGATTCTGCTGGATATGGGGATGGGGAAAAGTTCGATCACGCTGACAGCCATTATGGATCTGATGTATGACAGCTTTGAGGTATCTAAGGTTCTGATCATAGCGCCTCTCAGAGTGGCGAAGAACACATGGTCCGCAGAGATTGAGAAATGGGACCATCTTTCCGGCTTGAAATACAGTATTGCGGTGGGAACGGCAGCGGAGAGGATGAGGGCGTTGAAAGCAGATGCGGATATTTATATCATCAACCGGGAAAACATCTCCTGGCTGACTGAGAAGAGCGGCCTGCCTTTTGACTATGACATGGTGGTGATTGACGAGCTGTCATCCTTTAAAAACTGGCAGGCAAAGAGGTTTCGGGCATTGATGAAGGTGCGGCCGAAAGTGAAACGGATTGTGGGTCTGACCGGGACGCCTTCTTCCAATGGGCTGATGGACCTGTTCGCGGAATATAAGCTTTTGGACATGGGGGAACGCCTGGGAAGATTTATCAGCCAGTACCGGCTGGATTATTTCGTGCCGGATCAGATGAACGGACCTGTTGTATACAGCTACCGTTTAAGGCCGGGAGCAGACAGGAGAATCTACAGCCGAATTTCGGATATTACGATTTCCATGAAGGGAACGGACCATCTGAAGATGCCGGAATTGGTAAATTCAGAATATATGGTCTACATGGATGAGGATGAGCGCAGGAAATATGAGCAGATGAAGATGGATATGGTATTAAGCCTTCCGGATGGAGAGGTAACAGCTGCTAACGCTGCTTCCTTATCCGGGAAGCTGACACAGATGGCAAATGGCTCTGTGTATTCAAATACCGGCGGGGTAGAGAATATCCATGACCGGAAGCTGGATGCCCTGGAGGATATGATTGAAGCGGCGAATGGAAAAACACTTTTGGTGGCGTACTGGTATAAGCATGATCTGTCAAGGATCATAAAGCGACTTGACGAGCTGGGAGTGAATTATGGGAAACTGGATACCGATGAGAGCATTCGTGACTGGAACGTGGGAAGACTGGAGGTTGGGCTGATTCATCCGGCTTCTGCAGGACATGGGCTGAATCTGCAGAGCGGCGGGAGTACTCTGGTGTGGTTTGGGATGATATGGAGCCTGGAACTGTATCAGCAGACGGTAGCCAGACCTTGGAGGCAGGGACAGGAATCTGGGACCGTGGTGGTACAGCACATCCTGACAGCAGGTACTGTAGATGAGCGGATCATGAAGGCGTTATCCGCAAAAGATGCTACACAGGCCAGGCTGATTGAAGCAGTGAAGGCGGAGGTGACAGCGGATGGCGGGAACTAAGAACCGGGTAGAGGATCCTTATGAGCGGCTGGCGAACGCCATTATTCTGCAGGCTGTCACGGATTATCGAGCGGCGCTAAAGCAGATTAGGCGGAATCCGAAGAATCAGGAGGCAATAGATGAAGCCATGAGAGTTGAGAGTTTTTTCCGTTCTGGCTGGTACAGTCAGCTGACAGCCGTTGACGGAGAATATCTGATTCGAAGACTTCAGGACGAAGTGAGGGAATGAGAGTCAATCAAGGGAGGCAATCCGAGGAGAACTATTTACAGATTTCAATCGGAGGTGGCTTATGGATAAGCAGCAGACGGCAGTTAAGAACTTTCTAATGAAAGCGTATTATATGGATGAACGGATCAACAGCAAGCTGGAGCAAGTAGCTTCCTTGAACGAATTGGCGATAAAGGCAACCTCGACCATGAGTGACATGCCTGGTAGTCCGAACCGGAACATTCATAAAACAGAGGACATCATTGTGAAGATTCTGGATCTGCAGAGGGAGATCCAAGAAGATGCCAATGAACTTCTGAACCTGAAGCAGGTGATCCGCCGGTGCATCAAGCAAGTGGAAGATCCAGAATGCCAGATCATTTTGGAAGAGAGGTATCTGCGGATGGTGAAATGGGAGCAGATCGCTACAACACTGAACATGAGCATGAGGAAAGTGTTCCGGCTTCATGATGAGACACTGAAAAAAATCGTGATCCCTGAAAGTTGGCAGTAAATGCTATAGATATGCAGTATGGAAGTATGATATTGTTAAGATGGCAAAAATGAAAACAGGCCGTTGTGGAGAAAATCTGCAGCGGCTTTTTCTATGGAAGAAAGATGGTGGACAGATGCCGAGAAAACCAAAGAAGCCCTGTGCTTATCCGGGCTGTCCCAACCTGACGGATGGACGGTACTGTCCGGAGCACCAGAGCAAGATAAACAGCGATTATGAGAAGTATGGCAGAGATAAGAATGCCAAAAGAAAGTATGGCCGCGCCTGGAAGAGAATCCGGGATAAGTATGCGGCAGAGCATCCGTTCTGCGAGCGGTGCTTTGAACGTGGGATTCTTGTGGAGACGGAAGAGATCCACCATAAGCTGCCGCTGAGTGAAGGCGGCACTCATGACCGGAACAATCTGATCGCATTGTGTAAGCCGTGCCATTCCCGTGAGCACGCCGAGAGGGGAGACCAGTGGAGAAAAGCCCGGTAGGGGCGGATAAAATCTCCACGGGAACAGCCTCCGGGGAACGGTGCGGGGGTGTCACGCACAAAAATGAGAAATCAAACGGGGAATTATCCCTGCATGGAATCGAGGTGAGAGGAACATGGCGAAAGATGGAACGATGCGCGGCGGTGCCAGGGTTGGATCCGGCAGGAAATCCAAGGCATTGACGGAAAAGATCGGCAGCGGGCTGGCGGCATCGGTCATTGATCTTCCGGAACCGGAAGAGATCAGCGGTGAGGACGTGCCGCCGGTGAAGGAGTTTTTGAAGGCGGCTCAGAAAAGCGGCATCGATCTCTGCGCGGAGGATGTGTTCAAGTCTACGTTCCTCTGGCTGAAGGAGCGGGGCTGCGACCGGCTGGTGAATACCCAGCTGATCGAGCAGTACGCTATGTCGGTGTCCCGGTGGGTGCAGTGTGAAACTTGTATCTCAGAGTATGGTTTTTTGGCGAAGCATCCGACCACAGGGGCGGCGATCACTTCTCCGTATGTGACCATGAGCCAGAATTATTTGAAACAGGTAAACCAGTGCTGGTATCAGATTTATCAGATCGTGAAGGAAAACTGTTCCGTGGAGTACGGCGGCGCCAATCCCCACGATGATCTGATGGAGCATCTGCTGTCGGCACGGAAACGGGGATAGGAGGATTTGGATGGAGTATGTAAGAAAAAGGCTTTCGGAATTAAAGCCGTATGGGAATAATCCGAGGATCAATGATGAGGCGGTGGACGATGTTGCGGAGAGCATCCGGCAGTGTTCATACATCGCTCCGATCATCATTGATGAGGATGGCGTGATCCTGGCCGGACACACGAGATATAAAGCTTTGAAGAAGCTGGGGTATCAGGAGTGTGAAGTGGTCATTGTTTCCGATCTGACGGAAGCGCAGAAGAAAAAGTATCGTCTGTATGACAACAAAACGGCTGAGATGGCTTCCTGGGATCAGAAGAAGCTTTCTGCGGAATTGTGTGATGCGGATTTTCAGGGATATGACTTTGGTCAGCCGGAGACTGTGCTGCCGGATGGGGAATCCCTGGGGGCGGCTCCGAAGACAATGACCTGTCCCTGCTGCGGGGAGGTGTTCGAAGTATGAAGCTTCAGAAATTAAAGCTGGTTGACATAGAACCATATAAGAATAATCCGAGAAAAAACGATGCTGCGGTGAATGCTGTTGCGGAAAGTATTCGCCAGTGTTCCTATATTACGCCGATCATCGTAGATGAGAATTATGTGATTATCGCAGGCCATACCAGATACAAGGCGCTAGTTGCTCTTGGTATGGATGATGCGGAATGCCTGATCTGCGATGGGCTGACGGAGGAACAGAAAAAGAAATACCGGTTCCTGGATAACAAGACCGGCGAAAAAGCAGCATGGGATCTTATGAAATTGGAAGTCGAACTGGAAGGACTGGATCTGGAAGGGTTCGATTTTTTTGGCATGACGGCCGACCTGCCTGTAGATAGCGATGGCACAGGAACCAATAAGGAACTGATAGGATCAACGGAACTTGATACGGAGGTGTTTGGGGATGAAGAGTTCAAATATGAATGCCCGAACTGCGGTTTCCGGTTCAACTGAGTTTCCATGGAAGTGGAGTCTTTCGGAACTGGAGAAAAGACCGAAGCACGGGCATACCGTGTTTTCCTGTTTTTCCTGCGGCGGCGGTTCCTCAATGGGATACAAGCTGGCGGGATTTGATGTCGTGGGTAACTGCGAGATTGATCCAGATATGATGAAGGTGTACAAAGCGAACCATCATCCAAAATACAGCTTCCTGATGGATATCCGGGATTTCCTGAAATTGCCGGATGAGAAGATTCCAGAAGAGTTATTCCATCTGGATATGCTGGACGGTTCGCCGCCCTGCTCCGTGTTTTCTACAGCCGGAGCAAGGGAAGAAGGCTGGAATACGGAAAAGGTATTCCGGGAAGGACAGGCAAAGCAGCGGCTGGATGATCTCTTCCTATATTTCATAGCGATAGCGAAGAGGCTGCAGCCGAAGGTTGTGATCGCGGAGAATGTGAAGGGGATCATCATCGGGAATGCCAAGGGCTGGGTCAACCAGATCGTGAAGGGGTTTGATGATGCCGGTTATGCGGTGCAGATCTTTTTGTTTAATGCGGCGAGGATGGGCGTGCCTCAGAAAAGGGAGCGCGTCTTTTTTATTGCCTGTCGGAAAGACCTGAAGTATCCGAAACTGTCTATGGAGTTCCATTCTAAGCCGATCCCGTTTGGGGATGTCCGGGAGCCATATGGCAAGCCAATGGATCCGAACAGTATGCAGGCGAAGCTTCTGAAATATCGGATTCCGACGGACCGGTGTATCGCGGATATCAATGAGCGGGTACGTAAGGTGAAGAACAACGGGTTTTCTACTCCGATCAACAGGGATGAGGAACCGGTACAGACGATTGTTTCCGGCAGCAGCCTTTACCGGATGTGCGACGGTCTGCTGATGACGGATAGGGATATCATCAGCTGCCAGACCTTTCCGCAGGACTATGATTTTATGGGCCAGAGTGTCCAGTATATCTGTGGGATGAGCGTACCGCCGGTGATGATGGCGAAGATCGCCGAGCAGGTGTACCGGCAGTGGCTAAAAGGCGGTGGTGCGGATGAAGATGCGGAAACTGAAAAAGTATAAGCCCACGAAGTTCAAGGCGAAGGATTCCGTTTACGACAAGGAGGCGGCGGATTTTGCCGTGAACTTTATTGAGTGCTTATGTCACACCAAAGGCACCTGGGCGGGAAAGCCCTTTGAACTGATCGACTGGCAGGAGCAGATCATCCGGGATGTGTTTGGTACCATCAAGCCTAACGGATACCGGCAGTTCAACACAGCGTACATTGAGATTCCGAAGAAACAGGGGAAATCCGAACTGGCGGCTGCGGTAGCCCTTCTGCTCTGCTGCGGTGATGGAGAGGAACGCGCGGAAGTGTATGGCTGTGCCGCGGATCGGCAGCAGGCGTCCATTGTTTTTGAAGTGGCGGCGGATATGGTGCGGATGTGCCCGGCGCTTTCCAAGCGGGTAAAGATTCTGGCATCCCAGAAACGGATCATCTACCATCCGATCAATTCCTTTTACCAGGTGCTGTCAGCCGAGGCATACAGCAAGCACGGATTCAACATCCACGGAGTGGTCTTTGATGAGCTGCATACCCAGCCGAACCGGAAGCTGTTTGATGTGATGACAAAGGGTTCCGGCGATGCCAGGATGCAGCCTTTGTATTTTCTGATCACCACAGCGGGGACGGATACCAACTCCATCTGTTATGAGACACACCAGAAAGCAAAGGATATCCTGGAAGGCCGGAAGATCGATCCGACTTTTTACCCGGTGATCTATGGGGCGGATGAGGGTGACGACTGGACTGATCCGAAGGTCTGGAAGAAGGCAAATCCTTCGCTGGACATCACAGTGGGGATGGACAAGGTGAAAGCGGCCTGCGAGTCGGCGAAGCAGAATCCGGGAGAGGAAAACTCTTTCCGGCAGCTGCGGCTGAACCAGTGGGTGAAGCAGGCGGTGCGATGGATGCCGATGGAGAAATGGGATCAATGCGCTTTCGCGGTCAATGAAGAGGAACTGGCAGGGCGTGTCTGCTACGGCGGCCTGGATCTTTCCTCCACTACGGACATCACGGCGTTTGTCCTGGTATTCCCGCCCCTGGATGAAGAAGATAAGTTCTACCTGCTCCCGTATTTCTGGATTCCGGAAGAGACGCTGGATCTGCGGGTACGCAGGGACCATGTTCCGTATGATGTGTGGGAACGGCAGGGCTTCCTGCAGACCACGGAGGGGAATGTGGTGCATTACGGATATATTGAGAAGTTCATTGAGCGCCTGGGGGAACGGTTCAACATCCGGGAGATCGCTTTTGACCGGTGGGGCGCCGTGCAGATGGTCCAGAACCTGGAAGGCATGGGATTCACGGTGGTTCCCTTCGGCCAG
>DVKB01000008.1 GCA_018716305.1 Candidatus Scatomonas merdigallinarum
GTTGCCCATCATTTCCCGAAGGGCTGCTTTTTGTGGGGTATCCTTTTTCCTTGCCATAAAATAAACCTCCAAACTGGTAAGTCTATCTTACATCAGTTTGAAGGTTTACACAAACTTTGGGATACTCCCGCAGATTTATTCCGCAGCCCCCTCTCTTTCTCTGTTCTGTTTTAGAATCCCGGCAAGACAACTCATGGAAGCGTCGTTCCAGGCATCGATACTGGGATTTCCGTCTTCGTCTACGTATTCTTTTTCCGTCAGGTATTGTTCCAATGAATCATACCCCAGCACAGAGAGCACATCATTAAAATTTTCTTCAGATGTAGCGCAGTAGAAACCGTACAGATAACTCTCATCCAACCCCTTCAGGTTCCGAAAATCTTCAGCATCGTAGCGGTATGAACGGTTATAGCCGGAACCCTCATAATCGGTAAAGCCATTGGCATCCAGCAGATCATAGACCCGCAGATTTCCATACATGCTCAGATCAGCCATTTCGTATCCGTCAATTTCCGTGACGTACTCCGTTTTATTTCTCTTATCTTCTGGCTTCGCGGCATGCGGCCTGAGAAAAATCATAACCAGGATAAAGGCTGCGCAGGCCGCTGTAAGCACGATCACCGCAGCCGGAAAATAATGCTTTTTCCGCGTTTCTTTTCGCATGGTATCCCTCCCCTGCGCGGAACAATCCATCCCCGAGATCTTCTTTTAGAAGTAAGAATTTACTGAAGTTTTTTGCCGGTCAGCATCTCATATCCCTGCAGATATTTGTCGATGGTCTTCTGAACGATGTCCTCGGGCAGAGTCCAGTCATTGTCCGGATTGGCTTTCAGCCAGTCTCTGGCAAACTGTTTGTCAAAAGAAGGCTGGCCGTGTCCCGGCTCATAGCCTTCCGCAGGCCAGAAACGGGAGCTGTCCGGGGTCAGCATTTCATCGCCCAGAACAATATTTCCGTTTTCATCCAGGCCGAATTCAAATTTGGTGTCGGCAATAATAATTCCCCGGCTCAGGGCATAGTCCGCGCATTTTTTGTACAGCGCGATGGTGTAATCCCGGAGTTTGGCAGCGTATTCCTCGCCCTTGCCCGGGAAGAATTTCTCCAGGTGAGCGATGCTCTGCTCATAGGAAATGTTTTCATCGTGATCGCCGATTTCCGCTTTCGTAGAAGGCGTATAGATAGGCTCAGGCAGCTTATCCGACTCTTTCAGCCCTTCCGGCAGTTTAATCCCGCAGACAGTGCCGTCTTTCTGATAGCTTGCCCATCCGCTTCCGGTTATATAGCCGCGGACAATGCACTCGATGGGAAGCATATTTAATTTGCGGCACATCATGCTGTTTCCGTCAAACTGAGGCTGCTGGAAAAATTCCGGCATATCTTTTACATCGGTAGAGATCATATGGTTCGGCACGATGTCTTCTGTCAGATTGAACCAGAATTTGGACATCTGTGTCAAAACTGTTCCTTTTTTTGTCACGGTATTTTTCAGGATAACATCAAAGCAGCTGATCCTGTCCGTTGCTACCATGATCAAGTTATCGCCGTTGTCGTAAATCTCACGGACTTTTCCCTCTTTGATCGGTTTCATCTTCTTTACCTCACTTTACTAGTATGGATTCGTTACTATAATAGAATAAACAAGTTTGCGGGAATAGACAATAGTATTTTTCAAAAAAAATGAAACTTAAGAGGAGACAGAAGAAATAAATATTGACTAAATGGTCTATTTCTTGTAATATGGAGCATGCAGAACTGAATGAAAGAGAGGCAAGGGGGAAATGAATCAGAAGGAACGCAGCAGGCTGTCCAGAGAAAAGATTATTGCCGCATCCCTTCAGGAATTCGGGACAAACGGATTTCGGGGAACAACCATCAATGCCATATGCGGTCATGGGATCGCAAAGGGACTGTTATATCACAATTTCTCCGGAAAAGAAGAATTATTTCTGCTGTGCGCGGAGAGGTGCTTTTCCAATCTGACGGCTTATCTGCGGGCTGAAAAGGGAGAGGAAAGCCTCAGCCGCGCGCTGAGGCTGAGGGAGCAGTTTTTCCGGGAAAATCCGCTGTACGCCAGAGTCTTTTTTGAAGCAATTCTTCAGCCGCCGCCGGGTCTACGCCAGGACATAAAGGAAATCCGGAAAGAATTCGATCAATTTAACCGGGCTCTGTACGCCAGGATCATTTCCGGACTTGAACTGAGGGAGGGGGTTACAGCAGAGACGGCGCTGGCTTACTGCGAACTGATACAGGATATGTTTAACTGCTATTTTAACAGCCCCGCATACGCGGGCTGGGATATGCGGGATATTATGGAAGCCCATGAATCACGTTTGGAGACAATGCTGGATTTTATGCTTTACGGAATCGCAAAAGAATAAGCAGGCATGAAGCACAAGGAGCAATTCAAAAGATGAAAAAAAAACAAAAGAAAAAAGCTTGGCTCTGCGCCTGTATCGCCGCAGTCTGCGTCAGCATGATTTCGGCCGTTCATATTCAGGGGGAGAGCGGAAAAGAACCGCTGCAGCTTGCTGATGGAAGAGAAGAGCTGAAAAAATTAAGTGAGAGAACGGTTCCGGAAATTGAAGAGAAAATCCGTGAGCGGGATTTACGGGAAGAACAGGAACAGACCAAGAGGGAAAACAGAACGCCGAATGAGAAAATGTCAGATGCCGTCCTTTTAGGGGATTCCAGGGCCCAGGGATTTGCGGAATATGAAATTCTGGATCAGTCCAGAGTGCTGGCTAAAATCGGAATCAGTCTTTCGGAGACAGAGCCCTATATCGAAAAGGCTATCGGATTAAATCCGGGAAAGATTTTTCTGAGTTACGGTCTCAACGATCTGGGAGCTGACGGAGGGGACAGCAGGAAATTTAAGGAAGAATACCGGGGCATCATCCGGAAGCTGCGGGAGGCTTTGCCGTCCTGTGAAATTTATGTGACGACCATACTTCCGGTACAGCAGAAAGCCCTGGATCAAAATCCGGTTTTGGCACATATTGAGGAGTTTAATGATGCTGTGCGGGCACTCTGCATGGAGGAACGGGTTACCTGCATTGAAATCGGAGACCTGGTCTCAGAGGAGTTTTATGAGCCGGACGGAGAACATTTTTCCCGGGATTTTTATCCGCTGTGGTTTGAACGGATGGCGGAGGCGGCAGAATTATGAGAAAGAAGGTGAACCGGATTTCCGCGGCGAGATTCGCGGTGTTTGCTCTTCTGGTTATCTATGTGGCAGTACTGGCTTTCCGGAACGGGAAAAGCAGCGTATCTTTTCAGACCGTGGAGGCGGCTGTAACAGAGGCTGCAGATTTCCAAAATCTTCAGCTGGGGACGGGACAGGATTTAAAAAAATTTTACGGCCTTAACGAAAAAGATTTTGACGCGGTTTGTTTTTATTATGCCAGCCAGTCCATGGGAGTGGATGAGCTTCTGCTGGTCGCCTCGGATGAAAGTGAAAAAATCGAGGAGGCAGAAGACGCGGCAGAACAGCGGATAGAGACACAGCTGCGGAATTTTGAAGGATACGGGGAAGAGCAGACAAAACTTCTGCAGGACGCGGTCCTTATAAAAAAGGGGAATTTTTTTCTTCTGGCCGTATCCCCCCAGGGAGACGAAATAAAAGAAAAATTTTTGAGGACAGTCTGAGGAGGACATCATGGTATTTTCAAGCCTTGTTTTTTTATTTACCTTTCTGCCGGCCGTCCTTCTGATATATTTTCTGGTTCCGCGGCCGGCAAAAAATGCGGCCCTTCTGGCCGCCAGCCTGATTTTTTATGCCTGGGGTGAACCGGTTTATGTCTTTCTCATGCTCCTGTCGATTCTGCTGAATTATTTCTGCGGGCTGGAAATGGCGGAGCGGGAGGCCAGAGGGCTGGGAAACAGGAGACTTTTTGTGTTCGCCGCGGCAGTCAATCTGGGACTTCTGGGATTTTTTAAATACGCGGGTTTTCTGGCGGAAAGTCTGAACGCTTTTTTGCCCTTTGATCTTCCGGTGCCCGGACTGAATCTGCCGGTGGGGATTTCCTTTTACACGTTTCAGATTTTATCCTATATCATCGATGTGTATAAGAAAAAAGTACGGGCGCAGAAAAATCTTATTTCTTTTGGATTATATGTGACCATGTTCCCCCAGCTGATCGCCGGCCCGATTGTGCGGTATGAGGAGATAGAGGGGCAGCTGAAGGAACGTAAAGTTACCTGGGAGATGTTCGGAAACGGCTCCGCTGTTTTTATCACAGGTCTGGCAAAAAAAGTGCTGCTGGCAAATATGGCCGGGGAGGTATTCAGCCAGGTCAGCGCTCTGCCGGGGGACAAGCTTTCGGTACTGACCGCGTGGACCGGCTGTCTGGCCTATACCTTTCAAATTTATTTTGATTTCAGCGGATATTCGGATATGGCTGTAGGACTTGGAAAAATGTTTGGCTTCCGCTTCCCGAAAAATTTTGATTATCCCTACACTTCCGCAGGCATTACGGAATTTTGGAGGAGGTGGCACATATCTCTGGGCACATGGTTCCGGGAATACGTTTATATTCCCCTGGGGGGAAACAGGGCCGGAAGGCTGAAACATATCAGAAATATTATGACCGTGTGGCTCCTTACAGGGCTGTGGCACGGGGCAAGCTGGAATTTCGCGGCCTGGGGCCTGTATTACGGATGTATTCTGCTGGCGGAAAAATTTCTTCTGGCTCCTTTTTTGAGGCGGCTTCCGCGGGTCATCCGGCATCTGTACAGTCTGTTCCTGATCCTGACAGGCTGGGTATTCTTTTTCAGCCCTTCCCTTCCGGGAGCCTTCCGCTATCTGGGGGCCATGTTCGGAAGCGGGGGAAGGCCGGGAACAGATCCGGAAGGTCTGTATCTGCTTGTCTCAAATCTGCTGCTGTTTGTTATTTCGGCTGTCTGCTGCACGCCGGCGGTTCACAGAATTTTCAGCCGAGCGTTCAGGAAAAGAGGATGGATGAAAATCGCATTTCAGTGCGGCGTATGCGTGCTGCTGTTTTTTTTGTGCATTGCCAGACTGGTAACGGAGACTTACAATCCGTTTCTGTATTTCAGATTTTAATTTAAGGGGATAATTATATGGAAAAATGGAAAAAACGCAGAGTCCGCCAGCTGACGGCCCGGATAGCGGCGATCCTGTTTCTGGCTGCCGTTTTTGGATTTTCAATACTAAACCGCCTGACGCCGGACAGAGAATTTTCCAGCCAGGAAAACAGAATTCTTGAACAGCGGCCCGCTCTGCGCCTGAGCAGCCTGGCGGACGGCACCTATATGAAAAAATATGAGACATATCAGTCAGATCAGTTCGCCGGGCGGGACGCATGGATAGAAGTCAGCACAGGCATGGAATATTTATTGGGCAGAAGAGATTCCGGCGGGGTGTTCAAGGGAGAAGATCATTATCTGCTGGAAAAAATCGAGAGCGACGAAGGGGACAATGTGCAGGACAATATAGAAGCAGTCCGCTCTTTCGCGGAAAAGAATCAGGAGCGGGAAATTTATTTCCTGGTCGCTCCCAACGCGGCAGAAATTCTGCAGGATAAGCTGCCGGCTTTTGCCGTAACGGAAGACCAAAAAGGACAGCTGGAACGTCTGCGGGCATCACTTCCGGAACAGATCCGCTGGATCGATGCCTGCGGCGCGCTGGAAGCGCACCGGGACGAAGAAATCTATTACCGCACAGATCACCACTGGACCAGTCTGGGAGCCTGGTACGCGTTTCAGGAAGCAAAAAAAGTTATGGCGCTGAATGAAGCTTACACAGAGAAATTGACTCCGCGGGCAGTATCAGATTCTTTTAACGGCACTCTTTCAGCCAGAAGCGGATATGAAAGAGGATTCCGCGAACCGATTTATATTTACTTTCCGGACGGGACGGAGGGAACCCAGGCAGTTGTCTATGATGTGGAAAAAGGCGAAAAAACAGCCTCTCTCTACGCGCCGGAGAAGCTTAAGGAAAAGGATCAGTACGCAGTGTTTCTGGGCGGGAACCGGCCGCTTCTGGATATCCGGACAACCTCGGAATCACCGGAAAAGCTGCTGATATTCAAGGATTCCTACGCGAACTGCCTGATTCCCTTTCTGGTTCCCTACTTCCGTCAGATCCTGGTGGTGGATCCCAGATATTATTATGGAGATGTGGAGGCTTTGATCCAGGAAAATCAGATCGGCAGCATTTTGTTTCTGTATAACGGCAATACGTTTTTTACAGACAACAGCCTGAGCGGTGTCTTGGCGGAGCAGGCAGGGTAAACGCCTCCGCGCGCCGGCCTGCCTGCAAAAGAAGACGGCAGAAATTCGGCAGAAATTCTGCCGATGAAAATAAAAAAATGCTTGTGTTTTCAGCAGTTTTATGCTATCATACTACTGTTGTTGGCTCCGTGGTCAAGCGGTCAAGACATCGCCCTTTCACGGCGGTAACACGGGTTCGATTCCCGTCGGAGTCATAGAGGAAAGCCAGAGCGGCTGGATTCAGGAAATCCTCAGTTAGATTGCCGATGTGGCTCAATTGGCAGAGCAGCTGATTTGTAATCAGCAGGTTATCGGTTCGAGTCCGATCATCGGCTCTTTGGACCTTTAGCTCAGTTGGTTAGAGCAACCGGCTCATAACCGGTCGGTCCTGGGTTCGAGTCCCCGAAGGTCCACTCACACAATTTTATATCTGATACATGGCCCGGTGGCTCAGCTGGTTAGAGCGCCGCCCTGTCACGGCGGAGGTCGTCGGTTCGAACCCGATCCGGGTCGCTGTGTAGAAAAGATCCTGTTTTGCGACAGGGTCTTTTTTTCGTGATGCGCCAGGCGGAAGCATGGAAAAATAAAAAAAATCTAAAGAAATAATTGACAAAACGGTTAGTCTGCATTAACATATAGTGTGCGAGAAAAATTAGCATAGTCTAACCTATGGCATATCTGTTATAAAGGAGGAAATATGATGCCCTTGACAATGACGGCAGCAGGAGAGTCCGCGACCATCCGGCGGGTAGGTGGCAATGCAGAGGTGAAACGTCACCTGGAGAATCTTGGGTTTGTAGAGGGGAGCAATATCACCGTGGTTTCTGTCTCAGGCGGCAACGTGATCGTCAATGTAAAAGAATCCAGGATCGCCATCAGCAAGGAGATGGCAAATAGAATCATGGTGTGAAAGGGGCAGTTCCGCGATTGCAGCAATTAGGAAAGAACTGTGTAAGAGGTAAAGGAGGAGCGTAAACATGCGTACACTGAGGAATGTCAAGTGCGGTGAGACAGTATCCGTGATCAAGCTTCACGGAGAAGGCGCTGTCAAGCGGCGTATTATGGATATGGGAATTACCAAAGGAACCAATATCTATGTGCGGAAAGTAGCGCCGCTGGGAGATCCGGTGGAAGTAACGGTTCGGGGATATGAACTTTCTCTCCGGAAAGCAGATGCTGACATGATCGAAGTGTCATAAATTTTTATGGGCATAAGTTAGCCTATATTAACATTTTTGAGATAAAAGTGTTAGCGTATACTATTAATGAAGGAGGACAAGGAAAATGTCAGTCAAGATCGCGTTGGCAGGAAATCCAAACTGCGGAAAGACGACGCTGTTTAACGCTCTGACAGGAGCAAACCAGTTTGTAGGAAACTGGCCGGGTGTTACCGTGGAGAAAAAAGAGGGAAAGCTGAAGGGACACAGAGACGTGGTCATCATGGATCTTCCCGGTATTTATTCGCTGTCTCCCTACACCCTGGAGGAAGTTGTGGCCAGAAACTATCTGATTACAGAACGGCCGGACGCCATCATCAACATTGTGGACGGAACCAATCTGGAGAGAAATTTGTATCTGTCCACCCAGATCATGGAACTTGGCATTCCGGTACTTATGGCTGTGAACATGATGGATCTGGTCAATAAAAACGGAGACAAGATCGACATGGGACAGCTTTCCGGACAGCTGGGCTGCCAGGTGGTGGAAATTTCTGCCCTGAAGGGCACCGGCGTCAAAGAGGCGGCAGAGAAAGCGGTGCGCCTGGCCCAGGGCAAAAAGATCAGCGCCGCGGTACATACCTTTGACCCGAAGCTGGAAACCGTGCTGAAAGAGATCGAATCCCAGCTGGGTTCTGAGATCCCGGAAGAGCAGAAACGGTTCTACGCCATTAAGTTGTTCGAGAGAGACAGCCGCATCGGAGAGCAGATGAAGAGCGTTCCCAATGTGGAGGGAATCATCAAGAAAACCGAGACAGAGATGGATGACGACGCTGAGAGTATTATCACCAACGAACGCTACAATTACATTGCGGGTGTCATAAAAAAATGCTATGTTAAGAAAAGCAAAGAGAAACTGTCCCGTTCTGACAGGATCGACCGGGTGCTGACCAACCGCTGGCTGGGGCTGCCTATCTTTGCTGCGATCATGTTTGTGGTGTACTATGTGTCCGTAACATCCATCGGAACCATTGTGACTGACTGGACCAATGACGTCCTCTTTGGGGAATGGATTGTTCCCGGCGTTACCGGAGCTCTGGAGGCGGTCAACTGCGCACCCTGGCTCACCGGCCTGATCGCTGATGGTGTGGTAGGCGGCGTAGGCGCCGTGCTGGGATTTGTGCCCCAGATGCTGGTGCTGTTTATTTTCCTGGGATTCCTTGAGGGCTGCGGATATATGGCCCGTGTGGCCTTTATTCTGGACCGGATCTTCCGCAAATTCGGACTGTCCGGAAAATCCTTTATCCCCATGCTCATCGGAAGCGGATGCGGCGTTCCTGGAATCATGGCTTCCCGTACCATTGAGAATGACCGTGACCGGAAGATGACGGTTATGACCACCACCTTTATTCCCTGCGGAGCCAAACTGCCCATTATTGCTCTGATCGCCGGGGCGCTTTTCGGAGGCGCCGCCTGGGTAGCGCCGGTCGCCTACTTCATCGGCATCGCGGCGGTGGTCTGCTCCGGTATAATTCTGAAGAAGTTTAAGAGATTTTCCGGGGAGCCGGCTCCCTTTGTCATGGAGCTGCCGGCATACCATCTGCCTACCGTGGGCAGCGTGCTCCGCAGTATGTGGGAGCGTGGCTGGTCCTTCATCAAGAAAGCCGGTACGGTGATTCTGCTGTCTACCATTGTGATCTGGTTCCTCCAGGGCTTTGGTTTTGAGAACGGAGCCTTCGGTATGGTGGCGGATGTGAACAACAGCCTGCTGGCTGCCATCGGAGGCGGCATCGCATGGATCTTCATTCCACTGGGCTTTGGATTCTGGCAGGCGGCCGTGGCTACCGTCAGCGGTCTGGTGGCCAAGGAGAATCTGGTGGCTACCTTCGGCATTATTTACGGATTTGCCGAGGTTGCGGAAAACGGCGAGGAGATCTGGGGCCTGCTGGCTCAGGCGCTGACGCCCCAGGCGGCTTTCGCCCTGCTGACCTTTAACCTGCTGTGCGCTCCCTGCTTCGCGGCCATGGGCGCAATCAAACGGGAGATGAACAATGCCGGCTGGTTCTGGTTTGCCATCGGATATCAGTGCATCTTTGCTTACTGTGTATCTCTCTGTGTTTACCAGGTATGGAACCTGATCGTTACCGGAAGCTTCAGCTTCTTCACCGTCGTGGCCTTCGCGCTCATCGCGCTGTTTATTTATCTGCTGTTCCGTCCCTACAGGGAAAGCGAGACCCTAAACATGAAGATCAAGGCGGGAAAGGCGGGAGCCTGAATATTCTGACGGCTGCCGGAGGCTGAACATAGAAAGGAGAATGTCATATGGGAACCCTTGTTGTCCTGCTGATCGTGGCGGCCCTGGCGGCGCTGGCAGTCAGAAGCATACGAAAGGATAAAAAATCCGGAAAATCCTGCAGCAGCTGTGCCGGAGGCTGCGGAGGCTGTCAGGGAAGCTGTCATAGCGCGGCAGATCAAAAACATTAGGATCCGTCAGGGGGCGTCTTCGGATGCCCCCTGTTGATCAGATAGAAAAAGTAAAAGGAGGCAAAGAGAGATGAGTAGCATGATGAAAAACTGGAAATTCTGGTGTTTTGCGGGAGGAGTCGCCGCGGGAATTTTTGCCAGGAGCAAGACGGCCAGAAAGGCATGCGTAAACGGAATGGCTAAGGGAATGCTTCTGAAGGATTCAGCTGCGGAGGTGCTGCAGAATCTGAAGGATGAGGCGCAGGATATTTACGAAGAGGCCAAAGCCAAAGCAGCAGAAGAAAAAGAATCGGCAGAAGGAGCCTGATGGCGGAAGGGCAGGAAAAACATTGAAGTACCAGATTATATATGACAGACCCGGAAAACTCCGTCTGCGTATGGGGAAATACGCTTTTTCCAGAGAACAGGGATATGGGATTGCCGGTATGCTCCGGAGATTTCCAGGGGTAGTCTCTGCCACCGTATCCTACAACAACGGGGGCATTCTGATCTATTATGAAGGCTCCTGCAGAGAGGCGCTTTTTCAGTGGGTGGAGAACCTGAAAAGGACGGAACTTCCGTCTGAGCATCCCACGGAAGACGAGAAGCTCCGGGAGCTGGATGAAACTTTTCAGAACAAAGTAATTGGGACTCTGGCCCGCCACTTCTTTCTGAAATGGTTTATGCCGGCTCCGGTGCGGGTGCTGCATGCGGCGTTTCGAGCTGCGGGCTTTATGAAAAAGGGTCTGCGGACCCTGGGACGGGGGCAGCTTCGGGTGGAAGTTCTGGATGCGGCAGCTATTACCTGCGCCTTTGCCCAGCGCTCACCCAAAACAGCCTCTTCGATTATGCTGCTGCTAAAGATCAGCGAGTATCTGGAGGAGTATACCCGCAAAAAAACACGTTCTGCCCTGGCGGGCAGCCTGGCCGTACAGGTGGACCGGGTATGGAAGGTGACAGATTCCGGGGATGTAAGTGTTCCCATGGCTTCCATTCAGCCGGGAGACTGCATCCGTGTTCAGGCAGGTGCCATGATCCCGGTGGACGGCACAGTGCGGGCGGGAGAAGCTATGATCAATGAGTCTTCAATGACCGGAGAGCCTCTGGCGGTAAGGCGGACTGCCGGCCACACAGTTTACGCCGGAACAGTAGTAGAAGAAGGGAACATTGTGGCAGAAGTCCGGAAACTGGCGGGAAAAAGCAGGATCCAGGCCATTGTGGGAATGATCGATCAGTCAGAGGCGCTGAAAGCCGGTATTCAGGGAAGAGCGGAGCGCCTGGCGGATTCTATTGTGCCCTTCAGCTTTGCTGCTTCCTTGACGACTCTGCTGCTGACCCGAAATCTGACCAAGGCTATGTCTGTCCTTATGGTCGATTATTCCTGTGCTATGAAGCTTTCCATTCCCATTGCGGTAATTTCCGCCATGAAGGAAGCTGCCGGACGCAGGATTCTGGTGAAAGGCGGAAAATTTATGGAGGCATACGCCCAGGCAGACACTATTATTTTCGATAAAACCGGCACCCTTACCGCTGCGGAACCAAAAGTGGCCTGTGTCATTCCCTTCGCTCCCTGGAGCCGTAAGGAGGTTCTGCGGGATGCTGCCTGTCTGGAGGAACATTTTCCTCACAGTGTGGCCCGGGCCATTGTAGCCCAGGCGGCCCGGGAAAATCTGAAACATGAGGAAGAGCATGCTAAAGTGGAATATGTAGTGGCCCATGGAATCAGCACCATCCTTCGGGAGCAGAGGGCCCAGATTGGAAGTGCGCACTTTATTTTTGAAGACCTGGGGATTCCCTGTCCAAAAGAGGCGCAAAAGCTGGAAGAGGAGAAGATGCACGGCCTGTCCGTAATCTATCTGGCGGTGGGGGGCCGGCTGGCCGGCATGATCGGTATTGAAGATCCGGTAAGGCCCGAGGCTGCAAGCGTGATGGAACAGCTCCGGCAGAACGGATTCCGGCATATTATTATGATGACCGGTGATAACGAGGCCTCTGCAGGGCGGGCCTGCCGGGAACTGGGCATTACTGAATTTCAAGCGCAGGTATTGCCGGAGGACAAGGCCGCTATGGTCAAGAAAATGAAAGGGGAAGGACATACGGTAGTTATGGTGGGGGACGGAATCAACGATTCTCCGGCTCTGGCCGCTGCTGATGTCTCTATTGCCATGAAAGACTCTTCGGCTCTGGCCAGAGAGGTGGCGGATGTTACTCTGCTGTCGGAGAATCTGGAGGATCTGATTCTGTTTCGGAAACTCTGCAGGAGTCTGATGAAGCGGATCCAGAGAAATTACGGATGGATTCTGGGGATCAACACCTCCCTGCTGGTCTCCGGCATGGCGGGCATTCTGCCGCCGGCCACCGCCGCGTTGCTCCATAATGGCTCCACCATGGCCATCAGCGGTCTCAGCATGCGGCCGTATCTGCGGTCCAGCGGGACAGAGGAGAAGGAGAGATGAAACTGACTGCGTCGCAGCTGAGATATATGATGGCTCTGCGGAAACTGGATCACGGGGACAAGATCCGTTGTACAGATCTGGCAAAAGAACTCTGCGTGAAAAAGCCCAGCGTCTGCGGGATGCTGTGCCGGCTGGAAAATATGGGGCTGATTACCCAGGATCCTTATGCGGATGTGCGGATTACCGAGGAGGGAAGAACTGCCATGGAGGAGTGGGGGCGCCGGCTGGACTGCCTGGCCGGCCTGTTAGCCGGCCGTCTGGGACTTTCCCGGAGAGCCGCCGGGGAAATGGCTCTGACTCTGCTGGGAAATATGGAGCAGAAGTCACTGGAAGAAGCGCTGCGGGAGGTTTCCACGGAGTATTTCTGAGGGTAAAGACAGAGGGTGATAAAAGTAAAGCCGCAGGCCCGCCGGACTCCCCGGTATTTCCGGGAAGACCGGCGGGCCTGGGGTCCGCAAAATTAAGAAAAATTACAGGGCTTCCAAAGCGTCAAAAAAGTTTTCGTCACTTCCGTATGTTTCCGGGTGCAGGGTGTAATCAAAAAGCTTTTTCATCAGGCTTTCACTGTCCATGGTATCTGCAAAGCCTTTTAATCGTTCCAACCGCTCTATTTTTTGAAAACTTTGAGGGGACAACAGGGATGGATCCTGATTCTTCAAAATCTCAGATGCTAAAGGGTGAATATGTTTCCGCTAAATTCAGATTCTCCTCTAATACAACCAGTCTTGCCATAGGTTCGTTCTCTTTTTTGAAATGCGACTCTATGTAAACAGAATCACCGAATGCCTGTGCCTGTTTTTCCGGAATTTCAAAAACCCGTCCCTGAAGTTCCTGCAAAATTTGTTCGGTTGTTCCTGCTTTACGAATCTGACCGTTGATAAGAATGATAATATTTTCACACAGATCTTCTACGTCTTCCACCAAATGTGTGGACAGGATGATGGACATCTTGCCTTTGATTTTATAAATAATGGAATGAAAATGGTTCCGTTCTTCCGGGTCGAGCCCTACGGTGGGTTCATCCAGCAGAAGTATTTTTGGATTTCCCAGAAGTGCCTAGGCAATTCCCATCCTCCGTACCATCCCGCCGGACAATTTCCTGCAGGCATCTTTTTTTCTGTCAGACAAATGGATGATGTCCAGTACCCGGTCGATTTCTTCTTCGTGAAGTTTTTTGGGAATTTTCTTCAGGCAGGCAAAGTATTCCAACTGTTCCTTGACTGTTAATTCGGGAAAACATCCGAATTTTTGCGGAAGATATCCGATACTGTTTCTGTCGATTTCTATTTTGCCCGCCGTTGGCAGGAGAACGCCTGCCAGCATTCTTAATAACGTAGTCTTTCCGGACCCGTTTGGCCCCAGTAATCCGTACACCTGATTTTCTAAATCCATGGTCAGATTACAGACAACCTTCTTTTTCTGATATGCTTTGGTTAGGTTTTGAATTTTTATCATGTTCTGTCATATCCTCCCGGATCTGTATTGAAAAGCAGCGCCGTTGCATGCCTCAAAACGTCAAATGAAAATCTGCCGCTGTTTTATTTACTGTCTGCGCCAGTTTCTCACAAAATTGTTCTTTAAAGAATGGAAGCACTGCCGCATCCGATCATAGTGATCAGTAAAAAAATATGAAAAGATAGGATAATTTTTTGCGCATAGGAACCTCCTTCCTATGAAATCATAGTTTGACGAGAATTTTTTCTAAGTCCTCCAATAAGCGATCCCCATAAATGATTTTGCGTATGAAACCTCCGGCATGTTCATATTTAAAATTGTTTTTTCCTAAAACAATATGAAATGGTTTACTGTTATCAGTACCGTCAATTTCAACTACCGCGTTTTCAATCGGATAGGAATGCATCTGCTCAAACGATGCTCTGCTCTTATAACGGATTAATACTTGCAAAACATTTTTATGCGCTGCTTCATCCGTAATTTCCGTTCCTTTGTAAGCAATCCTTGATATAGCACAGGAATGAATATCCTTAATTAAGGGTTTCGGCTGGAAATATATACAAAGTGATATGCAGGAAATTATTATTATAATGACAAAACCTAAAAAAACAACTTTTTTTAAGCGAGTATTCATAGGTATCCCTCCTCCCGATGCCTTTTTTACGTACGCTTCAGTATCTTCTTTTAATAACATTATTGTATTGATAGAGGGATTTTGTCAATGAATTTTTTTGCATTTGATATATATTCGGAAAATTTCTGAATGGAATTCTGAAAAGTTTGTTGGATTTTTGCGGAGGAGCAATCCGTGTCTCATGTCCCTTTGCCGGGAAACTCATTATTTTAAAAATAGTGCTTTACAAATATAGAAGAGTATGGTACTATATGACTGTGGTTAGAAACGGCTAACCAAACTGCATACAAAAATCCTTTCAAATGATGTGATGACTGCCGGGAAGGCGGACATCGCTGCTGCCCGGAGAAAAACGGGGAAACAGGGCCCCGTTTTTCAATGGCCAGTAGTTAGTGGGTTCTAACAAATGCAGGACTGACCAAAGATATCTGTCAATATTTGTATACATTACCCATCATTTATGGCGGGGGACGCTCATCTGAAAACCAACCCCCGCCACCTCCTCAGAAAATGCGGGGATCCGCCGCCTTCGGAATATCCGGGGAAATGGGTACCTGTTTTTTAAAAATCATAGGTTAGTATAAACTAACTAAGAAAGGAGTGGGCCATGGAAGAGTGCAGAAAAACTGCCAGGATAGAAAGCGCCAGACAGTGCGCTCCGGTGTTGGCGGGGATAAAGCCGTCGAATCTCCTGATTCTGGAACGGGCGGGGGCTTTCGAGCTTATGGAAGTCATGGACGGAACCGGTCTATCTTTTGAATATCTCTATGGAGGGAAGCGGAAAAGTGTCTGGCTGGTGTACTGGCTGGAGGAGATTGAGACGCTGCTGAAGGACGCCCGGGTGAGAGAGTTTCTCATGGAACTGGGGTACCGGCGGTTTCAGGTGCCGGAAGTGTTCCGCTTTCTGAAACAGAGGTATGGGGAGTACCTCAATCGGGGAGCTTGCTATCCCCATGAGCTGGGCCTGCTGCTGGGGTATCCCTTGGGGGATGTCCGGGGGTTTATGGAACATAAAGGGAAAAATTATCTGTATTCCGGATACTGGAAGGTATACGGCGATGCGGAACATGCCAGGAAAATTTTCGCCATGTACCGCATGGTCCGCCGGGAAGCAGAAAGACTGGCGGGGGAAGGCAAGGGTCTGTGGGAGATGATCGCTGCTTTTTCTTCCGGCGAAAGAGCGCTTGCGGCTTTTTGAACTGCGGATCTTACATTTTATTTTACAGGAGGATCAATCATATGAGTCAGATTACTGTCGCTTACTGGAGCGGAACCGGAAACACGGAGATAATGGCCCGGGCCATCGGCAAAGGAGTCGAGGCTGCGGGAGGAGAAGCCAGGGTGGTCTCCATGGAAGACATGGGCCCGGAAGAACTGAAAAAATGTGACGCCTTTGCCTTGGGATGTCCTGCCATGGGTGCGGAAGAGCTGGAGGATACCATTGTGGAGCCTTTTGCCTCTGAAGTGGAAAGATTTGCCGCCGGAAAAAGGATTGCCCTATTTGGATCCTACGACTGGGGCGATGGGGAGTGGATGCGGATCTGGACGGACCGGATGAAAGAGGCGGGAGCCTCGATTGTAGGGGAAGAGGGCCTGATCTGCAACAATGAACCGGATGAGACGGCGAAAGCCGCCTGTGAAGAATTAGGGAAAAAACTTGTATCTGCTTAAAACATTCCGCATGGCGGGAGGCTCCTCATCAACTCCCGCCGCCTCCTCAGAACATGTGCCGGAGGTGCCGCCGGATCCCGGAGGGATCCGGCGGCACCTCCGGCTTTTATATTGCGTCGGAAATCAGAAAATGGTATGATACATTCAGTACGGGCGCAGGGAGAAGTTTCTGCCCCAGCAAAAGGAGATGCCATGGCAAAAAACGACAGATGGTACGAACTGGACAATGCGGCAAAGATCATCCCTTCCACCACCGTAGGGGCGGATACCCGGGTGTTCCGCATCTGCTGTGAACTTCGGGAGGAAGTGCGGGAGGATATTCTGCAGCGCGCGCTGGACAAAACCATTCGTGAATTTCCGCATTTTAACTGTGTTTTAAAAAGAGGGCTGTTCTGGTATTACCTGGAGGCCAGCAGCCGCCGGGCGGTGGTCTGCGAGGAAAATCTTCCTCCCTGCAGCATGCTTTACAGAAAGGGCGGGAAAAATCTTCTGTACAGGCTCTTTTATTATAAGAAACGGATCAGCCTGGAAATGTTCCACGCTCTCAGCGACGGCACCGGGGCCTTTGTATTTTTCAGAAGCATTGTGTCCAACTATCTGGTGGAGCGGTATGAGCTGGACCCCAATGTGAAGCTGGAGGATCCCTCTTCTGTCCGGGAAAAAGAGGACGATGCCTTCAGCCGGTTCTATACCAAACAGACGAAAAAAAACTGGCTGAAGGAGAGGCCTCCCAAAAGGGCCTACCGCATTAAGGGAGAGAGAAACGAAAATCTGGAAATCCAGCTTCTGGAGGGAACCGTATCGGTGCGGAAAATGCTGGAGAAAGCCCGCTCCTGCGGCACAACCATAGCGGTGCTGGTGACGGCAGTTTATATCGAAGCGATTCTGCAGGAAATGCGGACCCGAGAGCGGAAATATCCCATCGTAATCAGCGTGCCGGTGAATCTGCGGAATTATTTTCCCTCCCACACCACCAGAAATTTTTTCGGGGTCATCAATGTTTCCTACAATAGTATGGAATATGACGGGAATCTGGATCCCATTATTGAACATGTCCGGAAAGCATTTCAGGAACTGCTGTCGGAAGATAAAATTTTTCAGACCATGAACGCCTATGCGGCTCTGGAGCACAACCGGGCGGTCAAGCTGGTTCCACTGGTGCTGAAGGATCTGGGAATCCGGGGAATCAGCACCCTGATGCAAAAAGGCGTGACCAGCACGGTTTCCAATGTGGGAAAAGTGGAGATGCCGGAGCAGCTGGTTCCCTTTATTGAAAAATTCAGCAGCTACATGTCCACCAACCGGGTGCAGATGTGCATCAGTTCTTTTCAGGATAAGCTGACCTTTGGGGTGACCTCCGCCTACACGGACCACACCATGATTATGCACTTTTTCAGAAGGCTGGTGGATCTGGGAATTCCGGTGGAGCTGGCGGTGACCGGAAACAACGCGCAGGAGGTGAAAAAGCGTGCAGTATTGCAAAAAGTGCAGAATAAGCATAAGAGGAAATAAGCGCTGCTGTCCCCTCTGTCAGGGAGAGCTGACCGGGGAACCCACCGAGGACGCTTTCCCGGAACTGGGGCAGAAAAAGATCAGCCGGACCTCTGCCCTGAAGATCATCAGCTTTTGCTTCGCGGCGGTGGAGATCGCCTTCGCGGCCCTGTATTTCCTGCTGGATCTGCGCATGCTGTGGATACCCCTGACTATGGCGGGCTTTCTGATTCTCTGGCTGGATGTGGTGATCGGCGTGTATTACCGGAATAATGTGGTGAGGAATATCACGGTACAGTTTTATCTGGCTATGGGGGTCTGCCTTCTGGCGGACCGGTTTACAGGATTTCACGGCTGGTCGGTGCAGTGGGTGCTGCCCTGCTGCTTTGCCGGGCTGGTCATTACCACTATGGCGGTGGGGAAGGGCCTGAGTTACGCCCTGGAGGAATATATTCTTTATCTGGCGGTGGACATGATCCTGGCCAACTGCCAGCTGATTTTTTTGCTGACGAAGAGCAACCGTTTTGTCTGGCCGGCGGTGCTCAGCCTGGTGTTTGTGTGGATCCTGGCGGCGGCGGCGCTGATTTTCCGGTTCCGGGTGCTGAAGCGGGCGGCCAGCAAGAATTTTCATTTATAGACTGCAGGAAGGACAAAAGAGATGAAAGAACCTGAAAAGAAGCCGGGAGAGCCTTTCAGTGTCCGGGTGGGGGATTTTGTGGAAAATTCCATAGAGCGGCAGATCGTCCGCTCAAAAAAGGAAGCCCCCTATCTTCGGGGAGAACCGGAACCCCATGTATGGTACCGGGTGGCGGTGCCGGAGGGCATTACCGGCGACGGATCGGATTACTATATTTATATCAAAAAAGGGAATACGGAAAATCTCTGCGTGTTCCTCTCGGGAGGAGGCGTGGCCTGGAATGAATACACAGCGGCCAGACCGGTGACCGGGGGAAAGGTGGCGGCGGGACTGCCCAATTATTACTGGAACAATCTGCGGCCCTTTACCCAGATTATGAATATCCACGCGGGGATCATGGAGGACGGGAATCCAAAGAACCCTTTTAACGACTGGAATTTTATCATTATCACCTACGCCACCGGGGATTTTCATGTGGGAAACAATGATTTTCCCTATGAGGCGGAGGACGGAAGCCGGCAGATCCTGCATTTCCACGGCCACGGAAATTTCCGGGCGGGCATGGAAGCGGGGATCCGCTATTTCCCCCGGGCGGACCGACTGCTGATCGCCGGGGACAGCGCCGGGGCTTTCGCGGTTCCGGCCCTGGCAGGGGAGATTCTGGATGATTTTTATCCCCGCTGCCGGGACGTGACCCTGCTGTCGGACAGCGGGCAGCTGCTGTATGACCGCTGGAGAACCACGGCCCGGGATATCTGGAAGACAGATGCCGCGGTATGGCGGCCTCTGAAGGGAGAGAATATTACCCTGGACTGGTACAGGGATCTGTACCGCCGCCGGGGGGACAGCCTGAACTATCTTTACGCCAGCTCCGTGAGGGACTATCTTCTGAGCGCTTACTACAATGACGTGGCCAATAAGGTCTATAAGACAGACGCGGAGGTGCAGGAGCTGTTTCAGAAACAGCTCCTGCATATGGTGAAGGAGCTGAAAAAACTCACTTCCCGGTTTACCATGTTTCTCTACGACTGGAAAAATCTGTTCCTCATGCGGGGCGGGACCGTCCACACCGCAGTGAGGCACCGGCGGTTTTATACGAAGCTGGACGGAATCTCCATGGCCCAGTGGCTGGGGGAGGCGGTGGACGGGAAATTGAGAGACGTGGGGCTGGAACTGTTATGAGTACGATAGTAGAAAAATTCGGAAACGGCGTCAGCGGCATGGTCCGGGAAAAACCCGGGACGGCCGGGAAGCTTCTCACGGCGGGATACCGGGCCAAACGGTTTCAGCTGAAGCATTTTCCGGATAAACGCTTAAGCCCGGCAAGACAGTATATGGCACTGCAGTCCATGGAAGCCATTCTGGCTCCCCTGCTGCATCCGGAGCGGGCGGCGCTGGTGAGCATTTTTATGCCCTGCGAGCTGCTGCAGGTTTTTGGCATCCATCCCATGTTCGCGGAGGCCATGGCCTGCTACATCAACGGCGCGGCGGCAGAACAGGGATTTGTAGAGTACGCGGAGAGCTGCGGCATCGCGGAGACCTACTGTTCCTATCACAAGGTTCTGCTGGGAGGCATCCTGTCGGGAGTGATTCCAAAGCCCCGGCTGGTGGTGAACACCTCCCTGGTCTGCGACGCCAACAATCTGACCTTCCGCCGGGCGGCGGAGCACTATGGGATTCCCCAACAGTATATTGATGTGCCCTACGACAGGACGGAGGAAAGCGTGGAGTATGTGGCGGGGCAGCTGCGGCAGCTGGCGGAACTTCTGGAGGAAATCACCGCAAGGAAGCTGGACATGGAAGCCTTAAAAGCCGCGGCGGCCAGAAGCTGCCGCACGGTGGAGCTCTTCCGGGAGTGCCAGAGGGCAAAGAGGGGCAAATACCTGGACAATGATCTGACCAGCGAGCTTTACGAGGTCTTCGGCACCCATGTGCTGCTGGGGACGCCGGAAATGGAACGGTACGCCGGCATGCTGCTGAGGGATATTCAGGCTTCCGCTCCCGCCAGAGGCGTGAGGCTGCTGTGGATGCACACCATTCCCTATTACCAGGAACCGCTGAGGGAGCTGCTGAATTTCAGCGGCAGATGCCAGGTGGTCTCCTGCGATATGAATTTTGACGCCTTCTGCGATAAGAACCCGGAGCAGCCCTTTGAGAGCATGGCCAGGCGCCTGGTTCTGAATTCCTTTAACGGCTCTTCTGAAAACCGGATCCGCCGGGCTCTTGGCATGTGCCGGGAACAGGAGATTGACGGAGTGGTGTATTTCTGTCACTGGGGCTGCAAGCAGACCCTGGGGGCGGCGGGAAACGCCAGAGCCATGCTGGAAGCGGCCGGTTATCCGGTTCTGATCCTGGACGGGGACGGCTGCCACCGGAATAATTCCGGAAACGGACAGATGGCTACCAGGATTCAGGCTTTTATTGAGATGCTGGAGGAGAAAAAAACATGATCTGGTACATGTGTAAATATACGCCGCTGGAACTGTTCGCGGGATTTTCCGCTCCGACAGAGCGTCTTCCGGAGGAGACGGATGATTTTGAGCGGGCGGACAGCCTGGGGCATCCCAATCTCTGCGGATACGGCAAGGCGCTGCTGGAGGCGGCCCTGGGTCCGGAGGTCCGGGAGCTGGTGCTGGTAAACTGCTGTGATGTGGCGCGGAGGATGTACGATATTCTGGAGAAAAACGGTTCTCTGGATTTTCTGTATCTGCTGGACCTGCCCCATCGCGGCGGCCCGGAGGAAAAGAAATTATTTCAGGCCAGCCTCAGGCGGCTGAAAGAAAGCTATGAGGCTTACAGCGGAAGGGGTTTTGATGTTCAGAAAGCCTGGGCGGCTCTGCCGGAAAAGGAGCCGGAGGAGAGGGAGGAACCCTGTGTCAGCTTCGCGGGAGCCCACGGCGGGGAACGGCTTTTGGATCATATTCGTACCATACTGCCGGTCCGGATCCGAAATGATACCTGCAGCGGGAGGAGGAGGCTTACCCGGCCGGCGGATCCGCCGAAAGGGGAAGATGAATTTTTTGAGCGGTACGCGGCGCTTTTGCTGGACCAGTATCCCTGTATGCGCATGGAGGATGTGGGACTAAGAAAAACACAGGACCCGTCGGTGCGGGGGATCATCTACCACACCATGAAATTCTGCGACTATTACAGCTTTGAATACGCGGCGCAGAAGGACAGGGCGGAGGTGCCGCTGCTGAAAATTGAGACCGACGGCACCAGACAGAGCGAGGGCCAGCTGGCCACCCGGATCCAGGCGTTTGGCGAAACGGGCCTGGGCCTGGTTTCGGAGGAGAAGAATATCCCGCAAAACGGCGGCGGATATACGGCGGGGATCGACAGCGGTTCCGCCAGCACCGACGCGGTGATCCTGGGGCCGGACGGAACCATTGCCGGCTGGTCGGTGACCCCCACAGGGGCAGGAGCTGCCAGGGGAGCGGAAAAAGCCTTTCAGGAGGCTCTGGACCGGGCGGGCGTCTCCAGAGAGAAGATTGCCGGGATTGTGTCTACCGGCTACGGAAGGGAAAATATCGGCCTGGGAGATGAGACGGTGACGGAGATCACCTGTCATGCCAAAGGAGCCTGGTTCCTGTGCCCGGGCGTGCGGACGGTCATTGACATCGGAGGACAGGATTCCAAGGTTATCTGCCTGGATTCCCGGGGCAACGTGGAAAATTTTGTGATGAACGACAAATGCGCCGCGGGGACCGGGCGGTTCCTGGAGATGATGGCCAGGACCATGGAACTGTCCCTGGAAGAACTGAGCCGCCGGGGACTGGAGTGGAAGGAAGATATTAACATTTCCAGCATGTGTACAGTATTCGCGGAGTCGGAGGTGGTTTCCCTGATTGCCAGAAATACGGCGGTTCCGGATATTATACACGGCCTGAATAAAGCGGTAGCGGCGAAAACCGCGGCCCTGGCCCGCCGGCTGAAGGCCCGGGGCCCCTACATGATGACCGGCGGCGTGGCCCGCAATGCCGGCGTGGTGCGGGAACTGGAAAAAAGGCTGGGAGAAAAGATCTATATTTCAGAGTATGCTCAGCTCTGCGGAGCTGTGGGGGCGGCACGGACCGCTTTTGAAAAACTGCGGAAATAAACAGGAGAACAAACATGAGAAATGATAAGGTGTATTACGGCATTCGGATTATTGCCGGGATTTATGTAATTTATATTGCCTGCGATACCTTTCGGAAGGTTGCCGCGGGAGAAACAGGGGAAAACGCGGTTCCGCTTACCGCGGCATCTATAGCCATCCTGGCAGCGGGCATAGCCTTTGTGATCTGGGGAATTGTAAGTCTGAAAAAAACTTTCAGTTCAGCCGGAAAGGGATCCGCCCGGGAGGAGACGGAAGCAGCGGAAGAATCTCCGGAAGCGGCGGATGAGTCCCCGGAACAGATAGAGGAAGCGGCGGAAGAAGCGCCCGTGGAGCCGGAGGATGAGTCTCCGGAGGAAGAAAAAAAGGAACAGGAATGAACAGACAATCCCCCTCATAGAATTGCGTGAGGGGGATTTTATATGGGAAAATTCAGAAAATCCGAAGAACTCCTGTACTGGAGATTTTTTCTCCTGCTGTATCTGGCCGGATTTGCCGCCGGCATCCTGTTTGTGAATCTGGCCTGGAGATACCGGACCGGAGATCTGGAGACTCTGACTTTATTCACCCTGCAGGGGAGCGGCACGCTCCGGATGGAAGGATATCTGTGGTATCTCACCAAAAAACGGGGCGGGACGCTGCTGGTTCTTCACGCCCTTGGCATCACGGTTCTGGGGAAACTGGCGATTGCCGCCGGTCTGCTCTGGAGCGGATTTCTGGGCGGGACCCTGGCTGCCATTGCGGTTCTGCAGCTGGGGGCAAAAGGGCTGGCAGTGCTGACAGCCGCCGCGGTGCCGCAGATTTTTGTGTATCTCCCGGCCGGGCTTTTTTATCTTACTGCCGTCTGGCGGATGTCTGCCCGCAGCTGGGCGGGGGAAAAGCTTGCCGCGGGAACCTACCGGGATTATCTTATGACTTCCGGAGCCGGACTGGCTCTGATTTTCTGCGGGATTCTTCTGGAATGTTATGTGAACCCTCATGTGCTGGAGGCGGTCCTGGGAATTTAAGAAAAAGTTACAAAAAGTTTACAAATAGGATTCTCACAAGATGTGGTAGGGCAAAAGACCGTGTTTCCGATATGTTGTTGAACACTGGGAAAAATCCCGGAAATGCCTGTATTTACCGCAAAAATTGCGTTTGATTTTTTAAAGAGAACTGTTTATAATGGCATATATGATGACACCGGGGGCAAATAGATATGCCTTTCATGCCTGCGTGAAACAGCATATCGACTTGACCCGCAAAACACCGAAAAGGAGTCATTTTTTGCAAAAAAATGTGCGGATTTGAGATGCTTTTAGGATTGCGGGAGCGCGAAGCGATCCGTGGTGCCAGCATCAGCATAGATTTTGAAGGGTGAATTGCTTTTATAATATTTCACAGAGGGACATAAGATATGATAAATGCAATTCAGGAGTATCTCCAATATTTACATAATGTAAAGAAAACCTCCCGCAATACGGAGATTTCCTACGAAAGGGATCTGCGGAAAGCGGAGGTCTATTTTAAGGAACAGAAAATTACAGAGCCGTCACAGATCACATCCACCAATCTGAATTCCTATATGCTATATCTGGAACGGGAAAAGCTGTCGCCGGCCACGGTTTCACGGAGTATCGCGGCGCTCCGTTCTTTTTTTCAGTATCTGGTGAAGGAGCAGGGGCTGAGAAACGATCCCACAGAAACCCTGCGTCCGCCCAGGGTGGAGAAAAAAGCGCCGGCGATTCTGACCGTGGAGGAGGTGGATCTTCTTCTGCGTCAGCCGGAGGAGGACACGCCCAAAGGGATGCGGGACCGGGCCATGCTGGAGCTTCTGTATGCCACAGGCATACGGGTCAGCGAACTTACAGGCCTGAAGCTTGCGGATCTCAACTGGCAGATGGGGTATATTACCTGCAGGGAACATGACAGGGACAGAATGGTGCCTTTCGGCGAAATGACCAGAAAGGCTTTGAGCCGATATCTGAGGGAGGGTCGGGAGAAGCTTTTAAAGGGCCGGGAAAGCGCCTACCTGTTTACCAACTGCAGCGGAAATCCCATGAGCCGTCAGGGATTCTGGAAAATTCTGAAGGGATACGCTTCGGCGGCAGGGATTACGGCGGATATTACGCCCCACACCCTGCGCCATTCTTTTGCGGCCCATATGCTGCAGAACGGGGCGGATTTAAAGAGCGTGCAGGAAATGCTGGGACATTCCGATATTTCCACCACGCAGATGTATCTGAATATGGGGATTTACAGGATCCGGGAGGTATACAGCCGTTCCCATCCCCGAAAATAGGTACAGGGAGGCAAGAGAATATGAATTACAGGAGACTGGGCAAAACAGGGCTGATGGTCAGCGAGATCGGACTGGGGGCGGAGTGGCTGGAGCGCCATAACGAGGCGGAGGTAAAAGAAATCATCGACCTCTGCGGGGAGAACGGAATCAATATCCTGGATTGCTGGATGCCGGAGCCCAAGGTCCGCGCGAATATCGGAAAGGCGATCCGGGGAAAAAGGGATCGCTGGATCATCCAGGGGCATCTGGGCTCCACCTGGCAGGAAGGCCAGTATGTCCGCAGCAGGGAGCTGCCAGTTGTCAAAGAGGCGTTTCAGGATCTGCTGGAGAGACTGGAGACAGACTATATCGACCTGGGCATGATCCATTATGTGGATTCTGTAAAGGAATACCGACAGATTATGGACGGAGAGTTCATTGAGTATGTAAAAGAACTGAAGGAAAAGGGCGTTATCCGCCATATCGGCATGAGCACCCACAACCCGGATACCGCCCGGCTGGCGGCAGAGAGCGGCATAGTGGAGATGCTCCTTTTCAGTATCAATCCGGCCTTTGACATGATGCCGGCCACAGACAATCTGGATAATTATTTCGCGGAGGAATACGCAGAGGAGCTGGGAGGCATTGCCCCGGAGAGGGCGGAGCTGTACCGGATCTGCGAGCAGAGGGATGTGGGGATCACGGTCATGAAAGGGTTTGCGGGAGGAAGGCTCTTTGACGCGGCCCGGTCTCCCTTCGGAGTGGCACTGACTCCGGCGCAGTGCATCCACTACGCCCTGACCCACCCGGCGGTGGCCAGCATCCTGGCAGGCTTCGATACCCCGGAACAGGTGCGGGAAGCGGCAGCCTACGAGACGGCCTCGGAGGAGGAAAAGGATTACGCCAGCGTTCTGGCCCATGCGCCCAGGCACGCCTATCTGGGCCAGTGCACCTACTGCGGCCACTGCAGGCCCTGCCCGGAAGAGATCGATATTGCCATGGTCAACAAGCTTTACGACCTGGCGGCCATGCAGCCGGAGGTGCCGTCTTCCGTAAGGGAACACTATAAGGCTCTGGAGAAGCATGCCGGCGACTGCATCGGCTGCCAAAGCTGCGAGGATCGGTGCCCCTTCCGGGTGCCGGTGGCGGAGCGGATGGCGAAAGCCAGAGAAGTGTTTGGAATGTAAAAGTCAGATAATCAGGAAGGACCGCTGCGGTTGAAGCAGCGGTCCTTCTGTATGAGTAAAGGTTTTTATAATGTCTTCCGCGGGAAGAAGGGATGGAGCGAATTCTCAGCACAGTTCCGCTATCTCGTAGATCAGCCGTTCGGATTCCTCCCAGCCCAGGCAGGGATCGGTGATGGATTTGCCGTAAATGTGCTGGCCGCAGCCGATCTTCTGGGCTCCGGGCTCCAGATAGCTTTCGATCATGAGGCCCTTTACCAGGGCATAGATCCGTGGATCGTAGTGGCGGCTTCGCAGTACCTCCCGGGTGATTCGGATCTGCTGTTCGTATTTTTTGTTGGAGTTGGAGTGGTTGGTATCTACGATGGCAGCCGGATTTTTCAGACCGGTCTGCTCGTACTTGTCCAGCAGCAGTTCCAGATCCTCGTAGTGGTAGTTGGGGATGGCGTTGCCGTGTTTGTTGGTGGCTCCCCGGAGGACGGTGTGGGCCAGGGGATTTCCTGTGGAATGGGTCTCCTTGCCCCGGTAGATAAAGGTGTGGCCGTTCTGGGCGGCGATAACGGAGTTCAGCATAACGGAAAGGTCGCCGCTGGTGGGGTTCTTCATGCCCACCGGGATATCGATGCCGGACACTGTAAGCCGGTGCTGCTGATTTTCCACAGAGCGGGCGCCGATGGCCACGTAGGACAGGAAATCAGACACGTAGCTCCAGTTGTCCGGATACAGCATCTCATCGGCGGCGGAAAGACCTGACTCCTCCAGAGCGCGGATGTGCATATGGCGCATGGCGATGAGTCCCTGGGCCAGGTCCGGTTTTTTCTCCGGATCCGGCTGGTGGACAATGCCCTTGTAGCCTTCCCCGGTAGTTCTGGGTTTGTTGGTATAAATTCTGGGAATCAGGATCAGCTTTTCCGCAACTTTTTCCTGTACTTTCACCAGACGGCTGACGTAATCGCAGACCGCGTCCTCATTATCCGCGGAACAGGGCCCGATGATTACCAGAAACTGATTGGATTCTCCGGTGATGACTTTACGGATGGCTTCATCCCGGGTTTCTTTCGCCTTCCGGGCCCGGGGGGAGAGGGGATATTTCTCCTGAATCTCTTTGGGGGACGGAAGGGGTTTCATCATGGAAAAACTCATGGTATTTTCTCCTATCTTCACTGGGTCAAATATGGCGGCAGGGCTTCTGCGGGCCCTGCCGTCTAATTTATCATGATACTACATTCTCAGGAAGTTGTCGAGTTCCGTAAGATATATTTTTTCCATTCCTCCGGAAAGAAAACCAGATAGCCGGGCAGCAGAAGCAGAAGCCGCAGAAGAAGCTTCGGCAGAGAAGCCAGGGGAAACAGACCGTCGATCCAGCCGGAGACGCACAGGCAGATGCCCAGGCTCAGGGCGAAGGCGGCGGCAGGCTTCAGGATCCAGGCGGCGGGCCGGAAGCGGAAGAAAGCCAGGCGTCTGAGAAACAGAAGATTCAGGGCGCAGGCGGTGAGTTCCCCGGCCAACAGCCCGAAAAGATAGCCCCGGATCCCCCAAACCGGCACTGCCAGCAGGACAAAACCAATGCGGACGCCCAGGGAGACGGCATTTTCCAGAAAGTGCAGCCGGGTTTTTCCCAGGCCGTTGAGAATGCTGGAAAGGGTGCTGTTGAGGTAGAGAAAAGGACTCAGAAAGGCCAGGATTTTTAAAAAGGCCCCGGCGGCAGGGCTCCCGAACAGCATGGTTCCCAGGCTTCCGCCGAAAAAGAAAAACACCCCGGCGGCAAAGATTCCCAGCAGCAGGCAGTAATGAACCGTAGATTCGATGGTACGGCGGATGCGGGCCGTCTGTCCTCTGGCCTGGTCCTCCGCCACGCTGGGAAGGAGCATGACGGCAATGGAATTGGTAATCGCCGAGGGAAAGAACAGCATGGGCATAGCCATGCCGGTGAGAACTCCGTAGAGACTTAAGGCTTCCCGGCTGCTGAGTCCGGAGGACAGCAGCATGCCGGGAATCAGGATGGCTTCCGTGCTGTGGAGAATGGTGACCATGACATGGTTCAGGGTCAGAGGGACGGCCAGGGAGAGGATTTCGCCTGCTCTTTTCCCCGGCTTTTCCAGAGTGTGCAGCGCGTACCGGTGCTTGCCGGTTTCCATATTGAGGAGGATCAGGGAGAAAAGACAGGAGGCAAGTTCTCCGGCCAGAGCGCCGGCGGCGGCCAGAGCGGCGGTGGGGACGATCTGCTTTTCCTGTGCCACCCCGTAGCAGAGAAACGAGACGCAGATCCGGACTCCCTGTTCCAGCAGCTGTCCCAGAGCCGGGATTCCGGTCCGGCGGCGGCCGTAGTAGTAGGAGGTCACACAGGCGTGGACGCAGGCCATGGGCAGGGAAAAGGAAAAGATCCGCAGCAGGGGAGCGCACCGGATTTCCCGCAGGCCGTACAGGCTCAGAGGTTCCGCGAAGCGGTACAGGAGAAAAGCGGCCCCCAGAGACAGAAAAAGGGACAGGAACAGTCCGGTGAAAAAGGTATCAAAAGCCTTTTTCGGCTGCTGCCTGGCGAACCGGGCGGCAATGAGCCGGGACAGAGCGGACTGAATGCCGGTGACACAGACGGAGAAGGCCAGAAGATACAAGGGCATGGCCAGCTGATAAATTCCGATCTGTTCCGCACCGATGGCGCGGGAGAGGAATATTTTATAGAAAAACCCCGCGATCCGGCTGATGAGGCCGGCTGCCGTCAGGATCAGAGTCCCTTTCAGCAATCCTTTCTTATATTCTGACACGGAAACATCCTCCGGCTGCTGTTGTGAATAATCTATGCCTGAAAAAGAAAAGGTATGTCTGCTTGACAGAGAGAAACAGATATGATATTCTGAGGAAGAATTAATCCGACATAATTACTCGGAATTAAAAAGAGGGTGCTGTAATTATGAAATTGTCCACGAGAGGAAGGTACGGACTGCGGGCCATGGTGGATCTGGCTGCCAACAGCGGGGAGGAAGCGGTCTGTATTCAGAGCATCGCCCGCCGGCAGAATATATCCGAGAGCTATCTGGAACAGCTGGTGCGGCTGCTGAGAAAGGCAGGACTGGTGACGAGCGTCCGGGGAGCCGGAGGCGGCTATCGGCTGGCAAAACCGGCAGATTCCATTTCCGTGGGGGACGTTCTGCGGGCCCTGGAGGGAAATCTGGACGCGGTTTCCTGCGGAGCTTTTCAGAAGGAACATCCCTGCCGGGGAGCGGATCAATGTGTGACCAAGTATGTATGGAAAAAAATCAATGACGCCATTGGCCAGGCGGTAGATTCCATCCGGCTTTCAGAGCTGGTGGAGGAGAACCGGAAGATCCGGGAGCAGGGCGTCGAAGCCATAGAGAATGTATGCGGCAATTAAGGAAAAGGAGAGAAGACCATGATCTATTTAGACAACGCGGCGACTACAAAGACGGCTCCGGAAGTAGTGGAGGCTATGCTTCCCTATTTTTCAGAGCATTATGGAAATCCGTCCAGCATTTATTCCCTGGCCGGAGAAAGCAAGGACGCGGTGACAAAAGCCAGGGAGACCATCGCCGGGATCCTGGGAGCCAGGACGGAGGAGATTTATTTTACCGCCGGGGGAACCGAGTCGGACAACTGGGCCATCAAGGCTGCCTTTGAAGCTTACAAGGCAAAGGGCAATCACATCATTACCACAAAAATTGAGCACCACGCGGTTCTGCACACCTGCCAGTACCTGGAAAAGGAGCGGGGGGCAAAGGTCACTTATCTGGATGTGGATGAAAACGGTCTGGTAAAGCTGGAGGAGCTGGAGAAAGCTATTACCCCGGAAACCATTCTGATCTCCGTCATGTTTGCCAACAATGAAATCGGAACCATTCAGCCTGTCCGGGAGATCGGCATGATTGCCCGGGAACACGGGATTCTTTTCCACACGGACGCGGTCCAGGCTTTCGGCCAGCTGCCCATAGACGTGGATGCCTGCCGCATCGATATGTTAAGCTCCAGCGCCCACAAAATCAACGGCCCCAAGGGCATCGGATTTCTGTATATCCGCAAAGGGGTAAAGATCCGTTCCTTTGTCCACGGCGGCGCCCAGGAGAGAAAACGCCGGGCCGGCACGGAGAATGTGCCGGGCATTGTGGGATACGGAGCTGCCGCGAAGCTGGCGGCAGATACCATGGAGGAGCGGACCGCCAAAGAGAGAGAACTGAGGGATTATATGATCGGGCGCATTCAGTCGGAGGTGGAGTGCTGCCGCCTGAACGGAGACCCGGTGAAGCGTCTGCCCAATAATGTAAACTTCAGCTTTGAATTTGTGGAGGGAGAATCTCTGCTGATTATGCTGGATATGGAAGGGATCTGCGCATCCAGCGGCTCCGCCTGCACTTCGGGTTCCCTGGATCCCTCTCATGTTCTGCTGGCCATCGGCCTGCCCCATGAGCTGGCTCACGGATCCCTGCGGCTGACCCTTTCCGCGGAGACCACAAAGGAAGAAATTGACTATACAGTGGATAAAATCAAAGAGATCGTGGCAAAACTCAGAAATATGTCCCCCCTTTATGAAGATTACGCGGCGGGAAAGACAAAATCCATGATCAAAGGATAAAGAAATGCTAAATGGAGGAAACAGGTATGTACAGTGAAAAAGTGATGGATCATTTTCAGAATCCCCGGAATGTGGGAGAAATCGAGAACGCCAGCGGCGTGGGCACGGTGGGAAACGCCAAGTGCGGAGATATTATGCGGATGTATCTGGATATTGACGACAGCGGAGTGATCCGGGACTGCAAATTTAAGACCTTCGGCTGCGGGGCCGCTGTGGCTACCAGCAGCATGGCCACGGAGCTGGTAAAGGGCAAGACCATCCAGGAAGCCCTGGAGGTGACCAATAAGGCGGTGATGGATGCCCTGGACGGGCTGCCGCCGGTGAAGGTGCACTGTTCTCTTCTGGCGGAGGAGGCCATTCACGCGGCCCTTTGGGATTACGCGGAGAAACATCACATTAAAATTGAAGGCCTGGAAAAACCCAAGTCGGACATCAGCGAAGGCGAGGAAGAGGAAGAGTACTGATATGCCCGGAAAAAAAGTTATCGTGGGCATGTCCGGAGGCGTGGATTCCTCCGTGGCCGCGTATCTTCTGAAAGAACAGGGCTACGAGGTTCTGGGGGTTACCATGCAGATCTGGCAGGAGGGGGAGGAAGAAGGCTGCTGCGGGCTGTCGGCGGTGGAGGACGCCCGCAGGGTGGCCCGCCTGCTGGACATTCCCTATTATGTGCTGAATTTTAAGCAGGAGTTTCAGAAAGCCGTCATGGACTATTTTGCCCGGGAGTATCTCTCCGGCCGGACGCCCAATCCCTGCATTGCCTGCAACCGCTATGTGAAGTGGGAGGCGCTGCTGGACCGGGCCAGGGTCCTGGGGGCGGATTACATCGCCACCGGACATTATGCCAGAATCGAGAAATGCGCGAACGGACGGTACGCGGTAAAAAATTCCGTAACCTCCGGCAAGGATCAGACCTATGCCCTGTACCGGCTGACCCAGGAGCAGCTGCGGCATACTCTGATGCCGGTGGGAAGCTACACCAAAGAACAGATCCGGGAGCTGGCGGAAAAACTGGGCCTTCCGGTGGCCGGCAAGCGGGACAGCCAGGAGATCTGTTTTATTCCGGACAAGGATTACGCCGGTTTTATTGAGCGGTATACGGGAATCCGCATGCCGGAAGGAAATTTTGTCACGGAGCAGGGAGAGATCCTGGGCCGACATAAGGGAATCACCCATTATACCATCGGCCAGCGCCGGGGACTGGGACTGCCCATGGGCCGCCGGGTCTTTGTGAAGGAGATCCGTCCCAGGACCAATGAAGTGGTCATCGGGGAGGGGGAGGAAGTGTTCTCCGATTCCCTGGAGGCGGACCGGGTGAATTACATGGCAGTGCCGGAGCCAAAGATCGGGGAGGCCGGACGCTACACCGCCAAGATCCGCTACGGCCACAAGGGGACCGCCTGCACGGTCACCCGGGTGGGGGAGGATCGGATCCGCTGCGACTTTGATGAGCCGGTGCGGGCGGTAACCCCGGGACAGGCCGTGGTCTTTTACCGGGACGGCCGCGTGGCGGGAGGAGGGACAATCTTATGATTTCAGACTGCCATATGCACACACGGTTTTCCTCGGACAGCGACGCCCCTTTGGAGGAGATGGCAGAACAGGCCCTGAAACTGGGAATGAAGCGCATCTGTGTCACAGACCATTACGATATGGAGTATCCCGGGGGAGAATTTTCCCTGGACACAGCTTCTTATCTGAAGGAGCTGGAGGAGCTGGGGGAGAGGTACGCCGGCCGTCTGGAAATCCGCCGGGGAGTGGAGCTGGGGCTGCAGCCTCATTTAGGACAGTCTATCCGGGCTTATACCCGGACGCACCCCTTTGACTACGTCATCGGATCGGTGCATCTGGTCAGGGGACTGGATCCCTACGACCGGGATCAGTACCCGGGAAGCGACCGGGAACTGTACCGGGAGTATTTTGCCTGCACCCTGGAAAATATCCGCTCCGTCACCGGTTTCCAGGCCCTGGGGCATCTGGACTATGTGGTCCGCTACGGGCATGGCAGAGAAAAGGAGTATTCCTATCGGGCATATGCGGATGTGATCGATGAAATCCTCCGGGAATTGATCTGCCGGGGAATCGCCCTGGAGGTCAACAGCGGAGGGCTGAAGTACGGCCTGGGATTTCCAAATCCCCATCCGGACGTCCTGAAGCGGTACCGGGAGCTGGGAGGAGAACTGGTGACTGTGGGCTCTGACGCCCATCGTCCGGAGCATGTGGGATACGGTTTTTCACAGGTCCGGGAGATCCTGCTGGACTGCGGATTTCAGTATTTCGCGGAATTTTTCGGCCGGAAGCCTGTTTTTACGCGTTTATGAAGGTTTTATGAAATTAAGCCTTGAATTTCTGGCAGGAATTAGGTAATATATAGTTTGGATTGACGCTTCCTTTTCATTCCGAGAAGCGCAATAATCTTAAACACTTTTAGGAGGAATAAAATCATGGCAGTAAGAGTAGCAATCAATGGCTTTGGCCGTATCGGACGTCTTGCTTTCAGACAGATGTTCGGAGCAGAGGGTTACGAAGTAGTAGCAATTAACGATCTGACATCTCCCAAGATGTTGGCGCATCTGTTGAAATATGATTCTTCTCAGGGCAAATACGCTCTGGCTGATACCGTTACCTCTGATGAGGAAGCCGGAACCATCACCGTTGACGGCAAGACCATCAAGATCTACAAAGAGGCTGACGCTTCCAATCTTCCCTGGGGAGAGCTGAAAGTTGACGTCGTTCTGGAGTGCACCGGCTTCTACACCTCCAAGGCAAAAGCCGAGGCCCACATTAAGGCAGGCGCAAGAAAGGTTGTTATCTCTGCTCCCGCAGGAAACGATCTGCCCACCATCGTTTACAATGTAAACCATGAGACCCTGAAACCCACCGATACTGTAATCTCCGCGGCATCCTGCACCACCAACTGCCTGGCTCCCATGGCAAAGGCTCTGAACGAGCTGGCACCCATCAAGTCCGGTATCATGGTTACCATCCATGCCTACACCGGTGATCAGATGACTCTGGACGGACCCCAGAGAAAGGGCGATCTGAGAAGATCCCGTGCGGCCGCTGTGAACATCGTTCCCAATAGCACCGGCGCGGCAAAGGCAATCGGTCTGGTTATTCCGGAACTGAACGGCAAGCTCATCGGCTCCGCTCAGCGTGTACCTACCCCCACCGGATCCACCACCATCCTGACCGCAGTTGTGGAAGGAAATGTTACCGTTGACGAGATCAACGCTAAGATGAAAGCCTCCGTAACCGAGTCCTACGGATACAACGAGGACGAGATCGTCTCTTCCGATATCATCGGTATGAGATACGGCTCTCTGTTCGACGCTACCCAGACCATGGTTCTGCCGCTGGACAACGGAACCACCGAGGTTCAGGTTGTTTCCTGGTACGACAATGAGAACTCTTATACCAGCCAGATGGTTCGTACCATCAAATATTTCTCTGAATTACAGTAATAGACAGGCTTAAGGCGAGAACCCAAGGGGTCCGGTCAGTTTGGACCGGACCCTTTAAGTATATGGAGGTAAAAAATATGTCTTTAAACAAGAAAACCGTAGATGACATCAATGTAAAGGGCAAAAAAGTCCTGGTGAGATGCGATTTCAACGTTCCTCTGAAAGAGGGAAAGATCACCGATGAGAACCGTCTGGTTGCCGCTCTGCCCACTATTAAAAAACTGCTGACTGACGGCGGCAGAGTGATCCTCTGCTCCCACCTGGGCAAACCCAAGGGAGAGCCCAAACCGGAACTGTCTCTGGCTCCTGTAGCCGCCCGCTTAAGCGAGCTGCTGGGACAGGAAGTAAAATTTGCCGCTGATCCGGAAGTGGTAGGCCCCAACGCCAAAGCTGCCGTAGAGGCTATGAAGGACGGCGACTGCATCCTGCTGGAGAACACCCGCTACCGCGCAGAGGAGACTAAGAACGGAGAGGCATTCTCCAAAGAGCTGGCTTCCCTCTGCGATGTATTTGTAAACGACGCTTTCGGTACCGCTCATCGTGCCCACTGCTCCAACGTAGGCGTGACCCAGTTCGTGGATACCTGCGTGGTAGGCTATCTGATGGAGAAGGAGATCGCGTTCCTCGGCAACGCTGTTGAGAATCCGGTGCGTCCCTTCGTTGCCATCCTGGGCGGAGCCAAGGTTGCCGACAAGCTGAACGTAATCTCCAACCTGCTGGAGAAATGCGATACCCTGATCATCGGCGGCGGCATGGCTTTCACCTTCCTGAAGGCTCAGGGCAAAGAGGTTGGAAAATCTCTGGTGGACGACACCAAGCTGGACTACTGCAAGGAGATGATTGAGAAGGCTGAGAAGCTGGGCAAGAAGCTGCTGCTTCCCGTAGACGCGGCTGTAGCCGCTTCCTTCCCGAACCCCATTGACGCTGCCATTGACGTAAAGAACGTATCCGCGGACGAGATCCCGGCAGACATGATGGGCCTGGACATCGGACCCAAGAGCGCCGAGCTGTACGCCGAGGCGGCCAAGACCGCCAAGACCGTTGTGTGGAACGGCCCCATGGGCGTATTTGAGAATCCCACCCTGGCAGCCGGAACCATCGCCGTGGCAAAAGCCCTGGCTGAAACCGACGCCACCACCATCATCGGCGGCGGAGATTCCGCAGCAGCCGTAAACCAGCTGGGCTTCGGAGACAAGATGAGCCACATCTCCACCGGCGGCGGAGCCTCCCTGGAATTCCTGGAAGGCAAAGAACTCCCCGGCGTAGCCGCCGCGAACGATAAGTAAGCACTTAGCGATTGGCAAGCCGAAGGCGCAGGCCGAGGTTAGGGCCAGGAGAACCTACCCGCTTCACTTAGCGATTGGCAGGCCGAAGGCAAAGATTGAGTTTAGTGCGAGGTCGTTCCCGAACCTTAGCGAAGGCAAGCCGTCAGGCGCAGCATGAGCTTAGTTGAGGGAACAACCCCTACATTTTTGAAAAGAGGATAAAACAATGGCAAGAAAGAAAATTATCGCAGGCAACTGGAAAATGAATATGACTCCCAGCGAGGCGGTTGCTCTGGTTGAGACTCTGAAGCCCCTGGTACAAAATGAGGACGTTGACGTAGTATTCGGCGTTCCGGCCATTGACATTGTACCGGTAGTGGAAGCCTGCAAGGGAACCAACATCGAAGTTGCGGCTGAAAACATGTACTATGAGGAAAAAGGAGCTTACACAGGAGAGATTTCTCCGGCCATGCTGGTGGACGCAGGCGTAAAATACGTGATCCTGGGCCATTCTGAGAGAAGAGATTACTTCAAGGAGACCAGCGAGGATGTCAACAAAAAGATCCTCAAAGCCTTTGAGCACGGCCTGACCCCCATTATGTGCTGCGGAGAGTCTCTGGAGCAGAGAGAGCAGGGCATCACCATGGACTGGATCCGTCAGCAGGTAAAGGTCGGCTTCCAGAATGTGACCGCGGAGCAGGCAAAGACCGCTGTGATTGCCTATGAGCCCATCTGGGCCATCGGCACCGGCAAGACTGCTACCAGCGAGCAGGCTGAGGAAGTCTGCAAAGGCATCCGCGAGTGCATCGCGGAGATCTATGATACCGATACCGCGGAAGCCATCCGTATCCAGTACGGCGGTTCTGTAAACGCAGGAAACGCGGCGGAGCTGTTCGCTATGCCGGATATCGACGGCGGCCTGGTGGGCGGAGCGTCTCTCAAGCCTGATTTCGGAAAGATCGTATGCTACAATAAATAATTGCCAATTCTGAACCGGTTATAAAGGTAAAAAGCGGAAAAGCCATCAGATCCTTCGCCCGCGCGGCGGAAGATCCGGTGGCTTTCGCCTTTTGCAGGTGGCGCGGATCAGAGTTTTGTGGTATGGTAATACATAAGAACAATCCGGAAAGGAGACTCTTATGGCAATAGAGCGATGCAGTCTCTGCGGCGGCAGGCTGGGCAGCAATGGAATCTGTACAGAGTGCGGCATGGACAACACAAAGAATGATAAAAAATACAGTCTGAACAAAAATCTGAAACTGGATTTCCGTCAGGCGGAGCCTTCGGGAAAGAATACGGAAAACAGCCGTGGCGCTGCGGGAGGAGGACAGAGCGGGGACAGCCGTACATATGAACAGAAGCCCTTTGAGGAGCAGCGCCGCCGGCCGCATACGCCGCCTCCTTATCAGGGAAGCGCCGGCCGGACATACCGGGGCCGCCGCAGCGAGGGGAACAGCGGGACCGCGGGAAAGGTTGTCTTTGTGGTTGTCCTGCTGATTACCATCGGAGCGGCGGTTCTGGGATTTATGCTGGACCGCGGCGGCGAGGCCGGCTCCTATGAAACAGAAGATCTCAATGGAATTCTGGATGAAGAGGTGGACTGGCAGGAAATTGATGAGATTCTGGCCAATACAGACGGTTCCTACACGATCTATTCCGAGGACGGAGAGCATTTCGCTGATATTACCATGGCGGATGGGCAGACTTACTGCTATGCCGGGGAGGGTTATTTTTCCAGCATGCAGGAGGAACACTCCGGAGGCGAGGAATGGATGTACAGTTACTCCTTCGACGAATACACTTCTCTGGAGGAGGCGTATGACTCTTATATTGATGTGGAATGGATGGAAGAATCCGGGGATTATGAAAACATCACAGCTGCCGGGGCGCAGGAGGCGGAGATAGACGGACAAACGATCCGCTGGACGCAGCTGGACTACATCCGGAATGGAACGCGATGCCGGGAATTGTATCTCTGGACCCAGAAGGGGAATGTGCTGTTTACGATCCGGATCGATGATTCCGTGTATGCTGAAGATCAGGAGCCGACAGGTTCGCTGGAAACCCTGACGGAAGCCTGGGAGCTCGTAGTACTGCATTGAATGAGCTGCCCGACAAATGGGTATGAGACACGGATTGCTCCGCGGTTCGTGCTCCCGCAATCCTAAGTCTCATTGAATTTCTTGAGGAAACAGGCGCCGGAATCCCGGAAAAGATTCTTGGGCGCCTGTTTCCGTATGTCCGGCGAACCAATCAGTCAAGTTTCATTGGCCGGCCGTCCAGAGCGGCAAAGACCAGGCCTCCATGGCCGTCATAAACCAGTTTCAGGGAGAAAAAGGGGCGGTTTTCCCGCAGCAGCCGGAAAAAGATTTTGTCCCCCTCCCAGATGTTCAGCTGTTCCACGTCCTGAATCTTTACCCAGGCAAGTTCTCCCTCATCACAGGGAATGGGACGGCCTTCAAAGCCGTCGGCGGTGAAGAGGGACATGTATTCGGTGACGCCGTCACCGGAGACAAAAGTGACAATCCCCCGATACTGCCAGGAGGTGAGAGTGTAGCCGGTCTCCTCCCGAACTTCCCGGAGCAGACACTCCTCCGGGCTTTCGTCCGCTTCAAAGTGGCCGCCGACCCCGATCCATTTTTCTTTGTTCACGTCATTTTTCTTCACGGTTCTGTGAAGCATGAGATACTTCCCGTTTTGTTCTATGTAGCAGAGAGTGCTTAATTTCGCCATATGCGGCTCCTTTCTCTTTAAACTGCCTGCGGCTCTTCCTATTCTGGCGCTGCCGGCCGCATTTGTCAAGAGTGTGGGCAAGAATCGGAAATACCTGGGAAAGTACAGCGGAAATGGAAAAAATTGAAGTTTAATCCTTGACTATGGGAGGTTTTATGTTACAATAACTGTGTGCGTCCGGGAGGGCGCTGTAGATATTGTATGTAGGTATCTTTCGGAATATTCCGGAGGATGCTTTACTGATACCAATCAATCAAGTCAATTTTAGGAGGAAACGTAACATGGCAAACAAATGGGTCTATTTGTTTACGGAAGGCAACGCGGACATGCGCGAGCTCCTCGGCGGAAAGGGCGCGAACCTGGCGGAGATGACCAATCTGGGTCTGCCGGTGCCCCAGGGATTTACCATCACCACCGAAGCTTGTACGCAGTATTATGAGGATGGCAGAAAGATCAACGATGAGATCATGGGCCAGATCATGGAATACATCGGCAAGATGGAGGAGATTACCGGAAAGAAATTCGGAGATAAAGAGAATCCGCTGCTGGTGTCCGTTCGTTCCGGAGCCAGAGCTTCCATGCCGGGTATGATGGATACTATCCTGAACCTGGGCCTGAACGAAGACGTGGTAGAAGTTCTTTCTGAGAAGTCCGGAAATCCCCGCTGGGCATGGGACTGCTACAGAAGATTTATTCAGATGTATTCCGACGTTGTTATGGAAGTCGGAAAGAAATATTTTGAGGAACTGATTGACAAGATGAAAGCGGAGAAAGGCGTAACACTGGATGTGGAGCTGACCGCTGAGGATCTGAAGACTCTTGCCGAGCAGTTTAAGGCTGAGTACAAAGAGAAGATCGGCGCTGACTTCCCCTCTGATCCCAAGGAGCAGCTGATGGGAGCCATTAAAGCCGTGTTCCGTTCCTGGGATAATCCCCGTGCCAACGTATACCGCCGTGACAACGATATCCCCTACTCCTGGGGAACCGCTGTCAATGTACAGATGATGGCATTCGGAAACATGGGCGATGACTGCGGTACCGGCGTTGCTTTCACCAGAGATCCCGCTACCGGAGCCAAGGGCCTGTTCGGCGAGTTCCTGACCAACGCCCAGGGCGAGGATGTGGTTGCCGGCGTGCGTACCCCCATGCACATTTCCGAGATGGAGCAGAAATTCCCGGAAGCATTCGCTCAGTTCCAGGATGTATGCAAGAGGCTGGAAGAGCATTACAGAGATATGCAGGATATGGAGTTTACCGTGGAGCACGGCAAACTGTACATGCTGCAGACCCGTAACGGCAAGAGAACCGCTCAGGCCGCGCTGAAGATTGCCTGCGATCTGGTAGACGAGGGCATGAGAACAGAGGAAGAGGCTGTTGCCATGATCGATCCCAGAAACCTGGATTCTCTGCTGCATCCCCAGTTTGATGCCGCCGCTCTGAAGGCTGCCGTGCCCATGAGCAAAGCTCTGGGAGCTTCTCCGGGAGCTGCCTGCGGTAAGATCGTGTTCTCCGCTGAGGACGCCAAAGAGTGGGCTGCCAGAGGAGAGAAAGTCGTTCTGGTACGTCTGGAGACCTCTCCGGAAGATATCGAGGGTATGAAAGTATCCCAGGGTATCCTGACCGTCCGCGGCGGTATGACTTCTCACGCTGCCGTTGTAGCCCGCGGTATGGGAACCTGCTGTGTATCCGGCTGCGGCGACATGGTAATGGATGAGGAAAACAAGAAATTCACCCTGAACGGCAAAGAATTCCATGAGGGAGACTGCATTTCCATTGATGGATCTACCGGAAACATTTACGACGGAATTATCCCCACCGTAGATGCCACCATCGCCGGCGAATTCGGAAGAATCATGGCATGGGCCGACAAATACAGAACCATGAAGGTAAGAACCAATGCGGATACTCCGGCTGACGCCAAGAAAGCCCGTGAGCTGGGTGCTGAAGGAATCGGTCTGTGCCGTACCGAGCATATGTTCTTCCAGGGAGACCGGATCGACGCCTTCCGCGAGATGATCTGCTCTGAGACGGTAGAAGAGAGAGAAGCCGCTCTGGAGAAGATTCTGCCCGAGCAGCAGGGAGATTTCGAGAAGCTGTATGAGGCTCTGGAAGGAAACCCGGTTACCATCCGTTTCCTGGATCCGCCGCTGCATGAGTTCGTTCCCACTGAGGAAGAGGACATCAAGAAGCTGGCTGAAGCTCAGGGCAAGACCGTAGAGCAGATCAAAGCCATCATTGCCGGTCTGCACGAGTTTAACCCCATGATGGGCCATCGCGGATGCCGTCTGGCTGTTACCTATCCGGAAATCGCCAAGATGCAGACCAAGGCTGTGATCCGTGCCGCTATCAATGTAAAGAAAGCTCATCCCGACTGGGATATTCAGCCGGAAATCATGATCCCGCTGGTAGGCGACGTGAAAGAGCTGAAATATGTAAAGAACTTTGTGGTTGAGACCGCTGACGCTGAGATCGCCGCAGCCGGTGTTGATATGAAGTACGAAGTGGGAACTATGATCGAGATCCCCAGAGCAGCTCTGACTGCCGATGAGATCGCAAAAGAGGCTGAGTTCTTCTGCTTCGGAACCAACGACCTGACCCAGATGACCTTCGGCTTCTCCCGTGACGACGCAGGTAAGTTCCTGGATGCGTACTACGATGCCAAGATCTTCGAGAACGATCCCTTCGCGAAGCTGGATCAGGTTGGCGTGGGCCGTCTGATGGACATGGCAGTGAAGCTTGGAAAACAGACCAGACCTTCCCTGCACTGTGGCATCTGCGGCGAGCACGGCGGAGATCCCAGCTCTGTAGAGTTCTGCAACAAGCTGGGCCTGGACTATGTATCCTGCTCACCTTACCGCGTGCCGATTGCCAGACTGGCTGCAGCACAGGCAGCGATCGCTCAGAAAAACGCATAATAGCTGAAAAACTCACAGCGCCCTGTTCCTGGAACAGGGCGCTTTTTGCGCAGTGTCAATGGCATGGAGCTATATCGGGGAGGTGGTATTTAACATACTTGTCTTAGTCAGTGCGGTCAAAATGGCAGACCGGGTTGTATGTGAAAGGATGGGCCTATAATTGCCAAATCAAAGTGATTTTTGGCCTTGATTTTTTGGGAAATTCAGATTATAATAAGAGTCATGCAGATATAGTTCATCGGTAGAACGCTAGCTTCCCAAGCTGGAGAGACGGGTTCGATTCCCGCTATCTGCTTTTTCTTTGAAAATTTCCCCCGGAAACGCAGCGTTTCCGGGGGATTTCTCATGTTCAGAAGAAAAGAAGCAAGTGCAGAATTTTTCACCTCAAGCTGCCGGGTCTGAATCATTAAGTTTTTCTCCGTAAGCGTTTGACCACGCAGGTCTTGTCCTGGAATCTGTCAGATGGTAAAATGCAGGTAAGAGACTTATATATGATGTTGGGGTCAAAAGCCCCCAACTATGATGCCTGCGGATTGTTCCGTGCTGCGCACTCCCACAATCCTACCCAATATTCGCATATCGTGGGATATGCATCCCACTTTTATGCTCATATTAGGGCGGGTCCCAAGGCCTTAATCCCACTTATGAGCAAGCTCATGTGGGTTTAGGCCTTTTGACCCTGGCATCTTATATATTGGAACAAGCACGGGAAGCATTTATAATGAAGCCGGAAATACTGTGAAAGCGGCGAAGCGCCGCGGAAAGGAGCGAAAATGGCAAAAGTTTTTATCAGCCCTTCCCGGTACGTACAGGGGGCGGGGGAACTGAGACATCTGGGAAGCTATGCGGAAAAGTACGGGAAAAAGGCTATGCTGCTGGTGAGCCGGGGAGGAAAGAGCCGGTTTGGAGATCTGCTGGAAGAAAGCTTCCGCAAATCAGACTGCGGGTATATGTTTGAGGTCTTTCAGGGAGAATGCTGCAAAAAAGAGATCCGGAGGCTTCAGGAGAGGATGGAGACAGAGGGATGTGATCTGATTATCGGTGTCGGCGGAGGAAAGATTTTTGACACTGCCAAAGCGGCAGCCTATTATCAGAGAACTCCGGTGCTGATCTGCCCTACGATTGCCTCCACCGACGCTCCCTGCAGCGCGCTGTCGGTGATTTACACAGAAGAGGGAGTGTTTGAAGAATATCTGTTTCTTGACGCCAACCCCAATCTGGTGCTGATGGATACGGAAATTATCGCCAGATCTCCGGTGCGTCTCACAGTGGCAGGTATGGGGGACGCTCTGGCTACGTATTTTGAGGCCAGGGCCTGTCAGGCCAGCGGTGCCGTTACCTGCGCGGGCGGCAAGGTGACGGGAGCGGCTATGTCGCTGGCGAAGCTGTGCTTTGACACTTTAATGGAAGAGGGTGTAAAGGCGAAGCTGGCCCTGGAGGCAGGGGCGTGCACTGAGGCGGTGGAGAAAATCGTTGAGGCGAATACTCTGCTGTCCGGTTTGGGATTTGAGAGCGGCGGCCTGGCGGGAGCCCATGCCATTCACAACGGCCTGACGGTGCTGGAGGAGTGCCACGGCATGTATCACGGGGAAAAGGTGGCCTTCGGAACCATCGCGCAGCTGGTTCTGGAAAATGCTCCGGCAAAGGAGCTGGAGGAGATCATTGATTTCTGTATTGAACTGGGACTTCCGGTGACTCTGAAGCAGCTGGGAGCGGAGCATATCACCGAAGAGCAGATCTTTGCGGTGGCGGAGGCGGCCTGCGGGGAAAACGACACCCTCCGCAATATGCCTTTTGAAGTCACGCCCCGGACCGCGGCGGCGGCCATTAAGGCCGCGGACGCCTACGGCCGCTATTTTCTGGGGGAAAATTGAAACACAGGCTCAGGGCTGAACCAGCTGATCCAGGGAGCGGAAGGAGTATCCCATTTCTTCCCACCGAGTCAGCAGTTCGTCCAGGATCTCTCCGTTGGTGGCAGAGGTGCTGTGGAGCAGGACGATGGCGCCGGGATGGATCCGCCCCAGAAGTTTCTCGAAGGCTTCTTCTTTTGTGGGCTGGTCGTCCTGGTACCAGTCCACATAGGCCAGGCTCCAGAAAAAAGTCTGATATCCCATGTCTCTGGCCATTTCCAGGTTGGCGGCGCTGTATTTTCCCTGGGGAGGCCGGTAATATTTTTTCATGGTTTCCCCGGTGATTTCCCGGTACAGTTCCTCTGTCCGGCGCAGTTCTTTTTCAAAGGCTTCCCTGGTGGAGATTTTGGACATATCGGGATGGGAGTATGTATGGTTGGCTACAATGTGTCCCTCCTGCACCATGCGTTTGACCAGGTCCGGAGAGGAAGAGAGAAAGTTTCCTACCACAAAAAAAGCCGCCGGAACCTGATGCTTTTTCAGGGCATCCAGAATAGGGGAGGTATTTCCGTTTTCATAGCCGGCGTCAAAGGTCAGATAAATGACTTTTTCTTCGGTCTCTTCCGCGTACCAGGCGTTGTACCGGCGCAGTTCCTCAAAGGTGGCGTTGGCTGCAGGCGGCCGGCCCTCCTCCTGAAAACTTAAGCCCCAGTTTTCCTCCGCGGGCTGAAGGATGGCGGAGGCTTCTTTTAAATTTGAGGCGCTCATGGCAATGCCTCTGCCGGCCAGGAAGGCGGCGGCCAGGAAAAGCGCTGTGACAGCGGTTTGTTTAAAAAAACTTCTGGAATGCATGGCTGATATCCTGTGGTTTTCAACTACTATATGCCGGAAGCAGAAACGATATGTGAAACGGAAGAAATAGCTGAAATTTTCACTCAATACTTAAAAAATGGAAAAATTTAAAAAATTAAAAAAATTACAAAGAAGCAGTTGACTTATGCGGAGAAAGATGGTATGATTACTTCTGTCAGCGGGACAGCCGCTGAAAACAGAGACGCAGGAATGGCGGAATTGGCAGACGCGCAGGCTTCAGGTGCCTGTGGTAGCAATATCGTGCGGGTTCAAGTCCCGCTTCCTGCATGGAAAAAGTCAGGCGTTGCAGAATTTTGCGGCGCTTTTTGTATGGCGCCTCCGATACGCTGATGCCCGGTTAAAAAAACAGTTGACTTGCGGAGGAAAAAGTGGTAATATACATTCTTGTAGCGGGAAACCGCTGAGAGCAGAGACGCAGGAATGGCGGAATTGGCAGACGCGCAGGCTTCAGGTGCCTGTGGTAGCAATATCGTGCGGGTTCAAGTCCCGCTTCCTGCATTTTAAGTTTTATCGGGAAAATGCGAGAGGCCTCGGAAATCAGTATTTATACGGTTTCCGAGGCCTTTTCATATTGGAAAATTTGAGACTTGACCGGCAGGTCTTGGCGCGGAGTTCACGCCGGTTCAGGCAGTATCAGGCATCTCCAAATCCCTGCGTATTTTTCGGGTGTTTCATTTTGTATCCGCTTGCTGAGAAGAAAAAATCCAACTTCTATAAAAAAATCGACGGATGGATCGCGTTTTAGGGCTTTGTGTCTAAAGAGACAGACGGCAGAGAGGGCGTTTTTTTATGATAAAACCGAGGCCTTACAGAGAAAAAACAAACAAACTAAGAAAAAAACCAACAAACAATCCGGGGAATACAAAAGATGTATTGAAAGAGAGAAAAAATCACAAAAAGAAGTATTGTAAAACATAGAGAAAGTCAGAAAAATACAGGGGAATGATTGACAAGCTCCCGCCTGTAAGATAAATTAAAATCAGGTAAATTTTTCTATAAGAAGGAGGGAGAATATGAGATATCGCAAAAGAAAATGAGCGGCCTGGCTGCTGACTGCGGGAATGGTCCTGGGACTGCTTCCCGCGGGGGCAGCCAGGCAGGTTTCCGCGGCGGGAGATTTTGACCCGGACGCGGACCTTCTGGCCCATTATCCCCTGGAGACAGACACCAGGGATGTCTCCGGAAATCAGAAGGACGCAGCCATTGCCGACGGAGCGTCCGGAGTGGATTTTACCGAAGATTCTCTGAATCTGGCGGGAGGAGACAGAAACAGCGGCAACTATGTGACACTGCCGGACGGGCTCTTTGACGGGCAGGATACAGTGACCGTATCTCTGTGGATCAACAATCACAATACCCAGGGAAATACCGCGGCCTTTTTCTTTGGAAGCCAGGCTTCCGGCGTGGTGCCCAGCAATTATTTCCTGCTGAATCCCTGCGCTCCCGGGGGAAACTACAAGGCAGTTTTTACCAACAGCGTAAATGCTTCCCAGCCCTGGACCACAGAGGTGGGAATCAACGACAGCGCTTATGCCACTACCGGGTACATGAACCAGTGGAAGCTGTATACCGTTGTCATTGACGGAAACAGCATGGCCGGCTATCTGGACGGAGAGATGCTGGAAGAGGTATCCATGGACCGGACGGTTTCCGATTTCGGGACAGGACTGAAAGCCCACATCGGAACATCCCAGTATCTGGAAGATCCTCTGTTTGCCGGGTCCTTCCGGGATCTGCGGATTTATGACAAAGCGCTGACCGGCGAGGAGGTACAGGATCTGTTTGAACTGGGAAGCCAGAGAAACGCGGTTCTGGAGGATAAGGAAAACCTCAGCCTGGGAGATGTTTCCAATGTTATTGGAAATCTCACCCTGCCCCGGGAAGGAGCCAATGGTTCCAGCATTGCCTGGGAAACAGAAGATCCTTCCGTGGTATCGGAAACCGGGGAAGTAACTGTTACAGAGGAAGCCAGAAGCACGGTGCTGAAGGCAACCCTTACCCTGGGGGACACATCGGCGGTCAAGGAATTCCAGGTGACCGTGGCGGCCCGGGCTCAGCTGGAGGAACTGATCCTGAACCGGGTACAGGTGCCCTACGCGGTGACCGGCAGCCTGCCCACAGAATTTGAGGGCGGGATCACAGTGGCCTGGGAGGATCCGGCAGGACTGGTTCTGGCAGACGGTACCCTGAACCAGCCGGAGGCCAGCACGGAAACCCAGGTTACAGCCCGCATTACATACGGCGGCTCTTCCTATGAAAAGACTTTTACGATTCTGGTCATGGAAGAGGGCTCTGAATACGTGATGAGTTATACCCGCTCCAATGTGGCGGCGGCGCTTGGACAGAGCATGCATCTGGCTATCAGCGAAGACGGGGAAAATTTTGAAGCCCTTCACAACAATACCGGCGTTCTCTTTGCGAAAGCGGATCTGGATGGCTGGAACGCGGGAACCACCCGCACCCTGGTGACGCCCTGGCTGTTCCGGGCGGCGGACGGAGGCATGGGGGTTATCGCGGTGAGGGACGACGGAAAAGTCCTGGTATCCTTTACGAAGGACCTGATGGAGTTTGACGGGGAAATCTTCCCGGATCTCCATGCGGAAGGGAAAGTGGTAAATCCCAGATGCAGCTATAATGGTTCGGAATATGTGATTACCTGGGAAGACGGACAGGGCGGTCTTTTTGAGAGTGTCACGGCAGATTTCACAGAGTTCAGCCAGCCTGTTTCCATCAGTGCCCGGGAAAATCCCCAGCTGGATACAGATCTGGAAAACGCCCTGCCCTGCAGCGTGATCCCCGTTACAAAAGAAGAAGCAAGGAATCTGCGGGTGAAACTGGGATCACTGGAAAATACCGGGGTAGAGGAAAAGACCTATGCCTTTACCGTGGACGCGGGGGACACCCTGACTGCGGAGGACACCAAAGACGCGGTGATCACCGCACAGTACAACGACGGAACCACCGATGACATTCCCATTGTCTGGGATTACAGCACTGTGGATTTCTACCGGGAAGGCACTTATACCATTACCGGGCAGGCGAAGCTGACGGAATATCCGGTGCTGAACGGACGGGCGGATCCCAATATCTACCTTTATAATGGAAAGTATTATTTTATTGCCACCGGCGAGACCCAGAATCAGTCGCAGATCTGCATCCGGGAGGCGGATACTCCCCTGGGCCTGTTCAGCGCTCCGGATCATGAACTGATGTCCAATACCCGGACGCCGAACTGGGCGCCGGAGCTTCATAAAATCGGCGGGAAACTGTATATCCTCTATGCCAAAGGCGGTTCCTGGGATCAGGTCCAGAGCCAGATGATGGAACTGAAGGAAGGGGGAGATCCCACCGACCGCAATGACTGGAACGCGGCCCGGCCGGTAACCAGAAAGGACGGCTCCCCGCTGTATTCCCAGGGAATTACTCTGGACATGACCTATTTCCAGGTGGGAGACACCCACTATCTGTCCTGGGCCCAGCGGCAGATTACGGGAGGCCAGGGAACCTCCGACCTGTGGATCGCCACCATCGATCCGGCCAATCCGTATCAGCTCACCAGTGATCCCGTGTGCATTCTGCGGAATCAGTACGGATGGGACCGGGTGGACACCACTGTGGACGAAGGCCCCTTTGTGATCCAGAACAAGGGAAAGGTTTATATGACATTTTCCGGAGCGGCCACCGGCAATCTGTACGTGGTAGGCCTGCTTACGGCGGATGAGGACGCGGATCTTCTGGACGCTGACAGCTGGAAGGAAACCGGATACCCCATCCTCTCCTCAGAGAGTGTTTCCGGAGAGCTGGGTCCCGGCCACAGCTGCTTCAGCGTAGATGAAGACGGAAGAGATATTTTTGTCTATCATATGCGCCCCAACGGCGGCACCCGCAGCGCCACTGTCCGAAGGGTACACTGGAGCCCCGACGGCAGCCCGGTGCTGGATATGACCGTTGACCAGGAACTGAAAGAAGAGTACCGCACCGTAACCGGTACGGTGACTGTAAACGGAAACGTGGAGTTTGACGACCAGGAGGGGCTCATTGCCCGCTATCCCCTGGCAACAGACGCCAAAGATGTTTCCGGAAACGGATGGGACGGAGAAGTGAAGGGAGACGCCTCTTTCAGCCGGGATTCCCTGGTGCTTCCGGGAGGCGCGAAATCCAATCAGAACTACGTGGAACTGCCGGAAGGCATGTTTGACGGACAGAATGAACTGACCATCTCCATGTGGATCAAAAACAACGATACCCAGATCAATACATCCGCGTTTTCCATTAACGGACAGGAAAAACAGAACGGGTATCCCAAATATTATTTCCTGCTGAATCCTACCAATCCGGACGGATATTATAAAGCGGTATTTACGGATCCGGCACCGGGAAGCACGGTCAATCCCTGGAATACTGAGGTGGGAGTGAACAATTCCCAGAACAACAGCGTAGTAACCTCAGACCGCATGGATCAGTGGATGTATTACACCATTACTATCAGCGAAAACACCCTGACCGGTTATCTGAATGGAAAACTGGTGGGCAGCGATGAGATCCTCAACCTGACGGTTTCCGATTTCGGAGAGGACCTGGCGGGATACATCGGAGCTTCCGATTACGCGGACGATACTTTCGCCGGTTCCTTTCGGGATGTAAGAATTTACGGAAAATGCATGGATGAGGCCCAGGCGGGACAGCTGTACCGTAAAGCCCTGGAAATCCAGAACGTCAAGGAGCTGAAGAGCGGTATTTCCATTCCGGACGGCAAAACAGTTTACGGCGATCTGAATCTGATTCAGAGTACGGATACCTGTCAGGTGACCTGGACTTCCAGCAATGAGAACGCGGTGAAGACCGACGGAACCGTGGTCTTTGGAGAGGAAAGACAGGAAGTGAAGCTGACAGCTGAAATCACCTGCGGCTCCTATTCCGAGACCTGCGAATACACAGTGACGGTTCCCTCCCAGGAGGAAGCCCAGGCCGGCATTTACCGGAGCCAGCTGCTGATTCCCAGATATGTGTCAGAGGATCTGCAGCAGGAAGCGGACGGTCAGGCCGTCGCCTGGAGCTGCAGCGAGGAAGGACTTGTGGCGGAAGACGGCACAGTCACCCGGCCGGATAAGGATACGGAAGTGACCCTGACCGCTGAAATCGGCGGCAGCAAAATCCAGCGGGACGTGACCATCCTGGCTAAAGGGGGACAGATCCTGACCTACGTAATCCAGGGCGGAAACCTCTATGAGAACACCGGCGACCTGCTGGCCGCCGCGGACAGCCGCCGCTCCGACGCCCTGTTTCTGGCGGCAAAGACCGACGAGGAAGAGGCTTATACAGAATTAAATAAGGGCAAAGCGGTTGTATATGTAAAATGGAGCGGGGATCAGAATTCCAGCCCCGACAACCAGATGGGCTCCCCGGTACTGTTCCGCAAGGCAGACGGAAGTCTGGGAGCGGCCGCTTCCGGCAACAATCACCGGAACGGCATCTACGTATGGGATACGGATGAGCGGATGCTCTTTACCGGAGAGCGGTTCCTGACCCTGGCAGAGGCGGGAACCCAGGTTCAGAATCCTTCCGTGGTCTACGATGAGATGGCGGAAGCTTACAAGATCTTCTGGCAGGATGAAACCGGAACTTCCTATGTAAGTCTGACGGACAGCCTGGACAGCGGGTCGGTGATCCTGGAAACCCAGGAGTGCGCTTACGCCAAAGCTCCGGTAACGGGAGAAATCCCGGAGGCCGCGGCGGCGGAGGAAGCCTCTGTCTTTGAAGCCAGCGCTTCCGAGTACGCGGCGCTGACCCAGAAGTATGGAACCGTGAAGAATACAGGAATCAGCTCGGTAGAAATCACCGCCAAGCCCGGAGAAGAAATTACTCTGCCGGAAACAGTCACTGCTTCTTACAGTGACGGCAGCACAAAGAATCTGGGAGTGATCTGGGAGGAAGATGATCTGAAGCAGCTGGAGAGCGGAGAAGAAGGCGTCTATGAAATCACCGGAAAGGTTCAGCAGGATGCCTACGCCTACCCCTTCATTGAAGAGCGGGCGGATCCCCATATCTTCTATAATGAAGACGACGGATATTACTATTCTACCGGTTCTTACTATGAGGAAGGCATGACTGCTCCCAACTGCTCCCAGTCCTACCGGAAGCTGGATATCCGCAGAGCAGAAACCATCGAGGGACTGAAGACAGCGGAAGAACACTATATTCTGGAATCCAAGGTGGGAGACAGATGGGGAGGCTTCTTCTGGGCGCCGGAGTTCCACAAGATCAACGGCACCTGGTACTGCCTGGTAGGAGCCCATGATTTCGGCAGCGCCGGCATACAGCCCAATACCAACTGGAACAACGCGAACTGGTGCTCTTATTCCATCCTGATACCTTATGAAGGAACGGATGCCCAGATGCAGGCCGGCGGCATGCTGGAAGCGGATCAGTGGGGCGAGCCCATTATCCTGCAGAATTCACCTTCCTTTGATGTTTCTTACTTTGAGGACGACAACGGACAGGGCTATTATATCATGCCCCAGAACGCCCAGATATCCATTGTGAAGGCACAGGGGGGAGAAGGGGTAGTTCCCCAGCCCACCGGCGAGCGTGTGGTGATCAAATCCGGCGAGTGGCCCTGGGAATACGGGATCTACGAAGGAAGCATTTCCGCTTCTAATCCCGAGGGAACAGATCAGCTGGTGGTAGAAGGCCCCTACCTGTTTGAGTACGGGGACAAGGTGTATATCAGTTATTCCGCGGCTACTGTGGATAAATACTACACCCTGGGACTGATGATGGCAGACAAGGGCAGTGATCTGATGGATCCCGCCAGCTGGACCAACATCCCCTATCCTCTGCTGAGTTCCTATGATACGTATGAGGGAGCCATCGGCGGAGGAGCCCATGTGGGCGGCGGACATAATTCGGTGGTGGTAGATGAGTACGGCAATCTGGCTCTGGTCTACCACGCGAGACCTTATCCGGATCCCCATTCGGGACAGTCCGGAGCGGGCGGCCTGTTTGATCCCTGCCGGCATACCGCGGTGAAGAGTATTCATGTTGCCGCGGACGGAACGCTGATTTTTAATATGACAGCGGAGGAAGAGCTGGCGGAAGAAAACAGGACCATTACAGCGGTCGTCACCATTGACGATGGAAAAGAAGAGCCGACGCCGGAGCCCACAGAGGAGCCTACGCCGGAGCCTACGGAGGAACCCACCGGTGAGCCGACACCGGAGCCCACGGAGGAACCCACCGGTGAGCCGACGCCGGAGCCCACGGAGGAACCCACCGGTGAGCCGACACCGGAGCCTACGGAGGAACCTACCGGGACACCCACAGAGAAGCCCACAGCGGCTCCTACGGAGAAACCGGATGTTTCCGGAACACCCGGAAGCACCCAGAAACCTTCTGATTCAGCCCAGACGGGGGACAGCACCAATCTGGCGGTGCCGGCGGCGCTGATCCTTTCAGCTCTCGGATATACCGGAGTTGTAATTAATAAAAAGAGGAGGATGAAAGAGAATCAATGAACAGAACAAGGAAACTGAAACACAGAGCCTTGGCAGCTGTTCTGGCTGTTTCTATGGTGGGGGCTTATGTCCCCACCGTTGCCTCGGCCCAGCCGGGTGAGGAAGAGCCGGATCTGCTGGCAGATTTTACCTTCGATGACGCGGAGACAGGATTTGCCGGGGGAAGCGCGGTGGCCAATGTCAACGGCACCTATGAGCTGCGGGACAGCAAAGACGCCCAGAGCGGGAAAGCCCTTTATCTGAACGGCAATGCGTCCAACTATCTGTCCGTGACGGACGAAGCGGGCAAAAGCCTGCTGGCAGGCAAAGAGGAAATTACTATTTCCTACGACGAAAAGCCGGATCAGACCGGCACCAGCTGGGTCTTTTACGCGGCTCCCAACGAGAATGCCCAGGTTAATGCCAAGGAACATTACATCGGTGCATTCCACAATAACGGAAACATTAAGGTAGAGCGCTACAACAATACCAACGGCCGGCCGGCATCCATTGAGGAAAGCGCAGGCACAGACTGGGCTCATATCGATGTGGTCTTTAAGTCCACGGAAACGATCCTGTATGTAAACGGAATCAGGAAAAGTACGGTAGCCAGCGACTACGCCCTGCCCGATATTCTGGGAGATTCCGGTATCTTTTATATCGGAAGAGCCAACTGGGTAAACGGAGAGGGATACAAAGGCTGGATTGACAATTTCAAAGTTTATGACGGGGCTCTGACCGATGAGGATCTGGTGGACCAGGAAGCCGCAGCCGCGGCGGTTGAGGCAGACGCGGATGCCCTGTCCCTGCCGGAGACCGTGAAGGAGAGCTTTTCCCTTCCCTCCCAGGGGACAAACGGTTCCCAGATCACCTGGGAGATCACCGCGGGAAGTGAAGCCGCAGTCATCGGAGAGGACGGCTATACGGTTGCCGTAACAAGATCCGAGACAGAAGACATGCAGGTTACTTTCAAAGCCACCGTCCAGATGGCCGGACAGAGTGCGGAAAGAGAATTCACTGTTACGGTGGAAAAACTTCTGAGCAGCGATGAGTTTCTGGCGGCAGCGGCGGATCAGCTGGAGCTGGTAAACCCCGACGATGTGAGAGAAAATATCTACCTTCCCACAGAGGTGGAAGTAGAGGGTTCCGGAAGAACAGCTGCCGTGACCTGGGAATCCAGCAATCCGGCCGTAGTGACGGATCAGGAGCAGGACGGCAAGCCTGCCGGTGTGGTCACCAGACAGGCGGAAGATACCACCGTGACCCTGACAGCCGCCATTACCGCGGAGGAAGGAGCGGTAGAAAAAGAATTTACTCTGACAGTAAAGAAAGCCCATGAGATGGAGGATACCACGGATTATCTCTTTGCCTACTTCCTCAGCGATGGCGGCCCCTCTCAGCAGCAGATCTTCTTTGCCTCCAGCCATGACGGAGATAACTGGATGGATCTGAACCGGAAAGAGGCGGTGCTCAGCGTGGCCGACTCTGTGCGGACCCAGGAAGATATGGACAAGACCCAGAACCAGGCAGGTGTGAGGGATCCCTATCTGATCCGCTCTCCGGAAGGTGACAAATTCTACCTGATTGCCACGGATCTGTGCATCGGCAGCAATGATATCGCCAACGGCACCGTAGACTGGGGCACCTCTCAGTTTAACGGAAGCCACTGCCTGCGCATCTGGGAATCTACGGATCTGGTAAACTGGTCCGAGCCCTGGCTGGCGGAAGTAGCCCCGGAGGGAACAACCTGCGCCTGGGCACCTGAAGCCATCTATGATGAGACTACAGGAGAATTTGTAGTGTACTGGGCATCCATGACCGGAAGCGTGCAGAAGGTCTACTATTCAAAAACCAGAGACTTCCGCAACTTCTCAGAACCCCAGATGTTCATTGACAACGGAAATGACCATATCATTGATACCACCATCCTCAGAGACAGCCAGGGCAATTATTACCGGGCTTCCGCGGCCAGCAGCACCATCCGGGTGGAAAAATGTACGGACAGCAGCCAGTGGCTGACCAATCAGTCTGTATGGGAAACCCAGGGCTTTATCCGGGATATCACCGGCTACACACCCGGCCTGGAAGGACCGGAGCTGTTTGCTTACAATCAGGATGACTGGAAGGAAGTAGACGGACAGAAGGTGGAAACCTACGGCCTGCTGGCGGACAACAACGGCGGTGTGGGATATGTTCCCTTCTACACCACGGATATCGCCAACGCCAAATGGGTGAAAACCGGAGACAATGATTTCAACTTTGACACCAATCGGAAACGCCACGGCACTGTAATCCCTCTGACTGCGGAAGAGTACGACCGGGTCATGGAGGCTTACGGCCCCAGCAGCATTGAAGTAAAAACCGCTCCCATGAAGACGGTTTACGCGGTGGGATCGGATGAAGTGAATCCCGCAGGTCTGGTGCTGACCGTAACTTACGCGGACGGACGCACGGAGGATATCGCCTACAACGGAGGTTCCAAAAATGCCAGACAGTTTACTTTCAGCGATATAGATTTCAATGAGATCGGAGAGCAGGAAGTAACGGTTACCTATGGAGAACAGCAGGCATCTTTCACCGTTCAGGTGGCGGATCCCGCTGAGATTGAGGCAGAGCTCCTGCTGGATTTCGATTTTGAAAATCTGAGCGCCGGACAGGACATCGTGACGGACACTGCCAAAGCATCCGGCGGCTATACCCTCACCGACAGCTATGAGGGCGGCAGCGCCCTGCATCTGGATGGAACCGCGGCTCAGTGGCTGAATGTGACGGCGGCAGACGGATCCAGCCTTCTTACCGGGCTGGAGGAAATGACAGTTTCCTACGACATCAAAAACGAGCGGACCGCTACCAACTGGGCCTTCTACGCGGCGCCCAACGACAGCACCCAGCTGAATACCACAGAGCACTATGTGGGATTCCTGCACAACGGCGGAAACCTGACCGTAGAGCGGTACAACAATACCAATGGCCGCCCGGCCAATCCTTCCGCTGCAGTGGGAAATGACTGGGTACATATTGACGTGGTTCTGAGTACCGACGACACAGCCATCTACGTAAACGGCGTAGAGAGGGCAAGAGTGGACAGTGAGTATTCCCTGCTGGATATTCTGGGAAGCAGCAGCATTCTGCAGATCGGAAAGGCCAACTGGGCCGCAGGGGAATATACCCAGGCATCCATGGATAACCTGAAGATCTGGAACAAGGCTCTGGACGCGGAAACAATTCAGAAAAATGTTCCCTCCTTCTTCCTGGAGCAGGAAATGGAAGCCATTAAGGCGGAAATTGCTGACGTAACTCTTGAAAATGGCCAGAGCGTTCTTCCGGACTACGGCGGAACAGTTACCTGGAAATCGGAAATGGACGCGGTGGTTATCGGAGAGGACGGACTGACCGCGGAGGTACAGGCTCCCGCAGTGGGCGAGGAGGATCTTACCGGCACGCTGACCGCGGTAATCTCCCTGGGAACTCTGACTGCTGAAGTGGAAGTTCCCGTGACAGTAAAAGCACAGGTAGGGCCGGATGATCCCTACGGATATCTGATGGTGCATTTCGTAGAGGATTCCAACGGCTACGCGGAGAAAATGTATCTGGATATTTCCAGAGGCGATAATCCGGAACAGTGGGATCCCCTGAACGACCGGGAACCCATCCTGGCGTCCAACCTGGGAACCACCGGAGCCAGAGACCCGTACCTGACCTACAATCCGGAAACAGAAACCTATTATATTATCGCCACGGATCTGCGTGTCTTCGGCGGGGACAATCTCCAGTGGGGATATTGGGGAAGCCATGGAAGTACCAAGATGAATGTCTGGGAATCCAAAGACCTGATCCACTGGTCAGATGTGCGCCAGTTTGACGTGGCTTTAAATGCCGACGGCGAAACGCAGGCTTATCTCGGCATGATGTGGGCGCCGGAGGCTACCTGGGTGCCGGACTACTACGGAGAGGGCAAAGGAGCCTTTATCGTATACTGGTCTTCCAATGTGTACGCGGACGAGGCGCATACCTCTGTGGTGGGCGGCGGCTCTGACATTATGTACGGCGTGACCACAGACTTTACCCAGGACACCTGGGAGTACGGCGGCCTGTTCCTGGACGGCGGAAGCGCGGGATGGATCGACACAAATATCCTTCAGGCCAACGGAAAAACCTACCATATTACCAAGAGCAACTCGGAACAGATTATCATGGAATCCACCGAGGCAAAAGACTGGTGGAACTATGAAACCACCGAATGGACCAGGGTGCAGAGCAACATCGGCCAGAGCCGTTTCGGCTCCGTGGAAGGTCCTGCCACCTTTACGGACCACAGCCAGGAGAACCGCTGGTACCTCTTTGTGGACGACCTGCCCACGCCGGGTTATCAGCCCATGGTTTCCACCGACCTGGATGAGGGCTGGGAGTATCTGGACAGCTCCGATTACTTCCTGACCACTTACACTAAACACGGCGGAGTGATCTCCCTGACCAAGGCTCAGTACGACGCCCTCCGGGCCGCTGACGCTGAGTCCGCGGTAAAGGAAGATCTGGGCAGTGTGACAGTCCAGGCAGGAAGCACAGCGGAGGATCTGCAGGCAGTGCTTCCTGCGGAGGCAGAAGTAAATCTGTATTATGATATGGGAACCTCCGCGCTTCCGGTCGAGTGGGATTTTTCCGCGGTGGATCTCAACGAAGAGGGAACCTATCAGGTGACCGGCATCGTGCAGTCTTTGAGCTCCAACAAGGACGCCTGGGTCGGAAAGGACGGCTCCACAGCCTACGACGCCCCGGACAGAGAGCTCTACAGCTCCCGGGCTATACAAGTGACCGCTCAGGTACAGATCACGGAGAAGACAGAGGATCCTGTGGTCCTTACGAAGATCGAGGTTCTGTCCGGACCGGATAAGACCGAGTACAGCAAGGGAGAAGCCTTTGATCCGGAGGGACTGGTGATCCTGGCTTCCTACAGTGATGGAAGCACCAGCGAGGTAGAGGGAAAAGACTGCGAGATCAGCGGATATGATCCGGACAAGATCGGAGAGCAGACAGTGGAAGTATCCTATGGCGGCATGACGGCGATGGTGACCGTTACCGTGAAGGCTGAGCCTACGGAGGAGCCCACCACAACGCCTGAGCCCACAGAGGAGCCCACCACAACACCTGAGCCCACGGAAGAGCCGACGACAACGCCTGAGCCCACAGAGGAGCCCACCACAACGCCTGAGCCTACGGAAGAACCCACCGGGGAACCGACTCAGGAACCCACGGAAGAACCTACTGGGGAACCCACCCAGAAACCTTCCGGCACGCCTTCTGATCCCACCGGTACGGCGAAGCCTTCCGGAACTCCGGGACAGGGCGGAGGCTCATCCGCGCAGACAGGAGACGAGTCCATGGCCGCGGTTTACGCGGCAGTTCTGGCAGCTGCCTGCGGCGGCATGGTAATCCTTCTGAAAAAGAAAAGAATCGTGAAATAAAGGATTTTAAAACCGATGGCGGAACCCGCGAAAGGCAGGGGAAGCCATCGGTTTTTTGGCAAAAAAATTTGACCGCAAGAGCAGCTTTTCCGCCGCCCTTACGGTCAGCTTTTTAGTGAAGGAAGGAAGTTATCTTCCGCTTCCATGCAGGTTCTTTACCGCTGTGGAGAGCATGAGCTTGATCCGGTTCAGCTGGTTGACCTCGGAAGCGCCGGGGTCATAGTCCACAGCCACGATGTTGGCCTTGGGGTATTCCTTGCGGATGGCCTTGATGACGCCCTTGCCCACAATGTGGTTGGGCAGGCAGGCGAAGGGCTGGATGCACACGATGTTCATCACACCGCCGTGGATCAGCTCCATCATCTCGCCGGTGAGGAACCAGCCCTCGCCGGTCTGGTTGCCTACGGACACAATGGGGGAGGCGTATTTAGCCAGATCCCGGATATCCGCCGGCGGGGTAAAGTGAACGCTCTTCGCGAACTCTTTGGAGGCGGCGCTCCGCAGCCAGTTAATGGCCTTGATCCCCAGGTTGCAGAGGGCGGCGGTAGATTTCTTGGTGCCCAGGTGCTCCGCCTTGAAGTTGGCGTTGTAGAAGCTGTACATAAAGAAATCAATCAGGTCCGGACATACGGCCTCGGCCCCTTCCCGCTCCAGCAGTTCCGCCAGGTGGTTGTTGGCCGCCGGCAGGAATTTTACCAGGATCTCGCCCACAATGCCCACCCGGGGCTTCTTCTCATCGGTGATGGGAAGCCGGTCAAAATCCCGGATCATGGTGCGGCAGATCTGTTTGTATTTCTTAAAGGAAATCTTCGGTCCGCTGACAAAGTCAATGCAGATCTTCTCCCATTTTTTATGTAAGCGGTTGGCGGAGCCTTTTACCTTTTCGTAGGGGCGCATCCGGTACAGGCACTTCATGAGAATATCTCCGAAGACCGCTCCGAACACCACCCGCAGAGCCAGCCTGGGAGTAATCTTAAAGCCGGGGTTGCTCTCCAGGCCGCTGAGATTCAGTGAGATTACGGGAACGTACTCCATGCCCACTTTCTTCAGGGCCCGGCGGATAAAGCCGATATAGTTGGAGGCCCGGCAGCCGCCGCCGGTCTGGGTCATAATGACCGCGGTCTTGTGGGTGTCGTACTTTCCGGACAGCAAGGCCTGCATAATCTGTCCCACCACCATCAGGGAGGGATAGCAGGCATCGTTGTTGACGTACTTCAGTCCTACGTCCACAGCGTCCTTGTTGTCGTTGCCCAGGATCTCCAGATGGTATCCCTCGGAGTTAAAGGCCGGCTCCAGGATGTTGAAGTGGATGGGGGACATCTGGGGACAGAGAATGGTGTAATCCTTTCTCATTTTCTCGGTAAATACCGCTTTTTCTATGGAAGAGGGATGCAGCTCCCGCTTCTCGGGATTTTTCTCTCTTGCCCGCAGGGCTGCCAGCAGGGAGCGCACCCGGATCCGGGCGGCGCCCAGGTTGTTGACCTCATCGATTTTCAGGCAGGTGTAGATCTTGCCGCTGCCGGTGAGGATCTCGTATACCTGGTCTGTGGTGACAGCGTCCAGACCGCAGCCGAAGGAGTTCAGCTGGATCAGATCCAGATCCTCCCTGGTTTTTACATAGTTGGCGGCGGCGTACAGACGGGTGTGGTACATCCACTGGTCGTTGACCCGCAGAGGCCGCTCCAGAGGAGCCAGGTGGGACACGGAGTCCTCGGTGAGCACGGCAATATCGTAGGAATTGATCATATCCGGGATGCCGTGGTGGATCTCCGGGTCGATATGGTAGGGACGGCCGGCCAGGACAATGCCCCGATGCCCGGTCTCCTCCATCCATTTCAGAGTCTCCTCGCCCTTGGCTTCTATATCTCTGCGCATGGCGGCCATCTCTTCCCAGCCGGAATGGCAGGCTTCCCGGATTTCCTCCTCGGGGATCTGGGGGAAGACCTTTACCAGCTCATCCGCCAGGATCTTCTCGCTGGTGAGAGCCAGGAAGGGATTCATAAAGCGGATCTCCGGATTGTTCAGCTCATCCACGTTGTTCTTGATATTCTCCGCGTATGAGGTGACGATGGGGCAGTTGTAGTGGTTGACGGCCCCGGGATCCTCGTTCCTCTCGTAGGGGATGCAGGGGTAGAAGATAAACTTCACTCCCTGCTTCAGCAGCCAGCTGATGTGGCCGTGGGCCAGCTTGGCAGGATAGCACTCGGACTCGCTGGGGATGGATTCAATGCCCAGCTCGTAGATCTTCCTGGTGGAAACCGGGGAGAGTACCACCTGATACCCAAGTCTGGTGAAGAAGGTAAACCACAGGGGATAGTTCTCGTACATGTTCAGAACTCTGGGGATGCCCACTTTGCCCCTGGGAGCCTCGTCCTCTGTGAGAGGGGTGTAGCCGAAGAGTTTCTTCATCTTATATTCAAAGAGGTTGGGAATGTGGTTGGCATTCTTCTCCTTGCCGATGCCCCGCTCGCAGCGGTTGCCGCTGATGTACTGGCGGCCGCCGGAGAAACGGTTGATGGTCAGGCGGCAGTTGTTGGTACAGCCCTTGCAGTTGGCCATCTTGGTAGAGTACTGCAGGGTGTTGATCTTCTCAATGGGCAGCATGGAGGTCTCTTTGCCCTCGTAGCGCTCCCTGGCGATCAGAGCCGCGCCGAAAGCCCCCATGATGCCGGCGATATCCGGCCGGATAGCCTGGCAGTCGGCGATGCGCTCAAAGCTGCGGAGCACCGCGTCATTGTAGAAGGTACCTCCCTGGACCACGATGTGATTTCCCAGTTCTTTGGCGTCGGAAACCTTGATCACCTTGTACAGGGCGTTTTTGATGACAGAGTAGGCCAGTCCCGCGGAGATGTCCGCCACCGTGGCCCCTTCCTTCTGGGCCTGCTTTACCTTAGAGTTCATGAACACGGTGCAGCGGGTGCCCAGGTCAATGGGATGCTCCGCGAACAGAGCCTCCCGGGCGAAGTCCTGGACGCTATAGTTCAGGGACTGGGCAAAGTTTTCAATAAAAGAACCGCAGCCGGAGGAGCAGGCCTCGTTCAGGAGGACGCTGTCCACGGCGTGATCCTTGATCTTGATGCATTTCATATCCTGACCGCCGATGTCCAGGATACAGTCCACCTCCGGGTCAAAGAAAGCGGCGGCGGTGTAGTGGGCGATGGTTTCCACTTCGCCTTCATCCAGCATCAGAGCGGCTTTGATGAGAGCTTCCCCGTAACCGGTGGAGCAGGAGTAGGCGATGTGGGCGGAATCCGGCATCTGCTCGTAGATCTCCTGGATGGCCCGGATGGAAGTGGCCAGGGGGTTGCCCTGGTTGTTGCTGTAGAAAGAATACAGCAGGGAGCCGTCCTCGCCCACCACGGCCGCTTTGGTGGTGGTGGAACCGGCGTCGATGCCCAGATAGCAGTTGCCCTCGTAAGTGGAGAAATCCGCGGTGGCCACGTTGTTGACGCTCTGGCGCTCCAGGAAGGCGTCGTATTCCTCCTGGGAGGCGAAGAGGGGCTCCATGCGGGCTACCTCGAAATCAATGGCTACACCGGAGCGGAGTTTTTCCGCCAGGGCTTTCAGGGATACGCTGTTCTCCAAAGAGGCGTTCATGGCGGAGCCGATGGCCGCGAACAGATGGGAGTTGTCCGGCATGATGCTGTGCTCCTCGTCCAGCTTCAGAGTGCGGATAAAAGCCTGGCGCAGCTCCGAAAGGAAATGCAGAGGCCCGCCCAGAAAGGCGATATGGCCCCGGATGGGCTTGCCGCAGGCCAGGCCGGAGATGGTCTGGTTTACCACTGCCTGGAAGATAGACACCGCCAGATCCTCCTTGGTAGCCCCGTCGTTGATCAGGGGCTGGATATCCGTCTTGGCAAACACGCCGCAGCGGGCGGCGATGGGGTAAATGGCCTTGTAGTTTTTGGCGTACTCGTTGAGGCCGGTGGCGTCGGTCTGCAGCAGAGAGGCCATCTGGTCGATAAAGGAGCCGGTGCCCCCGGCGCAGATGCCGTTCATGCGCTGCTCGATGTTGCCCCCCTCAAAGTAGATGATCTTGGCGTCCTCGCCGCCCAGTTCAATGGCTACGTCCGTCTGGGGGGCGTAGTGCTGCAGTGCCGTGGAAACGGCGATGACCTCCTGGACAAAGGGAACTTCCAGATGGTTGGCCAGGGTCAGGCCGCCGGAACCGGTGATTACCGGGCTGACGGAGAGTTCCCCCAGCTTTTCACAGGCCTCGGTCAGAAGATCTGCCAAAGTCTCCTGGATGTTGGCATAGTGACGCCTGTAATCAGAAAAAAGCAGAGCGTTCTCTGCGTTTAAAATCGCGACTTTTACCGTGGTGGAACCGGTATCGATTCCCAGGGTATATCGTTTTTCACTCATGTAAAATTCTCCTCACTTTCGCTTCCTATGATTATACGACAAGATTCGGGCAAATACAATTAGTAAAAATCCCCTCAAATCTTAAAAGAATATAACCTGGGGCTGTATCAAATATCCGAAGAGGCTCCCGGACCGGAGATTGATTTTTGCGGCGGAAACGGCTATACTGGAGGCATTGAAAAAACAGAGGAGAAGCAGCAGTATGAGTGAATACAGAATTTTGACTACCGAGGGAAGAGCTAAGCGGGCGGAATTCCATACGGTTCACGGAGTGATCCAGACCCCGGTGTTTATGAACGTGGGCACTGTGGCGGCCATTAAGGGCGCTGTGTCCACGGAGGATCTGGAGGGCATCGGCACCCAGGTGGAACTGTCCAACACCTACCACCTTCATGTGCGGCCGGGCGATGAGGTGGTAAAGAAGCTGGGAGGACTGCATAAGTTTATGTCCTGGAACAAACCCATCCTTACGGATTCCGGAGGCTTCCAGGTGTTTTCCCTGGCCACCCTGCGGAAGATCAAGGAGGAAGGGGTGTACTTCCGCTCCCATGTGGACGGCAGGAAGATCTTTATGGGACCGGAGGAGAGCATGCAGATCCAGTCCAACCTGGCCTCCACCATCGCCATGGCTTTTGACGAGTGCCCATCCAGCGTGGCGGAGCGCTCCTATGTCCGAGCTTCTGTGGACCGGACCACCCGGTGGCTGGCCCGGTGCCAGACGAAGATGCGGGAGCTGAACCAGAAGGAGGATACCATCAATAAACAGCAGCTGCTCTTCGGCATCAACCAGGGGGCCATCTATGCGGACATCCGCGTCGAACACGCGAAACAGATCCGTGAGATGGAGCTGGACGGCTATGCCGTAGGAGGTCTGGCAGTCGGCGAGAGCCACGAAGAGATGTACCATATTCTGGAGGAAGTGGTACCATATCTGCCCCAGGATAAGCCCACCTATCTCATGGGAGTGGGAACCCCGGCCAATATTCTGGAGGGAGTGGAGCGGGGCATCGACTTCTTTGACTGTGTATATCCCAGCCGCAACGGACGCCACGGCCATGTATATACCAACCACGGCAAGCTGAACCTGCTGAACGCCAAATACGAGCTGGATGACCGGCCCATTCAGGAGGGCTGCGGCTGCCCTGCCTGCCGCCGGTACAGCAGGGCCTACCTCCGGCATCTGCTGAAGGCCAAAGAGATGCTGGGCATGCGGCTCTGTGTGCTCCACAACCTGTACTTCTACAACCACTTAATGGAAGAGATCCGGGATGCCCTGGATCAGGGAAGGTTCGCGTCATATAAAAAAGAGAAACTGGCCGGCTTTGAGGCAAAAGAAGCGTAAAAACTGCAGAGAGAAAGGACTCCATACCATGCATGGCGGCGGGGGAGTCCTTTTTCTTTTGGGGAAAAATAAAAAAATGAAACTTTTCCGCGTTTCCGGGCATCTAATCTATGAAAGTATCAATGCCATGGCAGTACACAAGAGGGGAAATCACAATGAGACAATTAGTAAAACGAGCCAGAGACGGGGACGGGGAGGCCTTTCTCGCGCTGATGGAACAGTATTCCGGGGCTATGTACAAGATCGCCAGAAGTATCCTGGGCAACAATGAGGACGCTGCCGACGCCATACAGGAAACCATTCTGATCTGCTTTGAAAAAATAGCGGAACTGCGTCAGCCCCGTTATTTTAAAACCTGGATGACCCGAATCCTCATAAATGAATGCAGAAAAATAATCCGGCAGAACAGCCGGAATTGTCTGCTGGAGGAGTTTCCGGATGTTCCGGTGCAGGACGCGTCTCTGGAATATGTGGAATTTCAGGAATTGATCCGCAGACTGGATGAGAAATACAGGCTGATCCTGGTGCTGCGCTATGTACAGGGCCTGAAGATCCGGGAAATCGCCGAGCTGCTGGAACTTCCGGAAAATACGGTGAAAACCCGGCTGCAGAGAGGCAGGAAGAGTCTGGCGGAGGAATATAAAACCCCCGGGGAAATTACGAAGCCCGGAAGGAAAGGAGCGTTGTGGAATGAAAAGCAGGAAAATGAAAAAAATTTTAAAGGCGGAAATCGGTCTTCCGCCTTCGGTGGAACAGGGAATGGAGAAGGCTTTTGAACAGATCCGAAGGGAAACAGCGGCAGCGGAAGCAGAGAAAAGGACAGTCAAAAAACGGGGAAAGATGCCTGGAACCGCGCTGGCGGCGGCGCTGGTCCTGCTCTTGTCCGCGGTGACGGCAGCCGGGGCGGCGGTTTACTCCTGGAGCCCCAAAGTGGCGGAAGAATTTCAGGCGGATCAGGAGCAGCAGGATCTGCTGACCAAAGAGCACCTGACCTGGCCTCTGGATATCGCGGTGACAGATGGAGGCGTCACCGTATCCCTGGAACAGGCCCTGACGGTTCCGGATTATCTGTATCTCTGCTTTAAAATCACAGGCCCGGAGGATATGGATCTGACCGGGGATATCAGTTTCAATTTTATGGATTTTCAGCTGGTGGGACAAAAGGAGCGGGTGAATTTTTCCTGGAGCGGACACTGCATGGAGCCTGAAGAGGGGCAGAGCAACATCCGCTACTATGAAGTCTGGGGATTTCTCCGGGGAATATCCTATGAAGGCATGGCGCTGGACGTGCGGCTGAAAGATCTGGGACGGTCTCTGGAAAAAGGCGGCGATCCCTGCGAAACGCTTGCCCGGGGAAGCTGGAATATGAGCTGGCACATGGGGGAAGGGTACGAAGGGGAAACCTTCCGGGTGGAAACTGTCCTGCCGGACAGCGATTTTACCGTCCACACAGTTACCATGACTCCCATCAGCTTTTATATGGACTGCGATTGGAGCAGAGACCGGACAGGGGAGGAACTGGAATGGAATCCCATAGGATACTGTATGGAAGACGGAACTACGGAACCGTTCCGGTGGGAGCTGCCCCCTGAAAAGGGATACAAAAATCCGGTGCCGGAGAGCTCGGAGGATACAGCCTATGAAATCCGGCAGGGCTTCAAGAAGATTTACGAAATAGACGAAATCAGAGGGATTCTCTTCTGCAGAGTAAACGGAGAGGAAAAGGAATATTTTGAACTGGAACTGCGGTAAAAAAGGCTTGACGAGCCGCTTCTACATGTGTAGAATAAAGATGTTCCTACATATGTAGGAAAAGGGAGGGTAAATTTTGAGACACAGCGCAAGAAAAAAGCAGCTTCGGCGGCGCTGCCTGCTGGCAGGCTTTTTCGGGGCAGCGGGAACGGCATTTCTGGTTTTGACGGCGGGAGGAGGGGAGCCGCCGCAAAGCCGGTATCTTGGGGAGACCTCCGGGGAGGAGATTTTTTCAGAAAGCGGGCAGGAGGTACAGCCCTCCGGGCCTTCGGCAGAGGAGACGGAGATTTTAGAGAAGCTGACTGCTCTGGCGGAAAGTGATTCCCGGGTCAGGCAGGTTCTGGAAAACGCGGGTCAATATCCGGAGGATATTCTGAAAGCGGTGGCGGAAAATCCGGAAACCGCCGGTTTTGCTCTGGGTTATCCGGCAAAGAAAAACCGGACGCCGGCTTCCACCATCGAACCGGTGGAAAAAGGGCAGATTCCGGAATTGATCCAGTGGGACGAGAGGTGGGGGTATGTCTGGTACGGGGACGGGGTGCTGGGAGTAACCGGCTGCGGTCCCACAGCTTTGTCTATGGTGGCCGCCGGGCTCACCGGGGATGACAGCGTCACTCCGGCGGAAGTGGCGGCCTACGCAGAGAAAAACGGCTATTACGTCCGGGACGTAGGTACCGGCTGGGATCTCATGACGGAGGGCTGTCGGGCCTTCGGTGTCAGCGGACAGGAACTGCCTCTGCAGAAAAATGTAATCTTTGACAGACTGAAAGAGGGAAGTCCGGTGATCTGCAGTATGAAGCCGGGGGATTTTACTTCCCAGGGGCATTTCATCGTGCTGGCGGGGGTTGAACAGGGAAAGATTCGGGTGAGAGATCCCAACAGCCCCAGCCGAAGCGGCAGACTGTGGGAGTATGAAACACTGGAACCTCAGATCAACAATCTGTGGGCATTCGTCCTTCTGTAAAAGAGAAAGAGCAGAGAAGGTCAGAAACGGAAAAAAATGCATGACCTCCCTGCTTTTTCTTGACATTTTTAAACTACAGATGTAGTATAAATTCAGAATAAGAAAGAAACACTAAGAGTACCATCATGGCGCGACACAGTATGACACAGGAGAATGAGAGTATGAAAAAAATGTCAAAAAGAGCGAAAATCGTGGTTTTCGCCCTCGCTGCCGCGGCGGCTGCTCTGCTGACGGCATATTTCATCGGTAAAAATTATTTTGCCGTCCATTTTCTCCCGGGAACAGTCATCAACGGAATAGACTGCGGGGGAGATACGGCGCGGGAGGTCAAGGATAAGCTCCAGGACACTCTGCTGGACTATTCCCTGGAACTAAGGGGGCGAGGGGGAAAAACCGAGGTCATAACGGCCGGACAGCTGGGGGTGGAGTATACCGATGACGGCGGGGTGGAACGGCTTCTGGAAGAACAGAAGGAGACTCTGTGGTTCCTGGCCGTCACCGGGACCAGAAAGCATGAGACCGCGGCGGATTTTACCTACAGTTCCGGAAAGCTGGATCAGGTTCTGGCAGATCTCAGCTGCTTTGACCCTCAGCAGGCGGTGCCGCCCAAGGACGCTTATGTGGAGGATGACGGAAGCGCCTTTGTGGTGATTCCGGAGCAGGAGGGAACCACCCTGGACCCTGAAAAAACCCGGCAGGCGGTCCGGGAGGCGGTGGAGTCAGGCGCCGCCGTCCTGGATCTGGAAGAAGAAGCTCTTTATCTTGAACCGGCGGTCCGGGGCACGGACCCGGAACTCCAGGCGGAAGCCCAGCTTCTGAATACTATGACCAGGGCGCGGATCACCTATGATTTTTCCGACCGCCAGAAGACGGTGGATCGGGATACCATCAAATCCTGGCTGACCCGGGGGGAGGACGGAAGCTATTTCCTGGACCGGGAAAAGGCCGCGGAATGGGTGAGGCAGATGGCCTATGACACAGATACCTTCGGCCTGGAACATGAATTTAAAACATCCCTGGGTCCCACCATTACCCTGGCGGCGGGAGGAGATTACGGGTGGGTCATTGACCGGGATGCCACTACAGAGGAATTGATCCGGCTGCTGGAAGCGGGAGAGACCGCCACGGTGGAGCCGGTCTATCTCTATGAGGGAAAGGACCGTTCGGTGAACGATATCGGGGATACCTACGCGGAAATCTGTATTACCCAGCAGCGAATGTGGTGCTATAAGGACGGTCAGCTGATCGCCGACACCCCGGTGGTCACCGGCTGCCATTCCACCGGATACGATACCCCCTCCGGCAGCGTCTGGGCCATTGACGCCAAGAAGGCCAATGCCCACTTCAGCACCTACAACAGCGATGTGGATTTCTGGCTTCCCTTTAACGGGGATGTGGGGATCCATGACGCGTCCTGGAGAGCAGAGGGAACCTATGGAGGGGATGTGTGGCTCAACGGCGGTTCCCACGGATGCATTAACACCCCCTATAACGCCGCCCAGGCCATCTTTCAGGTTCTGGAGATCGGAGATCCGGTCATTGTATACTACAGTACAGATCAGCCGGTAGGGCCGTCGCCCACCCAGGAACTGGAAATGGGCTGAAGACAGCAGGCGTTGAAAGCCTGCGCCGTGAAAAAGGGAGGAATTCAAATGAAGCATACATTCAGCAGACTTCCCGCGTCAGAACTGCAGATCATGCAGGTGCTCTGGGAAGGACATCCGGACATGTCCCGGCTGGAAATTCAGCAAGTCATCCATCGGAAGAGGGATCTGGCGCCCACCACGATTAATTCCCTGCTGTCCCGTCTGGAGCGCAAAGGATTTGTGTCTGTGAGAAAAGAGGGAAAAAACAACCTGTATACCCCCCTGGTGGAAAAGGAGGAGTACCGCGGCCAGGAAAGCCGGGCGGTTCTCCAGCAGGTGTTTGACAACTCCCTGGGCAGTTTTGTCTCAGCCCTGTACGATGGGAAGAAAATTCCCCGGGATAAGCTGAAAGAGCTGGAGGAGCTGGTGAAATCTCTTGAGGAGTGACAGAAGAAAGGGCTTGCCAATTACTGGGTGATTGTGTATTATAGTAAACAGACATGTTTGAGCAGGAGGAAAGAAAAGATGATTTTTGCTAGTGAAACAGCCCAGGCATCCGGCGGCGGCATGGGAGTCATGCTGATCTGGATCGTAGCGCTGGTAGCCCTGATGTATTTTATGATGATCCGTCCCCAGAAGAAGGAGCAGAAGAGGATGCAGGCCATGCTTTCTGATCTGGCTGTGGGCGACGCGGTTGTGACAAACAGCGGATTCTACGGAATCGTCATTGATATCAGCGAGGAAGACGTGATCGTGGAGTTCGGCAATAATAAAAACTGCCGGATCCCCATGAGAAAATCCGCCATCGCGGCGGTGGAAAAGCCGGAGCAGGCGGCAGCGGCGGCTGAGAAGGACAGCAAAAAGGAAACCAAGACGGAAAAAGTCGAGGCGAAGAAAAAATAAAAAACAGTACAAAGAGATATCCACAGAGTATGCCAAGGTATATTTCTGTGGATATTTTTTTAATTGATCGGCTTGGAATTTCTGGTTTATGGGCAATTTGACCGGATTTTCTTGCGTTTTTTGTTGAAAATTCCGCAATGTTGAAGTATCATATTAGGATATAAGAGCCAAAACGGCGGAAAATCCGCGGGAATCCGGGAAGACCCCGGTTTTCCGGGAGAGTGAAAAAGAAAGAGGGACTGATATGGAATATAAAATTGGATTGATCCGGGGCGACGGCATCGGCCCGGAAATAGTAAATGAAGCCAAAAAAGTACTGGACGCGGTCTGCGCGAAATACGGACACGCGTTCTGTTACCGGGATATGCTACTGGGGGGAGCCTCCATTGACGCCAACGGCGTGCCTCTGACAGAGGAGACCATCCGGGAGGCCAAAGCCTGCGACGCGGTGCTTATGGGATCCATCGGCGGGGATGCCAATACGTCTCCCTGGTACAAGCTGGAGCCCTCCAAGCGGCCGGAGGCAGGTCTGCTGGGGATCCGCAAGGCCCTGAACCTTTTTGCCAATGTGCGGCCGGCCTATCTGTATGAAGAACTGAAAGAGGCCTGTCCTCTGAGGGATGAAGTCATCGGCCGGGGCTTTGATATGGTAATTATGCGGGAGCTGACCGGAGGCCTTTACTTCGGTGAGAGAAAGACCTATGAGGAGAACGGGCTGCGGACCGCGGTGGATACCTTGGTTTACAATGAAAATGAAATCCGCCGCATAGCCAGAAGAGCCTTTGACATTGCCCGCAAGCGCCGGAAAAAGGTTACCAGCGTGGACAAGGCTAATGTGCTGGATTCCTCCCGGCTGTGGAGAGCAGTAGTGGAGGAAGTGGCGGAAGAGTATCCGGATGTGGCCCTGGAGCACATGCTGGTGGATAACTGCGCCATGCAGCTGGTGAAGGATCCCGGCCAGTTTGACGTGATTCTCACAGAGAATATGTTCGGCGATATCCTTTCCGATGAAGCCAGCATGGTGACCGGCTCCATCGGAATGCTTTCCTCTGCCAGCCTCAACGAGACCAGCTTCGGCCTCTACGAGCCCAGCCACGGATCCGCTCCGGATATAGCGGGACAGAATATTGCCAATCCGCTGGCTACGATTCTTTCCGCCGCCATGCTGCTGCGCTATTCTTTGAATCTGGACAAAGAGGCGGACGCGGTGGAGGCAGCGGTAAAAGCTGTGCTGAAGGAAGGATACCGCACCGGAGATATTATGTCGGAGGGATGCAGAAAAGTTTCTACCACGGAGATGGGTTCCCTGGTAGCTTCAAAAATTTGAGGAGATGAGAGAGATGAGAAGTGACGCGGTAAAAAAGGGGATGCAGCAGGCTCCCCACAGAAGTCTTTTTAACGCTTTGGGCATGACCAAAGAGGAGCTGGACCGGCCCCTGGTGGGAATCGTCAGTTCCTACAATGAGATTGTGCCGGGCCATATGAACCTGGACAAAATTACGGAAGCCGTAAAAATGGGCGTCGCCATGGCCGGCGGAACCCCCATTGTCTTCCCGGCTATCGCTGTCTGCGACGGCATTGCCATGGGACACATCGGCATGAAATATTCCCTGGTGACCAGGGATCTGATCGCGGATTCCACGGAGGCCATGGCTATGGCCCATCAGTTTGACGCTCTGGTCATGATTCCCAACTGCGACAAAAACGTGCCGGGCCTTCTTATGGCGGCGGCCCGGATCAATGTCCCCACAGTGTTTGTCAGCGGCGGCCCCATGCTGGCGGGCCATGTACACGGGGAAAAGCGGAGCCTGTCCTCTATGTTTGAGGCGGTAGGCGCCTACACCGCGGGAACCATTACCCGGGAGGATGTGGAGGAATTTGAATGCAAAGCCTGCCCCACCTGCGGTTCCTGTTCCGGCATGTACACCGCCAACAGCATGAACTGCCTGACAGAAGTTCTGGGCATGGGCCTGCGGGGCAACGGCACCATTCCGGCGGTTTACTCCGAGAGACTGAAGCTGGCCAAGCATGCGGGCATGCAGGTCATGGAGCTGCTGAAGAAAAATATCCGTCCCAGAGATATTATGACCAAAGAGGCGTTTCTCAACGCTCTGACGGTGGATATGGCCCTGGGCTGCTCCACCAACAGTATGCTGCACCTTCCGGCCATCGCCCACGAGGTGGGATTTGATTTTCTGCCGGAGCTGGCCAACGAGATCAGCGCCCGCACTCCCAATCTCTGCCATCTGGCGCCGGCAGGGCATACTTATATAGAGGATCTGAATGAGGCCGGCGGCGTCTACGCCGTTATGAACGAGCTCTCCAAAAAAGATCTGCTGCACCTGGAGTGCATGACAGTTACAGGAAAGACCGTGGGAGAAAATATTCAGGGCGTCCGCAACAAAAATCCGGAAGTCATCCGCCCTGTTGAGAATCCCTACAGCCAGACCGGCGGCATCGCCGTGCTGAAGGGCAATCTGGCTCCCGACACCGCGGTGGTGAAGCGCTCCGCCGTCTGTGAGGAGATGATGGTCCACGAGGGACCGGCCAGAGTGTTCGACTGCGAGGAGGACGCCATCGCCGCCATCAAGGGCGGAAAGATTGTGGCCGGGGATGTGGTGGTGATCCGCTATGAGGGGCCAAAGGGCGGCCCCGGCATGCGGGAGATGCTGAACCCCACCTCCGCCATCGCGGGAATGGGCCTGGGATCCACCGTAGCCCTGATCACGGACGGACGTTTTTCCGGAGCTTCCAGAGGAGCATCCATCGGCCATGTCAGTCCGGAAGCGGCAGTGGGCGGCCCCATCGCCCTGGTGGAAGAGGGAGACCTGATCCGCATCAACATCCCGGAAAACAGACTGGAACTGGCTGTCTCCCCTGAGGTTCTGGAGGAGAGAAGAAAGAACTGGAAGCCCAGAAAACCCAATGTGACCACCGGCTACCTGGCAAGATACGCGAAAATGGTCACCAGCGCCAACCGGGGCGCCATCCTGGAGATCCCGGACTGAACAGAAAAGCGAAAGGAGAAATTGCCATGCAGTTAAATGGTTCACAGATCATCATAGAGTGTTTGAAGGAGCAGGGGGTAGACACCGTATTCGGCTATCCCGGAGGCACCATCCTCAATGTCTACGATGAATTATACAGACACCCGGAGATCCGGCACATCCTCACCTCCCACGAGCAGGGCGCGTCCCATGCGGCGGACGGTTATGCCAGAGCTACGGGAAAAGTGGGCGTGTGCTTTGCCACCAGCGGCCCCGGCGCCACCAATCTGGTCACCGGCATTGCCACCGCCTATATGGATTCCATTCCGGTAGTGGCTATTACGGCCAACGTGGGGACCTCCCTTCTGGGCAAGGACAGTTTCCAGGAGGTGGATATCGCCGGCATCACCATGCCGGTGACCAAATACAGCGTCATTGTCAAGGATGTGAATATTCTGGCAAAAACCATCCGCAAGGCATTTAAGATCGCCAGAACCGGCCGGCCGGGCCCTGTGCTGGTGGATATAACCAAGGATGTAACCGCGGATGTATGTGAATACACACCTCAGGAGCCGGAGAAAATTCCGCCGGTGACAAATTTGATCCGCCAGGAGGATCTGGACCGGGCGGCGGCAATGATCTCCGCGGCCAAAAAGCCCTTCCTGTTTGTGGGAGGCGGGGCCGCCGCTTCCGGAGCTTCCGCGGAGGTGCGGGAATTGGCGGAAAAGATTCAGGCCCCGGTCTGCGACAGCCTGATGGGCAAGGGAACCTTCCCGGGCACCCACCAGCTGTACACCGGCATGCTGGGCATGCACGGAACCAAAACCTCCAATCTGGGTATGTACAAGTGCGACCTGGTTATTGTGCTGGGCGCCAGATTCTCCGACCGGGACGTGGGAGATACCAAACATTTCGCCAACCAGGCAAAAATCCTCCAGATCGATGTGGATCCGGCGGAGATCAATAAAAACGTGGTGGTGGATGCTTCCGTAACCGGAGACGTCCGGGAGGTTCTGAAACGCCTTCTGCCCATGATTCCCGTCCAGGAGCATCCTCAGTGGATCGCCGAGATCCAGGAAATGAAGAAGCAGTATCCCATGGCGTACCACGAGGATATTTTAAGCGGCCCCTCCATCATCGAGGAGATTTACCGGGTAACCAAGGGAGACGCCATCATCTGCACCGATGTAGGCCAGCATCAGATGTGGGCGGCCCAGTATTACAAGTATACCAGCCCCAGAACTCTTCTGACTTCCGGCGGTCTGGGCACCATGGGTTACGGCCTGGGAGCCGCCATGGGAGCCAAATGCGGGCGTCCGGAGAAAACGGTCATCAACGTGGCGGGAGACGGCTGCTTCCGCATGAATATGAATGAGATCGCCACCCTGACCCGGTACAATATTCCGGTCATCGAGGTAGTCATCAACAACCATGTGCTGGGCATGGTCCGCCAGTGGCAGACCCTGTTTTACGGAAAACGGTATTCCCAGACCATTCTCAATGACAAAACGGATTTTGTAAAAGTTGCCGAGGCTATGGGCGCCGTGGGAATGCGGGTGACCAAAAAAGAAGAATTCGCGGCCGCGCTGGAAAAAGCCATCAGCCTCAATGGTCCGGTACTCATTGACTGCCAGATCGACTGCGACGACAAGGTATTCCCCATGGTAGCCGCCGGCGGGGCCAACAGTGAAGTCTTTGACGAGACAGATCTGGAGGAAAAGAACGCTTGACGGAAAACGGATTCTGGTTGTATGATGAAATCGTGCCGACTCTGAGGAGAAGGCGCAGAAAAATGAGACTTTTGTAATGGAAACAGGAGGAAAAAGGAAAAATGAGCAGAGTATATAATTTCTCGGCCGGTCCGGCAGTGCTGCCGGAGGAGGTTTTAAAAGAAGCTCAGGAGGAGATGCTGGATTACAGGGGATGCGGAATGTCCGTCATGGAAATGAGCCACCGCTCCAAAATGTTTGACAACATCATCCAGGAGGCTGAGGCGGACCTGAGAGAGCTTCTCAATATTCCGGAAGACTACAAGGTTCTGTTTCTTCAGGGGGGAGCATCCCTGCAGTTCGCGCAGATCCCCATGAACCTGATGAAAAACCGGGTGGCGGACTATATCGTCACCGGCCAGTGGGCCAAGAAAGCATGGCAGGAGGCGCAGAAGTTCGGCACCGCCAACAAGATCGCTTCCTCAGAGGATAAGACATACAGCTATATCCCGGACTGCTCCGATCTGCCCATCAGCCCGGACGCGGACTATGTGTACATCTGTGAGAACAATACCATTTACGGAACCAAATACAGAACGCTTCCCAACACCAAGGGCAAGCTGCTGGTGGCGGATGTATCCTCCTGTTTCCTGTCCGAGCCCATGGATGTGACCAAATACGGCATTGTCTACGGCGGCGTACAGAAAAATATCGGACCCGCGGGCATGGTGATCTCCATCATCCGTCAGGATCTCATCACGGACGATGTGCTTCCGGGCACTCCCACCATGATGAAATTTAAGACCCAGGCAGACGCGGGTTCTCTTTACAACACCCCCAACTGCTGGTGCATTTATATCTGCGGTAAAGTCTTCAAGTGGCTGAAGAAGATGGGCGGCCTGGCGGCTATGAAGGAAAGAAATGAGAAAAAAGCAAAACTTCTCTATGATTTCCTGGATTCCAGCAGCCTGTTCCACGGTACGGTGGTGAAAGAGGACCGTTCTCTCATGAATGTTCCTTTTGTCACCGGAGACAAAGAGATGGACGCGAAGTTTGTAAAGGCAGCCTCCGAGGCCGGATTTGAAAATCTGAAGGGACACCGGACCGTAGGCGGCATGCGGGCCAGCATTTACAACGCCATGCCCACAGAGGGCGTGGAGGCGCTGGTGGAGTTTATGAAGAAGTTTGAAGAGGAGAATGCGTGATGTTTCAGTATACCTGTTTAAATCCTATTTCAGAGGTTGGTCTTAAAGAATTCGGCGAGGGCTACGCCCGCACCGAGAATGCGGAGGACGCGGACGCCATTCTGGTGAGAAGCGCCAAAATGCACGATATGGAGCTCCCGGAGAAGCTGGCCGCTGTGGCCAGAGCCGGAGCCGGTGTAAATAATATTCCCCTGGAACTCTGCGCGGAGCACGGAATCGTAGTGTTCAACACTCCGGGGGCCAATGCCAACGGCGTGAAGGAGCTGGTGCTTGCCGGTATGCTGCTGGCCTCCAGAGACATTGTGGGAGGCGTTGAGTGGGTGAAAAGCCAGGAGGATAATCCCGATGTGGGAAAGCTGGCGGAAAAACAGAAAAAACAGTTTGCCGGCTGCGAGATCAGCGGCAAAAAACTGGGAATCATCGGTCTGGGCGCCATCGGCCAGCTGGTAGCCAACGCCGCCACCCATCTGGGCATGGATGTGTACGGATATGATCCCTATCTGTCTGTGGATGCCGCCTGGAATCTTTCCCGCTCCATCCATCACATTCAGGATGTAAATGATATTTACCGGGAGTGCGATTACATCACCATCCACGTTCCGCTTCTGGACAGCACCAGGGGTATGATCAGCAGAGAAGCCATCGGCATGATGAAGGAGGGGGTTGTGCTCCTGAACTTTGCCAGAGACGTGCTGGTGGATGAGGATGCCCTGGTGGAGGCTCTGAAATCCGGCAAAGTGAAAAAATACGTGACAGATTTTGCCAATCCCACGGTAGCCGGCGTACCGGGAACCCTGATTACACCCCATCTGGGAGCTTCCACCGAGGAAGCGGAGGACAACTGCGCGGTGATGGCGGTCAAGGAACTGCGGGATTACCTGGAAAACGGAAATATCAAGAATTCCGTAAACTATCCCAACTGCGATATGGGACGCTGCACAGCCCCGGGCAGAATTGCCATCAATCACCGGAATATCGTAAATATGATCAGCCAGTTTACCAAGGTGATCGGCGAGGCGGGCATTAATATTTCCGATCTTACCAACAAAAGCAAGGAAAATTATGCCTACTCTCTCATCGATCTGGAAGAGCCGGCCACGGAGGATGTGATCCGCGCTCTGGAAGCCATTGACGGAGTGCTGAAGGTGCGGGTAGTAAAATAATCATTCGCAGACGGGGCTGCCGCGAAAAGAGAAAATTTCGCGGCAGCCCTTGGCGTCAGAGATAAAAATGAAATCGGAGGAGAAATGAGATGGCGATCATCAGACCATTCCGGGGGCTGCGGCCCGCGGCGGGAAAGGAAAAGGCGGTAGCCGCCCTTCCCTATGACGTCTACAGCCGGGAGGAAGCCCGGCGGAAAGTGGAGGGGGATCCGCTGACTTTTCTGCGGATTGACCGCCCGGAGACCCAGTTTCCGCCAGAGCAGGATATGTACGCGGACTGCGTGTATAAAAAAGGGGATGAAATGCTCCGGGAGATGGAGGAGATGGGGGTGTTTGTGCAGGATGAAACACCCTGCTTCTATCTCTATGAGCTCACCATGGACGGAAGGTCCCAGACCGGCCTGGTGGCCTGCTCCGCTGTGGATGACTATGTATCGGGAGTCATCAAGAAACACGAAAATACCCGGCGGGACAAGGAGGAGGACCGGATCCGCCATGTGGACGCTCTCAGCGCCCAGACCGGCCCTATTTTTCTGGCCTACCGGGCGGAGGAGACGGTAAGCCGGCTGCTGGCGAAGGAAAAAGAATCTCCGGCCCTGGCGGATTTTGTGTCTGAGGACGGAGTCCGCCACAGAGTCTGGAAAATCTGCTCCGGGGATGTGATCCGCAGGCTGGCGGAAGCCTTTGAGAAAATTCCGCACACCTACATCGCCGACGGCCACCACCGGGCGGCTTCCGCGGTGGAAGTTTCCATGATGCGCAGAAGAGAGCATCCGGACTACACGGGAGAGGAGGAGTTTAACTATTTTCTCTCAGTGCTGTTTCCGGACGAGGAACTGCGGATTCTGGATTATAACCGGGTGCTGAAGGATCTCAACGGATACAGCCGGGAGGAGCTTCTGGAGAAACTGCGGGAATCCTTTGCCCTGGAAGGCCCTGTGCGGGAGCCGGTGCGCCCCCAGCGGAAGGGAGAGATGGGACTGTATCTGGGAGAACAGTGGTACCGGCTTACCGCCCGGGAGGAGAAAAAGCTGCAGGATCCTGTGGGCTGCCTGGATGTGGCCTTTCTGCAGAGAGAAGTCCTGGAACCGGTGTTCGGCATCCGGGATCCCAAGACAGACCGGCGCATAGACTTTGTGGGAGGCATCCGGGGGCTGAAGGAGCTGGAGCGTCGCTGCCATGAGGACTGCCAGGCCGCTTTTTCCCTGTATCCCACTTCCATGGAGGAACTGTTTGACGTGGCGGATCAGGGGCTTTTGATGCCCCCGAAATCCACCTGGTTTGAGCCGAAGCTTCGCAGCGGCCTTTTCATACATAAAATTGAGAGGTGAGTTCCTCCGGGTCCCGCAGGAGGCGGAAGGACAGTTCCAGATACAGCCTGGTATCGTAATCCTCCAGGTTTAAATGGGTCAGCTCCTGAATCCGCTCCATGCGGTTGATAAAGGTGCTGCGGTGAATGTAGAGCTTTTCCGCGGCCCGGGACATATTAAACTGCTGCTGAAAATACATATACAGCGTCGCGTAGTAACTGGTCTGCCGCTGCTGGTCATGCTCCCGGAGGGTGAGCAGGGCCGGGTGGCAGACCTGTTCCGGTTTAAAGATGCCGGTGCCGTAGGAGAGCAGATACTCCAGCCCGTAGTCATTGAACCGGAAATACCAGCGGGTGCTGTCTTTTTTTCTGCCGAATTCCAAAGCATAGAGAGCCTGGCGGAAGTAGAGTCCCAGCTCCCGCAGGCCGGTAAAGGGGCGGCTGCATCCCGCCACCATCAGGCCGTCCCGGACCAGATAGGCCAGGGACTGATAGAATTCTGTCAGCTTGTCAGCGCCGTAGAGGGTCAGGTTCAGCAACATGGCCGCGTTGCCCTCGTATTCCACCGCGCAGGCCCCGCGCCACCGCTCCTCCACCTGGGAGACCAGATAGGGGGGATAGAGATCCCGCTTCAGCCGGTGCTCAGGGAGAAACAGCACCATCAGATAGGAGTGCTCTTCCTGCCAGCCGGTATTCTGCATGAGCCGGTGAATCTCCCTGGTATGGGGGATTTTTCCGGCCAGACTGTCAGAGAGGAAGGAGTGCAGGAAGGTCTGAACCGAGGAGGTAAACTGAAAAGACCCGAACCGCTGGAGCAGAATCTGAACCACCTCCGCCAGCCTTTCCAGGATCAGCTTTCGGCCGTCCGGATGCCGGGGGGGATCCGCGGCCATGACCAGGCGGCCGCAGTATCTGCCGCCGAAACGGAAATTGTACAGGAGATAATTCCGGTCATAGTCGAATTCAAAGACGCCGCCGCGAGTCTCCAGATCCCGGAAGTGAGGGTTGGAGATGATGTCGTTGACCGTGTCCAGATTGATCTGTCCCGCGTCGGAAAAAAGAGCATAGGGGGAATCCGGCGTATGCTCTGAGGCTATTATGTTAAACTGATTGTCCAGAAGGCACAGAGGAATGCGGAAATACTGATAGGTGCAGCGGATCAGGCTGCGGAAATCCTGGAATTTTTCCACAATCTGCATACAGGTGTTTTCCCATTCGTCGTAATAGTCATACAGTTCCTGAAGGGCATTGTATACATCCTCCCGGTCTGCCTGCTCCGGAAAAACAAAGACAGAGGCCTGGGGGGAAGGGCGGACCGGCCCGTCGGAAAAACAGAGAAAGGTTCCGGGCAGATCGGGAACGTCAGGCTTCCTGAGAAGAAGCAGATGAGCAGTCTGTTTGGTGCCCGGGTGATAGTACAGGGGACGGCCCAGTTCGCTTTCGCTGCCGGAACCGGGAATGTATTGGATCGGATACTTTCTTGCAAAGTGATAGTTTATAATATCGCTGTTTAATTTCATTTTTTGCCTTTTATTTCCTCTCCTGCAAAAGTATTGTATTTTCTTGCATACAATCGGTGACACTACACATTGTAGTGTCCGGGATGTAAAAAGTCAACTATTTTGACGGATTTACGAAGGCGCCTATATACACTATAATGTGGTTAAATCAATTTTTGGTAACCCATTACTACTCTATACACATGGAAGGGGCAGAGCTTAACGGCTCTGCCCTTTCTGTCTTCATACCCTGTGAATCGTAAGGACGCGTCTGCCCAGACACAGAAATTTCATTTGCAAAATCCATGTAAAGTGATTAAAATAGGCAGAAAGCAACGAGGCCGGATGCGGAACCGGCGGAAAGGTCTGGGTTACAGCATGATACAGATGTGGAAAGATAAGATCCGGGAAAAGGGCGGAAAAAAGCACCTGATTTTCTGGACAGTTTACTGGGGAATCACTCTGGCGGTGATTCTGGGGCACGGACCTCTGCTTTTAGGGGCAGAGGGCTGGGAACAGCTTCCTTACCGGCTGGGCTTCGCGGGACTGCTGATCCTTTGGGGAGTTCTGGTGTGGATCTGTGAGAGAATGTGGGTGAAAAATGTCAGCCGGCGGGAAAAAAAGAGGATCCGGATCTGGCATTTCCTGATTCTCTTCGCGGACGCCATATATCTTTTCTGGGTTATGGAGTTTGTCAATAATAACCAGTTGGCGGAGATGAAATTCGGCTATATGGCCCTGAATGTGCTGGGCATTTTTATCATCGCCCTGATTTTTCTGTTCTGGTTCAACTCCTTCCGGCGGGCGCTGATGGCCAACACCATTCTGTTTACCTCACTCTCCGTGGCTTTCTATTATGTATACAGCTTCCGGGGAGAGCCTCTGCAGCTGATTGACTTTTTCAGCTTCGGCACGGCCATGGACGTGGCCGGCACCTACGACTGGTCATTCCCCAGGCCCATGGCGGTGATTGTGCCCTTAAGCCTCAGCCTGATCGCCCTGATCCTGCATCTGCCGGACCGGTATCTGGCCAGGAAAAAGCCCGGAAAGATCGCCATCCGCCTGGGGGTGGGGGCTTTCATGGTCTTTGGCTATTTCTTTTACCTGAATGTAAACTGGAACGGAAACCTGGGCATTGTCACCAATCTGTGGATGCCCATCTCCACCTACCGGGAATACGGCAATACCGTGGGCTTCTTCTGTGTGGCGAAATATATGCGGCTGACGCCGCCGGCGGATTATTCTCTGGAAAAGACAGAGGAAATCGCGGAGGGCGTGGATACCTCCGAGAACCCCAACGAAGGCAAAGTCAAGCCGGTGAACATCATTGCCATTATGAGCGAGTCCTGGGCGGACTACCGGATGGTGGGCGACCTGCGGACCAATGAGGAGGTCATGCCTTTCTACGATTCCATGAAGGAAAACACCATTAAGGGCCATACCCTGGTATGCATCCGGGGAGGAGGGACCGCCAAGACGGAGTACGAATTCCTTACCGGAAATTCCGTGAAGCGTTTTCCCTCCATGGTACCCTATGTGAGCTATTTTACTCACGATCAGTATTCCCTGGTGACGACCCTGGAGGCTCAGGGCTATAACTCTGTAGCCATGCATCCCAACAAGGGATCCAACTGGAAGCGGACCAGCGCGTACCGGTTTCTGAATTTTGACACCTTCTATACCATTGACGATTTCGATGAAGACGATGAGAAGGTTCGGGATTACATCAGCGACCAGGCCAACTTCGAGAAAATTATTGATGTGGTGGAGTCCAAGGAGAACAGCGAGGATCCCCTGTTTCTGTTCAACGTAACCATGCAGAACCACGGGGGCTACACCGAGGAAAACTACCAGGGAGAAATCCAGGTGGAGGGCTACAATAACCGGGCCTCCAACCAGTACCTCTCCATCATCCACGAGAGCGACAAGGCACTGGAATATCTGATCCATTATTTCGAGGACTATCCGGAACCCACCCTTATTGTGATGTTCGGGGATCATTATCCCACTCTGCCGGACAGCTTTACGGAGTACATTTCAGGCTCTGAGTACGATGACCTGACTCTGGACGAGCAGGAAATGTATTACGCTACCCCCTTCTTTATCTGGGCCAACTACGATATCCCGGAGGAAGAAGGCGTTCTCACCAGCACCAATTACCTGGGAACCATGATGCTGGAGCAGACAGGACTGGAGATGGCGCCCTACAACTATTATCTTCAGGATCTGCAGGAAACCATTCCGGCGCTGAACCATCTGGGCTATATGGATCCGGAGGGAAAATTCCACGCCTGGGAGGACGCGGACGAGAAAACCCGGGAGGCTGAGTGGGAGTATGAATGCCTCCAGTACAACAACCTGGCGGAAAAAGGACGGCGGCTGGATTGGTTCTTCACAGTGGACGCCGGGGAAGACAGCTGAAGCTTCCCTGCATCCGGCCGGAAGAAATCCGTGAAAACTACTTGCAAATTCCCCGGAATACGGTACAATGGTAAACTGTAGGCTTTCAATCTATAATCAGGAAAGGAAAGAACGAGGTTTACTATGATTTCAGCGAACAATGTGACTCTGAGGGTAGGCAAGAAGGCTCTTTTTGAGGATGTGAATATTAAATTTACCGAGGGGAACTGCTACGGGCTCATCGGCGCCAACGGCGCGGGAAAGTCCACCTTTCTGAAAATCCTCTCCGGTCAGCTGGAGCCCACCAAAGGGGATGTGTCCATTACTCCCGGGGAGCGGCTGTCCTTCCTGGAGCAGGATCACTTTAAATACGACGCCTATCCGGTGATCGACACAGTCATTATGGGCAATCCCAGACTGTACGAGATTAAAAATGAAAAGGAAGCCCTCTACGCCAAGGAGGATTTTACCGATGAGGACGGCATCCGGGCCAGCGAGCTGGAGGCGGAATTCGCGGAGATGAACGGCTGGGAGGCGGAGTCCGACGCGGAGCAGCTGCTGAACGGCCTGGGCATTGAGACGGAACTTCACTATTCCCAGATGGCGGATCTGACCGGCTCTCAGAAGGTGAAGGTGCTGCTGGCCAGAGCCCTGTTCGGCAATCCGGACATCCTGCTGCTGGACGAGCCCACCAACCACCTGGACCTGGACGCCATCGCCTGGCTGGAGGAGTTTCTCATCAACTTCGACAATACGGTGATCGTGGTATCTCACGACCGTTACTTTTTAAATAAGGTCTGCACTCAGATCGCGGACATCGACTACGGAAAGATCCAGCTCTACGCCGGAAACTATGATTTCTGGTTTGAGTCCAGCCAGCTGCTGATCAAGCAGATGAAGGAGGCCAACAAGAAGAAGGAGGAGAAGATCAAGGAGCTGCAGGAGTTTATCTCCCGTTTCTCCGCCAACGCCTCCAAATCCAAGCAGGCTACCTCCCGGAAGAGGGCGCTGGAAAAGATTCAGCTGGATGAGATCAAGCCCTCCAGCCGGAAGTATCCCTACATTGATTTCCGCCCCAACCGGGAGATCGGCAACGAGGTTCTGCAGGTGGAAGGACTTACCAAGACAGTGGACGGAGTGAAGCTCCTGGACAACCTTACCTTTACCCTGGGACGCCAGGACAAGGTGGCCTTTGTGGGCGGCAACGAGCAGGCCATCACCATGCTTTTCAAGATCCTTATGGGGGAGGAGAAGGCGGACGCAGGCACCTACAAGTGGGGCGTCACCACCAGCCAGGCCTACTTCCCCAAGGACAATACCGCGGAGTTTGACTGCGACCTGACCATCGCCGAGTGGCTGACCCAGTACTCAGAGATCAAGGACGTTACCTATGTCCGGGGCTTCCTGGGCAGAATGCTCTTTGCCGGGGAGGACGGGGTGAAGAAGGTGCGGGTACTCTCCGGAGGAGAGAAAGTCCGCTGTCTGCTGTCCAAGATGATGATTTCCGGGGCCAACATTCTGCTGCTGGACGAGCCCACCAACCATCTGGACATGGAGTCTATTACGGCTCTCAACAACGGCCTCATCAAATTCCCGGGAGTGGCCCTCTTTACCTGCCACGACCATCAGTTTGTGGAGACCACTGCCAACCGGATCATGGAGATCACTCCGGCGGGAACTCTCATCGACAAGATCACTACCTACGATGAGTACCTGGCCAGCGATGAGATGGCCAGAAAACGCCAGGTTTACACCATGACCGAGGAGGATAACTAAGATGAAAAAGCCGGTTCTGGTCATTATGGCGGCAGGGATGGGAAGCCGCTACGGTGGATTGAAGCAGATCGATCCGGTGGACGATCAGGGACATATCATTATGGATTTCTCCATCCAGGACGCCCTGGAGGCCGGTTTTGAGGAAGCAGTGCTGATTATAAAAAAGGAAAACGAGGCGGATTTCCGCCGGGCCATCGGCGACCGGGTCAGCCGGAAAATAAAGATCCACTACGCGTATCAGCAGCTGGAGAACCTTCCGGAAGGTTTCGCGGTCCCGGAGGGACGGGTAAAACCCTGGGGCACGGGCCACGCGGTCTTAAGCTGTCTGCAGGCGGTTCAGGGAGCCCCTCTCGCGGTCATCAACGCCGACGACTACTATGGCAAGCGGGCTTTCCGGCTGATCTGGCAGTATCTTGTTTCTCATGAGGATGACGAGAAGTACCGTTATGCCATGGTGGGCTATTCCCTGAAAAACACCGTGACGGACAACGGCTATGTATCCCGGGGAGTCTGCCGGGTGGATCCGGAGGGAAAACTGCTGGATATCGCGGAACATACCCGCATTGAGAAGCGGCAGGGCGGGATCGCCAGCACCAAAGACGGAGGAGAGACCTGGGAAAACCTGGATCCGGACACAGTGGTATCCATGAACCTGTGGGGCTTTTCTCCCAGCATTCTGAAAGAGCTGGACCGCCGGTTCCCGGAGTTTCTCAGAAAAAATCTGGAGGAAAATCCCCTGAAGTGCGAGTACCAGCTGCCCGCGGTGGTGGGTCAGCTTTTGAAGGAGGGAAAAGCCTCTGTGGAGGTGCTCCACACCCCGGATCCGTGGTACGGGGTTACCTACCAGGAGGACAAGCCCATGGTGAAGGCTGCCATCCGGGCTATGGAGGAGAGGGGAGAGTATCCCCCGGAGTTTTAAAACCTGCGGGAGGGAGTTTCAGGCAAGCGGAGGCTCCCTCCTTTTTCCATTGGACAGAAAAACGGTATCCGGAGGGCAGATGCCGTCAGATTCAGCGGAAAATCCGGGAACTGCGCAAAATTTGATGTGAAACCCGGATTTAAGAAAAAAATTAGTGCCGAAATCCCGAAAAGTAATGGAAAATTGGCGAATTCCATTGACAAACCCCGGGTTTAAGGGTAATATATCCGGGTATAAAAAAGAATGCAGTATCTAAGGAGGAGATTATCATGAAATTGAAAAAAATTCTGGCACTCTCCCTGGCAGCAGCCATGGCGCTGTCCCTGGGAGCCTGCGGAAATAAGTCTGACAGCAATGCCGACAGCGGTAGCAATACCGCTGCCCAGTCTGACAGCACCGGCGGAAGCGGGGAGGGAGGCACCCTGAAGATCGGCGGCATCGGACCCCTGACCGGCGACAACGCGGCATACGGCATAGCTGTACAGCGGGGCGCCCAGATCGCGGTGGATGAGATCAACGCGGCAGGCGGCATCAATGGAATGACTGTGGAATTCAGTATGGAGGATGATGTCAGTGATGAAGAAACGGCTGTCAACGCGTACAACGCCCTGAAGGACTGGGGCATGCAGATGCTGCTGGGAACCGTTACCAGCGCTCCCTGTATCGCCGTAGTTGCCGAGACAGCGGATGACAATATGTTCCAGCTCACACCTTCCGGCACGGCCGTTGAATGCCTGGGAGATGCGGGAAACGCCTTCCGGGTTTGCTTCTCGGATCCCAGCCAGGGAACTGTTTCCGCGGACTATATTGCCGAGAATTCTTTGGGAGAGAAAATTGGCGTTATCTACAACAGCTCCGATACGTATTCCACCGGAATCTACGAGAGTTTTGCGGCAGAGGCCGAGTCTCTGGGGCTGAACATTGTGGCGGAAGAGGCGTTTACCGCTGACAGCAAATCCGATTTCAGCGTGCAGCTGCAGAAGTGCAAGGATGCCGGCGCGGATCTGATGTTCCTGCCCATCTACTATCAGGAGGCGTCCCTGATCCTGCAGCAGGCTGACAAGATCGGTTTCGCGCCCACCTTCTTCGGCGTGGACGGCATGGACGGCGTGCTGGGCGTAGAGAATTTTGACACTTCCCTGGCAGAGGGCGTGATGCTGCTGACTCCTTTCTTTGTGAACTCCGAGGAGGAGAATGTGAAGTCCTTCGTTTCCGGTTATGAGGAAACCTACGGAGAGACCCCGATCCAGTTTGCCGCGGACGCCTATGACGGCATCTACGCCATCAAACTGGCCGCGGAGCAGGCGGGCATCACTGCCGACATGAGCGCTTCCGATATCTGCGACGCCATGAAGACAGCCATGACAGAGATCGAGCTGAAGGGCGTTACCGGAACCATCCGCTGGACAGAGGACGGCGAGCCCAACAAAGAGCCCATGGTTCTGATCATTGAGAACGGCCAGTACGCGGAAGTAGAGTAATCAGAGACACGGTTTTTGAAAAGAAGATATACAGTGTTTATGCTGTATTCGGTGGGAACGCCCCGGAATTTCCGGGGCGGTTTCCCCGTTTCTTCCATAAAAGCAGGCGCGCAATTTGGGACGTATACCGGTGAAGAGACTGGTTCGCCGGCATACGTCCCAAATTGGCCTTTTATCTCCTGAATATTTATGCTATGATAAAACAATCAAAAGAAAAAACTGAAGGGGTGCGTTATGAGTTTCTTGTCTTATCTGATTAACGGAATCAGTCTCGGAAGTGTGTACGCGATTATCGCCCTGGGATATACGATGGTTTACGGTATCGCCAAGATGCTGAATTTTGCCCACGGCGATGTCATTATGATCGGGGCCTATGTAGTGTTTACCGCTATGACGGGATTTCATGTAAATCCCATCGTTTCCATTATTATCGCTATGGTTGTGTGTACGGTTCTGGGAATCGTCATTGAGCGGGTGGCCTACAAGCCCCTGCGGAACGCCAGCTCCAATCTGGCGGTGCTGATCACCGCTATCGGCGTCAGCTATCTGCTGCAGAATGTGGCGCTGCTGGCTTTCGGCGCGGACACTAAGTCCTTCAGCAGCGTAGTGCAGCTTCCGCCCCTGGTGCTGGCTGGCGGCGCCCTGACCATCCAGGCCACTACCATTGTAACCATTCTGGCCAACATTGTGATTATGATCGCTCTGATGCTCTTTGTGAACCGGACGAAACCGGGACAGGCCATGCAGGCGGTTTCCGAAGACCGGGGAGCGGCGGAGCTCATGGGCATCAACGTCAACGGCACCATCGCCCTGACCTTTGCCATCGGTTCCGCCCTGGCGGCCATCGCGGGAGCCCTGCTCTGCTCCGCCTACAGTACCCTGACGCCGTATACCGGCGCCATGCCCGGCATCAAAGCCTTTGTGGCCGCTGTGTTCGGCGGCATCGGATCCATTCCCGGAGCGATGGTCGGAGGACTGCTGCTGGGTGTCATTGAGAACCTGAGCCGCGCCTATATTTCTTCCGAGATCGCGGATGCCATTGTGTTCGCGGTTCTGATTGTTGTGCTTCTGGTGAAGCCGGCCGGTCTGTTTGGAAAGAATGTTCAGGAGAAAGTGTAAGGTGGACGGTATGAAGAGACGAATGAGTAAATCAACAGTAAGCAGCCTGTCCAATTACGGGCTGGTAATCGCGCTTTTTATTATTGTGCAGATTTGTTCCGCGGCGGGAGTCCTGACCAATCAGATCGAGGGCCTTCTGATACCGGTCTGTATCTATGTGATCGCGGCCATCTCTCTGAATCTGGTAGTGGGCATTTCCGGGGAACTGAGCCTGGGACACGCGGGCTTTATGTGCGTGGGGGCTTTTTCCAGCGCGCTGTTTTCTAAAGTAACGGAAGACTCCATGACTACAGGGCCGCGGTTTTTGATCGCCATTGTCATCGGAGCCCTGGTGGCGGCGCTTTTCGGATTCCTCATCGGTATTCCGGTGCTCCGGCTCCGGGGGGATTACCTGGCCATTGTAACCCTGGCCTTCGGAGAAATTATCAAGAACATCCTGAATATTGTCTATCTGGGCCGGGATGAAAACGGATTTCATCTGGCCAGAGAGGTGGGAGGCCTTCATATGTCCCCGGAGGGAGAAACCCTTGTCAAAGGCGCCCAGGGTATTTCCGGCACCCCCAGAGATTCCAGTTTCCTGGTGGGCATTATCCTGATCCTGGTGACCCTGTTTATTGTACAGAATATTATTAATTCCCGGACCGGCCGGGCCATTATGGCCATCCGTGACAACCGCATCGCCGCCGAGTCCATCGGCATTAACGTGACCAAATACAAACTGCTGGCCTTTACGGTGTCCGCCGCGCTGGCCGGTGTGGCGGGAGCTCTGTACTCCCATAATCTTTCCAGCCTGACGGTAAGCAAGTTTGACTACAATACATCCATTCTGATCCTGGTGTATGTGGTGCTGGGAGGCATCGGAAGCATCAAGGGCTCCATTATCGCCACCATCATCCTCTACGTGCTGCCGGAGATGCTGCGTTTCCTGCAGGATTACCGGATGCTGATCTACGCGGTTGTGCTGATTATCATGATGCTCTTTAACTGGGCGCCGGGAGCCATTGCCTGGAGAGAGCGGATTGTGGAGAAATTTAAGAGAAACAAGACAAAGGGGGTATCCTGACATGGCACTGCTGGAAGTAAAGAATCTGTCGATCTCCTTTGGAGGCCTGCGGGCTGTGGACAATTTTAATCTGAATATCGAGAAGGGAGAGCTCTACGGCCTCATCGGCCCCAACGGCGCCGGAAAGACCACGGTTTTCAACCTGCTGACGGGAGTGTATAAGCCGGATGAGGGCTTTATCAAGCTGGACGGAAAGGATATCACCGGACACAGGACGGTGGAGATCAACAAGGACGGCATTGCCCGTACCTTTCAGAACATCCGTCTGTTCAAGCAGCTGTCTGTGCTGGACAATGTCAAGGCCGGCCTCCACAATCACCATTCCTATTCCACCCTCACCGGAATTTTCCGCCTGCCCAAATACTGGAAGACAGAGAAGGAGATGAACGAGAGGGCCATGGAGATCCTGAAGGTGTTCGGGCTGGATGTTCATGCGGATAAGCTGGCCAGCAACCTGCCCTACGGCCCCCAGAGAAAACTGGAGATTGCCAGAGCCATGGCTACAGAGCCCAAGCTGCTGCTGCTGGACGAGCCGGCGGCGGGCATGAATCCCAACGAGACCCAGGAACTCATGGACACCATCCAGTTTGTGCGGAAGCATTTTGACATGACAATCCTTCTCATCGAGCATGACATGAAGCTGGTCAGCGGAATCTGTGAGCGGCTGACGGTGCTGAATTTCGGCCAGATCCTTACAGAGGGAAAGACCGGTGAGGTTCTGAATAATCCGGAAGTGATCAAGGCTTATCTGGGCGACGAATAGGAGGACGGATCTATGGCTATGTTGGAAATTAAAGATATTGAGGTATATTACGGCGTGATCCAGGCTCTGAAAGGAATCTCCTTTGAAGTAAACCAGGGAGAGGTCATCGCCCTCATCGGCGCCAATGGCGCGGGCAAGACCACCACACTGCAGACCATTACCGGTCTGCTGCAGGCCAAGAAGGGATCCATCAGCTTTGAGGGGAAGGATATCACCAGAACCCCGGCCCACAATATTGTGAAGCTGGGCATCGCCCATGTGCCGGAGGGCCGCCGGGTATTCTCCAATCTGACCGTGTATCAGAACCTGCGGATGGGAGCCTACACCCGGGCCGACAAAAATGAAATCGAGGAGAGCCTGAATCTGGTCTATGAGAGATTCCCAAGGCTTCAGGAGCGGAAAAACCAGATGGCCGGCACCCTCTCCGGCGGCGAACAGCAGATGCTGGCCATGGGCCGGGCGCTGATGTCCAAGCCAAAGCTGATTGTCATGGACGAGCCTTCCATGGGACTTTCCCCTATTTTTGTCAATGAGATTTTTGATATCATCCGGAAGGTAAGCGCAGAAGGCACCACCGTGCTACTGGTGGAGCAGAACGCCAAAAAGGCCCTCTCCATCGCGGACCGGGCCTATGTGCTGGAAACCGGCCAGATCGTTCTTTCCGGAAAAGCGGAGGACCTGCTGAAGGATGACTCTGTAAAGAAAGCGTATCTGGGAGAATAAAAGGAGGTGCGGCATGGAAAATATCGTCATTACCATTGCGAGACAGTACGGCAGCGGCGGAAAAACCGTGGGCGGTATGGTGGCAGACCGGCTGGGGATTCCCTGCTACAACCGGGAGATCCTGCGGATGGCTTCCGATGAGAGCGGAATCAACGAAAAACTTTTCGCCCAGGCGGACGAGAAGATCAAAAAGAGCGCTCTGTTCCGGATTTCCAAAAGCGTTTACGAGGGAGAACTTCTTCCGCCGGATTCCGACGACTTTGTGTCTACCAGGAACCTGTTTAATTATCAGGCCAAGATCATCAAGAAGCTGGCGGAGACCGAGTCCTGCGTCATCGTAGGGCGGTGCGCGGACTATATTCTGCGGAATTATCCCAATGTCATGAGCGTATTTGTCCACGCTCCCCATGATTTCTGCATGGAGCAGGCCATGCTGCGCAGCAGCATGACAGAGCGGGAAATGGAAAAATTTATCGCCAAAACAGATAAATACAGAGGCGAGTACTATCATTACTACACAGGACAGGAGTGGAGCAGCGCTCTGCACTATGATCTGTGCCTGGACAGCAGCAAACTGGGATTTGATAAATGCGTGGACGCGATCCTGGCATACAGAAATATCCGTTTTGGAGAGGATTAAAGTTCTATGAGCAGAAAAGCGACCATTTACAGTGTTGGAATCATCGGACTGATCCTGGCCACCATCCCCCTGCTGGGGGCGGACAATGTTCCTTTTTTGAAGTGGTGGCTTATGGTGCTGATTCTCGGCCTGGGCTATTATCCCCTGGGAGCGGTTTTGTTCTCCTCCCTCCGGGATCGGGGATATATTTTTTCCAAAGTGCTGGGAATCGGCCTGGCAGGATTTCTTACCTGGGTGCTGGTGGTCTGCGGCGCGGCGAAATTTACCAGCGGAGCGGTCATTGCGGTGACGGCGGTCTCCATGGCTCTCTGCTGGATCCTGTATATAAAGAAGGCGGAAAAGAAGACCCTGGACCTGGATCTGGTTCTGGGGGAGGAGTTGATTTTTCTGGCCTTCTTTTTGCTGTGGACCTATTTCGCAGGATTCCGCCCGGAGGCCAAGGGCACGGAAAAATTCATGGATTACGGCTTTATGGCGGCCTTGACCCGCAGCGATACCCTGCCGGCCCGGGATCTCTGGTACAGCGCCGGAAACATGAATTATTATTACGGCGGCCAGTATTACGCGGTATTTCTCACGAAACTGTCCTTTACCAGGATCCAGGAGACCTACAACCTTATGCGGACCCTGGTGGCGGCCTTTGCCTTTGTGCTGCCCTTTAACCTGGTCTTTCATATGATCCGGGAAATCCCCCGGAAAGTCAAAGCGGTGCCCGGATGGATCGCCGCCCTGGGCGGTCTGCTGGCCGGAGCCGCGGTGTCTCTGGCGGGGAATATGCACTATGTGCTGTACGGACTGTTTGGAGATGTGTTTAAACTGTCCGGGTACGAAGATTACTGGTTTCCCAATTCTACCCGCTACATCGGCCACAATCCTCTGACGGACGATCAGTGCATCCACGAGTTTCCCTCCTACTCCTTTGTGCTGGGGGATCTCCATGCCCATGTGGTGAATGTGATGTTTGTGCTGCTGACCGTGGGAATCCTCTACGCCTGGATGAAGGGCATCCGGGAGAGGGAGGAGGAAGGGCAGGCATTTTCCGCGAAAAAACTGCTGCTGGAGCCGGCGGTCATCGCCTGCGGCGTGCTCACAGGCATTTTCCACTGGACCAATTACTGGGATTTTGTAATCTATACCACAGCGGCTTTGATCTGTATCTTTTTTACCGCTATGTACCGGTACCGGGGACAGGCAAAGGCGGTGGCGGCAGCCACAGTGCTTCAGACGGCGGAAGTATTCGTTCTGGGAACCCTGGCGGCCCTGCCCTTTACCAGCAGTTTTAAGACCATGGTTTCCGGGATCGCCTTTTCCAAGTACCATACGGTACTCTACCAGTTCCTGATCCTCTGGGGACTGCCCTTTGCCCTGGTGCTGATTCTGCTGCTGGCGGTGCTGATCAAATACCTGCGGGCTTACAGGGGGCCGGGAAGGTTCCGGGAATTCTTCCGGAGAGTTTCTCTGTCCGACACCTTTGCCCTGATCCTGGGGATCTGCGGCATAGGGCTGGTGCTGATCCCTGAGCTGATCTATGTGCGGGATATCTATGAGAACGGATACGCCCGGTCCAACACCATGTTTAAGCTGACCTACCAGGCGTTCATCCTTTTCGGCATGGCCATGGCATACGCCATTGTCCGCCTGCTGCTCTGGAAGGGGCGGAAGCTGGCCCGGACTCTGGGAGCCGCGGGTCTGGCCCTGGTGCTGCTGACCTGCGGATATTTCGGCTATTCCGTAAAGTGCTGGTTCGGCAATGTGCTGGACGTCTCCGGCTATCGCTGCCTGGATGCCACAGCGTATCTGGAAAATGTCTATCCGGAGGACGCGGCGGCTATCCGTTGGCTCAACGAGAATGTGGAGGGAAATCCCGTGGTGCTGGAAGCCAACGGGGACAGCTACAGCGACTACTGCCGGGTATCCGCCATGACCGGACTGCCTACGGTGCTGGGCTGGTACGTCCATGAATGGCTGTGGCGGGGCGATACCGCGGATCTCAACGAAAAATCCGCGGAAATCCAGACCATCTATACTTCCGGGGACCGGGAGGCCGTGGAAGAGCTTCTGGAAAAATATGAGGTGGAGTATATTTTTGTGGGAAGCTGCGAGCGGGAGAAATACGGGGAGAATCTGAACGAAGACCTGCTCCGGAGTCTGGGAGAGGAAGTGTTCCCGGGCGGTACGGGAGAAACCGGCGGGGCATATATCATAAAAGTAAGCTCCTGAGCATATACTGTAGTAATACGGACTGCTGCGGAGCGGATATGAAAAAATGGAAGACGGGACTGCTGATCTTTCTGGCGCTGTTTCTGTCCTTTCTGCCGGGAATCCTGAGATTCGGGCAAAAGGGGGAAAAGTACGCCGGATACCCAGCGTCAGCCAAGCAAACCCATGCGGGCCGGGAACCGTTGAAGGCAGCGATTACCTTCGACGACGGCCCGCATTCTGTCTGTACGCCGAAGCTTCTGGACGGGCTGAAGGAACGGGGCGTCAAGGCCACTTTTTTTGTCCTGGGGCAGAACATTCAGGGAAAGGAAGAAATTCTGCGAAGAATGCTGGGGGAAGGCCATCTGATCGGCAATCACACCTTTTCCCACAGGGATCTGACGGCGCTGAGTGAAAAAGAGGCGGAGCAGGAAGTGATCCGCGCCGGAAACGCTATCTATGAGGCGGCGGGGGTGTACACGGCGTTTATTCGTCCGCCCTTTGGCCGCTGGCCGGAAAACCTGGATTTCCGAATGACTATGGTGCCGGTGCTGTGGACGCTGGATTCCCGGGACTGGGAGCTGAAGGACGCTTCCGCGGTTGCGGCCAGAGTGCTGGAACAGGCGGAGGACGGGGAGGTGATCCTCATGCACGACTGCTACGAGACCTCGGTGGAGGCGGCGCTTCAGATCATTGACGAAATGCAGAAGCAGGGATTTGAGTTTGTCACCGTGGATGAGATGGTTTTTTCCTGAGTCTGCCCGGAGGGGATAGAAACCGGAATTTCCGCAGAAACTGTCCGTGAATCGGATACGCGCAGGAGGAAGCGGAAATGAAACGATCACGGAAAAATTCCCGGAGGCGTCTGAAAAATTGTGCCTGCGCTCTGCTGACTGCCGGAGCGTGCTGGAATTATCTGGCCAGCTGCGGCGTGACGGAAAGAGCGGAAGTCACCAGAATTGTTCTGCCAAAGGAAGAGACGGCGCGGGAGGCAGGCGCCGCGGCCGCGGGGCAGGAAGGGCTTGAGAATGCCGCCCTGCCGGTGCCGGGGATCCTTTCCTGGATGATCTGGGATGTCCCTCACATATATCAGTACGACAGCTATCCCACCGGCTGCGAGAGCGTCAGCGCCGTCTGCGCCCTGCGGTACAGCGGCGTGGATATTACGGTGGATGATTTTATTGACCAATATCTGGTGAAGGGCTCCCTGGGAGAGACAAAGGAGGGAGGACTCACCGGCCCCAGCCTGGACGATGCCTTTATCGGGGATCCCCGGACGGTTCACGGCTGCGGCTGCAATGCCCCGGTGATCGTCCGGGCTGCTGAAAGGATTCTGGAGGGGACGGAGCTGGAAGCAAGAAATCTTACGGGAACAGGACTGGAAACCCTCTGCCGGGAGTATGTAAGCAGGGATATCCCTGTGGTACTATGGGCCACCATCCGCATGCAGGCCTGGACTAACACTATCACCTGGACAGATGAGGTCAAGGGAGATACGGTCACCTTTTATACCGCGGAACACTGTCTGGTGCTCATTGGCTTTGACGAGGAAAATTACTATTTCAGCGATCCGGATTCGGAGTCGGAGATCACCGGATATGACCGGGAAAGCGTGGAAGAAGCTTATGCGAAGCTGGGAAAACAGGCGGTGGCGGTGGCGCCGGAAGAATAGCCGCGAAGGAGATTTCATCTTGTAAACCTGAAAAGTTGTGGTATACTCATAGAAAAGTTTTTTTCAGAAAATCCTGAAGGTTAGACCACACGAGAGGAAATCACCATGGATCTGTTTGAGTATGTAAAAGAAAAGAATCTGGAGAAGGAATCTCCGCTGGCTTCCCGGATGCGCCCGGAAACCCTGGAGGAGATGGTGGGACAGCAGCATATCATCGGTCCCGGAAAGCTGCTGTACCGGGCGGTGAAGGCGGACAAGCTCAGTTCCCTGATCTTTTACGGGCCGCCGGGCACCGGCAAAACCACCCTGGCCCAGGTTATCGCCCATAGTACCAGCGCGGAGTTTACCAGGCTGAACGCCACCCTGGCGGGGAAAAAGGATATGGAGGAGGTGGTGAAGGCCGCCCAGGAGAGAATGGGCATGTACGGAAAGCGCACCATTCTCTTTGTGGATGAGATCCACCGGTTCAACAAGGGACAGCAGGACTACCTGCTCCCTTTTGTGGAGGACGGCACGGTGATCCTCATTGGGGCCACCACGGAAAATCCTTATTTTGAGGTGAACGGGGCGCTCCTGTCCCGTTCCGTGATTTTTGAACTGAAGCCTCTGTCTCCGGAAGATATTAAAACCCTGCTGCGGCGGGCAGTGACGGATCCGGTGAAAGGCCTGGGCAGCTACCACCCGGTGCTGGAGCCGGAGGCGGCGGATTTTCTGGCGGACATCTCCGGGGGAGACGCCCGGTCTGCCCTGAATGCCCTGGAACTGGGAGTGCTGACCACCAAACCTGGGGAGGATGGGAAAATCCATATTGATCTGGAAACTGCCTCCGACTGTATCCAGAAGCGGGTGGTGCGGTACGACAAGGGCGGGGATGAGCACTATGACACGATTTCCGCCTTTATTAAGAGTATGCGGGGCTCTGACCCGGACGCGGCGGTGTACTATCTGGCAAAGATGCTCTGCGCCGGGGAGGACATCAAGTTTATCGCCCGGCGGATTATGATCTGCGCCTCGGAGGACGTGGGCAACGCGGATCCCCGGGCTCTGACGGTGGCGGTCTCCGCCGCCCAGGCGGTGGAGCGGGTGGGCATGCCGGAGGCGCAGATCATTCTGGCCCAGGCGGTGACCTATGTGGCCAGCGCCCCCAAAAGCAACGCCGCCTATACCGCGGTCTTTGAAGCTATGGAGTCAGTGCGGACCGTAAAAACCACAGTTCCGGCCCATCTGAGAGACGCCCACTATAAGGGGGCCGCCAATCTGGGACGGGGCACCGGTTATCAGTACGCCCACGATTATCCCAACCATTACGTAGAGCAGCAGTATCTGCCGGATGAGATTCAGGGAGCCTCCTTTTACCGGCCCACCGAGATGGGGTATGAGGCAGTGATCCGGCAGTATTTTGAAAAAATACATAAAAAATAAGGGAGAGAAAAAGAAAATGAAAAGTACAGGAAAAGGGGGAGCGTTCCGGGCTTTCCTGAAACGCAAGAATGTGGAGTTTTCCGCCAAACGGTACGGGATCGACGCCCTGGGGGCCATGGCACAGGGGCTGTTTGCCTCCCTGCTTATCGGCACCATCATCGGCACCCTGGGAGAACAGCTGGGACTCCAGGTGCTGGTTCAGATCGGAGATTACGCCAAGGCCGCTTCAGGTCCGGCTATGGCGGCGGCCATCGGCTATGCCCTGAAATGTCCGCCGCTGGTGCTCTTTTCTCTGATCGCTGTGGGCGGAGCTGCCAACGCCCTGGGCGGAGCCGGAGGACCTCTTGCGGTGCTGGTGGTGGCCATTGTGGCTTCTGAGTGCGGAAAGATTGTTTCGAAAGAAACAAAGATCGATATTATCGTCACACCCAGCGTCACCATTATTGTGGGCGTTCTTTTGTCTATGTGGTGCGCGCCGGCCATCGGCGCCGCGGCCAATACCGTAGGAGACGCCATTATGTGGGCTACAGACCTGCAGCCCTTCTTTATGGGCATTATCGTTTCTGTGGTGGTGGGCGTTGCCCTGACGCTTCCCATCAGCAGCGCCGCCATCTGCGCGGCCCTTGGGCTTACAGGCCTTGCCGGAGGAGCGGCTGTGGCCGGATGCTGCGCCCAGATGGTGGGATTCGCGGTAATGAGTTTTCGGGAAAACCGCTGGGGCGGCCTGTTTGCCCAGGGCATCGGCACCTCTATGCTGCAGATGGGAAACATTGTACGCAATCCCAGAATCTGGATCCCGCCCACCCTGGCTTCCGCCGTCACCGGTCCGCTTGCCACCTGTGTTTTTAAAATGCAGATGAACGGAGCGGCCATATCTTCCGGTATGGGTACCTGCGGGTTTGTGGGCCAGATCGGCGTTTACACCGGCTGGGTCAGCGATGTGGAGAGCGGAGTAAAAGCGGCCATTACTGCTTTTGACTGGCTGGGACTGGTGCTGATCTGTTTCCTGCTGCCGGCAGTGCTGACGGTGCTGTTTGCCGCTCCTTTGAGAAAACACGGATGGATCAAAGAGAACGATCTGAAGCTGGATCTGTAAGGAAGAAGACATCGTGGGACATTCCGGAGTAAGCCGGTAACCGTCTTCGCCTGTAAAATCCGGATCTGTTTACATCAGCAATTTCATAACCGCCGCGTAGACCTCCTGGCTTTTTCGCTTCCAGTTTTCACAGAGGGTCTGGGCGGCGCTTTCTGTGGGAACGTTAAGGGTTAAATCGATGAGGGTGGTCTTTCCCTCTTTGACCACGCAGCGCACGCCATAGTCCTGTTCCGGGGTCCGGTAATAATCCGCCAGCACCGAGGAGTCATTGCGCATCTCATAGGCATGGGTCAGCAGATAACGGTCGGCGTCTTCCCGGATTTCCGGAGAAATTTCGTTCCCGAAGAAATCCAGAGTCTGCCGTCCGCCCTCCGTCATATGGTAAAAGGTGGCGTTGCGGACCGTTTCTGTCCGCAGGAGGCCGGATTCCACCATTTCAGACAGAACCTCCTGCAGATGAAAATAGGAAGTATACTCCCGGCCCAGCATGAAGTCGGAGATCTGGGCGTTGGTCAGGGGGAATTTTACTTTTTTCAGCATATAAAGAATGATTAATTTATAGAGGGAATAGGTAGATTCGATCATGGATCACAGCTCCTTTTAATTGGTTTGATACAGCCTGCCCTGCCAGGTGCGGCGCAGGGCCATTTCATGGTGCAGGGTATTGAGAACGCTCCGTTTGGCGCTGCTCCACTGAGGAGCGATCAGCAGCTTCTTCGGACCGTCTCCGGTGAGACGGTGGATCACTATATCCGGCCTCAGCTCTTCCAGACAGTGGATGAGAAGCTCTATATATTCTTCTCTGGCGAGAACCCGAAAATATCCTTTTTCATAATCTTCAGCCAGATCTGTGCCGGCCAGAACGTGGAGAAGCTGAAGTTTGATTCCCCGAATGGGAAGGCGGTTCAGAAAACGGATGGTATCCAGCATCTGTTCCCCGGTCTCTCCGGGAAGCCCCAGAATCACATGGACGATAATATCCAATCCGGCGGCGCGCAGGTTTTTAACCGCTTCCTCAAAGCAGGAGAGGGGATAGCCCCGGCGGATATACGCCGCGGTCTTTTCGTGTATGGTCTGCAGCCCCAGTTCCACCCATATGGGTTTTTCCCGGTTGAGGCGGGCCAGCAGCCCGACCACCGGAGGAGGCAGACAGTCCGGCCGGGTGGCGATGGACAATGCTGCCACCTCCGGGCAGGAAAGAGCTTCCCGGTACAGGGCTTCCAGTTTTTCCGCGGGGCCGTAAGTATTTGTAAAGGCCTGAAAATAGGCAATAAATTTTTTTACCGGACGCCTGCTGCGGATCCGGCGGATCTGCTGTTCCAGCTGCAGGGAAACGGGAAGCCTCCGGTCCCCGGCAAAATCCCCGCTGCCCCCGGCGCTGCAGAAAATACAGCCCCTCTCTCCCGCGGTTCCGTCCCGGTTGGGGCAGGTAAAACCGGCGTCCAGAGCGGCTTTATAAACTTTTTCCTGAAATTGTTCATGGAGAAAAGCATCCAGAGAATAGTACGGTTTTCCCATCCAGCTTTGCATAGGCGCCTCCCCCGGTGAAATCATCCGGCTTTTTAATCTGGCATTATCATACCATAAAAGCTTTCCGGGCACAACTTAAGGGAAGGGCGGACGCGTCTGTCCCGCAAAAAAAATGTATAAATATAAAGCCTGTGCCGGGAACCGTTTCGGAACCCGGCCCCCGGGGAGGCAGACAGCCCTTATATTCGGCAATTTTCCACTTGTTTTTCAAAGGAATGCTGGTATAATAGCTGTATGCATGTTTATAAAAATTTTACAATGCAGGATCCGGCGGAGATTCCGGCGGATTCAGAGGAAGGAGATATCATGAGAAATTTAAAGAAGTTTACCGCTCTGGCCCTGACAGCGGCCGTTGTTCTGTCTATGTCCGCCTGCGGAAGCAAGGAGGGAGCTGACAGCTCTGACACCGAAAACAAAATCAGCATCACCTCCGCGGAGGATCTGGCGGATCTGAAGATCGGCGTGCAGACCGGAACCACCGGTGATCTGCAGGCAACGGATATTGTGAAGGACGACACGCAGATGAACCGTTTCAACACCGGCGCCGATGCGGTACAGGCTCTGAAAAACGGCAAGGTGGACTGCGTGGTCATCGATTCCCAGCCGGCGGCCAAATTTGTGGAGCTCAACGATGATCTGGAGATCATTGACGGGATCTTTGAGACAGAGGAATACGCCATCTGCCTGAAGAAGGGCAACACGGAACTTCAGGAGGAGATCAACGGCGCCCTGAACGAGCTGAAGGAGGACGGCACCATCGACTCCATTATGAGCAACTACATCGGCGATGAAGTGGGACAGCATCCCTACGAATCACCGGCAGATGTAGACCGCTCCAAGGGTACTCTGACCATGGCTACCAACGCGGCTTTTGAGCCCTGGGAGTACCGAGAAGGAAATGATATTGTAGGAATCGATCCGGAGATCGCCCAGGCCATCTGCGACAAGCTGGGATATGAGCTGGCAATCGAGGATATGGCCTTTGATACCATCCTGGTGGCAGTAGATTCCGGAAAGGCTGACTTCGGCATGGCAGGCATGACGGTAACTCCCGACAGAGAGGAGAGCGTAGAGTTTACAGATACCTACGCGGATGCCAGCCAGGTTGTCATCGTTAAGAAATAAGGGAGGGCAGTACCTTGGAAGCTATCCAGCACTGGTTTATGCGGTATTTTGTGAATAACGGAGCCTATGAGTGGTGGCTCACAGGCCTTAAGACCACTCTTCTGGTGACGCTGCTGGCCCTGGTCATCGGCATTGTGCTGGGATTTCTGGTGGCCATCGTCCGCTCCACCCACGAGCAGACAGGAAAGCTGAAATTCCTCAATGTGATCGCCAAAATCTACCTGACTATCATCCGGGGAACCCCCACTATGGTGCAGGTGCTGATCTGTTATTCTATTATATTTGCCAGCGTGAATCTGAACAATATTGTCATCGGCGGCATCGCCTTCGGCATTAACTCCGGAGCCTACGTGGCGGAGATCGTCCGCTCCGGCATTATGTCCATTGAAAAAGGGCAGATGGAAGCGGGCAGAAGCCTGGGATTAAGTTCCGGACAGACCATGAAGCTGATTATTATGCCTCAGGCTTTTAAGAATGTGCTGCCGGCCCTGATCAATGAAATGATCGTTTTGCTGAAAGAGACCTCCATCATCGGCTACATCGGCACCATCGATATTACCAGAGCGGCTACTCTGGTGCAGAGCCGGACCTACGACGCCTATGTGCCTCTGCTGACCGCCGCTGTGTTCTATCTGGTTCTGGTTATGATCCTGACGTACTTTATGGGCAAGCTGGAAAGGAGGCTGAGAAAGAGTGACCACTGACGGAAGAGTTTTGATTGAGGTACAGGAGCTGACAAAAAAATTCGGAGACAATCTGGTTCTGGACGGGATTTCCACGGAAATCCGACAGGGGGAGGTAGTGGTTATCATCGGACCCTCCGGATCCGGAAAATCCACCTTTCTCCGTTCCCTGAATCTGCTGGAGGTTCCCACCGGGGGCAGAATCCTCTTTGAAGGGGTGGATATCACGGATCCCAAGGTGGACATTAACCGCCACCGCCAGAAGATCGGCATGGTGTTCCAGCAGTTCAACCTGTTCCCCCACAAGACCGTGAAGGAAAACATCACCCTGGCCCCGGTGACCTTAAAGCTCATGACCCCGGAGGAAGCCTCTCTCAGAGCGGATGAGCTTCTGCAGAGAGTGGGCCTGCCGGACAAGGCGGACGCTTATCCCGGAAGCCTCTCCGGAGGACAGAAGCAGCGGATCGCCATTGCCAGAGCCCTGGCCATGAATCCGGATGTGATGCTCTTTGACGAGCCCACCTCCGCCCTGGATCCCGAGATGGTAGGGGAGGTTCTGGAGATTATGAAGGAGCTGGCGGAGAGCGGCATGACCATGGTGGTGGTAACCCACGAGATGGGCTTTGCCCGGGAGGTAGGAAGCCGTGTGATGTTTATCGACGGCGGAAAAATCCAGGAGGAAAACGCGCCACAGGAATTTTTCGGCAATCCGAAAAATCCCCGGCTGCGGGAGTTTTTGTCAAAAGTATTATAAATTCGCCTTTACCGGCCCGGTGATTCGTGGTAGAATAGCTGTCGGACAGAACTATCACGGACCCGGGCCGTATTTTTCAGACGGCCAGCAAGGAAAATTTTATCAGATATATTTGCGCGCCCCTGCAGGACGCGCCGAGAGGAGCAGAGCATGAAGAAAAAACCAACAGTACTGATGATTCTGGACGGATACGGGCTGAATAAGAGCTGCGAGCACAATGCTGTGTGTGAAGCGAAGACTCCGGTGATGGATCAGCTCATGAGCCAGTGCCCCTATGTCAGCGGACAGGCCAGCGGCCTGGCTGTGGGACTTCCCGACGGCCAGATGGGAAACTCTGAGGTGGGCCATCTGAATATGGGCGCCGGCCGCATTGTCTATCAGGAACTGACCCGTATTACCAAGTCCATTGAGGACGGAGATTTCTTTGAAAACGAAGAACTTCTGAAGGCAGTGCAGAACGCCAAAGAAAAAGGCACGGCTCTGCATATGTACGGGCTGCTCTCCGACGGAGGCGTCCACAGCCACATTACCCATGTGTTTGGCCTGCTGGAACTGGCCAAGAGGCAGGGCCTGAAGAAAGTCTATGTGCACTGCTTCCTGGACGGCAGGGATACCCCGCCGGAATCCGGAAAGGGCTATGTGGAGCAGCTTACCGCTAAGATGAAAGAGCTGGGCGTAGGGGAAGTGGGCATGATCTCCGGCCGTTACTACGCCATGGACCGGGACAACCGCTGGGACAGAGTGGAGAAGGCTTACCGGGCCCTGACTCTGGGCGAGGGCGTCAACGGAGGAGAGGATCCCGCCGCGGCGGTACAGGCTTCCTACGACGACGGCAAGACCGATGAGTTCATGCTTCCTACCGTGATGCAGAAAGACGGAAAGCCGGTGGCTGCCATTCAGGAGGGAGATTCCATTATCTTCTTTAACTTCCGGCCGGACCGGGCAAGAGAGATCACCAGAGCCTTCTGTGATCCGGAATTCGCGGGATTTGAGAGAGAGCGGATCCAGGATCTCACCTACGTGTGCTTTACGGATTACGATGAGACCATTCCCAACAAGCTGGTGGCCTTTAAGAAAGAAGAGATCAAAAATACCTTCGGAGAGTGGCTGGCAGCCAACCATATGACGCAGGCCCGGATCGCCGAGACAGAGAAGTACGCCCATGTGACTTTCTTTTTCAACGGCGGCGTGGAGGAGCCCAATGAGGGAGAAGACAGGATTCTGGTAAAATCTCCCAAAGTGGCCACCTATGACCTGCAGCCGGAGATGAGCGCCTACGAAGTATGTGATAAACTGGTGGAGGCCATCCGGTCTCAGAAATACGATGTGATCATCATTAACTTTGCCAACCCCGACATGGTGGGACACACTGGTGTGGAAAAAGCCGCCATTGCCGCCATCGAGGCTGTAGACGCCTGCGTGGGCAGAGCTGTAGAAGCAATCCGGGAAGTGGACGGCCAGATGTTTATCTGCGCGGATCACGGAAACGCCGAGCGCATGGTGGACGAGACCACCGGCGAGCCCTATACCGCCCACACCACCAACCCGGTGCCCTTCCTGCTGGTGAACGCGGGACCGGAGTACGGGCTGGATGAGGGAGGACGCCTGGCAGACATTGTTCCCACTCTCATTGATCTCATGGGCATGGAGAAGCCTGCGGAGATGACAGGCCGCTCTCTGCTGATCAGAAAGTAAAGATTCCGCAACACATCAATACCCTCTGAAACCCAGGTTCCGCGGCAGAACAAGTTTCAGAGGGTATTTTTTTGAAAAGGGCATATAGAAAAGCACAGTCATAGAGCCATTCGACTTTCTCGTCATCGAATGGCTCTTTACGTGTGAATCTGAAGTTTTTTCATGTTTTTGGTGGTCCGTACCTTCCTTTCTGTAATAGTATGAGGTATTACTTTAAGTCTTCGGTGGTCTGTCCTCCTCTTCTTTTGATGGTTTTATTATAGCAGGCAAATCGGGATCTGTCAATAATAAAATTAGAATTTTATATAAAAAATTAGAAATAAATTGTTTATTTAAAATAAATTGTTTGTAAAAACTGAAAATTTACAGATTTTCCAACAAGATTGTAAAAGGACCGTCGTTGACCAGGGTAACCTCCATATGTGCTCCAAAGATGCCGGTCTCCACCCGGGGCACCTGCTTTCGGGCCTGACGGACAATGTATTCATAAAGCTGTTCCGCCAATTCGGGGCTTCCGGCTTCTGTAAAGCTGGGACGGTTGCCCTTGCGGCAGCTGGCGTAAAGGGTAAACTGGGAGACCAGCAGAAGTTCTCCCCCCACATCCGCCAGGGAAAGGTTGGTCTTTCCGTTTTCATCCTCAAAGATCCGCAGCCCCAGAAGTTTCTTAAGATATTTGTCCGCGGCCGCCTCTGTGTCTTCCTGCCCCACACCTATGAGAACCAGGAGGCCTTTTTGGATGCTTCCGGCGATCCGGCCTTCCACGGTTACGCTGGCGGAACGAACCCGCTGTATTACAAATTTCATATGCTTTCCTCCATAATGAAAGTATTTTGCTTCCGGCACTGTTATTATAGCGCAGAACCCGGATTCTGAAAAGGCGAAGGTGGAAAAGCGGCTTTTACATAGTTCGGTGAAATCTGCCCATACTGTCTTCAGGACACTTGTTCCGCGCCGGCGGGCGCGGCGGCTGTCCCAAGAAGTTGAAGGAGGAACAGTCATGTATCGTTATTTACCTATACGGCGGATAAACGCGAGAGAGGTACTGGACTCCAGAGGAAATCCCACGGTAGAGGTAGAGGTGACGGTGGGAGAGGGAATTATGGGGCTGAATGGATATACAGGCAGAGCGATGGTGCCCTCCGGGGCTTCCACAGGAAAATTTGAGGCGGTGGAGCTCCGGGACAGAGAGAAAGCCTATCAGGGCCAGGGGGTCCGAAGAGCGGTGGAGAATGTGAATCAGACCCTGGCGGATGCTGTTGTGGGAGAAAATGCCCTGAATCAGATTTATATCGACCGGCTGCTGGCGGAAGCGGACGGCACTGCCAATAAGGAAAATCTGGGAGCCAACGCTCTTCTGGGGGTATCCCTGGCAGTGGCCAGGGCGGCCGCCAAGGCGCTGCGTCTGCCCCTCTGGCAGTATCTGGGAGGCTGTCACGCCAGGCGCCTGCCGGTACCTATGATGAATATCCTCAACGGAGGAAAGCACGCGGATAATACGGTGGATTTCCAGGAGTTTATGATTATGCCTACAGGAGCCCCCTGTTTCCGGGAGGGACTGCGCATGTGCGCGGAAATTTATCATTCCCTGAAGGGGATTCTGAAAGAAAAGGGACTTTCCACAGCGGTGGGAGACGAAGGGGGCTTCGCGCCGGACATCCGGGATACCAGGGAAGCGCTGGAATTGATCCTGCAGGCTGTGGAGCAAAGCGGATACCGGCCGGGGCAGGAGATCGGCATCGCCATGGACGCGGCGGCCAGCGAATTGTACCATCCGCAGAAAAATGTCTACAGTTTCCCGGGGGAGAGCCGGATGGCCGGGAGCAAGATCCAGAGAGACACCCGGGAGATGGTGGAGTATTACCGGGATCTGATCCGGGATTTTCCCATTGTTTCCATCGAGGACGGACTGCAGGAAGATGACTGGGAGGGTTGGAAGAGCATGACCGCGGAGTTGGGAGAAAAGATCCAGCTGGTGGGGGATGATCTTTTTGTGACCAATGTGCGCCGGCTGCGGTGCGGCATTGATCTGTCGGTGGCCAACGCGATTCTGGTGAAGGTGAATCAGATCGGCACCCTCAGCGAGGCCATGGAAGCTGTGGAGACAGCCCACCGGGCAGGCTACCGGGCAGTGATTTCACACCGTTCCGGGGAGACGGAGGACAGCTTTATTTCAGATCTGGCAGTGGCTGTGGGAGCGGGACAGATCAAAGCCGGCGCCCCCTGCCGCAGCGACAGAAACGCCAAATACAACCAGCTCCTGCGGGCGGAGGAATACCTGGGCGCCGCGGCAGTCTACGAAAATCCATTTTTTTCCAGGAAAAGTCCGGAAAGCCTGCGTTGAAGGAGGCCCTGTTCTGTGCTAAGATGATACGAGAGAAGAGCAGGCCCCCGACGCCGGCTCAGATAGGAAGGGGCGGGATACATGAGAAGAAAAAAAGGGAAGCACAGAAGAGGAAAAGCGGAGCGGAGGAGGGTTGTCCGCCTGCAGCGGATGGCACTGGCGGCAGCGGCGCTGGTGCTGGTTCTGGTGCTGGCGGCGCTCCGATCTTCTTCAGGAGAAAAGGAGGGGGCGGGTTCCGGGAAGCCGGAACGGGAGCAGGAGGCGGTACCGGCTGCCGCCCTGTACCCCCAGACCTCTGAAAAACCGGAACCGGAGGGTGTGGAGATCCAAATCCGCATGGTGGGGGATGTGATTCTTCACGAGGATGTCTGCGAGAGCTGCTATGAGAACGGAACCTATGACTTCAGCGGACTTTTCACCAATATCCGGGAAGAACTGTCAAAGGCGGATCTGGCGCTGGTGAATCAGGAGACTATCCTGGGCGGGGAGGAGCTTGGCATATTCGGATATCCCCAGTTCAACAGTCCGCACCAGGAGGCGGACGCTCTGGCCGGGGCCGGTTTTAATGTCATTCTCCAGGCCACCAATCATGCTCTGGACGCGGGAGTTCAGGGAGTGGACAATACGCTTCAGTATTGGAAAAACAATTATCCGGGGACGGCGGTTCTGGGAATCCATCAAAGCGGCACAGAAGAGAGAAACATTTATGTCTATGAAAAAGAGGGATTTCGGGTATCTGTTCTGAATTATACATATGGAACCAATGTCTATCCGGAACTTCTGGAAGAGACGGGAACCCGGCATCTGGTGGATGTGCTGGAGGAAGACATGGTAAGGGAAGACATCCGGAAAGCCAAGGAATTGTCGGATTTTGTCATCGTCTGTCCCCACTGGGGCACAGAAAATTCCTACGAGATCAGCCAGGAACAGCGGCACTGGACGGATATTTTTTCGGACTGCGGGGTGGATCTGGTGCTTGGCACGCACCCCCATGTGGTGCAGCCGGCGGAGCTGGTACAGAGGGCTGACGGGCAGGAGATGCTGGTATATTATTCTCTGGGGAATTTTGTCTCCAACCAGGAGTCGGCGGACAATGCTCTGGGAGCCATGGCCCAGATCACTCTCTGGAAAGATGAGAGCGGAGTTTCTATCCGGGAATACGGGGTTCGGCCGGTTGTGACCCACGAATCCCCGGAAGGAGAATTTACTTCCTATTTCCTGGATCAGTATACAGAGGAGATGGCCCGGGAAAATCAGATTCTCAATACAGGGGAGACCTTTCCCCTGGAAGAGAGCAGGAACCGCTGCAGGGAAATCTTCGGAAGTCTTGTATCGGAGTCGGCGGGGTAAAAGCTTTTTTGATTTACACGGATTTTAGTGTTGAAATTATCAGAATCCTGTGATAAAATAAAACCCGGTTAGTTTTAGGAGGTGAAAAAATGGCAGCAGTTATCAGAACGATTTTGACCGTTTTTTTTGTAATAGATTGTATCGCGCTGACCGCCGTGGTCCTGATGCAGAAGGGAAAAGAGCAGGGACTGGGCGCGATCGCCGGCGGGATGACATCCGCGTCAGACTCTTACTGGGAGAAGAACAAAGGGCGTTCCGCGGAGGGCAATCTGAAAAGGGCCACCCGGGTCATGGCGGTTTTATTCATCGTCATTGCCGTGGTTCTGAATATGAAATTCTAGGAAAAACGGGGCTGTTGCAGTGTGATCCTGCAGCAGCCTTTTCTGTTTGGACGAATGCCGGGCTGAAAACAGGGGAATCCTATTTTGGACGCCAGCCTCTTTGATATTGGAGACATGAGATTGAAGAAAGAAACATTAAAAAACAGGAAAAAAATGATTTATGATCTGCTCTGCGCCAAAGATTACGTGCCCATGAAAGCTAAGGAAATCGCCGTGCTGCTGCAGATCCCCAAGGGACGCAGAAAGGATCTGCAGCAGGTTCTGGACGCCCTGGTGGAGGAGGGAAAAGCGGAGGTAAACGCCAGGGGCAGATACCGGAAGCGCCGGAAGGAAAAACAGCAGGTTCTCTGCAGGGGGATTTTTTTAGGAACCAGAAAAGGATATGGATTTGTAGAGCTTCCGGACAGGGAGGAAGATCTTTTCATTCCGGAGGAATATACGGCGGGAGCCATGCATATGGATGAAGTGGAGGCCGCTGTGGAGGCGGTATCCAATGACCGCCGCCGGGAGGGCCGCATTCTCCGGGTGCTGTCCAGAAATACGGAAGAACTGGTGGGCACCTATGAGCGCAGCAATCATTTTGGCTTCGTGATTCCGGACAACCCAAAAGTATCGATGGACATTTTTGTGCCAAAGGGACAGGACAAGGGAGCGGCCACCGGACAGAAAGTGGTGGTTCGTCTGACTTCCTACGGGGACGGCAGGAAAAGCCCGGAGGGAAAGGTGACGGAGATCCTGGGACGTATGGGCGATGTGGGAGTGGACGTGCTGTCTGTGGCCCGGGGACTGGGACTGCCCATGGAATTTCCGGAGCGTGTGCTGCACCAGGCGGAGCGCTGTCCGGAGCAGCTGATTCCCGGGGATTTTAACGGCAGACTGGATTTGAGAAGCTGGCAGATGGTCACCATCGATGGGGAGGACGCCAAGGATCTGGACGACGCGGTGTCTGTGACCCGGGAGGGGGAATATTATAAGCTGGGGGTTCACATCGCGGATGTCAGCAATTATGTCCAGGGGGGAAGCGCTTTGGACCGGGAGGCACTGAAGCGGGGAACCTCTGTGTATCTGGTGGACCGGGTGATTCCTATGCTGCCGGAGAGACTGTCCAACGGTATTTGTTCCCTGAACGCGGGGGAGGACCGGCTGGCTCTGTCCTGCATCATAAAGATTGACAGCCGGGGCCGGGTGGCGGAGAGCCGGATGGCGGAGACGGTGATCCGGGTGTCCAGGAGGATGACGTATACGGATGTGAACCGGATTCTGACGGAGCAGCCCCCGGAGTTTATGGAAGAGTACCGGGAGCTGGTTCCCATGTTTTTCCTCATGGAGGAGCTGGCGGAAATTCTCAGAAAAAACCGCAGCGCCAGGGGGGCCATTGATTTTGAGTTTCCCGAGAGCAAAATAATTCTGGACGGAAGAGGAAGGCCGGTGGATATCCGCCCCTATGAACAGAACGCGGCTACCCGGCTCATTGAGGATTTTATGCTTATGGCCAATGAAACCGTGGCCAGGACCTACTGTCAGAAGGAGATTCCGTTTCTGTACCGGACCCACGACAATCCGGATATGGACCGGATGGAGGCAGTCTTGAGTTTTATCCGGAAACAGGGAATCAAAGTGGAAAAATCTTCCGAGGAAATCACTCCGGGGGAGATTCAGAAGATTCTGCAGCAGATTCAGGGAAGCCCTCAGGAGGCCCTGATCAGCCGTCTGCTGCTGCGCTCCATGAAGCAGGCCAGATATACCACCGGCTGCAGCGGCCATTTCGGTCTGGCGGCGAAGTATTACTGCCATTTTACTTCACCGATCCGCCGGTATCCGGATCTGCAGATCCACCGGATTATCAAGGATGATCTGCGGGGCAGGCTGCGGGAGGAGAAGATCGCTTACTACGCGGGCATTCTGGAAAATGCGGCGCTGCAGTCCTCCCTGACGGAGCGCAGGGCCCAGGAGGCGGAGCGGGAGACGGACAAGCTGAAGATGGCCGAGTATATGGCGGCCCGTATCGGACAGGAATATGAGGGGGTAATTTCAGGAGTCACCGGCTGGGGATTCTATGTGGAACTGCCCAGCACCGTGGAGGGCCTGGTGCATGTCAGCACCCTCAGGGGCGATTATTACCATTTTGATGAGGACAACTACCGTCTCATCGGAGAGATTACCAAACGGGAATTTACTCTGGGCCAGAGAGTCCGGGTCCGGGTGGCGGACGCGGATGTGGAGACAAAGACGGTGGATTTTGTACTGACAGGAGAGAGGGAAGATGAGTAAAGAAAAAGACAGCCGTCTGATCGCCAACAATAAAAAGGCGTATCACGATTATTTTATAGAAGAAAAATACGAGGCCGGGGTGTCTCTTCACGGCACGGAGGTAAAATCCCTGCGCATGGGCAAATGTTCCATTAAGGAATCTTTTATCCGCATAGAAAACGGGGAGGTCTACGTTTACGGAATGCATATCAGCCCCTATGAGAAAGGGAATATTTTCAACAAGGATCCTCTGCGTCCCAAAAAGCTGCTGATGCACCGGGCGGAAATCCGCAAGCTTCAGGGGAAGATCGCGGAAAAAGGCTATACCCTGGTCCCTCTGCAGGTGTATTTTAAGAATTCTCTGGTGAAGGTGGAGATCGGCCTGGCCAAAGGAAAGAAGCTCTACGACAAGCGCCAGGACATTGCAAAAAAGGATCAGCGCCGGGAGGCGGAGAGAGATTTTAAGGTAAAAAATCTGTATTGATATTTCCGCGGGCTTGACGGCCCGCGGGAGATGTGTTATAGTCCTTACAGAACAAACTTCGGGCTTGTACTGGTTTCGACGGGGGTTTTGAAGTTCGGGAAGCCATCCGCGGACTCCGGGACCGCGCACCAACCTGGAACTTAAAATTAAACGCAGATAACGAAGATTACGCGTTAGCTGCTGCTTAAGCAGCTTGTCGGCCCCGCAGTTCCCGCGCTGCGGAATCCGGCATCAAATAAGGCGGGGCACTTTTCCTCCTAAGCTTTGCGGAGGAAAAAGATTTTATGAAGCTACTGAAGTCAGGAGCCTGTCATCCGGCGCCTGACGGAGGGAATGTCAGAAGAATGACTGTGATGGGAGATGCCTGAATGGATAGGCTTTCGGACGCGGGTTCGATTCCCGCCAGGTCCACCAAAAGTACCTTACTCGAACTATTATGGCTAAAAAAATTTGAGCCGTTCGAGTAAGTTGACATATTCGTGGAATTGTTTATGGTATAAAGACCACATCCAAAGATTTCCTGGATGTGGTCTTTTGCTATGCCTATATAATAGCTCAGCTTGCTTGAGCAGTCCTGCGCTAATCTGTTAATTCGTATAATATCATCTTTAACCGGTTCAAGAATCTGATCGAAAGGTGGCCTAAATTCTGCATCTACCTTAAATTCCATATCTGCATCATTGCTAATATAGAACTTCTCAAATATTGCTTGATTCATCAGCTTTTTAATTGTGTCACTGGCGTTTTTATATGCCTCACCACAATTTTCTACAATGTCTAGTGCTCTCTTAAGATTTTCGGTTATTTGCTCAAAGGTAGTATCGTGCATTTTGATTTCATGCTCAATGCTGCTCAATTCTTTTGCGATTTTCTGTTGCTCGGATTTGAGAAGGTCTAGCGGAATTGCATCGCAGTAATGAGCTTCAAGAAGTTTTTTTCGCTTGTTTTCCAGCTTGGCTTTTTCACCTTTAAGTCCATCCAGCTCGGCATCATATTTTGCTCTTTCTGTGGAGATTATTTCTTGTATGCAAGATTCCAGCAGAATTCGGACTTCCGGTGGAAGCTGGTATGCTTCATAGATTTTTTCAATCTCTTTCTCTACAACATCTATCAGAACAGCCTTTGTTGTGCAATCTTTTCTCCGTTTACTATGATGCCCACTGCATACAAAATATGGATATATAGTGCCATCCTTTTTCTTTTCATTGCTCACCATCATTCGTTCGCCACAGTATGCGCAGAAAATGCTACCTTTTAGAAAATGGGGATGTTTAAGATTGCGAGTGCCGTTAATCCTCGATGCAAGTATCGCTTGAACTTTGTCCCAAGTTTCAGTATCTACAAGCGCTTCATGACTTCCAGGATACTCAACGCCCTTATATTTTACAACACCTTTGTAATAGGGGTTTACGAGAACCTTATGGAGTGTTTTAAGCGTAACTGGCTGAGAAGAAATCTTAGGTGTTGATCGAGTATTGAGCCCGCAAGCCGCCAGGTGGTCAGCCAAATCTGCAACAGTCCAATTGCCAGTAGCATATTCTTCAAAAGCCAGTGTAATTAGTGGTGCACGTTCTGGATCTGTAATGACGGTACGTTCTTCACGTCCTTTATCATCGACGAGACGGACATTTTGGTAGCCAATCGGTGCTCGACCGACCGTGCCGCCTCCTTTGATTTTTTCTCCCATACCCTTCTTGACTTCGGTGGCAAGATTTTGCGAGTAAAACTCTGCAATTGAACTCATGATGCCATGCAGCAGCATGCCAGCGGGTGTATCGTCAATACTTTCTGATGCAGATACGAGTTGAACGCCACATTCACGCAATACGCGCATAATGTCGCTGTCATCGTCACGATTACGGGCGAGACGATCGATCTTATGTACGATTACGTAATCTACGCGATCAGCATTCTCTTTTACATATTCAAGCATAGCTTGAAGCTGTGGGCGGTCAGCGGATTTAGCAGATGCACCACGGTCAACAAATTCCTTTCACACCATTGCGCCCATAGATAGGGCTTTTTTCTTATTGGCTTCACGTTGGGCGGGAATCGAGAAACCTTCATCATGTCCGCCGCCTCGCTCAGCCTGTCCGCGAGTAGAAACGCGAAGATATGATACGGCAAATTTTGGCGTCATTGAATCCATAAGAGCTTGCGCTGTATTTGCCATTGCGGTATTACTCATAAGCGTTACCTCCTTCTTATAGTTTGTCCCATGATACCTCTGAAGGGGCATCACATCAAGTAAAATAAAGCGATATTTTATAATTATTTTTGGAGCAGCCAGCCCATAATCGGGCTGGCTTAGGTAAGTATATATGTTCCTAGATTTTACGAATTACATCTTCGCCGTAAGCAACATCAAGGCCGGAACCGCAGTCCCATCTAACATGAATTGTTCCAATATCGTCAACGAGTTCAACTGTTCCTTGATCTCCGGGAACTAATTTAGTATATGCATAACATTGTACGTGCGGCGATCAAAGCCCAAGTTGAGGTTAATAGAGGGAAGCACCAAGACCTAGTGATGAAAGTTTGGACGAATTTAACAATGGAAGTACGGAAGAAAGATGAGAGCGAACCGAAATGGGCGGATAAAGTATACGCAGTGCCGGGCGAATGTGTTCGTTTCCGCATTGGCATCAGGAATATGAGCTCGGAGATGTTTAGAAATCTGACCCTCCGCAACATTTTACCAACCGGCTTATCCTATATAAACGGAAGTGCCCAGATATATAACGCAAAACACCCCCAAGGAGTAACGCTCAGCGACAATATTATCACAGATATGGGTGTTAATATTGGAGACTATGCGCCGGGTGCTAATGAGTGGATCTATTTCGATGTAGCTACATCCAAAATGACAAGCAGTAGAAATATAATATATAGAAATGTAATTCAGGCGTGCGGTGGTTATGGCGAAAAGGAGCAATCGGTAGATGTTTTAGTGGATGCCTGCGAAACCTAAAAATCTGAATTCCACGCAAACACCTTTTAGGTTCAAAAGAATAATTCCTTCCCATGGTTAAAAAAAATCCTCAGCACCGTTACAGGTGTTGAGGATTTTTTCGTTGCAGAGATTTTTTGTCTTTATTACTATGTCGGCGAATCGAATTAAACCAAGATTGCAACAGAAAAGGCCGCATTGCTGCAGCCTTTTTCCCTTGTCATGATCATTGGAAAAATCCAGATTTTGTCAGTGTTTATGCAGCTTTATATAAGTTTGTTACCGCATTTAGAACAGAATTTAGCGTCCGGAATTACTTTTGTTCCACAGGCTGGGCAGAAATTTGGCTTTTTCTCCGGCTCCCTGTCATTGCCGCCCGAAGGCTGCGCATTATTTTCTGCCGGCTGATTTGCATTTTGCCCTTCCTTGTCAACTTGACTCTGTTCACTCATCTGTTTTTGTTTTTCATACGCCTCTAAATACTTCATGTTCCTGTACTGGGCACCATATGAAGCAAAGAAGAAATCAGGGAATGATATCATGCTTAATTTTGAAGGATCGTCACTTTTCTTTATTATTTTCTTTCCGCTCAATACATCTGCAATAAAATCAGCAGAAGCCTGCTCCTTTTCATCCGTCATAGAGGCGCGGATCCCGGCCGCTTTTTTGAGAATCATATTTGCAAGGGACTCCGCGTCCGCATCCTTTGTATTAATATAGAGATCCACCAGCCATACGGTATTTTGGTGATCCTCGTATGTTATTCTCAATGTTTCGTTATCCAAAAACTTAACCTTATGATCATAGCCTATGGATGAAATCCATTCGTAACGAATCTGCCCCGCATGCGCCTTTTCCTGTCTGAGTGCGGCTCTTATTCCGCGTTCTGCATATGTAAGGACGCTCGCTATCATCATTGTGGAAAGATCTCCTATACCGATCCATCCGGCGCTTCTATCCTTGTTATACTTAGGATTGATCACAGCGATTCTATCGTCTGTAACATAAAGGACATAATCGCTGCAGGCTGTATCTGATATTGCTTTTGCAAATTGCTTTTCCCCTTTTTTACGCATTGAAACGTAGAGACCAGTCATTCTGATGCGTAACACTTCGCCATCTTCCGGTTCTAAGCAAAGGGTCTTATCCTCGTTGATGTTTGCGAAAATATATGGGTGAGACGGTTCCGCGCTGTTTGCCAAAAATAAAAACGGATACTCATCTACTGTCGGGAACTTTCTTCTAAATTCTGCCTTTTCGCGGGCTTTTTTCGCTTCTTCCTCCTCCAGCGATATTTGTCCGGCTGCAGCTCTTCGTTCATTCTCCGCAAGGCGTTCCTGCATTTTCTTCGCCTCTGCCTCTTTATTCTTCGCTTGTGACTCAACGATTTCGGCTCTCTTCTTTTTCAAAAGCGGATTCTCATCCACAGCAGGCGCTTCTGAACCGCCTCGCACATCGATCCCCATAGATCGCAGTGCATCGGCAAGATAGCAGTCCTTCAGATTTTGCTTGTTTGCATCTTCCTCGCTAAGCATCGAATCGTAGTTTAATGTGTTCCAAATCTCAGGCCGCGCCATGGGCTGATTGCACTTTTTTCTGGTGGGAAGTTCTCTCAGCCAGGTATTCGGATCAATTTCGCAGAGCAGCTTTTCAAAGGCGGTCAGAAGAAGATTCATTTCCTTTCCATAGAAAATTGGCTCTTTCAGCATATAGATTTTCCATTCGGCAAAGTAAAGGACCATACGCACACAGCCCGATTCCTCCGCTGTCGTCTTGATGGCATAAATCAGCGAATTGAAAATATCGACTGCCAATTTGGATTTTTCCGGGGAATACTCGTGCGCTGTACGTATTTTTCTGAATTCATCCAGCATTGCGTCATAACGCCGCAGGATCTTTTCCGCGCTGTCTGCTCTTAACGTATATTCATACGCTTTCTCACAGTAAAATTTTTCTCTTTCCGCTGCCTGCTGATTGGCTAAAAGCTTTCTATTTGTATACATATTGTCTCCTCCCGCATTTTGTTATTTTTCGAATTCGGTTCCTCCGATGTTGATCACATTTCCCGACTGCGAAAAGGATTGCTCCCAAGTGTATTCCTGACCAAACAGGGAATACGTGATGATGATTTGATCACCCTCGATCCGATACGTGCCGCTGGCATTGACGCCGAAAGCAGACATGGTCACCTGGTCTCCGTCAAAAGTAAACGATTGGGAAATAAGACCTTGAGAGTGATATGTGCCATCGAGCTTTGAGCCTCCGCAGGCGGTCAACATTGTGGCACATAGGACGACTGCCAGTAGTACGGATAATAGACGTAATTTTACATTTGTTCTCATAATTTTCCCTCCTGATTTTTTGTAAAAGTCTTTTTATTTGTCACTATAAAAAGCGATGTGCCCGGTTATCATACCGGATCGTTTTTTAGTCTTGCGCCGCATTTCGTGCAGAACATGGAATGGCTGTCCATAGCAGCGCCGCACTGTGTGCAGTAAATTGTTTCCCTCGCAAAAGACGGAGTCTGTGCCTCCTCCGGTATAGCGGAAGGCTGCTCCTGCTGCAGTGCGGTTGTTTGCGGCTGCTCGGGCGAATAATACGGCATCTGTGGATTGATGGAATTTATACCGCTATTGACGATCTGCACGAAGGTTTGACGTTGCAGGGCGTTTTTTCGATAAAGCATGAAAACCTGTATGGCAAAAACGGCAATAAATCCAATCCATGCCAAACCGTACAGGGCAAGCTTAAAGCTTGTCCGCAGAGCGAGCAGGACATATATGACCTCGTATGCGCCAAGCATACAAGAGATGACGAAGAAGACAATCCGAAGAGTATTTTTATTTTCGTCTTTTTTCAATGCCAAAATCCATGCCATAGTAACCAATGCATACAATACAAGCTGAACGATTACCCGTTCCGCCCCGCGCCAGCCAGAGAAATAATATCCGCCGTAATTGATAATCTGCTGAATTGCCGTAATCAGGCTGCCGACGCTAAACAAGGAATATGTAAAAGCCATGGTGAAAGATTCTATCTTCACTTTCTTCACGCACATCCAAAGCTGCAAAAGACCGGCAAGCGCACACATCCAGATGTACATCTGGCCATTGAGATTGATCAGCAAAAAAAGCGAGCTGACGGCGGAAATGATTGCCAAAGTGCGCTGAAGCGGATCCAGCTTCCAGCTTTTCACAAGTGAGACTATATAATTCATCGCAGAGCGAAAGCTGCCGTCTATCAACTCTTCCGTTTCGGAAGTACCGGGACTGTATTTTTTGTCATTCATAAGTAAATCCTCCTTGTTTTTAGTATCTGCGTATCATGATTCCACAGGAATCTCCTGGTACGTATATTCCAATTCATAATAAACACCATTTGAATCGCAGAGTTCCATTTTCATTAGCTGACCAAATTCATTCATTTTGAAATGGTTCCCGGGCTGACCATCGCTAAAAACGGTAATTTCACGGATTATATCGTTTTCTACGTCATAGACCTCATAATAGTCTTCGTAATACACCGTATTTCCTTCCACCTTTACGACGCCGTCTTCTCCCGGTACGAAGTCAAAATAATTGTCAAATAAGAATACAGAATCCTCCTGCCCGAATTGCTGCTGTATCACACGGCTTCCCACTGGCTTTCCCTCCGGCGTATAGAGCCACTGCACACTATGTTCTTCATCCCCGCTTTGCATTGTTCCGCGAACCTCAATATAGCCGTCATCATGGACGATGACTCTGTCATGTGAATAGGTTGTAATGGTTTCTGTCCCTTGATTAGTTGCGCGTGCGGTTTTGGGAAAGCTGACTGATAGCGTTCTTTTCCCGGAAGATTTTCCGCAGGCAGTCAGCATTGTGGCCGCAATGCACAGTATGACAAGCAATGATATAGACTTTTTCATTTTCATCGTGAAAGCCTCCTGTTTAGAAATAAGAGCCGACAATCAGCATGAGAATGACGACCGAAAGAATTCCGAGAAGAATACTCAGCGCCGTCCATACGATGACGCCAATCAACGCGCCTTTCCCCGCGGAGTGTGCTTTGAGCGGCGTTTGGTCTTTCCATACCAAATAGAGAATCAAGCCGACAATCGGAAAGAAAAAGTCAAGCGCCGTCATGCCGCCGGAGGGTGCATCCTGCACATATCCCATCTGCGGATATACAGGCTGCTGGAATGTAGGCTGTGCACCTTGTGCAGGTGTCGTGCGCTGCTTGCCGCAGACACTGCAAAATTCTTCACACGCCGATAGTTCTTTACCGCATCCAGTACAGAAAGCCTTTTGTTCTGAATACATTGCAGGAGCTTGCCCATACTGGTTCTTTTGATTTTTCTCAGTCGAACGAATAACCCAACGTACAAGCAAGACGATCCCTGTTACAAAAAGTAGCAATACAACAATAATAATCAAAACATGAAAAGACTTGCTTTCATAATAGATTCCTCCCATTCTCTCTTTTAAACGTCTTCTTCCAGTATCAATAACATTATTTTACAGGTCGATATGACCGCCGTGCTCTGTATGCCCACTTGCTTTATCTACAGGGCGCTTTGTCCCGCAGGCACCGCAAAAATCCTCATCCGGCGGAAGCTCCCTGCCGCAGCCGGAGCAGAACACCTTTTGTTCTGCATGATCCGGTTCAGCCCGAAGCTGTTCTGGACGTCTGGTACCGCAGCCTGCACAAAACAGCTCATCCGACAGCAGTTCCCGGCCGCAGTTGATGCAGATTACTTTCTGAGCAGCATCAAAAGTGCCAACGCTCTGATAGACCGGCTGTCCATAAGGCTGTGCTATGGGCATTTGATAGACCGGTTTCTCCTTTTTATAAGGATGTGTCAGCCACCAGCCCAGAAGGAACGCCATAGGAATCAGAAACAGGATAGACAAACAGTATAATTCGCTGCGCATAAAATAGATGTTTCCCACAAGATGCGCAAAGGCGATAAAGATACTGAGTATGCCAGGCAGGAACCACAGCCTGTGCAGCCCACGCTTGCGCTCACCGTCCTTGGCGCACGGCGTGATCGTCATGAGGGTAAGGAGCAGATAGCATAAACTTTCCAGCACATAGCAGCCGCAGATACCGATTGCCCACATCTTCGGGCCGAAGTGAAGTTCATACTCATACACATTAAAAAAGCCCCGAGAGCCGCAATTCAAAAGAAAGCTCACAAGTGTAAACGCGGGCAAAAGCGCCCGGATTGCCAGGACTCCCGCCAAAATGCCGTTCCGCTTCCGCATGAACAGCAGAATCGCCAGCAAGATCATGCTGCCAATCAGCAAAATCTGATAGAGGATATGGAGAGCAGAGTGGGTGCTGCCGAACTCCACCACCATGCGGTAGCCGATTTTGCCGTCCATCCAAGCGCTTCCGGCCCGCAGCCACTGTAAATTGGTCAGGAGGCCAAAAGCCAGAATTGCCGTGAAAATAGAGGCAATCGGGAATTTAATCTTCTTCGTTTCGTTCATGTTTCTACCTCCAAGAAATATAATTAGACCGCCAATGGCCGCAATCACTATCGGCAGAGCATATGCGCCGCCAAAAGCCTAGATCCTTTTCTAGCTCTCTTTGGAAAGGATGATCTTGTCCCCGGAGATCGCATACGTTCCGCCGCCTGTGATACCGGTTGCCGAATAGGTGTAATAAAAATGT
>DVKB01000009.1 GCA_018716305.1 Candidatus Scatomonas merdigallinarum
CGTCGTGAGACAGTTCGGTCCCTATCCGGCGTGGGCGTAGGATATCTGAGAGGAGCTGTCCTTAGTACGAGAGGACCGGGATGGACGGGCCGCTGGTGCATCGGTTGAGCCGCCAGGCTCACGGCCGAGTAGCCAAGCCCGGAAGGGATAAACGCTGAAGGCATCTAAGCGTGAAGCCCCCCTCAAGATGAGATATCCCATTCGGAAGAAGTAAGACCCCTTGAAGACGACGAGGTAGATAGGGCAGGGGTGGAAGCGCGGCAACGCGCGCAGCTGACTGCTACTAATCGGTCGAGGGCTTGACCTGAGCACTTGATGAGCGCGAGCCGAAAGGCGAAGCGGGAATCGTAGTGCGAAGGTCGTTCAGCAGAGCGGAAGCGAGGCTGAACTTCCTAAGCAGTATGAGGCGGGACATGGAAAGCGGACAGGCGAGACGGAAGTCGAGCCGGGACTGGCGCCATGGAGAGCTCATCAGGTGAAGGCCAGATTCACAGGAAGAGTTTGGAAAGAAGTTTTGTGTGCGGTTTTGAAGGTATGTCAATATCTTCTACGGCCCGGTGGCTCAGCTGGTTAGAGCGCCGCCCTGTCACGGCGGAGGTCGTCGGTTCGAACCCGATCCGGGTCGTTGGATTTCTAAACAATTTAACCCTGACAGATACGCTGTGAGGGAGAATGGGGTCTTAGCTCAGCTGGGAGAGCATCTGCCTTACAAGCAGAGGGTCACAGGTTCGAGCCCTGTAGGCCCCATTAAGTTTATGGATGGTTTCCCGAGTGGCCAAAGGGGACAGACTGTAAATCTGCTGGCAATGCCTTCGGTGGTTCGAATCCACCACCATCCACTTGCCGAGATAATCGGATAGAGATTGCGCCGATGTGGCTCAATTGGCAGAGCAGCTGATTTGTAATCAGCAGGTTATCGGTTCGAGTCCGATCATCGGCTTAAGCCTTTAGGCTTTTAATTTCATAGTGTCGCGGGATGGAGCAGTCTGGAAGCTCGTCGGGCTCATAACCCGAAGGTCGCAGGTTCAAATCCTGCTCCCGCAATTTTGTGCCTAGTTAGCTCAGTTGGTAGAGCAGAGGACTGAAAATCCTCGTGTCTCTGGTTCGATTCCGGAACTAGGCACTTTTGGAGCATTAGCTCAGTCGGTAGAGCACTTGACTTTTAATCAAGTTGTCCGGGGTTCGAATCCCCGATGCTTCATAAGTAGAGAACATAGCGGATCTGCAATGTTCTCTATTTTTTTTTACATTTTTATAGTATAATGAGCAGGTCAATATCAGTAACAAAAAAAGGCAGTTCTGCAAATGCCCGAAGGGGAGTTCGGGAAGACTGCCGTCAATAAGGGAGGCAAAAGATGAGTTCTTCAAACAAAAACAGAAATACCCGAAGTGAAAGAATGAGAAGGCGCAGAAGAAAAAAGAGGATTATCCGGGGCGGATTGATCCTGGCCCTGATCCTGGCAGCCGCCATAGTGCTGGTGATTGCTCTGGGAGGAAAACAGGAAGAGGGCACGGACAGTCCTTCCGATGAAAATATTACAATTTCTCAGTCTGTTCCGGAGGAGAAGGAGGATCCCGTACCCACGGATACCCCTGCGCCCACGCCGGAGCCCCTGGAAATTTCCACGGAAGGACTTCACAGCGACTACGCCCTGCTTCTGAGGCTCAGGGATGACGCGGTGCTCATGGATAAAGCGGGTACCGAGCAGATGTATCCGGCTTCCATGACCAAGATCATGACGGCGCTGCTGGCCATTGAGAATCTTCCGAATCTGGACGAACAGATTACAGTGACGGCGGAAGAGATTAATCCCGCTTATGAGTTGGGAGCGTCCATGGCGGGATTTAACGCGGGAGAGACGGTGACAGTGCGGGATCTTCTGTACGGCGTGCTGCTGCCCTCCGGCGCGGAGGCCTGCGCGGCTCTGGCGGACCGGGTGGCAGGTTCTGAGACAGCCTTCGTGGATCTGATGAATCAAAAGGCCCAGGAACTGGGAATGGAAAATACGCATTTTGTGACAGTATCCGGTCTGCATGATCCCAACCACTATACTACCTGCTATGATATCGCCATACTTTTGAAATACGCGATCCAGAACGAGACATTCCGCACGATCTTTACCACTCCCTCCTATACTACAAGCGCTACGGAGGATCATCCCCAGGGGATTGCTCTTGGGAGTAGTATGTTTGCCCAGCTGGGGGGCGATCCGAAGCTGGACAACGGGGGAGTCATCGAAGGAGGAAAGACCGGCACGGAGGATGCGGCAGGACACTGTCTGGCAAGCCTTGCCCTGATTGACGGGGAGGAGTACATACTGGTGACGGGACACGCTCCGGACAGTCCGGACGGAACTCCCTATATTATCGCGGATGCCCGCTATGTATATAATCAGTTGTAATCGGTCTGAGGAAAGGAAAGAAAAAAGTTGGCAATCGAAAAAGTAAGGGAATACTTGAAACAGTACGGAAGAGAAAAGGATATCAGAGAATTTGACGCCTCCAGCGCCACGGTGGAGCTGGCCGCGGAGGCGGTGGGAGTAGAACCGGCCCGCATCGCCAAGACCCTTTCTTTCTGCGGCAGGGAAGAGGGAAGCTGTATTCTGGTGGTGACAGCCGGGGACAGAAAAGTGGATAACAGTAAGTTTAAACATTTTTTCGGCATGAAGGCAAAAATGCCCAAGGGGGAGGAAGTGGAAGCGTTGACAGGACATGCCATCGGCGGCGTGTGTCCCTTTGCCAATCCGCCCCGGACAAAGGTGTATCTGGATGAGTCTATGAAACGGTTTCAGACAGTCTTTCCCGCGGCGGGAAGCGCCCATTCGGCCATTGAGCTTACCTGCCAGGAACTGTTTCAGCTGTCAGAAGCGGTAGAATGGGTGGATGTGTGCAAAGAAATTTAAACAGGAGAAAGGGGTAATCGGGTGGACATACAGAACAATCAGAAAGCATTGCTGACGATCCGGGAGGTAAAAAAGGCAGTAATCGGTAAAGACGACTGTATTATAAAGGTGATGACAGCCATCCTGGCAGGAGGACATATTCTGCTGGAGGATATTCCCGGAGTGGGAAAAACTACCATGGCCATGGCCTTCTGCCGGGCCATGGATCTGCAGCAGAAGAGGGTGCAGTTTACGCCGGACGTGCTTCCGGCGGACATTACCGGTTTTTCCATGTATCAGAAAGAGAAGGGAACCTTTGTGTATCAGCCGGGGGCGGCTATGTGCAATCTGCTTCTGGCGGATGAGATTAACCGGACCTCTCCCAAGACTCAGTCCGCTTTGCTGGAGGTGATGGAGGAGGGGCGGGTTTCCGTGGACGGCATCAGCCGTTCTGTGCCGGAGCCTTTTATTGTCATTGCCACGGAAAATCCTTTCGGCAGCGCCGGAACCCAGATGCTTCCGGAATCCCAGGTAGACCGTTTTATGATCTGCATCAGCATGGGATATCCGGACATTCAGTCAGAGATAGAGATCGTCAAGGGAAATGTCAGCCGGAATCCTCTGGCGGAGGTGCAGAGAGTGATGAACGGAGGAGAACTTCTGGAAATGAGGAAAATCGTGGAGAAGATTTTTGTCCACGATGTGCTGTACCAGTATATCGGAAGGCTGGTGCAGACAACCAGAAACCATGAAATGATCGAACTGGGTCTCAGCCCCAGAGGAACGATTTCTATTTCCAGAATGGCCAAGGCCAGAGCGTTTCTTATGGGAAGAACCTATGTGGTCCCGGAGGATATCGCGGATATTTTTCTGGATGTCAGCAGCCACAGGATCCGTCTGAACGCTAAGGCCAGAGTCAGCCATATATCGGCAAAGACGGTATTGGGGCAGATTCTGGCTCAGACGGTGCGGCCTACCCTGCGGAGAAAGTAAAAGTATGAAACGTTTTATATTGTATCTGGCTGCGGTTTTTCTGACAGTCTATATGGCTGTTATTTATAAAAGCAGGATTCTGACTGCCCTGGCGGCCATAGAGGTTCTGATTCCCCTTCCGGTGATGATTCTGGGATTTATAACAGCCAGGCTGCTGCGGGTGGAGCTGTCTGTGCCGGCGGAGGCAGTCAGCCGGAATGATCCGGTAAAAGTCCTGCTGTCTGTGGAGAACCGGTCTGTTTTTCCCATGGTGTACGGGATTGCGGGAATTCAGTGCCAGAACCGGTTCCGGAAGCTGAAAGCTTCCAGAAATATTCTGATCCAGGCGCCGGGACGCAGAAAAATAGAATATCTCTGCCAGTGGACCAGCCAGCACTGCGGAACTCTGGATTTTTCCCTTAAGTATTTGAAAGTTCACGATTATCTGCATCTGATGGTGTTCCGGGTCCGGGTAGATCAATCGGCGGAGGCCGCGGTTCTTCCGGTTCCCGTCCATGTGGAGGTTCCCCTGGAGCATCGGAATCCGATTTCGGAAGACGGGGAAAAATACGATCCTTATAAAAGCGGCGACGACCCTTCAGAGGTATTTGATATCCGGGAATACCGTCAGGGGGACAGATTGTCCCGGATTCACTGGAAGATGACCGCGAAAGAAGAAGAACTGATGGTAAAAGAATACAGCCGGCCTCTGGGAGGAGAGGGAATTTTATGTCTGGATCTTTACCATCCCCAGGCGGACGGCTTCTGGGAAGACGCCGATGAGTATCTGGATCTGCTGGATTCTCTCTGTCTGGCCTTTCTGGAGCGGGGAGAGCGTTTCCGGGTGGTCTGGCAGGAAGGGGAAAGCCAGGGACTCAGGGAACAGAGCGTGGAGTCGGAGGAAGATGTGTACGGCCTGCTGGGCAGTCTTTTTCGGGCACGGCCCTATAAAACAGAATTTTCTGTGGAGGAGAGGTTCACAGAGCAGTGTCCCCAGGCAGCCCCATCCTTTCTGTACCGCCTGGACCTGAAGGGAAAACTCTGGGAAGGAGGAACTCTCTTATGGGAAAAAAGCAGGACAGATCCATACAGCTGACCCGTATAGCGATCCGGGATCCGGGCGGAAAACAGCGGAAGCCTCACCCTCTGGTTTCGCGGTTTCTGCGGCTGCTGTTTTTCCTGACGGGCTGTTTTTCCATCCATCTGTGGCTTGCCACTCTGTTTCAGCTTCCGGTATCTTTGGGATTTCTGGGAATCAGCACTCTGATTCTGGGCATATGGTATTTTATTGCCTTTTTTTCAAAAATAACCCGGCTGATCTGCATTCCCCTTTCCATGGGCATAATGATCTTCGTGCTGGTACGGATGTGGGATGAACTTTACCGGGGAATCGGCCAGATGGTCAACACAGCGTCCCAGTATATTATGGATTATTATTACACGAATCTGGGATTTCTGCCGGTGGAGGCGGATTCCCGCAGCCTTATGACAGCTCTGGTTCTGCTGGAGGCTCTGCTGATGATGCTGCTGGCCCTCTCCGTTCTGGGACGGGGAAAATCCAGGGGACTTCTGGCCGCGGGAGGCGTTCTGCTGTCCATGGGGCTTCTGGTAAACCAGTTTCCCACGCCCGGGGCTGTGCTTTTGTGGATTTTTTCCTATGTCACTCTCTGCAGCATGGAAAGTCCCCTGAAGAATCAGCGGGTGCAGAGATCTCTGGCAGGGGCCGGTTTGGGGATGGCGGTTTTCGCGGCTGCCATGATCCTGGTGGGCTGGTTTCTGATTTCGCCGAAGCTGAATGAGGTGATGACCGCCGGTTATCCGGCAGTCAAGGAATTTCAGGAGCATCTGGAGGACAGAGCCATGGAAATCTTCGGCGGAAGGAGTTCCGGAAGCTGGGAGGGAATGGTTCAGAACGGCGTGCTTTCCAACCGGGCTCCTTCCGGAAAAAACAGAACGGCTCTGTCCATAACAGCGGACGGGCAGCCGGAACAGGCCGTCTACTTGAAAGGATTTATCGGAGCGATTTACCAGGGCACTTACTGGGAGGAGATTTCGGATGAAAATTTCCGCAGGGCTGTGGATGAGTATTATATCTATGGACTGGCTTCTTCCTACTATGAAGAAATAGACTGGACAGAGGTCAGTTACTCCGTGATGCAGCAGTATCTGACGGAGGGACGGTATCAGAGCCATTCCATGACAGCGGAGGAGGATCCCCTGGAGTTTACCATGACTTATGAGGATCCGGGGGGAGAATATGTCTATGCCCCCTATCTCTCCCATCTGGAGGAGGGAAATTTTGAATATTACGGGGACGGAGAGATCCGCAGGGTGGGACAGGATCCGGTGCGGGGAAGCTTTTATCCGGAGATTCCGGAACCTTCCCAGGCAGGCAGGGACGCCTACTATGAGACAGATCCCTCGGCGGCTGCCGCGTATAATCAATATCTGGCGGAAGCATATCTCTATGTGCCAAGCCAGGGTCTGGAAGAACTGAAAAGCTGGTGGAACCGGGAACTCTCAGAATACCAGGAGATCACAGGCCACTATCCCACCCAGGAGGAAACCACGACCCTGATCCGGCAGGCGCTGTCTGAGTGCAGCTACAGTCTGGATCTGGATCCTCTTCCGGAGGGGGAGGATTTTGTGGAATCTTTTGTCCTTCATCAGAAAAGAGGATTCTGCACGCATTTTGCCAGCGCCGCTGTGCTGCTGTACCGGCTGGCGGGATATCCGGCCAGGTATGCCACCGGATACATTGCGCAGCCGGAGGAGTTTGAGGCAGACGGAAACGGAACCTATACCGCGGAAGTGCCCGGAAAGAACGCCCACGCCTGGGCGGAAATCTATCAGGGAGACGGCACCGGCTGGGTGCCGGTGGAGATGACTCCCGGATACACGGAGGAAGAGGAAGTCCCGGTTTCCCCGGAGGAGCAGGAGCCTTCGGCAGCCCCCTCGCCCACGGAAGTTCCGGAGCAGGAGGAAGAGCAGGGCGGAGCGGACGGGCCGGAGCAGGTGAAGGTTTCACCGGGAAAGCTTCCCCCGGCGCTGATTGGCGTTCTGGCAGGAACCGGCGCGGTACTTCTGCTGATTCTGACTGTGATTCTCCGGCGGAATCTGGTGATCCACATGCGTCTGAGAAAATTTAAAAATAAAAACCGGCGCCGGGCGGTGCTGTCCATTGTCCGGGAGGCGGACCGGATGCTCTTTGCCGCCGGATTCCGGACAGAAGGAGAACTTTCTGACAGAGAATACGCCGGGAAGGTACAGGAAGCTTTTCCGGGCCTGGAACGGAAACAGTTCCTGCGGCTCATGGAACTGGGGCAGAGGGCAGCCTACAGCCGGGAGCATATATCTGCAGGAACCGCCGCGGAATGTCTGCGGATTTACGGAGAACTGGAACAGGAACTCAGCCGGGACAGGGGACGCCTCTGGAAATTCCGCTGGCGTTTCATAAAATGCTACCGGTAGCCATATACTGAAATAAGTCTGAGGGGGCCCCTGGCCCCCTCCTTTCGGTGAGGCCCATGAAAGAATTTCTGAAATATCTGCTGGCGGCAGGCCTGCTTCTTTTGTCCCTGCCGGTCCTTCTGACGGCGGTATGTTCCGGAAGGGAAGCGGTAACCCTGGAAAAGGAGACAGATCCGGAAATGCTGCTTCCTTCTATGGTGTACAGAGAAATTCCCAGAGAGGCCCACAGGGAGCTGCTGCGCGCCCAGGCCATTCTGGTTCGGAGCCGGGTCTGCCGTTCCCTTAAGGAGCCGGAGGCCCTGGCCGATCTGCTGCGGGAGAATGTAGAGTATGAGCAGCAGGTTCTCATGGATGAATCCCTGCTGCGCCGGTGCCGGGAGGCGGTTTCGGACACACAGGGGCAGGTGCTTATCTCCGGGGGGACCCTGGTGGAGGGTTCCTGGTTTGTCTGCGGAAACGGAAAGACCAGAAATGGAGCGGAGGCCGCAGGGCAGGAGGAATGCGGCTGGATGGTCAGTGTGGACAGCCCGGCGGATGTGGAGAGTCCGGATTATCTGTCGGAATTTGTCTTTTCAGAGGAGGAGCTGAGAGAGCTGCTGGGAGAGTATCTGGAACACGCGGCTCCGGGGGAGGTATTTCAGCAGATTTTCCCGGGGGGAACCGACAGCGCCGGTTATGTGACAGAAGTTTCCGTAGGGACAGCCCGGCTGTCCGGGGAAAATTTCCGGAAGCGGCTGGGACTGCCCTCTTCCTGTTTTACCATGCAGGAGGGAGAGGACGGCCTGCATTTTCTCTGCCAGGGAAAGGGGCATGGCCTGGGCATGAGCCAGTACGGGGCGGAAAGGATGGCTCAGGAGGGAAAGACCGCGGAAGAAATTTTAAAATATTATTTTCCCAACGCGCAGGTGGGAACTGTATAGATTTTATATTTTCGGACACCATACTAGAAGAAATACAACGAACTGAACGAGGTGACGAATATGAGATCAAAACAGAAAAAAATACGGCTGGCAGTGTCCGGCCTGCTGCTGGCGGCAGTGGTGGGAACCGGGATCTACGCCTATCAGGCGGACCAAAATTATGTGGAGGAGCTGAAAGAGCAGGCCCAGCTTCCGGATGCGGAAGAGGTGGAGGAATTCTGGAAAGACGTGAATACCAGCAGCGCGGAAGCGGACCTGCCTGAGGAAGAGCCGGAGAGTACTCCTGTGCCGGAGGATACTCCGGTTCCGGAGCCCTCCGCAGAGCCGGAAGGGACCAGCCCCGCGGCGGGAAACGCTCTGGTGCCTTCTCTGAGCTTTGATGAGAATACGGTTCTGGCAGCGCCTATGACCGGAACCTCCGGAGAAGTTCTGATCCCCTACAATATGGAGCACACCGTGTATTTTCCCACCCTGGACGCTTACAAGTGCAGCCCCGGCATGGTGATGGCGGCGGAAGTTGGCACTCCGGTAATGGCTGTGGCGGACAGCCTGGTCACTCTGGTGGAAAACCATGAAGAGACAGGTCTTACCGTAACCATGGATATGGGGGACGGATACCAGGCGGTGTACGGCCAGCTGAAGGATGTGACGGTGGAGCCGGGACAGCAGGTGGAAGCATCCGCTGTCATCGGGGCGGTGAATGAACCCACCAAATATTATGTGGAGGAGGGAAGCAGCCTGTATTTTGCCATGACAAAGGACGGGCAGCCCATCGACCCTACCCTGTACCTGCCGCCTATGGCGGAATAAAAACTCACAGGAATAAAAAATCCGCGTATTATAGAGAAGGAAGAATTCCGCACCGAAAATACGCAATCGAGAAATTTCACAGGCAGTATGTTCCTATGGGTGAGGTACGTCAGATCGATTGCTTTTTATAAAAACGGAGCTGCTTTTCGCGGCTCCTGTACATACAGAGGCGGAAGATGAATTACACATATATTGTAAAATGCAGGGACAATACCTACTACACCGGCTGGACCAAGGATCTGGACAGGCGTATGAAGGCTCACAACAGCGGAACCGGGGCAAAATATACCCGGAGCCGCAGACCGGTGCGTCTGGTTTACTATGAAGCGTACAGGACAAAAGAAGAAGCCATGCGGCGGGAGAGAGAGATCAAACGGATGTCCAGAAAAGAAAAGGAAAAACTCATCGCCGATGGATGAATGCGCACGGATAAAAAAACCCCAAAGCTGTGAAAGAAAAGTTCCGCAGCTTTGGGGCGCTCTTACTGTAAAATTACAGCTTGATATTTTTAAACAGCTCTCCCAGGGAAGTGGTCAGTTCCTCGGATTTGGGAAGCTTAATATTGCGCAGCTCCTCCTCTTCTCTGGCAGCGGTATCCTCCTCAAGAGCTTTCATGGACAGGCTCAGCTTGCCGTCCTTGACAGCGATAACCTTCACTTTTACGCTGTCGCCCACCTTCAGTACCACGGAGGGATCTTTGATCCGGGTGTGGGAGATCTGAGATACGTGTACCAGGCCGGAAAGACCATTCTCCAGTTTCACAAAAGCTCCGTAGGGCTGCAGGGTCTCTACGGTTCCATCCATCACAGTCCCCACTGCCACAGCGGCGATGCGGGCTTTTTTCTCCTCCTGGGCTTTTTCCCGGAGCAGTTCTCTGGCGGAAAGGATCACCCGTCCTTTTTCCTGATCTACCTCTGTGACCCGCACCTGGATTTCTTTGCCCAGGTATTCGTTGAGATCCGCCACATGGCCCAGAGCCAGGCGGGAAGCGGGGATGAAGCAGCGGATGCCGCCCTGGTTGGAGATTACGCCTTTGTTTACCACTCCGTCCACCGTAACAGTCAGAGGGGTCTTTTCATCCCGATACTGTTTCATTTTTTCCCAGATTTCCTGATCCTCGTCCTTAAATGTGTCAAAGGACTGATCTACCGCTTCTGAGAAGTCGTCCATGGTCAAGTTTTCGTCTGCCATATTATTCACCTCATTTGATTAGATTTTGTGATATACAGTATACCATAGAAAAGTGTTTACCGAAAGAAAAATCAATGCTATGATGAATACAACCCTGAGAATTGCCCGAAAGAGAGGGAAAACATGAAAAGAGAGAATAAGGTCTATATTATCGGCCATAAAAATCCAGATACGGATTCCATCTGCTCGGCCATTGCCTACGCGGATATCAAAAACCGCACGGAAAAGGGCACCTTTGTGGCAAAGCGGGCGGGACAGATCAATGAAGAGACAGAATATGTGCTGAAGCGTTTCGGTGTCCGGGCGCCCGGATATCTTTCCGACGCGGGAACCCAGGTGCGGGAGATTGAGATTCACGAGGTGAAAGGGGTTCCGGGAACTATTTCCGTGAAAAAGGCCTGGGAATCCATGAGAGAGCAGAATGTGGTCACCCTTCCCATCACTACGGAGGATGAGTGCCTGGAAGGGCTCATCACCGTCAGCGATATCGCCAAATCCTATATGGACGCCTACGACAGCAGCGTCATGTCCCAGGCAAAAACCCAGTACCGCAGCATCGCGGAGACACTGGACGGATCCGTGATCGTGGGAAATGAGCACGGCTACTTTGTCAAGGGCCGGGTAGTCATCGGAGCCTTTCATCCGGATACCATGGAAAATTATATCCACCAGGACGATCTGGTGATTCTGGGAAACCGTGCGGAGGATCAGCTCTGCGCCATTGAGATGAACGCCAGCTGCCTGGTAGTGGGGCTGGGAGCCAAGGTCTCCCGGACTATTCAGAAGCTGGCGGAGGAGATGAGCTGCGTCATCATCAGCACGCCCCACGACACCTACACCATCGCCAGGCTGATCAATCAGTCCATTCCCATCAAACATCTGATGACCAGGGAAAATATTATTTGTTTCCATACCAGCGATATGGTGGATACCATCAAGGAAGTCATGAAAAAAAGCCGACACAGAGATTATCCTATTCTCAACAAAAAGGGAAAGTATATCGGAACCATCTCCCGCAGGAATCTGATCAGCAGCCGGAAAAAGCAGCTGATCCTGGTGGATCACAACGAGAAATCCCAGGCGGTGGACAACATTGACGAAGCGGAGATCCTGGAGATTATCGATCATCACCGCCTGGGCTCCCTGGAGACAGTGTCCCCGGTGATGTTCCGGAATCAGCCGGTGGGCTGCACGGGAACCATTATGTACCAGATCTATCAGGAGAGAAATCTGGATATTCCCCAGAACATTGCGGGACTTTTGTGCGCGGCCATTATTTCCGACACTCTGATGTTCCGTTCTCCCACCTGCACTCCGGCGGACCAGGCGGCGGCGGAGGCTCTGGCAAAGATCGCCGGCATCGATATCCAGGAATTCGCCACGGAAATGTTCCACGCCGGCAGCAATCTCCGGGACAAATCCGCGGAGGAGATTTTCTATCAGGATTTCAAGAAGTTTATTATGGAGGATGTTACCTTCGGCGTAGGCCAGATTAATTCCATGGACGCCGAGGAGCTGACCGCCATCCGCCAGCATCTGCTGCCCCACCTGAAGAGCGAGTGCGGCAAGCACGGCATCCAGATGGTCTTCTTTATGCTCACCAACATCATTGATGAGTCCACAGAACTGCTCTATTACGGAGATCAGGCAAAAGAACTGATCCAGGCGGCATTCCCGGTGGAGGCAGATGATAAGAGCTGCGTGCTGCCGGGGGTAGTATCCAGAAAAAAACAGCTGATTCCCGCCTTTATGACGGCTCTTCAGCAGAGGTAGCGCCATGGGAAAACAGAAATGGAAGCCGGGAAATATGCTGTATCCCCTGCCGGCAGTGCTGGTAACGGCGGCCGACAGACAGGGAAGGACCAATGTCTTTACTGTGGCCTGGGCGGGCACGGTCTGCACCAATCCCCCTATGGTCTCTATTTCCGTGCGGCCGGAGCGGTTCTCCCATCACATGATCCTGGAGACGGGAGAATTTGTTTTAAACCTGACCACGGAGAGAATGGCTTACGCGGTGGATTACTGCGGGGTAAAGTCCGGCAGGGATGTGGATAAATTTCAGAAATTGAAGCTTCAGACGGAACCGGCGTCGGAAGTGGGGGTTCCCATGATTAAAGATGCACCAGTCTGCATAGAATGCCGGGTGACGGAAGTGAAGCATTTGGGTTCTCACGACCTGTTTCTTGCAAAAGTGCTGGCAGTCCACACGGAGGAAGCCTACCTGGACCGGAAGGGAAGACTGCGGCTGCAGGATGCGGGAATGCTGGCTTATTCTCATGGAGAATACTACGGATTGGGGAAAAAACTGGGAACCTTCGGCTTCAGCGTCAGGCGCAGAAAAACCGGAAAATGAAAGTCCTAAAATTCAATCTTGCATATTAAGCAGGCGCATGATATAATGCAACAGTGATTAAAGATACAAAAATTTAAGGCGATCAAAGGAGGAAACCAAAAATGTCTTATGTAGATGAGGTCATCGAGCGGGTTGTCACCAAAAATCCCAGCGAGCCGGAATTCCATCAGGCTGTCAAAGAAGTGCTGGAATCTCTTCGTCCGGTGATTGAGAAGAATGAAGAAAAATACAGAAAACTGGCTATCCTGGAGCGTCTGGTTGAGCCGGACCGTCAGGTGAAATTCCGTGTTCCCTGGGTGGACGATAAGGGCCAGGTTCAGGTAAACACCGGATACAGAGTACAGTTTAACAGTGCCATCGGACCTTACAAAGGAGGACTGCGTTTCCATCCTTCCGTAAACCTTGGAATCATCAAGTTCCTGGGATTTGAGCAGATTTTCAAAAATTCCCTGACCGGACTGCCCATCGGCGGCGGCAAGGGCGGCTCTGATTTCGATCCCAAGGGCAAATCCGACCGGGAAGTTATGGCCTTCTGCCAGAGCTTTATGACGGAGCTGCAGAGACATATCGGACCCAACACTGACGTTCCCGCAGGCGATATCGGCGTGGGCGGCAGAGAGATCGGATATATGTTCGGACAGTACAAGAGAATCCGCGATGCCTATGAAGGTGTTCTCACCGGAAAGGGACTGACCTTCGGAGGCTCTCTGGCCAGAACAGAAGCTACCGGATACGGCCTGCTGTACCTGACCGAGGAACTGCTGAAACTCAACGGCATCGAGCTGGCCGGAAAGACCTGCTGTGTTTCCGGATCCGGAAATGTTGCCATCTACGCTATCGAGAAAGCTCATCAGCTGGGAGCCAAGGTGGTGACCTGCTCTGACTCCAACGGCTGGGTATACGATCCGGAAGGCATCGATGTAGCCGCTCTGAAAGAGATCAAAGAGGTAAACCGGGCAAGACTGACCGAGTACAAGAAGTATCGTCCCAACTCCGAGTACCATGAGGGCAGAGGCGTATGGTCCATTAAATGTGATATCGCGCTTCCCTGCGCGACTCAGAATGAGCTGCACCTGGATGACGCTAAGATGCTGGTGGAGAACGGTGTCCTGGCAGTCTGCGAGGGAGCCAACATGCCCACCACTCTGGAAGCAACCGCTTACCTGCAGGAGCACAAAGTGATCTTTGCTCCCGGAAAAGCGGCCAACGCAGGCGGCGTTGCCACTTCCGCTCTGGAAATGTGCCAGAACAGCGAGCGCCTCAGCTGGAGCTTTGAGGAGGTTGACAGCAAGCTGAAACAGATCATGATCAACATCACTCATAACATGGATGAGGCTGCCAAAGAGTTCGGCTTTGAGGGCAACTACGTAGTGGGAGCCAATATCGCCGGCTTCAAGAAGGTAGTAGACGCCATGATCGCCCAGGGCGTATGCTGATGAGGTCACAGAAGACACTGTCATGAAAAATTTACCGGCAGATGAACATGGAAACGTGTTCATCTGCCGTTTCTGCGGTATGGAGAATATGAAAGAACATTACGGGAAAAACTGTATCATACTCATCGGTATGCCGGGGGTGGGAAAAAGTACCATCGGAGTAATCCTGGCCAAGGAGCTGGGCATGCAGTTTCTGGATTCGGATCTGCTGATCCAGGAACAGGAAAAAAAGCTTCTGCGGGAGATTATCGAGGAAAAAGGGGTGAAGGGATTTCTGGAGATTGAAAACCGGGTCAACGCCTCCATCCGGGCGGAAAACACCGTAATTGCCACCGGGGGCAGCGCGGTATACGGCAGGGAAGCCATGGAACATCTGAAAACTCTGGGAACTGTAGTCTATCTGCGGCTGCCTTATCCGAAACTCAGGCGGAGGCTCCACAATCTGAAAGGCCGGGGAGTGGTGCTGAAAGAAGGGCAGAGCTTCCGGGAACTTTTTCAGGAGAGAAGCCGTCTGTATGAGAAATACGCGGACGTAATCATTGAAGAAGAAAACAGGGACATCGAGGCCACATTGAAAGAAATCCTTAATTTTTATTTACAAAACCATTGAGATGGGTTAATATAGTAAAAGTCCATTGGGGTTATTATAAAAAAAATTCGAGGTGGAACATGGAACAGTATGTTATAAAAGGAGGAAATCCTCTTGTCGGTGAAGTGGAAATCGGGGGAGCGAAAAACGCTGCACTGGCAATACTGACAGCTGCCATCATGACAGATGAATCTGTTCTGATAGAGAATATACCGGACGTTAGCGACATCAATGTACTGTTAGAGGCAATTTCCGTTATCGGAGCTATAGTAGAGCGGATCGACCGCCATACGGTGCGGATCAGCGGCGCCACCATTGGTTCCGTTAGTGTGGACTATGAATTTATCAAGAAAATCCGGGCTTCCTATTATCTGCTGGGAGCTCTGCTCGGCAAGTATAAGAAGGCGGAGGTACCTCTGCCCGGGGGCTGCAACATCGGCAGCCGTCCCATCGACCAGCATCTGAAGGGCTTCCGGGCCCTGGGAGCCAAAGTCAGCATTGTCAACGGATCCATTGTGGCTTCCGCGGACAACCTGCGGGGGGCTCACATTTTCCTGGACATGGTGTCGGTGGGAGCTACCATCAATATTATGATGGCCGCCTGCATGGCCAGGGGAAATACCATCATTGAGAATGCGGCCAGAGAGCCTCATGTGGTGGACGCGGCCAACTTCCTCAACAGCATGGGAGCCAATATCAAAGGAGCCGGCACAGATGTAATCCGGATCCGGGGCGTGGAATCCCTGCACAGCAGCAATTATTCCATTGTGCCGGATATGATCGAGGCGGGAACCTACATGTTTGCCGCAGCGGCCACCCGGGGGGATGTGCTGGTAAAAGATGTGATTCCCAAACATCTGGAAGCCATGACCGCCAAGCTGCAGGAGATCGGCTGTGAGGTGGAGGAGTTTGACGACGCGGTGCGGGTATCCGCCAGGGGAAGACTGGGACGGACCCATGTGAAAACTCTGCCCTATCCGGGATTTCCCACGGATATGCAGCCCCAGATCAGCGTGACGCTGGCTCTGGCCAAAGGTACCAGCATTGTGACGGAGAGTATTTTTGAAAACCGTTTTAAATATGTGGACGAGCTGGCCCGTATGGGAGCCAATATTAAAGTAGAGGGAAACACCGCCATCATCGACGGCACGGAGAAGCTTACCGGCGCCAGAATTTCCGCTCCGGATCTGCGGGCGGGAGCCGCTCTGGTGATTGCCGGGCTGGCCGGCGAGGGAATCACGGTGGTAGATGACATTGTTTATATCCAGAGAGGATACGAGGACTTTGACGCGAAGCTCCGCGCTCTGGGCGCGGAGATCGAGAAGGTTTCCAGTGAGAAGGAGATCCAGAAGTTCCGCATGCGGGTGGGCTGAGACCTGCCGTACCGGAAAAGCTGCGGCTATAGCAACAGAATTTGTACACATAGGAGAAAATGCGAAGCTATTTATATAGTAAGCATTTTCTTTTTTTGTGAAATTTGTCCGAAAAAACGGTGAAAAAGTCAGCGCGGAGAGATAATCAGAAAAAATTCAACAAAGAGCCGAAAATATTCGATTGACTAAAATTTTCCATGGATGTAAGGTTAATGTATATTATGCGGTAACTGTCTGCAAGTCCTGATATTTCCGGATTTCCGGCCGCTGCCGCGTAAAAATAAAAAGAAAGGAAGGAGAATATGAAGAAGCAATTCAAAAGCGCGGCGGCGATCACGCTGGCCGCGGCCATGACACTGTCATTGGTGCCATGGACAGAGCCGGTGCGTACAGAAGCGGCGGATCTGCCGGAAGTTACTGCTCACTACGATATGTCCCACAGCGGAAATCAGCTACTGGACGTATCCGGAAATGACAGAAATGCCATTCTGTACAACACCCAGGACAGTGACTTCAAGTCCGGGGAAGGCGCCAACGTACTGCAGTTTGTCAACCGGCAGTACGCGGACCTGCCTCAGGGGCTGGTGACGGGAACGGACAATGATTTCACCGTTGAGATCACCCTGTCCACAGAAACCCAGGCTGCTCAGTGGGCCTGGTGCATCGGCCAGGGCATCGGAACCTGGGCCGGAAATGACGTAGGAAACTATGTATTTGTCAACCCGAAGGGAGCTCCGGGAGACCGGGGAGGAGAAATCCTGTCCGGCATCAAGGTGGGCTCACCCCAGTCAGATGAGGTAAGACTTCCCTCCCCCGCCAAGGATCTGGGCAGCGATTACAGCACCATTACCCTGGTAGGTGAGGACAACACTCTGACCCTGTACCTGGACGGAGAGGAGATTGCAGAGACAGAACACCCGTATTCTATGGCGGATATTATCCCTGAGGGAGACGTTCTGGGATACATCGGCAAATCCCTCTGGGAGCCGGACGCTCTGCTGACCGCCAATGTGGGAGATATGAAGTTCTATGATGAGGCTCTGAACCCGGAGCAGGTCAGCGCCAGCATGCCCACAGAGGGCGACAAAGCGGCTATGAAAGCCGCGGAGACCGGTACGCCTCTGCCTACAGATACGCCGGAACCTTCCGCGGAGCCTACGGGAACTCCCGGAGACACAACTTTGCTGGCGGCTTACGATATGTCCCATGAGGGCGATACCCTGAAGGATGTATCCGGAAACGGCAATGACGCGGTTCTCTACGGCACGGAGGAGGAAGATTTCTACTCCAGCGGTGAGACAGACGTCTGGAAACTGTCCAATGACGGCTACGCGGAACTTCCGGCTTCCATTTCGGAAGACCTGGGAGGCAGCGTGGACTTTACGGTTCAGGCGACTCTGACCACCCAGACCTCCGCGGCCCACTGGCTGTTCACCATCGGCGATGGAGTGGGAACCTGGAACGCGAAGAACGTAGGAAACTATATCTTTGTGAATCCCAGCGCCAGCGAAAAGGGCGGCAATTTCCTGGCTGCCATTAAAACCGGAACCGGCAATGAATGGAAAGAAAGCCGGTTCAATGACAGCAGCACCGGCATGGGGGATGTAAACGGCTACGGCACCGTTACCCTCACCGGCCAGGGCGGAAATCTGAAGCTGTACCTGGACGGAGAGCTGGTAAGCTCTGCCTCCCAGGACAAGACCATCCAGGATGTGCTGCCGGACAACATTTTCGGCTATATCGGAAAATCCCTCTATGAGCCGGACGCTCTGCTGACCGCCAATCTGGCGGATTTCCGGATTTACTCCGGAGCCATGAGCCAGGAGGAGATCCAGGCGGGACTGCCCGGCGCGGAAGAGAAGAACACCCTGTTTCTGGCAGATGTGCTGGAGACGGTAAAGGGAGCCAATGAAAGCCTGGAGGCGGTGAAAGAGAATCTTTCCCTGCCGGAAAAAATTGATAATGTAGAGATTTCCTGGGGCCAGTGGGATCAGTCCGTGATTGCGGCGGACGGAACCGTAACCGCTCCTACGGATCAGGAAACTGTGGTGTCCATCCCCTTCACCTACGAACTGGGAGGCTCCACCTACGAGGAAACGATTGAGGCCACTGTTCCCCCTGTAAACGCGGAGGAGGAAGTAAAAGAGGCGCTTGCTTCCATTGACATCCCCAACAAGGATGACGTAAGAGGAAACATTACGCTTCCGGAAACAAGCGAAAACGGCCTGGCTATTACCTGGACCACGGATCATTCAGAGATCGTCAACGTAGAAGCTGTGGAAAACGAGGGCTATGACACCACTCCCGCAGGTACGGTTACCCGGCCGGAGAAAGATACGGTTGTGACTATGACCGCTTCTGTGACCATGGAGGATGTGACTGAAACAAAAGAAATCCCCATCACTGTTAAGGCGGCTCCGGCGGAAATTTCTGATTCTGACTACACCGACTATTTCTTTGCTTACTTTGCAGGCGAGGGATATTCGGATGGCGAGCAGATCTATTTCGCCTCCAGCCAGGACGGACTGAACTGGGACGACCTGAACAACAATGAGCCGGTGCTTACCTCCACGCTGGGAGAGAAGGGCGTCCGGGATCCATTCATTATCCGTTCTCCGGAAGGAGATAAGTTCTATCTCATCGCCACAGATCTGAAGATCAACGGCGGAAACGGATGGGACGCGGCACAGAATAACGGAAGTCAGTCCCTGATGGTCTGGGAGTCCAACGACCTGATTCACTGGTCTGACCAGAGAATGGTGGAAGTATCCGCGGAGATTGGCGCGGGATGTACCTGGGCTCCGGAAGCTACCTACGATCCCATGACAGGAGAGTACGTAGTATACTGGGCTTCAAGAACACCGGCGGTCGACAGCAAACAGCGGGTTTATTACGCGAAGACCAGAGACTTCTATACTTTCACAGAGCCGGAAGTATTCATCGACTATGATGAGTCCAGCATCGACACTACCATCATCAAGGGTGATGACGGCTATTACTACCGGTACACCAAGAATGAGGGCGGCGCCACCAATGATCTGGGAGCTCTGACCAAGACGGTATTTGTGGAAAGATCACAGACGCTTCTGGGAGAGTGGGAGCATATTCCTTCCGATTCCCTGAACGCCAACCAGTGGGTGGAAGGCCCCACCATCTTCAAACTCAACGAGGATGATGCCACAGACACCCAGAAGTACTGCCTGCTGGTAGACAACTACGGCGGCGGCGGCTACTATCCGCTGACTACCGATGATCTGTCTGACGGCGTATTCAGCAGACCGGATACTGCTTACAAAATGCCCAGCCGGGCACGGCACGGCACGCCCATCCGGGTGACCGCCGAGGAGTACCAGGCAATTATGGCCGCCTACTCCGCTCCGGAAGAGGTGAATGCCGCCACGGAAGCAGGAACAGCGCCGGAGCTTCCGGATACGGTTACTGTAGATCTCGGAGATGAGAAAGTCGAGAAAGCAGTCACCTGGAATCTGGAGGGAGTATCCTTTGACGGCGAACCCTTCAGCACTGTCACTGTAAAAGGTACGGTAGAAGGCAGCACGTATGAAGCAACTGCCAATGTACGGATTCTTCCTCAGAATCTGGAGTACATGATCGACTGCAATAATCCGGAGTCTGCCACCTGGGCGGCAGCTGTGGAGCTGACCGGCGGCCTTCTGAACGGAGAAGCCGCGGACCAAGCCAAGACCGGCAGCAATACCTGGGGCTACATCAGCACGGTGGGATCCGAGGATCCCGCGGATATCACAGGCTACAGCCAGAACGATATCAACAATCCCTATGCCGGCGGCTGGTGGGCACGGGGAGGCAAGAACGTTGCCTATGAGATCACCCTTCCCGCCGGAGAGCACACCATTATGCTGGGCTGCACCGGCTGGTGGAATATGGGACGGCAGATGGATATCTTCTATTCTGTCAATGGCGGAGAGGAGCAGAAACTCTGTGACCTGGACGCGGTAGCCAATACGGGCGTGTACGCATCCGGCACCATTACCCTGGAGGAAGAGGCGGTTGTAACTCTGACCGTCAAGAAAGCGGACGGCAACGATCCTATCCTCAGCTGGATCGCCGTAAGCGGCACACCGGAAGAGCCGGTAGTCAGCACTCCGCTGCTGGCGGAATTCACCTTCAATAGCGAGGCTTCTGACGGCGTATTTACCGGAAGCAGCCGCACAGACGCGGTGGCCAATGTAAACGGCTCTGTTTCCATTCAGGACAAAATGGGAAGCGACAAAGCTCTCTATCTGGACGGAACCGCCGATAATTACCTGAGCCTGACCAAGAAGGACGGCTCCAGCCTGCTGACCGGCAAAGAGGAGATCACCATCTCCTTTGACACAAAGCGCGCGAGAACCGCGACCAACTGGATTTTCTACGCCGCGCCGGACGACAGCACACAGACTTATAACAGCGAGCACTATTTCGCCTGCTATTCCTCCGGAGATCCCGGCATCCGGGTAGAGCGCTACAACAACTCCGGATCAAGATCCGAGGCCATTCTCGGAACAGCGGGAGCAAACTGGGTGCATGTGGACGTGGTGGTATCCGCGGACGCTACCTCTCTGTATATCAATGGAGAACTGGCGGATACGGTAGACAGCGAGTATTCCATTGGGGAGATTCTGGGAGACAGCAGCATCTTCTATCTTGGCAAGGCCAACTGGGGAAGCGGCGAGTACGCCAACTGCTGGATCGACAACTTCCGGATTTATGACGGCATGCTCTCGAAAGATGATATTACTGCTCAGTACAGCGTCTTCGCGGAGCAGATGTTCTGGGACGGCGTCAGCCTGCCCACTGAGCCCGTCAAGGGCGATCTGGATCTGCCTGAGACAAATACAGCAGGGGATACTGTGACCTGGACCTCCGGCAATCCGGACATCCTTGCCGATGACGGAACGCTTGTATCCCAGCCCGCTGAGGATACAGAGGTTGTTATGACTGCAGAGATCAGCGGACAGAAAAAAGAGTTCACGGTAACTGTGGCAGGATTAAGTTCACTGCTTCAGGAAGCGGCGGACGCTCTGACCATTGAGAACGCGGACGATGTGAGAGGCAACCTGGCTCTTGTGAAAGAGGGCGAGAACGGGACAACGATCAACTGGACGTCTGGTAATACCGATGTTGTTACAGACGAGCCCATGAACGAAGACAGTCTGTACGACGGCGGCGAGGTAACCCGCCCGGCGGCAGGAGAAGAAGCAGTGAAGGTTACTTTGACTGCGGAAATCAGCCTGAAGGGACAGACGACAGAGAAAACCTTTGAGGTAACGGTACAGCCCATGCCGGAAGATCTGGATACGGACTATACGGCAGGCTATCTGTGGACCAACTTTGACGCCTCCGGCGGCTATGAGAAGATCTTCTTCGGCTACAGTGAGGACGGTCTTACCTGGAGCAAGCTGAACAAAGACGCCTACGGCAATGCCCAGCCGGTGCTGGTGAATGACGCCGAGGGCAGCGACCTGGGAGTCAGAGATCCCCACATCATCCGCTCCGCGGAGGGAGACCGCTACTGGATCCTGGGCACCGACCTTCACGCGGAAGGCGGCGGAGCAGGCGGCAGCGGCTGGGATCAGCAGAACGCCAGCCAGAACATTGTGGTCTGGGAGTCTAACGACCTGGTGAACTGGAGCGAGCCTAAACTGGTATACTCCGGATTTGAAAATGCCGGCTGCGTATGGGCTCCGGAAGCCATCTATGACGAGACTACCGGCGATTATCTGGTATATTGGTCCGCCAGGGATAAGTCCCAGAACGGAACCGACGACAACGCTCTGCGGGTTTATGTCTGCAGAACCAGAGACTTTAATACCTTCTCTGAACCCAAGGTATGGCTCAGCGAAGATCAGGAAAACGGCGCTGAGACAAATATTATTGACTCCACCATCGTGCAGGGAGACGATGGCAGATATTACCGCTTCTCCACCTCTGACTGGAATACGGTGCTGGATGTCAGCGATACGCTGGATGCGGATGATGTGTTTGACGTGAGCGTGAACGCGGACAAGAGTACGCCTAACGGCAGCTGGACCCGTCTGATTAAGCGCGGAGAACATGGAAGCGCGGGATTTACCAGTGTAGAGGGCCTTACCGCTTATCAGCTTCCGGACGGAAGATGGTGTGTAATGGGCGATAACCAGGGATATCAGGCATTTGTGACAGATGACCTGGCATCAGCAGAATTCGAGCCCACGCAGGTAAGCTTCGTGGACGGCAGATTCCGCCACGGCACCGTTATGCGGCTGTCCGAGGCAGAGCAGGCAAGACTGCTGGAAGCCTACGGAGAACAGAGCCAGGAGCCGGAAAATCCGGAAACCGAGGCGGAAGAGCCTGTACTGGAGTACACCTTTGAAGAGGTTGCGGACAATGTGATCAAAGACACCGCCACCGGAAATGATACCGCGGACGACGGTACCATCTTCGGAAGCGCGAAAGTTGTCTATGATGAGGAAAAAGGCAGCAACGTGCTGCAGCTGGATGGAAGCAGCGGCGGCTATGCGCAGCTTCCCACCGGATTCTTTGACGGAAGAGATACCATGTCCATTTCCATGGATGTGAAATCCAACCTGGGATCCGGAAACTTCTTTACCTTTACATATGGAAAGGACAGCACAAGTTACGACTTCCTCCGTGTCAGAGGTACAGAGGTGCGGAACGCCATTACCACTGCCGGCTGGCAGAATGAGCGGGAAGTGAAGGGAACAGGAGCAGTCACCGGCACATGGCAGAAGATCGATCTGGTTATCGATGGAGTCACCATGAAGCTGTATATCGACGGACTGCTTGTTTCCGAAAATGACAATACCGGCATCACCACCTCCAACTTTGGAGCGGGAGTGATTTCCTACCTTGGAAAATCCTTCTATGATGACCCGTATTTCAACGGAAGCTTTGACAATGTCCGGGTTTACAACCGGGCTCTCACCGAGGAAGAGATCGTGGAGGCTGCTCTGGCAGACGAGAACGTAGCTCTTCTGAAGAACGCGGTGATCGGAACCGTACCGGAAGATCCGGCCGGCACTATGGGCACGGATTACCACACGGCTGTAACTACTAAACTGGACGCCGAGAAGAAAGAGATCACTTCTTATATTAGAAAGAACGCGGATCTTACGGCTGTTCCGGTGGAGTTCAGCGCCCTTGGTTCCACCACGGAGATTAAAGTAAACGGCGAAGTATTTGAGAATGGTTCAACCCTGGATCTGAGCCGGGACGCGGAAGTGACCCTGACCTTCGGAGACAGAACCGAAACCTGGACTCTGAAGACTCCGGCCATTGCCTACAACCCGGTGCTTCCGGGACAGTATTCGGATCCGGATATCGACTTCCTGGACGGCAAGTACTGGATGTACACCACCACAGACGGATATTCCGGATGGAGCGGCACAGTATTCCATGCATGGTCTTCCGAGGATATGAGAAACTGGACCGACGAGGGCATCATCCTGGATCTGGCCAACGACAATCCGGGACTCAATGACCAGGGCGTGCAGATCGAGGCTTCCGACTGGGCAGTGGGAAGCGCCTGGGCACCCAGCATTGAGGAGAAGGACGGCAAGTACTACTTCTACTACTGCGGTAAATTCTCCAACGGAGAATCTGCCATCGGCGTTGCCGTCGCGGACAATCCGGCAGGACCTTACACCGACAAGGGCGAGGCCCTGATGACGGTTTCCATGTGCCGCAATGCGGGAGTGAACATGGGACAGGCCATTGACCCGTCCATCTTTACCGACGACGACGGCACCTCCTACCTGCTGTTCGGAAACGGTTCAGCGGCCATCGCGGAACTGAATGACGACATGATGAGCATCAAGGAGGGAACCATCCGCCAGATCAACGGCGTGAATGATTTCCGCGAGTCTGTGGTAGTGACCAAGAGAGATGGACTGTACCACTTTACCTGGTCCTGCGACGACACCGGAAGCCCCAACTACCATGTAAACTACGGAACCGCTGAGACCCTGGAGGGCGGCAGCGTCAACGTAACTTACAGATACACTCTGCTCCAGAAGGATGAGGCCAACAGCATGCTGGGCACAGCCCATCAGTCTATCCTCTACTTCCCGGAAACCGATGAGTGCTATATCGCTTACCACAGGTTCTACACCCCCATCGGCGTGTACACAGACGGACTGGGCTACCACAGAGAGACCTGTATCGACCAGGTGACCTTTGGAGAGGACGGCCTGATGCAGCCCCTGGCGCCCACTATGGAAGGCGTCTACAGACCTGTAAACGAAGAGCCGGAACCGGAAGTAACCCTGACCTCCCTCACCGTGACTCCGCCCACGAAGCTGGAGTACACCGCAGGCGAGGAACTGGATACCACTGGTATGACGGCAACCGCGGTTTACAGCGATGGAAGCACCAAGGACGTGACCGCGGAGGCAGACATCAGCGGATACAACAAAGACGCGGAGGGAACCCAGGAGATCACCGTGACCTACACAGAGGGTGAACAGACAGCAACAGCGACCTTTAATGTGACTGTGAAAGCGGCAGAGCCGACCCAGGAGCCCACACCGGAACCGTCTGAAGAGCCGACGCCGGAACCCACCCAGGAGCCCACTGGTACTCCGACTCAGGAGCCCACCGGTGAGCCTACAGGCACTCCGACCCAGAAGCCTACCGGTACCCAGAAGCCTTCCGGAACACCGGGAACCAGCGTAACACCTGGAGGTACCCAGAGCGGCGGACAGTCCGCGCAGACCGGCGATACCACCAACTTTGCGGCGCCTATCGCGGCCATCGCGGTGGCGGCTGTAGTGCTGATTATCGCTGTAGTTGTAATCAGAAAGAGAAGAAATTCCTGAACTGACCCGGTCAGTTGAGGAAAACAGTACCAGAGCAGGGGGGAGCCGCCTTGGCAGCTTCCCCCTGTCTTTCAGAATACCGGTATTTTGTAAAAAGTATATAAAAAAATCCTGAAAAAATTTTGACTTATGAAATGAATTGCTAAAATTAGTTAAAAATGGTATAATTTTTTAATTGCAAAAAGTTAAAATCACAGAAAGGAAGGATTGCATGAGAAAGAGGAGTATAGGAAACAGAATCCTGTCGTCTGTTTTGTCAGGCGGAATGGTCCTCTCATCCCTGGTGGTGCCGGGCATGGTCCGGGAGGCGGAAGCCGCTCCCTCAGACAGCCTGGCGGCCCACTATACCTTTGATGAGGATTTCAGCGATTCTGTCAGCGGATCTGCAGGACAGCAGGTCAACGCCAACGCGCCCACCATCGTCACCGATGATATGAGAGGGGGAGTGATGAAATCCGGCAGTGGCACAGGCCGGGTGCAGACGGACAACCCGCTTTACGGGAAGGAACTGTCTGAAAGCGGATTTACTGTCAGTGCCTGGATCGACGCCAATGCGGTGGACCAATGGCTTGGAGTATGGAGCTTCGCCTCCGGAACTGGAAATTCTGACGGATTCTATGGATTATCCACCAACGGATCCGTATTCTTTAATGACAACCCGGGAGCGGCAACCTATCAGGATATGACCCAGTTCGCCGGAAATATTACAGCAGACGGCGGCTGGGAGTATATCACGGTTGTCATGGATACCGAGCAGATCCATATGTACAAAAACGGAGCCCTCGTATATGAGCTGACGCCTTCTACCCTGGGCGTACACGCGGGAGAGGGAACTCCTTATATGCTTGACTTCATTGAGGGAGCGCAGTACCTCTGGTTCGGGACTGCCAGCCCCCACTACTGGAACTCCGGCGACTTCTACATGGATGACCTGAAAGTATATTCGGAAGCCTTGAGCGCGGAGGATGTGCTGGCGGAGTATCTGGCGGATGAGAACGCGGCTTACAGCGTGATTGAAAGCGACGCGGCGGCGATTTCCGTACCGGAGTCAACCATGATGGATCTCACCCTGCCCACCGTGGGAAGCAGCGGATTTACTGCCATCACATGGTCTTCCAGCAATCCGGATGTAATTGCCGATGACGGTACAGTAACCCGTCCGGAGGACGCGGCGGCGGAAGTCGTTCTTACAGCTGTGATTTCAGCCGGAAGCATGTCTCTGGAGTATGACTTTGACGTAACCGTACCGGCGGCAGATCCGGCCGGCGATATTGAGATCTACAGAGATCAGCTGACGCTGAACGCGGGCTATGTATCCGAAGACCTGACTCTCCCGGAGACTTCCGGCGCGGCCGGCGTTGCCTGGACCTCCGGCAATCCGGATGTGATCGCCAATGACGGAACTGTGACCCGTCCGGCAGCCAACACGGACGTCACTCTGACCGCCACCCTTTCCCTGGAGGGAACAGAGGACGTGACAAAAGAGTTCAAAGTGACTGTGCTGGCACAGGGCGGAAATGTCGCTACTTATGTAAGCAACGATCCGGGACTGAATACCGATGCTCTGAGAGGACAGATCGGCGGCATGATGCTGGCGGCGGAAGATGAGAACGGAACTTATGAGGTTCTCCACAAAGAGCAGCCCATTATGTATACCGCTAAGGGGGCGAAAGCCTATGTGTCTCCCCAGATCTTCCGGAAAGCAGACGGAACCTTCGGTATGATCGCGGCGGACGGAGGAAACAACAGCCGTGTATTCCTCTATAACTCCGATGATCTGATTACCTACACAGATGAGAAAGAGGTTACTCTGAACGGAGTCTCTAATATTTCCAAACTGTACATGATCTATGATATGACAGCTGAGGAATACAGACTGTATGTGGAGAACAAGGCAGGAAGCGTATACCTTCTGACTTCAAAGGATCTGGCAGAGTTCTCAGGGGCAGCGCAGACCAGCTTTGTGATCCCCACAGTGGAGAACGCACCGGAGTATGCCACATGGGCATCAGAGATTGCCCTGACCCAGGCAGAGTATGACAAGGTTACAAACAAATTCACCAATCCCTACAACACATCTCTGAAATACAACAAAGTGGATGAGATCACAGTAGATAAGGGAGAGAATATCGAAGAAGCTCTGGATGAGGCCTTCGGCGAGGTGAAAGCTTCCTATTCTAATGGTGAAGAGAAGACTTACTCCATCCGCTGGAACAGTGATGATCTGGAAAAGGCCGATTCTTCCAGAGAAGGCATGGAGTACACCATCAGAGGAACGATTGGAGGATCCGCGTACTTTACAGAAGCGGAAGAGCCCCTGATTGAGGAGCGGGCAGATCCCAGCATTACCTATGATGAGGAGAGAGACAGATATTACTTCACTGCTTCCTATCCGGTAAACGGTAAGGACGGAGCAGACGGCTATGACAGACTGGTAATCCGTGTGGCGGATACCATTGAAGGCCTGGCTGACGCCGAGGAGTATGTCGTATGGGATGAGAGTGAAGTAGAGGGCTATGGCCAGTTTATCTGGGCGCCGGAGCTTCACAAAATCGGTGATTACTGGTATTTCATCAGTACCGCGGCCGTGGGCGAGGGCGGTTACAGCTTCGACATTCGTCCCTTTATGATGAGATGCAACGATGCCGACAACATTACCGATCCGGAGTCCTGGGGAGAGCCCGAGCGTGTGAAAGCCATGGACGGCGATGATTCCTGCCTGCGGGTGATGTCCCTGGATATGACCTATTTTGAGGCGGGCGGAAAGTCCTACGTTTCCTGGGCGGACAAGACACAGGAAAACCTCAGCAAGGTGTTTATTGCTACCGTGGATCCGGAGGATCCCACGCAGCTGACCAGCCCTGCGACAGTGATTACTTCTCCGGAGTACAGCTGGGAATCTGTAAATATTCCGGTTAACGAGGGCTCCGCGGCGTTTGTAAAAGACGGAACCGTGTACCTGGCGTTCTCAGCGGCAGCCACCGGCGCGGAATACTGCGTAGGCCTGATGACTGCGGATGCGGACGCGGATCTGACTGATGCTTCTAACTGGACCAAAGTGCCCTATCCGGTACTGACCAGCGGAGATTTTAATGATGAACTCTGCGGACCGGGACACAATTCCTTTACCTATGATGAGTATGGAAATTTGGTAATCGTATACCATGCCCGTCCGGCAGCGGAGCACGCGGGACACAGCGGAGATCCTCTGTATGACGCCTGCCGTCATGCGTATGTGAAACCGGTGCTCTTTGATTCAGAGGGCGCTCCGGTACTGAACCTTTCTGATGAAGAGTTTGCTATGGGCGGATCCGAAATCACAGTGAAGGTGAAAGTAAGCGGAGAGTATACCGAGGCACAGCCGGTACTTGAGTATGACTTCGATGAAGACTTCACGCAGGGAACGGCAAAAGACAGCGCAGGTGAAAATGACGCGGTACTGTCTGACGGCGCCGTTTACGCGCAGGATGATTCCTACGGCCAGGTTCTCTATCTGGACGGCGACAGCGCGGACAGCATGGGCGGACATGACAGCTACCTGTCCTTCCCGGAAGGATTCTTTGACGGAATGGACAGCATGACTATTTCCATGGACGTCAACGAGGTGTCCAGAACAGGCAACTATTTCACTTTTGCCATCGGCCAGGACAGAAATGACTATTTCTTCCTGAAGATCGAGCCTACCAACCTGAAACTTGCAATTACTACCAATACCTGGAGCGGCGAGCAGGTGGCCTCCGCCAGCGGAGCGTATCCCAACAACAGCCGTACCTGGATGAATATCAAACTGGTTGTCACGCCGGACAGCATCTCCATATATCGAAACGGCGAGCTGGCCGCGCAGCAGAATGTAACCGTCAGCATGTCCGATCTGGGCAAGAATCTGAAGGCGTATCTCGGAAAGTCCTTCTACGAGGAGGATATGTACTTCCGCGGATTCTTCGACAACGTGAAGGTATATGACTTCGCTATGGGAAGCGATGAGATCGCCAGAGTTTACCAGCAGGAAGAAGCAGACCGCCTGGCCATGCTGGGGGATGTACAGCGGGCAGCAGATACCTTTGAGATTCCCAACATGGACAATGTCAAGGGCAACATTACCCTTCCTTCTGAGAAAGACGGCGTAAGCATTTCCTGGAAATCTTCTGACGAGGCTGTAATCACATCCACCGAGGTGGACGGCAAGCCGGCAGGCGTTGTCACCAGAGGCGATGAGGATCAAATCGTAACCCTGACCGCGGAGTTCTCCAAAGACGGACAGGATTCCGTGACAAAGACATATGAAGTGACTGTAAAAGCAAAAGCTCCGGAAGTATCCGAAGACGATTATGTGGGATATCTGTTCGTACATTTTATCGGCAACGAGGCGGCAGCTTCCCATGAGCAGACCTACTTCTCCATCAGCGAGGACGGCCTGCACTGGTCCGAGCTCAACGGCGGAAACGCGGTGCTCACCAGCACCATCGGCGAGAGCGGACTGAGAGATCACTTTATCGCCCGGGCTCCGGAAGGCGATAAGTACTACATGATCGCCACCGACCTGAGCATCTATCACAACGCAGGCAACTGGGCAGGAGCAGGCGGCAGCGGAAGCCACGGCATCGTGGTATGGGAGTCCGACGACCTGGTAAACTGGAGCGAGCCCTGGATCGCGGAGATCGCCCCGGAGAACGCGGGATGTACCTGGGCTCCGGAATTCATCTATGATGAGACGACCGGAGAGTATGTAGTATACTGGTCCGCTACTTCTATCGAACTGGACGAGAACGGCGAAATCGCCCAGGAGTATGAGAACCACACCATCTACTACGCCAAGACCAGAGACTTCCGCACCTTTACGGACGCGCAGGTGTATCACTCCGGCGGCAAGATGGAAGACGGCACACCGATCAAGGTAATCGATTCCACCATGATCGAGAATGACGGTACATACTACCGCTACACAAAGAACGAGATGAACGGAACGATTATGATTGATAAGTCTGACGCGATTCTCGGAGAATTTACGACAGTTGAATCTGACACACTTTCTTCTGAAGTTCCTTCCACAGTAGGAGCTGTAGAAGGACCGATCATCTTCAAGATGAACGACAGAACAGAGGATGGGAAAGAGCAGTGGTGCCTGATGGTGGACCGCTTCGCGAGAGGACAGGGCTACTATCCGCTGATCACTACAGACCTTGATTCCGGAGAATTTACTCTGCTGGACGACAGCGAGTTCTCCATGCCGACAAATGTGCAGAAATACCGCCACGGCTATGTTATGCCGGTAACTGCTGCAGAGTATGACGCGCTGCAGAGAACATACGGCGAGGACAGCTATGTAAGCACTTATAAACTGGAGCAGACCATCGAGGCCGCGGAGGCCATTGACCAGAGCCTGCTGACAGAGGACAGCGCGGCGGCGCTTCAGTCCGCCATCGACACCGCCAAAGCGGCCCTTGGCACAGTGGCCACCACTGAGGAAGCAGACGCGGCGGCGGAGGTTCTCCAGGAAGCCATTGATAACGTGGAGTACGCGGGAGAAGAGCCGGAACCGGAAGTAACCCTGACCTCCATTACCGTGACTGCGCCCGCGAAGCTGGAGTACACGGTGGGTGAGGAACTGGATCTCACCGGTATGACCGTAACCGCGGTTTACAGCGACGAGACCACCAAGGATGTGACTGAGGAGGCAGACATCAGCGGATATGACAAAGACGCGGAGGGAACCCAGGAGATCACTGTGACCTACACAGAAAACGGTGTGGAAGCCAAGGCGACCTTCAATGTGACTGTGAAAGCGGCAGAGCCGACCCAGGAGCCCACGGGCACTCCGACTCAGGAGCCTACCGGTGAGCCCACAAGTACTCCGACTCAGGAGCCTACCGGTGAGCCTACAGGCACTCCGACCCAGAAGCCTACCGGTACCCAGAAACCTTCCGGAACACCGGGAACCGGCGCGACACCCGGAGGTGCCCAGGGCGGCGGATCCTCCGCGGCTACCGGTGATACCAGCAATGTAATGCCCGCGGCGGCAGCCCTGACGCTGGCGGCGGGATGCGCGGCAGTACTGGCAGTCCTGAAACGGAGAAAAGCCGTTAAGTAATGTGACAAACACAAAAGATTCTGCGGGAACCCTGGGGCAGTCTTGACTGCCCCAGGCAGATTCCCGCTGAATCTGTCTGTGAAGAAAGGAAACAGATTATGAAGAGAAAGAATCTGCTGGCAGGTTTGCTTGCAGGAGCCATGGTTCTGACCTCGGTGGTCGTACCAGGGCCTCAGAAGATTCAGGCGGCGGAGGAAGACAGTCTGGTGGCGTCGTTTTCCTTTGAAGACGCGCTGACGGATTCCCAGGGCGGCGACGGCGCGGCAATGATTGTATCCGGCCTCGGTGCCTACCGAGAGGGAAATCCTACTTTTGAGGAAGGCTTTGAGGGAAAAGCAGTCCGTCTGGGGGACTACGGCCTGAAGCTGAATAAGACGAACATAGGCGATAATTTTACACTGTCCATGTGGGTAAAACCGGACGGGATCTTTAAAGAAAATCAGGTTGTGGCATTCCTTGGATTCCACAATCCCGAGCAGTGGGTGGGACTTTCCGGAGGAGCCCTTCATGGAGGCAGTTCGGAAGAGTGCAAGTTCTGGGCCCATGATGAATCTTTATACACCAGCCACACCACTCTCGGAACGGTAAACCTGGATACGGAATGGCACAAAGTGACCATTACCGGCGACGCGGAAACTATGAGCGCCTATGTAGACGGCGTTCAGATCGGAAGCGGAGCCACCAACCATCCCCTGGCTCAGCCAAACGGCGATATTTATATCGGCGTAAACTACTGGGATTCTATGTTCAGCGGTCTGGTAGACGAAGTGAAGGTTTACAGCACTACATCTACGGCGGAAGAAGTCAGGAAGGATTATCTGAAAGACATCGGTGATCCGGAAGGCTTTAAGGTGGCTTCTTATTCCTTTGAAGCCGGTCTTGCCAATGACGAGGGAACAGATGCGGCGGACGCCGTTGTGACAGGCCTGAGTGCCTATGAAGACGAGGTTGTCTATGAAGACGGCTTCAAGGGCAGCGCCATCCGTCTGGGGGACTACGGCCTGCGGCTGAACCAGGCCAACCTGGGAGAGAACTTCACCGTGTCCATGTGGCTGAAGGCTGACGGCACATTCCCGGAGAACCAGGTGCTGATGTTCTTAGGCTACCATGATCCGGAGCAGTGGATCGCGGTGTCCGGAGGAGAACCCTGGGGAGGCAATTCCTCCCTCTGCAAGTTCTGGGCTCATGACAGCAGCCTGTATACCAGCCACACCACCCTCAGCACCATGAACATCGGGGACGGCAGCTGGCATCAGCTGACCCTGACCGGATCCGAGTCTACGGTGACCGCTTACCTGGACGGCCAGGCAGTGGCCTACGCGGACGGCCAGAACGGAGCCTCCAATCATCCTCTGGCAGGTGAAAACCAGGATATCTACATCGGCGTCAACAACTGGGACACCGAATTTGAAGGCCTGGTAGATGAGATTGAAGTATATGACTGCACTCTTTCCGCGGAAGATATCGCGGCAGCTTACGAGGCAGCCAACGCGGATCCCAAAGAAGGGAAAATCGCGGAGTACACCTTTGAGGAAAGCATCGCGGATAATAACGGCGAAGAAGCGTCTGCGATTGTCAGCGGACTTGGGGCTTACGGCGGCGATGTGAAATACGAGGCAGGCTTCCGGGGCGAAGCGGTTCGTCTTGGGGATTACGGCCTGCAGCTGAACAAGACAAACCTGGGAGAGAACTTCACCGTATCCATGTGGGTGAAACCGGACGGAACCTTTGCGGAGAACCAGGTACTCACCTTACTGGGATATCACAGCCCGGAACAGTGGCTTGCGGTATCCGGCAGCCGAAGCGGCACATCCGCCTGTAAATTCTGGGCCAACGGCGGAGGATACGGAACCTGGACCACTCTGGGAACTCCGACGATTAACGCCGATGGCTGGCATCAGCTGGTGATCACAGGCACGGAATCCACCGTAACCGCCTATCTGGACGGCGCGCAGGTGGGAAGCGGAACTTCCAATCATCCTCTGGCGCAGGAAAATGGCGACATTTACCTGGGCGTCAATAACTGGGATGCGGAATTCTCCGGCCTGATGGACGATGTGGAACTTTACAAAGAGGCCCTGTCTGCGGCGGAGATCAGCCAGATCTACACCGAAAACCTTCTGGCGGCAGACGCGGCGGCTCTGACAGTTCCCTCGGAGGTGAGCTGGGATATCACTCTTCCCTCCTCGGGAAACAGCGGACAGACCACTGTGACCTGGACTTCCGACAAACCGGAGTTCATCGATGCCGAAACCGGCAAAGTCAACCGTCCCGCCAAGGGAGAGGAGCCGGAGACAGTAGTGCTGACCGCTGTGATCAGCAATGGAAATAAAAGCGCCTCAAAGACATTTACGGTTTCCGTCCTTCCGAAAAATCCGGATGAAGACATTCTGGTTTACGCGGAACGTCTGAGCCTCAACGCGGGATTTGTTTCCGCGGACTTCGCGCTGCCGGAGACGGCAGGAGAGGCTTCCGTGACCTGGACTTCCAGCGATCCGGCCATTGCCATCGATGGAAATACCGCGAAAGTTACAAGACCGGAGGGCGAAAATAAGGCAGTTACACTGACTGCCGAGATCAGCCTGGAAGGCGCGTCTGCCGGCCAGACAAAGGAATTCCCCCTGACCGTTGTGGCAGAGGGACCGGATGTAATGACCTACATCAGCAACGCTCCGGCTACGGGACAGAACGGCGGCATGAAGATTGCCGGAGAGACGGAAAATGGATTTGAGGTTCTGCACAGCAACCAGCCCATCCTTTACGCCTCCAAAGGAACCAGATCCTTCGGCGCGGCGCAGATTTTCCGCAAAGGAGACGGCAGCTTCGGCGCAGTGGCTTCCGACGGCGGCAGCAACGGAAATCTGATTTTCTTCACGTCCGAAGACCTGATTACCTATTCCGGGGAGACTCTGGTGTCTGTACCGGGGGTGTCCAGCGTAAGCGAAGTAAACTGCGTATATGACAGCGCGAATCAGGTTTACAAGATCTTTATTCAGGACGCTAACGGAACCGTATGGGAGTCTAAAAGCGCGGATCTTGTGACAGCGGAGCCTGCGGCAGTCAGCGAGTACGAATTTGATGCTGTTGAGGGAGCGCCTGCAGACGCGGTGCATCCCTGTGTAACTGCTCTGACCCAGACGGAGTATGACGCGCTGGTGAAGAAATTCGCCCCGATTACCAACACAGGCGTGCAGGCGCCGGCGGACATTGAGATCAGCCAGGACGAGGAGTATACGCTTCCGGAAATGGTTACCGCGGAGTACTCTGACGGCACCACCAAGCAGCTGGGTGTTGTTTGGAACCAGGAAGACCTGGAGAATGTGGATACATCCACCCCGGGCACCTATGAAGTGAGGGGCGAGGTACAGCGCACCATCTCCTACACGGATCCGGAAGAACCTCTGGTTAAGGAAAGAGCCGATCCGTTTATGACCTATGACGCGGAGAGGGGTATGTATTACTTTACCGGATCTTATCCCACAAACGGAGCCGGCGGAGCGGATGGATATGACCGCCTGGTGATCCGGGAGGCGTCCACCATTGAGGGCCTTTCGACCGCGGAGGAAACCGTGATCTGGGATGAGTCTTGGGACGATGGCCAGGGCAATCCCTACAGCCAGTGGATCTGGGCTCCGGAACTTCACAAGATCGGGGATTACTGGTACATTATCAGTACGGCGGGAACCAACGGCGGCGACCGGTTCGGAACCCTTCGTCCCTTCATGATGAGATGTACGGATCCGGACCATATTACCGATCCGGATTCCTGGGAAGATCCCGTGAGGGTGAAGCCTATGGCCGGTGATGAGAAAAACTGCCTGAACGCCATGTCTCTGGATATGACCTATTTTGAGGCGGGCGGACAGAGCTATCTGGCATGGGCAGACTTTACCCAGACAGGTATTTCCAGCATCTACATCGCCACCATTGATCCCTCTGATCCTACACAGCTTACCAGTCCCTGCAGCGTGATCTCCAGACCGGAGTACAGCTGGGAATACGTAAGAGCTACAGTAAATGAAGGACCTGCGGTGTTTAAGAACAACGGCAAGGTTTACCTGGCGTTCTCCGCTTCGGGAACAGGCTCCGAGTACTGCGTGGGCCTGCTGACGGCAGAGGAGGGAGCGGATCTGCTGGATCCGGCTTCCTGGGTAAAATCCAATTACCCCCTGCTGACCAGCACGGATTTCAACGATGAAGTATCCGGACCGGGACACAATTCCTTTACGGTAGACCAATACGGCAACGTGATTATCGTTTACCATGCCCGCCCGGCAGCTATTCACTCAAGCGGCGGCATTCATAACGGCGATCCGCTTCAGGATCCCTGCCGGTACGCGTACCTGCAGCCGGTAAACATCGCGGCGGACGGCTCACCGGTGCTGAACATGACGCCGGAGCAGGAGCTGGCGGACGAGTACAGAAATGTATCCATCACCATCACGGTCAGCGAGTCCCAAGTGGAGAAGACCCTGACCGGCATTGAGGTGACGGCCCAGCCGGCAAAGACGGAATACCAGGTGGGCGAGGCCTTTGACCCCGCAGGCATGGAAGTAACCGCCGTCTACAGCAACGGTGAAACGGAGGTGCTGGGGGCAGACGCGGAAGGACTTGCCTTCACGCCGGAAGTATTTACCGAAGCGGGAGAGCAGACAGTAACCGTGCTCTACACCGAGGGAGACGTCACTCAGACAGCCAGCGTTGCGGTTACGGTAACGGAGAAAACCGTTGTGCCGGAGGTGACTCTGACCGGAATCAGCGCAGAGGCTCCGGAAAAGACAACCTACACCGTGGGCGAGGAGCTGAACCTTGACGGGCTGAAAGTAACGGCATCGTATTCTGACGGCACAAGCAAGGACGTAACCGATTCCGAATACGTAACGGTAGATACATCCGCGTGCGACATGAATGCGGCCGGAACCTACACAATTAAAGTTTCCTATACGGAGGGAGAGTTTACGGCGGAGGATACCTTCGCGGTCACAGTAAAGGCTGCGGAACCCACTGAGACTCCCACCCAGGAGCCTACCCAGGAACCCACCGAGACTCCCACTCAGGAGCCTACCGAGGAACCCACCGAGACTCCCACTCAGGAACCGACCCAGGAGCCTGCCGGAACTCAGAAACCTTCCGGTACAGGAACTCCCGGAACCAGTGTGACCCCGGGAAGCGGTTCCGGACAGGGAAGCGCCCAGGGCGGCGGACAGTCCGCTCAGACCGGCGATGCCAGCAATGCAATGCCCACTGCGGCAGCACTGACTCTGGCGGCGGGATGCGCGGCAGTACTGGTTGTTTTGAAACGGAGAAAAGCAAATTAAGGAGCTGTTTATGAAAAAGAGATTTTTTACAGGCGCACTGGCAGTGCTCATGGGCATTGCCCTGTGCCAGCTCCCTGCGGACACAGTCGCGGAAGGCTGGGAGCCCCAGGAGAAAATTTTAACCAAGAGCAACTCGGGAAATCCCATGCTGGGATTTGACGAGAACGGAGATATTCTGTACGGCGGAGATCCCTCCATTATGGTGGACGGTGATACCGTGTACGCCTATGTGGGAAATGATGTGTCCACCGGCGAGTACTATACCATGCCCCAGTGGATCTGCTACTCTTCCAAAGATCTGAAAGAGTGGAAGTATGAAAGCGTCATTATGACCATGCAGGATGTAAGCTGGAGAAATGATGATGTATCCGCCTGGGCCAGCCAGGTGGCCAGAGTGGGAGATAAGTATTACTTCTTCTACTGCGCGGAAGGCAACGGAAGTGTGGGAGGAGGCAAATGCATCGGCGCGGCTATCTCTGACTCCCCCACGGGTCCCTTTACGGATATCGGACATCCTCTGGTGAGAAACATTGATACCCCCAACGGTCCCCACACCTGGGAGGACATTGACCCCACCGTATGGGTGGAGGGCGATGACGTCTATGTAGGCTGGGGAAACAACCGTTTCTTCGTCTGCCAGGTAGAATGCGGGGATACCACCGTCACCATCAAGGATCAGGACGGCAATCCCAACAACCTTTCCGTGGGATATGAGAAAGGCAATGATATTGTCATCGGAAAGATGAACGGCATCGAGATTTTCAACGATCAGGATAAGTTTGAGGGACACAGCTTTACTGAGGCTCCCTGGTATTACAGGCAGAAAGACGAGAACGGAAACTATTACGGACCTTACTATATGTTCTTCGCCTGCGACTGGAGAGAGCAGATGGCTTACGCCACCACCGATGATCTGATGAGCAACGATTGGACCTTCGGAGGCATTATCATGGAACCCTCCGCTACCGCCAACACCAACCATATGGCAGTCTTTGATTTTGAGGGACAGACCTATTTCGTATACCATGACGGAAGCCTGCCCCACGGCAGCGGTTACCGCCGGGTAGCATGTATCGAAAAATTCGATATTAACGAGGACGGCACCATCGATCCCATCACCAAGACCGCGGTGGGACTGACAGGAACGGTCAGCACCATTACGGATTCTACGGGAGCGTTTGTGGCCAACGAACCCTTTACCAATACCCTGAACGACGCGGATTATCCCATGACCGACTGGAGTACCTCCAGCCTGACAGCCAGAGGAAGCAAGCCCATTATTGTAGACTTCTTCCAGACCGGCACGGAGAAGGAGTGGGAGATCAATCCGGGCAAGGCGGATTCTGACAATGAAGCCTATGTCTCCATTGAGTCCAACAACAAACCCGGCCTTTACATGGCGGCCGGAAACCAGGCGGCGGACGGAACCATTCGGGTGGTACTGGCTCAGGATGCCGGCGGCACAGAGGAAGAAGCAAACCGCATGACCTTCCGCACCCTGTACGGCATGAACGGAGAGGGCGTGACCTTTGAGAGCGTGCAGTATCCGGGATATTATATGACCAGCCGGGACGGGGCTCTGTATCTGGAGCAGGATCCGGAGGCAGCTACCTTCTATGTATCTACAGATTCCTATGTGAGCATGGACGATGTGGATGTACAGAAGACCACCAGACTGTACACAGCAGGACAGGAACTGAACGACGATGACATCCGCATTCTGCTGCAGACCGGCAGCGGCGAGACAGAGACCGTAACAGAGTACACCACTAACGCCGGTGAGATCGATATGAGCACCCCCGGAACCAAGGAACTGAAGGTTTCCTTTGAGTACAATGGGGAGACCATGGAAGCAGCGGTAAGGATCACAGTGGTTGACGCGGACTATCGCCAGAATCAGTAATAAGGAAAGGAAGAAACGAATATGAAAAGAAAAAGTTTTATATCAGGTCTTCTGGCTGGCGCTCTGGTTCTGACTTCTGTGATTATTCCCGGGGCAAAGCCGGTGCAGGCGGAAGAGTATGACCTGACCGAAGGTCTGGTTGCCTCTTATTCCTTTGATAAGGAGGATCTGACAGACAGCGTGGGCGGAGCCGATGCTTCCGCCATTGTCACAGGCCTGGGAGCCTACAGCGGAACTTTGGAATATGTAGAGGGACAGAGCGGAAAAGGAATTCAGCTGGGAGATTACGGACTGAAGCTGAACCGGGAAAATCTGGGAGAGAACTTTACGGTTTCTCTGTGGATTAAGCCGGACGGCAACATTCTGGCAGACCAGAGTACTCTGTTTCTGGGCTGGCACAGCCCGGAGAAGTGGCTGGCCGTGGCAGGAGAGCAGTCGAACAGTACCTTATACAGATTCTGGGGAAATGGAAACGGCTTTTCCTGGACCGGGCTGGGAACCCAGAATATTACCCCGGACGGCTGGCATCAGCTGACCCTCACCGGGGACAGCAGTACAGTAAAGGCCTATCTGGACGGTGAGCAGTGGGGAACCGGAGACAGCAACGCTCCCCTGGTTGGAGACAACCAGGATATTTACGTGGGCGTCACCTACTGGGATGTGGAATTTACCGGCGCTGTGGACGAGGTAAAGGTTTATGACCGCACCTTAAGCGAAGGGGAAGTCTACCGCCTTTATGATCCGGAGACTCCCGCTGAAGAGCTTCTGGAAAGAGACGGCATCACTGTAACGGAATCCATGAATATGGTCCTGGGAAGAACCCAGCAGATCGAACTGTCCATGAATCAGATCGCGGCGGATTCCAACCCGGAGATTACCTTTGAGAGCGCTGACCCGAAAGTGGCTGAAGTATCCGAGGACGGCCTGGTAACAGCGGCGGGAGCCGGAGAGACGCAGATCACTGTTTCTGTGACACTGGGAGACACAACGGTAAAGGCAATTACAAACGTTTCCGTTACCGGATCCCTGGATGAAACTCTGGTTGCCTCCTATGATTTTGAGGGCAGCCTGGAGAACGGCGTGGAAGGAGGCGCGGACGCCTCCATGCTGGTAACCGGTCTGAATTCCTACGTTGGCCAGGCGGCGTATGACCAGGGAAGAGACGGCCAGGCTGTACGTCTGGGGGACTACGGACTGAAGCTGAACCTGAACGATCTGGGCACCGAATATACGGTATCCATGTGGGTCAGATCCGATGAACCCCTGGCGGGAAATCAGGTCATGCTGTTTATGGGATATCACGACCCGGAAAATTGGCTGGCCATTTCCGGAGATTCCGGCGATAAACTGAAATTCTGGGCCAACGGCGGCATCGGCCAGTGGGTGACTCTGGCCAGCCCGGTGGTGCCCAGCGCCCAGTGGCATCAGATTACCGTAACCGGCACAGAGGGATCCACAACTCTCTATCTGGACGGAATTACCATGGGAACCTCCAACAGTAACGATCCTCTGGATGGAGCCAACGCGGACATTTACCTGGGCGTCAATTTCTGGGATCCGGAATACGAAGGACTCATGGACGATGTAAAAGTTTATAATATTGCCATGTCAGAGGAAGAAGTCCAGGCGCAGGCGCTGGAGGAATTCCAGACAGCCCTTGAGACGAAACTCAGCGGCGCGCTGGAGAGAGAGGATCTGATAGGAACCAATGCCAGCGGGGATGAAATCAAATATGATATGGAACTGCCGGAGACAGCGGACGGACTGAAGCTTACCTGGTCCAGCAGCAATCCGGAAGTGATCGCGGCGGATGGAACCATTACAGGTCCCGATGAGGAGACAGAAGTTACGCTGACCGGAACTGCGGCCTACGGCGCGCTGTCCGCGGAGATTTCCTTCACCTACACGGTGGTTCCCCTGGAACGGGGAGCTCTGGATGAACTGATCCAGGAGGCGAAAGCCATCGATACCTCTCTTCTGACCGCCGTGTCAAAAGAGAGACTGGAGAACGCGATTACAGCGGCAGAGGAAGCCAATTCCTTTACGAAAGTGGAAAAGGCTCAGGTGAACCTGCAGTTTGTAATGGACAATCTGGACTATATGGACGAGGCTGTAAATCCCTTCCAGTATCTGGCGGATCCCGCGGCTGAAGTCCGGCTGAAAGCCGGAGAAACCATGGAACTGTTTACGGTACCGGAAGCCATCCGCGACTATGTAACGGTAACCTATTCCTCGGAGAATGATCAGGTTGCGTCTTACGCGGATGGTACCGTGACAGCCGCGGCAGAGGGAAAAGTCATTGTGACTGCCACAGTGACCTCCAACTATGACGGGTTTAAGATGGAATACTCCACAGCCGTGGAGGTGACAGGAAGCGGTGAGCCTACGACTGAACCGACCCAGGAACCTACCGGCGAGCCCACACAGGAACCCACCGGTGAGCCCACGGAAGAACCTACCGGTGAACCGACTCAGGAACCCACCGGCGAGCCCACGGAAGAACCTACCGGTGAACCGACTCAGGAGCCTACCGGAGAGCCCACACAGGAGCCTACCGGAACCCAGAAACCTTCCGGCAGCGTGACACCGGGCGGCGGACAGAAACCCACCGGTTCCGGCCAGGGTTCTGCTCAGGGCGGCCATGCCGCTAATACCGGAGATTCCGCCAATCTGCTGCTGCCTGCTGTGACAGCGGCTGCGGCGTCAGCCCTTCTGGCGGGAGCTCTGGCAGCAAAACGAAGAAGAAAACGTTCCTGATCTGAGTAAGAACAGGAGAATCATGGGAGGAAGACTGCTTCGGCGGTCTTCCTCTTGTGATTTCCGGATGTCGGGTCCTGTCTTTTTCTTGACAATCCTGTAAATGATGCTATATACTTAGCACATAAAATGAAGCAGTGCCGCGGCAAAGGATTCACGTCAGACCGTAAAATACAGGTCATGACGTGTTTTGTTGTTGCGTGACGCGGATTTTTATATACTCTTACAATCACCAATATATAAAGATGGAGGTTTACGATGAAAAAGAAAGTACTCAGTTTTGCCCTGGCAGGCCTTATGGCTCTGGGACTGTTCGGATGCGGCGGCGAGGGCGGTTCTGCTTCCGGCTCCAACGGCGGCGCGGAGGGAGAGGCCAACAGCGATATCAAAGTGGGAGTGATCCTTCTGGGAGATGACGCGGAGTCCTATACGGCGGCGCACATTCAGGGCATTGAGGAGGCGGTTTCCAATCTGGGACTGTCTGAGGACAAGAACATCATCTGGAAATACAATGTTCCCGAGGAGCAGGAATGCTATGAGGCGGCTGTGGACCTGGTAGCTTCCGGCTGTGATCTGGTGATTTCCAACAGCTACGGCCATCAGACCTTTATGGTGCAGGCTGCCGCAGAGTATCCGGATGTGCAGTTCGTATCTATGACCGGCGATTTCGCTGCCATCTGCGGCCTGGACAATATGAAGAATGCGTTTACCAATATTTATGAGGCGCGGTATGTATCCGGCGTAGTTGCGGGACTGAAGCTGCAGGAGCTGGTGGAGACCGGAGAACTGACTCAGGAGAAGCATCCCGAAAGCTTTGACGGGGAAGGCAACATTAAAGTAGGATATGTAGGCGCCTACAATTACGCGGAGGTGGTTTCCGGCTATACCGCTTTCTTCCTGGGAATCCGCAGCGTGATGCCCAATGTGGTTATGGAAGTGAATTATACCAACTCCTGGTTTGATATTGATAAAGAGGGCGCGGCGGCAGAGGCTCTGATTGCCAACGGCTGCGTAATCATCGGACAGCACGCGGACTCTACCGGAGCTCCCGCGGCCACCGAGAAAGAGTATCAGGCTGGCAAGCTGTGCTTCTCCGTAGGCTACAATGTGGACATGCAGGAGGCGGCTCCGGACACCGCTCTGACTTCCGCCACCAACAACTGGGGCGTATACTATACCTATGCCATTGAGACGGTCATGAACGGCGGGCAGATCGACACCGACTGGGCCAAGGGCTACGCGGACGGCGCTGTGGGCATTACGGAACTGAGCCCCGCCTGCGCGGAGGGAACTGCCGAGTATGTGGAGGAAGTGGAGAATCAGCTTCGCGACGGCACGCTTCATGTGTTTGATACATCCAAGTATACGGTGGACGGACAGCAGGTCACCAGCGATATGATTGATCTCAGCTATATGGATACCTATGAAGGCGAGACCAAGGAAGCCATCCAGGATGGATATTTCGCGGAGTCTACCCTTCGCAGCGCGCCGTATTTCGCTGAAAGAATTGACGGCATCACCGAGGACGCTCCCCCGGCGGAATAAAGAAAAGAGACAGAGGGAAGCTCAGAAGGCTTCCCTCTTCTTAATAGAAAACCGAGACAAAAGAAAATGAGGGAAAGGAGGCCTGTTCCCATGGAAAATGCCATTGAACTGAGACATGTGACCAAGACATTTGGGAGAGTGACGGCTAACAGGGATGTCTCCCTGGAGCTTAAGAAAGGCGAGATCCTGTCGCTGCTGGGCGAAAACGGAAGCGGAAAGACAACTCTGATGAACATGATCGCCGGCATCTATTATCCGGATGAAGGAGAAATTTTTGTAAACGGACGCCGGGTGGAGATCCGTTCCCCAAAAGACGCTTACAATCTGGGAATCGCTATGATCCATCAGCATTTTAAACTGGTGGACGTGTTTACGGCTCTGGAAAATATCGCTCTGGGACTGGACAAAAAGGAAAAATATGACCTGGCGGCTATCCGGAAGAGGGCCGGGGAGATCTGTGAAAAATATCGCTTTGATCTGGATCTGAATCAGAAGGTATATGAGATGAGCGTCTCCCAGAAACAGACGCTGGAGATCGTTAAGGCTCTGTTCCGGGGAGCTGATATTCTGATCCTGGACGAGCCTACGGCGGTGCTGACGCCCCAGGAGACAGAGAAACTTTTTGATGTGCTGCGGAATATGCGAAAGGACAGCAAATCTGTGGTGCTGATTACCCACAAGCTTCATGAGGTGCTGGAGATCTCCAACCGGGTGGCGATTCTCCGGAAGGGAGAGTATGTGGGTACGGTGGAGACAAAGGATGCCACAGAGAGCCTGCTGACAGAGATGATGGTGGGGCAGAAGGTGGAGCTGAATATTCACCGGTCACAGCCGGAGAATCCCAGAAAACGTCTGGAGATCCGCGGCCTTACGGTTTACAGCCGGGAGGGCGTGAAGGTGCTGGATGATATTTCCTTCGACGTGTACAGCGGCGAGATCCTGGGCATTGCCGGAGTTTCCGGAAACGGCCAGAAGGAGCTGCTGGAGGCTATCGCGGGCCTGCAGGGCACAGCGGAGAACAGCAGCATTACTTTTTACGGGGATGACGCGAAGATGCAGCTCATCGGCATGACTCCCAGAAAGATCCGGGACGCGGGCATTCACCTCTCCTTTGTGCCGGAGGATCGGCTGGGCATGGGCCTGGTGGGTTCCATGGGCATGATCGACAATATGATGCTGAAAAGCTATGACAGCGGAAAATCCTTCCTGGCAGACCGGAAAGGCCCCAGGGAGCTGGCGGAAAAGGTGAAGGAAGAGCTGGGGGTGGTGACGCCGGGGGTCAATACCCCTGTGTCCCGGCTTTCCGGCGGAAATGTGCAGAAGGTGCTGGTGGGCCGGGAGATCGCGGCGGATCCCATTGTGCTGATGACCGCCTACGCCGTCCGGGGACTGGATATCCATACCTCCTACACCATTTACCATCTGCTGAATGAACAGAAAGAAAAAGGCGTGGCAGTGATCTATGTGGGAGAGGATCTGGATGTGCTGCTGGATCTCTGCGACCGGATTTTTGTCCTCTGCGGCGGTAAGGGAAACGGCATGCTGGACGGCAGAACCGCTACCAAAGAGCAGGTAGGACTTCTTATGACCAATCTGAAAAACGGAGGTGGGGAATCATGAGCGTGGAGAGAACCCAGGGGCAGGAGCCCTTTGTCCGCATTGTAAAGCGGGACGGCGCTCCCTTTAAAAGTAAAGTGCTGGCCCGGGCGCTGGCCATTGTGCTGGCGCTGGTCATCGACGCGGTATTCATTTTTGCGGTGACGGGTCTGAATCCCCTATCTGTCTACGGAGTTATGTTTCAGGGAACCTTTGCCAACGGCATCCGTTTTTCCTGGGCTATGCGGGATCTGGTGACCCTGCTGTGCATCGGCATCGCACTGGCGCCGGCTTTTAAGATGCGGTTCTGGAACATCGGCGCGGAAGGGCAGGTGCTGGTGGGAGGCCTTGCCACGGCCTTGGTGATGGTGGCCTGCGGCAATACCCTGCCTACTCCGGTTCTGTTTCTGGTAATGTTTGTGACCAGTATTCTGGCGGGGGCTGTATGGGGCTTTGTGCCCGCTTTCTTCCGGGCCAGATGGGGAACCAACGAGACCCTGTTTACTCTGATGATGAACTATGTGGCCACCAGTATTGTGGCCTGTGTGGTAAATATTCTCCGGGGGGACGCCTCCAGTCTGGGCAAGCTGAATATGGGCACCCAGGCCGGCTGGTTTCCGGCCTTTCTGGGACAGCGGTACAACATCAACATCCTGGTGGTGGCGGTGCTGACCGTGGCGATGTTCCTGTATCTGAAATATTCCAAGCACGGCTATGAGATCAGCGTGGTGGGCGAGTCGGAGAATACCGCCCGTTACGCCGGCATTAACGTGCGCTGGGTGCGGGTCCGGACCATGCTGATCTCCGGAGCCATCTGCGGCCTGGCCGGATTCCTTATTGTAGCCGGAAGAGACCAGACGATCTCCACCAATACGGCGGGAGGGCAGGGCTTTACCGCCATCATTGTGGCCTGGCTGGCAAAATTCAATACCTTCTATATGGCGTTGATTTCTTTCCTGCTGGTATTTCTTTCCAGAGGAGCGGCGGAGATCGCTTCCGCCTACAGCCTGAATGATTACGCCTCGGATATCATCACCGGCGTGATTCTGTTCTGTATCCTGGGCAGTGAATTCTTTATTAACTTTAAGATGATCTTCCGGGGCAAGAGCCAGAAGGAGGTGAAGTAAGTATGGAAAATCTTGTGGCATGGATTTTACGGGCCATCCCCTTTGGAACTATCATCATGTTCGGAGGCATGGGCGAGACTCTGACGGAAAAATCCGGAAATCTGAATCTGGGCGTCCCCGGCATTATGTATCTGGGAGGCTTTGCCGGCTTTGCCAGCGCGTATTTTTATGAGACCTCCACGCCGAATCCGGTGCCGGCCCTCTGCGTGGTCATTGCCCTGCTTTCCTGCGTCGGCGCCGCCATGCTGGGAGGACTGATCTTCAGTTTTCTGACCATCACCCTTCGGGCCAACCAGAATGTGACAGGCCTGGCTCTTACCATTTTCGGGCAGGGGGTAGCCAATTTCTTCGGCGTGCGGATCCTGGACGGAGCTACTTATTCAGCCGCTCCGGTGACCTACAGCGCTTTTTCCGCCAAGCTTCCCGGGGTTACCGAGCATTTCGGGCTTTTTGGGCGGCTGGTGCTGAACTACGGATTTCTGGTTTACGCGGCCGTGATCCTGGCGGTGGCGCTGCATTTCTTCTTTAAGAGAACCCGGACGGGACTGAATCTGCGGGCGGTGGGCGAGAGTCCCGCCACGGCGGACGCGGCCGGGGTGCATGTGATCCGGTATAAATATCTGGCTACCTGTATCGGAGCCGGTATTTCCGGCATCGGCGGCCTGTATTACGTGCTGGACTACAGCCAGGGTATCTGGGCTACCACAGGCCAGATGGAGGCTCTGGGCTGGCTGGCTGTGGCACTGGTGATCTTTACCACCTGGAAGCCGCTGAACGCCATCTGGGGAGCCTACCTCTTCGGCATGCTGTACTGGCTGTATATGTTCCTGCCGGATGTGCTGGGTATCCATGTGGCCAGCTACATGACGGATCTGATCCAGATGGTGCCCTACGTGGTGACTATTCTGGTGCTGATTGTAGCCAGTTTCCGGAAAAAGAAGGAGAATCAGCCTCCGGCCAGTCTGGGACTGTCCTACTTCCGGGAAGAACGATAAAATACGGTATATCAGCGCGGGCTGCTTCTGCTTCGGCAGAGCAGCCTGCCGCCGTTTCCGGTGATTGGACAATTTTCTTCCAGTGTCCTAACAGGGAAAAATGGCTATTGACTGTTGAGGAGAAACGATGTAAGGTTAGTAGCGTAGCGAGAGTACAATTTTATATGCTTTTCTCTTATTCAGAGTGGCGGAGGTACATAGGACCTGTGAAACCACGGCAACCCCATGGATGGAAGGTGCCAGCCTGAGCGAAGATTTCGAACAATAAGGGGATACAAGCTTAACAGCCAGGTCCGCCTTATAAGGCGGGCTTTTTGTATGCAGTTTCGTCTGCTCCGGCAGTTATGGCATCCTTTGGAAGGATGCGGAGAAAGAAAAGCAACAGAAGAAAAGGAGACGAAAATGGAAAAAAGACTTTTTACTTCCGAGTCCGTTACAGAAGGACATCCGGATAAAATCTGCGACGCGATTTCAGACGCCATCCTGGACGCTCTGGTGGCCCAGGATCCCATGAGCCGTGTGGCCTGCGAGACCTGCACTACCACCGGCGTGGTGATGGTCATGGGAGAGATCACCTCCAAGGCCAACATCGATATTCCTCAGATTGTCCGGGATACTGTGACCGAGATCGGCTACACCAGAGGAAAATTCGGCTTTGACGCCGAGACCTGCGCGGTAATCACGGCCATTGACAAGCAGTCCACCGACATCGCCATGGGCGTGGACAAGGCTCTGGAGGCCAAGGAAAACACCATGTCCGATGAGGATATCGACGCCATCGGCGCCGGAGATCAGGGAATGATGTTCGGCTATGCCTGCAGCGAGACCGAGGAGTATATGCCCTATCCCATCGCCCTGGCCCACAAGCTGGCAAGAAAACTGACCGAAGTCCGCAAGAACGGCACTCTGCCCTACCTGCGTCCCGACGGAAAGACCCAGGTTACCGTGGAGTACGATGAGGACGGAAAGCCCTTCCGCCTGGACGCGGTGGTTCTGTCCACCCAGCACGGACCGGAAGTTTCCCAGGAGCAGATCCATGGGGATATTAAGAAGTATGTGTTCGATCCCATCCTTCCCAAGGATATGATCGATGAGGAGACCAAGTTCTTTATTAATCCTACCGGCCGTTTCGTCATCGGAGGACCTCACGGAGATTCCGGTCTCACCGGCCGCAAGATCATCGTGGACACCTACGGCGGATATGCCCGCCACGGCGGCGGCGCCTTCTCCGGCAAGGACTGCACCAAGGTAGACCGTTCCGCTGCTTACGCTGCCCGTTACGTGGCCAAGAACCTGGTGGCTGCGGGCCTGGCGGACAAGTGCGAGCTTCAGCTGTCCTACGCCATCGGCGTGGCTCATCCCACCTCCATTCAGGTGGAGACCTTCGGCACCGGCAAGCTGTCCGATGAGAAACTGACAGAGATCGTCCGGGAAAACTTTGACCTGCGTCCCGCCGGCATCATCCGGATGCTGGATCTGCGCCGCCCCATTTACAAACAGACGGCCGCTTATGGACATTTCGGAAGAAACGATCTGGATCTTCCCTGGGAGAAGCTGGACAAAGTGGACGCGCTGAAGAAATATCTGTGATAAAACGGAATCAGAAAAGCGGACTGTGAAGAGTAAGAGAGAAAAGAGTCTGCCGCGCCTGGAAACAGGCGGGCAGGCTCTTTTACACAGACCGGGGTTTGCTTTGACTATTCTCTTTCTACAATGGCCGCGCAGCCCATGCCGCCTCCTACGCAGAGGGTTGCCAGACCTTTCTTAGCGTCCCGTTTTTCCATCTCGTAGAGCAGGGTTACCAGGATCCGGCAGCCGGAGCAGCCTACCGGGTGGCCCAGGGCGATGGCGCCGCCGTTGACGTTTACCTTGCTCATGTCAAAGTCCAGATCCCGGGCAACCGCCACGGACTGAGCGGCAAAAGCCTCGTTTGCCTCCACCAGATCCATATCCTGGATGGTCAGACCGGTTCTGGCAAAGAGCTTTTTAGTAGCGGCGATGGGGCCCACGCCCATGATGGAGGGATCCACGCCGGCCAGGGTTCCGTCGATCCAGGTTGCCATGGGTTTTACTCCCAGTTCTTTGGCTTTTTCTTCGCTCATGACTACAATGGCGGCAGCGCCGTCGTTGATGGAGGAGGCGTTTCCGGCGGTCACCATGCCGTCCTTCTTGAAGGCGGGACGGAGCTTGGAAAGGCTCTCCACCGTAACGCCCTGGCGGGGGCCTTCATCGGTGTCGAAGAGTACGGTTTCTTTTTTCTTCTTGACTTCCACCGGAACGATCTCATCTTTGAAGCGTCCGGAAGCAATGGCCGCGCAGGCTTTCTGCTGGCTGTTGGCGGCAAAGGCGTCCAGTTCCTCACGGGTCAGTCCCCACTGCTCCGCTACATTTTCAGCGGTGATGCCCATGTGATAGTGGTGGAAAGCATCTGTAAGGGCGTCTGTGATCATGGTGTCGTAGATCTGGTTATTGCCCATGCGGTAGCCGAAACGGGCGTTCTGCAGGGCGTAGGGAGCCATGGACATGTTTTCGATGCCGCCGGCTACGATGATGTCAGCCTCGCCCTCCCGGATCATTCTGGCGGCGGTATTTACGCAGTCCAGACCGGAGCCGCAGAGCACGTTGATGGTGATGGCCGGGGATTCCACGGGAATGCCGGCGTTGACAGCGGCCTGTCTGGCGGGATTCTGGCCGGTTCCGGCCTGGATGACACAGCCCATGTAGACCATGTCCACCTGCTCCGGTTTTACGCCGGAGCGCTTCAGGGCCTCTTTGATAACGATGGTTCCCAGTTCCGGGGCGGGGGTGGTGCTTAAGGCTCCGCCCATGACGCCGATTGCGGTCCGGCAGGCGCCGGCCAGTACGATTTTTTTAGCCATTGGATTTGTCCTCCTTCATATGGTGTAAAGATACTTTTTCGCTATCTCTATGATAGCAGAAAATAAAAAAAATGCAACGGATATTGTTATTTTTATAACAATATCCGCCGCGTTTTTTCCGGGAAGAGCGGAAAACTCAGGAAACAGAGGTATCCCTGCGGTTTACCAGAAAAATTCCCAGAGATACCAAGATCAGGGCGGCCAGACCGTAGAGGCTGAAGGCCTGGTTGTTTTCTCCCAGCAGAAGGGCGGAGAGGATCACGCCGAATACCGGATTCATAAATCCGAAGACGGCAATCCGGCTGACGGGATTATATTTCAGCAGGATTCCCCAGAGACTGTAGGCCACGGCAGAGATCATAGCCATATAAAGCAGAAGCAGGGAGGAGGGAATGGTAAAACCGCTGACCCGCCCTCCCATGGCGGCTCCGCCGGCAGCCAGAATCAGACCGCCCAGGATAAACTGCCAGCCGCTGAGCATCACCGGATTTTCTCTGGCAGAAAATTTTTTTACCAGAACGGAGGACAAGGCATAGGACAGAGCGGCGATGAGGATAAAACCTTCCCCGGTGAGCCTCATATGGAAATCAAAGGATCCTCCGGCCAGATTAATGAGAATTACTCCCGCGAATCCCGCCGCGCATCCCAGCAGCTTTACCCGGGTCAGCTTCTCATAACGGAAGAGCAGGCTGGACATGAGGATGGCGAAGAAGGTGCTGGAGGCATTTATAATGGAAGATTTTACCCCGGTAGTGTTGGCAAGGCCAATATAAAAAAAGAAATACTGGATGATGGTCTGGGCCAGGGACAGAAGTCCGATGGGAACCAGGGCGCTGCGGCGGGGCAGCAGGAGTTTCCGGGACGCCAGACTGCCGAAGAGAATCACCAGGATTCCCGCCAGGGTGAACCGGGTCCCGGCGAAAAGGATCTGGGAAGCTGTGTCGGAGGCACCGATAGAAAACATCCGATAACCGATCTTTACAACGGGAAATGCGCTGCCCCAGAGAAAACAGCAGATCAGGGTCAGCAGGCAGACAACAGGGATTTTGGTCAGCAGTTTCTGATTCATTACAGTTCATTCCTCTCCATGAAATCACAAGATGCTGAGGTCAAATTAAAATCTGGCCTCTTGATACCACGGACTGCTCCGCGCTTCGTGCTTCCGCAATCCTGGTGTCGTCATAATAATACACCGGAACAAAGCGCAGGGCTTCGTCCCGGTGTATTATATAGAATCTTATTAAAATTTACAAGTATCAGAACAGACCGGTGATCTTTCCGTTCTCGTCTACATCGATCTTCTCTGCTGCCGGACGTTTGGGCAGGCCGGGCATGGTCATGATCTCTCCGGTGAGGGCTACGATGAAGCCTGCTCCTGCGGAGATCTTCAGATTGCGGACGGTTACCTCAAAGTCCGTGGGAGCTCCCAGTTTACCCGGATCATCGGTGAGGCTGTACTGGGTCTTAGCCACACAGATGGGGCAGTTGCCGTAACCCATAGCTTCCAGCTGCGCCGCCTGTTTCTTGGCGCCTGCGGTGAGCACCGCGCATTTGCCGCCGTAAACCTTCTGTACGATCTGGTTCAGTTTGTCCTCAATGCTTCCATCCAGTTCATAGGAGAAGGTGAAGCCGGAGTTATCCTCCTCGCAGAGACGAACCACTTCATTGGCCAGAGCGATACCGCCCTCGCCGCCTTTGGCCCATACCTCAGAAAGGGCTACATTTACACCCAGCTCTTTGCACTTGCGCTCTACCAGATCCAGCTCTGCCTTGGTATCCGTGGGGAAGGCGTTGATGGCTACTACGCAGGGCAGATGGTATACGTTCTTGATATTTCCTACGTGCTTCAGCAGGTTGGGAAGGCCTTTTTCCAGAGCTTCCAGATTCTCGCTGTTCAGCTGATCCTTGGGAACGCCGCCGTTGTATTTCAGGGCGCGGACGGTGGCAACAATGACAACCGCGTTGGGTTTCAGACCAGCCATCCGGCACTTGATATCCAGGAATTTCTCCGCGCCCAGGTCCGCGCCGAAGCCTGCCTCTGTGATGCAGTAGTCGCCCAGCTTCAGGGCCATTCTGGTAGCGGTTACAGAGTTGCAGCCGTGAGCGATATTAGCGAAGGGTCCGCCGTGGACAATGGCCGGAACATGCTCCAGAGTCTGTACCAGGTTGGGCTTCAGGGCATCCTTCAGCAGCGCGCACATAGCGCCTTCCGCGTGAAGGTCTCCCGCGGTAACCGGTTTCTGCTCAGAAACTTTTCCGTAGGTATATCCCACTACCAGCCGGGCCAGCCGGGCCTTCAGGTCAGAGATATCGTTGGCCAGGCAGAGAACCGCCATGATTTCGGAGGCAACAGTAATGTCGTATCCGTCCTCTCTGGGAGTTCCGTTGCTTCTGCCGCCCAGTCCGTCCACTACGTTCCGCAGCTGACGGTCATTCATATCCACACATCTTCTCCAGGTGACCTTTCTGGGGTCGATGTTCAGCTCGTTGCCCTGGAAGATATGATTGTCGATCATAGCGGCCAGCAGGTTGTTGGCTGCTCCGATGGCGTGGAAGTCACCGGTGAAATGAAGGTTGATGTCCTCCATGGGAACTACCTGAGCGTATCCGCCGCCTGCAGCTCCGCCCTTTACGCCGAACACCGGTCCCAGAGAAGGCTCACGAAGGGCAACCATAACATTCTTGCCGATTTTCTGCATAGCGTCTGCCAGACCCACGGTGGTGGTGGTCTTTCCCTCTCCTGCGGGAGTAGGGTTGATAGCGGTCACCAGAACCAGTTTTCCGTCCGGCGCGTCAGATTCTTTTAATAAGTTGTAATCAATTTTCGCTTTGTACCTGCCGTACTGCTCCAGGTACTTGTCGTCAATCCCTGCCTTTTCGGCAATCTTGGTGATTGGCTCCATCACACACTCCTGCGCGATTTCGATGTCTGATTTGTAACCCATAACTCTTTACTCTCCTTTCTGATGAAGTGCGGCCGTTCTGTTGTCTGTGAACATTTTCAGTGAGCGGAAACAACACTAACAACATGCAGCTAGACAAAAAGGCAGCATTTGTAGCTTCACAAATGCTGCCCAGACGGTCGGCTTCACACACGTCCTGCTTCCCCTGTGGTTTTTCCACATATCCGTCAGTACACAGGACTGTTAAATTGTACAGGCATAGTATAGCACCTGGAAATCAAAAGTGCAATCCTTATTTTCAATTCATGCCCTTTTGGTTTTTTGCGCGTCATAAAGTCATGATTCCTGCGCCAGCGCAGCCCGCATGCCTTTTTGACGTTTGTCTCATAATAAATATATGAAATAACTCCTGCGCCGGGATGTTTCCCGGGAATTCCGGAAGCCCGCTAAAATCGGAAAACGGCTGTTCATGATTTATTTACAATTTATTGGCAAATAGCACTTGATTGTGGATAAGAAGTATGCTAGTATGTAGAAAGATTGAAAAAAGTATTTCAGAAATGTTACAAAAGAGTTTTAAAATGGGTTTTAGGAGTGTTATACATGCGAAATAAGAGGTTTCTTACATTAGGATTGGTGATTGCGCTGGCAGGCGCGCAGGTATTGACTGTAAGCGCGGCGCCCACGATAGATGAGGTACAGCAGCAGAAGGAAGATGCCAGCCAGTCTCTGGACGAGCTGACGGATTCCGTTAATAAACTGTCTGAGCAGAAGCAGCAGATTGAGAATGAAATTGATGATCTGGACGCGGAACTGATCAGCACCATCGCATCTGTAAATTCCCTGGATCAGCAGATTCAGGAGCAGGAAGCGGCTCTGGAGGTTACCAGTCAGAACCTGGCAGCGGCGGAGCAGGACAAGGCAGAGCAGTACGAAGCCATGAAGCAGCGGATGCAGTACATCTACGAGAGAGGCGGCAGCGGCGGATGGGCTACCATTCTGATGGAGGACGGAGATATTACCAGCCTTCTGAACCGCGCGGAATACACCCAGCAGATGTATGATTACGACAGAGAGTGTCTGGAGGAATACGCGCAGACAGTAGCGACCGTCACCGAGCTGCAGGAGCAGCAGAATACAGAGATGGCGGAGCTGGAAGTCTCAAAGAATGAGCAGGAGGAGCAGAAAGCTTACCTGGAGCAGAAGCTGGAGGAAAAGAAAGCTACTTCTTCCAATTATGACGCGGAGATCGCCGTAGCCAACGAAAAAGCGGCAGAATATCAGAATCTGATTGAAGAATACAACGCACAGATCCAGAAACTGGTAGAGGAGCAGCAGCGGGCCGCTGCGGAGGAGGCAGCGAGACAGCAGGCAGCCGCGGAAGAAGCGGCAAGACAGCAGGCGGCCGCAGAGGAAGCCGCCAGACAGGAGGCCGCTCAGCAGCAACAGCAGCAGACGCCTTCTTATACACCGCCTCAGAATAACGGAGGCAATGAGGATACTCCCGCGGCGGATGACACGCCGGATTACGGCGGCGGTTCTTCCAACAGCACGGTATCCGGATCTGTATCCGGACAGGCTGTCATTGATTACGCGCTGCAGTTTGTAGGCAACCCTTATGTATGGGGCGGAAACAGTCTGACCAACGGAACGGACTGCTCCGGATTTGTTCATCTGGTGTACGCGCACTTCGGAATTTCAGTAGCCAGACAGTCCACTGCGCTGAGAAGTGCCGGCTATGAAGTTTCCTACGCAGAGGCTCAGCCCGGCGATATCGTCTGCTATGACGGACATGTGGCCCTTTACATGGGCGGCGGCCGAATCGTTCACGCCTCCACACCGGAGACGGGAATTGTGACAGGAAGCGTTACCTGCAAGCCCATTATTACCATTCGGCGGGTAGTATAAATTCATACATAACAATAAAAGGATTCGCTGTTTCAATCAGCGAATCCTTTTTGAATCAGAGGAAAACCGGTACAACCCTTCCGGGTTATCTCAGAATGGTTTCCATGCCTACTTTCTGCGGCTTCAGACCGCAGCTTTCATAAAATTTCATGGCTGCCGTGTTGCAGCTCCATACGTTCAGCGTTACATTGTAACATCCCTTCTGCCGGGCAAAGGCCACAACTGCCTCATAAAGGGCGCGTCCCACTCCTTTTCCCCGGCAGTCTTTATCTACGCACAGGTCGTCAATATAAAGGGTCTTAATATCTGTCATCAGCAGACTGTTTATGTACTGCTGAAAGATGCAGAAGGCATATCCCAGAACGGCGCCCTCCGGCTCTTCCGCCACAAAGACAGGGCGGCTGTCATCTTCTATAATTTTCAGCAATTCTTCCTCTGAGTATTTTTTTGTTCCCGGGCGGAACAGGTCAGGGCGTCCCTGATGGTGGATCTGTGCCACCTGCAGCAGGAGACGGTGGATGGTTTCTGTGTCACTTCTTTTCGCGCGTCTGATATTCAAAGTCTGATCCCTCCAAATTTACATAAAATTTACGTTCATTTAACCTGGATTTGTCTGTACGGTTCTAAGGCCAGTTGATATCATTTTACATATTATGAGACAAGCGGCAAAAGGGCATGCGGGCTGCGCTGGCGCAGACAAGCATGACTTTATGGCGCGCAAAACACCGAAAAGGAGCCATTTTTCGCAGAAAAATGAGCGGATTTGAGGTGTTTTTAGGATTGCGGGAGCACGAAGTGCGGAGCAATCCGTGTCTCATGCCCATTTGTCGGGCAATTTATATTATGAGACAAGCGGCAAAAGGGCATGCGGAACCTTGGAACTCTGACACTATATTATTTTTAATTGGGAGGTCTGTCAACCCCGGAAAATCCGGAGATGTTCCGTATTACATATAAAGAGGGGCTAAATGCAGAGGATGAAAAATACAGAGCATGAAATTGTAGAAATGGTCTATGCGGCTAAAACGGATACGGCGGCGGCTGACTTGCTGATCCAGAAATATCTGGGATTTATTCGCGCCGAGATGGTCAAGGCGGTTCGCAGACCGCAGAATGGATATGAGGATGAAGAAAGCATCGCCATGTTTGCTTTCTATGAAGCAATCCTGAACTATGAAAAGGGAAGAGGCGCTTTTCTGTCCTACGCGGCCAGAGCGATCCGCAGCAGATTGATCGATTACTATCGAAAAGAATGGCGGCACCGGAATCTGATTTCTCTGGATGAGCCTTTCGCCGGGGAGGAAGAGGATGCCAGCAGAAAAGATACTCTGGCAGACGGCAGGGACGAGTATTTAGATTATGTCAATCGGGAAGCCGGTCAGAAGGAGATCCGTGAATTTGAGGAAAAACTGCGGGAATTCGGACTGTGTTTTTCCGATGTGGCGGACAACTGTCCGAAGCAGAAGCGGACCCTGGAGGCGTGCGCCAGGGTTTTAGAATATGCCAGGGAAAATCCGCAGATTCTGGACCAGCTTCTGAGAAGCGGCCGGCTGCCTATAGGGGAACTGGCAGCGGGAACCGGTACGGACAGGAAGACCATGGAGCGGCATCGGAAATATTTGGTGGCGATCCTGTTAGCTTTTACAAATGGCTATGAGATCATTCGGGGACATCTCTGTCAGATGGATCCGGGAAGGGAGGCTTGAAATGAAATATCTTGTATTGGAAACCCACCCGGCTTACGCGATTTTGCTGGATCAGACCGGCAGATTTGTCAAAGCGGCCAACCGGCACTATCAGGTAGGAGAAACGGTGCAGAACGTGCTGGAACTTCGGGATGTTCCCGGGAAAAGCCATATCCGTCTGTACCGCCGTCTGTCGTCCGGGCTGGCAGCCGCGGCAGCCTGTTTCTGTCTGGTGTATTTCGGATATTACAGACCTAATTTTACGGCCTACGGCACGGTAAGGATGCAGATCAATCCGGATGTGGAGATGACCATCAGCAAAACGGAAAAGGTGCTGGATCTGGAAGGTTTGAATGAGGATGGCCGGAATCTGGTGTCGGATTATGAATATCAGGGCAAAGACAGAGAACAGGCCTCGGAGGAACTGATTCAGCTGGCTATGGAGATGGGGTATCTGACGGAGGGAGGAACCGTTGCTTTTACCCTTGACAGTGAGGACAGCGGCTGGCTGCAGGCGGAAGAGGAGAAAACCCTGGAGCAGATGGAGGAACGATTTGGAGAGACTATTGTGATTCAGATCGGTCCCATGGCTGAGGAGGAGCCCATCCGGGCAGAAGAAGAGGTGGAAGTAGTGATTCCGCTTCCCACCCAGACGGAAACGCCCACTCCCGCGGAAACTGCGGCTCCCACCCCGGTCTGGACCGCGCCCCCGGCCACGCCGGAGCCTGTCTATCCGCCGGAAACGGACGACGATGATGACGATGACGGGGATGACGACCGGGAGGATGACAACGACGACTGGGAGGATGATGGTCCGGAGGAGGACGATGATTAAAAAAAAGTTTTTTCCGACCCCGTTTTTTCAAAAACCGATCCGTATTCTTCTGGTATAAAACAAAAAGAAAAGCCTCTGAAAAAGAAAGGAGACAAAAACTATGATGAAGAAGATGAACGCAAAGAGAATGGGAATCGTATTGAGCGCAGGTTTACTGGCGGCAGGACTGTCCGCCTGCGGAGCAGGAGAAAGCTCGGAAGGCAGAGACGCAAAGACAGCGCCTACCGCGGTTCCCACCCGGGAGGCGGTTCAGCCTGCGGGAACTCTGCTTCTGAGCGTGAATCCGGAGATTGAACTGGATTACGATCAGAAGGGAAATGTGCTGGCCCTGGAGGGAATTAACGCCGACGGGAAAAAAGTGGTGGAAGCCTATCCGGATTTTGAAGGAAAATCCTGCAGGGATGTGGTGGGAGATCTGGTAACGGAAATCAACGAGGCCGGTTATTTTGACACCACCATTGAGGGACATGAGAAAAATATTATTCTGAAGCTGGCTAAAGGCTCAGAGTATCCGGACGATGATTTTCTGGAAGGAATTGCCGAGGAAGTGCGGACCACCGTGGAGGCGAACCAGATCGGTTCCCAGGCGCTGGCTCTGGATGAAGACGATTATGATAAGACTCTGGGATCCAAGGGCTATATCAGCGCCGAGGCAGCCCGGGATATTATCTCCAAGCAGCTGGGCAGAACGGATCTTCAGTTTGTGGAGAAAGAATATGAACTGGATGACGGAGTATATGAGATTGAGTTTCTTATGGACGGCGTGGGCTATGAGTATGAAGTAAACGCGGTAAACGGAAAAGTTCAGAAAGTGGAAGCTTATGATGATACGGACTACGGTCCCAACAACGATGGCGTGACAGATTATAACGATACAGACTACGGCCCCAACAATGACGGAGTGACGGACTACGATGATACAGATTACGGCCCCAACAACGACGGAGTGACAGATTATAACGATACAGACTACGGCCCCAACAATGACGGAGTGACGGACTACGATGATACGGATTACGGCCCCAACAACGACGGAGTGACGGACTACGATGATACGGATTACGGCCCCAACAACGACGGAGTGACGGACTACAACGATACGGACTACGGCCCGTACAACGATGGAGTGACGGACTACAACGATACGGACTACGGCCCGTACAACGATGGAGTGACGGACTACAACGATACAGACTACGGCCCCAACAATGACGGAGTCACCGATTATTATGACGATAATGACGGGTATACCGATTATGAGGACGATGACGACGGATATACCGATTATGAAGACGATGATGACGGATACACGGACTATGATTGATGTTCCGGGAGCCGTACGGTCTCTGCGCCATGAATTCAAGTATCAGATCAGCCTTCGGGAGGATCTGATACTGGCCGGGAGGCTGAGAAGCCTGCTGGAACACGACCGGCATGCCGGGAAGGATGGTTCCTACCGGGTTACCAGCCTGTATTTTGATACTCCCTACGATCGGGCTTACCGTCAGAAGCTCAACGGAGCGGCCAGGCGGGAGAAGTTCCGGCTGCGGTACTACGGAGCGGATACGGGAGTTATCCGGCTGGAGAAAAAATACAAGATCAACGGCCTGTGCGGGAAGCGGAGCGCCCGGCTGACTCTGCGGCAGACAGAGGAGCTGCTGGCGGGAAGGATTGACTTTCTGCTAGAGAGCCGGGAGCCTCTGCTGACGGAATTTTACAGTAAGATCCGGGGACAGGGACTGGAGAAAAAAACCATTGTCTGTTATGACCGGGAGGCTTTTTGCTTTGAACCGGGCAACGTCCGGGTGACTCTGGACCGGAATGTGCGGACCGGACTGGGAAGCACGGATTTTCTGGATACGAACCGGCTGAAGCCGGGGGCGCTGGAGAACTGTACCGTGCTGGAAGTAAAGTATGACGCGTTTCTTCCGGATCTGGTCCGCATGGCTGTCCGGGTGCCGGGAAGACAGGCGGCTGCCTGTTCCAAATACGCCCAGTGCAGGCGGTTTGACTGAAAGGAGTAAGTATGACATTCCAGGATATTTTTCGCTCAGACTTTCTGGAGAATATGGCCAGTATTTCTCTGCTGGATATGGTACTGGCCCTGTCCCTGTCTTTTCTGCTGGGCCTGTTTCTGTTTTTGGTTTATAAAAAAACCTACGCGGGAGTTATGTATTCCGCCAGTTTTGGAGTGACGCTCATTGCCATGGCAATGATTACCACAGTATTGATTATGACTGTAGTCAGCAACGTAGTGCTTTCTCTGGGCATGGTGGGAGCTCTGTCTATTGTTCGCTTCCGCACTGCCATTAAGGAACCCATGGATATCGCCTTTCTCTTCTGGAGTATCGCGGTGGGAATCGTGCTGGCGGCTGGCCTGATCCCCCTGGCGGTATTCGGCAGTCTTCTGATCGGACTGGTGCTGATCCTCTTTTCTGCCGGGAAAAATGTGGATCATCCCTATATTCTTGTAATACACTGTGAAAACGGGGACCAGGAAAAAGAAATCCGGACCTTTGTGGAGGCCAGCGTAAAGCGCATGAGCCTGAAAAGCAAAAGCGTCAGTCCGGGCAGGATCGAACTGAATTATGAAATCCGTCTGCGGAAGGAAAGCAGCGAGTTTGTCAATGAACTGGACCGGCTTCCGGGAGTGTCCCAGGCGGTGCTGGTTTCCTATAACGGAGATTATATGGGGTAACAGTATGCTGAAGCATAAACATATTGACAAGATCTGTTTCGGAGCTATGGCGGCGGCGGTACTGCTGACTCTGCTGCTGCTGTCCGGAAAGGCTCCCGGCGTTTCCAGAGCCAGTGCCAGCCCGGAATATAAAAGCCGGCTGTTTGATTCGGACCGGGTTCACACCATAGACATCCGTATGGAAGATTGGGAGACATTTCTGGAGACAGCGGCGGAGGAGACCTATTCCCCCTGTACCCTGGTGATCGACGGGGAAACTTTTGAGCAGGCGGGGCTGAGGGCCAAGGGAAATAATTCTCTGCGGCTGACTGAGGATTACGGTCTGCGCCGATACAGCCTGAAGGTGGAGTTTGATCACTATCAGGAGGGAAACAGCTATTACGGGCTGGATAAACTGTCCCTGGACGCTTCTTTTCAGGATAACAGTTATCTGAAGACCTATATGGTCTACGATATGATGCATTATATGCAGGTGCCCGCCCCTCTGTGCAGTTACGCGCAGGTATCTGTAAACGGGGAACCCTGGGGGCTTTTCCTGGCAGTGGAGGAGCCGGAGGAGGCATTTGCCAGACGCTGCTTCGGAAAACAGCACGGGAACCTGTACAAACCGGATTACCGTTCCCTCAAGGCGGAGAACGCGGATGTGGCTCTGCAGTATGTGGATGACGACCCGGACAGCTATGAAAATATTTTCAGAAAGGCAAAATTTGATGTGACGGAGGCAGACAAACAGAGGCTGATCCGGGCGCTGAAAATTCTGGATTCCGGAGAAAATCTGGATCAGGCGGTAAATGTGGATCAGGTGCTGCGGTATTTTACGGTGCAGGTTTTTGTCATGAACTGGGACAGTTATCTGGGACGGACCGGCCACAACTATTTCCTTTATGAGGAGGATGGAGTGATCAGCATGCTGCCCTGGGATTATAATCTTGCCTTCGGCACCTATGCTCTGGGAATGACGGATCCGATCCGGGATCCCAATATACTGATTAATTATCCTATTTTTACTCCGGCGGAAGGGGAGGTCATGAGGGAGAGGCCTCTCTATCATAACCTTATGAAAAACGACCGGTATTTTCAGCAGTATCAGAAATATTTTGACCAGTTTCTAAGGGAGTATTTTGAGAGCGGACTGTTTTCTGTAAGGCTGCGGGAGGCGGCGGAGAGAATTGCCCCCTATGTGCGGAAGGATCCCACGGCGTTCTGTACCTGGGAAGATCATCTGCAGGCGGTGGATACCCTGGAACAGGTCTGCCTGCTGCGGGCGGAAAGCGCCAGAGGACAGCTGGAGGGAAAAATCCCCGGAACCTTCCGGGGGCAGCAGGAAGATCCGGGGGCGGGCGTGGACGCTTCCCATATAGATTTGAGAGAACTGGGAGATTTTGAAGATCTGGAACAGGCGGCGAAAAGAGCTGCCTGTTTTTATAATGGAACAGGGAAATCCTCTTGCCTGCCGCCAGGTTCTGCACTATAATCACTACAGATATTCCGCCGGCAGGAGATCCGGCGGGCGGAGCGGTCAGCAGGAAAGGAGTCGATAGCACATGGAAGTGACAGAACTGCTGGAAAAGGTAAAAAATCAGGAAATGACTGTGGAAGAGGCCAGGGAGCAGCTGAGGGAGCTGCCTTATGAGGACATGGGATTTGCAAAGCTGGACCATCATCGGAGGCTGCGTTCCGGGTTCGGGGAAGTGATCTATTGTGCCGGGAAAACCGTGGAACAGACGGCAAAGATTTTTCAGGCCATGGCGCGGCGGGAGACAGACGTTCTGGGAACCAGAGCTTCCCGGGAGCAGTATGAGGCGGTGAAAGCTCTGCTTCCGGACGCGCAGTATCACGAGATCGGAAGGGTTCTCCGGGTGAGAAGAAAGAAGCTGGAACCGGAAGGTCTGGTAGCCGTCTGCACCGGCGGAACTTCCGATATGCCGGTGGCGGAGGAGGCTGCCCTGACGGCGGAATTTTTCGGGGCAAGAGTAGAGCGGATCTATGATGTGGGAGTGGCGGGGATTCACCGCCTTCTGGATCAGACAGAAAAGCTGAGGAAAGCCAACTGCATCCTGGCTATCGCCGGCATGGAGGGGGCTCTGGCCACGGTGACGGCGGGGCTGGTGGACCGGCCGGTGATCGCGGTACCCACTTCCGTGGGATACGGAGCCAGCTTCGGGGGGCTTTCCGCCCTGCTGACTATGCTGAATTCCTGCGCGGAGGGCCTGGCGGTGGTGAACATCGACAATGGCTTCGGCGCCGGATATCTGGGGGCTCAGATCAACCGGCTGGCGCTGCGGGGAAGCACAGAGGAGAAAGGAGAGTAAACATATGGATCTGGAGTCATATCTGGCATTTTTAAACAGCGGTCAGATGGTGGTGGGAGGCTCAGAAGTACATCAGTTTATGCACGGCGTCAGCCAGGAGGCCATCCGCATTACCGCGGAGATCAACGGCCGCTACCATGAGCCGGCGGAACTGAGGAAACTGTTTTCAGAATTGATCGGAAAGCCGGTGGACGAGAGCTTCGGCCTGTTTCCTCCGTTTTATACGGACTGCGGAAAAAACATTACAGTGGGGAAAAACGTATTTATCAATTCCTGCTGTCAGTTCCAGGATCAGGGGGGAATCACCATCGGGGACGGGAGCCTCATCGGCCATTCCGCCATCATCACCACTTTGAACCATGACTTTGCTGTGGCTCATCGGAGCAGTATGCATCCCGCTCCGGTGGTCATCGGAAAGAATGTCTGGCTGGGCGCCAGAGTCACCATCGTACCCGGAGTGACTATCGGAGACGGGGCGATCATCGGCGCCGGCGCCGTGGTGACGAAGGATGTGCCGCCGAAAGCCGTAGCGGCGGGAGTGCCGGCAAGGGTGATCCGGATGCTGGAGGAGTAAGATCCAGAGCAGACGGCCAGTGACATCAGCGGGGGTGTTTTTCTGACAGAAGTTTTCGATATCTGGCCGGGGAAACGCCCCTGCGGGCTTTAAAGGCATTAATAAAACTGGCGGCGGAACTGTAGCCCAGGGAGTCTGCCAGTTCGAAAATAGAAATAGCAGCCTTGGGACCTTTTTTTCAAAGCTTGCCTTTTCACGAAAGTTGTGCTATCCTTTTTTATATCTTTATTTTCTCGCGGGATTCTCCGCAGATTTCCACAAAACAATATGCCGATAGTTAAATGATTTTACGATGGAAAAGGAGGCGCTTTTTGAAAACTGAATTAACCAGAAGGCTGGAACTGAGCCAGAAAATGGAGCAGTATGATGAACACTGCAAAAATATTCTTGCTGACAAAAGAATTTTGGCCTGGATCATGAAAGAAACCATGAAAGAGTTTCAATCTCTGGAAATCGATGATATAATGCAATACATAGAGGGCTCACCGGATGTGTCTTCCATCCCGGTGGATCCGGGAATGACCAACTCGCCCGTGATCCATGGGATCGGAACAGAGGGGAATATCCCGTACGAGGGAGCCGTGTATTTTGATATTCGATTTATGGCGGGACTTCCCAAAAAAGAAACAGGGATTATAGTGAATCTGGAAGCCCAGAAAGAGATGCGCAGGGGATACAGCATTGTAACCAGAGGGATTTTTTATGGGGCCAGAATGATTTCCGCTCAGATGGGAACGGAATTTACCGCGCCGGATTATCAGAAAATTAAAAAAGTTTTTTCCGTTTGGATCTGCTTTCATTCTCCGCAATATATCGGGAATGCGGTTTCAAGCTATGGCCTTCAGAAAAACGACATCGTGCCGGGAATTCCCGATATACCGGAAGAATACGACAAAGTGGAAATTATACAGATCTGTCTTAACCCGGAAAGAGAAAACAGAATAAAGCTGACAGAACTGCTGAACCTTATTTTTAACAGCAAATTGCCTTACAAAGAAAAGGTAACGTTACTTAGAGATTCATTTGGATTTCCCGTAGAGGCGGAGTTTGGAGAGGAGCTGAAAAATATGTGTAATGTGAGCCAGTATATTTTTGGATATGCTCTGGAGGAAGGAATAGAGCAGGGATTACAGCAGGGATTACAGCAGGGAATAGAGCAGGGAATAGAGCAGGGAATAGAGCAGGGATTACAGCAGGGATTACAGCAGGGATTACAGCAGGGAATGGAGCAGGGATTACAGCAGGGAATGGAGCAGGGCCGGCAGAGCAGGACGGAGGAGATTGTCCGGAGGATGAGGGAAGAGAATTATCCGGAGGATCAGATCATTAGAATCTGTGGAGTAACGAAAGAAGAACTTCTGTCTATAAAATGAGACCAGCACGACTTTGCGGAGCAATCCCTGTCTCGGCCCCATTAATCGGACAATCCATAAAATAGCGGAGAGGCTTTAAGCCTCTCCGAAAAACAGGTTTATGTCTTCCTCCACGCTCTGGATCCCCGCAATGCCGAAGTTTTCCACCAGGACTTTTGCCACCGCAGGAGACAGGAAAGCCGGCAGGGTGGGCCCCAGATGGATATTTTTTACCCCCAGGGACAGCAGGGCCAGCAGTACGATCACGGCTTTCTGCTCATACCAGGAAATATTGTAGATAATAGGCAGATCATTGATATCTTCCAGTCCGAAGACTTCTTTCAGCTTCAGGGCGATCACTGCCAGAGAGTAGCTGTCATTGCACTGTCCGGCATCCAGTACCCGGGGAATTCCCCCGATCTCTCCCAGATTTAATTTGTTATATCTGTATTTGGCGCAGCCGGCGGTAAGGATCACCGTGTCTTCCGGCAGGGCTTTGGCGAAATCCGTGTAATAGCTTCTGGATTTTGCCCGGCCGTCGCAGCCGGCCATGACCACAAATTTTCTGATGGCTCCGGATTTTACGGCGTCCCCCACTTTGTCCGCCAGAGCCAGCACCTGCCCGTGGGCGAAGCCTCCGGTGATCTCTCCGGTTTCCAGTTCCTCTGGGGGAGGGCAGTGTTTTGCCTGCCGGATGATCGCGGAAAAATCTTTCGCTTCCCCGGGCGCTCCCGGAATGTGGACGCAGCCGGGGTATCCTGCGGCGCCGGTGGTGTACAGCCGGTCTTTATAACTGTCTTTGGGAGGAACGATGCAGTTAGTGGTCATAAGGATAGGACCGTGGAAACGCTCAAATTCTTCTTTCTGTTTCCACCAGGCATTTCCGTAATTCCCCACAAAATGCGGATACTTTTTAAATGCAGGATAATAGTGGGCGGGAAGCATTTCCGAGTGGGTATAAACATCCACGCCGGTATCTTTGGTCTGCTCTAGCAGCATTTCCAGATCCCGGAGGTCATGGCCGGAGATCAGGATGCCGGGACGGGTTCCCACACCGATATTTACCTTGGTGATCTCAGGATTCCCGTAAGCTTCGGTGTTGGCCTGATCCAGCAGGGCCATGCCTTTGAACCCGCATGCTCCGGTTTCCAGAGCCAGGGCGGTCAGATCCTCCGCGGTCAGAGAATCCTCCAGGGTAGCCGCCAGAGCCTTCTGGAGAAAAGCATCCAGTTCCGGATCCTCTTTCAGAAGAACGTTGGCGTGTTTGGTATAGGCGGCCAATCCTTTGAGGCCGTAGGTGATCAGTTCCCGGAGGCTGCGGATGTCCTCATTTTCTGTGGAGAGAACGCCCACCGCAGAGGCTTTGGCAGAGAATTCCGATCCCGGACCGTTCCAGAGAGCTGCTTCCGGAAGAGAGGAGGGATCCTTCAGCTGAGGAAGCAGGAGATCTTTTACATCCAGGGTTTCCCGGATCCGGGCCCGGATAGCGGACGGATCGAAATTGACATTGGTGATGGTGGCAAACAGGTTGGCAGTGACTAGGTGGTTGATCTCCGCGGGGATCTCCGTGCCCTGCGCCCGGAGGGCTGTGGAGACAGCGGAGAGGCCTTTGGTGACATAGATCAGCAGATCCTGCAGGCCGGCCGCTTCCGGATTTTTTCCGCAGACACCGGATTGGGTACAGCCCTTGCAGCCGGCGGTTTCCTGGCACTGAAAGCAGAACATTTTGTTTTCCATAGGGGAATTCCTCCTTTTTGATTTGGGCTTGATTTTATGGTGTGAGTATATTATAGTTTGGACAATAAAACAGTTGTTATGACAACATAGGGAGAGAATCTATGGATTTTGTTCAAATATCAAAAACCGTTTTATTTCAGGGAACAAGGCCGGAGGACGCGGAAGCCATGCTGAAGTGTCTGGAGGCCAGAGAAAAGCAGTTTCAGAAAGACGAAACCATTTATTATGTGGGAGATAGGGTATCAGAGCTGGGTCTGGTCCTTTCCGGAAGCGTGCTGATCGAAAATGACGATCTCTGGGGAAACCGGAGCATTCTGGACCGTATAGGTCCCGGACAGATCTTCGCGGAGACTTACGCCTGCGTGCCCGGGGAAAAACTGCTGGTGACCGTGACAGCGGCAGAAAAAACAGAAGTTCTGTTCCTGAACGTGGGAAAAATCCTCAGAGTCTGTACCAATGCCTGCAGTTTCCATGCCAGACTGATCCGGAATCTGCTGACGCTGTCTGCCCGAAAAAATCTGAACCTGTCCCGGAGGATCTTTCACACTTCCGCGAAATCGATCCGGGGACGGCTTTTATCGTATCTGTCCTGGCAGGCAGTCAAACAGGGCAGCCGGGAGTTTGACATCCCCTTTAACCGGCAGCAGCTGGCGGATTACCTGGGGGTGGACCGGTCCGCCATGTCCGCGGAGCTGGGGAAAATGAAGCGGGAAGGGTTGATCCAGGTGGATAGAAGTCATTTCAGAATGGAGGAATAGGAGAAAAAGATGCAGCATATTACCGTAGTCCCTTACGATCCGGCCTGGGAAAAGGAGTTTGAGAAGGAGGCAGCGGCCCTTGAGAAAATCCTGGGAGAAGAATGTCTTGCCTTGTATCACATCGGCAGCACAGCCGTGCCGGGGCTGAAGGCCAAGCCCATCATTGATATACTGGCTGTGGTCAGAAGTCTGGATGGGGTGGATGAACGCTGTTCCTTGTTTGAAAAGCTGGGTTATGAATGCATGGGAGAGATGGGGATCCGCAGCCGCAGATATTTCCGGAAGGGAGGAGATGAGCGGACCCATCAGATCCATATATTTGAAGAAAAGAATCAGAAGGAGATCCGGAGGCATCTGGCGGTCCGGGATTATCTCCGGGGCCACAGAGCGGAGGCGGAGGCTTATGGAAGTCTTAAGGCCCGTCTGGCGGAAGAATTTCCCTATGATATCGAAGGATACTGCCAGGGAAAGGATGCCTTTGTAAAACAGCTGGAAGAAAAAGCGCTTCTGTGGAGGAAGCTGCAGGAGAACCGCCGAGGTCTGAAATTTTGCAGGCTTAGGAATTGCCGGAAACTTTTGAAGCCGGCGGCTGAATGGTTTGCCGAAAAATGGGGGATTGCTGAAGAAATTTATTTGGAAAGTATGGAGAGGTGCCTGCGGCAGAAAGAGGGAATCCCGCAGTGGTATGTACTGATCGATGAAGAGGGAAACATTGCGGCCGGCGCAGGAATGATCGACAATGATTTCCACAGCCGGAAGGATCTGACCCCCAATCTCTGCGCCTTGTATGTGGAGGAGCGGTATCGGAACCGGGGACTTGCCAGATGGATTCTGGACGAGATCCGGGCGGAGGCCGGGAACATGGGATACGACAAGCTGTATCTGGTGACGGATCACATGGGCTTTTATGAAAGATGCGGGTGGAAATTAAAAAAAATTAGCACTCACCTCTTTACAGTGCTAACAATCTGTGTTATATTGGCATTAGCACAGGGAGACAGACCTGCGCAATTTCGATACCAGGAGGTGTGAGTATGAACATCAGCAAGTTTACGCAGAAATCGCTGCAGGCTGTGCAGGACCTGGAAAAGACCGCCTATGAGTTCGGCAATCAGGAGATCGAGCAGGAGCATCTGCTGTACAATCTCCTTCACCAGGATGACAGCCTGATCTTAAAGATGATAGAAAAAATGGAGATCCAGAAGGAGTATTTTCTCAATCGGATCAACGAGGCGCTGAACGCCAGAGTCAAGGTACAGGGAGGGAATCCCTACATCGGCCAGTATCTGAACAAGGTTCTGGTCAGCGCGGAGGACGAAGCCAAGGCCATGGGGGACGAGTATGTCTCCGTGGAGCACCTGTTTTTGTCCATGCTGCGGAATCCAAGCCCCAGCATGAAGCAGATTTTTAAAGAGTACGGCATCACCAGAGAGCGCTTTCTCCAGGCTCTGAGCACGGTCCGGGGCAACCAGCGGGTGACCACGGACAATCCGGAGGCAACCTATGATACGCTGAACAAATACGGACAGGATCTGGTGGAGAAGGCCAGAGACCAGAAGCTGGATCCGGTCATCGGCCGGGACGGAGAGATTCGGAATGTGATCCGGATCCTTTCCCGCAAGACCAAAAATAATCCGGTGCTCATCGGAGAACCCGGCGTCGGCAAGACCGCCGTGGTGGAGGGCCTTGCCCAGCGGATCGTCCGGGGAGATGTGCCGGAAGGACTGAAAGATAAGACCATTTTTTCCCTGGATATGGGAGCCCTGGTGGCGGGAGCCAAATACCGGGGCGAGTTTGAGGAGCGGCTGAAGGCCGTTCTGGAGGAAGTCCGCAAGAGCGAAGGCAAGATCATCCTCTTTATTGATGAGCTGCACCTGATTGTAGGAGCAGGGAAGACCGACGGCGCCATGGATGCCGGCAATATGCTGAAGCCTATGCTGGCCAGAGGCGAGCTGCACTGCATCGGCGCTACCACCCTGGATGAGTACCGCCAGTACATTGAGAAGGACGCGGCTCTGGAGCGCCGGTTCCAGCCGGTGCTGGTGGATGAGCCCACGGTGGAGGATACCATCTCCATCCTGCGTGGATTGAAGGAGCGGTACGAGGTGTACCACGGGGTGAAGATCACCGACGGGGCTCTGGTGGCGGCGGCCACCCTTTCCGACCGGTATATTTCCGACCGGTTCCTGCCGGACAAGGCTATCGACCTGGTGGACGAGGCCTGCGCCCTGATCAAGACCGAGATGGATACCATGCCGGCGGAGCTGGATGAGCAGAACCGGAAGATCATGCAGATGGAGATCGAGGTGGCTGCTCTGAAGAAGGAGACGGACAACCTGAGCAGAGAGCGTCTGGAGAATCTGCAGAAAGAACTGGCGGAGCTGAAGGATCAGTTTAACGCCCAGAAAGCTCAGTGGGAAAATGAAAAATCCTCCCAGGAGAAGCTGTCCGGACTCCGGGAGCAGATCGAGGATCTGAACCGTCAGATCCAGAGCGCCCAGCAGAATTACGATCTGGAGAAAGCGGCAGAACTGCAGTACGGAGAACTGCCCAGACTTCAGCAGCAGCTGCAGGCAGAAGAAGAAAAACTGAAAAACCAGGATATGTCCCTGGTCCATGAGAGCGTCACAGAAGATGAGATCGCCCGGATCATTTCCCGGTGGACCGGGATTCCCGTGGCCAAATTGACAGAGGGAGAGAAGGCCAAGATCCTCCGGCTGGAAGATGAGCTCCACAAGAGAGTAGTGGGCCAGGACGAGGCGGTCAGCAAAGTAGCGGACGCCATTATCCGTTCCAAGGCAGGGATCAAGGATCCCACCAAGCCCATCGGTTCTTTCCTGTTCCTGGGCCCCACCGGCGTGGGAAAAACGGAGCTGGCAAAGACACTGGCGGAGAAGCTGTTTGACGATGAGAACAACATGGTGCGGATCGATATGAGCGAGTATATGGAGAAATATTCCGTGTCCCGGCTCATCGGAGCGCCTCCGGGATACGTGGGATACGAGGAGGGGGGCCAGCTGACGGAAGCGGTCCGGAGGAAACCCTACTCGGTGGTACTGTTCGATGAGATCGAAAAAGCCCACCCGGATGTGTTCAACGTGCTGCTGCAGGTGCTGGACGACGGCCGGATCACCGATTCCCAGGGCCGGACTGTGGACTTTAAGAACACGATCCTGATCATGACCTCCAACATCGGTTCCCAGTATCTGCTGGAGGGGATCCAGGAGGACGGCACCATCAGCCAGCAGGCTCAGGATCTGGTGCAGAACGACCTGCGGGCCCACTTCCGTCCGGAATTCCTGAACCGGCTGGATGAGATCATCCTGTTCAAGCCTCTGACCAAGGACAACATCGGCCATATTGTGGATCTGCTGCTGGCGGATCTAAACCGGCGGCTGGCAGACCAGGAACTTACCATTGAACTGACTCCGGAGGCCAAGCAGTTTGTCATTGACGGCGGCTACGATCCGGTATACGGCGCAAGGCCCCTGAAGCGGTTTGTGCAGAAGTATGTGGAGACCCTGTCGGCCCGCCTGATCCTGGGAGGAAATGTGGGCCAGGGCGACACCATACTGCTGACGGTGCAGGAGGGAAAACTGACGGCAGTGGTAAAACCGGAAGCGGAGGTAGTGGAATGATCCCAAAAGATCCTGTGATGCTGCTGAGTTATGTAAATACGCAGCTGCGAGACCATTATGGAAGCTTAAACGAACTCTGTGAAGACCTGGGGCTGCAGGTGACAGAGCTGCAGGAAAAACTGAAAGCGATCAATTACGAGTATGACCGGGAGAGCAATCAGTTTCGGTAAGGATAACAGAATAAATGATGCGAAAAAGTCGCTGCGAAGCAGATGTAAATTTGCAGAGCAGCGGCTTTTTTATGGGTTTTATTGGAACAGCCGGATTAACACTTCTTGACAACATATCCTGAATGGTCGGTAGTGGCATCAATAATGTACCGGCTTTAAAAACAGTCTCTGTGAGAGACGCAGCAAGCAAAAGCTGCTTAGTTTTTGTGTCGAGATTTCATTGCAGGGATGAAAATGATTGTATATTCAGGAAGTATTGATAGAAAATAAAAACTTTTATTATCGGATGTTAATGTGAAAAATAGTGATATATATTACAATCAGAAATAGGCAAGTTTAACAGGATAATCTTAATTATCTAAATAAATATTTAAGAAAATGATGGGGGATATAGTAGATGAAAAATAAGATTTTTAAAATTTGTGCCATATCACTGTCTTTTTATCTGGGAATTTTCTCTCCAGTCAACGTTATAGCAGAAGGCTCACAGATAGATTATGTGGAAATCGAGAATACGGAAAGTTTTCCGGAGGAGCAAATGGGGGAAGAGCCGCAAAGCAGTACGTGGCCCTTAGACACCAATGTTTCGACAGATGCAGCAGATAAAAGCACTTCAAGTGACAGCGTTTCTCAGATAACAGAGGATTCCAACGGAACGAATGCACAAACAGAAAATGCTGCGGAGATCACAAATGATAATCAGGAGGAAGAGACGGAACCGAAGGCTGTACCCAATGCGATTGCTGAAAATGAAAATATTGATACCCAGAGTGAAGTAAGTGATTTTACATTTACAATACTGAATGGTACATATTGCGAGATAACAGGATACAGTGGCGCTGAAACAGATATACAGCTTCCGTCAGAGTTGGATGGCTATATCGTGCAGAGCATCGGGGACGGCGCGTTCCAGGATAATAAGGAACTGGAGCGGGTTGTCTTACCGGATAGTCTGGAGACTATGGGAGATAACGTGTTCAACGGCTGCACAGGCCTGACGGATGTATCCTTTAATGATGGCCTCACGAATATCGGCAGCAGCGCCTTCCGATCCTGTACGGCACTCAAAGACATCAACCTGCCGGCCAGTATACAGAGTATCGAAGATTATGCCTTCATGGCTTGTACAGGGTTTACAAGCGTCACGCTGCCGTCCAG